>NZ_QUNG01000007.1 GCF_003387375.1 Marinomonas pollencensis | reverse complement strand
AGAACAATCAACATAAAGCGAATTGACGTGTTTGACTCTCGTAAGTCTTCAATTTTTTTGATCAACTACATTCCGGTAAAACCGAACTGCGATGACCTTCTGAAGACTCCAGCGAGCGCCCACACAAATTATCTGATTATCTATTTTAAAGAGCGTCTGACTTGTCGGTCGACTTACTTAGCAAGCTAAGTTGCAAAGCGTTGTTTGCGTCGTTGTCCGTGTCAGTGGGTGCGTATAATACATCGTAAAAACTTTAGTGCAAGCGCTTTTTTAAGTTTTTTAATAAATTTAATCGGACATAAAAAAAGGCGCCGTAGCGCCCTTTTACACAAGAGTTTGTCGACTCTCTTATAGAACGAACAAATGATGCTTTTTCTTACCTAGCTTCACTAGGAAATACTTATTGTAGTATCCATGCTCTGCCGCAAAAATAGTAGCCGCATCCATATTATTGTCTAACCCTTGAGCCTGGCCATTCACAACAACAGAATTACGCTGCAATGCATCTTTTACTTGCTTACCACTTGCAGCCAAACCCGCGTCTGCCAATAAAGTTGTAAGTGGGGTTGTTGTTAGATCGACGCCCTGCAGTGAACTACTCGGTAGACCATCCAGTTGAATTTGCGCTAAGTCTTGCTCACTCAACTCATCAACTTGACCACTAAACAAAGCATTAGTAATACGTTCAGCGGCTTGTAAACCTTCTTCGCCATGAACCAGCTTTGTTGCTTCTCGTGCAAGAACTGATTGCGCTTGAGGCTTGCCTGCACTTTCTTTATCTGTTTTCTCAATGGCATCAATTTCATCAAGGCTCAAGAAAGTGAAGAATTTCAGAAATTTATAAACGTCTGCATCCGCAGTATTCATCCAGAACTGATAAAAAGCATATTGACTGGTTTTGGAGGCATCCAACCAAACCGCACCAGACTCAGTTTTACCAAACTTAGTACCATCAGACTTGGTTACCAAAGGTACCGTCAAGCCAAATGTTTGAGATTGATTTTGGCGGCGAGACAGATCAATACCACCAACGATATTTCCCCATTGATCACTACCACCAACTTGAATAGTGCAATCATAAGTACGGTTCAGCTCTGCGAAGTCCATACCTTGTAACAGAGCATAAGAAAACTCAGTAAAGGAGATACCAGCACCTTCTCTATTTAGACGCTGCTGCACTGATTCCTTGTTAATCATGGCATTCACTGAGAAATGCTTACCAATATCACGCAAGAAATCCAACATGCTCATCTCACCAGCCCAATCAAGGTTATTTACAACCTTAGCTGGATTCGGCACATCGTCAAATTTGACAAACTGACTCACTTGGCCACGAATTTTTTCAGCCCAACTTGCGACCACATCCGAAGTATTCAGCTGACGCTCAGCTGCTTTAAAACTTGGATCACCTATCAATCCTGTCGCACCGCCAACCAAAGCAATCGGGTTATGGCCAGCATCTTGAAAGCGCTTTAGTACAAGCAAAGGTACCAAGTGCCCCAAGTGCAAGCTGTCTGCGGTCGGATCAAAACCACAATAAAGCGTACGACTTCCACTGGCCAAATGAGATTTAAGCTCTTCTTCTGCTGTCATTTGGGCAATCAGCCCACGAGCTTGTAAGTCGTTTAAAAGGTCGTTACTGCTTACTGTCATTTGTTAGATCCACTTCCTAAAGAGTTAGTTTTATTAAAGCATTCAATTATAAAAGTAATGTTGATACGATTATAAGGCTTTAATAAAGAATTTTGGGTACTCATTTTGGCTAAACTTATACCAGCGAAACATCTTTTACTGATTGGCATTGTCTTTGCCTTTCTGACCATTGTGTTTTTTGCTTTTCCGAGCAGCGCAACAAAAGACAAACAAAACATAGCTTTAGAAATAACGCCACAAGTTATTAAAGAGTCTGAACTAAGCTTGTTTGACAGTAATTTGCCACCGCCAAACCAGGCCAGTAGCCAGACTGTCGATAACAACCCACAAGTGCAATTAAGCTCAGTACCACAAGCTAATCGCTTAGAGGATCAATTGGCAGCGCCTCCAAGACCCAAATTCACCCTTGAAAAGCATTCTGTACAAATCAAAGAAGGTGACTCGCTTTCCAAGGTACTCTCTCGCTACCAAGTTTCCGCCAACGATATTTATAAGGTATCAAACGCCGATAAAAAGCAAAAAAGCTTGTTACGCATGAGACCAGGCCAACACTTAGAGTTTTCAATCAAACAACCATCGGGCACTCTGCAAGACATCACCTTGGTTATAAATCGCTTACAGAGCATTCACTTCAAGCGTAGCGAGAGCCAATTTGACCGAGCTGAAATCAACAGAACCCCAGATATTTCCCAAACATACAAAGAAGCCGTTATTCATAACTCATTGTTTGTTGATGGCATGAACGCAAAAATAGATCAGCCACTATTAATAGAGCTGGCCAATATTTTTGGCTGGGACATTGATTTCGCCTTAGACATCCGTAAAGGCGATCGCTTTAGTCTACTGTATGAAGAGAAATCCCTTGATGGCGAAAAAATCGGCAACGGCAATATTTTAGCTGCGCAATTCATCAATAATGGCCGCACTTTTCAAGCCATACGCTATGAAACAAAAAAAGGGGCTAACTATTACACACCAGATGGCCTAGCAATGCGCAAAGCTTTCATCCGAACTCCGGTTGATTTCACACGCATTTCATCTAAGTTTAACCCCAACAGATTACACCCAATTTTTAAAACAAGCCGCCCTCATCGAGGAGTCGACTACGCCGCAGCCAGTGGCACCCCAGTAAAAGCGGCAGGTGATGGAAAAGTATCCTTTGCAGGAAAGCAAAATGGCTATGGTAACGTCGTTATCATCAATCACGGCAAAGGCTACCAAACACTGTACGCCCACTTACGCGGGTTTGCTCGTGGCATGCGTAAAGGCAAAAGAGTCAAGCAAGGAAACGTGATCGCCTATGTCGGACAAACCGGCTGGGCTACAGGACCACACTTACATTACGAATTTAGAGTGAATGGCGTTCACAAAAACCCTGTAACGGTAAAACTCCCTAATGATGACCCAATGCCAAAGGCTGAGCTGAAAAAATATCTACCCTATGCACAAAATGTCATTGCGGCTTTAACCAACTCAAACTCTGCAGAGTTTTCGCAGCGCCTCGCTCTTTTAAAAGACTAATAAACAGCCAAGTATAAAAACAAAAAAAGCAGCCCGAGAGCTGCTTTTTTTATCAAACCAAACCGCGCACTATATTAGATAGCGCCGTTTACAAACTCAACCAGTTGAGATTTAGAAACCGCACCAACTTTAGTTGCTACCACTTCACCACCTTTCACTACTAACAAAGTTGGAATACCACGTACGTTGTACTTAGGTGCTGTTTCAGTATTTTCGTCAACATTCAACTTCACTACTTTTACTTTACCAGCGAACTCTTCTGCAACATCTTCCAACACTGGTGCAATCATTTTACAAGGACCACACCAAGGAGCCCAAAAATCTACAATGACAGGCACATCAGAATTCAATACTTCTTCTGAAAATTGAGCATCGGTAATGTGAACAGTATTATCACTCATAAAAATTTCCTTAAAATCTGTTTTAACTAATGAATAGACCTAGTGTAACACTAAACTATTTGGGTAAAAATGAGTTCCACCTACTAAGGTGATAGAAAAGCCCTATGACAGCAGCAAGCGCACTGCTGCTGGCAACTCCAATACGGAATGCACTTCAATATCCGAGCGTAGAGGCCAACTGTCATTCCAACGTCTAGCACCATGTCGGTTGAACCAAATACTTTTAATTCCCGCTTTGGCTGCACCAGCGACATCATCTATCGGGTGGTCTCCAATGTGCACTATATGCTCTGCCGACACCCCCGCTTTCTCGGCTGCCATCTCAAACAATTGGCTATCTGGTTTCGCAACACCCACTTGGTCAGCACGAAGTGCAAAATCAAAATAATGACCAATTCCCACATAAGGATGAAACACGTCAGCGTTACCATTGGTAATCGCCACCAGCGAATAATCAGCATGAAGCGTTTCTAATACTTGTTTCACGTGTGGATAGAGATCTACTTTTTGACGCCACTCAGAAAAGTGGGATAACGCAGCCTGAGCAACAGAATCAGCCTCTTCAGTTGGCAAGCCAAACTGCTTCAACGCACTTTTATACACTTCGTAACGGGCCGCTGAAATGTTCGCTAACAAGGCGGGCTGCTCAACCACTAAAGCGTTGCGTATTTCTTGTCGTACTGCAAAAGGGTACAGAGCATCAAAGCCAGGGAAACGCTCCTCAAACCAAGACTCCATGGCGTATTCAGCCCGGATAATCACAGGATCCACATCCCATAATGTGTTATCTAGGTCGAACGCTACTACTTTTTTCATGACGAAAGCCTTTGAATTAGGACATTTAACAACTCAGCTATATGCTCAAGAAACAAGGTTTCTTTCTTCTTCGCAAACGTCTCCTTGGAAGCCGCCCCTAACACTAATACCCCAGCAACCTGCTTTTTGCCTTTGCGCAAAGAGATGATTGGCATCACTGCATGAGACTTAATCTTTGAGGCATCCTCTTGAAACAAATAGACAAGCTCTTTTTTAGCTAAAGCACCACAAGCTGACTGTTTCATTTTGGTAATGCTCGACAAATTAGCCGCCACATCACCATCAGAACAACAACGAATAGCCGTATCATAACCTTCGCCAAACAAGACAAAGGCGTGACAGGAAGCGGAAAAGTCATCGCGCACCATATCATCCACAACAACCGCAAAGTCATCCAAGGATGTGCAATCTAATCCAGCCAAAATAAAACGCCGTGTTTTTTGCATGATGGCTTCATTTTCTCGAGCTACTTCGATCAAGCGATCAAACTCGCGCCGATACTCTGCGGTAGACTTTCTTAACAAGGACACTTGATATTCCAGCAAAGAAATAACACCGCCATGAACAGGATGCGGAAGCGTCAAGCTTTCCAACAACTCAGGATTTTTCACAAAAAAATCCGGCTTATTTGATAGATACTGAATAACTTCCGCTTCGTTCATAAGACCTCTATAGATAGATCTGACCTTCAAAAACTTTTTCAGCAGGCCCCGTCATAAGAATAGGGTGTCCTTCACCTTGCCACTCTATATGCAAGTCACCACCGCGTAAATGCGCTGTCACTTTTGCACCTAACCAGCCTTGCTTAATACCAGCCACAACCGCAGCACACGCACCAGTCCCGCACGCTTGGGTTTCACCTGCGCCGCGCTCATAAACACGAAGGTTTATTTCCTGCTCATTAAGAACCTGCATAAAGCCGACATTCACCTTTTGCGGAAACCTTTCATGGCACTCTATCAAGGCCCCCATGGTTGCGACTTCTTCGTCTCGCAATTCATCAACACGCAACACGGCATGAGGGTTACCCACCGAAACAGGCGTAATAAAATGTTCTTTGCCCCCCGCCTCCAAATGATAAAGCCCTTCTGCTGGCTCAGCACTAAAAGGTAATGCTGCCGGATCAAAACTCGGCACACCCATGTCTACTGTCACTAGCCCACCATCGACAACACGAAGTTGTATTTGGCCGCCCTTGGTTTCTACATTGATAATATGCTTATTCGTTAATTCGCGATCCAAGACAAACTTTGCAAAACAACGTGCGCCATTGCCACAATGCTCCACTTCAGAGCCATCAGCATTATAGATACGGTAGCGAAAATCCATGTCGGGATTGGTCGGCGGCTCAACCATCAAGAGTTGATCAAAGCCAATACCAAAATTACGATCACTTAAGCGCTGTATCTGTTTTTGGTTAAAAAACACTTTGCGCGACACGGCATCGACGACGATAAAATCATTGCCGAGGCCATGCATTTTAGTAAATTTCAATAACACAATGGGCTCCTTAGTCGGGCAACACTTGCTCGCCGGCTAATTGATGCTCTATTGTCTCACGAGCGCGAATAAGATGTGTTTTATCACCATCAACCATCACTTCAGCCGCTCTGTTTCGGCTGTTATAGTTAGATGACATAGTAAAGCCATAAGCACCCGCGGAACGAACAGCCAACAAATCACCGGCCTGAATATCTAATTCACGGTCTTTACCAAGAAAGTCACCTGTTTCACAAATAGGCCCAACAAGGTCATAACTGCGCTGGCCTTCTGACGTTGGCGCCAAAGAAACAGGCACAATATCCATCCAAGCACTGTATAAAGAAGGACGAATTAGGTCATTCATCGCACCATCAATAACCGCAAAATTTTTGTGTGGCGTGCATTTTAGGAACTCTACTTGGGTCAATAAAACCCCTGCGTTAGCAGCAATAGAACGACCAGGCTCAAACGCTAAGGTAACATTACGACCTTTGACTTTTTCTAGTACCAATTGAGCATACTCAGCAGGTTCTGGCGGCACTTCATCACGATAACGTACGCCTAAGCCACCCCCTAAATCTAGGTGTTTGATCTCAATACCCACGTCAGCAAGCTGATCAACCAATCCAATCAAACGGTCAAACGTATCAAGGAAAGGCTTTAGTTCAGTCAATTGTGAGCCAATATGACAATCAACCCCCATTACATTTAGATTCGGTAATGTGTGGGCGATTTGATAGATGCGAACCGCATCTTTAATGTCAATGCCAAACTTATTTTCTTTCAAGCCTGTTGAAATATAAGGGTGCGTTTTGGCGTCCACATCTGGATTAACACGTAATGACACTGGTGCTACTTTACCCATTTCTCCAGCGACTTGATCCAGTCGGTACAACTCCGCTTCTGACTCTACGTTGAAACAATGAATGCCAACTTCAAGGGCTCGACGCATTTCTGCTGCCTGTTTACCTAATCCCGAGAACATCACTTTAGCAGGATCACCACCTGCTTTGAGTACGCGCTCCAATTCGCCAACAGACACAATATCAAAGCCAGAACCCAAGCGAGCAAGCACATTCAAAATCGCGATATTTGAACACGCTTTTACCGCATAACAAATCAGTGTAGGGTGAGACGCAAAAGCATCAGCATAAGCAGAATAATGACGCTCTAATGTTGCTCGTGAGTAGACATAACACGGCGTACCATATTCTTGAGCGATATCGGTTAATGCAACATCTTCTGCTTGCAGTAGCTGATTTTTATAGTTAAAAAAGTCCAAAAGGGGATCCTCAATTAGCAGACGATTCTTGTTGAGATGCAGCTTTATCGGTTGGCAAATAAAGAGGGCCTTTATTACCACAGGCCGTTAGAAACACCGCCAAAATAAGTACTGAAAAACATTTGAACATCGTCTTAATCTCTTAAATTTTTGATGCTAACAGTATACTTGTAGGCTAGATGTTTCCCAACCCTAGAGCAGCATTTAAAGTAAATATTCTTTACCATTAAATAATTTCATTGACCTTGAATTTGCTATATTTACATCAAGTTAGATAAGTAAGCAGACAAAATCGCGGTTACTTTTTTAAACGACAGGTGAGCAAACGCTTTGGCTAAGAAATACAAACGCAACATACCATCATGGACTATCGCATTGGCCACTGCGCTTGGTCTGCATTTTGTTGTCATTTTTTTGCTCAACACCTACGGTAATTTTGAGATTTTTGAAAAGCACAACTCCCCAAGCAAGCATGAACTAGAAGTTACTTTCATCGAGCAACCAAGCCTTCCTAATCAAAAGGAGCAACAGCAACTCGATCCAGCCTCTCATTCCACAATGACAGCAAGTACGCCCGCCCCACAGGAAGAGCGTCCCGACAACACAGCAACGAACAACAAAACACCCAGCACATCCACACCACCGCCTTTGGCTGAAAGCATCAAAGCACCAGACCAGGGCGTTACAGGAGATGTTTCCACTAAGGCTTCTTTATTGGACCTGTCGCACTTTTCTCTTTCACCTAACGTAGAGTCGAAAGCAACCCAAAAAATATTTTCAGCAGAACTACAGAAAAAAATCGCCGCTTCAAAGCAAGCACAAAAAGAATATTTAAAAGGCACTCAACAAGAAACGAACTACCCTATTACTGAGGATGCCGATGGAACGCGCTACGTTAATATAAAAGGGGTTTGCTGGAGAATACCTAAAGACTCCAGCAAAGACAGCTGGGCAATTGTGTTTGATGGCTGCGGTTTAAAAGACAAATCATTCCATTTCGAACTCAACATCAGTCCAAGCATGCTCACGAATGAGTTACTTGGCCCTGACTCACCCTTCACTCTGGAGAAATAAAAACGACGCATTAAAGCGCCGTTTTTATTTTTAGTCAGTCGCGAAACAAGTTAACGTGCCGCTAACTCCTGCTTAGCACGAGCTACCGCACTTAGCACTTGTGCAGGCGCGGTACCACCGATATGGTCTCGAGCTGCAACAGAGCCTTCTAGCGTCAGCACATCAAACACATCAGCTTGAATCATAGAACCGAAAGATTGCAATTCTTCTAAGGTCATCTCTGACAAATCTTTGCCTTCTTTCACGCCATAGCCAACCGCCTTACCGACTACTTCGTGGGCATCACGAAACGCAACACCTTGACGCACTAGGTAATCCGCCAAGTCCGTTGCAGTAGAAAAACCACGGCGTGCCGCTTCATACATATGTTCTTTACGAGATTCGATAGCTGGGATCATATCGGCAAAAGCACGTAATGAACCTTTCAAGGTATCAACCGTATCAAACAAAGGCTCTTTGTCTTCTTGGTTATCCTTGTTGTAAGCCAAACATTGAGACTTCATCAATGTAAGCAATCCCATTAGATGCCCATAAACTCGGCCTGTTTTGCCTCGTACTAATTCTGGTACATCTGGGTTTTTCTTCTGCGGCATAATAGATGAACCAGTACAGAAGCGATCTGGTAAGTAGATGAAGTTAAATTGAGCAGACGCCCACATCACCATTTCTTCTGCCCAACGTGACATATGCATCATGATAATAGACGCTGCGGAGGTAAACTCAATGGCGAAATCGCGATCACTAACAGAGTCTAAAGAGTTATAGGTTGGACGCTCAAAGCCCAGCAACTCAGCTGTCATGTTGCGATCGATTGGGTAGGTTGTGCCAGCCAAGGCAGCGGCGCCCAATGGCAAAATATTAATACGCTTACGGCAATCAACTAGACGCTCATAATCACGCTGCATCATTTCATACCAAGCCATAAGATGATGGCCAAATGTAACAGGTTGCGCCGTTTGCAAATGCGTAAAGCCAGGCATAATAGTATCGGCTTCTTTTTCCGCTAGGCTCAAAATACCTTGCTGTAAACGTGTTACTTCTTCTAACAAGAAGTCGACTTCATCACGCATGTATAGGCGGATATCTGTCGCCACCTGGTCATTTCGTGAACGGCCAGTGTGAAGTTTCTTACCAGTAATACCAATTTTCTGAGTTAGGCGTGCTTCAATGTTCATGTGCACATCTTCTAACTCAACCGACCATTCAAACTCACCACGGGCGATTTCTTCTTCAATTTCCGTCAACCCCTGAATAATCTGATCACGCTCATCCTCTGTCAAAACGCCCACTTTCGCAAGCATAGTCCCGTGCGCAATAGAGCCTTGGATGTCTTGTTTTGCCATACGTTGATCAAATTCAACAGAAGCAGTAAAACGTGCAACAAAAGCATCTACAGGCTCAGAAAAGCGACCACCCCATTGCTGGTTCGTGGTTTTATTAGTATCAGTCATTCAATCAGTTCCCACACAAATTCAAACAGCTGCCAAGAGTACCTTAAGCGCCGCTACTTATAAAGCTCGGAAGGATGACGACCTAGCCCTTAACGCGTATGATTAAGGCAATAAATCTCAATGAAGAATGCTTTTTCTTCCGACGCCTTACTAGGAGATAATGTGAAAGACAAAATCGTGATCGCTACACGTGAAAGCCAACTCGCGCTATGGCAAGCAAATACAGTAAAAGCCCAACTCGAATCCCTTTACCCTAACATCAAGATCGAGTTGCTTGGCATGACAACCAAAGGCGATCAAATTTTAGATTCACCCCTGTCAAAAATTGGCGGCAAAGGGCTCTTTGTCAAAGAACTAGAAAGCGCACTACTCGATGGCCGTGCAGACATTGCGGTACATTCGATGAAGGATGTTCCTATGGCGTTCCCTGAAGGGTTAGGCCTTGCCGTCATTTGCGAGCGCGAAGACCCAAGCGATGCCTTTGTCTCCAACCAGTTTTCATCCGCTGACGAGTTACCAATTGGCAGCGTTGTAGGCACCTCCAGTTTACGCCGCTCTTGCCAGCTGCGCATGCACCGCCCTGACATAGTCGTCAAAGATCTACGTGGCAACGTGAACACCCGCTTAAGAAAACTAGATAACGGCGAATACGATGCCATTATCCTAGCAACAGCGGGGCTGATCCGCCTTGAAATGCAAGACCGTATTCAACAACGAATTCCTGACACCATCAGCTTACCAGCAGGCGGACAAGGCGCCATGGGAATAGAATGCCGCTCTGACGATCTAGAAACACTCAAGTTACTAGCGCCTCTTCAACATGAAGAAACCGCCATTCGCGTTACTGCAGAGCGAGCGGTTAATGAGCATTTGAACGGCGGTTGCCAAGCACCTATTGCTTGCTTTGCGACACTCACTGATGACCAATTATGGGTCCGTGGCTTAGTTGGCAGCCCTGATGGAAAAAACATGATCACCAGTGAAATTCGTGGCAACAAACACGATGCGAAATCACTAGGCATCCAGCTTGCCGATGATTTATTAGCCCAAGGTGCTGACCGCATTCTTGCTGCTATTTATGATTAACAACCCAGTGATAGAAGGCAATGAATCGCGGTGAGTAAATTAACCATACTGATCACTCGGCCGGAGCCAGAAAACGCCCTAAGCTGTGCACACGCGAATGCGCATGGCTTTAATGCTGTACCGCTTCCAATGTTAGAGATAACCCCCATTAACGAAGCCAGTAAAGTCGCGGCCATTCGCTCACAAATATTTAATATCGATGAATATCAATACGTAATTTTTGTCAGTAAGAATGCGGCGCGGGCCGCTGCAGAATGGCTGGATGAATGCTGGCCCATGCTACCCGCTAACACCCACTGGATAGGTATTGGAAAAGGCACAACCGACACCCTTATTGCAGAAAACATACCAGCTATCGCCAACCCTGGACACACAACTGAAGCGCTTCTTGACTGGTTAAAGCCCGTCAAAATGCGCAATATGAAGGTACTCATTGTGCGAGGAGAAGGCGGTCGCCCAGAATTAGCTGAACAGCTAGAGAAAAGAGGCGCACAAGTACGCTATCTTTCTCTCTATGAAAGAAGAAAGCCGATATATCACGCGCAAACTTTCACCCTATTACCCGATATTGACTTAATATGGACCACTAGCGGTGAAAACTTAATCAATTTAAACAGCTATATCGAGCAATTCAAGCCAAGCTTAAAATCGCGCCTACTATTAACACCAAGCGAGAGAGTAAACACCTTGGCAATAAACATGGGTTGGCGCAATGCTATTTGCGCAAATGGCGCAGATGACGCTAGTCTAATAGCGGCGACGGAATTTCACACAGGACAACAGAATGACAGAGACTAATAAGCACACTTCAGAACACGATGTAGCTAATAGCGAAAATTCTCAAAATACGACAAAGGAACCGTCGAACAGCACTCTCGCTCTCGCGCCTCTACCAAAAGCATTAATTGCGACTTCAATTGTTATCTCTATCGTCGCTTTAGGTGCAAGTGGGTGGCTATTTTATCAAAGCCAACAAAACAGCACACAAAGCCAGCTACAGCTAGTAAAAGAACAACAGGCCAAGATAACAACAGAGCTTGAGAGTCACAATCAAAACCACAACCAATTAACCGAACTGTCCGAACAAGTGTCACAAGCCGAGCAGCATTCGCTACAACAAACCTCGTCATTGCAAGCGCAACAAAGCAAGCAGCAAACACAACTGCAAACACTTGAGAATCGCATTCGACAAATAAACAGCGCGAACAAAGAAGATTGGAAACTAGCAGAAGCGGAATACCTAGTACGCCTAGCAAACCAACGCGTCTTATTAGAAGCGGACCTTAATGGCGCAGAAGCCCTATTAAAAAATGCGGATGACATTCTTGCAGAATTAGAAGACCCGCTTTTCTTTGACGCTCGCAAGGCCATCGCCAAAGACATACAAGCACTGAAATCAACCAGTCACTTTGATGTTGAAGGGCGCTATTTACAACTTGGCGCGTTATACGATCAAGTCAGCTCTCTGCCACAAAGAGAACCTTCTAAAAAGTGGCAAGCAAACAACCAAGCAGAAGCCCAAGGAAAGCTAGAGCAAACCTCTACACAAGTAACAAACACGCTAACCAGCATCTGGGACTCTATCAAATCTTTGGTGGTGATTAACTACAATCACACACCGATTAAAACCCTATTACCTCCTGCTGAATACCAAGAGCTAGTGACCGGTTTACAGTTGCAAATTGACGTAGCGCAAGTGGCATTGGTAAAAGGTGAATCATCCATCTATCAGAAAGCCTTATCCCGTGTCGCAGATGCCATCAATGCACATTTTGACACTCGTTCCCAAAAGGTCATTGCGTTTATGACCAGCCTTACCTCACTACAACAAGTGAATCCTAATCCGGAGCTGCCACAACCTCGAGACTCGCTCACGGCCATGAAAAAAATGATGAAACAGTGGAACGCTCGACCAACATCACCTCAGCAGAGCGACCAGGTGAACACTTCGGATGATGCCGCTGCCCCCGCTGATGAAATCAATCAAAATGTCACCGACACCACAGAGAAAGGAGCAGGAGCATGAGAAAACTTCTCTTTATTCTCGTCATTATGATGGCAATAGGTGGTGTACTCGGTTTACTTATGCGCCAAGACAGTGGCTACGTCTTGATTGCCTATAACGGTGTTACCCTAGAGACCAGCTTATGGGTACTGGTGGTAGCTATCATCATCACCTTATTTGTGCTGAGCTGGGTGAAACGCATTCTCTTCGTCTTGCTGCGCCCCAGCAGTTCCTTGTCTAAGTTAACCGACAGCTTGGCCACAAAACGAGCCACCAAAAACACCATTCGTGGCATGCTAGAGTTAGTGGGTGGCAACTGGCGAAAAGCTGAAAAGCTGCTCACAAACAGCGCGAACAATGTATCTTATCCTCTCATTAATTACATTGGTGCCGCCTATGCTGCCAGCGAACAAGAAGAGCATGAGCGCTCCAAAACATTACTGAGAACCGCTCATCAGTCCACCCCTGAAGCCGAATTTGCGATTGGTTTTGCGCAAAGCCAAATACAAATGAGACAAGGCCATTATGAAGGCGCCCTCGCTTCTTTATTGCGCTTGCAAAAGCTAAAACCTAAGCACCGTCAAATACTAAAAATGCTGGTTGCCGTTTACACCAAGCTAAAAGACTGGGATGCCCTATTCGAACTTACCCCTACCCTGAAAAGAGAAGGTATTTTCGACAATGAGAACATGCTCGATATTGAGAAGAACGCTTTTTTAGCCCTGTTAAATAAAATTAACTTTCGCAATAAATTAGGGGAAAGCAATAAAGAGCTTGTCGCTGATGTGGAAGCCCTTTGGAACAAACTTGATACTTTGTCGCAAGACGATCATATGCGCCAACTTTATGCACAAACTCTGATTAGCTTTAACGATGAAGAGAAAGCCGAAAGTTTCATCCGTCACAGCCTTAACAACAAGTGGTCAGAAGCGCTCATCTATGAGTACGGAAATTTAAGAGAATTAGCCGCTAAAAAACTATTAGCCAACTGTGAAAACTGGCTAAAAAAAGAACCTAACAGTGCCAACTTACTGCTCGTCTGCGGGCGCTTAAGCCAATCTCTGAGCCTCTGGGGAAAAGCAAAAGACTATTACGAACACGCATTTGCTCTAGATAGCCAAAGCGAAGCTCTAGCAGAGCTTAGCCGCCTACTTAAAGCAATGGGCGACATTAAAGCTAGCCAAGACATCATGCTGGTCAGCCTTAATCAAGCCAGCGATCGACTAAAAGCCCTGCCTTTACCGCAAGAACACTAGTCTTAGCTTCTAAACTAAAAAGAGATCACTCGCTTTACCTAGCGAATGATCTCTTTTTATTATCTTAAGCCTCTAAAATTGGCTTTCTATAGCAGCCAATTAAGCCTCTAAAATTCCCCAGTCAGCGAAACATATAGAGACAGAATAAAGGGTTACAATTTCTTATTTAGCCAGCGAGTAATCACCGGTAGAAGCGAAGTGGGTAGCTGTAAGGCGCCAGCGAGAGGTAGAAAGGCGGGACCTAATAATGCACCGGCGATACTGTAGGTCAATAATACATTTCTATTACCAGATGTAATCGCAGCGGTTAATGCGATTTCTTTACCGAAACGCCAATAAGCGAACAATGAAACAACAAAGAAGAACGCGCACAATCCAGAAGCAACCAACAAATAATTCAATGCCGCTAACGGGTCATGGTCAAACAAAACACGAAAACTACCAATAAGTCCGAAAGGAAAAGCAAACACTAATAAAATGGTGTAAGGAGAAATTTTCACCAAGAGTCGATCAAGCGCTTCCCGAGGTGCGAACCAGTGTACAAAAAATGAAAATGCCATCGGGCCAAAGACAAAAATAACCAGGCGCAGAAAATACGCCACAAGGTCAAGATGAACACTGTCCCCTTGATAAATGAGCAAGGTAACAAAGATAACCAGCGGCAGTAATAATGTTGTCGCTATGGTCATCGCCATCGCCTCTACACTATCAAATCCTAGCGCTCTCACAATCGCAGGGGTCGCAAATAATGAGCCAGTTGCCGCCACCGCAACCATCGCCAACTGCAATGCGCTATTCGCTGCAAAAAGCCACCCAATAAGACCAATAAGCAACATATAAAACACGGCATGCAAACCTGCATAGAGCCATACTTTTATATTTTTCAGCCTGCTAATTAATTCAGCTTGTTTTATACCAAGCAAGGTCAGCGCCATCAGGAAGAACAACACAAAAGGTAAGAAAGGAAATATTTTCAATGACAGCGAGGGGAACACAAAGCCTAAAACGGCCGCCAAAAACATACACAACAACGAATGGCGAATTAGAAAAGCAAACATGCAAAAGGCATCCTTGGCAAACACACTCAACAGCTGTGTGTTACATGATTATTTTTTATTATGGGAATATATTTTATTTTCTTCTGGCAGCTCGGCTATTTCAATTGGCCACTCAGCTCGGGCGCGATCAAAGGCCGCCCGTAATTCGATCAGCTCACTATTGGAGGTCGCCCTCTCTGAAGGCGCACTTGATACACGTTTAATGTTCGGAAAAGGTATCAGATTATCATTCATAACCTATCTCTATTGCAGCATCCTCTAGATATCTATCGACACTCTATGGATAATCTTTAACAAACGCAACAATTGAGCCGATGGAATCCCTATGAAATTCTTAATATCACCAGCAAAAACACTGGACACAACCTCTACACCAAGCGTCAGTGGGTATAGCCAGCCACGCTTTTTAACACAATCACAGCAGCTGATCGACACCATAAAGCCTTATACACCCGCACAGATCGCGTCCTTAATGAAGCTCAGCGACAAATTAGCCACGCTTAATGTGGAACGCTACCATGCCTGGGAAAAGTCACATTCGGTAGACAATAGCCGCCCAGCAGTTTTTACCTTTATGGGCGATGTTTATACCGGCTTGGATGCGTACTCCCTAAGCCAACAAGATATTGACTACGCACAAGACCACCTCAGAATACTAAGTGGATTATATGGTCTACTAAAACCGCTGGATTTAATGCAAGCCTACCGCTTAGAAATGGGCACAAGACTGGAAAACCCAAACGGCACAAACCTTTACCAATTTTGGGGAGATACCATTGTTGACTCACTCAACAACGAGTTAAATGAAGATGAGTTATTGGTTAATCTAGCCTCTAATGAGTACTTTAAAGCGGTCAACACTAAACGCCTGAAAAGCACTTTAATTAGCCCTAATTTTTTGGATGAGAAAAACGGTCAATTTAAAGTCATTAGCTTTTACGCAAAGAAAGCCCGCGGTTTGATGTCACGCTACTTGATTGAAAACCGCTGTGAATCTTTAGCAGACCTAAAACGCTTTGACATTGCAGGCTACCGCTACGACGCAGAACGTTCAACTAAAAACGAGCCTATTTTTATCCGCCCAGAAAGCGCTCAACCGCAAAAATAACCAATATTCCCCCATGCCACTTTTTGCCATGGGGGAATCGTATAGCTAATTACCTGCCTTTCTGCCTTGGGTTACACGGTCATTGCCAGCTAAATCTTGATAGGTTTTTACGTCGCTATACCCTTTGTCTAAAAAGGCAGCACGCACGGCTTCAGCCTGGTCGTAACCGTGCTCAAAAACCAAATACCCTGATTCAGCCAAATAATTTGGCGCCGCCGCGATAATATGCAAAATATCTGCTAACCCTTGCTCTGCTGATACCAACGCACTTTTAGGTTCAAAGCGCACATCACCTTGCGCTAGATGCTCATCGTTAGGGTCTATATAAGGAGGATTAGAAACGATGAGATTAAACTCATGACAAGGCGCCAATTGTTCAAACCAACTGCTTTGCAAAAACTCAACATCCAACCGATTACGCAAAGCATTACGCTTTGCCAAAGCAACAGCGTCTTGATTAAAATCGATACCTGTAACGCTCGATTTAGGGCTTTCAGAGGCCAGCGCTAACGCGATAGCACCTGTTCCCGTTCCCAAATCTAGGATTCGATAGGCCTTTTCTGGAAGCATTAAAGCTAATGCTACTTCCACTAAACGCTCGGTATCTGCACGGGGTATCAGGGTACACTGAGCCACCTCAAGGTCTAATGTCCAGAAGGCTTGCTGTTGAAGAATATAGGCAATAGGTTCGCCTTGTTCGCGGCGTATTAGTAAACGCTCGAACGCGTCGATCTGCTCACTCGTTAACACTTTATCTGGCCAAGTATAAAAATACGCTGAGGTCACGCCTAATACGTGAGCAAGCAACAGCTGAGCGTCTAATTTCGCCGTGTCAGAGACAAAAGTAAGGCGCTCGTAAGCGCCTTTGAGTTGTTCATCAATTCGCATATGCGATCGTAACCCTATGATTTAAGTCACCCATTGCAGGGTTAATTATCGGAGCTTAATGCGGCAAGTTGTTCCGCTTGGAACTCATTGACCAGCGGATTAATGAGCACATCTAAATCGCCGGTAACAATCTCGTCTAGTTTGTACAAGGTTAGATTAATACGGTGATCCGTCACTCGACCTTGTGGGTAATTATAAGTACGAATTCGTTCCGAACGGTCGCCACTACCCACCAATGATTTGCGCGCTTCAGACTGCTCGCTTGCCGCTTTTTCTTGCTCTGCCGCTAACAATCGAGAGGCCAATAAAGACATTGCCTTGGCACGATTCTTATGCTGTGAACGCTCTTCCTGACACTCAACCACCACACCGGTAGGTATGTGTGTCAGACGAATCGCTGAATCCGTTTTGTTAACGTGTTGTCCACCTGCACCAGAAGCGCGGAAAGTATCAATACGTAGATCACTTTTATTAATCGCAATGTCCGCAACTTCATCCATTTCTGGCATCACGGCCACCGTACAAGCTGAGGTATGAATACGGCCTTGGGACTCTGTAGCTGGTACACGTTGTACACGATGCGCTCCTGATTCAAATTTTAGCTTTGAATAGGCGCCATCACCAACAATACGAGCAATGACTTCTTTATAACCGCCATGCTCACCCTCACTCGCACTGACGATTTCCACTTTCCAGCGCTGAGTTTCTGCATAACGCGAATACATGCGAAACAAATCACCAGAGAAAATGGATGCTTCATCGCCGCCTGTTCCCGCGCGCACTTCTAAGAAGACGTTGCGTGAATCATTAGGGTCTTTTGGCAACAGCAGCTTTTGCAATACTAGTTGCAATTCTTCTTGTTGCTGCTGACCCGACTTCATTTCCTCTATACCCATCTCTTTAATTTCAGGGTCAGGGTCCGTCATCATCAACTCAGCTTCTTCAATATTCTCAACAACTTGCTGATATTCACTGAAGCATTTAACAACCGGCTCTAATTCAGCATACTCTTTCGAGTAAGCGCGAAATAGATCTTGATCCATGATAACTTCGGCTTCGCTTAGCAAGGCTGCCAGTTCATCATAACGATCAGACAAACTCTCTAATTTAAACTTTATCGAATCTTTCATTATTAATTATCTTTGTCTTCATTAATGCCCAATACAGTTGCGGCAATGGTTAATCCATCTTGATCTGCTTCCGCACCCGCTTCTCTAAGATATCGAGTGGGTGCGTGGATCAATTTATTCATTAGCCCATGAGCAAGTTTATTTAATACTTGTTCAGGAGATTGGCCTGACTCGAGACCTTTCATAGCTTTCGCCAGCTCAATATCTTTTAGCTCTTCTGCCGCATGTCGATAAGTGACAATCAAGTCAGACATCTTACGGGATTCTAATGTACGCCGATAAGAATCGACGCCTTCTTCAATGATTAACTCCGCCGCTTTAGCGGCATCTTGCCTTGCCCGGACGTTTTCTTCAATCACCGAATGCAAATCATCTACCGTATAAAGATAGGCATCTTTTACCTCTTCCACCTCGGGTTCAATATCCCGCGGTACGGCAATATCTATCAGCAGCATTGGATTATGACGGCGCTTAGCCGTAGCTCGCTCTACCATTCCCTTACCAATAATGGGTAATTGACTGGCAGTAGAAGAAATAACAATATCCGCCTGTGCTAGATAGTCGCCAATATCCCCTAACATAATGGCTTCCGCCGCTAAGTCATTGGCGAGCGTTTCCGCTCGAGCCAAGGTTCTATTCGCCACAATAATTCGCTTCACCCCCTGTTCTTTCAAATGGCGGGCTACTAATTCGATGGTTTGGCCTGCTCCTATTAGCAAAGCTGTATTTTGACGAATATCAGCAAAAATACGCTGGGCCAAGCTCACCGCAGCAAAGGCAATAGAAACTGGGTTTTCACCGATGGCGGTGTCCGTTCTTACTCGCTTTGCAATGGAGAATGTACGTTGAAACAGAGACTGAAGTTCAGGACCAATGCAGTCCCCCTCTTGCGATACTGCGTACGCTGATTTTACTTGCCCTAAAATTTGCGGCTCACCCAAAATAAGAGAATCTAACCCGGACGCTACTCGCATTATGTGCCGTACGCTGTCATCGTTTAAATGCGCGTAGCAATACTGCTTAAGATCAGCAAAGTCCAACTGATGGTAATGCCCTAACCAGCGAATAATCTCATCAATGTCACTACCTTCATCGATAGAGCAGTACAATTCAGTTCGATTGCAAGTAGAGACGATAACCGCTTCATTAGCCTTTTTAGCAGACACCAAAGAAGACAAAGCTTCTACCATTTTTTCAGGCGCAAAAGCGACCCGCTCACGAATCGCGACTGGAGCTGTTTTGTGGTTGACACCCACGGTAATTAGCGGCATTAAGAAACTCTTTTCAAGGATCGGTATCTCAAAACATGGGGAAGAGGAATAAGCATTCCAGTACAGCCCTTTACATAAAGAGGACACATTATACGAGGAATTAGCTTATTTTCGCACCCCATAGGATCAATAAAAGTAATAGGATTAGTTTATAGTTATGACTGACACAACCTATCGTCTAACGATAACATAAGGGATATATGAATTTAGCATCGAGAAAGCACATGCCACCTTATTTGCACACCTTAGCCCATGCAAAAGCAAAATTCTTTAGCATAAGGCCGGCTGCATCCCTGCTTCTTATCTTGAGCTCTGCCGTTTTGTTTGGCTGCAGCTCAACACCACAACAAAGCAACACAACCAAACTGCCATCAATTTCCAAGGCAGGTTCCGTGCTACCAGAGCGCTCTAACGATCAAATTGAAGCCTTACTTGAAGCCGAATTCACCTTACAACGAGAAGGCCCAAGTCAAGCATTTCCGTCCTTTTATAAATTAGTTGAGAAAACACAAGACAAACAACTCGCAGAACGGCTACTGCATATCGCAATGGCTAGCCACAACAATGCTAATATTGAAACAAGTACCGACTTACTGATCGCCATCGACCCCATAAGCGAACAAGCGTATTCTTTAAAATTACAAATGCTGCTGCAAGCAAACCGTACTGAAGACGCTTTGGCCCTGTTAACTAAAGCTCTGGACAACAAGGTCTCGATCCACTTTTTGCCACTTTACATTGATAAAAACATACGTAATTCGGACTTGCTCAACACAATAGCCAGCACGTTAAAAAAATTGCCTGACAATTACCATCAAAACCTTTTTATCAAAGCGAGCAATGCCCGCATCCAATTTAGCAATGGCAATTACCAAGCCAGCATCAATATCACAAAGCCTCTTTTGGCCAACAAAAACGTACCTGACAAAGAACCACTGTATTTATTACAAGCCTACAGCCAAGATCAATTAGGGAACCGAGAAAGCGCGATCTTAAGCTTAGAAACAGGGCTGAATCAGTTTCCCACAAGCACACGCCTACTCACTCCTTTACTGGAATTTTTGGTACAAGCTGGAGAGATAGAAAACGCTGCGAAAAAATACCAGACCTTACCACTGAAGCAATCAGACCATATACAAGCAGGCATTACCTTCAGTAATTTACTGATTTCTACAGGGCATCCTGAAAGCGCACTCTCTGTCCTTGAAAAATTGCCTAGCAATAAATATGGCCTTGATAACCAAGTCGCGTATTTAATGGCGACCGCCTTAGCGGATACCGGCAAAAAAGACCAAGCAATTCAAGAAATGCAAAACGTATCAGGGATACTTAACAGCCACGCTACGACCCAAGTTGCCCTTTGGCTCTACGACGAAGGTAAACAAGATCAGATCAACAAAATGGTTCTCAAGCGCACCCCTAGAGAACAGATACCAGAAGTCATCTCGGCCATTTGTCGGTTGCATGAAGAAAAACACCACAATGATTTATCCTTGGCCCTACTGACGGATGCATTAACGGCCTACCCTCACTCAGATGCATTACGCTATCGTAAAGCGCTGTTAGAGGACAGCATGGGAAACTGGCAAAACACCATTACAGAACTCAAACATTTATTAAGCAAAAAACCTCAAGACGCTCAATATCTCAATGCGTTAGGCTACACATTACTCACTCGCAGCAACAAAATTAATGAAGCCATGCACTATATTACCCAAGCTTACCACCAAGACCCTAAAGACCCTGCTATTATTGACAGCCTAGGCTGGGGGTTCTTTTTACAAGGCCAGTTAACAAACGCTTCTTTTTACTTAAAAAAAGCATGGGACACCTTGCAAGATGCTGAAATTGGCGCCCATTATGGGGAAGTATTATGGCAGCAGGAAAAGCACTCTCAGGCGGCTTTTATTTGGACAACAGCCCTTAGAGAAAACCCCAACAACACTTTATTATTAGAAACCGTTAAACGCTTGTCGCCTTCACTTTTAGACAAGACTCAAACACACCACTAAGGACAATTAATGATGCTTTTTCGTGTTACCTTACTAGCATTCCTCGCCACACTACTTGCGGCCTGTACCAGCCAACCACAAAAACTAACCCCTCCTCCTGCCAGCGTTAGTTTAATCAAACAATGGGAAGCGCAAGGCCGCGTCGGCATTAGAACAGAAAACGATGCTGTCTCTGGAAATTTCAATTGGCAACATTCTGCCAACACCTTCGATTTAAGAATTTATGGCCCGTTTGGCCAAGGCAGCACCGAATTAAGTAAAAACAAAGACGGCAAAGTCGTGCTGGCTTATGAGGACAAAACTGTCACAGGTTATGATGCAGAACAGATGCTTCAGCAGCGTCTAGGCTGGCAATTCCCAGTACGCCAAGTAAGCTATTGGATTCGTGGGTTACCTTACCCAAACACGCTTAGCAAGATCAGCTACCAGCAGAACAGCGACTTACCCAGTGAAATAATTCAAGATGGCTGGACGATTTCGTATCAGAAATTTGCCGATATTCGAGGCTTGTCTTTGCCGCAAAAAATGCAAGTATCACGTCCGCCATACCGCGTTAATTTAATTATCACCCAATGGACTATTCAGTAACCCCTATGAAACTTCCTTCTCCGGCGAAATTAAATCTTTTTTTACACATTACAGGCCAACGCAGTGATGGTTATCACGATTTGCAAACCTTGTTTCAATTGACGGACTTATGTGACACCTTATCCTTTAGCACAAACCAACAAAACCGCATTACCATTACGCCTGAAATAGCGTCTTTAGCCACCACCGACAATCTTATTTTTAAGGCGGCTAATTTACTCCTACCTTATCGCCAGAACGACTCTCATGGAGTCGATATTGTTTTAGAAAAACAATTACCTATGGGCGGAGGTATTGGTGGAGGAAGCTCTAACGCCGCCACCACTTTATTGGCCCTCAACACCCTTTGGCAGTGTGATTTACCCTTATCGAAGCTGGCTGAAATAGGACTCAACTTAGGCGCAGATGTGCCCGTTTTCGTGATGGGGAAATCAGCCTTTGCTGAAGGCGTTGGTGAGCAGCTGCAACCCGTCGAATTAGACACGCCCTATTTTTTAATCTTAAAACCCAATTGTCATGTCTCAACTGGTCAAATTTTTACCGATAAACATTTGACAAGAGACACCCCTCCCATCAAAATATCGCACGCCTTATCGCTGGGTGGGCGTAATGATTGCTTAGACGTGGTGCTAAAGCACAATCCTGACGTAAATGAAGCGTATTTGTGGCTTAAAAATCACGGGGACGCCAAACTGACCGGGACTGGAGCTTGCCTCTTTTTAACGTTTGACAATCAACAAGACGCTGAGCGGCTGAGAGCGTCTACACCCGACAAATGGCAAACTTGGGTTTGCCAAGGCTGTAACCTTTCCCCGACTCATATTGCATTAAACCAGTGGATCGAGAAAAACAAAGGTTTGCTTGCCCATTAGTTTGCAAGCAACACCAGCCACCTATGTTCATAGTTACACAATACAAAGGGTATACACAGTGTCCAAGTTGATGGTTTTTACCGGTAATGCAAACCCTGAACTCGCTCGCAGGGTAGTTCGTCGCTTAGGCTTGCCGATCGGCAATGCTACCGTAGGTAAATTTAGCGATGGTGAAATTACGGTTGAGATCAATGAAAACGTTCGCGGTAAAGACGTTTTTATTATCCAGTCTACATGTGCCCCGAGTAATGACAATTTAATGGAATTGATCGTAATGGCAGACGCTCTACGCCGCGCGTCAGCTGCACGAGTCACCGCGGTAATTCCTTATTTTGGTTACGCCCGACAAGATCGCCGAGTTCGTTCTGCGCGTGTACCAATTACCGCTAAAGTGGTTGCAGATATGATTTCTGCCGTCGGTATTAATCGAGTATTAACGGTCGACTTACATGCTGACCAAATACAGGGATTTTTTGATATTCCTGTTGATAACGTTTATGCCACACCATTATTACTTGATGACCTGCAACGTCAAGGTCATGAAAACATTGCCGTTGTTTCTCCGGATGTAGGCGGCGTTGTGCGCGCAAGGGCCTTCGCTAAACTGCTTGATGATGCGGATTTGGCCATCATAGATAAGCGACGCCCGCGTGCCAACGAAGCTCAAATTATGCATTTGATTGGTGATGTGTCCGGTAAAACTTGCGTGTTGATCGACGACATGTGTGACACTGGCGGTACATTATGTGCCGCAGCAAAAGCGCTAAAAGAACATGGCGCAGCAAAAGTATTGGCTTACTGCACTCACCCAGTTCTTTCTGGTAAAGCCATTGAAAACGTAAAAAATTCCGTGCTTGATGAGTTGGTCGTGACTGATACCATCCCATTAACACAAGAGGCGCAAAATTGCCCTCAAATACGCCAGTTGTCGATGTCTGACATTATGGCAGAGGCTGTTCGTCGCGTTTGCAACGAAGAGTCTATTAGTGCCATGTTTGGGGCCTAAGCCAAACACTTTCGCTCGGAACGGGTCGCAGTTCTGGGCACCACTTATTATTAATTAGGAAAATATCATGACATTATCTATTAATGCCGTTGCACGTACTGAAGAAGGTAAAGGTGCGAGCCGCCGCCTTCGTAAAGAAGGCCTAGTGCCTGCTGTTATCTACGGCGGCGATACAGAGCCAAAATCCGTTACTTTTAAAGATAACGAACTGCTTAAAGCAGTAACAACTCCTGGTTTCCTAACTAGCGTTGTTGAAGTATCTGTTGATGGTCAAGCGGAAAAAGTACTTGTTAAAGCACTTCAACGTCACCCAGCAACTGGCGCTGTAATGCACATCGACCTACTACGCATTGCTGAAAACACAGTGATCACAACTCGTGTACCACTAACTTTCATCAACGCTGCGAAAAGTGAAGGTGTTAAGAGCCAAGGCGGTCGTTTGACTGTTGAAGCTAAATTGGCTGAAGTTCGTTGCCTACCAGCAAATCTTCCTGCTGAATTGATTGTTGACGTTATCGACGGTCAGCTTGGTCAGATTTTCCACCTATCTGATGCAACACTACCAGAAGGCGTTGAGTTGATCGCTTTACTTAAAGGCGAAGATCACAACCAGCCAATCGGTCGTATCGACAAATCTAAACGTTAAGATCATTGAAGGTAGCATTGTGGCAGGTTTCAAATTATTAGTCGGTCTGGGTAATCCAGGTAACGAATACGAGAACACTCGTCACAATGCAGGCGCCCAATGGGTAGAGGCATTGGCTCGTCAGAGCCAATGCCTTTTGCGTTCTGATAAGAAGTTCTCAGGCCAATTTGGCAAAGTTTCTATAGCTGGTGAAGAATGCTACTTACTGATTCCCACCACCTATATGAATTTAAGTGGTAAAGCCGTACAAGCGGTTTGCCAGTTTTACAAAATCCCTCCAGAAGAAGTACTTGTCATTCATGACGAGTTAGACATCCCTCCCGGCACAGTCAAGCTGAAAAAGGGTGGCGGCCACGGCGGCCATAACGGCCTAAAAGACATCATAGCAAAGTTAGCAAACAACCGAGAGTTCGGTCGTTTACGTATTGGTATTGGACATCCAGGTCATGCCAGTCAAGTGGCTAACTATGTGCTAAAAAAAGCCTCGCCGGATGACTACAGTAAAATAGAGCAAACGATCGACGAATCGTTACGCTATGTTGATGATATCGTTCGCGGCAATCTTAACGCCGTGATGAATCAACTCCACAGTTTCAAAGCATAATCATTTAATTATTCAGGAATCTCACTATGGGTTTTAATTGCGGCATCGTAGGGCTACCTAACGTTGGTAAATCAACTCTTTTTAACGCCCTTACCAAAGCAGGTATTGGCGCTGAAAACTTCCCTTTTTGTACTATCGAACCAAATGCCGGTGTCGTTGCTATGCCAGACCCACGCTTAGATGCATTGGCTGAGATAGTGAAACCTGAGCGTGTATTAGCCACCACAATGGAATTTGTGGACATTGCAGGCTTAGTTGAAGGCGCCTCTAAAGGTGAAGGCCTGGGCAATAAATTCCTCGCCAACATTCGCGAAACTGACGCCATTGCCCACGTTGTACGTTGCTTTGAAGACGAAAATGTTATTCACGTTTCAAACCAAGTCAATCCAAAAGCAGACATTGAAGTCATCAACTTAGAGTTGATTTTTGCGGACCTAGAATCCATCGAAAAACAAATCTTCCGCACAGCTAAAAATGCCAAAAGTGGCAATAAAGACGCCATTGCTCATAAAGCATTTTTGGAAAGCATCAAAGCTCATTTGGAGAACGGTTTACCGGTTCGCTCTATGGAACTGTCTGATGATCAACAAAAGGAAGTGAAGTCTTTCCACCTGTTGACGACAAAACCAACCATGTACATTGCCAACGTTGCTGAAGACGGCTTTGAGAACAACCCACACCTAGACCAAGTTCGTGAAATTGCCGCGGCAGAAGGCGCCATGGTGGTTCCTATTTGTAACCAACTAGAAGCTGAGATTTCCGAACTTGATGCAGAAGAAATGCAAGAGTTCCTAGACGAAATGGGAATGACAGAACCTGGCCTAGATCGCGTTATTCGCGCTGGCTATGAGCTCCTAGGCCTTCAGACCTACTTCACAGCAGGCGTTAAAGAAGTTCGAGCCTGGACAGTAAAACAAGGGGCAACAGGCCCTCAAGCGGCTGGTGTGATCCACACAGACTTTGAAAAAGGCTTTATCCGTGCCGAAGTAGTTGGTTACGACGATTTCATCCAATACAAGGGTGAAAATGGCGCGAAAGAAGCCGGCAAATGGCGTCTAGAAGGAAAAGACTACATTGTAAAAGACGGTGATGTGATGCATTTCCGCTTCAATGTTTGATTTTTTATAAAACATTGAAGAAAACACTTGACCCGTTAACGGGTTATATGAATAATATCGCGCCACAGAGACAGCAGATCGTTCTACGACAACTGGCTCTGTGACAGTCTATTGGGGTATCGCCAAGCGGTAAGGCAACAGGTTTTGATCCTGTCATGCGTAGGTTCGAATCCTGCTACCCCAGCCAATAGACACGGCTATGTAGCTCAGTTGGTTAGAGCACATCACTCATAATGATGGGGTCACTAGTTCGAATCTAGTCATAGCCACCAACAATTCGATAATGGGGTATCGCCAAGCGGTAAGGCAACAGGTTTTGATCCTGTCATGCGTAGGTTCGAATCCTGCTACCCCAGCCATCGAAATTTGTTAATAAGCAAAGATATAATTTAGGCTATGTAGCTCAGTTGGTTAGAGCACATCACTCATAATGATGGGGTCACTAGTTCGAATCTAGTCATAGCCACCATATCAAAAAATGATTTTTTGGGGTATCGCCAAGCGGTAAGGCAACAGGTTTTGATCCTGTCATGCGTAGGTTCGAATCCTGCTACCCCAGCCATCATTCTCCGCTTTATCCTCCATACACATTAGATCTATTTTCCTCCTTATTTCTCTGGATTTTGTTACCCGAAGACATATAATGGAAGAAATTTGTCACTATTTGATTTATGGATGTACATTATGATGAAGCCAACCCTACTTCTAACCACCGCCCTATTAGCAGGCGCAGCACAAGCTGATATTATTGGCCTGACTGCCGAGGTTGGTTCTTACTCACCCAGCGCAGACGACAGCTACATTTCAGACAAAGACAGCAGCAAACAATCTGCCGATTTAGATGGAAAAAGCGGAACGTATTTTGGGATTGCTTTTGAACACCCTCTACCTCTGATTCCTAATGTCCGTTTTCAAAGCCTAGATTTAAAAGCCAATGGCAGCGTTGGTTCACAATCCGCTAAGCTTGATCTATCCCACCAAGATTACACGCTTTACTATGAATTTCTTGATGGCTTACTTTGGATCGACCTAGACGCTGGTCTAACTGTGCGTAAATTTGATGGCTCAGTAACCCTTGATGGCAACAAGACCAACCTATCTGACTACTACCCATTAGGTTATGTGGCAGGCTATGTAACCGTTCCAGGCACACGCCTTTCTTTTGGCGGTGAATTAAAAGCAGGCGGTTTCGACGGCTCTAGCATCACGGACACAACCCTAAAAGTAAAATACCAAAGCCCTTTCCTCGTAGGCCTTGAAGGCGGTTACCGTAAAATAGATCTAGACCTAGACGATATTGACGGGAAAGACATTAAGAGCGACTTCTCTGGTGTGTTTGTCGGCGCCTTTATCGACTTTTAAACAAACGCTTAAGCCACACAAAGCTCTTTAATAAAAAAACCAACCTAAGATTAGGTTGGTTTTTTTTGTGCTTAAACAATAAAGTGCTAGGCATAAAAAAACTCACCTAAGTGAGTTTTTGATAACCAAATAAAAGCGCGAATAGATCAGCCTTTGGTAAAAATGATCTGATCATTCTCCACATCCGCTAGAATGGTATCTCCCGATACAAAACCACCAGACAATAGTTCGTTTGCTAATGGGTTTTCTATCCATTGCTGGATAGCTCGTTTTAGTGGTCGAGCCCCATAGACAGGGTCATAACCCACCTCCGCCAATTGATCAGAGGCCGCCTCACTCAAATCCAACGCCATGCCCATTTCTGCCAGACGATGATTCAAATGTGCTAACTGGATCTTAGCAATACCTTTAATTTGCGCCTGCATCAATGGATGGAAGACCACGGTTTCGTCAATACGATTAATAAACTCAGGTCTGAAGTGCATTCCTACTACCTCCATTACCTTGGTCTTAATCTCTTCATATTGGTCGTTAGAACGAAATTCTTGTATAACATCAGAACCTAAGTTCGAGGTCATCACAATCACGGTATTTCGAAAGTCGACGGTTCTACCCTGACCATCGGTTAATCGACCATCATCCAACACTTGAAGCAAAATATTAAACACATCTGGGTGCGCTTTTTCTATCTCATCCAACAGCAGCACAGAATAAGGGCGACGTCTAACCGCTTCGGTCAAATAGCCACCCTCTTCATAACCAACATAACCTGGTGGCGCACCAATCAAACGCGCCACAGAATGCTTCTCCATAAACTCAGACATATCAATGCGCACCATGGCTTGATCAGTATCAAACAAAAATCTAGCCAATGACTTACACAACTCTGTTTTTCCCACCCCTGTGGGGCCTAAGAAAAGAAATGAGCCATTCGGGCGATTCGGATCCGCCAATCCAGAACGAGAGCGTCTTACCGCGTTAGAGACAGCCTGAACCGCCTCATCCTGGCCGATAACCGATTCGTGCAAGGCGTCTTCCATGCGCAACAGGCGATCGCGATCCCCCTCAAGCATTTTTTCCATTGGAATACCGGTCCAACGCGCCACTACCGTCGCTATTTCCTCTTCGGTCACACGGTTTTTCAGCAGCGTCATTTGCGCTTCTTCTTCCGCTTTACCGGCTTTTTCAATTTCCGCTTCCAACATAGGAATCACCCCATATTGCAGCTCTGACATCTTGGCCAGATTACCGCTGCGGCGCGCCTCTTCCATTTCATGCTTAACCGCTTCTAACTCTTCTTTTAGCTTCTGAGCACCTTGCAAAGCAGCCTTTTCGGCATTCCAAATTTCTTCAAAATCAGAATACTGCTTTTGCAAGTCGTCAATCTCATTCTCAAGCTCACCTAAGCGCACCTTCGATGCTCTGTCGGTTTCTTTTTTAAGCGCTTCTTTTTCTATCTTTAATTGAATCAAACGTCGCTCTAAACGGTCCATATTCTCAGGCTTGGAGTCCATCTCCATACGAATACGGCTGGCCGCCTCGTCAATCAAGTCAATCGCCTTGTCCGGTAATTGACGATCAGTAATATAACGTTGTGATAATTTGGCTGCAGCAATGATTGCCGAGTCGGTAATATCCACCCCATGATGGACCTCATAACGCTCTTTTAGGCCACGTAAAATAGCGATTGAATCCAACACACTAGGCTCTTCAACCAGAACCTTCTGGAAACGGCGCTCTAGTGCGGCGTCTTTTTCAATATACTGGCGATATTCATCCAGCGTCGTTGCCCCTACACAATGAAGCTCGCCACGCGCCAAAGCAGGCTTTAGCATATTCCCAGCATCCATTGAGCCTTCTGATTTGCCTGCGCCTACCATGGTGTGGATTTCATCAATAAACAGAATGATTTGCCCTTCTTGTTTGGACAATTCGTTCAATACAGCTTTTAATCGCTCTTCAAATTCACCACGGTATTTAGCTCCTGCTATCAAAGCCCCCATATCAAGAGCAAGCACGCGCTTACTCTTTAAGCCTTCTGGCACTTCACCATTAATAATACGCTGTGCCAAACCTTCAACAATGGCGGTTTTACCCACTCCTGGTTCGCCAATTAGCACCGGGTTATTTTTACGGCGGCGCTGTAACACTTGTATCGTACGACGTATCTCATCATCTCGACCAATCACAGGGTCAAGCTTGCCTTCTGCGGCTTTGGCTGTGAGGTCTACTGTGTACTTATCCAACGCTTGGCGGTTTTCTTCTGCATTCGGGTCATTGACAGACTCTCCACCTCGCACACTATCGATCACCGAGGCGATGTCCGCCTTGGTCACACCCGTTGCTTTTAATGCTTTGGCCAAGTCATCCTTGCCATCAAACATCGCCATTAACACCAACTCAGATGAGATGAATTGATCTTTTCGCTTTTGCGCTTCTTTATCTGCAAGGTTCATCAGACGCCCTAATTCAGGCGACATTTGGACATTGCCATCATGATTGTTAACCTTAGGCAAACGATCTAAAAGCACATCAAGACTGTCACGGAGCTTAGCAACCTGAACACCAGATTGCTGCAAAATTGGGCGTGTGCTGCCGCCTTGCTGATCCAGCAAAGCAATGAATAAATGAAGGGACTCAATGTATGAATGATCTTGTCCTAACGCGATGGATTGCGCATCAGACAGAGCCAACTGAAGTTTACTTGTTAAACGCTCGATTCGCATTTTGACCTCCTTGAAAAAGGGAATTATTTGTTATTACTAAATTAATATGTCCAGTTATTCCCTTTTCAACGGCCGGGTGTCATTTTATTGACACCCATCAATAAAATGCATTGTTACTTTGCAGAATCATCTTCAAACCAAATCACCGATGCCATTCGGCCTGTCTTCCCAGAACGGCGATAAGAAAAGAAGTCAGCTTCATTTTGATAAGTACAAAAATCACCACCATAGACCTCTGTGACGCCTTGAGCTGCCAACCTTTGCTTAGCAAGCAAATAAAGGTTTCCTAACCACTTACCGCTGCCTTTAGCGACAAAAGCCTCTGCCGCTTCCGCCTGCTGAGCCATAAATGCCTCCCGAACTTCTCCTCCCACCTCAAAGGCAGCGGGACCAATTGCGGGCCCCAACCAAACCAAAACATCGTCGGATGGATCAAAGTGCTTTAGAGTTTCTTCCAGCACGCCAAAGCATAAACTGCGCCAGCCTGCATGGGCCACTGCCACTTGAGTGCCTTGCTTGTTGCAAAAGAAAACCGGCAGGCAATCCGCAGTCAATACCGCACAGACCTGATTCTGCTGACGCGTCACTGCACTATCTGCTGCCGCAATCGTTTGAGAGCTAGGCAATACAGCAACATGAGTGCCATGCACTTGGTTCAACCAAACTAAACTCTCTGGCATCCCCACACTGGAAGAGAAGATCTGCCGATTGCGCTGCACAGCGGCATCACTATCACCAACATGGGCCCCCAAATTCAACGAACCATACTCACCTTGACTGACCCCCCCATGGCGCATTGAAGTAAAGGCTTTCACATTGTTTGGCGCCGGCCACGAAGCAGCCACATACGTTTGAGTTACTTTATCCACTGAACAAACTCCCAACAGCAGGCAATAAAAAAGCAGCTTACGCTGCTTTTTTATTAAAAATATTCTGAATCATCACTGCCTGACTCTACCATATCCTTTTTCAAGGCATCCAGTAGCAATTGCATGTCTTCGGGGAGGTCGATTTCCCACTCCATCCAATCCCCGGTAATCGGATGCGCCAGCTCGAGTCGTTTCGCATGGAGCGCTTGACGTCGAAAATGTCGCAACGAATCCTGCAACTCTGGTGAACACGCTTTTGGCATTTTAAGACGCCCACCGTACTGCGGGTCACCCACCAATGGATATTGAATAAATGCCATGTGCACACGAATTTGGTGCGTTCGTCCGGTCTCTAGCTTAAGACGAATGTGGGTATGATTTTTGTAGCGTTTAACCAAACGATAATGCGTAATCGCATCTTTACCGTTGACTGGCTCTACGGCCATTTTTTGACGGTTATGAGGATGTCGGCCAATTGGTTCATCAACAATCCCTCCTCCTGTCATTTCACCAATCGCAATGGCTTCATATTCGCGCCCCATACTGCGTTCTTGCAGCTGAGCCACTAAGTCCGTTTGCGCCGCCAAAGTTTTAGCCACCACCATCAGGCCGGTTGTCTCTTTGTCGAGACGATGCACAATACCAGCCCTAGGCACATGAGCGGTTTCTGGAGCATGGTGCAAAATGGCATTCATCAAGGTACCGTCACGGTTACCTACCGCTGGGTGAACCACCAGACCGGCTGGTTTATTGACAACGATAATATCGTCGTCTTCATAAATGATATCCAACGGCATTTCTTGCGCTTCGTGGTCTGCCTGATCTTCAAGCACCACATTCAGCGTCACCAGCTCGCCACCAAACAGTTTTTCTTTTGGCTTGGTAATTTTGCCATCAACGAGCAAGGTACCTTCTTTGATCCAAATTTTGATTCTGGAACGGGAATAATCACTAAATAGCTCAGTGGCCACTTGGTCAAATCGGTTACCGCCTAAATCAAAAGGGACCTGGGCTTCTTTTACTATGCGCTCTGCCATACAATGTACTTTAATCTGTTGTTTTCAGACCTGTGATTTTATCATAAGATCTGAATGTGAAAAAACGTGTAGCATCTTGCCTTTTACTTTGATTTCGCAATAGAACGCTACAAAATGCCAATAGAGGCTAATTTACCACTTCAAGGTTTCGATTATACATGGGATTTAATCACTCGCTGCTCCGATTCGCAGGAATCGCCAGTTTTTCTTTACTTCTCGCTGCATGTTCCAGCTCTCAGGTCCAAGAACCCGACCTTCCAGAGCATGCTTACTATGAAAAAGCACAACAAGCCTTTTCAGAAGGTCTGCCAGCCACCGCAGCTAAAAATTTACAAGAATTGGATTCTCGCTACCCATTTGGTGAATTTAGCACCCGCGCCGAGCTGGACTTAATCTACGCCCAGTACGAGTCAGGAGAATATCTCTCCGCCCATGCTAGCGCAGAACGCTTTATTAAAAACCACCCTGATCACGACGCCATCGATTATGCTTACTATATGCGAGCACTCTCTACTTATGTTGGCTCACAAAGTCTACTACAGCGCTATCTAGACACGGATCCGAGCAAAACAGACCCCAAAGAATTGCAAAAAGCCTTTCGTGAAATGAGCGATTTTTTGCAGCGTTACCCAAACAGCGACTATGCTCCGGATGGCAAAGCAAGAATGGTATTCTTGCGCAACACCATTGCACGCCATGAGCTGCAGGTTGCCAAATACTATTTGAAGCGCAAAGCCCCACTGTCTGCCTTAAAACGCAGCCAAGCCGTTATTGAGCATTACCCAAGCTCCACCTCTGTAGAAGAGGCGCTGGCCATCAGCATTCAATCTTATAATGATCTTAAGCTGGATAACCTGGCCCTGCTGAATCTATCTGTTTTACAAAAAACCTATCCAGATTCTTCCCATATCGACGAGCAAGGAAACTTTATTCCTTTACCTCTGCCCAGTGACGCCGATCCGAGTTTTTGGTATTGGGTTAGCTTTGGCTTAATTGGCTAGCACTGCTCATCAAACATTAGCACGCTCACAATCTCATCAACCCCCTGTTAGCGTGCTAATTTTCATTAGGAAAACACACCACCGCCTGCCCCTCTTGCCAAGCGGGGAATTTCTGCATCACGATAGAGAATGCATCGGACGCTAAAAAGCGCGCCAACCAAGCTTGCACGTTCTCATACTGACTTTCTGAAAACCAACGCGCATCCACAGCAGCAAACTGGCGGACAAAAGGAAACAAGCAAATATCAGCCAGGGTCATCGAGTCCCCCATTAGGTAAGCCTGCCTATTTAGACGCTGATCTAAACGCGCCAAAAACACCTCTCCCCGTAGTCGATAATATTGCTCAGAACGCTCAGGGTAGCGGTCGGCGTACTTATAACGGTCCAGCCAATGCTTAAAAATATGATCATTGTAATTTATCCAAGCAAGCAGCTTATTTTGACGCTTCTTGGAAACCGGCCACAATGAAGCCACAAGCGCCTGATTATGTGACTGAGCCAAAGCCCAAAAAACAATATCAAGGCTCTCTGGGTAACGCTCTCCCTTTTGTGTCACTAATTGCGGAACCGTAGAAGGACCTCCCAGGGCCAACAAAGCATTTGGTTTTGCTTTTAACACTACTTCTCGTAGCTGTGTTTTAACCTCTAGAATGGTCAGACAATATCTCGCTCTTATCGCGTAAGGACAGCGGCGAAAGGAATATAAAATAGGGTACAAAGTTCACTCACCATGAATCAGTCACATCAAAGTGCGAATATACAGTAAAATTCAGGCATAAAAAAACCATACATTTGTATGGCTTTTAGCAGGTCATAAAGACCCAGAGCACGGATCATTGCTCTTATTTAGATAACGGTAACGTTTTCAGCTTGCGGACCTTTTTGACCTTGAGTCACTTCAAAAGAGACTTTTTGACCTTCCGTTAGTGTTTTACGACCAGTACCGTTAATTGCACGAAAATGAACAAAAACATCTGGGCCACCTTCACGTTCGATGAAACCAAATCCTTTTTCATCATTAAACCATTTCACAATACCGGATACTAATTGACCTGACATACAAACCTCATTTCTTTTTATACTGCTCTTTAATAAAGCAATCGTTTAAAACACCAAAAGATCAAACTCTTTTAGCTGTCCTCTGAAGTACTCAATATATTTCCATATATATAGATTGAAAAACATACTGACCATTCGATAATATGTCTTAAGAATACAAATGTGAAGCCTATCTAGGAAAAGTTTGTTAAAAAACGTAAAAAAATGAAGATTTAAAAAAAACACTAATAAAACAATTATTTTAAAGACTATCTTTTATAACCTTAAGATATTAAATTCTCTTTCCAAGTTTCATCATCAAGAAATATAAGTTTAACTAATATGAAGATATGGCTGTTAACTCACAGTGAAGAGCTAAAAAAAGAAAGCGGTACCGGAAAGTTAGTAAAATCCGCGTTAGCGGACCAATGTCATGTTATCGTTTGGGCCAGAAAAGAACCAGACCCTCAGATACTCGCACTCGACCCTCTAAACACCGCCATTGTGTATTTAAAAACCCCTACCTCGCCAAGGCTAGAAAAAGATCAAGTTTGCGACATACAAAACATCATAATACTGGATGGAACCTGGCAGCAGGCCAGAAAAATGTATAACCAATCCCCTTACCTAGCGCGCTTTCCGCACTATGAAATCCAAGGAGAAAACTCTGTTTACACTAAACGCAGAAACCAAAAAGAATCCGGGCTTTGCACTGCCGAAGTGGCCATTCACCTACTAAAAGAAGCGAACGACCCGCAAGCTGCCGCCCTACAACAGAGCTTTCTGACCTTTAATCAGTAACCGAAACAGCGAGCTCACCTAGCGCCGGAATACTCACCAGCATCTTGTCACCCACTACCACAGGCCCAACATTCTCAGGAGTACCCGTCATAATAAGATCCCCAGGGCGCAGCTCAAACACTTCAGACAGCTTAACGATCACCTCTTCGATTGACCAGGTTAGATTTGCAATATTACTGCTTTGCTTTACCTCCCCATTGACTAAAAGAGAAATGTCGCTGGAAGCAATATTATTAGCTAAATCAGTCGAGTAGAGCTCTATCGGGCCTATTGGCGCTGACTGGCCAAAGGATTTCCCCACCTCCCAAGGACGACCTTTTTTCTTTGCTTGTCCCTGTAAGTCTCGACGTGTCATATCTAAGCCAACCGCATAGCCAAGCACAGACGCTTTCGCTTGCTCAAGTGACAAATAAGCACCGCCTTTACCTATCGCCACTACTAGCTCAGCCTCATATTCAAACTGACTGGTCGACATAGGATAACGGATGCTATTTGCCGCTTCATAGGAGACAGGAACGACACACGACGCATCTTTACAAAAGAAGAAAGGAGGATCTCGATCAGGATCATCGCCCATTTCACGTGAATGGGCAGCGTAATTACGCCCCACGCAATACACCCGACCAACAGGGAAAAACTCATCACTATCATTGATTGGCAAGGATACAGATGGCTGCTTTTCGACAATATACTTCATTTCATTCCTCATACTGTTAACGAGTAAATACCTTTATGAGAATATGAATAGCAAGCAGATTAGTAAAGCACATTATCAGTAATGACAGGTGTTTTGAAAAATAGTCAGTATTAAAACAAGAAAGGCAATAAATAAAAGTAAAGGCTGGCTAGCCCAGAAGAAATTAAAGCGAAGTAAAGACACTCAAGAAAAAAAACATTCCATAAAAAATAAAAGCATAAAAAATAAAAGCACAAGTAAAGACTAATGCCTTTATGAAATCATCTATCGCTTAGCGACAAATAAGGCTCCCTAAGGAGCCTTATTAATAAGATATCACATCACCTAACTAGGTAGAATAGATCTTAGAAGATGTAAGTTACACCAACAACTTGTGCGCTGTAATCTTCGTCACTAGTTGGTTCACCATCATCAGGAGCACCATCGCGACCGAAAGTACCTACTTCTGCGTAAACGTACATACTAGAGTTGATGCTGTAAGTAACACCCACTGCATATTGGTTATAATCATTTAGATCAGAGTCGTCCATATCTACATTTGTGTATGAACCGTATACATCACCCATTCCATAGCCGTAACGAGCCGCTAGACCAATGTAATCAGCATAATCTTCTGTTGTCTCGTATTTTGCAGTGATAGACAAGTTATCCATAGGTGTCACTGTTACTGCAAGACCTGTGCTTGCATCTGCATCTGATGCAACAGTATTTTCACGAGAATCGTAACCCAAAGCAACAGACACTAGATCGTTGGAGTATTTCAATACAGCCATTGGCGCATTACCGCTATACGATCCATCATTGTCCTCACCATCAATTGCACTGCCTTTAGTCTGAACAGCTAGTTGCACTTCAAAACCACTCATGGAAGGTGAGAAGTAAGTGATAGTATCACCTTGAGAAGAGCCTTTAGCACTATCAATACCAAAATACTCAAACTGATCTACCGCATCTTGGATGGCGTTGTTATAGATAGTATCGTGGGTACCAACAGTTACTGAACCAAAATTACCTTTCAAACCAACGAAAGCCTGATCAAGTTTTGATCCGCTATACTCATTATCACGATCTGCCTGATTATCAGCTTTAAATTCTAGTTCGTATTTGAAAAAAGCAGTTAGGTCATCAGTAACTTTTGAGTCACCTTTAACACCAACAGTAGAGCCGTTATCTACAAATTCAGAACCTGCACCATTCGCTTCAGAGTTAGCATAGGCGTATTGAATGTTACCGTAGAAGTCTAAAGACGTGTCTTCTGCAGCATAAGCAGAGACAGAGGCAAGAGCAGCGCTAGATACTGCAAGAGCGACAATTGATTTTTTCATTCTCGTTTCCCTTATAGATGATGTATTGCGTTCTTTTTATGAGCGCTTGATATGTGCAAGCAACAATCAAACAATCTAAACATTCTCACGAAATAGGCAACAAGAAGGCAATCACTTGCATAATTTATCCCTACTTCATGAACATTATATGCACATTAAACAAAAAAACAAAACTTTTTTCTTGATTTAATACGACTGACATAAAAATCGGCTATTAATCGTTATTTTTTGCACAATAATAGGGAGTCGTCTTAGTCAACCGACTCAAAATTAGCAAATAATAAGAAAGTAGTATGACCAAGCTCGCCTTGTGTAGAACAAAGGCAGGTAAAGAAAAAAGGCCATGAAAAACATTATCTAAATGATAGACGCCACGGTATTTTGTCACCAACAGCGCCTAGCGGGGGGAACTACTGCTTACCACATAAGGTCATCAGGGATCTGGAAGTCCGCGTAAGGATCGTCTTCATCCTCCACTCTTTCCGTTCGACTATTGCAGACTAAAATAAAACTCTCGTCCCTTTCAATAATCTTTAGCGCAACCGGCTCAGGTATCAGCTCGTAAGCCATTTCTAGTTTAGCGATCGCCAAACGACCTTTGGTTAAGTCTTCATGCATGTCTGAACTCACATAAAGCTGCTTAACTTTTTTCTCGTCGGTAAAATGGTAAGCGATATCGCCATCTTGTTTGCGCACTCGATTCTGAATAATCATCTGACGAATCTGACCTTGCACTGCTTTCAACTCAAGCTCTTTTTGTTTCTCTAAGTTGAGCTGACGATCTTTTGCCGCTTTTTCTTCCCGCTGCGCTTTCAGCTCAGCTTGACGGGCGGCGTCATCTTCTGCAACCGCTTTGCCCTTTTTTACTTTTTGCTTATGCTGAAGCTTTTCTGCCTTCAGCTTTTTAACTTTCTTTTTATCTACAAGGCCAGCTCCTAGAAGCTGCTCTTGCAATGATTTGGCTGCCATCCTGATCATCCTCCGTTTTTTCTTACTCACTCTGCTGGGCGCCTGGTGAAACACGAGCGACACATTACTACTCAACAGACGCGTTATGATTTCTCACTTTGTATAAAAACAAAAAAAGCGACTTAAAAGTCGCTTTTTAGCATTCGCACTGCTGAGATAGTCTCAGCAACGTTTCCTTATAAAGGAGTAACGTTTTGAGCTTCAGGGCCTTTTTTGCCTTGAGCTACTTGGAATTCAACTTTTTGGCCTTCAGCCAAAGTTTTGAAACCAGAAGTGTTGATTGCAGAGAAGTGAACAAAAACATCAGGACCTGAATCCTGAGTGATGAAACCGAAACCTTTAGTTTCGTTGAAGAACTTTACTGTACCAGTTACTACGTCAGACATGTCTGTTTTTCCTGTAGGTAAGTTAATTTACACGCAGATGTCATCATCATGCGTTGTTGTGCTAAAAAAACTCGGTATTACTTATGACTTAACAGGACCGAACATACTTGACGTAGTATTCGCAACTCTGGACATAAATATTGCCAACTCTTTTAAACGAAATTGATTGTAGACTGCTTCTTAGCATCGGGTCAATCAAGTTTTCATAAAAATTCATCAATAAAGACAGGAAGAAAATTTATATTGAGTCAAATCAACACTCTATACAAAAAGCTCTAGCAAAATAGTTTTTTTATCTAGGCTCATAGTATTCTTTTTAACCTGGTCAAATACTCTTTTGGAGCAGAATATGATGAAAGTGGCTGTGTTCTCATGCAAACCCTACGATCAAAGAACCCTTTCTGAGGCGGCAGTTCACACCCCGTCACTTGCCTTAACTTATTTTGAAAGCCGTCTTAGCCCTGAAACCATGAGTCTTGCAAATGGTTTTGATGCGATAGCCTGCTTTGTCAATGACAATATAGACAGGCACGTCATAGAGTATCTTGCACGCCATGGTGTCAGAGCGATTGCATTACGCTGTGCTGGATTCAATAACGTTGACCTATATGCAGCAAAAGCGGCCAACATTAAGGTTTATCATGTACCGGATTACAGCCCCACATCCGTTGCTGAACATGCCGTTGCCCTCATTATGACACTTAATAGAAAGACTCATCGCGCCTATCACAGAGTGAAAGAGGGAAATTTCGCTCTGGAAGGGCTATTAGGCTTTAACTTACAAAGCCGCACCATTGGCTGTATTGGCACCGGCCGCATAGGCCAAGCCTTTTGTTCGATCATGAGAGGCTTTGGCTGTCGTGTCCTTTGCTATGACATCGCCCCGAATGACGCGCTTATTAGCCAAGGATGCGAATACACCGACCTTGAAACCTTATACGCTGAAAGCGACATTATTAGCTTACACTGCCCACTTAACGCTTCTACCCATCATCTTATAAATAGCCAGAGCCTAGCTAAAATGAAAGATGGTGTGATGATTATCAATACCAGCCGTGGCGCATTAGTCAACGCGCAACAGGCGATCGACGCCTTATATAGTGGCAAGATCGGTTATTTGGGGTTGGACGTTTATGAGCAAGAAAACGCTATTTTTTTCGAGGACATGTCTTCCAACATCATCCACGACAGTGTTTTTCAACTCATGCTTACTTTCCCTAATGTCGTCGTCACGGGGCATCAAGGTTACTTTACTCAAGAAGCGCTGGATCACATTGCGGCGACCACTTTAGAAAATTTAACCCATTTTGAGGAAGATAAGCCAAGTCCACGACTATTAAATCCTTAAATGGCTACTCATTGAATTCCAAATGCGGATACAATAAGTGCATGAGAATCACCTTAAGACAATTACAAATATTTGAAGCCGTAGTGCACACAGGCTCGGTCACTGCGGCAGCGGATATGGTGGCCATTAGCCAGCCCGCTGCCAGTCAGGCATTGCGAGAACTAGAAGCTTTGTTAGGCCAACCACTGTTTCGCCGGCACGGCAAACGCTTGCAAATCACTCCACAAGCTCGACATTTATTGCCTCAAGCGCGTGCTGTGCTCAGCCAGATCGAGCAAATTGAAAGCATGGGCAGTGATGATGAGCTAAGTGGATCACTGCACATTGCCGCCAGCGTCAGTGTGGGAAACTATTTGCTGCCGGAGCAGATGTCGATCTTTAAACAAAAGCACCCCAATATCCGCTTTAATCTTGATATTGGAAATACCCAACACGTTATTCAGCAGCTGCTAACAGGGAAAGCAGAAGTGGGTTTCATTGAGGGTTATTGCCAACATGCTGAGTTAATGACGAAAGTATGGTTGAAAGACGAGCTGGTTGTCTTTGGCTCTACTCAAGAAAATCGAGCTGAGAGTTTATCTTGGGATGATCTACAAAATGCGGACTGGGTAATGCGTGAAGTCGGGTCTGGCACCAGAAACATACTTGAGCAGGCGATGGGGAAAAACATCACTCAACTCAATGTGGTACTTTCCTTGGCCCATATGGAAGCCGTTAAACAAGCTGTGATTCATAAAATGGGGCTTGGCTGCTTATCACGCATGGCCCTCTCTCAAGAGTTGAGTTCAGGATTAATCAGGCTCTATGAAACGCCCCTTGAACTGACTCGTAACCTATTAATTGTGACACCTAAAAACACCACTCTCACCAAAAATGCCCAAGGCTTTTTTGATCAGTGTTATGCCCTGCCCTCACTATAATAGACAACACCATAAGCACAGCGGCGCCCAGCTTGCTGTACGGTTACGTTTATTTTAGTTCTGGGTATTGCGTCAAATCATCTTCTATTGCATACCAAGCAGGCTTACTGTCGACAAACAGATGATGATCGGGAGCCAAATTGGGCTCTTCATCCAACACCCCTAACGAAATCTCAATATGGTTAGGGAAGTCCTTATTATAGTAATAAATTGGACTACCACAGTCCTTACAAAACCCTCTTCGCACACGCTCAGAAGAAGCAAATCGACGTACTCTTTTTTTTGTCGAGATCCACTCAATATCTTCTTTTAAACAAGTGCCGTAAGCCGCACCGGTACCTGCATGTGTTTTTCGACACTGGGTACAATGGCAAATACTCGCACTTATAAAAGGGGATGTAATTCTGAACTCAACAGAACCACATAAGCAGGAAGCCTTCATTGTTACCTCATTAAGAACCATACAGGCGGGCCAGAAACCAGAATAGGGAAAGAGAAAAAAGCACAATGGCCAAATAGCCAACGAACACACAACCCCATCAAGGGGCCGTATTATGCCAGAAGCCAACAAAGCGACCAAGAGACACAGACTTTTTCTTCTCCATAAAGAAAGTTCACCGAAATAGCCTTCCTCTGGTTGTACTTTATAGCGAGGTCAATACAATCAATTCACTAAAGCGATCAAACAGCTGGTTAGCATAAAAAAGATGAATATAAACAAAATCGATCTGAATCTACTTATTTACTTGGATGTCTTGCTACGAGAATGCAATGTTACCCGTTCAGCAAGTAAATTAAACATCACTCAGCCTGCGATGAGTAATGGATTGAAAAGGCTCAGAGACTTACTCAACGACCCATTACTGGTTCGCACTAGTGAAGGAATGAAGCCTACTGAGAAGGCATTGCGGCTACAGCCAGTGGTCAGAAAAGTATTATTGGAGCTAGAAGAAGCGCTGCAACCAGAAGCCGACTTTAACGAACGCACCAGCACTCGAGTTTTTCGCATTATGGCCAGTGACTACGCGGCCTCAACAGTGATACCTCGACTATTAAACAGACTGCGAGAAAAGGCCCCTGGCATTACCCTCGATATAATGACCCCCAGCGATGTCACTTTTCATGATGTTGAGGCAGGTAAAATTGATATGGCAATCAACCGCTTCGAAGAGTTGCCTCAGTCATTTCACCAAAAAAGCATATGGCTCGATGATTTTGTCTGCATGATGAGTTCTGCCAACCCTCTTAAGAGCCATTTCAATCTAGAAAGCTACTTACAATCACAACATATTTGGGTGAGTAAGACAGGCTTTGGCGTGGGAGTCGGCATGGACCCGAACGATGTACAAAAACTGGGTTGGGTAGATGAAGCGCTGCAAAGCATCAATAAAACACGCAGCATTCGTGTGTTTACTCGAAGCTACCATACTGCAATGCACCTCGCCCTTGAGCAAGACCTTATTGCCACCTTGCCTAGAAAAGTCGCGATGATTAATCGGAACAATCCAGACCTAGCCATCATGGAGCCTCCCTTTAAAATACCCAAAATCGAACTGAAAATGATCTGGAGCTCATTGCTCCATCATGATGCCAGCCATATTTGGTTTCGCCGACAAGTCATTGAACTGGCCAATGAACTAAAGAAGAAAATCTAGTAAGGAGCCCACTATGTTTCAGGTTTCGCACCTTCATCATGTAGCCATTATTTGCTCTGACTACTCAACCTCAAAACATTTTTATCATAAGATATTGGGCTTTGAGATTATTCGTGAAACCTATCGAGAAGAGCGCCACTCTTTTAAACTGGATTTAAAAGTCAGCGATCATGAACAGATTGAGCTTTTCTCTTTTCCAACACCACCTGCACGCCCTTCACATCCAGAAGCTCAAGGGCTGAGGCATTTAGCATTTGCAGTGACAGATTTAGAAGCCTGCATTAAGCATCTTAAAGCGCACCAGATTGCCGTTGAAGAGATTCGTGTCGACCAGCTTACCGGTAAAAGATTTACCTTCTTTGCCGATCCAGATGAATTACCGCTAGAGCTTTACGAAATCGTCTAAACGGGCGCCCATCACACCGATAAAAAAAGCACACATTGGAAATCAATGTGTGCTTTTTAACAGGCGATTAACGCTACTTTTTACTCTTCAGTGGAACCTACCGCTTCTTTGATCAAAGTTTGCAGCTCACCGCTGGTAGCCATTTCTACAATAATGTCGCAACCACCTACCAACTCGCCTTTCACCCAAAGTTGTGGAAAGGTTGGCCAATTAGCAAACTTAGGTAATTCAGCACGGATGTCTGGATTTTCCAAGATATTAACGAAAGCGAAACGTTCGCCACATCCCATCAATGCTTGCACTGCTTGTGATGAAAAACCACATTGCGGCGCACGAGGATTACCCTTCATATAAAGAAGGATGTCGTTATTTTCTATCTGTTCTTTAATCGTATCGATTGTATTGCTCATTATAAAACCTCATTCACCTTGTCTGTTCGCAATGCCATCAAACCTAGCATCACGCTAAATTCATCAACTTGACCAAGTTTATTGGGACTTACCTAGTGTTTACAACCCCAAAAGAAAGGTTTCCTTTGTTCTTTCTAAAGCCAATTGCCCTTTACTCACTTAGCTGAGTGTATTAAATTGGGCGATTCCCCTTTTAAAAAGACAATTAAGGAGTTTAGCGTGTCGCCAAGGCATTTTCTTACTCTCAAAGACCTTTCGTCCGCAGAGTTAAAACAGCTACTATCTCGAGCTTCAGAGCTTAAGAAAATTCATCGTGAAGGCGCACTCTACGAACCGCTTAAAAATCGTGTCCTAGGGATGATTTTTGAAAAGTCTTCCACTCGCACACGCGTTTCATTCGAATCCGGTATGGCCCAATTTGGTGGACATGCTTTATTCCTATCATCTCGAGACACACAGCTAGGTCGTGGTGAACCGGTAGAAGACAGTGCTCGCGTGATCTCTAGCATGGTGGATGCAGTGATGATCCGAACCTTCGAACACAGCTTGGTTGAAACCTTTGCTAAATACTCCTCTGTGCCTGTCATCAATGCCCTAACAGACGATTATCACCCATGCCAGTTGCTTGCGGATATGCAAACTTACCAAGAACACCGCGGCTCAATCGAAGGCAAAAAAGTGGTTTGGGTTGGCGACGGCAACAACATGTGTAACTCCTACATAAATGCCGCCGCATTGTTGGACTTCCAACTCGTCATCGCCTGTCCAAAAGGTTATGAACCAAACCCTGAATTGGTCGCTGAACATAAAGATCGCGTCACGGTATTACACAATGCAAAAGACGCCGCAAAAGACGCGGATTTGATCGCCACAGACGTGTTTGCCTCTATGGGTCAAGAAGATGAGCAAGAACAGAGACTAAAAGACTTTGACGGCTTTCAAGTCAATACAGAGTTAATGTCATTGGCACACCAAGATGCCTTGTTTATGCATTGCCTCCCTGCTCACCGTGGTGAAGAAGTCTCAGCTGAAGTACTAGACCACCCAGACTCTGTTGTTTGGGATGAAGCAGAAAACCGCCTTCACGCACAAAAAGCCCTACTCGAATTTTTATTGTGTCATAAATAAAAATCTAATAGCCCATGATACCCTTTTTGGTACTCATGGGCTTTTTTCGCTTCCATTCACTGAATCAAACTCACTTACTGTACATTATTATGAGTATTATTGAAGTTAGGCATTTAAAAACGCTGACAGCGTTACGGGAAACGGGCAGCTTAGTCGAAGCCGCTGAACGGGTGCATTTGACCCAATCAGCACTGTCTCACCAGCTAAAGGACTTAGAAGAAAAACTCGATTGCGCATTGTTTATTCGCAAAACTAAACCCGTTCGTTTCACCAGTGCAGGACTTCGATTATTACAACTGGCCGATGACGTATTGCTGTCATTTCGTTCAGCGCAAAGAGACATACAACGCTTTGCTGAAGGCGAAAGCGGTCGCTTGCATATCGCCATCGAATGCCACAGCTGTTATGAGTGGTTAATGCCAACCATTGATCATTTTAGGGAGCACTGGCCGGATGTCGAATTAGACCTTTCCACCGCTTTTAGCTTTATGCCTTTGCCCGCTCTAGCTCGGGGAGATCTTGACCTGGTGGTGACCTCAGACCCTCAAGATTTACCAAATATAGAATACATTCCTTTGTTTCAATATGAGGCACAAGTCGCGCTATCAAGACACCACAGGCTCGCCAAAAAAGAGTATTTAACTCCTGAGGATTTCGAACAGGAAACCTTGATTACTTATCCAGTAGAGCCGGAGCGTTTAGACATTTTTAAACACTTTTTGAACCCCGCCGGTATCGCGCCCAGCAAAATCCGTCACAGCGAACTCACTTTGATGATGATGCAATTGGTCGCCAGTGGACGCGGCGTTTGCTGCATCCCGAATTGGGCACTGACGGAATATTCAAACCGTCAGTATGTACTGACAAAATCACTAGGAGAGGAAGGCGTTTGGTGTAAGCTCTACTTAGCTATCAGAAAAGACCAACGACAAAACGCCTATATGGAGGATTTAATTAATACCGCCTCTAAAACCTGCTTTAAAAACCTAAAGGGCATTTTATCGCCAGATTTATAGCAACCTGGCGAGGCTCGAATTTAGCATCAGGAGACACTTTTCTGATGCTGATTTCGAGACCAAATAAGACTGAATTTTGCCCCTCCGAGCTCACTCGCATCCACCAATACCGCGCCACCATGCCAAAAGGCAATTCGCTGAACAATCGCCAGACCTAAGCCATAACCACCAGAGGCACGGGTACGGCTATTATCTAAGCGTTGAAACGGAATAAACACTTTATCTCGGTCTTCAATCGCAATTCCTGGTCCATCATCCTCAATGTCTAATTGCCAGCGCTCATCGTCGGATGAAAAAACAATCGCGATTTTACTGTTCGCATACTTTGAAGCGTTCAAAATTAGGTTTTGTAAGGCTCGATGCAGATGATGCTCATCAGCCACCACTTCATCATTATCAGGGACATCTATGACCACCTCCAAATGTTTCAGCAAAGGCTCATTGTTTTCTAAAATAGACCCTAATAATTGCTTAACACTGGTTTCTTGGAAATTAAGTGCCAAGGAACCCTCTTCCAATTTACCGTATGTAAGAACCTCATCGACCAGGGTATTCAGCTCTTCAACATCCCCTTCCAATGCCGTCACGGTATCAAACATAGATTGATCCGCGTCGTCTTTTATTACTTCTAAACCGAAGCGAAGTCGAGCAATGGGCGTACGCAATTCATGGGAGATTGCATTGATCATTTCTCGCTGCACTTTTAGCAAGCGCTGAATATGCGACGACATAGAATCAAACGAATATGCCAGTTCCTTAAGGGTACCATTACTGTCCGGAATTTCTTTTGGCAGACCACTGCGTCCGCGTGCAATTTGTCGCGTCAAATTTTCGAAGTTCTTGCGCTTCAAATCCAAATAAAACAATTCCCGCCAAATTAAAGCCAGCATAGCAATAATGGCAATAGCGACAATCGCAACGACAGTAAAAGTCAGTGAAAGCGGACCAATATGATCAATAGAAATATAGTATTCATCGCTGTCTGCATGCCCAGTCCATAAAAAACCATGTTTATTATGGACACCATAGGTTAACGTCACACCCTCTACTGAACTGGTCATTTCAGAAGAGACGGGGTCAACACTTAAGCAAGATATAGATTGCAGTAGAGAAAGTTTATCGGCATAGGAAAGAGGAGAAAGCAGCAAGCCTTTTAACAAAGCCTCGAGATGAAAGCGCTTACTGTCTGCAGCAGCTACCCCAACAAAACTCGCACCAGCGTCAGTACCAAAAGCCAGTTGATAATCACCGTTTGATAAACGCTGCCATTTCTTTTGTGCTAATAATGCTTGAGTCTGAGCAAGGCCCTTTGGTCTATCCAGCACTTGCCAACGAAATTGGGATTCGGGCACGGCATTTTTTCCTGCCATCGACAGCAAAGCAACACTCAACTCAGCATCAACACACAGCACTTGCTCATGTTTCGCTTCGGCAACACGAAACATGGCAAATTCTATGGCGGCATAACACCCCACTAAAATAATCAGACAACCTATAATAAGGTGTCGATACAGCCGCCACATTTCTTTTTGCATGTGGTGGTTACACCTCTTTTACAAAGAGATAGCCTTTACTGCGTATTGTTTTAATACGACGCGGGTGAATAGGGTCATCACCAATTTTAGAGCGGATCCGAGAAATACGTACATCAACAGAACGGTCTTGGCCGTCGTATTCAATACCACGCAACTCACCAAAAATTTCTTCTCGACTGAGAATTCGACCGGCATTGCTAGCGAGCAACCAAAGCAAATCAAATTCAGCGCTGGTTAGCTCAATTTCATCACTGGCTAGCCATGCTTCGCGACGTGAATTATCAATGACCAAGGGACCAAACGTTAAGGTTTGCTCGGTTTTATTTTGACCGGCTGCTGACGGGTCAACATCCTGTGTGCTACGGCGCAATAATGACTGCACTCGAGCTAATAAAACACGCGGTTTAGCTGGCTTTGATACATAGTCATCTGCACCAATCTCCAAACCAAGAATCTGGTCTACATCATCACTGCGCGCCGTCAACATAAGGATAGGCCCCTTATAGTCATTGCGTACAGTACGGCAAATAGTGAAACCGTCTGCACCTGGCAACATGAGATCCAGAATAACAAGAGAAGGCTGCTCTTCGACAATACGGGTAATGGCAGCCCGACCATCTGATTCAATGTTCACTGAAAAGCCATTTTTGATTAAGTATTCTTGGGTAAGTGACGCTAAACGTTCGTCATCTTCCACAATTAAAATAGTTTGGCTCTCGTCCGTATTCATGGTTAACCCTCATCCTGATAAATATTTTTCTAATAAGTCGATTGCTGCACACTAAAAGTTAGTCTTTTAGATGATCTTTAAGCTTTTCAATACGCTGTCGATTCACATCTAAGTCTGAGTAACCAACTCGAGACGCAGACCTTACATGTACCACGCTATCCGCCTCTGGCAAGTAAAACTCAACATCATCGATATAGCCAAACCAAGCGCTTGCCACCTCGATATGAACATACCCTAATTGGCTGTTTACGATCTTGGCATTACCTTGATCAAGAAAATAGGACTCAATATCAAGCTGAGTGTCTTTGCGACTACCACGATAAATAAGCGGCGCAATGTAGTGTTCCGCATCCGCCTTATCGGCTTGACTAGAAACACAATTAGGAGTCGTTGGGCAGGGGTTAAATACGCCAGCTGTCACCCCCAAATCCTCTGGAGGCCGATTATTAATCTTGATATAGACAAAAAAACCTATGACTAAAACTACAACAAAAAGGCTTATCCAGCGAACCATGCTTTTACGACTCCTTACAACTGTTTTTACTACCTAAAGGTACGCTTACCCGGCTTTTTAGGTTTGAATTCAGGCTTATCCGTACTCTGCCAATCAAACCCTTTAGGGCGACGCGCACCGCCAGGCTGTTTGTTTTTCGAACGTTTTACGTCCAATTTTTGTTGCTGTGTTTTCTGTGCAATTGCCGATACTTTTAAATCTACCATGGTACACAATGAATTCACATCAGCGTCTTCCATTTCTACCCAACGACCGACTTTTGCCTTCGATGGCAAGAAGATAGGACCAAAGCGAACCCGTTTCAAACGGTTAACCTTCACCCCTTGAGATTCCCATAAACGACGCACTTCACGGTTACGGCCTTCCATCAAACAAACATAGAACCAACGGTTGATCCCTTCACCACCACCATCTACTATGTCGGTAAATTTTGCTTGTCCATCTTCTAAATTTACGCCTTTTTTCAAAGTCGCAATATTTTCTTCGGTCACTTCTCCCATCACCCGAACCAGATACTCACGATCGATTTCAGTGGATGGGTGCATCAAGCGGTTTGCTAGCTCACCATCTGTGGTAAACAATAAAAGGCCAGACGTGTTTATGTCTAAGCGTCCCACCGCGATCCAACGCTCACCGCGTAATTTTGGCAACTTATCAAACACGGTTGGTCGACCTTCAGGGTCTTTACGAGTACATACTTCACCTTCTGGTTTGTTGTAAATAATGACTCGACGGCCTTCGCCAGCTTCTGTCACTTTTACTGTGTAACCATCCAGTTCGATAGCATCACTGACACTCACTCGATCACCTAACGTCGCGACCTCACCATTCACCAAGACACGGCCTTCACGAATGCGGTTTTCCATTTCACGACGTGAGCCTTGACCGGCTCTCGCTAATACTTTCTGTAACTTTTCGTCCATTACGAACCTCTTAGAGGGAATGCTTCTCAGCAACCCATTTTTTTAAACATAGAATTTTGGGCATTATAGTCATACACAGCGACGCTTGACAGCGACATGGCTAACTTTTTACATAAAAGGCGCCGGATCACCAGCGCCGACTCGAACAACGTCAACCTTATCAGAATCCATCATCACTACCGTGGTTGGCTCTAGACCGCAAAAACCACCATCAATCACTAAATCTAGGGCATGTTCTAAAGTATCTCGAATATCATAAGGGTCGGTCATAGGCTCGGTTTCATTGGGCAAAATAAGCGACACACTCATTAAAGGCTCAGCTAACTCGTCGAGTAAAGCGGAGACTATCCGATTATCAGGTATACGAATGCCTATTGTCTTACGCTTAGGGTGCATGAGGCGCCTAGGCACCACGGATGTCGCATGAAAAATAAAGGTATACGGCCCTGGCGTATTATTCTTCAGCAAACGATATAGGTGATTATCAAACCGAGCATAGGTCGATATTTCAGACAAATCTCGACACACCAGAGTAAAGTTATGCTTATCGTCCAGGCGACGAATCGATTTAATTCGGTCCATCGCCGCTTTATCACCTAGATGGCAGCCTAGCGAATAACCGCAATCTGTTGGATAGGCGATCACTCCACCAGCTCGAACCACCTGAGCGGCTTGCTTAATCAAGCGCACTTGCGGATTTTCTGGATGAATTTGAAAAAACTGACTCAAAGTGCACTCCGTTGATTCTATGAAGACGACTAAAAATTCGTCATATCAATCACATACTAGACCATAAAAGCCTTAACACTCAACTCAAAGCTAAACCCAATCGCGCCACACTAAATCCACACTCGTCTCATGAATCTGAGTAAAATGGCCAACTTGAGTCCAAGGACCAAACGGGCCATGAAAATCACTCCCCACAGAAGCATCCAAACCAAACTCTTGTGACAAGCGCTCTAACAGGCGAACATGGTCAGGCCGCTCGTTACCAGAAGCGATTTCCATGCCAGTTCCTCCCCACGCGGTAAAATCCGCCAATAACCTTTTCAGCTTAGTCACCGTTAATGGGTAACGTTTAGGGTGAGCTAAAATCAGCGCCATTCCCTGCTCTCTCAACACTCCCAATACCTCTTCAAGCTCTGGCCACACGTCCCTAAGACTTCCCAAGCGCTTGTTGCCTAAGTATCGATCAAAGGCTTTATTGGCGTCTTTCACCAACCCCTTTTCCACCATTAAACTGGCAAAATGGGGGCGTCCCAATTGACTATTGCCAGCCAAAGCGACGGCCTCATCAAACAAATCAGGCAAACCCTGCTTCACCAATAGGTCTGCAATGCGGCGCGCTCTGTCCAATCGAATCCCTTGATTTTTCTCTACCAGCGCATTAAGTGCCGCATTGTTAGGGTCAAAATTCAGTGCCACCATGTGCAGAGGAATGCCTTTCCATTGGGTAGAAAGTTCAACCCCATTTAAAAAAGGCAACTGGTGTGCGGCGGCCTGAGCTCGCGCCTCAGCCAAGCCATCTAAGGTGTCATGATCGGTTAATGCGAACAGACTAACCTTTTGCTCAACCGCCAGATCCACCAGCTGGGTTGGCGTCAATCGGCCATCCGAAAATGTGGAATGGGTATGTAGATCAACTTTACGGTAACTCGCGGATTCAGGCATAGAGAGGCTGTTCTTTAAAAGGAATGGTAGTTATCATGGGTTCAGCATACATAAATTGGTTTTTATATGAAAATATTATTCGACTTTCTCCCCATCTTGGTCTTCTTCGTTGTTTACAAGGCAACCGGCAACATCATACTTGCCACCGCCATACTTATTCCCGCTAGCGTGTTACAAGTGGGCTATAACTGGGTGCGCCATAGAAAAGTAGAAAAGATGCATCTCGTCTCTTTGGCTTTAGTGGTACTTTTAGGTGGCGCCACGGTATTACTCGGTGACGGTGAATTTATTAAGTGGAAGCCAACAATCGTCAATGGCTTATTTGCCATTGCCTTTTTAGGCAGCCAATTCATTGGCGAGCGCAATATTATAGAACGCATGATGGGCGATAAAATTCAGCTCCCTTTTAAGGTTTGGCGTACGCTTAATCTAGCCTGGGTTGCCTTTTTTCTCTTATCAGGTGCCGTCAACCTTTATGTTGCTTTCACCTTCAGTGAAGACATTTGGGTTGATTTCAAATTGTTTGGTTTATTGGGGATGACCCTTGCCTTTATTATTTTGCAGGGCATCTACCTTTCTTCACACATACAAAACAAGGAATAAACATGCTCTACTCCATCATTGGTCACGATGTAGAAAACAGCCTTCCTGGTCGTAAACAAGCGCGCCCAGCACACCTAGCGCGTTTACAACAACTACTGGATGAGGGGCGTCTTGTTGTTGCCGGCCCAAACCCTGCAATTGATTCAGATAACCCTGGCGATGCGGGCTTTACTGGCAGTGTTGTTATCGCTGAGTTTGCTTCTCTAGAAGAGGCTCAAGCATGGGCTGATGCTGACCCTTATCTTGAAGTAGGGGTTTACAGCAGTGTCACAGTCAAACCTTTTAAACAGGTTTTTCCAAACTAATCTCAGTCACTGTGGATTAATCCCAAGCCGTTCTGCTTGTTATTAGCAGAACGGCTTTTTTAATCTGCTGATTTCACATCCGAATGCCCCAGATCTCGCTCAGGGTCGATCACATCACGCACTCTTTGCTTCAATACTTTCGCTTCGGGAAAACCATTTTCCGCTTTACGGCACCAAACCTCCTGTCCATTCACCCTAACTTTGAAAATCCCCCCTTGCGTTGGAATCAAGGTGACACTTTTCACATCGTCATCAAACGTCGTCAACAATTCTTGAGACAGCCATGCTGCTCGCAACATCCAACGACATAAGGTGCAATATTCAATCTCAATAACCGCTGTCCGCATCCTTCTCTCCACAATAATCACTAAAAAAGCCAAAATGACTTGGCGCGCCGTCATGCTGCCAATATTATTGGGGCACTTATGACTTAAGGAAAGCCTATTATGCGTAAAACCCTCATCGTTAGCCTTATCTTTACTGCCCTATGCAGCCAAGCCAATGCAACAGAAGTCGATATCACCACTAATCACGGTAACATTCGCCTCGACTTAAATGACAACGCAGCCCCGAAAACAGTAAAAAACTTCCTCACCTATGTTGACGAGGGCTTTTATAACGGCACAATTTTTCACCGTGTTATACCTGGCTTTATGATCCAGGGTGGTGGCTTTACCGCTGACATGACGCAAAAAACTACCCACGCCCCTGTCCCTTATGAAGGTAACAATGGCCTAGACAATAAGCGCGGCACCATAGCTATGGCGCGCACTCAAAACCCAAACAGCGCCACCTCGCAGTTTTTTATCAATGAAAAAGACAATGCCTTCCTAAATGACGGCGCTCGCGGTGCTGCAGGCTATACCGTGTTTGGCCATGTTGTCTCTGGGATGGAGGTGGTCGACGCCATTTCCACACAACCAACTCACTCTGTTGGCCCTTACCAAAATGTCCCTTCTACTTCTGTTGTAATCGAGAGCATCAAGCGTGTTAACTAGTTATTGTTTAGCTTCTCCCCAGCTTAACTGGGGAGAAGATGGTGCACCGCATTCCACTCAATTTGACGACGTTTATTTTGATAAAAATGCAGGCCTTGAAGAAACTCGCTATGTGTTTCTTCAACACAACAATCTTAGCGAGCGTTGGAAAAAACTAACGACTGACCCCGCCAGCAATGCTCACTTTACCATTGCGGAAACAGGATTTGGCACAGGACTCAACTTTCTTTGTGCTTGGCAAGCGTTTATAGAAGACGCTCCAACCAACGCCAGCTTACACTTCATTTCGGTGGAGAAGTTTCCACTCGATAAAGCGGCGTTAGAAAATGCCTTGAAAATGTGGCCTTCTTTACAGCCATATAGCCAAGCCCTTATTGCCCACTACCCTGAGTTAAGTCATGGCTTGCACCGGCTAGAACTGGCACAAGGTCGCATTCAATTAACCCTATGGTTTGGTGAAGCAGAAGAAGGCTTTGCCGCGCTCAATGCCGATGTTGACGCATGGTTTCTTGATGGTTTTGCTCCTAGCAAAAACCCTGAAATGTGGTCCCCGAGTTTGTTTCAACACATTCACCGACTGAGCCATCAAGGCACCAGTTTCGCGACCTTTACCGCAGCGGGTATTGTCCGTAGAGGGTTGCAAGAAGTGGGGTTTGAGGTACGTAAAGTGAAAGGTTTTGGCCACAAACGCGAAATGGCCATCGGCGAGCTAACACAGCAAAGCCAATCTTTTAGTGAACGAATGTCACAAGGTAAAGCCTGGTTTAATGTCCGCCCCAACAAAACCGCGGAATCTCCCTCAACCACCCCAGAGGTTTTAGTGGTAGGAGCCGGCTTAGCAGGTGCTACAACGGCATTCGCCCTTGCACAACAGGGTGTTAAGGTCACCGTATGGGAGCAAGGAGATAGCATTGCGTGTAAGGCCTCTGGTAACCCTCAGGGTATGCTTTACCCTAAACTAGCAAGTCAAGACACGCCCATCAACCGCTTCTATTTAAGCGCTTATTTATATGCCAGCAGACTGTATTCTCAGCTCGATGACCAAGCAGTGTTTTGGCAGCAATGCGGCTTAGAGCAGCGCCCTACCAACGCAAAAGAACAACAGCGTTTTACTCAGCTGCTAAACAATAAACTCTACCCTGAATCAATCGTGCGTCAATACGACGACAGCGGCAGCCTATTTTTGCCGTTATCTGGTTGGGTAGTGCTCACCGAACTGTGCCAAAAACTGCTCAACCATCCGCAAATAAAGGTGTCTTTAAGAACGCGATTAAGTGCATTAGAAAAAGTAAAGCAAGGACCTCATCGGTGGCTTGCTAGCCATCAAAGCCAGCAGCAACACTTTTCTCATGTGGTGATTTGTACCGCTAATGATACCCATGACCTCGACTTCCTTCCGTCTACCCCGGCGTATCCAATTCGCGGTCAAGTATCTTATTTACCTCTCGATGCTGCTCAGCAAGCTTGCACATCAAAAAATCAACCACTGGCCAAACTCAGTCCGACACATGTACTTTGCCAAGCAGGTTATGTCTCCCCGCCACTTAAAGACACGCTACATTTTGGCGCAACCTATGACATTAGAGATTCTGATGAAAGCGTTAGAGCAGAAAGCCAACAACGCAACCTTCGAATCTTAGAAGAGCTGTTGCACTTACCGAAGGAGACACTCCCGGAGGAGCAATGTGGTGGCAGGGTGTCATTTCGCTGTGCGATACCTGACTATGCCCCTATGGTTGGCCCCATTGCTTCGCCAAGCGAATTACAAAGCCATTATGCTCGGCTGAGTAAAAATGCAAAATGGCAAAGCCATCAAACGCATGTCGACCAAGAAGGCTTATTTATTAATATTGGCCATGGCTCTCGTGGGCTTGTTTCCACGCCACTAACGGGTCATTACCTGGCTAACTTAATTACTAATACACCATCGCCACTGGAGCAAAGTATCATGGATAAACTACACCCTAATCGTTTTGCTATCCGTGCTATCAAGCGCAATGAGCAGCTTTAATACTTGGTGTGATGGATGAGACGCTCGTTTGCCACCAATTTTCTTGCCCAATGAGCAGGATTATTGGTGGCATTGTTTTTATAGCTCGAATAACTCACAAGCACTTGGTACCAGTTCAAGAAAGCGTTTGATGGTCTGTGGCCGTAGCACCACTCGATTCATATCGGGCAGCAAAGCTCGTAATTCATCACGCAATTGCAAGACACCTGGGTCAATCGATTCGTAAGGATAAATATGATCTTGCACACTCAGCTTATGGAGTTCATCCAGCTCATCTTGTAACATGCTCTTCATTGCAAAAAAACGATCTTTTTGATTAATATCGTTGGTTTCCCAGTAAGCATCCGCGAATGTAGAATTTAGCTCGTAAAATACATGTAATGCATCGGCAACGGTTTTTTTAGTCATACTGTCTCCATAATCTGTGGCAATCTTTGCCTTAAGCCTTGTTTTGTTTCATGCTAACACTATTAATTACATTCTAGCTGCGAATTAAAATAGGTAAATAGCCCCTTGAGTAACACAATGTATAATGCCGTGACTTCTGGCAACTTATGGTCATCTTTACAAGCTGAAGCAAAAAAACTGGCTTTAGATGAACCCATTCTCGCCAGCTATTTCAATACTACTATCCTTAGGCACGAATCGTTAAGCTCTGCGCTTAGCTTTTTGCTAGCCTGCAAACTAGACAGCATCACCATCCCTTCTATTGTACTAAGAGAAGTCTTTGAAGAAGCGATATCGGACCCTAAATCTGGCATTGTTGAGTGCATTGAGCAAGATATTTTATCGATAAAAGAAAGGGATGCAGCTTGCAACAGCTTAACGACACCACTGTTGTTCTTTAAAGGTTTCCATGCCTTACAAACTTATCGTGTTGCCAACTGGCTTTGGAAAAACAACCGACAAAGTCTAGCTCTTTATCTGCAAGGGCAAATGTCGATGGTTTTCAGTGTCGATATACATCCAGCTGCAACGATAGGCAGTGGCATCATGTTAGACCACGCAACAGGCTTGGTGGTCGGCGAAACTTGCGTGATCGAAGACAATGTTTCTATCCTTCAGTCCGTCACTTTAGGTGGCACAGGGAAAGAGCATGGTGATCGACATCCGAAAATCCGCTCCGGCGTATTGATTGGTGCTGGCGCTAAGATCTTAGGTAATATCGAGGTCGGAGAAGGCGCTAAAATTGGCGCGGGTAGCGTTGTTTTAGAAGCCGTAGGAGCACACACGACGGTTGCAGGCGTGCCAGCAAAAATAGTTGGGCGCAACACTGGCGAAGAGCCATCGCGCGCCATGGACCACAATATCAACCACTGCGTTCGCGATTGCAGCGACGCTCAGTCTTAATCTACTGCTTTGTTGAAAATTACGACCTCAGATGAGGTCGTAATGCGTTAGCGTATCTTTCGGCACCATTTTAATAGTCTCACTCTCAGTATCAAACAATAGCACCGCTTGACCCCCTTTGAGTGCATTCATCGCTTGCTGACGTTTCTGTTCTGCAGACAAATCATAGTCGCCATAATCCGTACCTTCACGAGACACAATGTCATCCAGAATGGTCATCAAGGTGTCGCTTGCTAACGAGTCATAAGGAATTAATGTATCCATTAAACGGCCCCATGATTTTCAAGTAAAGCAATAACACCCGCTTCATCTAAGATAGGAATGTTTAAGTTTTGCGCTTTGGTGAGTTTCGAACCGGCTTTTTCGCCCGCCACTAAACAATCTGTTTTCGCCGACACAGAACCGCTCACTTTGGCTCCTAAGGTTTGCAACTTCTCTTTCACTTGGTCTCGAGAAAACTGACTTAACGATCCGGTTACGACATAGGTTTTTCCCGCTAACGGTAATTCACCAGCGTCGGCAATCACTTTCGTTTCCCATTCAACCCCCGCTGCCAGCAAACCTTGCACCGTCAACACATTTTGCTCTTGCTCGAAAAACATTCTGACATGTTGCGCGACAATAGGCCCCACATCATCCACCGCCACTAAGGCCTCTTGATCAGCCTGCATCAAAGCATCCAGTGTCACAAAGTGCTGAGTTAATGAACGCGCCGTCGCTTCGCCAACTTCGCGTATCCCTAAGGCATAAATAAAGCGGTTAAATTGTGTTTTCTTCGCCACCTCAATCGCATTTAATAGCTTCTCAACCGACTTTTGCCCCATTCTCTCCATCGCTAACAAGGCGTCTTTTTTCTCTACTAGGGTAAAAATATCCACCGGCGTTTTTAGCAGCTCTTGATCGACTAATTGCTCGATGAGCTTATCCCCTAAACCATCAATGTCCATCGCTTTACGGGAAACAAAGTGCTTCAAAGATTCTTTTAATTGTGCTCCACAAACTAAGCCACCGGTACAGCGAATCACGGCTTCGCCCTCGACTTGCTCTAGATCTGAACCACACACAGGACAAGCATCAGGGAAACTCACTTGGGAGGTTTCACCTTCAACACGACGCTCTTCAAGCACTTGCACAACCTGAGGAATAACATCACCCGCACGACGAATCACCACATAGTCATTCACTTGAACACCTAGACGGGCAATTTCATCCTTGTTATGTAAGGTCGCATTAGACACAGTCACACCACCCACAAACACAGGAGCAAGACGCGCTACCGGCGTAATCGCCCCAGTACGACCGACTTGAAAATCTACCCCTAAAATACGGGTCACTTCTTCTTGCGCAGGGAACTTACGGGCAATAGCCCAACGTGGCGCACGGGCGATAAAGCCAAGTTCTTCTTGTTGCTCTATTTGGTCCACTTTATACACAATACCGTCAATGTCATAAGACAGATTCGGGCGTTTTTCATTGAGCATTTGATAATATTGAATACAACCTTCGGCGCCTGAAACGGTTTGCATCAGATCATTAATCCGAAAGCCCCACTCACCTAGTTGCACGAGCCCCTCGTAATGACTCGCTGGCTGTGACCAACCTTCTACATAACCGATAGAGTAAGCACACATCACTAAAGGGCGCGCCGCGGTAATTTTAGGATCAAGCTGGCGCAGCGAGCCAGCTGCGGCATTGCGAGGATTAACAAACAGTTTATCGCCTCGTTTGGCGGCAAGCGCATTAAGCTTTTCAAAGCCGTCTTTGGGCATATAAATCTCACCCCGCACTTCCAAAACTGGCGGCGGGTTATCGGTACGCAAAGACAAGGGCACAGAGTAAATCGTTTTAATATTCGAGGTAATGTCTTCCCCAGATAAGCCATCTCCTCGCGTCACGCCACGCACTAAACGACCGTTTTCATAACGCAGGCTAATCGCCAATCCATCAAGCTTTGGCTCACAACAATAGGTGACATTCTCGACTTCAAGTAACTTGCAAATGCGTTGATCGAAGTCCTCTAAAGAAACATCATCAAAAGCATTATCAAGGGACAGCATTGGCACCGTATGGGCAACATTTTCAAAGCCACTGTCTGGCTTTTCACCTACTCGCTGGGTGGGTGAATCTGCTTGTATCCAATCTTCATGCTCAGCTTCAATGGCTTGTAATTGTTGATAACAGCGGTCGTATTCGGCATCAGGAACCAAAGGATTATCTTTAACATGATAAGCGTAGCTGTAATCATTCAGCTGCTGGATCAGTTCCAGCATATGTTCGTGAGTAATGTCGTTGTGTTGACTCATAAAGAAAACTCGAAATAAAACCGTAAGGAAGGTAGAAACAATCAAGGCCCCTCAGGGCCTTGGTAAAATTTAAGGTTTGTTCTTCATCAAACGCCGACGCTCAAAATCACGTATTCGTTGACGACAATGTGCAATGGTTTGCTCACTCATCGGGCTGCGGCGCTCATCACGCAGTTCACCACCGAGGTTACGTACTAAGGCTTGCGCCGTTTCCAGCATAAAATCAAACGCCTTCATACTGTTCTTCGGACCAGGTAAGCCCATAAAGAAACTCACCCCAGGGCAATCCCCTTCGCCCATGGTGTCCAAATCAAAAGTGCCAGGTTCAATGGCATTCGCCATACTGAACTGCACACGGCCACGGTCGAAACCTTCTTCGTGACGATGAAAAATATCCATTTCGCCAAAACGCATACCGCAATTTAACACTAACTGTAGCAGCTCAATCCCTGAAAAAGTTTTGCCCTCAGGAGCAAAAATATTAATCACAATGACTTCTTCTATTTCTGCTGCATCGTCGCTTTCAGAGTCGCTATCGTCCAGCTCATAGGTGTTACCGTGCGGTGTTATCTGATCCACATCCACACTTGAGTAATCCCGTTCATAGTCGGTTTCATCAAGCTCGTTCTGGGACTCTGCTTCTTTGCCAATATCAAGATCATCGTCGTAGTCATCATGGCGCGAAGCAAGGTCGTACTCGTCGAAATGTTCATCCGAGTAATTCTGCTCTGTATAGCGTCCTGAATCTTCTTCACGCTCCGGTACCAAAGAAGCAAGTTCATCAAGATGCAAGTTTTCATCACGCTCTAACGTCGGACCTGAATCCACTTTATGTGGCAGGTCTGCTAGCGGAGCATTGACCGTTTGACGAGCATTTTCAAATGCATTCGTGATAGGGTCAGAAGCTTGACGCTTTGTCTCAGTTACAGGACGTGCACCACCATTTGGCAACTCTCGCCTTACCATGGCCTCACGGGCTAACTCATCAGGATCTACGAAATCGTCATCGTCATCCTGGCTGAATTGCTGGCCTTTTTTATAGCGACGAAATCCGTCTATTAGGATGGCCACTATAATGACCACCCCAATCAAGATTAGCCACTCACGCAAGCTAAATTCCATTGCATATTTCCGAATTAGATCAATAAAGTTAACGCTATTATCAAACGAAGTGCCTTAGGATTCAATTATAAGGTCACATTGATTGGATAAATCGCTCTAGTGTTTAAAGGTACGTCTTTTTTTATACCGATTACCTGACCTTTTGTCAGGTCTTTTGCGGTAATTTTCGACAGTTTTACCACCAGAGTGACATTCTTGGCATCCGCTAACGATTGCTTTGACATGAGATTATCAAGATTGGTGAGGATAATAGGACGATTCAACTCTTCAGGGTAGACCCGACGAATGGCGATCGGCATTCTATCACCAGAGGCTAACGCATAAACCAATAAAACATCGTCGGCTTGCCACTGTATTTTACTTTTATCCCAAACCACTCGTAGGGCGATTTGCTGAGTGACTAAAGCTGGGACCTGTTGATAGCTAATGCCGCCGGCTTGGCGAGCGTTCTGGATAGCCGCCAATAAAGTCTGACGCTCACTGGCATTCTCATTGTAGCGCGCTGCCGCCTGCCAGTTCAGCACCGCTTCTAAATAGGCCTGCTGGTCAAAAGCAGCCACGCCTTTCAAGCCCAATGCGGTGGCATTTTTAGGCTCGAGTGCCAATACTTTATCGACTAACGCGATCATCGCTGGGCTGCTCACATTGCCATTATTATAAAATATAGCTTGGGCGTACCTCACCATGACTTCTGCCTGATCAGCACTGCCTACGGGGAGTTTCACCAAGGCTTTTTTAAACGCAGCCATGGCTTGCGGGTATTGTTCTAAAGACATTAAGTCGTTTGCTAGATAATACCAATCTTCCGCTCTATCATATCGTTCGCTGCGATACTTAAGAAAATCCAGCGTCATTTTAGGAGTATTCGTTTTTGCCGCCAACGCTTGAGAAAACAACACCTCTTTGGAATAGCCTAACGATTGATATAAACTCACACTGCCTAAAGCGACACAAGCAAAAACCCCGAGTAGAAAATACCTTGTTAAGGGCGATTTTTTAGCGCCAGCGCCATGCCCTGAGTCGCCTTGCGCCTTTGCCGAGGAAAATGTTTTTTCTTCTTCTAAATCATGAAGCAATACGCCCGCTTCTTGCCCTGTCAAACGCCCAATTTCTTGCTCTTGAGCTATTTCGGAAGTCCGCGCAGCAATAAAGTTCAGTGGATTCTCATCGCTATTTTGCTGGAGACTTTTCTGCAAATAGACAAAGAAAAATAATAAACTCGCGGCTATCATTAATGCCATTACTAACCACAGCAGCATCATAATACTTTCCCTGCTCTACGTTTTTTATTGCGCAATAACACCCAACCAAAGGCAACGAAACCGATCAATAATAAAGCGATCGGCCCTCCCCATAAAAATGCCGTCGCGGCAGAATATCGAGGGCGATACAGAACAAAATCGCCGTAACGCGCGACCATGTAATCAACAATTTCTTGGTCGGTCTTACCCTGTTCAATCATATCGTGTATTTGTATGCGTAAGTCTTTGGCAATGTCGGCTTGCGAGTCCGCCAAATCTTGATTTTGGCATTTCGGGCAACGCAACTCTTTTGCCAATGACTGAAAGCGCGTTTGATTCAGCTCAGAACTGAAGGTCATCAAGGTGTCGGCAAACGCATAAGAAGACAGCAACAAGGTCACCATGATACAAAAGGATTTCATCAGTTTCATTTTAGGTAGCCTTTCATTTCTTGCCATACCGTACTGTTCAAATCACCTTGATGGCGATAAACGATAATGCCTTTGCTGTTCACCACAAAAGTCTCTGGCGCGCCAGTGACCCCCATATCCAGACCAAACTTGCCTAACTCGTCGGTCACCACCAGTTGATAAGGGTTTCCCTTAGTGGCCAACCATTGCTGAGCCTTGTTGCTATCATCTTTGTAATCGATGCCAACAATAGGCACCCCTTGCTGGGCAAGCTCTCTTAAATAAGCATGCTCCATTTCACAAGTTGGACACCAGGTCGCCCAAAAATTAATTAAATAAGCTTGCTTTGGTAAGCTGGATTGGTCTTCTACCCTATTGGTTTGTAAGGACACCAAAGTAAAGTCGGGCACCGGTTTGCCAATCAAGGCGGATGGCATATATTCTGGGTTAGTCCCTAGTTGCTTATAAAGCACAACTCCCATCCCCAAAAAGACAAAAAACGGCAAAAACCACAATAACTTACGCATTAGCACCTCGCACTTTATTACGGTAGCGCTTATCTAACGCAGACAGCAAACCGCCGCACATCATCATCAAGCCTCCTAACCAGATCCAGCGTACAAACGCTTTCACGTAGATGCGAATTCCCCAGGCGTCATCGGCCAGCTTTTCCCCTAAAGAAACATAAAGATCCCGAGTAAAACCAGCGTCTAAACCTGCCTCTGTCATAATTTGTCGACTGGTTGAGTAAAACCGCTTCTCAGGGCTTAACAAGCTCACAAACGTCCCCTCTTTAGAAACCGATATGGCACCGCGATCCGCAATATAATTAGGGCCTTTCAGGTGTGAAATGCCATCAAAATGAAATTCGTAGCCGGCAAATGAGACTGACTCTCCTGGCGATAACTTAACCGTGGTCTCATGACTGCTGGTACTCACCAACAAGATACCAACTAGTGTTACCACCATGCCAAGGTGAGCGATCATCATTCCATAATAGTTACGCGGTAACTGACGTGCTCTTGGTATAATACCTTTGCTTCCTGCTGATACTTTTGCAAACCAATCTTTTAAGGTTAGCAATGCTGCCCACAGAGCAATACTCAAGGTAAGCCAAGCTATCCACCCTAAGGCATTGGAATACGCAAGCCAAGCGGCCACTACAACGGCAAAAACTGCCGGCCATAAAACCGCCTTAAGCAAGATGGATGTGGAGGTTTGCTGCCATTTAGAAAAAGGCCCAATGGCCATAAACACAATCAGCAACAAGGCAATGGGAGAAAAGACCGTATTAAAATACGGTGCTCCCACTGAAATGCGACCTAAGCCAAACACATCAAAAATCAATGGGTATAAAGTGCCCAATAATACAGTCAGCGTTAACACTGTTAATAAAATATTATTGAGCAACAGCCAAGCCTCTCGACCGCTAACGCCAAAAGTAGCACGGGCGCGAACTTGACCGGCACGAACGCCATAAAGCAGCAAGCTGCCTCCGATAAGCACTACCAGTAGCGCCAGTATATAAATGCCACGAGTTGGGTCTGCGGCAAACGCGTGCACAGAGGTCAGAACCCCTGAACGTACCAAGAAAGTACCTAACAAAGATAAGCTAAAAGTAAAAATCGCCAACAATACTGTCCAGCTTTTAAATACTCCTCGCTTCTCTGTCACGGCCAAAGAGTGAACCAATGCAGTCCCTGCCAACCACGGCATAAAAGAGGCGTTTTCCACTGGGTCCCAAAACCACCAGCCTCCCCAGCCTAGCTCATAATATGCCCACCAACTGCCTAGGGTGATTCCTAAGGTTAAAAACGCCCATGACAAAGAAGTCCACGGTCTTGTCCAACGGGCCCACGAAGCACTGAGGTTGCCTGTTATTAACGCCGCTATCGCGAATGCAAAGGCAACAGAAAAGCCGACATATCCCATATACAGCATGGGAGGATGAATAATGAGCCCAATGTCTTGTAATAATGGATTGAGATCTCGTCCATCTAAGGCGACTTCCGGTAGCACCCTCACAAAAGGCGATGAGGTAAAAAGCATAAAAGACAAAAAACCTAAAGACACCATGCCCAACACAGCCAATACAACAGGCCCTACTTCTGACGGTAACGAGCGGCTTTTTATTGCCACCGCAGAACTCCAACCGGATAAAATCAATACCCAAAGCAGTAAAGAGCCTTCGTGACCGCCCCATATCGCACTAAATTTATACCAAATAGGCAGCTGGCTATTGGAGTTCTGACTCACATACAAAACAGAGAAATCATCCGTCATAAAGGACAAGGCCAATAGCAAAAAACTCACCAACACAAAAAAAGACATTAGATAAGTTAAGGGTCGAGCGGTATGAAGCAGCACGGTGTTTTTCTGCCAATAGCCAACTAACGGCACAAGCGACAAACAAAAAGAGAAAAACAACGCCAGTATTAATGCAAAGTGTCCAATTTCGGGAATCATAAAAACCTAGTAATCATTAACAGAGGATGAGGTAGGAGTACTGTCATTTTGGGCTTTTTCTAACGCCTCCGACACTTCCGGAGGCATGTATTTTTCATCGTGTTTTGCCAACACTTGAGAGGCCGAAAAAACACCGTTACTGAGCATTTTTCCTTGGGCGACTATCCCCTGCCCCTCACGGAATAAGTCTGGCAAAATACCTTGATATTGAATCTGTAGCGAGTGTTTAAAGTCCGTCACTGAAAACACCACATCTAGGGTATTAGCGTCACGCTTAACACTGCCTTTCACCACCATTCCGCCCGCGCGAATGGTGGTATTTTGCGGCGCCTCGCCAAGGGCTATCTGAGTTGGGGAATAAAATAAGTTTATATTTTGCTGCAATGCATAAAGCACTAAGCCCAGTGCTGAGCTCAACACAAATAAAATAATCGCAATCGTAATAAGACGTTTTTTACGGATCGGGTGCACTAGGAATGGGTCTCTCTTGAGTAACGTTTTTTTAATTGACGAAGCGTCTTACGACGCCCCTGAATCGTATTAGCAATCAAACCCGCTAAGATCAACAAAACCAATCCGTAAGTTGACCAGACAAAGGCCCCATGCGTTCCCATTTGAATGAAATCTGCCAAGCTATCAAACGCCATCATTCATCACCTTCTCTTTTACCCACTGACTACGACGCTCGCGCAGCAAAATTTCCGATTGCATCCGCCACATAGCAAGACCCGCCACCAAAAAATAAAAGCCCACTAGGCTGATCAATAAAGGCAACCACATCTCCATTGGCATCGCAGGCTTTTTTGTTAGCCCAAAGGATGCAGGTTGATGCAAGGTATTCCACCAATTCACCGAGTACTTAATAATGGGCAAATTAATCAACCCAAGCACACTCACAATGGCCGCGGCCTGATTTGCTAACGCGACATCTTCTAACGTATTTTGCAGGGCAATAATTCCCATATACAAAATAAATAACACTAACACTGAGGTTAAACGTGCATCCCAGACCCACCAAGTTCCCCATGTTGGTTTCCCCCAAATAGCACCAGAAATTAACGCAATAGCAGCCATAGCTGCGCCCACTGGCGCCATGGACTTAATGAAAATTGGGGCCATCTTCATTTGCCAAACCAGATACACTAAGCCAGCTACCCCCAAAGAGAGGTAGCAAGATTCTGCTAATACCGCGGCCGGCACATGGACATAGATAATTCGATAGGTCTCCCCTTGTTGATAGTCAGTTGGGGCAAAAACCAGCCCCCATATCACACCAACTAACAAGCACAAAAGCCCTAGATAAAAAACAGGGGTTGACCATTTACTAGCCCACTGGAAAAACCATTTAGGCGACCCTAATTTATGAAACCAAACCCAATTCATTAACGCACACTCGCTTTGATACACAGAGAAGTCATAACTGGTGAAACCACCAGAGCTAACAATGAAATGGCCGCTATTAGAGCTAACAATCCACCATAGGGCATCCCTAATTGTACCGCTTTAATTGCTGCGCTAGAGAAGATAATAATAGGGAAATAGAAAGGCAAAATCAGCAACACCATCAGCATCGCTCCTTGTTTTAGCGACACCGTTAATGCCGCCCCAATGCTGCCAATCAAAAACAAGCCAGGACTGCCCAGCAGTAAAGTGCTGATCAAAACCCACAGACTGTCGGATGGTAAAAAAAGCATTTCAGAAAAAATTGGCGTTAGTATCAACAGCGGTAGCACCATTGCCCCCCAATAGACTCCGACCTTGATTAACATTAGCCAAGGTAAAGAGAGCCCACTTAAAATCAGCTGGGTTAACACCCCGTCGACGTAATTTTCTTTAAACATACTTTCAAGAGATACAATCACAGACAATGCAACAGCACACCAAATAATACCGCCAGCTGCTGGGGACAAAAAGTCAGCCGATGGGTCTATTCCTAACGGGAACAGAACCACCACCATAACAAAAAAAAGTAAGGCATTAACCACCCGCTGCTTAGTGCGAAAAAGCGCTAAACACTCTGCTTTAAAATAGGATAAATAGGTCACGTATTACAACTCCACCCGCTGAAAAGGAAGGCTTTTCAGTGGCAAATGAGAGGCCAAGATAATGATCCCTCCCGCACTAATATGGTCTGCCATTTTCGCCTCTAATTGACTAATGAGCGTCTGATCCAGCGCGGTAAAAGGTTCATCTAGCAACCAAATGGGCTTATCTGATAACCAAAGTCTGGCAAGTGCCACACGGCGTAATTGGCCTGCGGAAAGTTGTTGCAACTGAGCCTCTGCGAAAGCAGACATGGAGAGTTCTTTTAACACCAATTGAAAACGACTGATATGGCACTCTGGAAAATACCAACTTAGGTTCTCCATAACAGTAAGCGCAGCGTTTAAACCTACCCCATGGCCAATGTATAGGGACTTACTTAGCAGGCTCTGAGCAGGCCGCACAAGCACTTCTCCATTTAATGAAATAGTGCCATTAAGTAAGGGTAATAAACCAAGAAGCGCTTTAAAGAAAGTACTCTTACCGGCGCCATTTGCGCCACTTATATGAACTATCTCACCTGATCGAGCAGAAAAAGACAACCCATTTAACAGATCGCTTTCTCCTCGCTCCACCAAGAAATCTGATATGGTTAATGAGGCAACTGAATACAAAAGATATGTCCATGTGAGCCGATAAAATAAAGACGCGCTGTTTGATTGCCTTAAAGCAACACTAGAGCGCACTCATTATATGTGAAACGTTTTAAAATAACGAACCAGTGGAATGCCTGTATGATTTCAGACATTAAAAGCAGCAATCAAGCAGTCACAACGAGCAAGGCACCAACTACAGTGCCGGCACAAGCCGGTACGATCAGCCAATTACAAAGCGAAATACGGCTAATAAAAGACCTTAGCTTGATCAAAATACAAGGCAGCGAAAGCCTTAGCTTCCAAGGCAAACCTGCACAACTAATTAGCGCAACAAGCAATCAACACGCGTTTACCTTAATAAACACAGGCCCAAGTGTGCCATTAGATGGGCAGCAAACGGCAAAATTATCCGTTTCGGCACAGCATCAAGCCAGCCTTAGCTTTGCTAACAATCCTCCCGTAACCTCCCATTTGGGGCTCGCATCACGGATTATTCCACTCACAGCTTTAACCCCATCTCATGGTGCCAATGGCCATTATCAAACGACGGTTTCAGATGGCCAGCAACAGTTCCAGATCTCCAGCCAAAGCCCATTAAAAAAAGGCGAAACCATTAGAGTACTGCTCGATAATCAGAACCAACTTCAAGTGATTCCAAACAAATTAGCGTCCCCCTCAACATTACCTGTTGAAGCGTTAAAGCAAAGTTTGCCACAACAATTGTCCAGTAGCGAAATGAGCCAATTAATCAAACGACTTGAAATACTTAACAGCGCCATGCCGGCTTCTTTGTCCCCCCAAAGCAAACGCGCCCTTGCTCAATTGATTCAAGGCTTACCTGCGCTGGAGAAATTGACCCAATCTTCGGATGCGATGAAACATGCCATTCAAAACAGTGGGCAGTTTGCCGAGTCCTCGTTAAAAAATACCATAGACCCAAGTGCAGACCTCAAATTGAATCTAACGCGATTAGACAACGCCACAAAGGATAACCCAGCCCAACGATCCTTAAATTTTCCCACTGAGCAGGTAGCAAGCGCCATTGAAAGAGTCACCAGTAACCAATTGCGTCATTTTTCTGACTTAAGCCAAAATGTCGCACAGAATTTCCCTCTGCACATAGAACTGCCAATTAAAGACAATCAGCAAACGAGTTTAGTACAGCTGCAAATAGATCAAGACGCTGCCGATAATAGCAGCCAAGACCACGCACGGCGTTGGTTGGTAAAGCTTAACTTTGATTTTGAAGAAACTGGGCGTTTTGAAGCCAGAGCGGGGATTCAAGAAAATAAAGTCGGTATTATATTTGCCGCTGAAGACGCCGCCACCACCGCGGCGATCAAACAACAAATGGGCGTTTTAAAACAGCAATTGATCGATAAGGACATTGAAGTACAAAGGTTGGAAGCATTCCAAAGTAAGCTGCAAGAAGACAAACCTCAAAGCCCAACAAATACTTCATTAATCGATGTGAGAACCTGATGAAAAAGGCCGTGGCACTAAAATACGATTACACATTAGCCCCAACGGTGGCTGCCAAAGGGTCTGGCTACTTAGCTGAGCGCATTATGGAAGTCGCTAAAGAGCATGATGTTATGCTCCATCAAAGCCCAGAATTAGTAGAGATGTTGAGCACACTCGAACTTGGTGAAGAAATCCCAGAAGCACTTTATTTAGCCGTGGCTGAGATTATTGCTTTTGCTCATAACATCAAAAATCACTGGCCCCAAGAGCCATGATTCACCGTTATGCGCAACATTTAATGATAGTCAGAGTTATGGCGAGACTCTTTTTTCAGCAGGCTAATTAATTCTGCTTCAGCACGTATTAAACCGCACTTAGAGACAAGATCATCTACCGTTGCCCCCATTTCTAGCAGTTCCATTGCTCGGTTATAAGACACACTGCCTTCCTTCGACAGTAGCTCAGATTGACGCTCTACTGCCATATTCAATTTCTTCTCAATGGCGACCAAACGTCGTCCCATACCAATCGAACCAGACGCCAACACTTGCACCTGCTTTTTTTGGTTCACACTTTCATCCTGATGCTGAGCTTTCATCTGTTTTATGCGTTTTGATAAGCGCATAGCCCATACAGCCAATGCGATCAGCATCACAAACTGCAGAATGAGTAGAAGGTTAAATAACCATTGAGATTCCATTGTATACTGCTGCCTTCGACCTTACATTGTGCCTATTTCAGACCATTCATCTTCAGAGAGAAGTTTATCCAGGTCCACTAAGATAAGCAGGGTATCATTTTTATGGCATACACCTTGAATAAATTTTGAGGCGTCGTCGTTGCCGACATTCGGGGTGACTTCTATTTCCGATTGGCGTAGGTAAACCACTTCGGATACAGCATCCACTAAAATCCCAATAATATGGCCGTCCACCTCTAAAATCATAATACGAGTCGTATCGGTAATCTCACCAGATGGCAAACCGAAGCGCTGGCACGTGTCCATCACGGTGACGACAGTTCCTCGCAGGTGGATTATCCCGAGTACAAAACTCGGCGCACCTGGAACCGGAGCAATCTCGGTATAACGCAATACCTCTTTAACTTGCATTACATTGATGCCGTAGGTCTCGTTTTCCAAACGAAAGGTTACCCACTGAAGCATTGGGTCTTCGGCTTGTTTAGACTCTTTTAGTGCTCTGCCTGCTGTTGTCACACTCATTCCTCAAGATCATCAAACGACTTATACAGGGTTATTTAAGATGATGTTTGAAACCGTTCTCTGGGTCATCCAACAACTCTATAAATCCCTGCACATCCAATATCGCGCACATGTGGTCAATCACTGTGCCAGCCAACCAAGGCCTCTTACTTCTATCGCTACGCCATTTCACTTGTGATGGCTGTAACGAAATGGCTTCTGCAACCTGTTCACAACCTAACGACCAATCAGATCGATCCAGCTGAATAACAAATTTAAAATGTTCTTTAAGTTCGCCTTTATAATGGTTCGGCATCACCCAGCGGGCGGTATCTACACAGCGTAGATTAAATTCACCCACATTCGCAATCCCCATAAACCAATCAGGCTGGCCGAAAATAGACGTTAATTTTTCATCACTGCTCTGAAAAATCCCCCCTAACTCGATTAAAGGGACGGCCATTTTTAGGCCACCAACATAAAACAACAAACACTCAAAACGTCCCGTTGCCCAAGGTAATGGCTCTGTTTTAGCCACTCGATGTCGACGCTCTGGTTCTGGCTCTGGCTCTGGCTCTGGCTCTGGCTCTGGCTCTGGCTCTGGCTCTGGCTCTGGCTCTGGCTCTGGCTCTGGCTCTGGCTCTGGCTCTTTAACAGAGTCGCCGCTTTGCTCGTCTTCAAGCAAGCCTTGGTCGGATAGGTTCGCTATGGCTGCATCAAAATCCGCAAAGGACGCATCAAGCTTACTTCCCACCTCCCCTAAAGCATCCTCATCTACCGCCTCTTCATCATCGAGTGGTGGTGATTTCTCATCTGACTGATCATTTGTGTCAGGCAAGGATTCTTCAACGGTTGCTTCTTGCAGCAAATCATCCAAATATCTCTGTACCGCGATTTGCGGTCTAACCATGTTGCTGTCTTTCGTTTTAGTCTCTTTCATAACCCTGATCTAATCCGCTGGATTCAGTAAAGAGCTCATTAGACTCTCGTATGCTTTAACACCTCGAGCATTAGCATCTAATGCCGATGGTGCCACACCAGCCGTGCTTGCGTCTCTCAATTTGGTGTCCACTGGAATAACAGAGTGCCAGACTAATTCATCATAGCTGTCTTTTAAACTGCGTAGGCTCTTATTCGACGCTTGAGTTCTTCGATCAAACAAAGTCGGTACTATTATATAAGGCACTGGTCGCTTACGTGCACGATTGATCATTGTTAAAGTGCGCACCATCCGCTCCAAACCTTTAATCGCTAAGAACTCGGTTTGTACCGGTATCACCAGCTTCTGACAAGCCGCCAGCGCATTAATCATCAATACCCCTAGCACCGGTGGACTATCAATTAAAACATAATCATAGTCATCCCATAAAATAGCCAAGGTCTTCGACACAACAAGCCCCATACCACCCTGTGCTTGTGCATGACGCTCAAGTGTTGCTAGAGCTGTCGATGCTGGTAACAAGGATAAATTGGGGTGGCCAGTTTCTAATATAAGCTGACCTGGTAGGCTCTCCGGTATTTTTCCATTCACCTGAAAAAGGTCGTAGGCACTGTGTTCTATGGAGTCTGGATCAAAGCGAAAATAACTGGTAAGTGAACCATGTGGGTCCAAATCAATCATTAATACTCTATTTCCAGCATCTGCCAATAAACCAGCTAAGGAAACCACCGTCGTTGTTTTTCCCACTCCTCCTTTTTGATTTGCCACTGCCCAAATGTGCACTCTGAGTCCCCTGAGATCCTATGCTGTTATTTTGCTTACCATTTCATTGCAATCATATACAGTAAATGACTACTTAAACAAGTAATCATATAGATTTGCCGCTTGCGTTTTACTAATTCTAAGCACCACTCGTCGATTTTGCTGGCGCGCGTCAGCATTAGTGTTGCGCACCTTGGGGTGCTCACTGGAAAAGCCGATCGGCGCAATGAGTTTCGGGTCTACCCCTCGATAAACCAGTTCTTCAACGACGGAGGAAGCCCTTAAACTCGATAAATGCCAATTTGAGATGAGGCGCGCTGAAGTAACTGCTAGGTCATCGGTATTGCCATCAACCAGAATCGGAGCTGGATAGCTTTTTAAAATATTACTGATCACGATTAATAACGCGACCGCCTCGTTGGTCAGTTGGTATTCACCCTCACCAAATAACAACGCCGACTTTAACTCTAAGTTCACCCATTGAGGTGAGTCGGTAATGGAGATTTGACCTGAGCGCTGCAGTGATTGAAACTCACTGCTTATCACACGATCCAATACATCATATATAGTAGGCTGTGGAAGTCCGCTCTCAGGAATAGGATCGGGGGTTTTCGTTTCCATATTAGGTGGATTTGAAGGTATCGTTTGTGCGTCTACTGCATCCTGGTCTTTTGGCTCACCAATAATAGGTTGTCCGACATTAATTGGTTTTACCGATTTTTGGACAGCATCAAACACACCCGTCAAGGTTTCGGTCAAGCGCCGATCATTACCTTGAGTTTTTAAAGAAATCGAATATAAAGCCACAAAAAAGGCAAACAACAGCGTGATAAAATCTGCGTACGACAGAATCCAGCGGTCTTTTCCTTGCGCACTATCCCCCGCTTGCTTTTTACGCACGCGGCGACGACGAGAGGAATGAGCGCCGTCATCACTCATAACTGTTTAACTCTATGTCTAAACGTTGTGGATGTTTGCCCGTTGCAATGCCATGCACGCCATCAATAATTAATTGGTGGTAAAGCAACTCTTGATCAACATAAGAAGACAATTTTTTAGCGATCGGAAACATCACCAGGTTTGCAAAACCTTGGCCATACAAGGTTGATACAAACGCCACGGCAATACCATGACCCAAGGCTGAAGGGCTGTCTAGGTTAGCCATAGCCTGTATTAAGCCAAGCACAGAACCCATAATCCCTAGGGTTGGAGCGTAACCACCTATAGATTCTAAAAAACGCACACTGGCCATACGTTTATCATGAATACGGTTGGCTTCATCGTGCAAACGATCCGCTAATAACTCTGGATCTGTGCCGTCTATCGCCATTTGCAAAGCACGCGCAGCAAATGGATTAGAAAAGTTAGCAATATCAGACTCTAATGAAAACAGGGAAGTTCGGCGGGCTTTTTGCGCTAAATCGATAAGAAAGGTTCGAGCAAAAGAAAAATCATAAGTGGGTGGAAATAAACTCCATTTCGCCAAATAAAAGGCTCGTAAAGCATCCTGTATGCTACTTTGCATTAAGGTGGCGCCAACACTTCCGACGATAACAATAATAGCCGACGGCAAGTTAAGGAGGAGAATGATTTCTCCTCCGCCAAGCCAGTTCGCTAAAAAGACCGAACTAAAAGCGAGCAACAACCCTGCTAAGGTAACAAAATCCACTAAGAAACCTCACGAGCAATGCGTTCACCAATATGATTAAGATCGATTACATCATCGGCGAGGTTGGCTTTTTCAACCGCCATTGGCATGCCATAAATAACACAAGAGGCTTCACTTTGAACCCACACAGTTGAACCTGAGTTTTTCAACATTCGAGCTCCTTCACGGCCATCCACCCCCATTCCAGTCATAATCACAGAAAGCACTTTGCCTGGATAACATTTTGAGGCAGAACCAAATGTCACATCCACTGATGGCTTGTAATTAAGACGCTCATCTCCTTCTAGTATACGCACGCAACCACCGTTGCGAGGGTCTACCATCATTTGCTTGCCACCTGGGGCTAACAAAGCGACACCGGGCAATAGGCGATCACCGTCTTGCGCCTCTTTCACTGTGATTTGGCAAATGTTATTCAATCGCTCGGCAAACGCCCCGGTAAAAGCCGCAGGCATATGCTGCACTATGACCAAGGGCGCATTAAACCCTTTAGGCAACTTACTGAGTACCATTTGCAATGCCATAGGCCCCCCTGTTGAGGTACCTATCGCCACTAAACTAACCCGCTTTCTTGAGCGTGGAATAATAACGCCACGCTCCGTCACAATCGGCTTGGGTGCAACTTTGGGCGCCAAACTTTGCAGAGGTGCACGACTTCCAGTAAGTCGAGTGCGTGCAACCGCAAGCACTCGCTCCACTAAAGTACGCTTTACCACAGCTGAATCCCGAGAAATATCCTCGAAGTTTTTCGGCATGAAATCTACCGCACCAGCTTCTAATGCATCTAATGTCACTTTCGCCCCTTCGTGGGTCAGTGACGAAAACATCAAAACCGGCGTGGGTTTTAACTTCATGATATTCGTCACTGCTGAAATGCCATCTAAAATCGGCATTTCATAATCCATAGTGACAACATCTGGCGATAAAGACTGCACTTTATCTACCGCTTCGCGACCATTGTTTGCTGTGCCCACAACCGTCAGCCTAGGGTCGGCCTCAAAAATCTCTACAAGACGACGTCTAAAAAAACCTGAGTCATCTACGACCAGAACCTTAACCGGCATATAACGCTACCCCTAAATAAATATCTTATCTACCTTGATGCATAGCTCTTGATCATGCTCGGCACATCGAGAATTAATGCGATACGACCATCACCCGTAATGGTTGCCCCAGCCATGCCTACTGTTCCCTGTAGCATTTTGCCTAATGGCTTGATAACCACTTCTTCTTGACCGACTAGCTGATCGACCACAAACCCCACTTCACTGGTGCCCACTTGCACCACAACTACATGGGCTTCTTTCGGCTCAGTTTGATCACTTTCGCCTTTGATCAGCCAGCTTTTTAGGTGGAATATAGGCAATGTCTTGCCTCGTATCACGACGACTTTCTGACCATCAACCACATTGGTTTTCTGTAAGTCTAAATGGAAAATCTCATTAACACTCACTAATGGGAAAGCAAACGCCTGATCAGATAAGGTCACCATCAAGGTTGGCATAATCGCCAAAGTCAAAGGCACTTTAATAATAAAACGCGAGCCTTGGCCTAATACAGACTGAATATGCAAGGTTCCGTTTAGCTGAGAAATTTTCGTTTTAACAACGTCCATTCCTACACCACGGCCTGATACATCAGTAATTTCTGTTTTTGTCGAGAAACCAGGTGCAAAGATCAAGTTAAACGCTTCATCATCCGACAAACGCTCCGCTGCATCCATATCCATCAGGCCTTTCTCGACCGCTTTCCTACGCAGCACATCAGGGTCCATTCCTGCGCCATCATCGTCGATGGACAAGAGTATATGATCCCCTTCTTGCTCGGCAGAAAGCACAACATGACCGACTCTTGGCTTACCATTTGCCTCACGCACATCCGGCATTTCAACGCCATGATCAACAGAGTTTCGAACCAAATGCACTAGTGGGTCAGCAAGCGCTTCCACTAGGTTTTTATCCAAATCCGTATCTTCACCGCGAAGCTCAAGATTTACTTCTTTTTTCAAGTTTCTGGCAAGGTCTCGAACCACCCTAGGGAACTTACCAAATACTTTTTTGATCGGCTGCATACGCGTTTTCATAACCGCATTTTGCAGATCGCCCGTTACTACATCTAAGTTAGCAACGGCTTTACCCATGGATTCGTCTTCGCTTTGCAAGCCTAAACGCACTAAACGGTTACGAACTAAAACCAGTTCCCCCACCATATTCATGATGTCATCAAGGCGCTTAGTATCAACACGCACTGTCGCCTCTTGAGTTACCGGCGCATTGGCCGCTTTCTCTTTCGTCGGCTCAGCACGTTTTTTATCCGCACTTGGTTTAGGGTTTTGCTTTTGCTCTGGCGGCGCTTTGGGAGCCGTCACTTTTTCCGTTTTTTTCTCAGCCGCTTCCGGTTTACTGGTGTCGACTTTCGCTTTAGGAGCCTGACCTTTACCATGCAAAGAATCTAACAAAGACTCAAATTCATCCTCTGTGATTAAATCCCCTTCAGGCTCACTTGGAGATTCATTTGGCTGCTCAAGGTTGGCTTTTTCTGGCTCAGCAGAAACGCTATCTTCAGCACCTTCAGCTTGTCCAGGCGCTTTACCGCCATGCAGTTGATCAAGCAGCTTTTCAAACTCATCTTCAGTGATCTCATCAGAGCCTGATGCTTCATCTACAGGCGCCTCTGTAGCCGGCGTTTCTGCCGCAATACCTGGCGCACTTGAACCATGAAGTTGATCGAGTAAGGCATCAAATTCGTCTTCGGTAATTTCATCAGAGTCGGCAGACGGTTCTGCAACTGTTTCTGCATCCGTGTTGCTACCTAGCGCATCAAGTAAAGATTCAAACTCATCATCCGAAATATCCTCATGTTCCGCAGCCTCATCCTCGTCTGCAGCATGACTTGGCACCACCACCGCTTCCTCAGGGACTTCACTAACATTCGTATCCACAGCGTCAATGTCATCGTCACTTGGCGGTATAGAGTACGCCTTTAATGCATTGATTAAATCCGCAGCAGCAGGTTCTGGTTCACCACCTGAACGCACCGTTTCAAACATCTCGTTTACTGCATCGAGAGCTTGTAACACAACATCCATTAACTCTGAATCGATTGTACGCTGACCGTTACGCAAGATATCAAACACACTTTCAGCGTAATGACAGCAATCCACTAGAGCGGTTAACTGGAGAAAACCAGCACCACCTTTAACCGTGTGAAAACCGCGAAAAATAGCATTAAGAAGCTGCTTATCATCTGGGTTTTGCTCTAGATCTACTAATTGTTCGGAAAGCTGTTCAAGTAATTCACCAGCTTCTACCAAAAAATCCTGCAGAATTTCTTCATCGACCTCGAAACTCATCCTCAGCTCCTTTTAGAAACCAAGACTTGATAGCAAGTCGTCTACTTCGTCTTGACTATTTAGTACTTCAGGGTTGTTTTGTTTATTAATAGCCGGGCCATGCCCACGAGTGTCATCGTGTTCTGACTCTTTCTCTTCGTATTTGATCCCAGAGATACTATCAACGCGTCCTGCAACAGCAACAAGATGAACAAGGCGTTCTTCTACATCTCGAATTAAATCATTCACCCGCGCAATAACTTGACCGGTTAGGTCTTGATAGCCTTGCTCTAAGAGAATGGTGTTGAGGTTGGAGTGTAAAGCGGTGGCGCTGTTATCAGCGTATTGTAAGAATGCATCAATACGCTTATATAGATCACGAAACTCTTGTGGCGTTAAATCTCGTTGAATTAAGCGCCCCCAATCTTTTCGCAATTCTTTAGCTTGAGCCTGCAGCTCACTAGCAACAGGCATGCTGCTGTCGACCATATCCATGGTTTTATTCGCAGCAGAACTCGTTAGCTCGATGACATAATTTAGGCGATCAGAAGCGTCAGTGATTTTGGTTCCAGAATCACTGTCTTCATCATTAACGACTAAATCCATTGAATCTATTTGAAAGTCTCGAATAGCATCATGAAGGCTACGGGTTAGCGTACCAACCTCCTTATAAAAGCTATTATGTCGAGCATCACTCAATTCTTGAATGATCTTAATGGCGCCACTAAAATCACCCGTTTCTAAGTGATTTAGTAAATCTACAGCACCATCTTTAACTAAGTTTTCAAACTCTCCTAGCGCAGACCCAGATTTCTTTGACATTAACCGTCCTTATTTAGCTGCATCGATTCGTTCGAATATTTTCTCAATTTTTTCCTTGAGAGCAACCGCAGTAAATGGCTTAACAACATAACCGTTTACTCCGGCTTGCGCCGCAGCAATAATCTGATCACGCTTAGCTTCAGCTGTTACCATTAACACTGGAATACTTTTTAGTTTTTCATCGGCTCGAACTGCACGAAGCAACTCGATTCCTGTCATCCCAGGCATATTCCAATCGGTTACAAGAAAGTCGATTGTACCGCCTTGTAGAATCGGTAACGCTGTTGTTCCATCGTCCGCTTCAACTGTATTGGTAAACCCCAAATCCCGCAGTAAGTTTTTGATGATACGTCTCATTGTCGAGAAATCATCAACAATCAGGATCTTCATGTTTTTATCCAATGCATCCTCCACACTCTAACGTTAGTCTTTTAATACTCATAATTCAGTCCTGCCAATCGCTCAACCGAGCCTTAAGCCGCATAGCAGCTTGGCTGTGTATTTGACTGACCCTAGATTCACTGACACCCAATACTGCGCCAATTTCTTTTAAATTTAACTCTTCATTATAATAAAGAGATAACACAAGTTTCTCTCTTTCCGGCAGCTGATCTATTTCTTTTGCCAATTGCCCCTGAAAACCGCTTTCTTCCGTCATGGCATAGGGCGTGCTGTTGTTATCCCCTGACACACTATCCAAAACACCGTTTTCATTTTCTATAATTTCTTCGTAGCTGAATAGCTGAGTAGTCATGGAGGCATGAATAATCTCATGGTACTCATCAATGCTAATTCCCATATGGGCAGCCACTTCCATATCGGTCACATCACGACCGACTTTAGCTTCCAGCTCATGAATAGCCGCTGATGCCGCTCGACCGTTACGCCTAACTGAGCGAGGTGCCCAATCAGCCTTACGGATTTCATCCATAATAGAGCCACGGATACGAATACCCGCATAAGTCTCAAAACTCGCGCCCTTGTTTGATTCAAACCGTTTATAGGCTTCAATCAACCCCATCATACCCGCTTGCGTTAAATCATTTACATCCACACTATTAGGCAAGCGAGCCAATAAATGATAGGCAATTTTTTTCACCAGGTAGCCGTATTGGTCAACAATAGCATCAACTGACAAGGTCGCTTTTTTAGCGTATGTGTTATATCCGTTTTTGGTTTGCATAAATTATAGCGTAAGCAACCTTTAACTATTTGAATCTAATGCACATAATAACTGTACTACATACTTATGAATGGCACTTATCTTATTCCGTGCCCTATTTCTAACTGCCGTATTTTAGTGCACCGTAGAGCTGGCCATAATGTTCCGCCGTATAGACAGCTCGGCTAATTAAATTATGCGCCCTTGCTGGCTCAATATCGTCGGGGATGCGTTGACCGTCCGCAATGAACACAACCGGCAAACCTTCCTCTACCACGACGCTAATGGCTTCACCTAATGAGGCAGACTCATCAAGTTTACTCAACACACAACCATCTAATTGTACTTGAGAATAGACATCTATCACGGTTTTTAGTACTTGGCGTTGACTGGTACAAGGTAGTACAAGTAGTTTTTTCAGTCCAACGCGTGCGCGCTTCATCATCAATAATTGGCGCTCTAAATTAGAGTCGCGCGGATTCATCCCCGCGGTATCAACCAGTACCAATGAATACTCTGAGTATTTTGCCAAGACTTCATTGAGGTCGGAATACTCATTCACGACTTCAACAGGCACATTGAGTATACGACCAAATGTACGAAGCTGCTCGTGAGCGGCAATACGATAGGTATCCGTGGTCACTAAAACCACACTACCAGGGCCATGTTTTAGTACATGTTGCGCTGCAATCTTACCAATCGACGTCGTTTTTCCTACACCCGTTGGTCCCATAAAAGCAATGCAACCATGTAACTCAGTATTACTTGATCGAATGGGAATATAATCAGCTAAATGCGCTAACAAGCGGTTCCAGTCATCTTCGCGCCCTTTTAAATCGATATCATCTAATAGTCGCGACACTACTGTCTCAGACAAACCCAAGCGTTTTAACTTTTCTCTGGCCTGAGCCTCAATCGGATTCGTTTTTGAGTTCGCTGCCGTTTGTTGCTCTAGCATTTCTCGCACACGCTGCAGTTCAAGCTCCATTTCCTGAATCTGACGAGCGCTGTCTGCATTCTTTACAGATAATGCTTCTTCAACCGCTGGGTCTTCTTTATCTTCCTGCAATGGCGGCAAGTCAAAAGACCCAGGCTGAGGTGAAAACGGCGGCGCAGAAGAATGCTGCTTCGCCCGTTCAATACGCTCAAGATAATCAGCACTTGGATCTTGATGTGGCTCAGGACGCTGAACAGGAGCGGCAGCTGAAGGCTTAGGAGCCTTTTTTTCTGCCATACTAGAAGGCAAAGAGCCGTCATAATCCAATGCTGCAACAATCTCAATTTCTCCTGTTGCTAGGCGCTGATTCGACAAAATGACCGCGTCAGGGCCCACAGCATCACGGACTTTCCGTATTGCTTGGCGCATGTCGGGTGCTCGAAACCGCCTAATTTGCATGAATACTACAATCCTTCTAGTTTATTTTTCTTACAAATCCATAGCTTACCCGAAAGGTTTTGATAAATATAGATAGTAAATCATCACATTTGATACAGTCTATTGACCTATCACACCAACGACAGTGATTCTTTTATGATCAGGTACTTCTTGGTACGACAAGACAGACATATTGACCATCCCATAACGCATGAAACGCGCCAACATCGGGCGTATTGGTGCCGACACGATCAAAATAGGTGTATTGCCCATTGCCTCTTGCTGTTCGGCTGATTCTTTTAACGAGCTTTGCAATTGTTCTGCCATCTTTGGCTCTAATATCAAGGCTTCTTCGTTCTTAATTCCAGACTGCTGACTCTGCTGAACTGTTTGCATTAGCATTTTTTCTAGCTGGGGATCTAATGTCAGCACAGGGATCTCTTCTACACCATCAGCAAGTGTTTGAATAATCATACGAGACAAGGCGGTTCGTACTGCTGCCGTTAATACCATAGGATCCTGGCTCTTAGGCTGAACCCCCATAATGGCCTCGGCAATGGTCCTCATATCGCGCAACGGCACCCCTTCTATTAGCAAATTCTGCAACACTTTCAACAGCACACTCAGCGGAATAGTATTCGGAACCAATTCTTCTGCTAACTTAGGGTTATATTGTTTTAGCAAGCTCAGTAACTGCTGAACTTCATCGTGGCCAATCAACTCATAAGCATGCTTGTGCATAATCTGGTTAAGGTGAGTCGCCACCACAGTGCTGACATCAACCACCGTATAACCATAGGTCTGCGCCTGATCACGCTTTTTCGGATCAATCCACACGGCATCTAAGCCAAAAGAAGGGTCTTTTCCCGCAATACCATCGATCGAACCAAAGACTTGGCCTGGATCAATCGCCAAGTCTTTATCTGGGTGTACTTCAGCCTCAGCCAAACTCACTCCCATTAAAGTGACCCGGTAAGCGTTAGGCATAAGATCTAAGTTATCGCGAATATGGACGCTAGGCACAAGAAAACCCAGGTCTTGAGATAGTTTACGACGCACCCCTTTGATCCGCGCCAATAATTCTCCCCCTTGTGATTTATCAACCAAAGGAATCAGACGATAACCCACTTCCAGACCAAGCATATCGACAGGCGCGACATCCTCCCAACTTAAATCTTTCGTTTCTGATGTAGGAGGTGCATCAGCAGAACTGGCTTTACTTGGCCCTTTAAGCCCTTTTTCTGCTTTTTGTTTTTTACGGTATTCAAGAAAATAAGCAAATCCGCCCAGCGCAACAGCCAAAGATATAAATGAAAAGTGCGGCATTCCTGGCACAATACCTATTATGGTTAACACCGCTGCCGCCACATACAACGCTTTTGCTGAACCGAACATTTGGGCGAACACTTGTGTTCCCATATCGCCCGATTCATTGACTCTCGTCACCATAATAGCGGCGGCGGTCGAAAGCATTAAAGAAGGCAGCTGCGCGACCAAACCATCACCAATAGTCAATAAGGAATAACGCTGAATCGCTTCTACAAATGACAGGTCATGTTGTGCCATACCAATTGCCAAGCCGCCAATAATATTGATCCCCAATATCAACAGACCAGCAACCGCATCCCCTTTAACGAATTTAGACGCACCGTCCATAGAACCATAAAATTCAGCTTCAGAGGCAATTTCAGAACGGCGTATTTTGGCTTGGTCGGCATCGATCATTCCTGCGTTTAAATCTGCATCAATGGCCATTTGCTTACCAGGCATAGCATCCAAGGTAAAACGCGCACTCACCTCAGAAATTCGCCCTGCCCCTTTGGTTACCACTGCAAAGTTGATAATCATTAAGATCGCAAACACCACAAAACCGACAACATAGTTGCCACCGATAACCACTTCACCAAATGCTTGGATAACTTTACCGGCAGCATCTGGCCCTTCATGACCGTTGAGTAAAACCACGCGGGTAGAAGCCACATTCAACGCCAATCTCATCAGGGTTGAAACCAGCAATACGGTAGGAAAAACGGCAAAATCGAGAGGCCGTAAAGAATAGATAGCCACCAATAAAACCACGATGGCTAACGCAATATTAAAGGTAAACAGCACGTCCAACAAAAAAGCGGGCACTGGCAAAATCATCATTGCCAAAAGAGATAGCAGTAAAATCGGGATCCCTAAGTTCCCAGCGACCGCGCCTTTAAACTGCCCTGTCACTTTTTGACGGTCAAAAATCACACATACATCCCACTAAAATTAAACACGCATTTGAAATGGCTATTTGCCATCCCATTGAAATTCATCTGGCACTTCTAAACTCGGCATCACTTCAGGGCGAGGCGCTCCGTGCCTTGCATTACGCAACTGATAAACATAAGCCAATAACTGAGCAACCGCCTTAAACAGCCCTTGAGGTATCTCTTCACCTATCTCAGTATGATGAAAAACAGCTCGAGTCAAAGTCGGTGATTGTATCACAGGGATATCATAGTGATTGCCTACTTCTCGTATTTTCAAGGCAATGAAATCACTGCCTTTCGCCAGCATCACAGGTGCTTTACCACTATCTTGATCGTACTTTAGTGCGACAGAGAAATGAGTTGGGTTAGTAATGATGACATCCGCCTGAGGCACATCCGACATCATTCGATTCATCGCCGCTTGGCGCTGCAACTGACGAATTCGTCCTCTGACTTGAGGATCACCTTCTTGTTGCTTAAACTCATCTTTCACTTCTTGCTTGGTCATTTTAAGTTTTTGCTTATGGGACCAAACTTGGAACGGCACATCAATCGCAGCAATAAACACCAAGGCCAAAGCAATAAACACAAACGACCAAATCACCATGCTTACCCCATGGGAAATCGCCAGCGGCATAGACTGGAACGTCAGCCCCAATGCCTCTTCAAGAAAGTGATTAATAACTATCGCAGCAACACCACCGACCAATGTCACTTTGGCAATCGACTTCAGCAACTCCACCAGCGATTGTACCGAGAACATGCGCTTGAGCCCGGTAATGGGGTTTAACTTACTTAACTTAGGCAATACAGGCTCCCAAGCAAAATTAAGCCCGCCCAGAGCAATACTCCCTATAATGCCAGCTGCGGCTAAGATCGCCATCATCACAAACATCGAGTCCATCACAGAAACAATGGAGCTATAAAGATGAAATATCATTCTTCCATAATGGAAAACATCTTCTCTTTCCATCACAAAATTGAAGCTAAAAATTGCCTCAAGATCCTTGGCCAACAAGGCGCCAGTGCCATAAATAGTCATCGCCGCGACGATCAACAGCAAAGCAGCGCTTAGGTCTTTTGAACGAGGGAGGTTGCCTTTTTTTCGGGCATCTTCTAATTTCTTACTACTGGCATTTTCCGTCTTTTCACTGCCATCTTCGTTCTCAGCCATGCAAACGAATCCCCCACACGTCTTTCATCCAACTTGTTATTTCATAGAAGAACAAGCGATAAATATCCAAAAAGTCTTTCAGCATTATCCAGAAAAAGAACAAAGAAAACAGCATTATGATGGGAAAGCCTAAAGCAAAAATATTCAACTGAGGAGACGCCTTCGCTACCACACCAAAGGCAAAGTTCATAACCAGAACAGCAATCGCTAACGGCATAACAACCAACAATGCTTTTTCAAACATCCACCCACCAAGCAATACAAGCTGCCAATAGTGCTGGCTATCAAAGCCCCCACCAATAGGCCAATAAGTAAAGCTCTCCGCCAGATACTCAATCATAACAAGGTGCCCATCCGTGCCAAGAAAGGCTAAAGACACCATAGATACATAATACTGCCCCATACTCGCCACAGAAACCCCATTAGCGGGGTCATTCGACATTGCAAAACCCAGACCCGCTTTCATCGCAGCCAACTGCCCCGCTAACGAAAACACCTGAAACAAGATGGTAATCACAAACCCTAAAGCAAACCCTATCACTAGCTGCTCAGCAATCAACACGATAAAAGCGGGAGAAATAGGGTCATAGGCAGGCACCTGAATCACCGGAGTGACTATAATCGCCACCAAAAAGGAAAAGGCGACCCTTACTTTGGCATTTACCAACCGGCTACCGAAAAGGGGTAACGCCATGAAAAAGGCGCCAATACGGAAAAAAGGCAATAAGAAGCTGATCGTTAGATTCAGCAGCTGATCAGGATTAAGCTCAAGCATCAGCCAATTATCATAGGAATATTAATAAACAAAGAGGTGGTGAAATCCATCAATTTGGTCAGAATCCAAGGTCCCAGCTGCATAATCACCAAGATAGTGACAATTAAACGCGGCAAAAAAGACAAGGTTTGTTCGTTGATCTGAGTTGCCGCCTGGAAGATACTCACCAATAACCCGACCAACAAACTCGGCGCCATCACGGCTGCTACAATCACAACAATCAAATAGAAGCCTTGGCCATAAAGATCTAAAACAACTTGAGGATCCATCGCTACATCCCAAAACTGGCGGCTAAAGTTCCCATAATCATAGACCAACCATCCACCATGACAAAAAGCATAATTTTAAACGGTAAGGAAATAATGACAGGAGACAACATCATCATACCCATTGCCATCAACACACTCGCTACCACCATGTCGACAATCAGAAATGGGATGAAAATCATAAAACCTATCTGAAACGCGGTTTTAAGCTCACTGGTGACAAACGCAGGCATTAGAATGGTAAACGGTAAAGTCTCTAGAGATTGTATTTGCCCTTCCTTTCCCGCTAATTTCACAAATAAGGCGATATCATCTTCTCGAGTTTGGGCGAGCATAAAGTCTCGCATTGGAGTGGCTGCTGCCTCAACCGCTTGAATAGACGTCATCTGCTCATTCAAATAAGGCTGTAATGCAACTTCATTCACCTTGTCTAACGTTGGCGTCATAATAAACAGCGTCAGGAAAAGAGCCATACCGACCATAATCTGATTGGAAGGCGTCTGCTGCAAGCCAATGGCTTGACGCAAAATAGCCAGCACCACAATAATACGAGTGAAGGCTGTCATCATCATTAATGCCGCTGGCAATAACGTCAGCGCAGTCATGATAAATAGGATCTGCAAAGACACAGAATAATCCTGACTGCCGTCCGCATTCGTGACTACGGTAACCGCAGGCAATCCAGTTTCTGCCCACGACATAGTTGGCAACAACGCCAGCACCAATAACACTAGCCGCATCATGAAGCAGCTCCTTTATCAGCATCATGCCTATGGCTCGTCGCTGCCACTTTATCCGTCTCTGTTTCCGCTTCACTCATTGCCTGAGCAAACGCCTTACTGTTTGATGAAAAGCTTTTTAAATGATGGATAGACTGAGACGTCACGCCAAGAAGAATTTTTTCCCCTTCTACCTCAACCAAGACAATTTTTTCTTTCGTTCCTAAAGACTGACTGCTCACCACTTTGATATCAGACTGACCAAAACGCATTTGCGTCACTTGCATTTTTTTTACCAGCCATAAACATGCAGGAATAAAAACCACAATAAAAGCCAGTGACAATACGACTTTCCAAATAGAATAAGTGGTGGATATAGGTTCAGGAACTGCAGCCTGCACATAGGAAACAGCCATGCTAAGCATGGCTGTTATAAGTATTGTTCTGATCTTTATACTGAATTTCACTAGGCTTACTTCAATCGTCTAATACGCTCATTAGGACTAACAACATCGGTTAGGCGGATACCATATTTATCATTAACCACCACCACTTCCCCATGGGCAATCAGGGTGCCATTTACCAATACATCAAGTGGCTCACCAGCAAAACGATCCAACTCTACCACTGAACCTTGTGTGAGCTGCATAAGATTGCGTATCGCAATTTCAGTATTGCCAAGCTCCATCGATAAAGTCACTGGGATGTCCATAATGAGATCAAGATCAGAGCCGACGTCAGTGCCACTACTTGAAGGCGTCGCTAACTCTTCTAGTTTGACCGGCTTCACGTCTTGTTCAGACATCGCAGCCGCCCATTCATCATCCAGGTTTTCTTCACCACCAGCATCACCAGCTTCAGACATGGCTGCAGCCCATTCATCGGCTAAATCGTCATCCATTCCTGCTGCATCAGGGTTTTGTTCTTCTGCCATGTTATTTTGTTACCTTGTTAATTTTAAAGTCTTCAACCATTTGTACAGAATAGCGCTCATTACTAACGCCCAGCTTTCCTTTGAAGGTCGGGACACTATTTGCCCGCACCGTAACAAACTCCGGCATTTCTATAGGGATGATATCACCTGCTTTAAACTTCAACACCTCACCTAATGATATTTTACGATTCGCTACGCTCACCTTCAGGTTAACATCAATATCTTTAACATCCTGCTCAAGCGACCTTCCCCAACGATCATCCTTCTCATCCACATCACTTTGCACCCCAGCATCGAGCAACTCTCGAACCGGCTCAATCATAGAATAGGGTAGGGTAATATGCAGCTCGCCTCCGCCGCCATCCAATTCAATATGAAAAGTAGACACCACCACCACTTCACTAGGGCTAACAATATTCGCCATGGCTGGGTTTACTTCCGAGCTTATGTATTCCAACTCAAGCTTTAAGACTGGCGCCCAAGCTTCTGTTAAATCGACAAATACCTGTTCTAACATCAGTTGGACAATACGAATTTCAGTCGGGGTAAATTCTCGACCTTCGATTTTCGCATGGCGGCCATCACCACCAAAAAAATTATCCACCAACTTAAACACTAATTTGGCGTCTAAAATAAACAGCGCGGTACTTCTTAAGGGGCGAAATTTCACTAGGTTCAAACTGGTAGGCACATACAAGGTATGAACGTACTCACCAAACTTCATGATTTGAAGTCCCCCTGAGGAGACATCGGCAGTGCGTCTTAATAGATTGAATAAGCTAATTCGAGTATAACGAGCAAAGCGTTCGTTAATCATCTCCAAGGTAGGCATGCGCCCACGAACAATACGCTCTTGGCTCGTAATGTCGTAAGAGGCGACACCATTGGCGTCTCTTACCTCTTCCTCTTCTGGCTTCTCGTCTGCTCCATGTAATAGAGCATCGATTTCATCCTGAGATAATAAGTCTTGCGCTGACATAATCGCTACTGCATCACAAAGTTAGTAAATAACACACCATCAATGCCACCTTTGCCTGTTTCTTGCTGCAAAATACCATTAATGGAATCCAAGGCGGCCTGTTTAAGCGCCGCTTTGCCATCCATGGTTTGCAAAGCATCAAACGACTGACTGGATAGCAATAATACTAAACTGTTTCTAATCAAGGGCATATGCACTTTAACAGCATCAATTTGCGCCTGATCTTTAGATTTAATGGTCATGTCTAACTGCAAATAACGCTGCTTTGAATTGACCATAAAATCCACAACAAAGGGAGCATCTAACTCAAGGTAAATCGACGGTCCAGCAAGTGCTGCTGCGTCTTCTGCATCACTCCCGGATACCTCTTGCGCTGCGGCGTCATCTGAACCACTAAACAAAAAGAAATACGCCGCGGCACCACCGCCACCTAACAGAACTAAGACAATAGCTAAGATGATAATGAGCTTTTTCTTACCGCCTTTTTTTTCAACTTCTGCCCCAACATCTAAACCATCTTCTTCAGCCATGATAAAACCTTTGTTATTGATTACTCGATAAAAGAAAGCGCAGCATTATACTTTGCGCTAATAACGCCCTATTCTACAAAGAATAAAAAATAGCACCATGCCTTTCCTTTAATTTAAGCATAGTAATCAACTCCGGACGGGGATATATAAGAAATATTTTGTGCTGGCAGCTCATCATCCACCTCTTCGTCGGCTAAAAAGCCGCCAAGGTGAGACCTACCTGCCGCTTCTCCAGAATCCTGATATTGTCCACCGCTGGCATCTTGTTGAGAGACGCCAACATCCACATTACCAAGATCCATACCTTGCTGAGCTAACATGTCCCGTAGCCTGCCTATTTGGCTTTCTAATAAGTCCCTCGCCTGTGGCGTGGCAGCAACAAAACTCACTTGTGCATTATTATTGTCACTGTCGACTGAGACTTTAACCGTTAAACTGCCAAGCTCTGGCGGGTCCAATTTGATGTGTGCAGTATGCCCTCCAGATTGAGCAACAAATGCCACTTTTTGGCTCATTTCACCAGCCCAGCCTGGGTGGTTTGGCGGAACTGACATCGCCAGATTTTGCGCTGTATTCATGGTTTGCAAGTGCGGAGCGGCTGGCGCTGTTCGACTTGTTATATTAGCCGCTGAAGAGATCGAACTGTTCAACCCTCCAGTATCCGCCTCTTTCGCTACACCATCGAACTGGCTGGCCATTTTGCCAAGCAAGGCATCCTGCTCTTTTTTACGTAGTTCAAGGGGCTCATTAGACAATAGAGTATCCGCTCCAACAGCACTATCAAGACCATCCGTTGTACTCGACTGATCCGTTTTACTAGCCGCCAACCCAGCGAGTGTTACAGGAGCAGCAACAAGAGATTGTGCACTTTTTGCTTCATTAGCGAGTGCTACTTGTTCTGCAATCTTGGTGGTCCCAGTGGAAGCCACAACAGATTGGTCTTTCAGTGGGCTCGCTTGCTCTGCTGAGGGCCCACCCCCCATTTGCGAAAGCACCCAAGATAATTCACCTGTATCCGCTGGCTCTGTAGAGGTTAACGTCGTCGTGCCTCCCGCCATGGACAAGGACTCCCCCGCATTGTTCGCTGCCGTTTTATGGCGACTTTCAGCGCTTACCTTCGCCGCTAAGCCAAGGCTTGCTAATCCCGCATCTACACCTTTCACACCGCCCTCAGAAGCTAGCAATGCTCTTACCTCTGGAGGAATTTTATTCTCCTTCAAGGTGCCATCTTGCGGCTTTATTTCGTCCCCTAACGGCAGCGTTTGTTGAGTAGGTTGCGCTAAGTTTTCGCCATTATTCACCAGGGAGCTATGTCCCCCGTCAACGTCGGAGGCTAAAGCAGATACGCCTGTCGCAGGCGCAAGTTGCAGCGCATTCTCTGCCCCGGTAGCGTTCACCGAATTAACTAATTCAACTGACTCGCCTTCCCCTATTGCTGACTGCTGAGCATCACCACTCACACTCGTCAACACACCATTAATAGGCCCCTTTACTTCACGGGTAGTCGATGGCGCTACAGTGAGCGACTCTTTATTCGCGTCACTGGTTAGGGGTAGCACATCCGAGTTAACGGCTGGCTGTTGTGTATTTGATTGGATACCAAGCTGATTAGTGCTTACAGCAGAAGGTACTGTCGAGCGATTTGCCGTTTTTGTCGACTCTGCAGGTGTTATTACCGCTGCCGCCGATGTTTGCGACAGTGTGGGGGCGCCGTTCTCTTGAGTAAGCTTTGTAGCCGCCGATAAATCATCTAACGCAGCCGTATTACTTTTTTCTATAGTCGCGCTTTTTGGCGTATTTTGCCCCACATGGTGCAAAGTATTGCCGCTGTCAGGCAGCATACTCTGTGAGCTATTGCCTTCGCTATCGGTGTGCACTTCGAGGTTCGCAGTAGAAGAAATATGATCGCCACTGCGAGCTTCAGGAAGAGTCACTTCCGAGCCTCTCCTTACACTTTCCTGTGACGTTTTGTCATCTGTCGCTTGCTGATTAGATTTCGCGTCAGCCACACTTGTCGCTGCCTTTTCAAGCAAACCAGTGGAGGCTTTATCTACACCTATCGGGGACTTGTTTCCTGAGGTTTGAACATTTTCTGATGAACGGTCGCTAGCCGCCGCTTTGTTATCTGACGCCAAGCCCTGCTTTGCTTTTTGAAGGTTTTCTGATGAACGGTCGCTAGCCGCCGCTTTGTTATCTGACGCCAAGCCCTGCTTTGCTTTTTGAAGGTTTTCTGCAAAAAGGTGATGACGAGACTCAGACTCTTGAGACGCAACACCCTTAGTAGACTTAGATGGCGACTGAGAAGGTGACAACACCGAATTCATAACTGTTTGCATAATTTCCTCCGACAATGGAAAGCAATATGCAAGACAAAGGCCAACCTAACTTATTATTCTTGTTGCCAGCCAAAATAGGCACTCACAGAGCGCCCGCCATCAGCGAACTCCAGTTTTTCACACAACTGTTTCAACAGCGCCAAACCTCTATTGTATGGCACATCGTTACGACTAAGATCGCATTCCACACTTTCAAAATCAAAACCTGAGCCACTGTCCGTCACACGTAATACTAACTGGCCTGAAGTTGAGTTTGACACAACACTGACTTGAATATTCACAAACCCTTCTTGCAATGCTAACAGCGCAGCTTCTCTTTCTTCATAATAAGAAGAAAATCCTTCTAACGTCTCTTTTTTGGCTGACGTTAACTGCAAAACTCCATGCTCTAACGCATTTGAATAGAGCTCAGATAAAATCATGAAAACATGACTCGCATATTGGCTTAAGCCGGGCACGGTTGTGATTATTTGCAGAATGTATGGCAGTGGATCCACTGAACGCAGTGATTCTGCGTTTAATCTATATTCGAACGAAAAGTTTGCTGGCGCCCCACGCGTGCCGGAAGGCTCATGAGAATCCGCCGAATGGACACCGATGTGAGAATTAAGAGACACCTCTAGACAAGAGATATCATCTAGCGAGCGCTCCAACACCCCCTCTTGCTTCATGCCTGCCACCAAGCAATCTAAACCGCCTGTGAAACCGTTCTCTGAGTGATATAAAGCGGCCAATTTTGGCTCAAGAAAGCCTTCCCCCTGTCGAGTTTTCGCTTCATACAATCCATCAGAGTAGGCCAGCAACACATCGCCATTCTGAAAAGAGAGCGAATCAATGGCAAACTCAAACTCTCTAGGAGACAAGACCCCTAACGGTAAGTTCTTTGATATTAATTTTCTGGCTTGTTTTTTTTGCGGGGTAAACAACAATAAATCAGGTAAACCACCATTCCAAACATCTATGCTTTTATCGTTCGCCTTTATGTCAATAAAAGCCGCACTGCAAAACATATCATCTGGTAAAATCCGCTTTAGACGAGCATTGATTTCCGGCAATATCTGCCTCATCAAGAAACCTTTTTTAGTCCAATCAAAAAAGATATCAGCCAAGGGTAATGCACCAATTGCTGCCGATAACCCTTGCCCTGTGAAATCACCTAATAGCAAATGCATACCGCCATTTGGCTTATATGCCGCCAGTATCACATCCCCATTGAAAGTATGGCTACTATGATGAAAAGTCTTTAGCGCTGGATCGTTTAAGCAATTTGAATAGGTAATATTTTCATACACTACTTTGGCCACGTCTTGTCCATAGAGCAGCATTTCATTATATTTCGAGAGGGCTTCATTTTGCTCGGCGAGTGTTTTTTGCATCATCAAAACACGCGTAATTACGGCTAATTTTGCACTAATTAACGCACTATTGTATGGCTTAGAAATATAGTCCGCTCCCTTAATTTCTAAACACTGCGATAATGCATCAGAGTCCAACTCGCGAGTAAGAAAAACAATAGGGATATACATATCAGGGGCTAATCTCTGAAGCTGAAGAGCAACTGAACGGCTATTCTGAGACGCCTCTGCTAACCCTAAACACACCAATTGAATTGCTTTAGGATCAAATAGTTTAATCGCTTCTGGGCCACTCTTCGCCTCAATAACGGTATGACCAAGCTGTTCAAAAATGGTTTTCAAACGCAAACGGTCTGCCGTCATTTCATCGGCAATAAGAATGGTAATATTTGCTGTCATAAACTACTCGGATATGGTGAAAAGGCGATTAAAATTAGCCATTTTTAGAATCTGACTGACAACCATAGAACAATGGCTCAAAAACACTTTAGCCCCTCTCACATCCGCGTAATTTCTTAGCAGTAACAACATACCCAAGGCGGAACTGTCCAAATAACTGACACCGGACAAATCTACTGTGTAGGTTTTAGCTTGAGGCTTAGCAACAAAGGCCTTTCGAAAAAGCCCATGGCAATTAAAATCAAAACGGCCGTTCACCTTGATCATTAGGTGTGCTGAATTTTCATCATAACGGTTCTCTATCACAATCCCCTCCAAATACAAGAAGGAGAGTTTAGTTAAGCCCCCTCCAACCCATCTGTATTTTCTGTCAAAGCGACTATTTCTTTATGTCCGCCATCATTCAATCGAGTCATTTCCACTAACAAATTGTCTATTCTAACTTTCATTTCATTGGCTGATTGTTGCGCCCTTTTTAAACGGGCGGAACCAACACTATGATCAGACTCCAACAGCGAAAGCGTTAAAGCGACCGCATCTTGCATACTGTATATTTGTTTCTGAACACTACTAATATCGTGATCCAAATCAATCGAAAAACGCCGACGAATTTGATCTGAATCGCCTTCAGAGGCAGACAAGCTAGCCAACACACCAGCCCGAACTTCATTCAGGCAACGATCTACATCACTCAGTAATTGAGCCTGCCCAGCCACATCTTTCTCTACCAGCATTAAACGCTGTAAGAGCAGTTCATATCCCACCAACACAACGTCATCAAACTGAGCGGTCAAATAAGACACTTCATCTAACTCACTGACAAGCGACTCTGGAAGTGAATTATCTACCGGAATCATTGACTTACTATGCTCACAATTGTCGTTTATTTTTTCCGTTAATAGCGTTTTTATTTGTTGTAGTTTAGTAATTTCAAAATCAACCATTTTGTCACAATCTGAGCTCGAAACGGCGTCAAAAAGATCAACCACAGAATGACGAATTTTCTCCAATAACACGGCAAAGTCTTGAAATGGAGAATCATCCCTCAAGAGGCGAATAGGGTATTGCCAAGCCCCTTGAACCATCAGCTCTAAGCTCTTTCGCAACACTTCGATTTCAGCAAGCTGGGAAAGTGGGGGCAATAATACGAGATACGCGTCACTGTCCGCATCCACCATTAACCTTTCTACGACTAATGAGTAGCGCCCATCGTGCAAACTTAACTTGATATCATGTTCATCATTTAAAATAGTCTCAGGCAAACGCTCACCTAACGGCCCATCAAGGCCTGGATCGATCTCGAAAAGCGGCTCAAGTAAACTCGCATTCTGCTGCCAAAGCTCACTAAAACCGTGACTTAACCATTTTACATCTCCCTCTGCATCAGCAATCAAAAAAGCAGATGTAATTCGGGATAAACCTTGTGTAATGAGGGCCTTATCAGCCTCTGATTCTGACAAAGTAAATTCTCGCGAAGAAAGCTCACTATCAAATAAATGCCCAAGATCGGTGAATTCATCCGTGATTTTATAGTGCTGGTCCGAAGTAAAGCTTCCTTGCTGATGCTTTTCCAAAACCACATGCAAATGCTGAAAACCTCGCCCTAAGCGCTTTACTAAGAAAACAGAAAGCGCCAAAAGCGCCACAGCGACGCCGCCAAAAATAATCAAAAATCCCCATTCACCGTCATTTAACAAGGCCTTATCACGCGCATTCAAGGCCAGCTGCTGCTCAGCAAGCTCCCTTCCTTGCTCTTCTGCACGCTGAATATAGCCTCGGATTTGTTGTTTCTCTCGTACAAACAAGCGTCTGGTTTTCAGCACTTTTATAGCGCTGTTTTGCCCTGTCATTTTTTCGAGAAAAGCCAGCTCAGGCTTTACGTTTTGAAAATGGTGGTGAGGATTTGCCTGCTGATAACGCGATAATAAAAGGTCAATATGAGTATAAACTTCCAGCAACTTGAGGGGTAAAAGAGCATTTTCTTTTCTTTTGGCGGCAGAAACATTCACCCCCGCCGCATAATCATTGACAAGCCATTCATACCAATAACGCTCCGCATTACTGGTATGAACCATTAAACTCGTTAGCCCCGACTGCTTCGCTGTACGCGCTTCAAACTCTAGATCCAAGAACTTATAAAGCCCAACCGCAGCAATCAACAGCAACAACAAAAGCGCAAATGCACCTTTCTGCACAGTGCCGATTAAATCTTTTCGAGGCAAATTAAAAGCAGTCTCTTGTTTAGTCATAATTACTCGCACTTTCTACTGAGTGTTGCGGCCAAAGGTAGTGAATGAAATTCGATATATTATCGGTATTTATAACAAAATCATGCTCATGATGCGCCCTACTTGCAAGCTGCCACACAGCATGTTCATGCTTTACTAGGTTTAGTTGATTAATTTTAGTTACGCTTAATTGATCTGGGAGCTTATCGCACCAAGCGACTGAACTGGATAAGAAGGCACAGCGATGTCCGGCCAATAAAAGAGCAAAACGCCCCTCTTGCCCAACGTCCAAAGACACAATTTGACTGTAATATTCCATGCCATGAAGCAGCCCTCTTTCACACACCTTTTGCTCTCTTGAAAAAAGATAAAAGGAAGCCCCTGAGGCAATAGATATAAGATCGGCCACTAAGTTAGCTGCCACCCACAGCACGCCACCGGTAAACATTAGTTGATAATAGCCTGTTCGCTTAACATCATTGACTCTTGTCGGCAGCGATTGCAGCTCGGTCAAAATAGGCGCTGGCGTCCTGCTTCCGGTTAACCAAGGCTCAACAAAACATTCTCCTTGTGCGGTTAACCAAATATTTTTTGTAGATCCGCTAGGACGAAGAGAAAAAGCACAAATACCTTCTAACTGAACAACCCCTTTAATCGCAATAGCAATATTACGACTACACTGTTGAGTCACAAAAAGTTCAAAACCTTCTCCAGAATGACTCTCTAACCTGCCATCTAATACAGAGAACAGCTCAGAATCTATTTCCAACTCAGCACTCAAACCACAATCAAAGTGACACATCCAGCGATTCGATCCTAGGGATTGTAACTGCATATTTTGCAAGGAAAAGCAGCCCATAAAATCACTTTGAGCAAACGCTAAACGCTGCCGACCAAGATCAATAACACAGAGCCATGAAGACAATACATCGCGCCCTAACAATGTGTATTGCGTTGCGCTAGCTAAAAGGGGGGAGCTAGTCTGGGTTAGGCTAGCGTGTGGCAGAAGCGCTTTAAAGTAGCAACCCGCAATGCGCTCAGGTCGAGCTAGCTGCCCAGCTATCAAGGTGGTTTTTGCAGACTGCAAAGCACCAGGCACTAGACTGTCTCCCTGTTCAATCACCACCTCCTGATGAAGCCTAGTAAAAAGCATTGAAAACGCTCGATAATGCTCTACGCGAATCCACTCTGACATTGAATCTAGTAATCGCTGACGCTCGCCTCTTGGTAGTTGAGCAGATAAAAACGCCAAGGCGTAACTCGATGCCAACCACACCATCTCGTATTCCAAATTGCGGCACCGTGAGTGTCGCCAACTGAACATAGGAAAAGACTTCTGCAACCAGTCAAATGGCTGCACAGTCAATAACTTAAAATAGCCTTTCTGCGACGGCTGAGACTCCATATTTAGATGAAAAGACACCTCACCTAATCCCGCCAACTGAGACATTTGTGGGATCATAGCGGATGCCGTCACAGCATTAAGGTGTGCCTCATAGGCGTGTATCGGTCGCTTAACAGCCTGTTCTTTTTTCTGTTCTAACAAACGCCAACAAAAGCCCGTCTGCTCAAACCTCGGCAAGGCAATATGAAGGTAAGCCTCACCAAGCCCATAAGCCAGAACATACTGTTCAAACCCATCCAACATTTCGTGCAATGCAACAAACAACAGCGGGTCATAAATAGGCTGTGTGCGAATGATATGGTCTAACGATAAAATCGCCCCTTGCGTACGCTGCTGAACACAAGGAGGAGTGTGATTATCTGAAAACACTTGGGACAAGGTAAACAAAGCTTGCTTAACGTTCAATAAGCCAAGCTCAGGGGCAATAGGATAACGATCAAGCGCCTCAGCCAATGTCTGAATAGCAGAAGAGTCAGGGCTCACAACAATATCCTTTGACACCCAATAGCACCTCATTTTGATGAGTGGACCCAGCCAAAGCGAAAAATAATAAAAAGGATGGCTAGCGTAGATTATCCATAAAACGGCGCATCGCGAACTCATCACTCTGACGCTGCTCTTTTTTATCTTCTAACAACTGCTCTTGCTTATGATGTTTTTCCTTTAACCAATCCATGCTTTTGGTTTTGGTCTTGGCTTCCATCCAGCCACGCATTGTCATGTTTGCTTGTTGTTGAGAACGACCCACCGCCGCCTCTTGCTGTCTAATCGCTTGCTGCACTCGATCAACAAAATGCTGATAATTAGTGGTTAGATAAGCGCTTAACCCTAATAAATTACGTTCCGATTCATACTGACCGGCGTACTCTTTTAACTCTTCTAATTTATCTTGATCTTGCTGCACTTTAGCTTTATCGGCGGCTAATTGACGAGCGATAGTGTCCTCTTTACGCTTCGCAATATCCACCAATAACTGGGCTCGTTGAGATTTTTTCATAGCGACTCTCTAATCCAGACTTATCAAATATTAGACGCTTTTCCGCCTTAAGGTCTACTCCCCTTTTGTCATTGCTTGCACCAGAGCCTCTAAGCTTGCATCAATAGAGAAACTTTCGCTGAGCCCCTGTTGCAGAAATTCACGAATATCTGGCATCCGCACAATAGCTTGATCTAAATCTGGATCGCTGCCTCGCGCATACGCGCCAATCGCTACAAGGTCTTGATTTTGCTGAAATTTAGAGTACAGCTGCTTCACTCGCATAGCACCTTGCAAATGTGCCTCACTGACAATATTTGGCATCGCCCGTGAAATAGAGGCTTCAATATCAATCGCAGGATAATGCCCTTCTTCAGCCAACCGACGAGACAACACAATATGGCCATCTAAAATAGCACGAGAAGCATCCGCAATCGGATCTTGCTGATCATCACCTTCCGTTAAAACCGTATAAAATGCTGTAATAGAGCCACTTCCATCACGACCATTACCGGCGCGCTCTACTAACTGTGGCAGCTTGGAAAACACAGATGGTGGATACCCTTTGGTGGCAGGCGGCTCCCCCACTGACAAGGCAATTTCACGCTGCGCTTGGGCATAGCGAGTTAAAGAATCCATCAGCAAAAGTACGCTTTTCCCTTGGTCTCGATAATACTCAGCAATACGTGTAGCAAGCATAGCAGCCCGCAAACGCATTAAGGCCGAATCATCCGCAGGAGAAGCAACGACTACTGAGCGTGACAAACCTTCTTCACCAAGGATCTGCTCAATAAACTCTTTTACCTCGCGACCACGCTCGCCAATCAAACCAACGATGGTGACATCAGCATTAGTGAAGCGCGTCATCATACCAAGCAGCATACTTTTACCAACACCACTGCCGGCAAACAGACCAATCCGCTGCCCTTTACCCACGGTCAATAAGCTGTTGATCGATTTAATACCGACATCAAGAGGTTCATCTATCGGCTTGCGTTGGAGGGGATTTATGGTGTCACATTGTAGATTAACAGAGTCTTTACTGCGTATTGGGCCTTTGCCATCTAACGGCTTACCTAAGCCATTCACGACGCGACCTAATAACTCATCACCGACCGGCATTTTACTGTCTTCAACAAGTGGCCGTACACGAGCACCTGGTGAGATACCATCAATCGCTTCAGTTGGCATTAAATAAGTGAGGTTACCTGTAAAGCCAACTACTTCTGATTCAACCCAACGGTCTTGGCGCACCTGGACTAGGCAACGGTCCCCCAATGCCACTACACAGCCAACGGCTTCCATGGTTAGACCCACCATGCGTGTGACCTTGCCTTCTAACTGAGGAGGAAATGCTAGGGCAGAAACATTGTTTAATTTCTGTAAGCGTTCGACTAATGTGGACACTGGTGCGACCTTATTCTTCTGGACTAGATAAATGGCGCAATTCGTCACAAACCGACGCTAAGCGCTGCTCAACACGGCCATCGACATGGAAAGCTTTTGAATCAAGCAAGAAGCCGCCTTCCATTAAACTCTCGTCTTCATCAATCTGTAAGGCTAATCGGTCAGCAACGGCCAATGCCTCTAACACTGAGACATCATTGGGGTGTAAGCGCAGACGAATACGCCCTTCATACTCACCAATTTCATCAAAAACCCGCGTAAGCTGCGTTTTCAAAACATGATGGGCATCTTCTTTCATTTGCGATAGACAGACATTCTCAATTAAGCGAGTCATGGTTTGATAAAGTATCGTTTCTGCTGCCGCTCGGCTTTCTTCCAAGGGGTGTGTGATTTCGTTAACCACATCCGTTAATAACTTCTCTAGACTTTCAAGCTGACCCTGTGCGACTTCTTTTGCCGCCGCCTCACCTTCTTCCCTACCTTGCGCTAAGCCTTCTGCATGGCCTTTTTCAAAACCTTCTGGCTCTCCCTTAGAGAAACCGTCTTGATAGCCTTTTTCGTGCCCATCAGCTTCACCCTGAATAAAGCCTTCGTCATAAGCTGCACTGCGGATTTCTTCAAGCTGCGACGCCGTTAATGGCTCATACACCAAGCTATCTTGATCAACTTCTTCCGTTGTTATCGAGGTGTCTTTTTGGATAAGGATGGCAGGGCCTGTGTCTTCTGTTACCTTGTTATTCTCAAGGTTAGGCAACTCCCAGCGCTCATAGGCTGTTAATTTTCCAGTACTTTTTTGTTTGTCTTCGTCTGACATTCTTTATTTAAACCATTTGCTCACCGCCACCGCCGAGAACGATTTCTCCGTTATCAGCTAGGCGTCTGGCAACCGCCAGAATTTCTTTTTGAGCGACTTCAACTTCACTTACACGCACTGGACCTTTCGCTTCTAAATCGTCTTTTAGCATATCTGCAGCCCGCGAAGACATATTTTTAAAGACCTTTTCTTGCATGTCTGGGTCTGCGCCTTTCAAAGCAAGAATCAAGGTTTCAGATTCCACTTCACGCAAGATCACCTGAATGCCACGATCGTCCACATCCATTAGGTTATCAAACACAAACATAAGATCCTGAATGGTATTGGCTAGATCCTCATCAACATCTCGAATCGAATCCATGAGATCGGACTCCACCGTACTGTCGATAAAGTTCATAATGTTGGCCGCGGTTCGAATACCGCCAATCGAAGTAGATTGAGTCGATTGATTACCAGAGAACTGTCTTTCTAAGATATCATTAAGCTCTTGCAGCGCGGCCGGCTGTACGGTATCCAATGAAGCCACGCGCAAAACAATATCTAGTCGCACCCGCTCATCAAAATTCGCCAAAATATCGGCGGCCTGATCTGGATCCAGATAAGAAATGACGATGGCTTGGATTTGAGGATGCTCATAGCGGATAACATCAGCAACCGCTCTTGGCTCCATCCATTTTAGGGTATCCAAACCTGTTGTATTACCACCTAAAAGAATGCGGTCGATTAAGCTGCTGGCCTTTTCATCGCCCAATGCCTCTTTGAGCATGTTTCGAATATAGCCATCAGCCCCTAACCCCAAACCAGTCTGATCACCGACCAAGACCAAAAAATCGTCTAATACTTTTTCTACCTGATGACGCTGAACATTAGACAGCTGAGCCATAGTTTGACCAATACGCTGCACTTCTTTTGGCCCCATATGCTTAAGAATCTGTGCCGCATCGGATTCACCAAGGGACATCAGCAGAACGGCCGCCTTCTCAAGTGAACTTAAATCATTTTGACCAATATCGCTCATTTAACCTTCCATCACCCATTGCTTCACAACTTGAGCAACACGCTCAGGCTCTTCGGCAATCAAGCCTCGAATAGCATTAATTTGACGTTCAATTTTTTCTGGTGAGCCAGGAACCATTACATCTTCAGCACTCACCAAAGACACTTGATCATCTGAAATTTCATCTGTTTCATCGGAAAAAATAGCGGCTTCTGTGTCTTCTGCCACGGCAATTTTATTCTGCTCGCTAAGTGTTTTAAGAATCGGTCTTACGACGATCAACAGCAGAATCAATACAAATAAGCCAACCAAGCTTGGTTTCAACAAATTAAAGAACCAATCTTGTTTGTAAAAGGGTACCTCTTCCACCGGAGCTTCTGGCTCAGGCAAAGCAAACGGTGAGTTAATCACACTGACACTGTCACCTCGTGAAGGGTTATAGCCCACGGCGTCTCTTACCAACAAGGTCAAACGACCTAATTCTTCATCGCTCCAAGGGGTACGTTCAACCGCACTGGTATCAGGGTTAATACTGACCAAATCATCCACCACAACGGCTACCGATAATCTATGTATCGTACCTTGTTGGTTTTTCGTATAACTGATGCTTCTGTCTAACTCAAAATTACGAGTAGTTTCTTCTCGTGACTGACCGTTAGCATTATTGTTTGTTGTAGAGGAGCCAATCTGAGCGCCGTTTTCGTCCACCGCTTCTGGCGCAGTCACAGCCCCTGGCGGCTGATTACTCAATGCGCCGGGAATGCCTCCATTGGTTGCACCCGCCCCTTTTTTCTCTCTGAGTGTTTGCTCACTACGCAACGCCAATAAATCTGGATTGTATTGCTCTGCGGTCTTTTCAACGGCCGTAAAATCCACATCCGCTGACACTTCAGCCTTAAATCGTCCATCACCCACCACAGGCCCTAAAATACTGTTCACCCGTTGCAGCAAGACATCTTCTACACGTCGCGTGTAATCAAATTGCTTACCCGCAACAGACAGCTGGGATGAAGGGTCTTTTTCTGTTAATAAGGTGCCACGTTGGTCGACCACTGTGACACTTTTTTCGCTTAACTGGGAAATACTTGAGGCCACCAGATTGACGATTGCATCTACCTGACTACGATCCAAACGACGTCCCGGATACAACTCTAGAAAGACAGAAGCAGAAGGTTTTCGCGTGTCTCGCACAAATACAGATTCTTTTGGAATCGCCAAGTGAACCCGCGCAGATTTGACACTTTGTAAACTGGAAATGGTTTTGCTTAGCTCCCCTTCCAAACCACGCCGATATCGGGCACTTTCAACAAATTGAGAGGTTCCCAAGCCCTGATCTTGATCTAGAATTTCCATGCCAACGGTTTGATCCGAGACAATACCAGAGCCAGCTAATTTTAGCCGAGCCTGCTGATAATAGTCGGCTTCCACCAACAAGGCGCCCGAATTCTGGTCAATCTTAAAAGGGATGTTATTGGTATTGAGGACTTCTACAATTTGATCTGCATTGTAATTGGTAATACTACTCAACACAGGTTTGTAATCTGGACCACTGGTCCATAATACTGCCGCAAGAGCGATAGCAATAGAGGCAGCAAGGCCGACCATTAAAGCCAACTGTCTAATAACAGTCAGCTTATTAAAGCCAGTCACAAGGTCTAGGTAGAGCTTTTGCTCTGATTGTTCAGCTGGGACATTATCCATTAAAAAGCGCCAAGCGATATATCATGCCTAAATTGGCATATTCATGATTTTTTCATACGCATCTACAAGTTTATTACGTACCTGCGTCATAGCTTCAAATGAAACACTCGATTTTTGCAGACCTATCATGACTTGGGGCAAATCGACGCCGTCGTCACCACGTTCGTATGACTGCGCCAAGTTTTTTGCATCCTGCTGCAAGGAATTCACATTATCAACGGCATTTTTGAGCATGTCAGCAAAATCAGCGCGGCCGACTGCCTCCCCATCTTCCCCGCCTATTTTAGGAACATTAGGCATAGACGAGCTTGGCGCGTGCACCTGCGCCTTCATCTCCCTCATTTGGGAAAGCACTTGATTAATATCCGGTCTATCAGTGACCATGCTACTCACCTACAAAAAACACATTGATACAGCTTAGCATAAAGGTAATTAAAACAAGATACAAAAATCAATCTACATCTAAGCCACTTTCGCGCATTTTAGCAATTTTATAGCGTAATGTTCGTGGGCTGATGCCTAATTTGTCCGCCACAAGCTTACGCTTACCGTTTGCTTCGATAAGTGCTTGAGCAATAATCCGGAATTCATGCTGCTGAACGCCCTTACCAAGAATAGAAGCCGCGCTGTCTTCTTCCTCTTCTTGAGCCTCATTTATCGCCGGCGCACTCATCATATCAAACGCCACATGCTCTTCATGAATCTGACCATTAGGGCTAAGAATCAAGGCGCGCTGAATCACATTATCCAGCTCTCGCACATTACCAGGCCAAGGATGTGCCTCTAATTTGCTTAAAGCAGAAGGCTTGAGTACAGCGCCTGCAATGCGCATTTTCTCCGCGTGCTTGTCTAAAAAGCGCTGCGCTATCGGGATAATATCGCCTTTACGTTCACGTATTGGCAACCAGCGTAAAGGAAAAACATTGAGCCGATAATATAAATCTTCTCGAAAGCCGCCGTCTCTTACGTATTCAGCCAAATCTCGGTTAGTCGTCGCGATTACTCGCACATCAAGCTGAATGGTTTTCTTGCCCCCTAGTCGCTCAACTTCTTGCTCTTGTAGAACTCGCAGTAACTTCGCCTGTAAGCCAATGTCTATTTCGGTAATTTCATCAAGTAATAAGGTACCACCATTAGCTTGCTCAAATTTACCCGCCTGGGCAGAAACTGCGCCGGTATAGGCGCCTTTTTCATAACCAAACAAGATGGCTTCTAACATATTTTCTGGAATTGCCGCACAGTTAATGGCCACAAAAGGCGCATTATGGCGAGCCGATTCTTGGTGGATATAATTCGCCAATACTTCTTTACCTGTGCCACTCTCGCCACAGATCAACACAGTTGAATCCGTCACAGCAACTCGCTTTGCAAGTTCCAGCATAGCAATACTTGAAGGGTCTTTGGCTATGGGCTGGTGATTTTGCGAGGTTGACTTTTTCACCGTGTACTTTTCAATCGCTTCTAGCAGCTCTTTTTCTTGAAATGGCTTGAGCAAATAATCAACCGCACCATCTCGCATGGCTTCAACGGCATGTGCAATGTCCCCATAGGCGGTCATCAGCATAATCGGTAATTCTGGGTAACTCTCGACCACATGATGTAATAAGCCGTAACCGTCCATACCGGGCAAATTAACGTCAGACACCACCATATCAAAACGGTTTGTTTTCAGCGCTAATACGGCATCTTCGGCATTAAACACCACTTTACACTGATAATTCGCCAGCATTAGTGTGTCTTCTAACGCTTCAGCCAATCCTTTATCATCTTCAACGATGAGTAACTTCACATCAGACATATTACACCCTTACAAGAGGAAGCTGCAGACTTGCTGTCGTGCCAACACCCTCGATACTGTCTATTTCAAACACGCCATGATGCGCTCTTGCTATCGCTTTCACAACCATCAGACCTAATCCTGTTCCATGTTGCTTGGTGGTCACAAAACCTTCCTGCACATGCTCTAATTGAGAGGGTGACATACCTTCACCCTGATCTTTAAAAGACACCTTTAATGCATTGTCATCACAACGCCATTGCAAGGTAACTTGTTGCCCTTCAGCTTGTGCATCAATGGCATTATTGAGTAAGTTTAATAATGCACCAAGCAAGGCTTCTTTATTACATTGAACAAATAGCGAATCGCATTGCGCCTCACCATCAATTTCTAATAGGGTATTTTTTTGCTCACAGATTTCACGGCAATCAGACACCAAGCAGTCAATAAACTCGCTCGCATCCAGCTTTTCATCCAGCTTAATATCACTACGCGAAAAGATCAGCATGTCACGAATTTGTCGTTCAATGTTTTCCAGTCGACTGGCCAATTTATCAGCAAAGCGTTGACGCATCACAGGTGACAGATCGCTTTTTTGCAAATGGCCAGCATACAGGGTAGCAGAAGATAACGGCGTTCGGATTTGATGCGCTAATGCTGCGACCATCTTGCCCATATTCGACAAGCGCTCATGATGCGATAGTTTTTTTTGCAGTAAATAGGCTTCCGTTAGATCCACAAAGATCAACAGCTGCCCAGGCACATCACCTAATGAAGCCGTTTCCACCCGTACACGACGACCAGAAGCCATACTAATTTCATGACCATCGTCTTTTTGCGGACGAAAACTCAAAGGAACAATCTCTCCCCATGCACGGCCAATCAATGGCAATTCAAACAAACGGTCTGCCACTGGGTTCGCCATCACAACGACCCCTTCTGCATTTAGCAGCAAGACACCCACAGGCATCGACTCGAAAAGCTGCTGGAATTGTTGAACTAAAATGCGGTTTTTATCTTGTTCTTCACGACGGTTTTGTTCAGATTGTTCTAATTGAGCGGAAAGTTGGGCTACCTGCTCCTGCAAATCCAAATAAGATTTAGCAAGCGCATCTGAAGACTCTGAAAATACTTGAAAGGCCGCCTTTAACTCGGCAATTTCTTCATCCTTTGTCACTAAAACTCCGACTTATCTATATTATAGCGACGCATTTTTTCGATCAGCGTGGTTCTTTGTATCTGTAAATTTTGCGCAGCACGAGATACCACGCCTTGCGCTGACACCAGAGCCTGCCTAATTAGCAAGGCTTCCAAATGACGAACATGCAAATTTAGATTCACCCCGGAAGGCTGTGGCAGTAAACGCCGTTGCTGTATCTCTTTCAGCACGCTCCAAAAATCTTGAGAGCGCCACGGCAAAGGACAATACCACAAATTCTCTTCATGTCGCTCACCATTGATCACACTAAGGGAAGAATTCAAGGAAATAACAGGAATGATTTCATCAAGTTGCACACTTTCTACGGCATGACCAATGACAACAAAATCTGGTAATTGGAACGCAGTGAACGACGTACTGTGCTCAACCCCAATAAAGGTTAAGACACTGGATACACTAAGTATCTCTTCATCATCTAATCCACATAACCAAGCTCTCACTCTAATTCACCCTCTACGCAATACACAAAAACAACGCACTCATTAAGGATAGCGCCAAGCAGGAAGTAAGTCGCTCTTCCTGCTTTAATAATGCGAATTGAATTCAGGGTTTCAACCCTTTCACCCTAAACTAATAACCTAACCTTAAAGCCTTGCCAAGATTTGATCAAATTCAAGGTCTGCATCGGTCGGCGTTTCATGCCAACTTAAAGTTCCTAATAAAGGTGCAGGCAATAAACTCACCAAACTTTGTAGATTTTCTTCATAACATGGCATGCTATCTTGCCCGCCATTCGCCACCCAGCCTGCGATATTAAGGCCATCACGCAAAATCGCTTCAGCGCTTAACAGCGCATGATTCAAACAACCCAACTTCATATTGATGACAAGCACAACAGGGAAAGCCAAACTCTTCGCCAAATCAGAGAGCAATTCACGATCATTAAGTGGCACCCGCCAACCACCAGCACCTTCTACAATAGCAAAATCATGAGGCGTTAATAATGCACCTTTTAGGAAACCCTCAAGGCGCGACGCCGTAATCAAGCGGCCTTCTTGTGCCGCCGCAATATGCGGCGCTATTGCAGGCTCAAGCACGACAGGGTTAACTTGTTCATAAGGCAATTTGACACTGCTCGCGGCCTGAATCAACAAGGCATCGTCATTTCGTAACGCGCTGTCCATTCTCTCTGCGCCTGCTGCGATAGGCTTTAAACCAAGTGAACGAAATCCGGCACGTTGAGCTGCTTTCAACAGCCCAACAGTGACATATGTTTTACCGGCATCGGTGTCCGTCGCGGTTACAAAAAACGTCTTTTTCACAGATAACTCTCCACTATGACACTCTATTAAAAACAGGGCTTTTGTAGTACCACAAAAGCCACTTGATAACGCAAAGGTATTCCCGAATTTTCTCTAAGTTGCTCATATTGTTGGATAAAAGCTTTCCATTTAGAAGGAGATATGGCGTTTTTTTGATTACTAACAACCAAGCTCGCCCCCACTTTTTTCAACGAATAAATAGCTTCTTCAGGAGACTCAAACCACATAGGAACCGTTTCTAATTCAGCATTTACCGTCTGCCAAGGAGACGTTCCCAGCTGCTTAAGCAAATCGTTAAAGCTTGGGTAATGATTCACATGAGGGGCATGATCAATGCCTTGCCAAGCTTTGCTGATCTCCGGCATTGAGCCTTCACACAAGGTAGAAAACACCAAATAACCACCGGGCTTTGTGACCCGATAAAGCTCTGCAAACAAAGCCTCAGGCTGCAAGCACCATTGCATAGCCAAACTGGAAAAAAGCAAATCAAAACCAGCCTCAGCAAATGGCAATGCCTCAGCATCACCACAAACCAGGGCAACAGGCTGAGCAGACTCGCCCGCTTGTTCAAGCATTTGCAATGACAAGTCAAACGCGACTAACAAGGAGGGAGAATGAGTTTCCAACAAGGTTGGTAAGGCTTGACCTGTGCCAGTACCAACATCAAGCACAGTATCAGCACAATAAGAGGAAGGCAGGTGACTAAACAGCCGATCCAACACCAGTCGCTGAAAATCGGCATAGGCATCATAGGTTAACGCAGCACGATCAAATCGCTGGGCAACTTGTCGCTTATAGTGAAAAAGTTTTTCACTATCATTAGGTGTTTGCATCGATAAAGGTTTCAATATGCTGTACGCAAACCGCCTCATCTTCTAAGAAGGGCTGATGCGCACAATCGGCTAACACTATCACTTCTTGTAAAGGGTTGGTCTCTGTTTGCGTTGTTAAAGTCGTTGGAGCAACCAGAGTGTCATTTTGCCCCAACACATGTAAATTCGGTAAGTCTAGAAGCGCACTCTCACGGCGAACATCTAGCGCCCTTAATAAACGCAACCCACCCACTAACGCCGTTTTATTCAACTGTTTAGGGAGCAATGCTTGCAATTGCTTCAACAAGGGGCGTTCTTGCTTAGCACCTTTAACTTGCAACATCAAAAAGCGCTTCATACCTTGTTCTGGAGATTCAGTGATCAATTGAGAAAATTCATCAAACAACCTAGGTGACATACCGTCCGGCCAACCTTCGCGCTGTAAAAAGCTTGGTGAAGCAGATAAGGTAATAAGACCTTTCACGCAGCTGGAGCGACGCGCTGCCACATAAGTCGACACCATGCCGCCCAATGACCAGCCTATCCACCAGCAATTTTTTGGCGCAACAGAGATCAATTGCTCCGACAAGGCATCAATATCATAGTTCGGCTCAATGCGAGTGCGTTCTATGCGCTCTTCATCCAGAGAAATACCCGGCAGATTCGCCATCACCACGTAGAAGCGCTGACTGAGACGCATCGCCAAAGGCTTCATAACCTCTTTTGGCATCCCCCAACCAGGCACCATAAAAATAGCCGCTCGACTTGGCTCACCAAACGCTTCTGTTTCGATTTTAATGCGCATACTTCCCTCTACTGCAATGACGTTAAAACACACTCTAATGAGTCACACAGAAAAACCAAATCGTCGTCTGTATGAGACGCACTTAGAGTGATACGCAAACGCGCGCTGCCGACTGGTACTGTGGGTGGACGAATAGCCGTACACCATATACCAAGAGATTTTAACGCATCGCTGACCTTGATGGCAGTATGACTTTCCCCAATAACAATCGGCTGAATCGCGGTATTTGACGCCATTAGCTTAACAGGAAGTTGGCCGACACGCTGACGGAAATAAGCGATATGCCGAGCTAATTTCTCTCGACGAGCTTGGCCTTCAGAAGATTGAATCAAATTCAACGCCGTAAGCGTTGCTCCGGCGATGGCTGGTGACATGGCTGTCGTATAGACATAAGGGCGAGCAAATTGAGTAAGGTAATCCGCGATGCTATGACTGGTGGCAACAAACGCCCCAGAGGTACCAAACGCTTTACCAAAAGTACCTACCAAAATAGGTAAGGAATCCGCATTTAAACCTTCCAAAGCCAGGCTTCCCCGTCCTTGCGTACCAACACAACCTAGCCCATGAGCATCATCCACCATAAACAGCCAATCACGCTTTGCCGCGACACTGGATAAAGCCGCTAAGGGTGCCAAATCGCCATCCATGCTAAAAACACCATCTGTCACTAGCAATCCTGAGCTACCCAGCTTAGCCAATAGTTTGTCCGCACTCGCCACATCACAGTGCAAATAACGGCGCAGTGGCGCTTGCGCTAAAACCGCACCATCCAGTAAAGAGGCATGATTTAGCTTATCTTGGGCCACAGGTCGATCTTTTGCCGCTAACGCCGAGATCACCCCTAAATTTGCCATATAGCCGGTACTAAAAAGCATCACGCGCTCATACCCCAGCCACTCAGCAAGCGCTTCTTCCAAGGCTTGATGGGGAGCCAGATGACCACACACAAGATGCGAGGAACCGCCCCCAACACCGTATTGTTCAGCGGCATCATTCAAGCCTTTAATAAGCACAGGATGATTGGCTAGACCAAGGTAGTCATTGGAGCAAAAGGCTTTGTATTGACGGTTTCCGAAGGTCGCACTGGGCGCTTGCGGCCCTGCTAACGTTACTGTCTGGCGTAGTAAGGATTGTTGGCGGCGCTCGTTCAGCGCCGCCTCCACCCAAGCCGGAGTGCTAGGCATTGGCTTCGTAGAAGAGCTTTGATTCTTCTTGCTGAACAACTTGCGCTGCAATCGCTTCTGCGACCGCCGCATCAGAGTGCTCTTCACGCTGCTCTGGGTTAATCCCTAACTTAGCAAACAGCATTCTGTCTTTATCCGCTTCAGGGTTGCCGGTTGTTAGCAATTTCTCGCCATAGAAAATGGAGTTCGCCCCAGCCAAGAAACATAAGGCTTGTGTTTGCTCACTCATGCCTTGACGACCAGCCGACAAACGCACATGAGACTTAGGCATCACAATACGAGCTACGGCAATCGTACGAATAAAATCGAACTCATCAAGATCATCAACGTTTTCCAGTGGTGTGCCCGCGACTTTCACCAACATATTAATTGGCACGCTCTCAGGATGTGGTGTCATCAAGGCTAATTGGCGAATTAAACCAACACGGTCTTTTTGCTCTTCCCCCATGCCCATGATGCCACCACAGCATAATTTGATACCCGAATTTCGTACTCGAGACAAAGTGTCAAGGCGATCCTGATAGGTACGAGTAGTGATAATGCTGTCATAGAATTCAGCCGAGGTATCTAGGTTATGATTATAATAATCTAAACCTGCGTCTGACAAACGCTTGGCTTGCTCATCATTCAACGTGCCAAGGGTGACACAAGATTCCAGACCAAGAGACTTTACTCCCTTGATCATTTCCAACACATAAGGGAAATCTTTTTCTGAAGGATGCTTCCACGCCGCGCCCATACAAAAACGGCTCGCGCCTTGTTCTTTTGCTAACGCTGCCTCTTCCAACACTTTTTGTACTTCCATGAGCTTTTCTTTTTCCAGCTCAGTGTTGTAATGTCCACTTTGAGGACAATATTTACAGTCTTCAGGACAAGCGCCAGTTTTAATGGAAAGCAAGGTACTGACTTGCACTTCATTCGGCGTAAAATTCTCGCGATGTACTGTCTGAGCACGAAATACCAAGTCCATAAAAGGCATATCAAACAGTGCCTGTATTTCAGCATGCGTCCAATCGAAACGCGGCTCATTATTATTAGTAGCAGACATAGCGCCCTCAAAAAATAGTGTCAAGGATGGCAATACTAATGAACTACAAAAAACTGTCAACCACAAATATACTAAAGGTTTACAACTGGCTACTTATAGATCAATGCTATTTATGCCATGCACCTAGCAGCAAAACACTCTGTTCTTTTTGCAGCTCTGGCTTTCATTACAACCGCTTAGCTTGTCCTCTTTGTCAGCGCCCAATCAAACAATTTGACGATGCTATTTGTGGCCAATGCCAAGTCTCAGCGCCGCCCTACGATGTATGCCTTGCGCCATTGTGCTTCGAGGGACTCACACAACACTTAATTCACGCCATCAAATTCCAACAGCAAGCCCAGTTTATTCGCCCGCTCATACAATTACTTTGTGAAGCCTTAAACGAGCATTATGGTGCTACTCACGCTTGGCCAACACAGATTATTTTTGTGCCAAGCCACCCTACACGAATCAAAGAACGTGGCTTCTGCCAAACACAAAAAATGGCATCCGAGCTTTATCAAACTCTTTTATTGCAGCTAGGGCAGCAAGCGCCGCACTACAGCAAACAAAGTCCTATTAAGAAAACGTCAAACACACCTGCACAGCACACCCTAAGCAAGAAAAAACGCATTGAAAATCAAAAAGGTGTCTATTGCGTGGAAGGAGGAATAGCTGCCCACGTAGCGCTTTTTGACGATGTAATGACCAGTGGTAGCACCCTAGAAAGCTGCACCAAATTACTGAAAAAAGCCGGTGCTAAGCAGGTCGATATTTGGGTTATTGCCAGAACACCGGATAAAAGCAACTAGCCAAACGACACTAGAAAGCTGCCGCACCATTGTTTAGTATGCGCGAGCTTAAACAACAAAATGGCTTTCACTATGCAAGACACACTAACGCAACTAGAGTACATCGAACTCGATAAACAGCGCCTTTGGCACCCCTACACTTCGATGAGTGCTCCGACCCCACATTACTTGGTGGAGCATGCGTCAGAGTGCGAAATCACCCTGGCCAATGGGCAAACACTCATAGATGGCATGTCTTCATGGTGGAGTGTTATTCATGGCTACAATCACCCGACCATCAACGCCGCCCTCAAGTCTCAAATTGACGATTTTTCCCATGTTATGTTTGGCGGTTTTACTCACAAACCCGCCATTGATCTAGCCAACAAGTTAGTCAGTATGACGCCTGAACCATTGCAAAGAGTGTTTTTTTCAGACTCAGGCTCAGTCTCAGTGGAAGTGGCTCTGAAAATGGCCATCCAATATTGGCATTCTCAAGGCCAACCCAATAAGCAATTTTTTGCCACGCCAAAAAGCGGTTATCATGGCGACACTTTTGCCGCAATGTCGGTGTGTGATCCTGAAAACGGTATGCATAATCTGTTCAATGGCGCGGTTACCGAGCAATACTTTGTATCCCCACCACCGACAGGGATAGAAAAACCAGTAAAAGAAGAGTATATCGACGAAATTCGCCAGCTTTTTATCGAAAAAGGCCAGACTATCGCCGGTTTTATTATTGAGCCTGTCGTCCAAAATGCGGGCGGTATGCGCTTCTACAACCCCGACTATTTAAATCGTATTCGCGCACTTTGTGATGAGTTTAATATCCTGCTGATTTTTGATGAAATCGCCACAGGGTTCGGCCGTACCGGTAAACTATTTGCCACGAACCATAGCGCAATTTGCCCCGATATTATGTGTGTTGGAAAAGCATTAACGGGGGGCTATATCACCCTGGCTGCCACATTAACCACAGATAAAGTTGCGCTGGGCATAAGCGACAAAGGTGGTGTTTTTATGCACGGGCCAACTTTTATGGGAAACCCTCTTGCTTGTGCCGCTGCTAACGCCAGCCTGTCTCTGCTTGCCAACTACGACCTTGAAAAGCGCATCGGCCAGATTGAACAATGGATGACCAAGGCCCTCGCCGACTGCATCGAGCTTGAACAAGTTGCCGATGTACGATGCTTTGGCGCGATTGGGGTGGTGGAGCTCACCTCAGCGGTCAACCAGCATGAAATCCAACCTAAATTTGTTGAGCAAGGCGTTTGGGTTCGCCCGTTTGGAAAGCTGATTTATTTAATGCCACCCTACATTATTTCCGAGTCGCAAATTGAAACATTAGGCAGAGCCATTTATCAGGTCATCCGCAACGAAATCCCTATCAACTAGTACTTAGCACAGATAAAAAAAAGAGCGTCACATTGACGCTCTTTTTTATGCCATCAGTAAACTTAATCTGGTTAAAAAATTTCCCCAGGAGCCAAGTTAAATTGGCTATCGTCTAAAGTCGATTTATCCACTTCAAAAGTGCTACTTTTCGCACTTGTTGGTTGCGCGGGAGTACGAGACAAATCATTTTGCTTGATGACAATTTCCACTCGACGGTTTGTCGCTCGGTTGGCGGCACTGTCATTTGGCACCAAAGGGCGCGTATCGGCAAAACCAGTCACCGCAAAGCGATTTTGATCCAACTGACCAGATGCAAATAACTCTTCCGCTACAGAGATTGCCCGTGCTGAAGACAACTGCCAGTTAGATCGAAAACGACGGCTATCAATCGGCACATTATCAGTATGCCCTTCCACCGAGATAGACCCTTTCACTCCCACTAACAAGCCGCGGATCATATCGATGACAGGGATAAAGTCATAATTCAATTCAGCCGAGCCAGACTCAAAAGTCCCTTTGTCTTTTAGCCGAATGGTAATGGTTTGTTCTTGCGTTTCGACCTCAACCGTCCCCTTTGAGATTTCTTCACTCATCACAGAAGCAATTTGTCGTGCATCGTCTTCCGTTTGCTGTATTTTCTTTTCGCGCTCTAAATCTGCCTTAGATTTATCCACAAACACTTCTTGCGAAGGCTGCCCTGCGCCATCTTGCTCGTTCATTTCCGCCGTGCCCGGTTTACACAATACTTCTAACGTATGATCAGGGGTATCATCCGCTTTTTGACGAACTTCGTTAATCGGTGTCGGTTCCGGCCGCCCTGGACTAAACTCCTGAGCAATAATCGAGGTTCCCATGGGAATACTTTCTGCTTCGATCTCTTTTTGCACACCAAAGGCTTCGCGCATAGACCCAGCCAATTGCTTAAATTTCAACACATCCATTTCAGCGAACGACAGCAACAGCACAAAGAAACACATCAGCAGCGACATTAAGTCGGCAAAGGTCCCCATGTAAGCGGGCAAACCCTCTATACATTCAGGACAATCTTGTTCGTCTTCATCACTCATTCAATAACCTGACTACAACTAAAAAAGTTATTCACGCTCAACCCGTTTGCCTTCCGCGATGTAGGTTTTCAACACCCCATCCACCACCCTTGGATTTTGCCCAGATTGGATCGCAAGCAATGCTTCTAGAATCAATTTTTGACACATCAACTCTTCGTTAGCACGGTTCTGTAACTTGGCTTGAATAGGTAAGCACACCATATTGGCTAATGCGGCTCCGTACAAGGTCGTTAACAAAGCCACCGCCATCGCTGGCCCAATGGCTTTAGGGTCATCCATATTTGCCAACATTTGCACCAGACCGACCAAAGTACCGATCATGCCCATGGCTGGCCCAACATCGCCAAATGCCTTAAATACTTTCGCACCAGCATCGTGACGGGCAAACGCCATATTCATATCATTTGAAAGCTGACTCTTTACCACCGAGCCATCATGACCATCGACCAGCATTTGGATGCCTTTGGACAAAAAGGGATGGCTTACTTCTTTACCTTCTAAAGAAAGTAGCCCACCTTTACGCGCTTCATCTGCTAAACCATAAATCTCATCAATTAGCGTGTCTAATGGGGTACTTTTAAACATAAACGCTTTTGCGGCAACCTTACCCGCGCCCAGAAACTGGCCTAGTGGATATTGAATAAGTACAACAAAAGTGGAACCAATCAATACAATTAACACCGAGGCGGGGTCTAAAAACATCCCTGCTGAGCCGCCTAACAGAATAGCCATTAAAACAATGACAAAAGAGCCGACTAACCCAATTAACGTTGCGATATCCACACACGTCTCCTACCAAAAAAGCTATAATAAACACAGTTTAACTAATTCTAAACGAAAGAATATAACAGGATCAGTTGTTTGATCAGTATTTTTGTAATTTCTATCACACTGATACTCGAAGAATTTATCATTTTCTGTTAAAAATTATCGTGATACCTAAGAGAATTAATCATGCCTCGTAAAAACAGCGTCCGACATTTTGAAGAAAACCTAACCGAATTAGACACTATTGTGACTCAATTAGAATCTAATCAGTTACCACTCGAAGAAGCCTTAAAAGCCTTCGAAAAAGGGGTTAAAATTAGCCAAGATTGCCAGTCAGTACTGACTCAAGCCGAGCAAAAAGTGCAAATACTGCTCGACAAACAAGACGGCGAACACCTAGAACCCTTTGACCCGGAATCTGCTTCGTGAATTTAGACCAATTCTCTCAATACGCCTGCCAACGCGTGGATGCCTTTCTTAAACAGCAATTAGATCTTTACCCGCCCGCGGTAAATTTGCAAGAAGCAATGGCCTATAGCTTATTTAATGGCGGCAAACGTGTCAGGCCCATGTTGACCTACGCTACCGCGTCATTATTTGCAGACCCTAACCCCTTGACCGACGCAAGTGCTGCAGCAATTGAAGCGATTCATGCTTATTCATTAATTCATGATGACCTACCGGCCATGGACGACGATGATTTACGCCGTGGAAAACCAACCAACCATATTCAATTTGATGAAGCTACGGCTATCTTGGCAGGAGATGCGCTGCAGACCTTTGCCTTTGAGATGCTCAGCGCTGCCACCTTGAACAATGATAAGACGCAACTTCAATTGATTCGAGAGCTCTCTCTTGCTGCAGGTCGACACGGCATGATAACAGGCCAAATGATTGATCTTGCTAATGTTGATCAAAACATTTCTATTGAAACCCTGGAGCAAATGCACGCCCATAAAACAGGCGCTTTAATTCGAGCAAGTGTGCGCATGGGAGCACTCAGTACCGAGCGAGCAACTGCGCAACAACTTACCGCCTTAGACGCTTACGCAGCAGCGATTGGCCTAGCTTTCCAAGTACAAGATGACATTATTGATATTACCAGTGACACCCAAACACTGGGCAAAACCCAGTTCTCGGATGAAGAAGCGAACAAGCCAACCTACCCCAAATTACTCGGTCTAGAAGGCGCACAAGCATTAGCAAAACAGCTTCATGACCAAGCAATTAAGGATATTTCCCCATTTGGGGAGGCAGCAAGGCCATTAGTTGAGCTGGCAAACTATATTATTGGTCGCAACCACTGATATACTAGCGCGTTAATTATTTCGCTTTAATTTATGAGACCTTACTGGTGCCCATGTTCGAAGAAATCCCAACCTCGCGTCCCAATACGCCACTATTAGATAAGGTGAATGCACCGTCAGACTTACGTGCATTAAAAAAAGAACAACTGCCTACCCTAGTACGCGAACTGCGCGAATACATGCTTTTCAGTGTTGGTCAAACTGGCGGACATTTTGGTGCAGGCCTAGGCGTTGTCGAATTAACGGTCGCTTTACACTACTTATTTAACACGCCAGAAGATCGTATCGTTTGGGATGTGGGCCATCAAGCTTACCCGCACAAAATCCTTACTGGGCGCCGCGATGCACTTTTGAGTATTCGCCAAGAAAACGGTATTTCTGGTTTTCCCAAGCGCGAAGAAAGTGAATACGATACCTTTGGGGTCGGCCACTCCAGTACTTCTATTGGTGCTGCATTGGGTATGTCGCTAGCTGCTCGCCAATTAAAAACGGGTCGTAAAGCGGTGGCTATTATTGGCGATGGCGCTATGTCTGCTGGTATGGCGTTCGAAGCGCTAAACCACGCCGGTGACGTAAAGGCCGATATGCTGGTGATTTTGAACGATAATGAAATGTCTATTTCAAAACCCGTTGGCGCTTTATCCAGCTATTTTGCTCGTATGTGGGCCAGTAAAACCTACGAAAATCTGCGAGAAGGTGGCCGCAAAGTTTTTTCTGGTTTACCTTCTGCATTAGAACTGGCTCGCAAGGCAGAAGAGCATATGAAAGGTCTGGTTTCACCAGGCACTTTATTTGAAGAGCTCGGCTTTAACTATATAGGCCCAATTGATGGTCATGATATGGACCATTTATTAACCACCATCGCTAATCTAAAAGATCGCTCTGGCCCTCAATTCCTTCATGTTATTACTAAAAAAGGCAAAGGTTTTGAGCCGGCAGAAGGGGACCCTATCGGTTACCACGCGATCAATAAAACAGAGCCTGATGCTAAAAGCACCACCCCTCAAGCCAAACTACCTAAGTACTGTAATGTGTTTGGTCGCTGGGTGTGCGATGCCGCCGAACAAGACAATAAACTGGTTGCGATCACGCCGGCCATGAAAGAAGGCTCTGATCTTATTGAGTTTGCTGAGCGTTTTCCTGAACGTTATTTTGATGTGGCTATTGCTGAACAACATGCGGTAACCCTTGCGGCCGGCATGGCCTGCGATGGGGTCAAACCTGTGGTTGCCATTTACTCAACATTTTTACAACGCGCTTATGATCAACTCATTCACGATGTGGCGCTGCAAAACTTAGACGTGTTATTTGCGATCGATCGCGCAGGCTTGGTAGGTGAAGACGGTCCAACCCATGCTGGTGTCTATGACCTGAGTTACTTGCGCTGTATTCCCAACATGGTTGTGATGGCCCCTTCAGATGAAGATGAGTGCCGTAAAATGCTACAAACTGGCTATCACTACCAGGGTCCCGCTGCCGTTCGCTACCCTCGAGGTACTGGCCGCGGCGTAACCATAGAACCAACCCTAACGACCATAGAGATAGGCAAGGCGCGCACGCTACATCAAGGGCAATCAGGGATCGTCATTTGCGGTTTTGGTCGACCTACTTACGATGCTCTGCAAGCGGCGCAGAAGCTAGATGCAACCTTGCTGGATATGCGTTTTGTGAAACCGATCGATCAGCAAGCGCTACTCGCTCAAGCGGACGCTACACTGATGGTAACCGTTGAAGAAAATGCCATTATGGGCGGTGCAGGCTCTGCGGTTAGTGAGTTCTACTTATCGCAGAACATAAACATCCCGACCCTTCATATTGGCTTACCAGATCAATATGAAGAACATGCAAGCCACAGTGCGATGCTAAAAAATGTTGGTTTGGATGCAGATGGCATAGAGCGCCAGATTCAACAAAAGCTGGCACAAATCAAGGCTTAGTATGTTGTGTTAAGGTTTTTAAAGCCGGCTATTTGCCGGCTTTTTTGTGCCGCTTAACCCGCTTTTTAAAACATAATCCACAAGTTTAAAAACTACTCGCTTTGCGTTAACTAAAGAGTACGCCGTTTTTTTGGCTTGAGCACAAAAAACACAGCGCTTTTTCGTTAATCGTCTTCGCCATCAGAAGAAATGGCTGCTTTTAAACGCGCTTTCTCCGCATTGATAATCGACGGATTACCGGTACGCACCGTTTGTAGAAGATGACGAATCCAAATAGGTAAATCGTTTGACACCTGATAACGCACCCACAAACCATTTTTCGTCGCTTTTAGAAAACTGCTATCCCGTAATACAGCCAAGTGTCGAGACACCTTAGGCTGACTTTCAGCCAAAGCAATAACCAGATCTGACACCGTCAACATTGACTCATCCTCTAGCAGCATCAGCATTTTCAAGCGGGTTGGATCACTCATCAATTTGAACAATAAACTAGGGTCAACTGACTGCTCATCCAAGCCATTGTTAAGCATTAAGAAAAGTGTAATACGCTCAATTAATCCAGCGACGGCTTTATGAAAAGGCTCAATCCCTTGCAAAGGTTTAGGGTCAACAAAATCCCAGTGCAATTGAGCTATGTCCTCTTCAAAGAAAACACACTCGTCTTTTGCCGCATCGCATAAGGTCACCACATAATCAAATTTCTGATTAGCAATTGACTGATAAGATTTCGCATACAGCCCTTCACCATTCACCCCTTGTTCCTGCAAAGCGTCGTATACTCTTTCATCTATTTCAGTGGGACTCACACCCGCGCTAATCGCACGAATATTCCCTTTAGAAAGGTGATTAAAAATGGCTTCAGCAAGCTGGGAACGAGCAGAATTACCTGTACATAGAAAGAGTAATAACTTCGTCATGAATGAAAATCTAGCAGAATTTGAGGGTTGGGTTAGTAAATACAGGGCGAATTGTAGCACGCCCCCGCTCAAATGATACAAAGAGGGCAGGACGATTGCTACTCAATATCTCTTAAAGTCATACCTTCCTATTTGCCAACAGGTATCAACCAATAATGAGGTTACGCTCGGGAATATTCGTTAAGCAATAGTGTTTAATACCTTGATGTAAGGCATCGGCAATTTTATTTTGAAAGGCTTTGGTGCGCAGCTTTTTCTCTTCATGAGGGTTCGAAATAAATGCGGTTTCTACGAGAGCAGATGGAATATCTGGTGATTTTAAAACCGCAAAGGCTGCCCTTTCTACCCGCTTATGCAAGACTTTTTCTACTTTCCCAAGGTGACGGATCACAGTCGTCGCCAAGTCTGTGCTGGCCTGTAAGGTGCCCGTTTGGGACAAATCCAACAACACTTTGGCAAGCATATTATCCTTGGTATTTAATGACACGCCGCCAATAAGGTCGGAATTATTTTCTCGATGCGCCAAGCGGCGAGCCATCACGCTTGTGGCACCTTTGTTCGATAAAATATACACAGATGAACCACGCACAGAACGATCCTCACAAGCGTCCGCATGCACTGAGACAAAGATATCTGCCTTATGTCTATGGGCGATATTGACCCTTTCTCGCAATGGAATAAACACGTCTTTATCCCGCGTCATGATCACTTTAAAGCCTTGGGTGCGATTTAGTTTCTGTCGTAACATCCGGCTAATCGCCAAGACTACGTCTTTTTCATAGGTGCCGTGCTTACCTGTTGCCCCTGGGTCTTTGCCACCATGTCCTGGGTCAACAACGACCACAATATTTCGCTTCTCAGCTTGTCGTGTAGCGACTTTATGTTGCACCACAACAGAGTCGGTGAGATTTATTGTCAGCTTACTATGACCGTTTCTTTGTTCTATCGAAGCCGAATTAAAGCCTATGTGCTTTTCTAAGTCGAACACCAAGCGCAACGTATTTCCTTGACGAAGTGCCCAACGTACATCATTAAATAAACCTAATTTATGTAGCCCTTTAGAGTGATAAGCGTTTTTTGTGTGCTCTAAATCCACCACTAGTCGCTCAGGCTTGCTTAAGGTAAACACTTTATAATGGGGAGTATTGGCAAGCTTTAGCTTGATTTGAGCCATTTTTCCATGACGATAAGTGCGAATGTCTTTAAGGGCGCTCACTTGTTCTGCAACCCCAGAAACTGGTAATAAGGTGGCACAAGATGCCAGTAAAAAGCGCCGAATAAAGGTACGCCTAGTGCTGTCGGTCATAGGTAATACGCGATTAATTAAGAAAGACGAATAAGTGGCAGCGCCACCTGAGATGTTACAAAGTAACAAATGCGTCATTGGATATCAAAATCGACAAACGACTTTTACACAAAACTCAAACGAGCTTTAAAGCTTGCAAACAAAACGCATCACTTTTCTTATTCAAGCTCAAAAAAAAGCCCCACTTCATCAGAAGCGAGGCTTTGTTAATTCATTGATCTTAATATTAATTAAGCAGGTACAGTGATCAAATCTAGACGTTTACGGAAACGCATTACCGCCAACCCAGCTAGGACACCCACACCACAAACAAAAGCCACATAATAGGCAGGTGACAGTGGATCTTCGCGTAACATTAGACTAACCACCATTGGGGTTGTGCCGCCGAAAATCGCGTAAGCCACATTATATGAGAACGACAGACCGGAAAAGCGAATCGCGGCAGGGAAGCTTTTAACAGCAATAGCAGGTACGACACCCACCAAACCAGTAAAGAAGCCTACTAACGCATACAGTGGGAACAAGTATGTGGTGTCATGTAACATGGTGCTGTAAAAGACCCAGTAACTGATCGCCAAGCCAATGCTGAAAATAACCATCATTGGACCATTACCAAAACGGTCGGCTAATGCACCACAAGTGATAGAGCCAATAACCACACAAACAATCGCCAAGCTATTTGCTTCAAGAGACAGTTTAGGATCTAGCATCACCAATTTTTGCAGTAAGGATGGCGTCATCAACACGGTTACCACAACCGCTGCCGTCAACACCCAAGTTACTGCCATAGACACAACAACCGATGGTGCGTGGTCTTTTAATACTGACTTAATTGGCATTTCTTCTGCCAACTCTTGGCTTTCTTGCATCTCTTTAAAGATCGGCGTTTCTTGTAACCAACGACGCAAATACATGGCAATAAAACCGAAAATACCGCCCAACAAGAAAGGAAAACGCCATGCGTAAGCAGACATTTCTTCTGCACTGTATAGACTATGCATAGCAGTCGCGATCAAAGAACCGATCAAGATGCCTGCCACTAAGCCAGCTGACAAAATGCCGCACGCCAAGCCAACGTGGCGCTTCGAGACATGTTCAGTAACAAACACCCAAGCACCAGGCGCTTCACCACCGATCGCCGCACCTTGCAAGACACGAAAGAAAAGCAATAACAGAGGCGCTGCAATACCAATCGTTTCATAAGTTGGCATTAAACCAATGGCGAAAGTGGGAATAGCCATTAGCAAGATGCTCATCATAAACATACGTTTACGACCAAGAATATCGCCAAAATGCGCCATGATAATGCCGCCTAAAGGACGCGCTAAGTAACCCGCCGCAAAAATTCCGTAGGTTTGTACCTGGCGTAACCACTCTGGCATGTCAGCAGGGAAGAACAAACTCCCCACCACATTGGCAAAATAGACGAAGATAACAAAGTCATAAAATTCCAGTGCGCCACCAAGCGCCGACAAACTTAATGTTTTGGCATCATTTTTATTCAATTTACGATGCGCTTCGGCATCGCCATTAGGATGAGTATTATTAGATTCTGAGGTCATGATTGTTTTATTAACAGCTACTTTATGTTTAAGACTTTTTGTTTAAGAGAGTCTGCTAAAAAACCGCACCATTATTGTTTAATTCATGTCAGTGACGTGTTTTATTTTATAGCAGGGGGAATGAATACTACTGAGGCTTTTCAATAAAAGAAAGACGTATTATAAATTTTATTACCAGAGCATTAAATTAACGTTAAAGCCTCAAGAAACAGAGCGATGTGCAGCAAAACTAGAGAGTGTCACAACGGCCACAGACATTGACCAAGACCCAAAAGCACCTTACTGAGATAACAACATGAGATGACTCAATAAAGTGCTTTTTACTACCTTGGCAGGCGGAATAACAAAACGGAGAGGCAGGTGTTATAGGGCGACGATCATTTTTCCCTGATTTTCCCCACTAAATAACAATTGAATGCCATCTGGAGCACTTTCTAAACCGTTCAGCGTGTGTGCCCGATACGCCAACTCACCTTTTGCTAGCATCGCTGCTAACGCTTGACCATATTCACCAATCCGATGGAAATGATCTGGCATTGTGAAACCCTGGATCTGCAAACGCTTTTTAATAATGCCAATCCAGCTTGGACCAGGCGCTGGTGCTACTTTATTGTATTCCGCAATCATGCCACAAACCGCAATACGCCCATGGGCGTTCATCATGTCAAAAATAATCGATTGCGCTAAACCACCAGTGTTTTCAAAGAATAAATCAATGCCCTGAGGGGCCGCGCTTTTGAGTTGCTCTGCGAAGTTTGCATCTTTGTAATTCAGCCCGTGATCAAAATTAAGGGTATCTTTCAGCCAATCACACTTTTGCTCACTGCCCGCGACGCCAATCACAGTTAAACCTTGGTGCTTGGCCATCTGCCCAACTAAGGAGCCAACAGAGCCCGCCGCAGCAGTAATTGCTATCGTCTGCCCTGCCTCAGGTTTTAGCACTTCAAACAACCCATGATAAGCGGTGATGCCTGGCAGCGCGATCACACACATAATAGCTTCTGCCGACAAGCTATCAGGAATTTTATTGAGGCCTTTACCATTGCTGACAGCGTATTCGGCAAGTCCTAACAAACCCATTACCCGAGTACCTTGTGGAAAATCCTCATTCTGGGATTCAACCACATGGCCAATACCGCTGGCGCGCATAACAGAGTCAAGACTAACGGGTGGAATATAGCTTTCTTCGTCTGCACTCATCCAACCGCGCATTGCAGGGTCTAAAGACAAGTGTGAGAGTTTTATCAAAACTTCTCCGCTTTTCAGTTCTGGTTTATTAAGAGTAACGAGCTCAAAATGCTCATTATTGATGTCAGTAACAGGACGTTTTACCAGTTTTATTGCGCGATATGTCATAACCTTACTACCCATATATCGAATGTGTGGAAAAGCATAGAGCGAGAACCAGAAAAGATTAAGCCGTCAGTAATAAGATACCTCGCTTTTACCTATTTTGACGTCTCGCTGGTAATCTAAAGCTAGGCTAAAACACTGATTTGTATTTTTCTTCGTGGTCTTTATTATCCCACCTTCCATTAAACAAAGATCACAATCCATTTTGCTCTCTTACAAAATGCTTTCATAACCTTAATTGCATTTTTTGATAAATCCCTCTTGCCTCTTCTGCAGCACTCCTTTAAATTCAAAAAGCTTAACTTTTTCAAGGAGATAAAAATGTATAAAGCCCTATTAGTGACGTCTGCTGCGATTTTATTAACCGCCTGCTCCGGTGCAAATGTTACCAGTCAAGTTCGTGATTTCGATGCTACAACACCAGAAAAAATGATGCGTTGTGTGACGGTAGAAACAGGTGATTCTGATACCAATGAAGAATTACAAGCCTACGATGGCTGGACTATGGTTTATGCATCTGAATACACCACAGATAATAAAGCCACGACAGAACTCACCATGTGTTTTGAAAAAGCAGCCAATTTATAGTGTCGTGTAACATGGCGGGCAATGGAATAACGCCCGCCATGTTAATTATCCTCTTGGAGCAAACATAATAATTCCCATACCTACTAAGGCAACACTCGAACCCACTAGATCCCATGGGGTAGGACGAATACCTTCCACTGCCCATAACCATAAAATAGCGCTAAAAATATACACACCACCATACGCAGCATAAACACGTCCCGCGGCTGCTGGGTGCAAAGTTAATAACCAAGCAAAAAGCATCAAGCTCAACGCTGCGGGTAGCAACAACCACACCGTTTTACCTTCTCGCAACCATAAATAAGGCAAATAACAGCCAACTATTTCAGCCAACGCCGTGATCATAAAAAGACCGAGCGTTTTTAACTCTGGCATCCTATTCCTCCCTTTGCTCTCAGTACCCACCCTAAAGAGCTGCCAGTCTAATTAAGCTGGCACTAAATAACAAAGCAAGACCCTCAAAAGCCACGTTTAATGTGTTACCCACAACATCAGATAGCGGATTATTTATCCATTTAACGCCCTCATATCCGCTATAGTAGGTGACAATATTTGCTTCACCGAATGGATCTAACGCTTGACTACACTCAATCCTGACCAGAAAAAACAAAAAGCGACTGCTGCAAAGCAAAGTCCCCTTCATAATGAGCGCACCTCTTCAGCACAAGGCTTGCTCGCCTTTTGGCCTTTTTTACGACCTTATCGTCGTCAGGTGATATACGCATTAAGCGCATTAGTAATAACCGCTATGGCCATGTTGAGCCTAGGTAAGGGCGTACAGTTTTTGATAGATCAAGGACTGGCTACTGGCTCAGAAACAGATTTAACGAACGCTTTGTTACTCTTTATGGGCTTGGTGGTTGTTTTTGGCATCGGCAGCTTCTGTCGATTTTACCTCGTCTCTTGGCTGGGAGAACGGGTCGTTGCAGACATCAGAAAAGCGCTGTTTGCTCACCTATTAACGCTGCCCCCTGCCTTCTTTGAAAACAATTCGCCAAGTGAAATACAATCGCGTATTACTTCGGACACCACTCTGTTGCAAAGTGTCATCGGCTCTTCTCTATCCATTGCTTTGCGCAGTAGCTTAATGCTAATCGGCGGAGTGCTTTTTCTGCTGGTTATGCATTTTAAATTAACGCTTATCTTAATACTTTGCGTGCCATTTGTGGTCGTTCCTGTATTGTACTTTGGCCGCCGGGTGCGACGCTTATCTCGCCATAGCCAAGATGAAATTGCCAATGTAGGACAATACTTATCACAAGCTTTACGCCACATTAAAGTCATCCAAGCATTTACTCATGAGCATCACGATGAACAACGCTTTGACAAGGCTGTTGAGCAAGCCTTTCGCGTCAGCGTGAAGCGCATATTACAGCGTTCTTGGTTAGCTCTCATGGCGATTCTACTGTCGATGGGCGGCATCGGCATCATGCTTTGGTTTGGCGGTAAAGATGTTATATCTGGGGCTATTAGTGCGGGAGATCTGGCCAGTTTTTTATTTTATTCTATTGTGGTCGCTGGTGCTGTCACAGCACTCTCTGAAGTGATGGGAGAATTACAACGAGCGGCCGGAGCGACTGAACGTATTATGGAGCTACTTCGTGAGCCTAGCACCATAATTAGTGGACAACAGCCATTGCCAAAGGTATCCACAGCGCCAAATAGAGCAGAGAACAAGCCGCTTTTGACCCTCTCTAATGTCTCTTTTAGCTACCCAACAAGGCCAACCACAGCGGCACTAAAAAAACTTAACCTTTCCATTAAAAAAGGGGAAAAAGTCGCTCTAGTTGGTCCCTCCGGTGCGGGCAAATCTACCCTCTTCGAATTGCTATTAAGATTCTACGAACCTCAACAAGGAGAAATCCGCTTCGCCAACCAAAATATTCAAACATTATCATTAAGTGATTGGCGCCAGCAGCTTGCTTTCGTGCCACAAGAAACAGCACTTTTTGACCTAAGCGTGGCAGACAATCTAGCTTATGCGAATCGTGACGCCAACAAAGAAGAGATCCAGCACGCGGCAAAACTGTCTAATGCTCACGAGTTTATTTTACAGTTACAACAAGGGTATGACACACAGCTGGGAGAAAATGGGGTACGTTTATCTGGTGGTCAAAGACAACGAATTGCCATCGCTCGTGCTATTTTGAAAGATGCCCCTATTCTTCTTCTCGACGAGGCCACCAGCGCGCTGGACGCACAAAGTGAACGCAAAGTACAAGACGCACTTGAAACACTAATGGAGGGACGCACAAGCTTAGTGATTGCCCATCGTTTAGCGACTGTACTCAATGCAGACCGGATCCTAGTATTAGATCATGGTGAGATTATCGCCCAAGGCACTCACAGTGAATTACTCGAAACCTGTGCCTTGTACCAAGGCTTAGCCGAGCTGCAATTTACTCACTAGTCATACGCTTGCCTCAGGCCTGGATCAAAGCTTGTTACTCGAGGCGAGCATCGAATCTAAATAGTGGAGCTATTGACCAGATGCTTAACAAAGAACACAAGCTTTTAGACCATGCGCGGCTGAGGCGGCGTATTCACACCTTCTCTAACGCTAGTGCTCAACCGTTGTTTTACCCAACATGTTAAGCACATTGGTCACCTTATTAATTAGCGCATCACAGCCTTTAATATTATGACGCACTTTGAGGTATTCAGGGTGGTTAAAAGATAGCCAGACCCTTTGCTCTGCATCTTCGCTAATCAATGCTTTTTGCGGTAGATCAATGGCCATATTCTGAGCGCAGTTCATCAGTGGAGTGCCAACTTTTGGGTTACCAAACAAGATGACTTGTGTCGGACGAAGTGACAAGCCTACCCCTTCTGCGTTTTTTTGATGATCAATTCGTGCAAATACATTCAGCCCCTTGCTCTGAGCGATCGAGGCGAAACGGTCTGCTGTTTGCTGAACCGAATAAGGGCTTTCATAGGTTATCAAATTCTCTGTTGCATTCACGCTAAATGAAGACAACAGCACCATAGCACCTAACGAAATAGATTTAATCATAAACACTCCCTGCTGATTAACAATAAAGGCCGTGACAAGCGCCTCTTAGTCTACTGTTTAATAGGCCAAGCCTAATACCTTATGAACCATAGCATACTCAGCACAGTAAACTTCAAGAGTGAAAATGAATAAATAGTCAGCAGCCATATTAAGTGCTTAATGACGACGAAAGAGGCAGAAAATAATAGTCAGCGCGTTACCTAGTCATGTTACGTAATTTAGCTGTTATGCTTGAACTTACCTTCATCACAAGCAAAGCAAGCAGCATGGGGACGCCCATCAAAACAATTTCTTTTATAAAGGGTAATATATAGATCAAAATAACTGGAAAGTTTGGCTTTCCGCCCTCTTCCCCATGAGAGAAGCCCTGTTGGTTTATTTGGGCCGCCCACCCTGTCTGATCAAGGGCAATCAATAAGCTACTGATGCAGATGGACACCAGAAAAATAATCGTAACTCGTAACTTCCAATTGACGGCTAAGTATTTCATGCTCTCGCGCCTTTCATCGACATTTTCTTCACCATATTCACAATCCAGCGCCAATGTAATGCGAGGTGAATACCTATAACTGGCATAATAAATGACGCAAACTCATTATGAATCTTAGACCAAAAGTCCTGCACTGGAATCGTGATATGCAGCGTAGGCAGTAATGATACAGACACTAAGAAACCACTAACAAAAATCAATAACATCATCATATATAGGAGGTAATTTAGTGCGCTGCTAAAACGCTCTTTAAAGGTCATTTTACGCACAAACCGTTTCGCACTTTTTTTAATCCATTCCCAATGTAATAACAAATGAATCATAAAAGGCACGATAAATAGCAAGCTTCCCCATTCATGCAAAGGAATGCCTGTAGACTGAGGGGCTGATATCAACATAAAGCTAATAATAAGCAGAACATCCATAACATAACGGGTTTTCTGCAAATTTTGTTTCCAATCTGACATGACTTATCCGAGCCTTTTAAAAGAGTCATTATTAAACGCTCCAGTCGTTTAATTAATGACTAAAACCTTCTTTAGGGTTCCACACTGCCATTTATCTTGCATGATTGAGAGCGATAAAATAAAGTTGATAACATCACATATACTACTCATATAGATGATAAAGTCAACTAAATAACTTTGGAGCTTTTGTGAACTTAGATGAAGCGCTTTTCAGCCTGATACACACCGTTCGTAACACTATGATCCAGCAACTAAAATCATTGGATATAAACCTATCTCCCATGCATTTGAAAGCACTGAAAGCTGTGTCTAAAATTGATCAATGCACAGGGCAGAAATTGGCTGATTTTATGGGCAGAGATAAAGCACAAATCAATCGACTTATTAAAGAATTGGTCAACCAAGACCTTGTAGTTAAAACCAGCAATGAACAAGACAAACGCAGCCAACTGCTAATTTTAGCAAGCAGCGGTGAAACGTTAATTAAGCAGTTTAACCGGGTAGAGAAAGACGTATTTGAAGCAATGTCAGCGGAACTAGCAGGGGATAAGCTTGAAGAGTTTATTGAAATGACTCAGAAATTTAAATCAAACTTAGACACCACTTTCAAAAACAAAAATTAGTACTTTCCTTGCTCTAGAGCGAATTCATTCAATCCGCAAACAGCACCTCGCTTAAACGGCCGATAAAACGAGGTGCAAGGAGTGTATTTAGGACTTTTTCAAGCCCTTCATAAACACCATAAAATGTGGTCGTAATTGTTGAAACAACTCATTTTCAGGGTTTCTTAGCATGACTTCGCCAAACAATTTGATGCCTATAGCCATTTCCCTTGCATCACTATCAGACAAGGCCATTTTACCCTTCATTGACTCAAGTATTTTGAAAATATCGTCGTGGTTACGCGCCTCAAATGTCACTGGCTCAGCCGTAATAGCATTGCCTTTAGGATCTTCAAGGTGCTCAAGCGTAAACTTGTATAAATGACCTTTCATTGTACCTCCAGAAATAAACTTAAAAAAACAAACATAAAAAAAATAACGTATTGAGTGTGATTAAAGACACCACAGTACGAATTCCAATAACCTACTCATAGCTATCATGCACAGGGAATAAGCCCCCTAATAAGCTCTGACATGTTACCAAGAGCACTAACTAAACAGCGCAGGATCATTTACAACCAACGCCGTACTCGAGCGCAATAAGCGAGATATTCCTCACCAAATTTTTTCCTTAATATCGCTTCTTCTGGCTTAATTTGAAACTGCGATAAGTAGCAAACAAAACAGACAATAGGCAACACTGCCAAAAATGTATCCAACCAAAAGAGGCTGCCAATAAGAATCATAGTGAGCGCTAAGTACATAGGATTACGTGTGTATTTAAAAACACCTGACACCACTAAACTACTGGCTTTACCTGGTTTATGAGGGTTTACCGTCGTCTTTAATTGGCTAAAAGAGAATACTGCGGAAACTGCGATCAAAGCGGCTGGCAACCAGATGGCATAGCTTAACGCCAATGACCAACCCGCGGCGGAAAAATGGAAACCAGACAAGGCCAACATGCTGACAACAGCAATGGCAAAAACAACAAGAGGGGGGATTTTTAAATCAAGCATGGTCATTCCTTTACGATCTGTTTGTTACAGAAAAAGGAAATAAAGGCTGCAGAAGATCGATCCTTTATTTCAAGCTAGATCAACACTTTAGTCCTGACTAGAAGAAAAGCCAAGCAGCATTTCCACTTTAACTGGCTAATACCCTCGTGAAGCAAGCAACAGGCTAGCGTCATTAAGGCGTCAGATGCAAGATGCCTCCTAGCATCAACATAAAAGCAATCAGTACTGGTGATGTGACGATGCCAACCACAATAAGTAACCAAGCGAAGAGGTTAAGACCTATACCAGACACATTGACCTGCAAGATAGCACTTACTAGGCCACAGATCGCCACAATGGCAGCAAGTGGAACAAACACGACACTGAGGGTAAATATACCTAGCGCAGCCAACACACAAGCAAAAATGCCTGCACTGTTGCCCGCGTTATTCGCTGTTACATACACTACTTCAGGCTTAGCCATGCTACTTCCTTAACAATAATCTTGGCTTGATTATAGAGAACAAATCACAGGAAGTACGCGTGGATACAAAAAGCTACTTTTCACTCACCTAAAAATCAAAAGAGAGCCAAACAAGAGCAGCTAAAAAAGTAACGAATATAAATATCCCGCGCTAATCGCCATCGTCATAATCACCACTAAAAATGCCCCAATCATAGGATTCTTGAAGATAGACTTGAGTAGAATGACTTCTGTTAGACTGGCACCAGCACTGCCGATAATAAGCGCCATCACCGCGCCTAACCCCATCCCCTTCGCCGCTAATGCCGCACTTAATGGAATCACAGCTTCAGCACGTATATATAAAGGAATACCAATAATTGCCGCAAACGGAATCGCCAAAGGGTTGTCTTTATTGGCTATCTTTGCAACAAATTCTGCTGGCATAAAACCATAAATCAATGAGCCCAAAGCAATGCCACCAATCAAATAAGGCAAGACTTTTTTAAAATCTTTCCAAGTCGTCTGCCAAATTTTTGTCCATTTACTCACCTTATCTACAGAAGCATTTCCACATCCAGCCATACAGCTTTTTGGCTTAGGTTCAGAATAAGCGCTGGCTTTAACGTAACGCTCAAACCCCAGTTTTTCCAAAATAAAGCCTGCGACAACAGATACCCCCATGGCAATCACGAAATAAAACACAGCAACATTCCAGCCAAATGTGACTACAAATAAGCCGATGATAATTGGGTTCAATAAAGGACTCGCGAAGAGAAAAACCAACATGGTACCAAACCCTGCTCGCGCTCTCAGTAACCCTTTTAAAAACGGTATTGTTGAACAGGAACAGAACGGCGTTATTGCTCCTAACAAGGCGGCAATAATGTATCCTTGGCCTTTTTTTCCACTCAAAATACTTTGTATTTTTGAGGGTGGAATGAACGTTTGCAGTACGCCTACCAGGTAGCTAATTAATAGGAAAAGTAGCGTCAACTCGACAGCAAGAAAGACAAACATATTAAGGGTGTTGTTAAGCATATCTATATCAATGGAGAACATTTCTTTAATCTCTATATTTCTGGATATATCGAAATATAGAGATTAAAATTAGCACCGTCAATATATTTCTAGTAATATGGAAATATAATATTTACCCGAGAGAATCTGATGGACATCGACGTTATCGCTAAAGCGCTAAAAGAACTGGGACACCCTACTAGGTTAACGATTTATAGAAGTGTCGTACGGGCAGGTTTCCAAGGTATTGCGGTGGGAGGCCTTCAAGAGAAACTCAACATTCCTGGCTCTACCTTATCTCATCATATCTCTAGTTTAGTGGCGGCGGGGCTAATTTCTCAACGCCGTGAAAGCAGAACACTCTTCTGCATTGCAGAATATCAACAGCTGCAATCTGTGATCCGCTTTTTACAAGATGAATGCTGTGCCGATGACGGCATTGGAAAAAATACGCTGCTCAAGTAAACAACAAGAGTTGATGCTTAATCGCACAATATAACTGAGCAAAACGCGAACTTAAAAACTCACGTCGCTCATGAGTTTGGTTTTAAGTTGCTTGTGCCTGAGGTTGATCCGCAAAGTAGTAGGCACTATTGCGGCCTTCAAGCTTTGCCTGATACATAGCTTGGTCAGCACATTTTAATAGAGAATCAATGGTGGCTGCATCACTAGGGTAAAATGCAATCCCAATACTCGCTGTGCAATAGGCACTTTCACCTTGGATAGCATAAGGCTGAGCAAGTGCATTTAGCAGCTTATTCGCAACTGAGTCGATTTCTGCCGATTGAGTGCCTAATAATACGATAATAAACTCATCCCCTCCTAAACGTGCAGCAATGTCCGTTTCTCGAACCGTTTCTTGAATACGCTGGGAGCACTCTATCAGCACCTTATCACCTGCATTATGACCAAAAGTATCATTCACATACTTAAATTTATCTAGGTCTAGCATCGCAATCGCAAGTTGTTTTTCGTCGCGCTTAGCGGCTTGCACAGCGTGGGCCAAATGCTCATGAAGTAAGTTTCGATTTGGCAAGCCAGTTAAATGATCATAATTGGCTTGTTGCCAAATAAGTCGATCGGTTTTGTCTCGCTCGATAGCAATACGAGCCAGGTTGACAAATTGTTCAATCAACTTAAATTCTGTGGGTTTAGGGGAAACCCGTTTGCGATAAAAGATATCAAAGCTTCCCAATATATTACCTTGGTTACCTAAAATAGGCTCAGACCAACAAGAGACTAACTGCGCAGATTTAGCCACATTTTGCAGTTCTGGCCAATCGGAATGAGCGGCAAGGTCATCGATAATAACCCGAGTTCCTGTAGCAACAGCGTAACCCGCATTTGGCGTAACCTCTAACGCTTCTATAGCTCTATGATAAGCCTCTGGTAAATTGGGTGCAGCGCCAAGTTCCAAACCTTGACGACTTTTGTCCACCAATAAAATGCTGCACCTAACATTTGGGAATTCATCTTCAATGGCATCCACAATGGCAGAAAAAATATTGGCCAAGTTACTGGAGCTGGCTATTAATTCCAAAATGGTATTATGGTGTTGATTCGTCTTATCTTTTTCCAGTAATTGTCGATTTTTATTTTGCATAAAGACCGAGAATATTAAGGCAAATATGTTGGTGACAATAAAAGCGGCAAGCAGACGAGGGAAGGTGAAGGTATCAAATTGATCGCTGATCAAAAAGCAGCCCACCGAGATTAATATAAAATTAAAAATACAGGCTAGAGCCGTAGGTAATAAGTAAAAGCTGGCAATAATGATCGGAAACAGCCAATAAATTAGCGCCATACCCTTGATATGAATACCGATCAGGATCGTTACTTGTGCTAACAGAGCAAAAATGCCACTAAATAAATGCACATTACTGGTGAACCATACGCCTAGAAAAACAGCAAAAAAGCCTCCTACAGCGGTAGAGTCAACCGCAATATGAGCTATATCTCCAGCCATTACGCTCATGATAAGAAAAGGCGATAGCACCAAGGTCGCGGTGGCAGTAATGGTGAGTAAAATTTTATCCTCTAAAGTACGATGCTCCATTTTTACTGGCATATTTGCTTCACTTCTTCTTTATAACAAGGCCAATATTGATCATATTTCATACTCTCTTAATATACTATTTTAACTTTCTTCCCTCTGCCGTCAATGACATAGCTCTTTACACTATCAAGTTATTTACTAAAGGCAAAAGCAAACCCTGTACCACACCATAATCTATTTCTTTCTACGTCACACACAATTAGTTATGATAATCATTATCACAACTAAAATAGCAGATTTGCCGCCTTATGACCGCCGCCGTCTTAACAAAACATTATTACTTTGTGCACACAGCGTTTGCCAATAAGCGGATGTTGCTTCCTATATCCGTAATTATACTCTGGCTGATACCTGATACTCATACCATGATCACTCAGGTATTATCCGACGCTTTCTTACAAGTTTCGGCTTTTGTTGCTTTTACCTTGGCTCTTTATTACGGGTTCAGCCAGCATATTAACTCATCTGTACTGCAAGGCTGGATGCAGCGAAAACCTTATCGTGAGGTATTTTTCGCTGGCCTAATGGGAGTGCTACCTGGATGTGGTGGCGCTATTGTTATTATTACTCAATATACCCAAGGTAAAATCGGCTTTGGAGCAGTGGTTGCGGTTCTCACTAGCACCATGGGAGATGCTGCTTTTTTGCTGATTAGCCAACGCCCAGAAGACGCAGCCATCGTTTTGCCAATTAGCGTTACTATTGGCATTATCTCTGGCTTTATTACTCAATACTGGCTGCCTGCCCCAGCGCTAGAGCGCAAAGCAAAACAGAAAAGCATTGCAGAAGCCCCCCCTGAACCTAATCCTTTCGAGCTTTGGGTGAGTCGTTTTAGTCTTGCCTTTTGGTGCCTTTTGATCCTTCCTGCAAGCGGCATAGCTCTGCTTCTCGCCATGCAATATGATGTTAATACTTTGTTTCGCCTACCAAAACAATCCATTGAATGGTTTGGTAGTGTGGCTGGCTTTACCTGCCTTTTGCTTTGGGCATTAAGCGCAAAAACTGACCGCTACTCAGAGCTCGCTAAAGAAAATGACAATCCACTGCCCAAACACTGGATCAGAAAAGTCGCTCAAGACACGCAATTTGTTACCAGCTGGGTAGTCGTTGCCTTTGTTCTTTTTGAGTTGGTATTGATGTATTTTGGTGATGGCATACTGCTTTCATTACAAGAGTGGGGAAGTGGCTCAATTATGCTCGCTACTCTTATTGGTTTATTGCCTGGGTGCGGCCCTCAAATCATGGTAACCAGCTTGTATTTACAAGGAGCGGTTCCGCTCTCCGCGCAACTGGCTAATGCCATTAGCAACGACGGTGATGCGCTTTTCCCTGCCATCGCCTTGGCTCCTAAAGCGGCATTGCTTGCTACGATTTACTCAACCGTTCCGGCGCTTATTGCAGGCTACGGATACTACTGGTTGATTGAAAGCATGCCTTAGAAACCGTAATCCCGATCTACCTTTGAGATGCGCACTTTAAACGACGCATACCAAGATTCACGACCCATCTTCTGCGCAGCCAAATGCTCTGCATTCGCTTTCCAGCGCTTAATAGACGCTAAATCTGCCCAGTAAGAGACGGTTATTCCTACTTCTTCCCGCGCTGATTCAACCCCTAAAAAACCCGGCTGCTGCTGCGCAAGTTCGACCATTTTCATAGCCATATCACCATAACCATTTTCCCCTTCGGTTCGTATCGAAGTGAAAATCACCGCGTAATAAGGTGGCTTAGGGGTATTCGCTATGAAAGTCATATATTTCTCTTGTTGAATTAAAAACAGACAAATACGATATGACTAAGTGTTCGGCAAAGCCATCCCATTGCAGTCAATTCGTATCACACCTATTAGAGTGTCCTAAGATTACGACTGAAAATGCACTTCCGTGAAATGCGGATTGTCTATGGTGATCGCAAGCTTAGTCACCTCTGACAGCACCACTAACTGAGCGCCATCAGCCGTCTGTATCTTAATGCACTCTGTACGATTTTCATTGTGCGCCGTATCCAATGCAATCCCTTCTATCAACTCGCCTGTGACCATAGTCAGTCTAATCGGATAATGGAACAAACAAACGATCTCAACGTAATCGTATTCATGGCAAGTAATCATAAGAGATCTCTAATAAAATTCTAGTCCGTAAAATAATAATGCTTTATCAGAAAAATGCTCAAAAGCTTTTCTAGTTTTACGACTAAATCATTGGCCAACAATGAGTTGCAATACACTCAAAATGACTACACTAGGCATCATGATCACGCTATGATGATCACCTAATCAGCTGGATAATGATGTTAATATGACTTTTACAAAAAATGGACTAGTTTACTTCTTAGCCTTCTGTAGTGGCTTTTGTATTATGGGAATTGAACTGCTTGGTGGTCGCATCTTAGCCCCTTTTTTTGGCAGTAGCGTCCATATATGGGGCAGCATTATTACCGTCTTTATGTTGAGCCTTTCTTTGGGTTATTTGCTCGGTGGTAAGCTTAGTACCCATAATGCTTCTCTCGCCAAATATGGCTTCATCTTTTTAATTGCCTGTATCTGTGTTACGCCTATTGCGCTGTTTTCACAACCTATTATGGCGTATATCTTTACTCATATTGAAGATAGCCGTTACGGCTCCCTACTTGCTTCAATGGCTTTATTTTTCATCCCTACGGTAATCTTAGGCATGATATCCCCCTACTCGGTACGCCTGCTGGTTACCGAAAGCGATAAAAGCGGCCAAATTGCCGGTATCCTTTATTTTGTGAGTACGCTAGGTAGTGCTCTTGGCACCATAATAACGTCGTTTTATTTCGTACTTGCCTTTGATGTAAATAGCATTATCACCACCTTTGCGATTACATTAGGTCTACTGGGTCTTATTGCCATTATGATAGGGTCAAATGTACGTAGAGAGGCTCCAATCCATGCTTAAGCCACTTTTCATTGTTGCTATGTGCGTTTTCTCGTCACTGATATTCAGCAAAGAAATCCACCAAGAACGCTCTTTATACCGTAATATAATCGTTGACGAAAAAGGCGATACGCTCTGTCTTCAGTTCAACACTAGAATCACCAAACTCAATCAAAGCTGTATCTACAAAAGCAACCCAGATAAGCTCTTTTTCAACTATACAAAAATGATTTTTGCCAGCTTATTGTTTATTGATAACCCCAGCAACGTACTTATCATTGGCTTAGGCGGTGGCACACTGTCTAACGTGATCCATCAGTTATTCCCAGACGCTCACATTAACAATGTCGAAATCGACCCAGCGGTAGTCAAGGTGGCACGTGATTACTTTCACTTCATTGAGACTGATCGCGTCGTTTCTACAGTGCAAGACGGGCGAATCTTTATCAAACGTGCCGCATTAAAGAAACAAACATATGATTGGATCATTCTAGACGCCTTCAACGGTGACTATATTCCTGAGCACCTACTTACTAAAGAATTTTTTGAAGAAGCGAACAGCGTACTCGCCCCAGGCGGTATCATTGCCGCTAATACATTTTCTTCCAGTAAATTGTATGACCATGAATCCGCCACTTACTATTCAGTATTTGGTGACTTCCTCAATGTGAGTCGCCATAATCGTAGCAACCGGATTATCTTAGCCGGCCTAAATACCATGCCTAGCGCAACAGATATCGACACCAGAGCAAACCAACTCGCGCCTCGCTTGTCACGCTATAACATTGACCTAAAAGACATTCGACAGCTTATCAACACCACAAAAGACAACCATGACTGGCCTGAAAACACGAAAGTCTTAACAGACCAATACTCCCCCGCGAATTTATTAAACAACTAATTTATCAATGCCCTCTCTATTAGACAGGCATGCTCTCTCTATCAAAACCAGCCAGGCACATATAAAACCCAATAAAAACAAACACCCAAAATTATAAAATATCAAAACCAGCCAGGCACATATAAAACCCAATAAAAACAAACACCCAAAATTATAAAATAAAAATCTAGATTGATTGCTACTAACCCATGAGTAACGTAAGAAAGGTATCAATTATGAAATGAGAGATTTGGAACCAGATGACTCAACACTCCCCAATAAAGAGGCTGTTTGGGTGTTTTTGACCATAGAGACGACTCAGCCAGAAGCTGATAAATGTCAGTCTAATTGACGACTTTACTTAAATGAGCAGCTGAGTACTTTTACGATGCCGCTTTCGTTGGTGGGATTCACAGTACTGATCAATAGATAACTCTTGGCCGACGACTCGACCTGTTCTCGCTTCAAATTCAGTGGCAATACACAGCCAGTTTTCAGAAGATATATTCAGTCGCTGTAAGATAGGGAGCAAAGAAGCATCAATCGAGCCTTTCTTACTTTCTCTTACGATGCGCCCTGTCAGGTCGACCAGCTCTAAATAATCCACGAGCGGAAAAGGCAGTCCGTTGGGCATGTCTTGCCTTGGATTACCGACAAAAGGATACAGAATTTTAGGTTGGCTGTTTTCTTTGAATGCTGCTACTCGCTTCTTAATGCTGGTGAAGTCGGAGCTTTCTGGAGTGTCACTGATACCCGACCTGACTGGATTTAAATCCACATAGGCCATACAAGCGATAAGCGCCGCTTCATCTAATAAAGCTTGGGACTTAAAACGTCCTTCCCAAAAATGCCCAGTGCATTCGTCTTCTAAATTGGCTCTACGGGCTATGGGCTCATTAAGCTCTTTCATAAACCAGCTTAAGTCCATTAAACGTTCACGATAGGTTTCTGCAGCGGCTTCCGCTAGCGCAATCACATACGCAGGCAGTGCGCCCCCAAGGAGGTATTGTTGAGTAAAAGTTGTGCCTTTATGGAGCTTATGCCAACGTTCCAACACCTCAACGACAGACCAATTTTTCACTCTCTCTGAATCAATCTGAAGCACCAGATGAAGATGATTACTCATCACTGCATAAGCACACACATCGATAGAAAAGATACTGGCAAGGAACAGCAAACGATGCTCCACCCAACTTCGTCGATGCTCATAACTGATTCCAGTGGATGAATCCTCACCGCATAAAAAAGCACGACGCACACATCGAGCCACACAATGATAATAGGGAGTATCGTCTAAGCATACTTGCTGACTTCTAGGCATTGGCATAATACCGTTCCTCTTCCTTGAGAAAACAAAGATTAAGTATAGAAGAGATACGGGGAATAAACCGAAAAGAGCTGGAAGTACCGTAGTTACTGGCTTTTAACTATGCCTGTCTTGGTTACTGTTTCTGGCTACAAGAGACTAGTAGGACAAAAGCGGTTTGAGCCTTGAATCGGCCGGGCGGTTGATGGAAGCCGTAAACAAAAAAACCGCTGAGGTCAGCGGTTTGTCTTTGTTCACAGCTCAAGCGCTTAGGAAAGCAGGGCTTTCAATGCTGTGGTTAAGGCGGCCATTTCAGCGTCTGTGCCTATGGTGATACGTAGATAGTTGCCGATGCGTGGTTTGTTGCTACCAAAGAAGCGCACTAGGATGCCTTGTTCTTTTAGCGCCTGGTAGATGGTTTCAGCATTTTTCTCTGGGTGTGTTGCGAAGACAAAATTCGTTGCTGATGGAATGATGCTGAATCCCAATGCTTCTAGGTCTTTCACGGACTGCTCGCGAGTGGCGATGGTTTTATCGCAGATTTCTTTTAGGTAGGTTTCGTCTGCTACCGCTGCGGTTGCGCCTGCCAAGGCAATACGGTCGATTGGGTAGGAGTTGAAGGAGTTCTTCAAGCGCTCTAGCCCTTCGATCAAGTCGGGGTGACCCAATGCATAGCCGACTCGAATTCCGGCCAAGGCACGGGATTTCGATAACGTCTGTACCACTAATAGGTTCGGGTATTGATTGACCAAAGCGGCAGCACTTTGTGCGCCAAAGTCGACGTAGGCTTCGTCCACCAGCACCACCACATCTGGGTTAGCATTTAAAATGGATTCAATGTCCGATAGCGGCAAGGCTTTACCTGTAGGCGCATTCGGGTTGGTTACAACAACACCGGATACATCTAGGTTCTCGTAATCCGTCGGTACAATATTGAAATCATCGTCTAATGGAATCAGTTTAGGTTCGATGCCGTATAAGCCGGCGTACACTTTATAGAAACTGTAGGTGATGTCGGCGAACGCCAATGGCTTGCCACCGGCAAAGTAGCCCATGAATGCCAAGGCCAATACTTCATCGGAACCATTACCCACAAACACTTGATCTGTGTTTAGTTGGTAGCTTTTAGCCAATGCTGTTTTTAGTGTCACACAGTTTGGATCAGGATAAAGACGTAAACGCTCACTTACTTGCTCTTGCATGGCTGCTAAGGCTTTAGGGGATGGGGCGTAAGGGCTTTCGTTGGTATTTAGCTTGATGTACTTTTTGTCTTGCGGTTGCTCACCTGGCACATAAGGGTCAAGAGAAGCTATTTTATCTGTCCAAAAACGACTCATGGAATGCTCCGTTACTTTTCTAAAAGGCTTGCTAAAGGGGTCTGACCCCTTTTTGCTTGTTGCTAGGTACCCATAAAATAAGGCCTCAATTGAGGCCTTATAGATAGATTACAAATTGTCAGTCACTGTCCGGCCTAGGATCAGTCCTGAGGCTTCATATGAGGGAACAACAATACATCACGGATAGACGGTGCATCGGTGAACAACATCACTAAACGGTCGATACCAATACCTTCACCAGCGGTTGGTGGTAGGCCGTATTCTAGGGCGTTGATGTAGTCTGCATCGTAATGCATGGCTTCATCATCACCCGCGTCTTTCTCTGCAACTTGACGCTTGAAGCGCTCAGCTTGGTCTTCAGGGTCGTTAAGCTCGGAGAAGCCATTGGCGATTTCACGGCCACCCACGAAGAATTCAAAACGGTCTGTGATGAAGTCATTGTCGTCGTTACGACGTGCAAGTGGCGATACTTCCGCTGGGTATTCTGTGATGAAAGTCGGCTGATCTAATTTGTGCTCAGCGGTTTCTTCAAAGATTTCTGTCCATAGCTTGCCAAGACCCCAAATCGGTTTCACATCGATTTTCAGAGATTTAGCCACTTCAGTCGCTTTTTCCAAAGTACTTAGGTCGTCTGCACTCAAACTTGGGTTGTAGTGCAAGATAGACTCAAGCATGGTCATACGAACAAACGGCGCGCCGAAGTCGTATTCAGACCCTTGGTAGGTCACTTTCGTGGTGTTCAACACTTTTTCGGCCACAGTGCGCAACATGTCTTCAGTTAGATCCATAAGATCTTTGTAGTCTGCGTACGCTTGGTAGAATTCGATCATGGTGAATTCTGGGTTATGGCGAGTCGAAGTACCTTCGTTACGGAAGTTACGGTTGATCTCGAAGACACGCTCAAAACCACCTACAACCAAACGCTTCAAGTAAAGCTCTGGAGCGATACGCAGGTACATACTCATGTCCATGGCATTGTGATGCGTTACAAAAGGTCGTGCCGTCGCGCCACCAGGGATGGTTTGTAGCATTGGCGTTTCTACTTCCATGAAACGACGGTCTTCTAGGAAGCGGCGAATCGTAGAAATGATTTTAGAACGCATTTGGAACGTATCACGAGACTCTTCGTTTACGATTAGGTCAACATAACGCTGACGGTAACGCATTTCCATGTCAGACAAACCATGGTGCTTATCAGGCAATGGACGAAGGGATTTAGTCAACAATTGCGCTTCGTGCATGTCGATGTACAAGTCGCCTTTACCAGACTTGTGTACTGGACCTGTGATCCCAATGATGTCGCCTAGGTCCCAAGTTTTTTGCTCAGCAAGCAACTCAGGGCTCAACACTTTACGGTTGATATAAGCTTGGATCTGACCAGACATGTCTTGTAGCAACATAAAAGCACCACGGTTACGCACGATACGGCCAGCGATACTAACAACGTGGTTTTTTTCTTCCAATGCTGGCTTTTCAATCTCGCCAAATTCTTCTTGCAGATCAGCGGCGTAAGCGTCACGACGGAATGCATTAGGAAACGCGTTACGCTGCTCACGGATCGCCGCTAATTTACCACGACGTTCTGCCACTAAACGGTTGTCTTCGGTTTGTGCTGTGGATTCTATGCTGTTTTCTTCGTTAGCCATGATTTGCTATCTACTCTTTAATATGGGTTCTGGCGCTTTACAGGCCTTGTTTTAAGCTTGCGACGATAAATTGGTCTAGATTGCCATCCAACACCGCGCCCGTGTTCGATGATTCCACACCGGTACGTAAGTCTTTAATACGTGACGCATCTAGAACGTAGGAGCGTATCTGGCTGCCCCAACCAATATCGGATTTACTGTCTTCCACCGCTTGCGCCGCTTCGGTACGTTTTAACATTTCAAACTCGTACAATTTGGCACGCAGTTGCTTCATCGCAAAGTCACGGTTAGCGTGCTGCGAGCGCTGGTTCTGACATTGCACCACTATGCCTGTTGGCACATGGGTAATACGTACCGCAGAATCTGTGGTGTTTACGTGCTGACCACCGGCACCGGATGAACGGTAGGTATCCGTACGCAGATCTGCTGGATTGATCTCAATGTCGACATTGTCGTCTACTTCAGGTGACACAAATACAGAAGCAAAAGAGGTATGGCGGCGGTTACCTGAGTCAAACGGCGATTTACGAACCAAGCGGTGTACACCGGTTTCGGTGCGTAACCAGCCAAAGGCGTATTCGCCCTCAAAGCGAATCGTTGCCGATTTAATACCTGCTACATCACCGGCAGACACTTCCATCAACTCGACTTTAAAGCCCTTGTCTTCACCCCAGCGTAAGTACATACGCAATAGGATATTGGCCCAATCTTGAGCTTCGGTACCACCAGAGCCAGATTGAATATCAAGGAAAGCGCTGCTTTCATCCATTTCCTTGGAAAACATACGACGAAACTCAAGCTTGGCCAACAGTTCTTCAAGATCTGCTAATTCCAGCTTCACCGCTTCTACGGAGTCTTCATCGTCTTCTTCTACGGCAAGCTCCAATAGCTCTTTGGCATCTTCCAAGCCGCTTTCCATGCTCTCTAGTGTATCGACGACGGCTTCTAAAGCTGAGCGTTCTTTACCTAGTTTTTGAGCATATTCTGGGTCATTCCAGACTTCAGGATCTTCAAGTTCTCGGTTTACCTCTTCTAAGCGTTCTTTCTTTGACTCATAGTCAAAGATACCCCCGAAGGGTTAAAGCGCGTTCAGACAGGTCTTTTATCTTAGAAAGTATCGGGTTGATTTCCATATTGGCGTCAATTTGCTATAAACAGTGTGGATAAAGTTAATCCGGAATTGTAACGAATTTACCCGCAGCATAAAATGCCATTCGCTACCTAATGATGGAAAAACAGACCATTTTTTTGTGGGCCTTGCTATCAACTGGAGTCTATATGGATAAGCCAACCGTTTCAGTCAACATACTGGGACAGACATTTAAGATAAATTGCCCTAAAGGGCACGAGGCGGATTTGAAAGAAGCTGCCGAATACCTCAACAAGCAAATGCGGGAAATCAAAGCCGGTGGCAAAATTATTGGCCTTGAGAAAATTGCCGTATTAGCGGCGTTGAATATTACTCACGATATGCTTTCTGGGCAAAAATACGCCCGTGCCAACGAGCAACAGCTGCGAGAACTGACCTCACAGCTGGATGCGGCATTAACGCATCAAACAAAAGCAGGTTAAACAATAACCTAAGCGGTTTATTCTTTAACCTGTTTTTTGTTAATCTAGGCTCGCAACACGAATTTTCTTCATACAACCCAGAAAACATCAGGGGAGTGAGGGTGATTTCTTAAAGAAGTTACTCTATACTGCGCTTGTTTCCTGGGTTGTACGAAGCGGCTTAACGCCCTTGAGCCTATGAGTAATACCCCGGAAGGAGACTGTGAGTTTGGTGTGCATGTCCGTGCGTCGGAAAGCCTAAAGAGCTTCAGATCCCTCCACCTTGAACCACTGGGTTCAAGGCCAATAGTCGAAACGGCAACTTGGGAAACTCTTTTTATGCCTTCTCCATCCAGTTCTAGAGAAATACTCAGACGTCAACTTCGTCAAGCAAGACGACACCTATCTGCTCACCAACAAAGTCTTGCCGCAGAACAATTACTCACCCAATTCATTGCAAGTCCATTAGCCTCTAAGCTGACTCAACAATCTCGCATTGCTCTTTACTTAAGTAATGATGGAGAAATTTCAGCAGACGCTCTTTGTCAGCACTTGTGGCAACAAAACATAGCGGTTTATCTTCCTATTCTCGATGATAAGGCACTTAAATTTGCCCGCTATACAGCAGACTCCAAATGGCTTGAAAATCGCTTTGGTATTAAAGAGCCTATTGCCGCAGAGATCATCGATGGACAGGAACTGGATGCGGCCTTTTTACCCCTCGTCGGCTTTGATACCGAAGGTGGACGCCTAGGCATGGGCGGCGGTTTTTATGATCGTACTTTCGAGAACAAACAAGCCAATCATCCCCCTATCCTAATTGGACTGGCCCATGATTGCCAAGAAGTGGCTAAACTGCCGATCGAAAGCTGGGATGTGCCACTGGATTCGATACTAACACCATCGACTTTTATCCAACTAGACTAATCACACTTGCCATTAGCCAAAAGCACACCAAGCCAATACGACCTCGTCATATTGGCTTCTCTACTTACTGACGCATTTCACCGCGATTAAAACGCCATATCATAGCCCACAGACAAAGCCATACTTCTTGGCAGCACACTGTCACCTTCAATTTTCTCTAAGCCGTAAGCAAGATCCACATTTAAGCGTCGAAAAAACGTTAAGCCAGCCGTCACATAACTGAGCTTACTGCCGGCAAAATTCTCTCGGTAACCTACTCTCACTCCCGGAGCTAATACCGAATCACTAAAGTAAGCAAGCGAGACAACACCCCACTGATAGTCATCACCGACAGGATCTTTAACCGCATTTACATCGTACGACGCCGCTAAAATCCACTGTCGGTTACGAGACGTAATCGCACCATCTACTGTCGTCTGGGCTTCCATTTTATAACGTTCAGACAAAGACAATTTACCGTCGCTTGCTAACTCATTGGCGGCGTCACAACTGGCTAAAGAAGAGCCTGATAATCCAGAACAATCCCCAAGATCATCAAATTCAAAAGTCGGCTGATTAATATTTGCCAGCGTCACTCCAAGCTGATACTGGTGACTCACCCAAATCGCCCCAAGGTCTATTCCTACACCAGAAGAGGCTTTTTTGTCATCACTTATAGAGTCGATAAAAACTTCTTCCGTATCATCGCTTTCATCACTCAACACAGCTAAAGATCGACCTAACGAGATCCGATGAAAATTGGCCTTAACCCCACCAATCAATTCACCAACTGGGGTTCTTGCCAGCATTTGGCTATAACCTAACCCCACTCGTACATCCGTTGCTGATGCAAGATAAAGAGAGCTGTTTGAATCGAGCTGATAATTTGAACCTGAGCCCGTGACACTAATGTCATCCGATAAAATATTCGCTTTACCGACAAAAGACGCACTGGCGTCCAACATAAATGCGCCCCGTGTTCGGGTTTTATAAATAATCGGCATAAATGGCACTTGCGTACTGCCAGACAATTTCACATAAGCACTTTCAGATAAATCATTAAGAATCGAGTTGGCATCGTCCAGCGCAGCGTTGGCTTCCGCTATTGAGGCATAATCCGTTTTCCCCAAGATGTCTTCAAGGTCGTCTACCCGATCAGTAAAGTCATCCACCTTACCCACTTCATAAGCCACTCCCACAGGCCCCAAAAACCCTGCACGCCAAGACTTTCCCGCCGACGTACTCGCCATCGCATAAGGTGCCGCAGGATTAGCCAACGAGGTCGATAAAGCTCGGGGGTTTACCACGCCTCCTAATGTGTAACTTGAACCAACTGGCAAATACACTGGCATTGCAGCCATGGTATAACCACTCAACAAACACAGCGCAGACAAAGTTAAAGGTATCTTCATAGTGTCACCAAGCCTTCCAATAAGAAAATGTGCAAAATCCCACCACACAAACCCATAATATAGAAGAAACAATGAACATCAACTGACGATTATTTGACAGTAATAGCGCTGAGCTTAATCCCCTCCTTCCGACTACGCTTCCTGTTGGCATAAAAAAGCCGCTTAATGTAATGCAACATTAAACGGCTTTAGCTAGATATCAAAGACGCTCTCGCTTCTATAATACTAGGCGGCGTAATGCCTCCAGATCCTCTTCTGTATCAACCCCATGAGGTGGTAAGCCATCAGCTTTAGCCACTTGAACCTTAATACCTTGATGCAAGAAGCGCAGCTGCTCTAGCTTTTCCCATTGCTCTAATGGCGACATCGGCAAGCTTGCGTACTTAGCTAACAAGCTAGCACGGTAAACATAAAGACCAATATGACGCAGTGCCGGAAAGTCCGTAGGCAACGGCTGATGCTCAGCTTGAGTCATAAAACCATTACGATCCCATGGCATAGGGGCACGACTAAAATACAGCGCTCGCTGTTTTCCATCACACACCACTTTAACCACATTCGGGTTAAATAGTTCGTCTGTGTTATCAATGCCACACGCTATGGTTGCCATCTCAGATTCCGTATCTTCAGCCAACGCTTTGACGGTGGCATGAATTAGCGCAACCGGTAACAAGGGTTCATCGCCTTGTACATTGACGATGATCTCATCCTGTTGCCAGCCCATGATAGACGCGACCTCTGCTAATCGCTCGGTGCCATTTTCATGGTCATCACGAGTCATCACCACAGATGCACCAAAGTCTTTGGCAGCGCTTTCTATTACCTGATGATCGGTCGCAATAGTGACCGATTTAGCCCCGGCGTTAAGTGCAAGCTCGTATACCCACTGTAAAACAGGCTTGCCACCTAGGTCCGCCATCAACTTTTGCGGAAAACGTTGCGAGGCATAGCGCGCAGGAATAACGATATGAAAATCAGGAAGGGATACACTCATTTTTTCTCAAACTCCGGTTTTTGAGCCAACGCATAAGCGTCTTCTAATGTCATACGTGAGGCTAAAATCACATCAGCAACTTCCCGTGCAACGCCCTGTCCTGCAGCTTGATTCAAGACAAAATGGCAGTGGCGCTGTACTAAAATATGAGCGTCGCTCGGGCAAAAAGACACCCCTACTTTGGGCATCACTTGCAAATCGATAACATCGTCCCCTACATAGGCGCTGTGTAAAGGGTTTACTGCCAGTTTATCCACCAGCTCATCAAACGCCGCCGCTTTATCATGGCACCCTGGGTAAAAGTGTTTAACGCCTAAGTCTTCCATACGACGACGCAATGGCGCAGAGTCTTTAGCGGTAATTACCGCCACGGTTACGCCCCATTTGGGCAGCAGCTTCATCGCTACCCCATCCTTGACGTTAAAGCGCTTCACTTCTTCACCACTGGCAGAATAAAGTAAGCCGCTATCGGTTAATACACCATCTACATCAAACACCACCAGCTGCAGTTCAGCCAGCTTGCTTTTAAGCGCGTCGGCAGCCATTAGCGAGGGATAAGAGGCGAGAAAATCCACATCCATGAACTAGGCGCTCGTGTCTAATGTTTCGAAGGTTTTCACCAGCTCATCAAGCTGCTTCATCTGTTTCAAAAATGGCGCCAGCTTGCCCAAAGGTAAAGCACAAGGGCCATCGCATTTTGCATTATTTGGATCTGGGTGAGTTTCTAAGAATAAGCTAGACAAGCCCAAAGACATACCTGCACGGGCTAACTCAGTCACTTGCGCTCGACGACCGTCTGCCGAATCAGCACGCCCGCCAGGACGTTGTAAAGAGTGCGTCACATCAAACATCACTGGGTATTCAAATTTCTTCATTTCGCCGAAGCCCAGCATGTCTACCACTAGGTTGTTGTAACCCATCATGGTGCCACGCTCACACAACATTAGGTTGCTGTTGCCGGCTTCTTCGCACTTGGTCAAAATGTGTTTCATTTCATGGGGCGCTAAGAATTGCGCTTTTTTGATGTTAATCACAGCACCGGTTTGTGCCATGGCCACTACAAGGTCCGTTTGACGAGAAAGGAACGCTGGCAGCTGGATCACATCCGCTACTTCGGCAACAGGCGCACACTGGTATTCTTCGTGAACATCAGTAATGACAGGCACACCGAACGTGTCTTTAATTTCTTGTAGAATTTTCAGACCTTCTTCCATGCCAGGTCCACGGAATGAATTAATAGAAGAACGGTTGGCTTTATCAAAAGAGCCTTTGAACACATAAGGAATATCTAATTCTTGCGTTACTTTCACGTGTTCTTCTGCCACCTTCATCGCTAGGTCGCGAGATTCCAAGACATTGACGCCACTAAAAAGCACGAAAGGAAGGTGGTTAGCGACCTCAATATGATCGCCAATTTTAATAATTTTGTTACCGTGAGACATTCGTCACTCCAGTTAAATATGTAGATTATTCACGCCTGGATTTTGAGGCGCACTAACTAAGCCATTCGCTTATCGATCGTAAATTTCTAAAATACCGGCTAATTTATCGTCGTCATTGGTCACCACCAACAAGGTAATTTTATCACGTAGCATTTGCTCTTCAGCCTCCACTATCATGACATTCTCATTAATGGTTTTTGGATTTGGCGTCATCAATTCCGACATTGTCTTATCTATCATGCCAACGCTGTCTTTGAGCATAGCGCGTCGTAAATCACCATCGGTAAAAATACCCTGTAATTGATCTTGCTCTTGAATCAAGACCACCCCCATACGCCCTTGAGTCATCACAGTGATGGCTTCTTTTAATGAGGTATCAGGCGTACAAACAGGCAAGTTTTTACTGTGCATTAGGTCTTTAACGCGGGTAAGTAATTTGCGCCCTAAACTACCACCAGGATGGAAGCGCGCAAAGTCTTGCGGTTGAAAATGTCGACACTCCATCAAGGCTACCGCCAATGCATCGCCCATAGCAGTGGTCATGGTAGTCGATGTGGTTGGCGCTAAATTATTCGGACAAACTTCCCGATCAATGGAAATATCCAAAGCACAGTCACAGTGCTTCGCCAATGAGGAGTTCATGTTACCAACGATAGCGATACTTGGGTTGCCAAAGCTTTTCAGTGACGGTAATAAGCGCATCAGCTCTTCAGTTTCGCCTGAATAGCTAATTAAGATAAGAATATCTTGAGGCTGAATCATACCTAGATCGCCGTGAAAGGCTTCGCCAGGATGAAGAAAAAAACTCGGTGTGCCAGTGGAAGCAAGCGTCGCGGCAATTTTTTTGCCGATTAATCCAGATTTCCCCATGCCACAAATAATCGTTCGGCCTTCGCTCGACAGAATCATACGAACGGCTTTTGGAAACTCAGCCGTCACTTGATTGGCTAAGCTGGCGAGTGCTTTTGCTTGTATAGATAAAGTATTACGGGCACTCTCAATCATTGCGTCAACAGCAACATTGTTTGTATCTAAAGGGGCATCAAGAGAAGATAAATTAGTGGTAGACGAATCGTTCATAAGACATCCCTGGATAATTTAGTTGAATGATTATACAGAGGACATAGCAAGTCGCCTACTACGGAGCGAATTTTCCTACTCACTCCGCAGCGGCGATATATCAAACAATGAATTATCTAGCGTAAACAGCTCATAAATTGGCCACCAATTTCAGACAAGAAAGCCAAATAGGCGCCGCGATTCATTGCAATGTCTGTTCCTAATGGGTCCAAAGGCACTGAATTCACATCCGTACCATCAAGCAAGGTTCTCACAATTGCTGGGCTAAACTGTGGTTCGCTGAAGACACATTGCACTTTGTTATGGTTAATCATTTCGCGAATCTCGGCGATCTTCTTCGCACCCGGCTTACGTTCTGGGCTAACAGTCACCTCGCCAACATGATCCAAACCATAGTGATCCTCAAAATAACCATAACCATCGTGGAAAACGATATAAGGGACGTCTTTTACTGTCGCTAGTGACGCTTTCAATTCAGCATCTTTTAGCGCCAATCCTTTTTCGAAATCGGCCAAGTTAGCTTGGTAGCTTGCTGCATTTTCAGGGTCTATCTTTGATAAACGCTTGGCAACCGCTTCTGCTAATACTTTGGCGTTCTCTGGATACAGCCAAACATGTGGGTTCACCCCTTCGTGGTGATGCCCTTCATGGCCGGAAGCCTGTTCGTTATGATCTGCATGGTCATCGTGATGTTCGTCATGATCTGCATGGTCATCGTGATGTTCGTCATGATCTGCATGGTCATCGTGGTGTTCGTCATGATCTGCATGGTCATCGTGATGTTCGTCATGATCTGCATGCTCATCGTGATGTTCGTCATGATCTGCATGGTCATCGTGATGTTCGTCATGATCTGCATGGTCATCGTGATGACCTTCATCAAAATTTTGCAGCGTCATGCCTGTTAACGCGAGCCATTCAATTGCCGAGTCTTCTTTACCTGCATTCTCTAGTGGTTTTTCTAAAAAGCGCTCGAGCGATTCACCAACCCAAACAACCGTGTCAGCTTGACTAATTTTAGCAAGATCCGAAGGACGCAAAGCAAAATCATGAGGTGAAGCCGTACTAGAAACTATTTGCTCAATCTTAGCGTGATCGCCTGCAACGGCGGCTACTACCATAGATACAGGCTTAATACTGGTAACAATGATTGGCTTAGCCAACAAAACAGGCGACAAAACAGACGTACCTAGGGCAACTAACAACTTATTCATTATCGTTAAACCACTCTCTCAATAAATGTTATAACGTAACAATATAAAATTACCCTCTAAATTTCAAGCTCATATTCTCTAACTTAGGAAAAAACTCTGGCTAACCAGCCAGCCCATTAAGGGCTGACAGACCAGCTTTATCTAAGCGCTAAATCCGCTAATCTCATTGGCCGAACGACCAGCCCTGCACGCTGCCCTATCGGTACATTAGCGTTCGGAAAAATGATCGCATCTCCGCTGGCTTTGATAAGGTATTGACTCTGTGAAGAGTGCGCTAACTCGTAGCCCTTCTCAAATCCTGTAAAGTTTTTTACATCCTCAGAAATTGTTAACTGATAATCTTCGTGGTCTTTTACTAAGGCATCCTGCACCGCAAAAAATTTAAGCTTAGAATCTATTGCGTCCCGCTCCAATTTTGGAAAGCTGGCATCACTAATCAGGGTTATTAAGGTCTGTCTAATCGCCTCAAATCGAGACAAATCATTTTCCCCAAAAGGGTAAACCTTACCCAGTTCTACAGTAAAAGCATGAGCGCCATGTTCAGCGGATGAATAATAAGAAAAGGTTGTGGTGGGCTGCTGTGATAACAACACAGCATCAATGCCTGAAGCGGCTAACAAGCCCAGTTGCTGTAAATCATAGGGGGCATCTCCAATAAACGGATGCACGACAAATTTTTCGTACTCTGAGCCTCGAATCGCCGTGTGCAGGTCGTAATGTAAACGTACCGAACCGGTTGCGCTGCCGGCAAAGAAACGCGTCACGGCTTGCTCTAAAGATTGTGCTCTAGGTACTTCTAAACCTTCATAATGACGCCATGCTCCGCTAAATAAGCGATTCAAGTTTACGTCACAAAAGCGCTCTGCCCGATTTGCTGCAATTGGATTCCCAATAATCACCAAAAGGCGCACGGTTAATGCAAAACGGCCTTCTAAAATGGCTTTGAGTAGCTGATTGACTAACTCAATAGGGCCCGTTTCATTGCCATGAATTCCCACTGACAGCACTAGATTAATGTCTGTTGCTTGCTGTGGTTCTAATCTTAGTATCCCAGTCTCTTCTACAAAGCCTTGACCACCATTAAATTCCAGTTGAAAAGGGGCGAGCGTTTCTGGGTTATTTAATGTCAGTGCGAGAAAGTCATTATTTGGGATCATCATAGTTTCCATTACAGCAAATTATAAAAATAACAGCGGTCCGCTTCGTCGATCTAGGCGAGATTCTTTAACGCCCCATCTAGACGAGAATTAACAGAACAGTGGGCGTTAACATGATACCTGCTTTTTATACTCCCTGGCTTTTCTCAGCCACTGATTGCACGATATACAAAAGTTCAGGTCGCCTTTGAGACAACCGAACTAATAGCAACTCTTTTCTTTCAAGATAAATGCCGATACCCTTTACATAAATCGCTTACCTATAGCCCCTTTAAACCTTTTGAGAATTTTATGCCCGCCGAAGAAATCATCATCCTAGTGGACAAAGACAACACAGTTATTGGTGAAACGCCTCGCCGTTTGATGGACTTCGGTAAAGATTACCATCGTGTAACCTACATTCTAGTCTTCAACAATAAGGGCAACCTAATCGTCCAAAAGCGCACCGATAATAAAGCCTTCTGCCCAGGTTACTATGGCATCTCAACTGGCGGAGTGGTGGACAGTGGTGAGTCCTATCTGGACTCCGCTCATCGTGAACTTCAAGAAGAGCTAGGGATCGACTTAACACTTACCTCGCAAGGCGTTTTTTTCACGCAAGGTGAAGGCTTTAAAATTTGGGGAAAAATTTATACCTGCTGCTATGATGAAGAAATAGATGGACCATTGACTTTGCAAGCAAAAGAAGTGGCATCGATCCATGAAATGAGCATAAATTACATATTAGAAAACACCGACAACTTGCTTTTTACTCCTGATTCTTTGGACGCATTACGCCATTATGCTAATAAACTTACTGCGCCACAGCCAAGCGACCCTATTTAGCCTTATTCTTTTGCTGCTTGTGCTTTTTAGTCGCCAAGCCATTGCTCTAGAACGTTGGCAGACAGATGCTTATATCGAACAAAGCTTTATCAAAATTGCTTTAAAGCGCGAATACAGAGAAATCAAACACCCTAAACTGATTCGCTGGGAGAACCCCATAAAAGTGTATTTTGAAAGCGATTATGGGGATGCAGATTTACAGCATGAGCTATTAGATGTGCAGATAAAACACCTAGCTTACATTACTGATCACCCTATTTTTTTTACTCCTAAAGCAAAAGATGCCGGCATCTTAGTCATTTTTACCGCCTACCAAAAACTTGAAGATAAAGTACGCCGTTATATTGGCAATCCAGATAAAATTCGTAAAGCCATCAATGAAGCCGTTTGCCTTGGTAATTTCCGCCTCAATAAGCGCTCAGAAATCACGCGAGCTGTGATTATTATTCCGGTGGATTACGCTAGAGAAAAAGCCCGTCTATTGGACTGCGTAGTCGAGGAGATAACTCAAACACTCGGTCTACCAAACGACTCCAATGATGTATTTCCTTCTATCTTTAATGACGTCAGTGTTGATACCTACCTCAGCCCACTTGACTACATCCTACTAAAAGCATTGTATTCGCCACACCTTAAACCAGGTATGAGTGTCTCTCAAACCAAAGCCGCCTTCCCTAAAGTACTGAGTGACTTGCACGCCTCTGGAGAAATTGAACAGGCACTACAGCGGGTTCAAGTACACAGCTTGAGGCGCTATGTGGGCGACTAAAAATCACTGAAGCCATTAAAAAGAATGAGATAAATCAATGTCTTTGTCATTTTCAAGGCAAGTTGTCATAAATTGTATTTATTGGATCTACTTTTACTAAACAAGTTAGGTAAACTGTACCCAACAAAGAACTAATCGGAGAGTCTGAATGTTTCCTGAGCTCAAAAATGATCGCTTCTTGCGCGCCCTACTCAAGCAGCCTGTTGATACAACACCAGTATGGATGATGCGCCAAGCTGGCCGCTATCTACCTGAGTACCGTGCGAGCCGTGCCACTGCTGGTGACTTTTTGAGTCTGTGCAAAAATGACGCCTTTGCCTGTGAGGTCACACTACAACCTTTAGAGCGTTATGAGCTGGATGCGGCCATTCTCTTTTCAGATATCTTAACCATTCCAGATGCAATGGGCTTGGGTCTGTACTTTGAGACGGGGGAAGGCCCAAAATTCAAGCACACAGTTCGCTCCAAAGCTGATGTGGATGCCCTCCCCATTGCCACAGCTAACGACCTAGATTACGTGATGAAAGCAGTCACGACGATTCGTCACGCCCTGAATGGACGCGTTCCCTTAATTGGCTTCTCTGGCAGTCCATGGACATTGGCTACCTACATGGTTGAAGGCGGCTCAAGTAAAGACTTTCGCCATATTAAAGCCATGATGTATCAAACACCTGAAGTGCTTCATGCACTGCTGGATAAACTGGCAAAGTCGGTTATCGACTACCTTAACGGCCAAATAAAAGCAGGGGCCCAAGCAGTACAAATTTTTGATACTTGGGGCGGTGTTTTGAGTGGCCCTATGTATCAGCAGTTCTCTTTAATGTACATGAAACAAATCATGGATGGTCTAATTCGTACCCATGAAGGCCAAAAAGTCCCCGTCATCATGTTCACCAAAAATGGCGGCCAATGGCTAGAAAACATGGCTGCAACAGGACCTGACGCCCTAGGATTGGACTGGACAACAGACATGGCTGAAGCTCGAGCTCGAGTGGGCGATAAAGTCGCACTGCAAGGAAACCTTGACCCTTGTGTCTTGTATGCAGACAAAGCGGTGATCGAACGCGAAGTAGAAAACACCTTAGCAGGGTTTGGCCATGGCACAGGACATGTGTTCAACCTAGGCCACGGCATCCATCAATTCGTCAATCCAGAGCAGCCTAAATACCTGATCGATGCGGTGCATGAATTGGGCGCCAAATACCATGAACAAAGCTATGATGACCTCGACACTTTGAATGGTCTAGATTAACGCCAATTGATAATTGCGAAAAAGCCACCGACTCAGGTGGCTTTTAGAGCACGGCTAACCAAACTTAAATCGCAAGCCAGTTCACAACAAGCCCGCTTTCAGTTCTTGTAAGCGCCGCAGACACACCTCTCCCACACGCTGCTTTTGTGCTCGCCATACCCCATTTGCAACCGGTGCGACGCATTGGAAGTCATCGTTGACGAAACAACAAACGTGATCCAGTCCTTTTTTATCAAGCCATGACAAACGCCCCAATGCCTGATTATGACCCAAGGCAATCACAACAAAACGCAGCTGCACTGCTATGTCGCCATCCCAAACAGAAAAGCTGACCAAGTTCTGTGGTGTTGATAACTGGCGAAAATGCAAGCCAGCAGCTCGCCAAAGCCCTTTCTTCAATCCTTTCATAAAACGGTCTATGTTGGCTTCAAAGACCAAAAAGCAGTCGCTGTCTTGCATAGCACACCTCGAAACATCCCTCTTCAGAGTAACAAATATAGACCATAACCTATTCCTGAGTAGCGAGTTTCACAAGAGAGTGTTATTTTTACGGAAACAATGCATATTTATTTGTATGGAGAAAAACAATGAAGTTAATCACCGCCATTATCAAACCTTTTAAACTGGATGAAGTCCGCGAGGCACTGTCTGAGATAGGTATTAGTGGCATCACAGTCACGGAAGTTAAAGGTTTTGGCCGCCAGCGTGGCCACACCGAACTGTATCGAGGCGCCGAATATGTTGTCGATTTCTTGCCAAAAGTAAAATTGGAGCTTGCTGTAGACACTGATCAAGTAGATAGAGCTATTGAAGCAATCCAGCACAGTGCCAACTCAGGCAAGATTGGTGACGGTAAGATTTTTGTTACTGAAATCGAGCAGATCATCCGCATTCGTACCGGTGAAACGGGCGCTGATGCCATTTAACCACTGAGTTAAATTGGCAGGGGCATTATAAGCAGCGAACACACTTACTCCCCTGTTTCCCCATCAAAAACACAAAAAAGAGGCCTAGGCCTCTTTTTTATTTTGCTATGACATAACCCAATGCGAAGTTCTAACCCTACCCCTTATCTGGGACCTTAATTGAAACAGACCCCAAATAACGGTTCTGATGCTTTTCAACCTGACGGAAGATAGCAATAATCACCATACTGATTAGCAAATAAATTGCACCGGCCGCCAGAAAAATCTCAATCGGCGTATAAGTTCTCGCAATGATAGTTCGCGCCATTCCAGTAAGATCTAAAATCGTAATGGTACTGGCTAAGGCACTGCCTTTGAGCATCAAAATAATTTCATTTCCGTAAGCTGGCAGTACGATACCAAATGCCCGTGGCAATAATACTCGACGATACATTTGTGTTTTTGACATGCCGACTACTTTACAGGCTTCCACTTCACCTGGTGGAATTGCCTGGATAGCACCACGAAAGATCTCAGCGGTATAAGCTGAGGTATTCAAGGTGAAAGCAATAATCGCACACCAAAATGGCTCACGCAGAATCGGCCACAAGACACTCTCCCGCACAACATCAAATTGTGAAGCACCATAGTAAACCAAGAAAATCTGCACCAGCAGAGGTGTACCACGAAAAAAGAAGATGTAAGCAAAAGGCAGCGAGCGAATCCAAAGCACTGGCGATATCCGCGCAAGTGCAATTGGCAAAGCAAACAAACCACCCAATACAATTGATAAGAGAACCAATTGTATGCTAACCCAGGTCCCTTCTAATAAACGAGGGAAGTATTCTACAACTACTGAAAAATCCATCGTTTACCCTCTTGTTAAGCCACGACGAGCGCGCTTTTCTAGATAAGAAACCACCCCCATAGAGACAATGGTTAAAACCAAATACATAATCGCTGCCACAAGATAAAACAAGAATGCTTCTTTTGTGCTACTCACAGCGATATTTGCTTTGCGCATAATATCTTCTAAACCCACCACAGAAACCAATGCGGTGTCTTTTAGCAGCACCAAAAATAAGTTGCCTAAACCGGGTAAAGCGATACGCCAAACCTGTGGCAAAATAATTCGATAGAATTTGTGAAATGTGCCCATTCCTAACGCCACAGCGGATTCATGCTGCCCCTTAGGAATAGATTGCAATGCACCTCGAAATACTTCAGTTGCGTACGCACCAAAAGTCAATCCCAACGCTGTCACACCTGCTGCAAACGCACCAATTTCAATGTATTCATCATACCCGAATAGACCCGCAATCGACATTAAGACGGTGGTCGCTCCAAAATAAATAATCAATACCGTCAATAATTCAGGAAGACCCCGAATTAAGGTGGTATAGATATTCGCAATCCATTGCAGGGGTTTTATTGACGATAACTTAGCGGCGGCGCCCAATAAACCGAGCACAAGACCAACAACTAAAGAGGCAAGAGCAAGCTCTACGGTGACCAATGCGCCTTGTAACAGCTGATGACCGAATCCATGAAGATCAATCATATTTTTTTCTCAGAATTAAACAGGAAACAACCCCTTTAGCTCAGTAATTGAGCTAAAGGGTATGTCGATTTTCTATCGATTAATAGATAGAAAATGGGAAGTATTTAGCGTTAATTTTCTGATAAGTGCCGTTCGCTAAAATTGCTTTTAGCGCTTCGTTTAGCTTATCTTTCAACTTATCGCCTTTGCGAACCGCAATACCGATATTATCATTCTTCATAAAGGCATCACCTTTAAACTCAAACTTATCGCCGTTACCAGATGTTTTTAACCAGTTATAAGTCGGCAATTCATCAGACAATACAACATCAAGACGACCAGACACTAAGTCCAAGTAAACATTGTCTTGGTTATCGTAAAATTTAAGCTTGGCTTTGCCAGAGTAGTTATCTTCTAGGTATTGTGCACCTAAGGTAGCACGCTGTGCACCAATGGTTTTACCATCTAGATTTTTCAGATCAACTGTCTCACCAGTACGACCTAAGAAACGCAATCCACCTGAGTAGTATTTGTTAGTGAAATCTACTACTTTCTCACGCTCTGGAGTAATAGACATAGACGCAATAATCGCATCGAATTTACGCACTTTTAGGCCTGGAATAAGACCATCCCAATCTTGGGTCACAATCTCACAATCCGCTTTCATTTGTGCACATAACGCGTGCGCAATATCCACATCAAAACCTTGTGGCGTACCAGTAGAATCGATGTAGTTAAACGGAGCCCAAGCTCCTTCTGTTGCGAAACGAATTTTATCAGCCGCGTGCGCGGAGGCACCGGTCAGTGCAGCACCAACAAAAAGGGCAGAGCCCATAATAATAGTTTTTAATTTCATGAAAAATTCCTTAGTGAACCGTTATTTTTTTACTTTATTTAAATCCAACATCGCCTGCACAATGCGCTAAAACACACTAGATAAGAATGCTTTACAACGCTCAGACTCTGGAGATCCAAACACTTTACTTGGAGCGCCTTGTTCTTCAACCACTCCCTGATGAAGAAACACCACATCACTGGATACTTCACGAGCAAAATTCATCTCGTGGGTAACAATCAGCATAGTTCTGCCTTCATCAGCCAAATTACGCATTACACCTAATACTTCACCCACTAACTCAGGGTCAAGCGCTGAAGTAGGTTCATCAAATAATATGACTTGTGGATCCATCGCTAGCGTTCTCGCAATAGCAACACGCTGCTGCTGTCCGCCAGACAATTGGTTCGGGTACATATGTTTCTTATCTGCTATCCCTACTTTATCAAGAAGATGTTCAGCGTAAGCCATCACTTCATGTTTAGGGCGCTTAAGAACATGAGCAGGACCTTCCATCACATTTTGTAAGATAGTCATGTGAGGCCATAAATTAAAGCTTTGAAAAACAAAGCCAATCTGCTGACGCATTTTTGTCAGCTGCTTCATGTTGCCGGAAACCAAATCACTACCACTAGGCACCAAGTTTAAAGACTCACCATTAAAAATGATTTCGCCCTTAGTGGGATTTTCTAGCATATTGATACAACGTAAAAATGTGCTTTTTCCTGAGCCACTTGATCCAAGAATTGAAATAACATCCCCGTCATAGGCTTTTAAGGAGATTCCCTTAAGCACCTCCACATTCCCAAACGTTTTATGAATGTCTATTAGCTCTAGAGCCGGGACTTTCGACATGTTTATTACCTTTTTATATTTCGTTTTTATCTTCGAGTACGAAAATAGCACCTGAGAAAGCACACCCTACCGCTATCAGAGCAGGGAAAAGCAATGTGCTCATAGATCAAAATAGCTCGTAACCTGTATTTTAAATTATTTTTTCCATAATTGTCTTTTTTTCCTGTCCGTATGATCAGGTTGATCCACTTTAATTTGCAGATTTTTTCGTTCTGCCCTTGGCGATAGTCCAAAAAAGCCCTTATAAGTCGTACTAAAGTGAGGGGCCGTAGTGAAACCACACTCTAAACCTACCTCAGTAATCGACTTATCTGTTTGTAACAGCATCTGCTTTGCATGCTGTAGGCGTAACTCTAAGTAATAGCGCGAAGGTACTGAGCTCAAATTCTGCTTAAACAAGCGCTCTAGATGTCGGCGAGACACCCCAACGTGGTAAGCAATATCATCAGATGATAGAGGCTCACGAATATTCGCCTCCATTAGTTGCACTGCCTCGACCAATTTCGGTTGTCCGGTGCCGATGCGCGCTTGCAAAGGTATCCTTTGCGGATCATCGTGGGTACGAATGCGCTCACAGACAAATTGTTCTGAAATAGTGCTAGCAAGCGTCATGCCATGCTGCTTACCAATCAAAAACAACATCATGTCCATCGCCGCAGTACCGCCACTACAGGTGAACCTATCCCTATCTACTTCAAATAAGTGACTCGACACTATGGTATCGGGAAACTCATCGCGCAAATTCGCTATATTCCACCAATGAATGGTCGCTCGATAGCCATTTAACAGCCCTGCTTTGGCTAATAAATAGCTTCCTGTGCATAAACCACCTAGGTGAACCTGCTTTTGAGCCTGCTTTTTTAGCCAATTTTCTAAAGTCTGACTTTCGTTTTGTGTCACTGGGGAGGCCCCACAGACAAAGATGGCGTCTAAATCCTTCGGAGCATCGACTGTAGTGTAGTCGGTATGGGTTGTAACCCCTGTATTTGAGGCAATCTCACTCACACCATGCCCTATGGTGCAAAAACGATATAACTCTTTTCCTGTCACCCAGTTCGCCATATGCAAGGTTTCGATGGCTGATGAAAATCCGAGCATTGAATAGTGTGGGAGAAGCAAAAATCCGTATTTTTGAGGTTTTTTACTCGCCTGCATGATTTCTCTCGATGCAAATTCACTCTTGTACAAATTATTATCCTGCGATCAATGAGTAAAAAAGAAGTTTATTTCGTTTAAAATGGATAACAAAGGGTTTTCCTGTTTGAATCAAGCTCTTTTTCGGAAAAACCTTTAAATAAGAGAACTAAATGTCGCAATTGCGTAATTTCAAGCCTATCAAAGGAGGCAAGTTTTCATAATAATCGTTTGGCAGTCCTGAAGTAGCACTTTCGTGATCTAACAATGACAACTAGTTTTATAAAGAACACCACTCATGAGGATGAGTTCTAATGACTGATAACAAAAAAACCGAATTAATCGAGCGTATTGAAGCTGAGATACGAGACAACTTCAGCAGCAGTGAAGCTCAAAATCTTGTTCACCTTGCCCACCTATACTTCCAGGACTCATTAACGGAAGACTTGGTGAATGAGTCAATTGAAAACCTATACGGCACTATTGTCTGCCTTTGGGATTTCATCCAACAACGCTCAAATTCTCAACCAAAAGTTCGCGTTTACAACCCTAACTACGAAGAACACAGCTGGCATTCGACACACACCGTGATCGAGATCTTAACGGAAGATATGCCATTCTTAGTGTCTTCTTTTAACATGGCTCTTGTTCGCCTAGGCCACACTATCCATTTAACGGCTCACCCAGTTGTACCTGCGATTCGCAATAAGAAAGGCGAGCTGCAAAACATTAATTTAGACGCCCCAATTGAGCAAAACGAAGCACTAATGCGCTTTGAAATCGACCGTCTATCTGACATCAATTTACTAGACGAAATCAAAGACGAATTACTGACCAGTCTAATCGATGTTAAAAAAGCTGTGGGCGACTGGCCTACAATGAAGAGCAAATTGAGCGAGATTATCGCTGAATCTGAAAACATTGCTCACCTAAAAGATAACGCAGAACATCAAGAGAATCTTGATTTTCTTCGCTGGATCGCCAATGACCATTTCACCTTCATTGGTTTCCGCGCTTATGACCTAGTCGCAGAAAAAGACGAAGCCCACCTAAAACTGGTCGATGGCTCTGGTTTAGGTACCTTCCGCGACATCAATGATAAAAAAGTAAAGCGTGACATTGTCCTTAATAACCGACTAGCTGAGCTAGCAGTAGACAACAACAACGCGCTGATTCTTACTAAGTCGACCGCTATTTCCACGGTTCACCGCCCTGTTCACCTAGATTACTTGGGTGTTAAGCGCTTTGATAAAAAAGGCAATGTGATCGGTGAATGGCGTTTCTTCGGCTTATATTCTTCTGCAACTTATGTGGCGCGTTTACAAGACATTCCTCTATTGCGTAAGAAATTAAACCATATTGTTGAACAAGCAAATGTTGACCCGAACAGCCACAAAGGCAAAAACCTTAAGCACATTCTAAACAGCTACCCTCGTGATGAGATGTTGCAAGCGCCAGTTGCTGAGCTTTACGATACCATCGAAAGCATTTTAGCGATTCAAGAACGTCGCCAATTACGAGTTTTCTTGCGTAAAGACATTTATGGCCGCTTCTTAAATGCCTTGGTGTATGTGCCTCGCGATCGCTACAACACAGAATTGCGTATGCATATGCAAGACATTCTGATGACTGCTTGCAACGGCACCAGCTCTGAATTCAACGTGCAGTTCTCACAGCTAGTATTGGCTCGCGTAAACTTCACGATTCAAATCGCAGACCCACAAAATAGCCCATCCATCGACGAAGAAGACATTCAACGTAAGATGCAAGAAGCGATGAGCTCATGGGAAGACAAGCTTTTATCCGCTCTACATAAAAGCAATGGTGAAGAAGCTGGAAATACTCTGTTTTCACAGTACGCACCATACCTACCTGCGGCTTACCGTGAAGACTTCTCTCCAAACTCAGCCGTATTAGACATTGAACGTCTTAGTTCATTGGCAGGTGAAGGGGATATCAGTACCCATCTATACCGCCAAGTAGGCCAAAGTAAGCACAATTACTTCTTCAAGGTTTATGGTTCAGGCACCTCTTTGGTACTGTCTGATGTATTGCCTATTCTTGAATGCATGGGCTTGCGTGTACTTGAAGCACGTCCTTACGAACTAGACAATCACGAAGAAGACATCAAAAACACTTGGATTGTAGAATTCGCTATCAGTGTTGATGCTGATGTAAATCTTGAGAAGAACGCACAACGTGTGGCTTTCCAAGACGCATTTAATCAAGTCTTTAGCCGCCGCATCGAAAACGACCGTTTTAATGCCCTGGTATTGAATGCTTCTTTGACTTGGCGCCAAGTCACTATGCTGCGCGCATTAACCAAATACTTGATGCAACTCCAAGTACCGTTTTCTGTGCAATACATGCAGCAAACCCTAGAGAAAAACGCCAATATTGCCCGTTTATTAGTGCAATTATTCGAGCAACGTTTTGATCCTAGCCTGACGGCTAAGCGCGAAGATAAAATCCAAAAGTTACTTGAAAAAATTGATCTTGAATTGGATCAAGTAGCGAACTTGGACGAAGATCGAATCCTGAAGCACTACCTTTCTGTGATTCAGGCAATGATTCGTACCAACTTCTATCAGCCTGATGAAAATAACGAGATCAAAGACTACGTCTCTTTCAAACTGGACCCTTCATTGATCCCTGCGGTACCACTACCGCGTCCGAAATTTGAGATATTCGTTTACGCACCTTGGGTTGAAGGTGTACACATGCGTGGCGGTAAAGTTGCCCGTGGTGGTCTTCGTTGGTCAGACCGTATGGAAGACTTCCGTACTGAGGTACTTGGCCTAGTAAAAGCTCAAATGGTAAAAAATGCCGTGATTGTACCTTCTGGTGCGAAAGGCGGTTTTGTTGCCAAACAACTGAAGAAAAACGCTTCTCGTGAAGAAGTTCAAGCAGAAGTGGTACGTTGTTACACCACCTTTATCAGCGGCTTGCTAGACATTACCGACAACCTAGTGCAAAACGAAGTGGTTGCCCCACTTTCTGTTGAACGCTACGACGAAGATGACCCATACCTAGTTGTCGCGGCTGACAAAGGCACCGCCACTTTCTCTGACCTTGCCAACAGCATTTCTGAAAAATACGGCTTCTGGTTAGGCGATGCTTTTGCCTCTGGTGGTTCCAATGGTTACGACCATAAGAAAATGGGTATCACTGCACGTGGTGCATGGGAATCCGTAAAACGTCAATTTAAAGAAATCGGCATCGATTGCCAAACCACTGATTTTACTGCCGTGGGCGTTGGTGATATGGCAGGGGATGTATTTGGTAACGGCATGCTGCTGTCTGAGCACACTCGCTTGATCGCTGCATTTAACCACATGCACATCTTTATTGACCCGACACCAGAAGTCGCTAGCTCCTTCGCAGAACGTCAACGTATGTTTAATCTACCTCGCTCATCATGGGAAGATTACAACAAAGAGTTGATTTCAAAAGGTGGTGGTATCTTTAATCGCTCTGCGAAATCCATCCCTATCAATGCGGACATTCGTAAAGCTCTGGGTATCGAAGGCAATATGAAATCCATGGCGCCAACCGATCTAATCAATGCGATTCTAAAAGCGCCGGTTGATTTGCTTTGGAATGGCGGTATCGGTACTTATGTTAAAGCCGAGAGTGAAACACACGCCGATGTCGGCGATAGCGGCAACAACACCTTACGTGTTAACGGCAAAGAGCTGCGCTGTAAAATTGTCGGCGAAGGCGGTAACCTTGGTCTAACACAACGTGGTCGTATTGAGTTTGCTCAAAATGGCGGTTTAATTAGTACTGATGCCATCGACAACTCGGCCGGTGTGGACAGCTCAGACCACGAAGTAAACATTAAGATCCTGCTTAACCGTGTGGTTGAAAATGGCGACATGACTGAGAAGCAGCGTAATACTTTGCTGGCTCAAATGACGGACGAAGTAGGCCACCTTGTACTACGCCATAACCTAGGACAAAGCCATGTTTTATCATTGGCGAACGCGCAGTCTGCTGAGCGTTTGACCGATCACTGGCGTTTGATCCTTTCCTTGGTACGCGAAGGTCGACTGAATCGTGAAATCGAGTTTTTACCAAGCGATTCACAAATCAAAAAACGCTTGAACAAAAATCAAGGACTGACTCGTCCAGAGATTTCTGTACTCTTGGCGTACTCTAAGATCAAGCTTTCTGAACAGCTTGTGGAAGACGGCATTGGCGAAGACCCTGATTTGATTACTCAAATCCATCAGTACTTCCCGAAAGAGCTAACCAAGCGCTTTGGCGATCAAATGGCTTCTCACCCATTGGCGCAAGAAATCATTGCAGGCCACGTTACTAACAACCTTGGTAACCGCATGGGGCCTACTTTCAGTACCTATGTACAGGAAGAAACCAGCGCGTCTGCACTTAACCTGGTTCGTGCTTACATGGCAGCGGAAGACATTTTTGATATTCCTTCACTATGGGATGCCATCAACGATCTAGACTTCCAGGTGTCCAATGAGGTACTAAACAACCTATTGATCCGCATTCAAGCTTTACTTGAACGTACGACACTTTGGTTGCTTCGCAACACCCGTGAAAGCTTGTCTATTCAGCGCCTAAAAGATACGTATAAGCCAGGTGTTGAGATCATTCGAGCGAACATGCAGGCGATCCTAACAGAGCCAAGTCAAGCCCATCTCGCTGAGATCAACGCAGAATTGGCTGAGCAAGGTATTCCAGCAGAAGTGGCAGAAAAACTGTCTGCATTGCATTACTTGTTCTACGGTCTGGACATCATTCGTGTTGCCAGCAATACCGAGAAAGAAGTATTGGATGTCGCACAAACCTACTTTGCTTTAGAGATGGACTTAGAACTGCATTGGCTACGCCATAGTGTGTTCGAGCTGTCCGCAGAAGATATGTGGCAACGTCGCGCTAAGGCAGGCCTTGGCGATGAAGTAGACAACAGCCTCAGAACCCTCACTCAGGAAGTGATTCAATCAAGCCCAGAGATCAAAGAACTGGATGAGAGACTGACTTACTGGCGCGAGCAAAATAACGATAATATCAAGCATTACAGAACGACTTTCAGTGAAATCAAAACAGAAAGCGAACTCACACTTGCTATGGTAACTGTCGCTATTCGCGAGTTGAGAAACCTGATATAAACCAAAGGGCGGCTGGTTCTGCAGCCGCCCATTTTTAAGAGGTATATAAAAGTGACTGAACAAGTAACGAGAGCAACATTTGACGAAGTAATGGTTCCAAACTACGCGCCTTCTGCAGTGATTCCAGTGCGTGGTGAAGGCTCTCGCGTATGGGACAAAGAAGGTAAAGAATATATTGATTTTGCCGGTGGCATCGCGGTCACAGCATTAGGTCATTCTCACCCAACTCTAGTCAATGTAGTGCGCGAGCAAGCGGGTCAACTTTGGCATTTAGCCAATGTTATGACCAATGAACCAGCGCTACGCCTAGCGAAAAAACTGACCGAAAAAACGTTTGCTGATCGCGTCTTCTTCTGTAACAGCGGCGGTGAAGCTAACGAAGCAGCGTTTAAGCTCGCTCGTCGTTACGCATTCGATCACTTCGGTCCTGAAAAAAACGAAATTGTTGCTTTCAATAAGTCTTTCCATGGACGTACTTTGTTTACCGTATCTGTTGGTGGGCAACCTAAGTACAAAGAAGGTTTTGAACCGACTCCTGGCGGCATCGGCCATTGTGATTACAACAACATTGAACAGCTAAAAGCACTAATCTCTGATAAGACATGTGCCGTTGTGATGGAGCCTATTCAAGGAGAAGGCGGCATTATTCCTGCAGATCTTGAGTTTGCTAAACAAGTTCGCGAATTATGTGATCAACACAAAGCGCTATTGGTATTTGATGAAGTTCAGTCAGGTGTTGGCCGTACTGGTACTTTGTTTGCCTATGAGCAATTAGGCGTAACACCGGATGTGCTGACCAGTGCTAAAGCCCTGGGTAATGGTTTCCCTGTTGGCGCTATGCTAGCGACTAAAGATGTGGCTGCCAGCCTAGCAATCGGCACTCATGGTAGCACCTATGGCGGCAACCCAATGGCCTGTGCAATTGCTGAAGCCGTGGTTGATATCATAGACACTCCAGAAGTATTGAATGGTGTTAATAAGCGCCATGATCTTTTTGTTGCTGGTTTAACGGCAATCAATGAAAAATACCATGTCTTTAAAGACATTCGTGGTATGGGCTTATTGGTTGGTGCTGAAGTCACTGATAGCTTCAAAGGCAATGCAAAAGCGTTTTTAACTGAAGCGACTAAAGAAGGCTTGTTTGTATTAGTTGCAGGGGCCGATGTTGTTCGTTTTGCTCCTTCTCTGATCATCCCTGAAGAAGACATTGCGGAAGGCTTTGTACGCTTAGAAAGAGCCGTTGCTAAAGTCGTTGCAGACAACAAAACAGCTTAAATTATCAACCCGAACAACGGGTTAATTATTTATATCTAAAATCGGGGCTGCGCTTTTGTGGAGTGCCCGATTTTTTATTAGTCCACAACTTTCCCTCCCTGCTACATTCTCAATGCACTTTTTTGTCCCTACGCCTATTAAGTGAATAGTTTTACGCAACTTTATTCTTTGTTTACAGCTTCTTGAATAGGAGTTTGATTGTTCTTCGTTCGGGACTAGTTTAAGCTTCAAACTAGTCTTATTAGACAAGTTTTAGTAGATCAACTACTTATCCCGAGGTTAACCCCTTTAGCCAAAGAGAGAACAAAACGTGTTTTTATCCTTTTTTCCGAAGCCTAAGTTATTCTTTTTGAGTTTTGCCTTATGGGCACTTGTCTGTGTATTAGGCTGGTATCTTGCCGTACAAGATTTAGGCAGCACGCTGAGTCTCGGCAGTTTATTTGGCGTACATTTTCCTGACGCCTTAGCTCAAGATGCAGATCAGGCCGCCAAAATGGCATTTGCGAGCGCTCAAGAATTTGCCGTGGACGTCTGGCTATACCAATATATGCTGGTATGTTATGCCCTCTTTATCGGCGCTTGGGTGGCTTACGGCGGCCAAAAATGGGCGAAGTGGTCTGTCATCGGCTCTGGGTTAATCGTCTTTATTACTTGGTTTCAAGTCCAAGTAAGCGTAATGATTAACGAATGGTACGGTAGCTTCTATGATCTTATTCAAAAGGCCTTAAGCGCCCCTAATAGCATTACACTCACTCAGTTTTACTCTCAATTATCGACCTTTGCGATTATCGCTCTGGTTGCGATTACCGTGTCGGTATTAAATAACTTTTTCGTTAGCCACTATGTGTTTCGCTGGCGTACCGCAATGAATGATTACTACACGTCTAAATGGCAACAAGTTCGACAAATTGAAGGGGCATCACAACGTATTCAAGAAGACACCATGCGCTTTGCCAATATTGTAGAAAGCCTTGGGGTTCGCTTTTTAGACTCGATTATGACGCTACTGGCATTTTTACCCGTGCTTTGGGGGCTGTCTTCTTACGTTACCACGCTGCCATTTATTGGCGAAGTTCCTCAGGCTTTAGTGTTTGTCGCTATTTTATGGGCAATAATAGGCACGACATTGTTAGCGGTAGCAGGGATTCGTTTACCTGGTCTTGAGTTTAAAAATCAACGAGTAGAAGCCGCCTATCGAAAAGAATTGGTCTATGGTGAAGATTTTGAAGACCGCGCTGAGCCAGCAAAATTAGCCGAGCTATTTGCGAATGTGCGTAAAAACTACTTCCGCCTCTACTTCAACTATTTGTACTTCAACGTAGTGCGTTACGGTTATTTGCAAGCCGGTGTATTAGTACCACTGATTGCATTAGGCCCATCGATAGTTGCAGGTGCCTTTACTCTGGGGATCATGCAACGTATTTCTAATGCCTTCGGTCAAGTAGAAAGCTCATTTCAATTCCTGGTGAATTCCTGGACTACCATAGTAGAGCTGTTGTCGATCCATAAACGCTTGAAAGCGTTCGAGGCTGCGATTAATGACCAACCATTGCCAAGTGTTGATCAAGAGTTTCTAGCTAAACAAGAAGAGAACTCTTAACCATAAAGGCTCACTATAAAACGACAAAAGCCTTCAATAATGAGTTATTGAAGGCTTTTTCTTTGACTAACCTAGCCCCTTGGAGAACACATTAGGGGGAACAGCGCTAAACTCGAATATTAACACTCTGTCCTAAGTTATCTGTGGTCATGTGGTTACCACTGCTGGCACTTGGTGTGGAGCTAACCGCACTTGCACTTTCTAGTAAATCCAACGCTTGTTGACCTCTGTGCGCAATCACATCTTTATTCAAATTTGCGCTATATGCTTCTTTAGCATAAGACATTGAGGCTGCACCCACGCCATTAATTTCTGACATAACTCCCCTCCCTCAGCCATTCTAAAATGACGCAGTTGGGCGCCACCGAACAGTTCAATAATCAACCAATTATTTAACTATAGCGACAAACTGATCATTTTACGATCAAAAACAGGGAAAAAAGGTCAAAAAACACTCAAAAAAGAATAATCCTGAATAAAAAACAGACAGCTAAGCGTCTGTTTTTTGATCATCTCTATAGGCTTGGCGAATTGATAAATTCATCCCAATATCGATTAACTAACGATTGGTTCGTAATCAATGCATCACCCAACACCACACGCCCTTGTTTCTGCAAAGTCAGGCGATGGCTATAAGATCGATATAAAGTATAAGTATCTATCATCTTTTCTGCTTTTTCTGCTGACAATAAGCCAACCTTCGCAGCAGCCTCTAATTGCCTCACGTTATCCGAGTACGCCATTAATTCAGGGTATCGAGATGACCAAGCCAACACCAAATATTGCACCATAAATTCAATGTCTATGATGCCACCAGCCCCTTGTTTAAGGTCAAAGCCTTTTTCTTTTCCTCCAGTATCCAAATGCGCGCGCATTTTTTCACGCATTTTAACCACCTCGGCTTTTAATTCTTGTCGGTTTCGCTGAGCGCCAATCACCGCTCGACGGCAAGCTTCAAACTTCGCTTTTAAGCTGCTCTCTCCCGCTAATGCACGCGCTCGAGTCAATGCCTGATGCTCCCATGTCCAGGCCTCTTTTTGCTGATACTCATGAAACGCTTCTAATCGTGTCACCAGCAATCCGGAGTTGCCAGAAGGTCGCAACCGCATATCCACTTCATATAATCTTCCAGCTGCAGTAAAGCTGGTAATAATATGAATCAAACGCTGCCCCAAACGAGTATAAAAAGTCAGGTTATCAATACTTCTATCACCGTTGGTGTAACCATTTGCTTGGGCATCATGAATAAAGACTAAATCAAGGTCAGAGTCATAACCCAACTCCCAACCTCCCGATTTACCATAGCCAATAATGGCTAACTGAGGTCTTATCGCAGCGTCACCATGGCTAACTGGAAAACCATGCTTTGCGGTCAGATAGCGCCAAGATTGATGCAAAACTTGCTCTAGCAACACTTCAGCCAACCATGTTAAGTGATCACTCACTTTCATAATAGGCAGTATATTTGTGATATCACAGGCAGCAATACGTAAAATAATGGATAACCTAAAACGACGCATCGCATCCATTTGAGCTTCTTCATCGTCTTCAGGTAAGCGAAATAAGATTTGCTGAAGCTCATCTTCTAACATTTTTTTCGTCGGCGGCGAAAATAACGTCGTAGCGTCGAGCAATTCGTCCAGCAAGGATGGCGTCGCTGAAATCGCGTCACTAAACCAAGCACTCTCGCGGCACAGACGAATAAGGTGCGTAATCGCCGTTGGGTTTTCACACAACAGAACAAGATAAGCAGTACGGCGCAATACGGCTTCTAAAATAGGCAATACCCGGTTTACGACTAAATCCGGCGAGCTTTCATGCTTTAACTGAGCGACAAACATAGCAAAAAAAATCGCCAGACGCTCTTGGCCAATCGGCTGCATAAAGACAATATTTTTTGATGCTAAAAAAACCGAAATCGCCTGTACTGTCGCTTCTTTTTCTTGCCACTCAACACCTTCAAGTGCATCACCAATGGCTTCTTTATCCTCGGCATTTTTCAACAATAAACGCCATACATCTTGATCCTTTATCTCCTCACTGGTCTCTTCACCATCATCGATTAGCTCCAAAAATAAAGCATGCACATTACGGCGAACCTCCCAAAGGGCAGAATCCAAATTTTGCCAAGAATCAAAACCAACCATTAAAGCAATACGAGTACGCTCTAACTCATCATCTGGTAACAGCTGAGTTTGTTCATCTTTCACCGCCTGTAATGCATGCTCTGTTCGTCTGAGCAGCTGATACGCATCATGCAACTGTTCTACTTCTGTGGCCGTTAGATACTCTTGCTCAGAAAGGTAAGGTAAGACTTTTAATAGCGCAGGACACTGTAAGCCACTGTCACGCCCACCATGAAGAATTTGCAACGCTTGAACGATAAACTCAACTTCTCGGATACCTCCTTCACCGAGTTTGATATTGTGCTCTATGTCTTTGCGACGCACTTCTTTGGCAATCATTTTCTTCAGATCTCGCAAAGCACCAATCGCACCAAAATCGAGGTACTTACGATAAACAAAAGGCTTTCTGAGCATTTCAAACTCAGCTCTGTCTTGACCATTACCTGCCATCACACGGGCTTTAATCATCGCATAACGTTCCCAATCTCGACCTTGATCTTGGTAATAGTTTTCCAATGAATCCATATTCAGCACCAGAGCCCCAGATTGACCAAAAGGACGTAAGCGCATGTCGACACGGAATACAAAACCCTCCGCCGTTATTTTATCCAAATGCTGGATTAGCTTTTGACCAAGTTTGGTAAAATACTCTTGGTGGGATAGGCTTTTCTTCCCACCTTGCGTGTCGCCATGTTCACGAAAAGCAAAAATTAAGTCGATATCAGACGACAAATTAAGCTCATTACCGCCCAGCTTTCCCATTCCAATGACAATTAACGATTGCGGCTGCCCAGCGCTGTCTAACGCATCGCCGTATAAGCCACTATAGTGATGGCGAGTCCAGGTTATACTGGCATTAACACAGACATCCGCTAGCCGACTAAGCCTCAATGTAAGCTCTGTTAAGCTAATTTTCTGCTGTATATCCAAGGCGATTAAACGCACCATCCACCACTGCCGATACAGCCTTAAGCGTGACATCATGGCACTTTCATCCAGCTCAATAATGGCAGATTCGCCATTAAACAAAGGCCTTGTTGAACAGGACAAATCTGCTAACGATGGCAGCTCGGACAGACGCTCTAAAACAAGCAATTCATCTAACCAATGAGGAAATCGCACACATTGCTGATGTAAGTATTCACTTAACAGCCAAAGCGGCTCTAGCACTGCAATTTGCGACTCATCTAACACACTTAAAGTATGACGTTGACGCGCTTCTTGAATGGCTTCTAGAAGCAAGTCACGGTTATTAATTTGCTGGCAAAAGGTCGTGTATACTGGATTTAAAGCCGGTGGGGTCAAGACGTTTTCCTTCTCTATATTGTTCTTATTCGCCGTGTCTTGTGAATGTCTGATGCATGCTTATTGAGACGCGCCATAAGAGGTTCGATTTAACCATTGAGCAATTTCTAACATAATAATGCCCGTCTCTTTATTTGAGGCAAAGGCTGACAATAATTTGGCATCCTCGGTTTGTAATATTGTCTGATATATTTCGTCAAGGCGATCGAGGCGACTCGCCAGCTCTTGCGGTAAACAGCGAGCTAATTGTGCCATTGAATGACGCACAGGCTGGATCAAGATGTCGTCCTTCATAAACAACATCGCTTCCCAGTAGACCAGCCATACTTCATACCAATATGCAGCCAGCGCTAATTTTGATGCGCCCACATTCGGCTTCTCTGGAAATTCAATTGTTCCTTGTTTCAAACGTACGCCTTTTTGCGCTTTTGAAACCGTACTAACCTGTACCGGAAGCTGCTTAGCAAGCTGCAGAGCAAAGCGATACAAGCCGCTTTCATCACCCGACTTCAGCTCAAGCTCTAATTCACTAATCTTATCTTCACCAAAGGGCGAGGTTACTTTTCCGCAATCACATACCACTTCCATTGCAGTACCATGTTCTTCGATTAACCAAATCTGGCGTTCAAAATCGGTACGAAATACTTCCAATAAGTGACGACTCCAAGCCATATCCGCTAAGGAATCAGGTAACGGAACCTCATTAAGTAAAGACAGATTCAACTGATCACTAGGGATCGACCACTCCCATTCGCCACGCGCATGCATGCCGACTCGATTGCTACCTCGAGTTTTTACTGTTTGAATAAATTGCTGATTGACCGCTCGAATCCGCAGTGCAATTCCTGCCTGCATCAAGGTCGCTTCTTCAGTATCAAAATACCCATTCATCAAAGATTGTGTTGCTTGACGAGTTGCTGTCTTAGTCTGTGAAAGCAGACAAAATTCATCTAAAAATTCACTGGCAGACTTGAGATACTCGGACTGAACCATTAACTTTAGTTCTAGCTCGGTAGCCATAAATATACGAACCTCTTTTACTTCTGATGCTAAATTAGCCTCAGAGACCACTTAATCATTATAATTGTATCAGATGCCTAACCGACAATAGTAATATAGATCATCACTCTACTCTGCCTGAGGAGCCACCATGGCTGCATTACCGTCGCTTATCAGTATGATGTCGCAGCTTATTGCATCGCCATCTATCAGTTCTAGTCAATCAAACTGGGATCAGTCAAATAAAGGCGTGATTGAGTTACTGGAAGGCTGGCTCTCTTCTCTTGGCTTCCAATGCGAAGTGATGCCCATTCCAGGGCTGCCGAACAAGCTCAATTTGATTGCCACTTTAGGAGCTGGCGAAGGCGGGTTAGTGCTGTCAGGCCATACCGATACCGTTCCTTACGACCCAGGTCGTTGGCAGTCAGACCCATTTCAATTAAAAGAAAGGGACAGCAAGCTGTATGGTCTTGGCTCCTGCGACATGAAAGGTTTTTTTGCCATTGTACTTGATACAGTTCAAGAAATGGCATTAAAAGACCTTAAGCAGCCTTTAATTGTGCTAGCCACTGCAGACGAAGAAACGTCAATGGCGGGGGCTAGAGCTCTGGTGTCACAAAATAAAATTAAGGCACGCTATGCTTTAATTGGCGAGCCTACCTCACTGACCCCTATCCATGCCCATAAAGGCATCTTGATGGAGCGGATTAGAGTGACGGGGCAATCTGGCCATTCTTCAAACCCAGCGCTGGGTAATAATGCAATGGAAGCCATGCATTCTGTGATGTCTGAGCTAATGCTATTTCGCCACCAATTAAAAGACCGCTACCAAGATTCTTCCTTTGTGGTAGATTACCCAACCATGAACTTTGGCTGCATCCATGGCGGAGATAGCGCGAACCGAATTTGTGGTCAATGTGAAATAGATTTTGATTTACGTGCCTTACCTGGTATGAGCAACCAATCTCTGGTTGAAGAAATCACCAAAATACTGCCTGGAATAGAATCAAAAACCGGCACTCAAATAGAAATAAATAGCCTTTTTCCTGACGTCCCGTCTTTCTTCACCTCCATAGAATCAGACATAATTAAGACCTGTGAAAAACTCACCAAAAAGACAGCAAGCAGCGTATCCTTTGCAACGGAAGGTCCCTTTTTAAATCAACTAGGTATCGAAACGTTAATCTTAGGGCCAGGATCCATTGATCAAGCCCACCAGCCAAACGAATTTATGGCCTTAGAACAAATCAAACCCATGCAAGGTGTTTTACGCGAATTAATTGAGCGATACTGTATGCAAAACACCCCTTTTAACTTACAAAAAGACGAGAAAAAGCGTGTCTGACGAGCTAAATTATGTGGACTGGTTTCGCCACTCCTCTCCGTATATCAATGCCCACCGAGGAAAAACCTTTGTCATTTTAATTCCTGGGGAAGCGCTGGAAAGCCCTCACTTCTCTGGCATTATTCACGATTTAACCTTGCTAGACTCTCTCGGTATCCGACTTGTGTTAGTGCAAGGGGCACGCCCTCAAATAGATAAAATCCTCTCAACACGACAACATAACAGTGTGTTTGAGGAAGGCTACCGTATTACCCCACAAGACCAGCTTATGGACATTATTCAAGCGTCGGCCGCGGTGCGCGTTCAACTTGAAGCGCAATTATCGATGGGCCTGTCCAACACTCCTATGGCTGGAGCAAGCCTGAAAGTGTGCAGTGGTAATTACGTGATTGCCCGTCCTCTTGGGGTCGTAAATGGCATCGACTACGGTCACTCAGGTGAAGTTCGTCGTATCGACTCTGAGGCCATTTTCCGATTACTAGAAGATGACAACATGGTGCTGCTCCCCCATTTAGGTTTTTCCCCAACAGGGGAAGTGTTCAACCTCAAAGGTGAAGAAGTCGCCATTCAAGCCGCGATTCAGCTAAAAGCCGACAAACTGATTATCTTAACCGAAGAAGAAGGCATCTTTGACAACCAAGACAAGCTGCATTCAGAGTTGCTCATACATGATGCGCAAACCATTCTCAGTAGCAAACGGCTCAACAGCATTACACAAGCGGCATTAGAAGCCTGTGTCGCCGCGGTTCGCCAGCATGTACCACGAGCTCATATCATTTCTTTTAATGAGAATGGCGGTCTATTACGGGAACTTTTCACTCGTGAGGGGGCTGGTACTATGATTGATGAAGACAGTTATGAGCAACTTCGACCGGCGCACATAGACGATGTTGGGGGCATGATGGCCCTACTGGCACCTTTAGAAGAAAAAGGCGTGCTGGTTCGTCGCTCTAGAGAGCTCCTAGAAAATGAGATTGATCGTTTTATCGTAATTGAACGCGATGGCGCTATTGTCGCTTGTGCGGCTATTTACCCGTTTGAGCAAGAAAATGCTGGCGAGCTAGCTTGTTTAGCCGTATCCCCCGACTATCGAGGCGCCAATCGTGGAGATCGCCTGTTAAAGGGCATTGAACAAGCGGCTAAGAGTCTCAATTTAACAAGGGTTTTTTTATTGACGACTCGTACCGCCCATTGGTTTATCGAGCGCGGTTTTAGTGAAACCTCTTTAGCTTCCTTGCCTGCTAAAAAACAAGCGCTTTACAATTACCAACGTAACTCAAAAATCTTTGCTAAATCGCTCTAAACCTAACTTCGCTCGTACCATCTAAGCAACCTGCCTTAAGCAAAAATAAAGCTCTGTTTGCGAATGCCAACAGAGCTTTTTATTGCAACCTACTTAAACAGCTTATTTAGTAATTTTAAATGGGATAAACATTGGGTAACCATCACGAATCACTCGCATTGGAACGGAGCGATTATCTGGAACTTGTTTGGCAATGGCTGAGAAATCATCTGCGTCTTTAATCGCTTGGCCGTTAAGCATGGTAATAACATCACCTTGGGCTAAACCATTACGAGACGCTGTGCCACCAATCACTTTCTTCACAATCACCCCGCCTTCAATGTCTAAACGCTTGGCTAATTCTACTGGCACATCCGCCACAACCATACCCAAACGATTTTCATCTTGCTTCTTCTGAGCTTGCGTTTGCTGATTGTCTGGACGTGACTCCAGTGACAAGGTGATGGTTTTATCTTTGCCATCACGGAAAATGTCTACATCCACACTGTCGCCAGACTTCATTTGGCCGACAATGTAAGGCAACTCACCAGAGTGATTAATATTATTGCCATCAAAGGCTAAAATAATATCCCCGGATTTAAGGCCAGCTTTTTGTGCTGGGGAATCAGGCATAACACGACTAATTAGGGCCCCATGTGGGCGTTTTAGGCCGAAGGATTCAGCCAGGTCATTGTTTACATCCTGAATCAACACACCTAGCCAAGCACGAGACACTTTACCATTTGCTTTAAGCTGATCAACAACCGACATGGCGACCTTGGAAGGAATCGCAAACGACACGCCCATAAAGCCACCAGAGCGGGTATAAATTTGTGAGTTAATACCCACTACTTCACCATCTAGATCGAACAAAGGACCGCCAGAATTACCTGGATTAATCGCCACATCCGTTTGAATAAAAGGTACGTAGTTATCAGAAGGCAGATTACGACCGGTAGCACTTACCACACCGGCAGTGACCGTGTAATCAAACCCAAACGGCGAACCAATCGCTAACACCCACTGACCTGCTTTTAATTTATCAGAGTCACCCATCTTCACGGTTGGCAGATCTTTGGCATCAATTTTTAATAAGGCCAGATCGGTACGGCTATCAGTACCGATCACTTTTGCAGTGTATTCACGACGATCATTCAGACGGACATGAATAACATCTGCGCCATCAATAACATGGTTATTGGTAAGAATGTAACCGTCCGCTGAAATAATAAAACCTGAACCTAATGAACTTCTTTCCCTCTCTTGTGGTGCTTGAGATTCACCACCATTAAAGGGTTGCTGACCAAAGAAGTGACGGAAAAATTCGTTCAACTCTTGGCTATTTGGCCCCATTTGAGGACCGTTGCCTTCCGCCGCTGTTTTTGTCATTACCATTTGTTCAGTACTAATGTTAACCACGGCCGGAGAGGCTTTTTCCACCAACTTGGTAAAATCAGGCAATTCAGCAGCATGGGCGAACATGGAGAACATCATGAAAACACTGATGGCTCCTATATTAATTTGCTTAAGCAATCTGTTCATTGATTTGTCTCCTTAAGACGTATCAAGTTTTACTGTGCCAGGTGAAGATTTTTTGATTCAAGGCGTAAAGATTAAAGGAATTTCACTACCCTGAGTGGTTTCAATACGTAAAATTCTTGGATAAAAATCGGGGTTATTCTCTTCTTTCTGTGATTTCTTCTTGGCTAACCAAAGCCCTGAAAGAAACCCTAAGATGGACAAAACAACCGAAACGCCGCTACTGGCATGCCATAATGAAGGCAGTGTCGCGCCAGCTACCAAGCCTAATAATGGAATAAAATACATCCATACTGAGGCTTGTAATAAGGTATCTTCTGGGATACCTACAGTGACTCTTTGGCCCACACGCACATCAAAACTATCAATGGCTTTCATGCGCATACGATTACTAGCAGATACTTGGGCAATCGCATGATGGCCACAACCATGCCTAGCTCGACACGCAGTACAACTACTGGTTCGAATCGTTTCTACTTCGGCAAACCCTTTCTCAGTGGAAAGTACCGTACCGGACTCTTCAATCATAATCTTGCCTTTGGCATAAACACCGACATAAGCTTTTCAATTGTTACTTTAGGGACTTCTCCAACCATGGTCACTAAATACAATTGTTTACCCACTTTTAACGTTTTTTCTCCAGCGACAGTTGCTCCAATTAACAGATATGACGTTGCTTTTGTTTTCATTACGGGTTCAACGAAAACCGAAATGGTTGCCATACCATCAGATAGCAGCAACATGCTGGTACCATGATTTAAAGCTCGCGCTTCAGGCCACACTAAAGAAAAACCTTCAGGCAGCCAGTCAAATTTCCACAAGCTTTTAACACGCCGAGCTTTAGGCTCAACTAATTGCTTCGAATAGGACTCTTTGTTGGGGGTGAAATCTGCGACTTTCAAGTCTGGGTCAAACGTCACTGAAGTAAATTGAATCCGGTCGAGCAAAGCGTCATTTTGATCCAGCATATCGTGTTTCAGCAAAAAATAGTTACCCTTATCTAGCCAAACCTCATGGGCATAACGATATTGATCTTTCGGTTCTAGACGCAATTGATATGCTTCACGCCCTGCGATACGAGCCACTTTATTGCTGACCACTAAATTATAACCAAGCTTTAAATGCTCACTATCTAACCCAATAAAACGCTTAAATGGCGTACTCGACATAACTTGCTTATCCGCAACCGCTTCATTGGGATAAACACAAATCACCGTATCATCAATACGAATAACTTGTATTTTATTACCATCAAGATCGACCAGACTTTCGTATTCTTTGCCTTTTCGCTGCTGGTGCTGCACACGCATACTATTCATTCGAGTATTTTCCGAATGAATAAAAATCCCATCGTAGTCTAAGGTCGAAAAGGAGTTGGACATCTGCTCTAATAAATGAGCGGCATCAGGCGTGTTAGACGCCGAATACCCTAAACTAGAAAGTGACGCACAAAGCATCATTAAACTAACCCGTAGTAATCCAGACAAAGTCATGCTGTCACTCTTTTATTGGGTAGCTCGCAATACGAGCCATCGGAATCATACCTCGACCAACGGTCATTGTTGCTTGCTCAGCATGCTGGCGTAGATAATTTTGTAAACGTAAATTATCAATATCCATAGGCTGTTTTTTTAACTCAGCAAGGGAAGTAACAGGCACGGTTAAGGTATCAATATCGCTGGCGGTATGTGCTGCAACGGTTGGCGCTTTGTTTGGCTCTGGGTTGAGTAGCAAATTACCACCGACCACTATGGCAAACGCCACACTGGCTGCGACGGCAAAGCCGCTCCAAAAATAACGCTTTTGGGGCGCTATATCAGAGACCATATCAGGTGTTAATGAAGGCAACAAAGGCGCCAAGGCAACAACATTAGACGCGTTTTTTTCACCCGTTTCTTGCTCTATCTGAGCGCTAACTCGAGCCGCCAGATTAAAGCCAGATTGGATATTTAAATCAACATCCGTTTCTTTTCTTAAAGTATGTTGGATAAGATGGAACGCCGCCATTTTATCATTTAGATCGGCTGAGTCCTGCGCCATTAAATCATGAAGATCCTGTTGATTTGCTTCATCATCAAACATTGCAGACAAGCTTTCTAATACAGCTTGTTGGCTATCATCAGACGCTGTCATAAATCATCTCCTCCATCCATAAATGGACGTATATGTTTTTCCACTGCTTCTCGAGCGCGGAAAATTCTTGATCGCACCGTCCCAACTGGACAGTCCATTATCTGGGCAATCTCTTCATAACTTAAGCCATCAAACTCCCTCAAGCTCAATGCGCCACGCAGTTCTTCTGGAAGGCCTTTAATGGCTTCGTGAATCGCTTTTTCTAAGCGATTTCTATTTAAAATTGCATCTGGTGTACTTGAATCGAGTAGCGCATCATAAACACTGAATGACTCGTCGTTATCCAGTTCTACATCAGAGCCAGGTGGTCGGCGTGAGCGGCTCACTAGATAATTTTTAGCCGTATTAACCGCAATACGATAAAGCCAGGTATAAAAAGCACTTTCTCCTCGAAAGGAATCTATAGCGCGATAAGCTTTAATAAAACTCTCTTGCGCCACATCTAGTACTTCATGTTTGTCTTGAACATAACGGCCAATCAGCCCGATCACCTTGTATTGGTACTTTAGAACTAAAAGATCAAAAGCCTTGCTATCACCTTGCTGGACTTTTTGAACTAACGCCTGATCTGAAGACGTTTCGTGCTGCATAGGCACCTCTTGTTAAACCTCATTAGCGCGCCAGTGCTGCTTATTTTAAGAGAAGACAACAAGACACAAAGCGAGTTCCCATATAATCTATAGAGACTTTTATATTTGCACAGAGTACACATTGTGGAGAAATAAAACACACCGTCAGAAATAGTTCACTATTACGCAATAACAATAGTAACATTAATACTTTAGACATGAATCAGATCAATATTATGAGCCGACATTTTAAACACGATATCGTCATCATTGGCGCAGGCGCAGCCGGCCTAACGTTAGCACTAGAACTGGCTAACACCCACAGCGTCGCTATTCTAACCAAAGCCGATATCCGCGAAGGCTCAACTCTTTATGCACAAGGTGGTGTAGCAGCAGTACTATCGGACGAAGACACCATCGAATCTCATATTAATGACACTATTGATGCCGGTGTTGAACTGGGCGATGCCGACGCTATCCGTTTTACTGTTGAGCATTCAAAAGAGAGTATTGATTGGCTTATCGATCAAGGCGTGCCATTCACACGTTATGGTGAAACTGAGAGCTACCATCTAACCAAAGAAGGTGGCCACAGCCACCGCCGGATTATTCACAGCGCGGACGCTACCGGCTTAGCGATCTCTAAAACCTTGATTAAAAATGCTGCTAACCACCCGAATATTTCCTTCTTCCCTGATCGTGTCGCCATAGACCTAGTAACCACAGAAAAACTGGGGCTAGCAGGCGAGAATAAGGTCGTCGGTGTTTATGCATTAAACCTTGATGACGATGTCATAGAAGTATTCCATGGCCAGTCAGTTTCTCTGGCTTGTGGCGGCAGCAGTAAAGTCTATCTCTACACCAGCAACCCAGATACTGCCTCAGGTGATGGCATTGCTATGGCATGGCGTGCAGGCTGTCGCGTCGGCAACATGGAGTTTAATCAATTTCACCCGACTTGTTTGTATGACGCTAAAGCCAAAACCTTTTTGATTTCTGAAGCGGTTCGCGGTGAAGGAGGAAAACTTCGCCTTCCTGACGGCTCGCGTTTTATGCCTCAATTTGATGAACGCGCAGAGCTAGCACCACGAGATATTGTGGCGCGAGCGATTGACCATGAAATGAAACGCTTGGGCATAAACCATGTTCTATTGGATATTTCTCACAAAGACGAAAGCTTCATAAAAGAACATTTTCCGACGATTTATAAACGCTGTTTAGAATACGGTCATGACATGACCAAACAACCAATTCCTGTGGTTCCAGCCGCCCATTACACTTGTGGTGGCGTAGTAGTAGACCAACATGGCTCTACCGATATTCGCAACCTTTATGCCATTGGAGAAACCGCCTACACAGGGCTTCACGGTGCCAACCGTTTGGCCAGCAACTCGCTGTTAGAATGCATCGTATTTGCCCGATCTGCGGCGCAACATATTATGAACAATCGAACCGAATCGGCTGATATTAAGATACCAGATTGGGATGAAACCAAGGTAACAGACTCAGACGAAGATGTTGTCATTACCCATAACTGGCAAGAATTACGCCGCTTTATGTGGGACTATGTGGGCATAGTAAGAACGGATAAACGTTTATTGCGAGCTAAACATAGGGTGGATTTATTACGCTCTGAAATCCAAGAGTTTTACACCAACTATAAGGTGTCTAGTGATTTACTAGAACTGCGCAACCTCGCGGTGGTCGCGGATCTAATTATTCGTTCAGCCATGTCTCGAAAAGAAAGCCGTGGCCTTCATTTCACCTTGGATTACCCTGACAAATTAACCAACAGCAAACCAACTATACTGCACCCTGACACGACTAACTGAGTATTACTTTGATGTCGCCTTGCTGCGCTTTAACATTTTTTGTTGCGCAGCATAGGAGCGCATCACTCGGTACTCATAATAAGGCAAACTGTCACGGTAAATCACACAATAAGTAGGCCAAAAGCGCTGCCACCACGTGTCTTTCCTGACTTGCTTTGCAATCAATTGCACACCGTTCACGCGTATGAAATCCAGTCGATAAAAAGCCGAACCCTGCTTTAAAAAAGCGCCATCTTCATCAATCCCAATGGCTAAAGCACCGCCGATCAAGTATCTCACTAGGCGATAAGAAAGGATCACAAAAACACAGCAAAATAGAGCCAGCCAGGTTTCTATCGGTGGCCAAAATAAACGTAGGAGTAGCGCACAGCAGCCTGCCAACAAAAGCCAGAATGCTGTGCCTAAAGCGGAAGGCTTAAGCGCGGTAGTTTTCAGGCTGAACACGAGTCAGAATAATCTCGACAATACGAGCAAAATCCGGGTCTTCTGGCACTTCTCTTTGCATAAACCACTCGAACAAAGCTTGATCTTCACAGGCTAACAAAGTACTAAAGCGCTGCTGATCTTCCTCATCTAGTGTTAAAAACACCTCATCCAAAAATGGCTCAAGAAGCACATCTAATTCCAGCATACCTCGACGGCATTGCATTTTAAGGCGCCTATAGGCGATAGAATCCGCAGTCAAACTCATGAAATTACCCTCAATATAGAATGCTCTCATTATATCGATTTGCCTGCACGCGGAAAACCGCTACATCAGATTCCATGACAATAATCACTAAACCACTGAAATGTCAGGATCTTGAAAGAAAAGATCTCTATTTATACATATTTTTTTGATTGTTTTTCCTTTTTATCGGTAAAAAAGAAACAAAATAGTACATGTATTAGCAATTTACGTACTAGCGAGTCAATTGAGATAGCTCTATATTGATGATTACTTGGTAATCAATTATCAAGACTAGGTATGACTATAAAAACAAAAGCCTCCAAATAGGGAGAACCTAATGAAAAGCCTTTCAAAAAACACGGTTGCTTGCGCCATCTCGCTAGCGACTGCGATTACCACTGCAAACGCCTTTGCTGATACCCAAATTACTGTGGCAACCGTGAATAACGGTCACATGATTGAGATGCAAAAGCTGACTCCTGAGTTTGAAAAAGCTAACCCTGGCATTAAAGTCAAATGGGTAACGCTAGAAGAAAGCGTACTACGTCAAAATGTCACCCAAGACATTGCTAACAAAAGCGGTCTGTATGACGTGATGACCATTGGTATGTACGAAGCACCTATTTGGGGTCAACGTGGTTGGTTAGAACCAATCGACGCAAGCGGCGATTACGATAAAAAAGACATCTTACCTTCGATCCGCAGTGGCCTTTCATACGACGGCACCTTATATGCTTCGCCATTTTACGGCGAAAGTTCAATGGTTATGTACCGTAAAGACTTAGTGAAAGCCGCTGGCATGGAAATCCATGACAATGACAGCTGGGACCATATTCGTGATGTAGCAAAAGCCGTTAATGATCCTGACAATGGTGTTTATGGTATTTGCTTACGCGGTAAAGCTGGCTGGGGCGACAACATGGCGCTTGTTACCACTATTGCGAACTCATTCGGTGGTCGTTGGTTTGACGAGAACTGGAAACCAGAAATCAACTCCCCTGAGTGGACTAAAGCAGTTAACTTCTACGTTGATTTACTTGGCAAGTACGGACCTCCTGGTGCCAGTTCAAACAGCTTTAATGAGAACCTAGCTCTTTTCAACGAAGGCAAATGCGGTATGTGGATTGATGCGACCATTGCAGCTTCATTCGTAACCGACCCTTCTCAGAGTAAAGTTGCTGATCAAGTCGCCTTTGCTCAATCTCCACAAGAAGTGACTAAAAAGGGTGCAAACTGGCTATGGGCTTGGGCTCTAGCGGTTCCTGTTGCAACCAAACATGAAGAAGCTGCACAGAAATTTGTCCGCTGGGCGACCTCTAAAGACTACGTTAAATTAGTCGCGAAAGATGCCGGCTGGGCAGCTGTACCAACGGGTACTCGTGAAAGTACTTACCAAAACCCTAACTTCTTAGAAGCTGCGGTATTTGCGAAAGCAGAGCTTAAAGCCATTAAATCGGCTGATCCTCAAGACAGCACTTTAAAACCTTCCCCATATGTGGGTGTTCAATTTGCCTCTATTCCTGAGTTCCAAGCGATTGGTACAACGACAGGGCAAATGATTTCTGGAGCACTTGCTGGTGCAATGACAGTTGAGCAAGCATTAAATAATGCGCAAAAAGCGGCAGAGCGTCAGATGCGTCAAGCGGGCTACTAGTCTAGATCTGAAACCAAGGTGGCGAATTAAGCGACCTTGGTTTCTTATTTTGAACCGTCGCACGACGCCCTATTCATTATAATAAGAGATACCTACCATGAAGCGCTCAATCACTCGCTTATTAATGGCGCCATCCGTCATCATGCTTTTAGTGTGGATGATAGTGCCGTTATCAATGACTATCTATTTTTCAACGATTCGTTACAACCTTCTGTACCCAGGCCAAAACAACTTTGTTGGTCTAATGAACTTTGAGTTTTTCATCACGGATCCTGGTTTTATTACTGCCGTTGCAAATACCCTGATACTCTTGCTATCAGCCTTAATTATTACCGTCGTCCTAGGTGTGATGTTATCAGCCTTAATCGACAAACCTTTTTTCGGGCGTGGCATAGTTCGCGTTTTATTGATTTCACCTTTCTTCATCATGCCGACGGTTAACGCCTTAATCTGGAAGAACATGATGATGAACCCGGTGTACGGCATCTTTGCCTGGATATCACAGTCTCTTGGGCTGCAACCGATAGATTGGCTCGGCACTTACCCCTTGATGTCCGTCATCATTATGGTTAGCTGGCAGTGGCTTCCATTTGCCATTCTGGTCTTTGTTACCGCACTACAATCTCAAGACACAGAGCAGAAAGAAGCGGCACAAATGGATGGCGCAACAGGCTGGCATATTTTCCGCTACCTAACAATTCCTCATCTAGCCCGTCCAATTGCCGTGGTTGTGATGATAGAAACTATCTTCTTGTTGGCTGTATTTGCTGAGATCTTTGTTAGTACCGGTGGTGGCCCAGGCTACGCAAGTACCAACCTAGCTTACTTGATCTACAACCAAGCTCTTCTTCAATACGATGTAGGCGTGGCTTCTGCGGGTGGTTTATTCGCCGTATTACTTGCCAATATCGTTGCATTCTTCCTAATTCGTGCCGTCGGCAAAAACCTAACGGTGTGAGGTAAATAAGATGACTCTTAATCAGCAACGTAAATTAAAAACACTTATAACAGGCCTATTTGCTTGGCTTGTTGCCCTTTTGCTCTTCTTCCCTATTTTTTGGATGTTTATCACATCTTTTAAAACGGAGTTACAAGCAATCTCAGTACCGCCATCTTTGTTTTTTGAACCGACTTTAGACAACTTTAAAGTGGTTCAAGACCGCAGCGACTACTTATTGCATGCAATGAACTCAGTGATCACTTCATTTGGTTCTACGATTATCGCCTTGATCATTGCGGTACCAGCAGCCTACTCAATGGCGTTTTTTCCAGGCAAGCGCACCAAGGACATCTTGTTGTGGATGTTGTCTACTAAGATGCTACCAGCAGTAGGTGTATTGGTGCCTATCTACATTCTTTTCCGTAACAACGGTTTATTAGATAGCCGCATTGGCTTGATCATTATCTTCACGCTAATGAACTTGCCTATCATTATTTGGATGCTGTTCTCTTACTTTAAAGACTTACCAAAAGAAATTCTGGAAGCAGCTCGAATGGACGGTGCCAGCCCATGGGGAGAAGTGGTTAAAGTGGTACTTCCTTTGTCCGTAGGCGGTATTGCATCAACAGGCTTGCTATCCATCATTCTATGTTGGAATGAAGCATTTTGGTCTCTTAACTTAACCGCCTCCAATGCAGCGCCTTTGACGGCCATGATAGCCTCTTACTCAAGCCCTGAAGGCTTGTTCTGGGCCAAACTGTCCGCTGCATCTACATTGGCATGCGCACCAATCATAGTATTCGGTTGGTTCTGCCAAAAACAACTTGTCCAAGGCCTTACATTTGGTGCCGTAAAATAATTATTAGGAATCTTAGCCATGAGTTACTTAGTTATTTCAGAATTACAAAAACATTACGATAGCTACCATGCATTACGTGGCATCAACCTAAACATCAAGGAAGGCGAATTTATTGTCTTCGTTGGCCCCTCTGGCTGTGGTAAATCCACATTGCTACGTACCATTGCCGGCTTAGAATCAAGCTCTGGCGGTACCATTGAGCTCGACGGTAAAGACATTACCGAAGTGGCTTCATCGAAACGTGATTTGGCCATGGTGTTTCAGTCTTACGCTTTGTACCCTCACATGACGGTCGCAGACAATCTATCGTTTGCACTGCGTCTTGCCAAAGTGCCTGATGCTGAAATCCAAGAAAAAGTTCGCTCTGTCTCTGCATCATTGCAGCTTGATCCATTGCTGGATCGTAAACCAAAAGAATTGTCTGGTGGCCAACGTCAGCGGGTAGCAATTGGTCGCGCTATCGTACGCCAGCCAAAAGTATTCTTGTTCGATGAGCCTTTATCGAATCTAGATGCAGCACTACGTGTACAAATGCGTTTGGAACTGGCTCGCTTACACAAGAAACTGGGCACTACCATGGTATACGTTACCCACGATCAGATTGAAGCGATGACATTAGCGGATCGAGTGGTCATCTTGAATGCTGGGCAAATTGAACAAGTGGGTACACCGTTAGAATTGTACCGCCAGCCTAATAGTCGCTTTGTGGCTGAGTTTATCGGCACACCAAAAATGAACTTAATCCCCGTCGATAACTTTGCCGTTCAAGGAGATCAACTGAGCTTGAACCTGCTCGACAGCAGCTTGTCTTTCCCTGCTAATCGCTTAGCTGGCCCACTGCCGAAAGCAATCGTGATGGGTATTCGTCCAGAGCATTTATCATTAGTTGAAGAAAATGGTGACTTTACTGGCCGTGTCGAGCTAGTAGAACACCTAGGTTCAGAGGCTTATGCTCACATTCAATTGGGTAACAATCAGACTATTATCTTAAAAGCCTCTGCACGCAGCACTCTACAAGATGGCGACTTAGTTCATATTAAAGTCGATAGCAGTGAAGTCATTCTGTTTAACGAAAGCGATCGCGTTATTTCTGTGATCGCCGAGGAGGCTGGTAATGACTAACTATCTTAATGCTAAACATAATTCTGAGCAGCTCTGCGCTCAGAACTATGCAAGAGAAGACATTCAGCCAGGTGTTGTTCACCTTGGTGTTGGAGCCTTTCACCGCGCCCATCAAGCCATGTATTTTGATCGTCTACTGGCACTTCCTGAAGGCAAAAAATGGGGCTTAACCGGGGTTAACATTCGCCCACAAGACAGCGAAATGTTTGCTCGTTTTAGTCAGCAAAACGGTGAATATGTACTTAAAACAATGGCGCCAGATGGCGCCGCTGAATACGTACATATTCGTTCAATTGTGCGCCAAATCGATGGTGCCAAAACACCGCAATTAGTCGATGAAGCCATCGCTGATGCAAACACACAGCTAGTCACCTCGACCGTCACTGAAGGGGGTTATTATCTCGATGAAAACCGTACCCTTATGTTGACACACCCTGCCATAAAAGCAGACATAGAAGGTGCAAGAAACACCTTATACGCTTTTTTGTACGCGGGTTTAAAGCTGCGTAGCGAAACCTCAAAAGCCAAAGTCACCCTGCTTTGCTGTGATAATTTACGTCATAACGGTGAATTATTAGAAACCGGCCTGATGCAATTCTTGGCCGCGAAACATGACCACCAGCTTGCTGACTGGGTAACAGAAAACGTGTCTTTTCCTTGTGCCATGGTGGATCGCATTACACCAAAACCTAGCCCGATTCACGTTCAGGATGTACAACAGCGGTTTGGCATTGACGATGAAATGACGGTCATGGGAGAAGACTTTGTACAATGGGTTATCGAAGACAATTTTGCCGGTGAGAAACCCGCATTGGATCTTGTCGGGGTCCAGTTTGTTGAGAAAGTTGATCCTTACGAAGAAGCCAAAATCCGCATTCTCAATGCAGGTCATACCTGTGTTACCTATCAAGCCGCACTGAAAGGCCTCACCTATTTTGATGAAGCCATGCGTGATGATGAATTAAAACAGTATTTCACAGACTTTATTAAACAAGATGCCATCCCTGCAATTGGTGAGTCTATTGTCGATTTACAGGCTTATTTTGAGATCATTGCAGCACGCTTCAGTAATGCCAATATTGGCGACACAGTAGATCGGATATGCACCGATGGCTATGCGAAATTCCCTATCTTTGTCTACCCATCACTGGTTAGATCCTATCAGCTGGGTAACACGCCTCAAAAAACCATACAAGGTATCGCCTACTGGTTTGTTTTTATTCATAAAGTGGCATCAGGCCAATTAAACATCCAATACCATGAGCCCAACGCCAGCGCGATGAAGGCATTCACCAATGATGACGCTGGCATCCAAGCATTCGCAACAGACGCTTATCTATGGGGCAATGTGTCTAGAGATTACCCAAGTTTTGTCACAGACCTCTCACATGCTATCGAGCAAGCGCGACTCAGGTACCCATAATCGACAATATTGAGCAAAGTAGCCTCACCTCTTTGCTCAATTTTCGCTAAATACACTTTGCTGAGGCATAATAGTGCCTCTGTCAGCCTCAGTAAAAATGCACTCATCTTCACGAATGCTTGTAGGCAGCTTTTCTATACATCATTAAAGCAAGACTTTGATTTTTGTTTTAGGTAAACATTATGTCCACAACAACAAAACGCAATACACCAGAATACGAACTAGTCGATAATGGCATTGAAACCATTCGCTATTTAGAACATGGCTATCCTAGTGACCTGATTCGCTGGCATGCTCACGATGATTATGAGTTGCACTTTATTGTGGCGACATCAGGCAAAGTGTTTGTAGGTGACTATATCGGTAACTTTAGCCCAGGCCAGCTCATCTTAACCGGCCCAAGACTCCCCCATAACTGGATCAGCCAACACAACCAAGAGCCGGTAGAAGTCAGAGACATGGTTATCCGCTTTGACCATGAAGCCTTTTCTGATGGTATGAAAATCATCCCTGAATTGGCCGAAATCCTGCCCATGTTATTAAGAGCAAAATCAGGCATTGAGTTTTTCGACCTAGACCTTGATGAACTTAGAGAAAACTTTGAAGCAGTACGAGATAGCAGTGGTCTACAACGTGTAATTCAAGCCCTGCCTCTGCTAAAAAAACTGGCTCAAAGTCAAAACTATCGTTTACTGTCGACGGTTCAAATTGATCTAAAATCGAACGAAGCATTACAGCGCAAAATTAATACTGTGGTCGATTATGTTTCTCAAAACTATAATCAAGACATTAGCTTATCGAACGCAGCCAACTTAATTAATATGTCAGATAGCCACTTCTCACGTTTTTTTAGGAAAGCGACGGGGAACCGCTTTATCGAGTTTGTGAATCGTGTGCGTATTAGCAGAGCTTGCAACTTGTTAACAGAAACAGATCAACAGATTGCTAATATTTGCTTTCAAGTGGGCTTTAATAACGTCGCGAACTTCAATCGACGCTTCCATGAATTAAAAGGTGTCACACCACGAGACTTCCGATCACAAAGCAATAAACGCTTTGAAGGTCAATCACTTACAACCCACTAGCCCTCGCACGACACTCTGAACCTGAAAGGCAGTGACTATAATAAAGCCACTGCCTTTACTTTTTTAAACTCACTCCTTTTCAGCTAGCAACTCAGACAACGCCTTATTTAAATGCTGAGTGCTGTTAAAAAAAGCCTTATGCAACTCATATTTTTTCTGATAATAAGCAGTTTGGCTGGTCTCTGGTTCATGTCTGTCTAACACATCAGGTAGCAAACAATACTGCTCAATTAGACTGTCTATATTGCCTCCTGCTTGCTGCTTATCGCCTAATAGGGCTAAGCGAGCAGCGCCTAAACCAGGCCCTACCTCTCCACCATCGCGATACAACAAACGCCTCGTTAATACATTGGATAATATTTGTCGCCAAACAGCAGAGCGTGCGCCACCTCCAATAAGGGACAGCTCTGTTACTTCGCTTCCAGCGGTGGCTAATGCGTTTTGACAGTCTAATAATGAAAAGGCCACTCCTTCCAATACCGCAAGCGTCATATCTTCAACTCGAGTCGAGTTATTCACTCCGACAAATTGCCCTTGAGCATAAGGGTCATTATATGGTGTCCGCTCACCACTTAAATAAGGGAGAAAAAGAACACTTGTTTCTGTCTTCGCAGAGTGTTCTAGCGCCTCTAATAAAGCCTGTACTGACAAGTTTGTTGTTTTTGAAAGCCATGACAATGAGTTAGCTGCGCTTAACGTAACTCCCATTTGATGCCAGCGATTAGGCAAAGCATGACAAAATGCATGTACGGTGTTTTCTGGGTTCGCCCTATGCGCTTCACTTACAGTGAAATACACCCCTGATGTCCCCAACGACAATAACCCTTGCCCTGGTCGAGTAACTCCCATTCCAACTGCCCCAGCCGCATTATCACTGCCACCAGCAACCACAGAAATACACGGCAGTTTTAACTGCTCAGCAACCTCTTGAGACAAGCAACCGATAACATCACTGCCTTCAAAGACCTTTGGCATCTGCTGTTGCGTTAGCCCAGTTGCGGCCAGTAACTCATCATCCCATTGGCGAGTCTGTGGGTTTAGCCATAATGTGCCAGCCGCATCTGAGCAATCCGTTGAGAACACCCCTGTAAGCCGGTAAAGCAAATAATCCTTTGGTAACAATACGCGACTTATTTGCGCAAAAATACTCGCTTCATTTTCGCGCACCCATTGAACTTTAGGCGCAGTAAAGCCAGGCATAATAAGGTTGCCCGAAAGTGCGACCATCTGAGGGCAGTTTGCCATCAGAGTTTGGCATTGTTGTTGGCTACGTCCGTCATTCCATAAGATACAAGGACGCAGCACCTCACCCTGTGCATTTAGTAAGGTGGCACCATGCATTTGCCCTGCTATGCCTAGGGCTTTTAGCTTAGTTAAATCCAACCTCTGCTGGAGTAAGGCAACCACTTCACAACAAGCTTGCCACCATGTTTCAGGATCTTGCTCTGACCATAAAGGGTGTGGTGCACTGCTGCTTAATGCCACATTTTCTTGCGCAATAAGACTACCGTGGTCATCAATAACAACCCCTTTTAATCCAGACGTTCCAAGATCAAGGCCTAAATACATAATTTATTTTTCTCATATTGGTCGCTGCTAAGCGCTTTTATTATTGTCGTTAGCTTTATATTGAAAACAGCTCGCGGCTAAGTCAAAGAGAATTTTGCATCGGGACTATTTCGTACTGTTAATGCATAAAATTCATCAAGTTTTCGCACAAAAACAAGTCTAAAAACGTTATAGTTATATCACTTTGCTTTGACTCTAATTAAAACTTATATCATTCTAGCTTTTCAGCAACTAGAACCAGCTACACAACTACGATCTTAAATTAACAAGGCTGTTAGATTTATTGATTTTAGTATTAAGCGTTTTTATTAAACCCTATTATTTGGACATAGTGCCTTTACAGGCTATAGAGAACACAACCCCTCTAAACCATAGGTAAGAATAGACATATGAATGGACTTGACTCTTTTTTTGTAACACAGGTTATCCCACAAAACCTGCTTATGGTCGGACACTATAATTTAAAGCTGGTGATGATATCCATCATTGTGGCGATTGCGGCTTCTTTTTTTACCCTGCATTTCGCCACTGTTGCTGGCTATATTGCCTCCTCTCGCTACAAAAAAATTGCTTTACTATCTGGCTCTTTCATTATGGCTGGAGGAATTTGGAGCATGCACTTCATTGGCATGCTTGCGTTCCAAATGAATGGCAAAATGGAATACGACTTAGTCCTAACTCTCATTTCTATAATACCCAGCCTTATCGCCTCTTATATAGCGCTTAATATTCTCGCCGATAAGCAGAATTTGACCATTTGGAAACTCGTACTGGGCGGCGCGGCCGTAGGAGCAGGCATAGGGACTATGCACTATATGGGTATGGCAGCCATGGATATGCATGCCACCTTACTCTACGATCCTTTGTGGTTCTTTGCATCACTCGTGATTGCCGTGGTATTGGCTATTATCGCGTTATCCATTCGCCACTACATTACGACAGCTTGGCCTAGGTTAAACCAACAAGTAATCAATGGGGTCAGCGCGATTATTATGGGTGCAGCGATTTCAGGCATGCATTATGCTGGTATGGAAGGCGCTCGCTTTGTTATAACAACCCCCAACCATATGGTAAGCTCGTCGCAAAGCTCACACGACGGGCTTTCTCTGATCATTGGCATCATCACCATCTTGGTTTCTATATTAGCAACGAACATCACCTCTCAAATTCGTTACCGTCAGCTATTTCAAGAAAAAGCAGAAAATGAGCTTCGCCTACAAACCACACTGGACACTGCTATAGATGGGATTATTTCCATCGACGCTAAGGGCACTATCGTTGCTTTTAACAAGTCTGCCGAACGTATTTTTGGCTGGAGTGAAGATGAGGTTATTGGTAGACGTATCTCTATTTTGCTGCCCAAATCAAATAACCTTCATAGTCGTAAAGCGCTGATCAGCTACCTTAAAAACGCCGCAAAACAAAAAGATGGGTCTGATAATGAAATTAGAGCGCTTCACTGTAATGGGCACATTGTTCCTATTCGCTTAGCTATTGGTCGGGTTGAAGTTGCTGGGCAAAAACCTATGTTCGTTGGTTTTGTGACAGACATATCTGCCCGCAAAGAAATGGAAGAAAAGATTAAGAAAAGCGAAGAGCAATATCGCTCGCTGATTAAAAACATCCCTGGGGTGTCTTTTCGGACCTTATTTGCACACGACATCCCTCCTATTTTTATCAGCGATGCTGTAGAAAAACTTATCGGATGGCACGCCGACGATTTCTACCAAGGTAATATATTGGTGGAGCAATGCATTCACCCGGATGAAATAGAGCGGGTCAACCAAGCTATTTCCAACGCCATGAACCAACGTACGTCTTACTCTCTTGAATACCGTCTGAAACATAAAAACGGTGACACTATCTGGGTGTTAGAAAATGGCAGCATCGTCTTTAATGAAGACGATATTCCTGAATGGATCGATGGCGTCATGCTCGATATTACCGAGCGTGTTAAAATGGAAAAAGAGCTGCGACGCTCAAAAGAAGAAGCGGAAGTTGCCGCCGAAAGTAAAGCGGCCTTCCTGGCTAACATGAGCCATGAAATACGCACCCCAATGAATTCCATTATTGGTTTCTCAGAGCTATTACTTGAAATGGGCAATGCCCCCGAACAACAAAAGCACCTAGATACCATTAATCAATCAGCTCGCTCTTTGCTCTACTTACTTAATGATATTTTAGACAGCGCAAAGCTTGAAAAAAATAAATTAGAGTTAGACCTACAGCCATTTATCCTTTCTGAGCTGGTCGACTCATCCATTTCTACTCTATGGCTACAAGCCAAAAACAAAGGCATTTCCTTACAGTTTAATATGGCGGACTCTTTGTCTATTGCCTATTTGGGTGCTGGCGAGCGCATCCGTCAAGTGCTGATCAACTTAATAGGTAACGCCATTAAGTTCACAGAATCTGGCCAGGTGGAACTCAATGTTTACCCAGTGACTTCGCCCTTTATTCGCTTTGAAATAACCGATACAGGCATAGGTATTGAAGCAGACAGACTGGAGAAGATTTTCGACCCATTTACTCAGGCGGATGCTTCAATGAGCCGCCGCTTTGGGGGAACGGGGTTAGGCACTAGTATTTCTAAACAGTTGGTGGCACTAATGGGCGGCACTATTCATGCTAAAAGTACTGTCAATGTAGGTAGCACCTTCTATTTCGACATCCCCCTAAATGAGGTAGAAGCCCCTAAAGCTTCTGATAATAATGCGCTACTGTGTATCCCCCCTCAAGACATCTTGGTGGTAGACGATATACCGCAAAATATTACACTCTTGTCGCACCTGCTTTCTCGTCAAGGACATACGGTGTTTAGCGCACGGGACGGTTTAGAAGCGGTAGAGGCTTATAAGTCGCTACGGCCAAACTTGGTGCTAATGGATTTGCAAATGCCTAAAATGGACGGGGTCACTGCCACACAAGTGATACGAACCTATGAAACCAGTCACAACATACCAAACACGCCAGTCATTGCTTTGACCGCCAGTGTTTTAATGGAAGACCGCCGGGATGCCAAAAAAGCAGGTATGAATGGCTTTGCAACCAAACCCATCGATCGCTTGGCATTAAACAATGAAATGGCTCGTGTCTTAGATATGACCGACCTACCATTGCAATCAGAAGCCAATGAAAGCCAGCTTACCCCACTCAAACGCAAAGAAATCCACTTCGAGAAAGGATTAGACTTGTGGGGCGAGCGTCAGCTCTATCTCAAAGAACTCAATGATTTTTCGATCAAAAATACGGCTATTAGCGACCATTTTATGAGTTTATTAGAGGCCGATAACTACCAAGAACTAAGCAAGTCAGCCCATGCTCTTAAAGGCGTTGCAGCGAACCTAGCTCTGGTCAATTTATCTCAGCAAGCAAGCAGCCTAGAAAATGCCGCGCGCACTCAAGCACAGCAGGATTGCAATGATAATATCATCAAGTTAGAACTCTCTTTTACTCGCTTTTTAGAAGAGCTAGCACGCTTTAGCCATCACGAAGCCGATCAAGAAATAGAAACGCATAGTGACTCTACCCCTCTGGGCCCAACCGCTAGTTTAAATAATATGCGTAACTTAATGAATGAGATCATCACACTCGCTAAAAGTGGCGAGCTGGATGACAATAAAATGACACAATTAATAAACAGTGCGCCTTCGCTATTAAAGCTAGAGGTAACCCAAGCCATTGAATACTTGTTTAATTTTGATTTTGAACAAGGGATAATCGAGCTCGAACGGCTCAAACAATCTCATACAGAAGAGGAAACTCTATGATACTTGGCGCCATTAACTCTCCTAGAATTTTATTGGTTGATGATGAGCCAACCAACCTTAGAGTGTTAAAAAAGGTACTAGAGGACAAATACCGCCTTTCGTTCGCCCGTTCCGGTGAAGATGCGCTAAAAATTGTCGAAAAAGAAAAAGTAGACCTCATCTTGCTGGATGTCATGATGCCAGAAATGACAGGCTTCGAGGTGTGTGAAAGGCTCAAGAAAAACCCGGCTACAGAGCATATCCCTGTGATCTTTGTTACTGCGTTACGCGATACTGTGGATGAGGCAAAAGGCTTTGAAATTGGCGCCGTGGATTATATTACCAAGCCCATCACCCCCACCATTGTGTTCGCTCGAGTAAAAACACACTTATCTTTAATTCAAGCAAACGTTCTTAAAGCCACGCACATTGATTTAATCCAACGCCTAGGACGGGCAGCTGAATACAAAGATAACGAAACCGGCATGCATGTTCAGCGAGTTAGTCACTTTGCTAAGATTATCGCCATGGCTTGTGGTTACAATGAGTTTGTTGCTGATGAATTAATGATGGCAGCACCAATGCATGACCTAGGTAAAATAGGCATCGCTGATAGCATTCTTCTTAAGCCAGGAAAACTGACCGAAGAAGAATATGAAATCATGAAAAACCACACTCATATCGGTGCAGAAATATTATCCAACCCGAAATCACACCTCATTGCCTTAGCCCGCTCAGTCGCTATTAGCCACCATGAAAAATGGGATGGCAGCGGCTACCCATATGGTTTATCTGGCGAAGACATTCCAATTGAAGGTCGTATCGTGGCCCTCGTCGATGTATTTGATGCGCTTACCTCAGAACGACCTTACAAGAGAGCTTGGTCAGTAGAAGAAGCGATCGACTTTATTCAAGGTCAGAGCGGTAAGCATTTTGATCCTTATCTGGTTATGCTGTTGATCCAAGAAATGCCTAAGATTCTGCAGATAAAAGAGCAGTTTTCTGAAGCAATGCCTGCCAATTAGCTGGCCGGCAATTGAAAAACTTAAAATAAACGCCACTTAACCTTGTATAGGGAAGACACAGTCATGCTTTATCGTAATGGCTTCCCACCTTCAAACATACTGTCAATCATGCCGTGTTATTTTCGGCTATAGGCTTTACTGATGAATATTTTATCGAATTTAGCAGCGTCGTTATTGGATCAAGACGTCGTTTCTCATTCCCCTGACCTGGGCATACTGCGAATTCAAGGCAGCGATGCCAAAAAACTACTGCAAGGCCAAACTTCTTGCGACATGACAAAACTGTCTGCTGATCACGCTCTATACGGTGCAATCTGTAGCATTAAAGGACGCATCATCAGCAACTTTTATGCCGTTCAAGTAGAAGAAGATATCTTACTCATTATGAACGAGGCGTTACTTGAAACAACGCTAAACCAGTTAAAAAAGTACGCCGTTTTTTTTAAAGCAGAGCTCAACTTAGCATCGGATGACTATACCGTTCAGACAGAATTTAGCGCTGCGACGAGCACTGAGGTTCCAGACGCTTTAATAGAACAACTGCCAACTGAAACGGAGCAAGGTTCTATTCAGCTTACGATTAGCGAGTTTCCTTCCAAAGCAAGCATTCGCTTACTGCCTAATAGCCAAGCTCAGAGCGAAACGGCAAAGGCGCCAGCTCAGGCAGAACTATTATCTTTGCTCACAGCACGACCATTGATCAATGCTGAGCACAGCGAAGAAGTGTTACCGCAATGGCTCAATATGCAGCGCACAGGAGGCATCAGTTTTACAAAAGGTTGCTACACGGGACAAGAAATCGTTGCCCGCATGCAATACCGTGGCAAATCAAAAAAACAGCTGGCGCTTTTCAGCTGGGAAGGCAATAGTGAGGTAGCTCCTACACTATTGGACAGTGATGGAAAAAACATTGGCAGCCTCTTTAAAAAAGCGTGTTTTAATGGCCTGAATATTGCCCAAATCATCATCAATATAGAACCTACAGATGTGGATCACTTCTTTTTAGGAGACCAAGCCGTGACCTTACTGCCTCTACCTTATCAGTTAGATACATTGAAGTAGGACATGAAAAAGGAGCTCACCAGCTCCTTTTTAAACCGACTCCTCTGTTAAACTGGTGCTAATGCCCAGTTTATGGGCGTTTTACCTTTAGCTTGCAAGTACTCATTCGCTTTTGAAAAATGACGACAGCCCAAAAAACCACGATAAGCAGACAGAGGAGATGGATGCACGCTTTCTAAAACACAATGTTTTTGGCGGTCAATGTAACGGCCTTTTTTCTGGGCATATGCCCCCCATAGTAAAAACACCACACCTTCTTGCTCTTGGTTTATCAATTCAATGATTTTATCCGTAAAAGTTTCCCAGCCCTTTTTTTGATGGGAGCCAGCTTTTCCCACTTCTACTGTTAACACACTGTTGAGCAATAACACCCCTTGTTTTGCCCATTGATTCAAAAAACCATGGGCGGCAGGTAGTATGCCTAAATCACTCTCTAATTCCTTATAGATATTGACTAATGAAGGCGGCACTTTCACCCCAGGTTTCACCGAAAATGATAAACCATGGGCTTGACCTGCTCCGTGGTAAGGGTCTTGCCCTAATATCACTACTTTCACTTGTTCAAAAGGCGTTTCAAGCAACGCATTAAAGCAATCATTTGCCTCAGGATAAATGCATTTTTGCGCCCTCTCACGCACTAGAAATTGCATCAAAGACTGCATATAGTCTTTATCAAATTCATTGGCTAATCTGGTCTGCCAACTCATCGGTAGCTTCATCTTCTTACTCTATATTATGGGTTCTGGGAGAAAAATGGATTCAACCAAGGCGCCGCTTTAAATTCTTGGTAGCGAGCCAGTCCTTGGGGGTCTTCAGGGGTTGTTAAATGCTTCAATAACAGCCAAGTCATTTCACGCAGCGCATAGGCTAAACCGTACTGCAGGATTCGCCACTCACTGTCCGCCAAATCTAATTCAGGATGATAAGCAGCAAGAAGCCTCTGACGCTGAGATGCGGTTAAATTGTGCGACCGAGCCACAACAGCAAGATCAAATAAAGGATCTCCCATGCCGGCATATTCCCAATCGATAAGCCATGCGGCTTCATCGTCCATTAGTATGTTTTTTGGGTTTAGATCATTATGACATAACACCAAGGCATGATTCGGAATCACTCTTTGCAAGACGTCAAACTGAGAATGTAAGTAATCGTATTCTTGGTTTAATTCAGGCTTCGCCAGCAACCGATCGGCAATGCCGGTTAAATAATGTTCGATCAATTTATAAATACAAAATACTCGTTCAACCGCAGGCAGCTGATGCGTTTTCAATAGTAATTCTTTGATGCGTATAATATTTTTATCGCAATGGCTAACCGTCCATGGAAAAGAAGGCGGAGTAACAAAACGACAGGCAAATGCGCCCATCTTATCCTGCCATACTAGTTTAGGAGACAAGCCTGCTTGCGCGGCCATATTCATTACTTGCAACTCGGATTGGCGATCAATACAAAAAGCAGATTCATCCAGACCGGGAATACGCAATACCCATTGGGCTTTTCCCTCCCAGTCCAATCGATAGACATGATTTGAAAAACCTTCTTCCAAAGGAATAGCGGTAATTGTGCTATTTTGGGGTAAAGCCACCACAATTTTGTCTAAATAACCGGATAAATTAACCATTTTTAATCATTTTATTGCCAGAGTTGTAAGTCGCTGTCAGAATGAGCAACATAACTATCCGAGTCAATAGCCAATTTTGAAGCAGATCAATGAATAAACACGAAGACATTATTCGTAAGATACAAGAACGACTAAGCACTTTGAGCAAATCAGAGCGAAAAGTAGCTGAGGCCATTCTTGCCGACCCAAAAACCACCATCCATTCCAGTATTGCTAAATTAGCAGCACGCGCAGAAGTCAGTGAACCCACTGTAAACCGTTTCTGCCGCAGCTTAATTGGAAGTGGCTTCCCTGATTTTAAAGTGTCCTTAGCTCAAAGCTTAGCCACCGGTACGCCTTACGTTAATTTAAACGTAGAACCAGATGATGCTCCAGGAGCGGTAACCAGTAAGATTTTTGAAGCAGCGAAGAACAATCTAACCCGCGCTCAAGAAATGTTACCTGAATCTCTAATCAGCCGAGCGGTTGATGTGCTTGCCCAAGCCCGCCGTATTGAGTTTTATGGTTTAGGCGCATCAGGTCCTGTTGCGAAAGACGCCCACCATAAGTTCTTTCGCTTAAACATGCCGGTTGTCGCTTATACAGATATTTTAGTGCAACGCATGGCTGCAGCCGGAACACATCCGGGCGATGCAGTAGTGATTATTTCTTATACCGGACGAACATTACCGCTCATAGAAACTGCTCGCGTCGCTCGTGAAGCAGGCGCTACCGTAATTGGCATTACTAACCCTGACTCTCCATTAACTGAGCATTGCTCAATTGTACTGCCAATTGAAGAAACAGAAGATACCGACATTTATACGCCAATGAGCTCGCGTATTGTCTACCTAACCTTGATTGATGCTTTAGCCACTGGCGTGCTTTTAAAGCGTGGTCCAGAATTTAACGCACATCTTCGTAAACTAAAATTAAGTGTACAAGATACGCGTCTTCCTAAAGTAGAGAAAAAGTAAACTTACTGATTCGCTCACAAAAGGCACCTTAGGTGCCTTTTGTCTTTTTGACACTTTTTTGACTCACATTTCTTCTTTTTCGCATCAGGTCCGGATTATTTTGTAACTTTACCAGAGTTTTTTGAAAGATAATCCGTCTATACCTACCTAGAATGCACAACCTAGTCATGAACTGTGCTAAAAATGGTCAAAATATAATATAATTGATCATTCGCTTTTTAGTCATATTTCAGCGACTTTAACTATTAAAAATTATAATTATTCAGTGCAAATAGATGCAGTTTTTTCCTGCTAGATACTATTTAGGCCTGCCATCAAACAAATACTTTTCAACAGTATTGAAGCACTCGATGTCAGTGCCATGCATTAAGATGATTCTATCGACGACTAGGGAACTACAATGATTGAGAACACTGGTTATGCGATAAGCTTTACGTTTTTAGCTTATCTTATTGTCATGCTTGGTATTGGGCTTTATGCCTACAAACTTACATCCAACGCAGAAGACTATTTTCTTGGAGGTCGATCACTAGGACCTTGGCCTACTGCTATTTCCGCTGGCGCATCTGATATGAGTGGCTGGTTATTGCTTGGTCTACCTGGTTACGCATTTGCCTCTGGTATGGAATCTATTTGGCTTGGCGGCGGTTTGTTAGTCGGCACCTGGTTAAACTGGTTATTGTGTGCAAAACGTTTGCGTACATACAGTATTAAAGCAGATAACTCGCTAACGATTCCTCACTTCCTAGCAACGCGCTTTCAAGATAAATCCAAACTTATTCAAACCATTTCTGCGGCTTTCATCCTGCTATTTTTCTTGTTTTACACAAGTTCAGGTCTAGTAGCCGGCGGTAAATTGTTTGAAACGGTTTTCCACCTTGATTACACCTACGCCGTTGTCATCGGTACTGTATGTGTGGTTTCTTACACTTTATTCGGTGGTTTCCTAGCGGTTGCATGGACCGACCTAGTACAAGGTTTAATGATGGCTGCCGCTTTAATGATCGTTCCTGTCGTTGCTCTTGATGGCAGCTGGTCAGAATTGTCTACGACACTGGCAGCTAAAAACCCAGAGCTATTAGACATCTGGACTAACGTTAAAGGTGAGCCTCTGTCTGCAATCGGCATTATCTCACTAGTCGCTTGGGGCCTAGGTTACTTCGGTCAACCTCATATTCTAGCGCGCTTTAAAGCCTCTCGCTCTAACAAAGACATCACGTCTGCTCGTCGTATCGCGGTGATTTGGACAATCTTATGTATGGCTGGTGCACTTGCTATTGGCTTGTCTGGTATCGTTTACGTTGATAACCACTTAGGCGGCAACCTAGCAGACCCAGAAAAAATCTTTATGATCATGGTTAACGCGGTCTTCCACCCAGTGGTTGCTGGTATCCTACTTGCTGCTATCCTAGCGGCGATCATGAGTACAGCGGATTCCCAATTATTGGTTTCTTCTTCCGCTTTGGCTGAAGACTTCTACAAGCAGCTGATCAATAAGAATGCATCACAAAAAGAAATCGTTAACGTTGGACGCTTTGCTGTTGTTGCCATCTCTATTGTTGCTTTGATTCTTGCCCTAAACCCGAACAGCTCGGTACTTGGCTTAGTATCTTACGCATGGGCTGGTTTCGGCGCAGCATTTGGCCCAGCCATCCTGTTGAGCCTGTTCTGGCGTAACATGAACCGCAATGGCGCCCTTGCTGGTATCATTGTGGGTGGCGTAACTATCGTTGTTTGGAAACAGCTTCACGGTGGCATTTTCGATCTATACGAAATTGTACCTGGCTTCATCTTCTCAACTATTGCTATCGTTATCTTTAGCCTGATTAGCGGAGCTCCAGAGAAAGCAGTGACTGATAAGTTCGATGAATACACAGAAGCATTGGACACTCTAGACTAAGTACGACACTTCTGATTCATAATAAAGCCCAGCTCATATTTTGAGCTGGGCTTTTTTATGCCTTCTATTCCGTCCTGAAATAGGCTTACACCTAGAAGACCTATTATGGAGACATCAAGTAATACCAAGCAGTTGCACACTCAAGGTGATCACACAATGGGCTTTAAATTGCAGATAATGATGGCCGTAGAAAAAAGCAACATGCCTTATAAGCAAGCTGAGAAAAACCTATGGAATTCATGGCCGATCAAGAGTGCTGACTTGACGTCGAAAACACGACAACATGGATTAGTCTACCAAACCTAAGCTACCAAAACAGCTTGATTTGCATTGTGTACTGCTAACCTACTACAAACCTTCTATCGCCCTTCAAGCCTTGGCGTTGGTCAGCAACGCACTACCTTAAGAGCGCCTACTCTTGGTCTGATTCGGACTCTCTTCCCCCAATCATGGTGAGACAGATTTCTTTCAACCTGACGGGGTGGCAAACAAAAAAAGGGCTTGCAAAGCAAGCCCTAAACACCATTACTAACAAACGTTAGTAGTCAGAGGAAACTATTAATTAGTCATTAAACAAGCTACAAGCACCTTGTTCAGCACCGCTCACTAGAGCCCGCTGAGCGCTAAATAGCTCTCGCCCCATACCTTGGTAAGAAGCAGTTAAATCTTGTTGAGCGGCACTACGGGATGCCAACTCCTCATCAGAAACGAGCACTGAGATCGTCCCTTCTACGGCATCAAGACGAATCAAATCACCCTCTTGGATTTTAGCAATCAAGCCACCAGCAACAGCTTCAGGTGTTAAGTGAATCGCGGCAGGCACCTTGCCAGATGCGCCAGACATACGGCCATCTGTTACAAGCGCCACTTTGTAGCCTTTGTCTTGTAGATTAACCAAATAAGGTGTGAGCTTATGCAACTCAGGCATGCCTATCGCTTTTGGCCCTTGAAAGCGAACCACAGCAATGCAATCCCGCTCTAATTCACCCTTAGAAATCGCATCGGCCAAATCATTTTGGCTATGAAATATCACTGCAGGCGCTTCGACTATGCGGTTTTCTTCAGCTACCGCAGAGACTTTGATGACAGCACGGCCTAAATTACCTTTTAGTAGAGATAAGCCACCTTCTTTACTGAAGGGGTTTTCAATTGGACGAACCACATCAAGGTCCAAACTGCTCTCTGTACCATCGCGCCAGACGACTTTATCACCGTCCAAGAAAGGCTCTTTGGTATAATGTGTTAGCCCTTTTCCTACAATCGTCATTACATCTTCATGCAATAACCCACCTTTTAATAACTGCTTAACCAAATAAGCCATGCCACCAGCCGCATGGAAGTGGTTAATATCCGCTTGGCCATTTGGATAAATGCGTGTAAGCAATGGAACGACTTTAGACAAAGCCGCAAAGTCATCCCAAGTAATAATAATGCCCGCCGCACGAGCAAACGCGACAATATGCATCGTATGGTTAGTAGAACCACCTGTGGCTAATAAACCAACGATGGCATTAACAATGCTGCGTTCATCAACGATTTCATACAAAGGACGGAAATCACGCCCCAAGGAAGTAATCTTGGTTGCCAATTGTGCGGTATGTTTTGTTAGCGCACCACGCAACTCATCATTGGGGTTCACAAATGATGATCCAGGCAATTGCAGTCCCATCATTTCAACCAGCAATTGATTCGAGTTCGCGGTACCGTAAAAAGTACAAGTACCAGCACTGTGATAAGACGCAGATTCCGCTTCTAGCAATTCTTCACGGTTTGCTTGGCCTTGTGCATAACGCTGACGCACTGCTGATTTTTCTGCATTAGAAATACCAGAATGCATTGGCCCTGCTGGCACAAACAAGGCAGGCAAATGACCAAAACGCAATGCAGCAATCAACAAGCCAGGAACAATCTTGTCACAGATACCTAAATACAAAGCGGCATCAAACATATTATGGGACAAGGCAATCGCAGCCCCTTGGGCTATATTGTCGCGACTAAAGAGACTCAACTCCATGCCATCTTGACCCTGAGTTACTCCATCACACATGGCTGGTACACCACCGGCAAATTGCGCAACACTACCCATTTCAGCCACGGCTTGACGAATTTGGTCAGGGTAATTTTCATATGGTTGATGGGCAGAAAGCATATCGTTATAGGAAGAGATGATACCAATGTTCGCTTCTTCCATTAATGTCAGCTTCTGCTTGTCAGTCGGCTGACAGGCTGCAAATCCATGAGCTAAGTTGCCGCAAGATAAGCTCCCACGATGTGGCCCTTGCTCTTGTGCTTTTTTCATATCGGATAAGTATTGAGCTCGTAAAGACTGGCTACGCTCAATGATGGCTTCAGTTACTTTCGTAACGATAGGATTCATACTTTGCTCCGTTTCTGTCGCAGTCACTGCCCGACTGACGTGAAATCATTTTTTGTAATATTACTACATTTTTAAAAAAAATCATCCAGAAAAACCATAAAAATACGATCAAAGATAAAATAATGTAATTAATTTACAAAATAGTCGCCAAAAACCTCTTTTTTCCTTTAAAATATCATCCAGCAGTAACATATTTTATTGTATGATGTTAAAAACATACTACGAACGCATACTTTTTAATCAAAAACAGCTATTTCAACCGCTATCCTTGCTTGAAAATTACGTTATGTAGTATTTTTACGTCAAAGAATACATTTATCCATTTGCCTTCCTCCTATAGATGAGCAAGAGCAAGATGGGGTTTCACGATATTTAGAGGTGAGTATGACTATTAAAGTAGCAATCAACGGATACGGACGTATTGGACGCAACACTCTTAGAGCCCTATACGAATCGGGCAAACGCGACCAAATTCAGGTGGTTGCTATTAATGATCTTGGTGATTCAAAAACCAATGCTCACCTAACTAAATATGACACAGTTCATGGCCGTTTCAATGGCGAAGTCACTTTTGACAACGATGCTTTGTATGTCAATTCGGACAAAATCCGCACTTTCTCTGAACGTAACCCTGCGGACCTTCCTTGGGCAGAGTTAGGTGTAGACGTTGTCTACGAATGTACTGGTTTCTTCACAACAAAAGAAAAAGCCAGCGCACACATCTCTGCTGGTGCAAAAAAAGTTATCATTTCTGCACCAGGTAAAGAAGTAGACGCGACCGTTGTTTACGGCGTAAACCAAGACGTTTTAACGGCTGACATGACGGTTATCTCTAATGCTTCTTGTACTACTAACTGCTTAGCACCAATTGCGAAACCACTTAGTGATAAATTGGGTATTGAAAGCGGCTTAATGACAACCATCCACGCTTACACAAATGATCAACGCCTATCAGACGTATATCATGATGATCTATACCGTGCTCGCGCAGCGGCAATGAACATGATTCCGAGTAAAACCGGTGCAGCAGCAGCGGTTGGCCTAGTGGTTCCTGAGCTAGTGGGTAAATTTGACGGCATGGCGGTTCGCGTTCCTACTATCAACGTTTCTCTGGTGGACTTAACCTTTTTGGCGCCACGCGAAACCACAGTAGAAGAAGTAAACCAAATTATTGAAGATGCGGTAAAAGCAGACCCTGTTTTAGCGCAAGTGCTGCATGTAAACCATGAGCCTTTAGTGTCTAGCGACTTTAACCATAACGATTACACTTCTAACTTTGATGCGACACAAACCCGCGTTCAAGGTAAGTTGGTAAAAGTCATGGCATGGTATGACAACGAATGGGGCTTTTCTAATCGCATGTTAGACAATACTATCGCATTAATGAGCGCTAAATAATCATTATTAACAAAGGCTGCTGACGCGGCCTTTGTCCTATCTTATACTCCATCACACGCTTTTTAATGTTTGGTACTCTATCATGACTCGTAGAACAAAAATTGTTGCAACACTTGGTCCTGCTTCCAGCTCTCCAGAAATGATCGAGAAATTGATCCTAGCTGGTGCCAATGTTTTCCGTCTTAATTTTTCCCACGGCCAACCAGAAGATCATATTGATCGTGCGAATGTGGTTCGTGCAATGGCGGAGAAAAATGGCCGTCATGTGGCTATTCTTGGTGACTTACAGGGGCCTAAAATTCGTATCGCTCGCTTTAAAGATACGAAAATAGAATTAGCAGACGGTGCAACCTTCATTTTAGATGTGGGCTTTGATAAGAACAGTGGCGATGAAACTCGTGTAGGAATTGACTACCCACAGCTAGCAAAAGACTCTCAGCCAGGTAATATTTTATTACTAGACGATGGTCGCGTAGTTCTTGAAGTCCTTGAAGTAAAAGGCTTAGAAGTTATTACCAAAGTCATCGTTGGTGGTGCACTTTCTAATAACAAAGGGATCAACCGCCAAGGTGGCGGCTTATCTGCTGCAGCGTTGACGGAAAAAGATAAAGAAGACATCAAAACAGCCGCGGCATTAAAAGCAGATTATCTTGCTGTTTCTTTCCCACGTAGCGCCGCTGATCTTCACGAAGCACGCGCTCTGGCTGAAGCAGCGGGTCTTAAAGCTGGCATCGTTTCTAAAGTAGAACGCGCTGAAGCCGTTGCTGATAACGAAACGCTAGACTCCATTATTCTTGCTTCAGACGCAGTAATGGTCGCTCGTGGTGACCTTGGTGTAGAAATCGGTGATGCCGAGCTTATCGGCGTACAAAAACACATGATCAAACGCTGCCGTCAATTGAACCGCCCTGTTATCACGGCGACACAAATGATGGAAACCATGATTACTAGTGCTATGCCAACCCGCGCAGAAGTATTCGATGTTGCAAACGCAGTACTCGATGGGACCGATGCCGTCATGTTGTCTGCGGAAACGGCTGCTGGCGCATACCCAGAAGAAGTGATTCAAACCATGAATCGCGTTTGTTTGGGCGCAGAAAAACAGCCCGCTATCAATCGTTCTAAGCACCGTATCGACGTTACTTTTACTAACATTGATGAAACGATTGCTATGTCTGCCATGTACGCAGCCAATCACCTTGAAGGCGTAAAAGCGATCATCAGTTTAACTGAGTCTGGCACTACTCCATTGCTAATGTCTCGCATTAGTTCTGGCTTGCCTATTTATGCGCTATCGCCAAATCAAGCGACACTAAATAAAGTCAACCTATACCGCGGTGTTACCCCAGTGGCATTCTCTTCAAAAGAGTTCAACATTGAAACCATAGTAAAAGGTCTTGTTGATCACGTTAAATCATTGGGATTAATCAGTGATGGCGACTTGGTTATCGTGACAAAAGGTGACCACCTAGTCAGCCACGGCACTACTAACATGATGAAAATTGTGAAAGTGGGCGAAACAGAGGAATAATCTACTGTGACGAGCAAAGTCTTGCTGAAAAAAACCATCACCACGCCAGTACGTAAAAACGTTGCTTTGGTGGCCCATGATAACATGAAGCCAGAGCTGATTGAGTGGGCGGAAAAGCACAAAGAAAAGCTGATTAAGCACAACTTAATGGCCACTGGGACCACTGGGAATTTAATGCAAAAGCAATTAAAAGTACCAGTGCAACCCCTTATCAGCGGCCCACTTGGTGGTGATCAGCAACTGGGCGGCATGATTGCAGAAGGTAAAGTTGATGTCCTGATCTTTTTCTGGGACCCCTTTGAGCCGATGCCACATGACCCAGATATAAAAGCGTTACTGCGCGTTGCTGCGGTCTGGAATATCCCGATCGCCTGCAGCGTATCATCGGCCAATTTCTTGATTTCTTCTCCGCTGTTCGACAGCGAATTTGAGCGCAGAATACCCGATTATGATCAATACCTAAAAGAGCGACTTTAAGTCGCTCTTTTTTTACCTCACTGTTCGCTTGTTATCGCCTGCTTCTACTCGCTGTTTCCCTCAAAATCGGCTATATTATCGGCCAATTAATATCGCTTTATTTATGTGTTAGGCCACCTAATAACAAGCGACTCTATTTAATCTATCAACGTCGCTCTGCCCCTCAGCACACCACGTTGAAAATCACTATCAGGAGAATTGTTTTGCAAGCAAAAGTTGCCCTTATTATGGGATCTAAAAGTGACTGGGCTACTATGGAAAGTGCCGCTGAAATCATGGACATACTTGGCGTGAACTATCACGTTGAAGTGGTTTCTGCCCACCGCACACCAGTCAAGCTAACTGAGTTTGCTGAACAAGCTGCTGAAAAAGGCTTTCAAGTCATTATTGGTGGCGCTGGCGGTGCAGCTCACTTACCAGGCATGGTTGCTGCGCACACTCGCCTACCAGTGCTGGGTGTGCCAGTACAGAGCAAAGCTTTAAACGGCATGGACAGTTTATTGTCGATCGCTCAAATGCCTAAAGGCGTTGCGGTTGGCACCTTAGCCATAGGCACAGCAGGAGCCTTTAATGCGGGTCTATTGGCTTGTCAAATTCTGGCGAACTCGGACCCAGAGCTGGCAAAAAAGATTGATGCGTTTCGTACTCAACAAACTGAAACTGTTCTTGCTAACCCAGATCCTCGTGAGGCCTAAATGTCAACTTTATGGGTATTAGGTGCCGGTCAGCTTGGCGCCATGTTAAAACAAGCGGGCACTCCGCTGGGGCTAGACGTTCGTCCTGTCGACATTGAGTCAAATGACGAACTTCCATTGCAGGCGGATGATATTGTCACTGCTGAGCGAGAAGAGTGGCCCACCACTGTCGCCACAGAGCAACTTGCAACGCACAACAACTTTGTTAACTTGGCAACCTTTCCGCAATTGGCAGACCGCCTGACGCAAAAACAATGGCTAGACCGCCTTGACCTTGCAACAGCGCCTTGGTTTCCAGTTGAACAGGATTCAACTGCTGATTACGCCTATCAAACCTTAGGTGAGCGTGTACTCATGAAACGCCGTCGTGGCGGCTATGATGGCAAAGGCCAATATTGGCTTAAGCAAGCGGAGAAGTCTGAGATCCCAGAAGATTGGAAAGGCCAAGCTATTGCTGAACAAGCGATTAATTTTGATGAAGAAGTATCCTTGGTCGGGGTTCGCGGTAAAGACGGTAAGAAGTACTTTTACCCATTGACACTTAACCTTCATATCAATGGCATTCTGTATGCTTCTATTTCACCATTGAAGCGCCTTGATCAGTATCAAAGTACCGCAGAAACGATGCTCGGCAAACTGATGGACGCCTTAGATTACGTCGGTGTGATGGCTATGGAATGCTTCCGCGTAGGGGATGAACTGCTTATCAACGAACTGGCGCCTCGTGTGCATAACAGTGGCCATTGGACACAAGCAGGAAGCAATGTCTGCCAATTCGAAAACCATGTCCGCGCGGTATCTGGCTTGCCTCTTGTCGAAGCAGAGATAAAAAATCAAAGCATGATGGTCAATCTTATTGGTGTGAATCTAGACTACCAGTGGCTGAACATTAAAAGCTTAGAATTATATTGGTACAAAAAAGAAGTCAGACCAGGACGCAAAGTTGGTCACCTAAACTTCTGCAGTGGAAACCCTACTGTACTGGTTAATGCACTAGACTCCCTTGCTTTGCCAGAACCTTATCCTCAAGCAATTAGCTGGTTAAAAGAAAACTTACCAGGTTAAGTGCTACGAAAAGATATTTTCTTCAAAAAAACGCAGTTAGCCATACCTTAAAGATGGCTCTGCGGTTTTTTTATGCCTAGCGTTTCAGCTAAACCCATCAAGCTTCTGGTAAACGCATCGCCATCAGTACGCCAACAATGGCCATCACAGAAAATGTGACAATCAAACCTTCTATGGAAATCACTTGCGTCAGCGTGCCTATCAAACTCATTAGTAACAGCATGACACCAATCACAGTATTACTCACTGCCACATAACTCGTACGTTTGTTGCCATCAGCTAAATCCACCAAATACGTTTTGCGCCCTACACGTACGCCCTGATGGGCAATGGTGAGTAAGAAGTACAAAACAGGTAATAATAAAACATGATGAAATAGGGTCGGTTGAAAATAGGAAACTGCAAACAAAACAAAGCCAACCACTGAACTTAATAAACAAGCCAGCATCATTACTTTTTTACTCGAGCGATCCGAAAATCGTCCCCAAAAAGGAGCAGAGACAAGTGAAGCAAGCCCACTAGCAAACAAAAACATCGCCAATACCCAGACATCGTTGCCTAATTTTTGCTGCGCCAACACCACATAAAACGGCGCACTCAAAGCAGTACAAAGAAACAAAGATCGCGTAATCACAAACAAACGAAACGCTCGGTCTGTTTTCAACAAGCTTAACTGCTTTAGGGCCTCCATCAAGCCATTACGACCGCCATCAACTTCACCCGAAAATTCAACCACTCGCGAATAGACTACTGCACCGATTAACCATACCATGGCCGCGGCTACTAAACAGGAGCCGTATATCACAGGACTGGCTTCAAATTCAGTGAAAACACTGAGCATCATTACCACGGCGATACCCACCGTAACCAAACCTGCTACGCTTGCAGACCAACCAGTCACCTGCCCACGTTGACGTTTCGGCACAGTTTTTCCCAATACATCTTTTGATGCAACAGAACTCAAGCCTCGCGCCAAACTGAAAACGACCAAGCACAGCATGATTAACCAACCCGCCAACGTACCTGTAAATGTCAGAGCCACAAGCCCCACAGCGACGATGCTCAACGATTGAATCACACTGCCAACAACCCATACCCATTTTCGAATGGGTAACTTACGAATTACACTCGCGATCGCCAACTGCGGCAACAAAGATCCAGATTCACGAATCGGAACCAACCAGCCGACTAAATACGCTGGAGCACCAACGCTTTGAAGAATCCACGGCAGAGTGACTTTTGGATTAATGATGGCGTCACCTAAATTGGTAAAAAACTGAGCGATAATCAGCTTAATAAAATTACCTGGAACTTCTTTACAAGCCGACTCATCAATTCGCTCACAGGCTCGAGCATCTTCTTCATTGGCAATTTTTTCATAGACAGACCCAAGAAGACCTTTATCCGACATACACACTCCACAGTAAGAAATTCGTTCAATTCATTTGAAACCCGTCAAAGAAATTTTACCACCCCTGATAAAATATTGCGGCGTCATGCATATAATAGAAATAAGGTATCCTTATCTAGAGGTAGAAAACGATATTAATTTTCAGCTCAACGGGGGGATAATACGAACTCTCATCCATGAGAAGTAAAACTTAGCACGAGAAGCATAGATCAATGCAAAACGGTAAACGACAAACCTAATTAGCTATGAGCCGCTTTAACGGATTAATTTTTAACAGCAACTGAAACAAAAACATTTAAGGCTGATAGGGTAATGAAGATTGATGAAGAATAATCCGAACTTTACCATCATCACACTCTCTAAAAACAAAGCTTTTATTCACAAAAATATGACTATCATCACTGCCTATAAAGTGTACATTACATTGCACAATGGCTAAGTCATTATGCAGAATCAAATCTTCCTTACTGTACCAGACCTTAACCCAAGGCTTGAGCTTAAAGCCTTTATCATTAGGAAACTCGCTATTGCCCCCGACAAAATAAGACAGAGCACCCTCTTTTGTTGGACGAAAAGTCTGTTCACCAAATGTTTGCGTAGGCTTAAACAATACATGGCCATTATCGTAATCATAATTATCCGACAGCACCTGTAAAGAAACTGCTTGAGCATCACCCCCTTCAGCGTACACTTTTCCAACTTTTACTACATTGTCACACCAAGTTTGCAGCGCCGTATACGCCATTTCTTTAGTAAACATAAAGCACATACCCCTTCATTAAGGACATCGTTTAATCGGCTTATCACGTTAACATTAAGCTTACCAAAGCCATATCAACTTAGTATTAAAAACTAAGTCATTTAAGAATGTTATGTTACAAAATAACTTTCAAATGAAATAAAACATAAACTTTTTAACCCGCGGTAAACGACAAATACAGTAACCACAACTCACCGGCCTCAACGAAGACTAAGCTGCTTAGACTGCAATCAATATACTTGCTTAAAGCTTTAACGATTCCCCCAGTAATCAAAAATAATTCAGACAGGCATCTCAATAATTAAACAGAATAATTAAGACAGGCATTAAACTAGTATAAATGCACAGAATTAAAAACTTTTTCTATAAAAGTCAGACATTCTCAGGATACTAAGCAGGAAATTAAAACGAAATATGGGCGTTTTAAAGCGTAATGTGAGCCGTCTGTGGTTCTGGCTCCTCTAAAAGTAGTTTTTACACATGAGAATACCTCAGCTTAAGGCCGATAGATGACATTCAGATTGCTATTGGATTCAACCGAGCCGCTGATTATGCTTGCTGTACCGCTTTCGTTGGTGAGCGT
>NZ_QUNG01000006.1:219724-245412 GCF_003387375.1 Marinomonas pollencensis | reverse complement strand
ATCAGTGTAACGAGATTTTTTCATGCAGAACCTCCTGCGTTTAGATTACGAGAAAATTCTACTTTTGGCTGCTGTTATTTTTCGGGGGGATTACCACATCTGTTGCCAATGCTACTGCTTGACCATTTTCGCTTTGAATTTCAGCAACAATCGCGTCCAGCATTTTCAATGCGGCGCGCGCCTAACACCACTTTTGCACCCTGAGAAGCCAGTTTTCTAGCCATTGCTTCACCTAGTCCACTGCTGCACCTGTAATTACAACTACTTTGTTTTCAATATTTGTCTTCATATAACTAATTCCTAGGTTTAACTTCTCGGAAGATTGGTTTGTAAGTTCACTGTGTTTAGAACAATACGGCATGCTCAAAAATGCTTATGAGCATGACCATATGTCAGGTCTGAATGAGTACAACTAACTCATCGTAAATGAAGCAAGAGCTTGCTCTGCTACTTCAACACCATACTCTTGAACAAAGTGACCTGCTTCTTCAATTTTCATTGGCTCAGGGCAACCTTTGATCACCGATTTTAGTTGCATCATCGCGGCTTCACCTAAGACTGCATCTTTCATACCTATCGCCATGAAGCTTTCACCGCTCCATTCATTTGACCAGAACTCAATCGCACGAAGTCCGTACTTCACCGCATCATCATCCGCATTTGTTGGGATCATCTGTGGGAATCGTTTCACGCCAATTTTGTAGTTTTTGTCAGGGAATGGCGCGTCATATGCAAGTACATCCATCACATTGACAGCTGCGCCAGCATCACATGCGACTAGCCCTGCTACTGGTAATTCTGAAATCGTTTCATTAAAAGCTATCCACTGTACTGCTGCTTCAGCCAGCGGTTCACCATTTGATATACCAGTGTTCATCACAATAAGTTTTTTGAAACGATCTTGCATATCCATTGGTAAAGTAAGACCAAGGAACCCTCCCCAATCCTGACAAACCAACACAATATTTTTAAGATCTAAGCGTTCAATTAATTGAATTAGACTGTTTCTGTGAAACTCAAAGTTGTACACAGAGTCTTCAATAGGCTTATCTGAGCGGCCAAAACCGAATAAGTCAGGGGCAACAACACGATGACCTGCATCAGTAAAAACTGGAATCATTTTACGATATAGATAACTCCATGTTGGTTCACCGTGCAAACAAAGAAACGTGTATTCCGAGTCTTTATCACCTTCATCGATATACGCCATTCGCAGCGATTCATACCCGCTAAGATCATCAACATAATTAGGTTGATAAGGAAACGCAGGGAGTACTGAAAAACGTTCTTCTGGTGTTCTTAATGCTTTAATCGTCATTATTTTTTCCTACAAATTGGTTGGTATTCATAAAGTCATCTGCACGGCCACCAATATTTTATAGTGATCGATACATATAGTGTGAATGCATTCTGTAACGATCGATAAACAAAGTCAACATCGAAATTGACATTTTTTAGTGAGTACTACAAAATATCAATCAATACAGACAATTTTAGGTAGGAGGACCATCGCTAATGGCCGGAAGAAAGAGATCGTTTGACAGAGATATCGCACTCGATAAGGCAATGCGCATATTTTGGAACAACGGTTATGCAGCTACATCTGTCGCGAACCTAACCTCAGAGCTCGGGATCAATACGCCTAGCTTATATGCCGCTTTTGGCAATAAAGAGCAGCTATTCAAAGAAGTGATCGCGCATTACATCACGCAATATACTGACCCGTGTTATCGCCATATCACAGAGCCTTCAGATACGCACGTCATAGAAAAACTACGAGCGTGTTTCTATGAATTGATTCAAAAATTTTCAGATACTGAAACGCCACTTGGCTGTTTACTAGTAAAAAGCGTCAATGAGTCTGATAGCGCTGCCTTCCCAGAAGAAGCAACGAGACACATAAAACAATTTGGTTTTAAAACCCAAAAATTAATTGGTGCTTTGATTGAATCTGAAGGCGTTACTAATGACTCTGCAAGCGCAGAACTACAAGCGAGATATCTACTATCAGTTCTTTACGGTCTTGCAACTCAGATTCGGGCGGGTGAGTCACAGCAAGTTGCAGAATCGGTCATGGACTACGCACTCAATTCGATACAGACGAGCAGTGGTCAGTAATACTATTGTGGTGACGATGCCATTTCACTTAAACCAGTAAGATCCGCCATATCTGTTGCAACCACGCCAGGGTAAACATTCCGTATCGATCGCTAAGGAATGTCAACGCTATAACTAAATACTTCTTAGTGATCGCTATAGAATGTATTGAATAACCCGTTTATTTGATGGGTAAAGAAAGGGGTAAGGAGTTTGTGTCGCTTATTGTTATGGTGAGTATCGCCGTTTGAGTCTTGTTGTAAGTTAGCAAACTCTTTTTTTATTGTTCTGGTAAATGACAGAGCATAAGTGAATTCTTCATGCAGTCTGTGTGATTGATTTGTAACGAGGATAAGGAGTGCAAACCTATTTTGTAGTTATCGCTAAAAAATATTGACATTACTTACTGATCACTACAAAATAAATCCTAGTCAACCGATACATTCAAATAATTGAGTAGAGATATGTTTAAGAAATTTGTACAAATTACCGCCATTTTTAATTTTCCTGTCGCGATTGGGATCATGATCCCTGAGCTTCTTTCTCCTAAGCCAAGTTCATTCATTGTTACTCTTGTGCTCGCTTCGTTCTTTATAAGTATCGGGGCAGCATTACTTTGGGCTGTCTCAGACTTACCTAGGCGTGCTCCTATAATTGTTTGGAATGGCCTTGTTCGACTTTTTGGCTTCTTCGTTGTCAGCTATGCCGCTCTGCTTGGTATCGCGCCAATGGCATTTATTCCTATTTCATTAATGGATCTGCTCGCTGCCACAATCTACATAATCGGAAGTTCAAAAATAACGGGAATTCCAGTTATGTCTCTGATTTTAGGAAAGTCCGCTTCTTAAAAGCTTTCACTTTTTCACTTATAAAGCCAATGTAGCTAAAGTGAGCTAAGTAGCTTAAAAAGCATCAGATAAGGAATACAGGGGTATGAAACACGATGAATTCAATCAATTTTGTGAAGCTTTAAAACCCTCAACCTATGTCATGCAATGGGGAAACTCACATGTGTGGAAGGTGGGGGGAAAGGTGTATGCGATTGGCTTTACTCTAAAAAATGGAGCTTCTGCGTATACATTTAAGACTTCAAATCTCAATTATGAGTTCTTGTGTAATCATGATGGCTATCGTCCTGCTCCATACTTTGCTAGTCGAGGGATGAAATGGATCCAGCAAACCGATACCGACGGAACGCTCGATGAAGAGCTGAAGTATTACCTGTCTGAATCCTATCGAATAGTTTCCTCTGCACTAAGTAAACGAAAACAAGCAACGCTTGGCTTACCTCAATGATAAACATACACTTGGGCGATCTAACCATAATAGCTCGCCAAAGTTGCTTGCGGATTAAGTGTGTACATCAACTGTTAGACTATGCGTGTAACGCTTCTGTCATTGGTCGTATTTCAAGAAGAAGCCGAACCATGAAGCTGGATCGGTATATCTACTTTTACCCGCTTATACTCGCAATTTCACGAGAGTCGTAAGGTTAAGAGCTTGATGTGAACACATCAATCAGAAAGCTGTTTTACAAGCTCACTCATTAGTAATTGTAGGACGTATTCCTGAATGAAAAACACACTATTCTGTTGCGCAAACTCATAATGAGGCAGAAATGTTTCAGCCCGAACAGTCTAAAACGAAAATGGACACTTTCACACATGATGGTTTAGCGGTTCTTTCTACTCGCGAATTTGTAGATATTTTTGCTTGGACTTGGCTTACGCAAATTGCGAATGTACATACACCACACCTGTAAGTTGTAGCTAAATAACAACTTAGACTTAGACCATGTCAGCTTATGCTGCAAAGTTTGTCATCTTATGGTGGAATTTACATGGGGAGATTAAGGTGGCATCTCCACCAGCCGCACCTCGGCACACAAGTCCACCGCTGTGGCTGCTTCCTTCCGGACCTGACCAGATTAACGGTTTATTGTTGCGAGGGGACCAGCAGAGACACCATAAAGGAGGCCTGTTGACCTTGGGGCAGAATTATACGCAGCCATTATGAAATATCAACAACTTTTGTTACGTTTTTCAAATGCTTAGCAAAAAAGCATTTTAAGCGACTCTGTTGCACATTTTATACACACCCTAACGGCGTTAGCGGGTGTTTTAGATTAGCACCAGTTTCGCTATTTACGGTAAGATAGCCGCCATAATATTTAGAGGAGCGGCTACTTGAAGCTATTTGTTAAAAACCTAACACACGTGGATTTATCCTATTTTGATGCTGAGCGTGGATTATTAGGCGAAAGCTGGCAGACAGACATAGTACTGGCAGGAAAACTGAATGACGAAAGCATGATCTGTGACTTTAGCCTAGTCAAAAAATACATTAAAAAATGGCTCGACGACCATATTGACCACATGCTGGCGATCCCTACTCAGCACCCAAATGCCACATTGTCACCTCTAAAAGATGACCGTGTTTCATTTCGGTTTAATCACGCTGATGGCCGTCGCTTTCAATGTGATGCCCCAAGCCAGGCTATTTGTTCACTGCCAATGAGCGAGATTACCCCACAAGCAGCGGCACAATGGGTGGAAGCACAGATTTTAGACCTACTGCCAGCCGAGTTAGAAGCCGTTAGTGTGCGTTTTTCATCAGAAAAAATTGACGGGGCGGAATACCAATACAGCCACGGTCTAAAGAAACACGCCGGAAACTGTCAGCGCATCGCCCACGGCCATCGCTCGACCATTGAAATTTATGAAGATGGTGTTCGAAGTGCCGAACGCGAACAAGACTGGGCAAAACGTTGGGAAGACAGCTATTTAGGTACGCAAGAAGATCTGCTTGGCTTAATCGATGAAGAGCAACAACACTACCACCACTTTGGTTACGAGAGTGCCCAAGGTCAATTCGAACTGATTATCGACAGCCAACAAGTCTACATGCTGGACAGTGACACTACAGTCGAGTCACTTTCTGCACACATAGCCAACACCTTGGCAATGGAAAACCCAGGCAAGCATTTTGAAGTCCATGCTTTTGAAGGCATCGGCAAGGGCGCTATTTCAGAAAAGACAGTGAGCGCATAATTAACCAAGTAATCGCAGGACATTAAGCATGAGCTTAAAACAATTTGAAACGATGAATAAAGGCGAGTCCCTTTCTCTGGATGAGGTACTCGCCAACTTAAAAACAGACGATGCAGGGCTTATTGCCACCATTGCACAACAACACGATAGTGGCGAAGTGTTAATGTTGGCGTACATGAACGAAAAATCCATTCGCGAGACACTGGAAACAGGTCAAGTATGCTATTGGTCACGCTCACGCCAAACATACTGGCGTAAGGGTGAAAGCTCAGGCCACAGACAATCTTTAGTATCCATGTCTTTCGACTGTGATGGCGATTGCATTTTGTTACAGGTAGATCAAAAAGGACCCGCTTGTCACACCAACCGCCGCGACTGTTTCTTTTTTCGGGTCAATGGTGACCAGGTCGTCATTCATACCGCACCAGAATAAAACACAGAAAAAAACCATATCGCACAATAAAGAAGCACTGCGGCAGTATCTAAGCAGTGCATCTTTATCCAACCCTTCTTTCTATTCTCACACTCCTTTCCTGATTAATGATCAAATACCTGATAACCCAGCTAATCATGGCACCACGCGATAACCAACTCCGCCCCCACTGATTGAAAAATAATCAGAATTAACAAGTAGATAGACAAATCATTCACAGAAGCATTAAGCTGGAATTAGAGGCAAACCTTTGGGCGCCCCTCTTGGCATATGTTTTGCTCAAAATAATAAAGTCACTTCTTTCATAATGACACTAGGTTAATGCATGCTAAATCTATCAGTCCGCACCAAAATACTCTCCCTAATTGCTCTATTTTCGATAGTCATCATTGGGGTGAGCCTCAACTCTGCTGTTGCCAGCAAAAAAATCTTTTCAGAGCTACAGACTCTGTCTAGTAACAACATAGACTTGATGAGCAACTTAGAAAAAAGTCGCCAACTCTTACTTCAGCAATCTGTTGAGTTCGAGCGTGGTTTTTTCCAAGTATCGATAGCAAAATCCATCATTGGCTATGGCACAGAACAAATTAAGGAATCCGAAAAAGAGTTTAAAAAACACACTGCCAAGCTCGTCACCAGCATTGATTCTGCTAAGGCTATCTTAGCCACCATGCCAGCGAATCCAGAACGCACCACTCTTTTAGAGCAAATCAATACCTTAGAAGAGCAACAAGCTGCCTTTTTAAAAGCCAGTACTGAAACCTACGCTTGGTGGACCAAGCTAAAAACCATGCAAGCGAACAAATCACGTCGTGTAGCAGATAGCAGCTTAAAGCTAATCAACAGCCAGATGGAAAAAATCCTCGCGGCGCTTTATACCTACAACGATAAAACCACCCAACAGCAACAACAAGTCATGAACCAAAGCACCTACACCAGTGGCGCGATTGCAGCACTACTGATAGTTGTCGGGGTTGTGATCAGCCTGCTTATTGTTAATGGTATTTGTGGTCCTTTGCGTAATGCGGTCCGTCGTGCAGAAGAAATCGCTTCTGGTGAGCTGGGACAAAAAGCTTCCCACTCCTCGCGTAACGACGAAATTGGCATGCTTGAAACGGCAATGGACAAACTGGTTGAACAATTGCGCGGCATTATTCATGAGGTTGCCCAATCCAGCAGCATGCTAACGGATTCAGCCAATGCCCTTAATAAAATCACTGATGAATCATCCAGCATGGTAGAGCAGCAACAGAATGAAACCGCCCAAATATCTCAAGCAGTGAAAGAAATCCAAGCCACTGCGGTGCATGTTTCTGAAGCCACTACAGATGCTAGCCAAGCGGCCCATGAAGCAGAATTGGCCGCCACTGAAGGCACCAGCATTGTGGCTAATACCATTATCACTATTCAACAATTAGCATCGGAAATTTCGAGCTCAGCAGACATCATCAACGAACTCGAAAGCAACACCAATGAGATCAGTAATATTCTAAATGTCATCTTGGGCATCGCAGAACAAACAAACCTGTTGGCTCTCAATGCCGCTATCGAAGCTGCTAGAGCCGGTGAACAAGGGCGAGGTTTTGCTGTGGTTGCCGACGAAGTAAGACACTTAGCACAAAACACTCAGGATGCGACCCAACAAATCGAGAAAATGATCACCTTACTTAACTCAGGTACCGCCTCTGCCGTAAAAGCCATGTCATCGAGCCATCAGCGCTCCACAGATGCGGTTAGTCAGGTAAAACACGAAGAGTCTTCTTTGGGTAATATCAATCTCTTTGTGTCTAAAATACGCGAGATGAATGACCGAATTTCTAGCACCGCTGAAGAACAAGCCAGCGTCACCTCAGAAGTCAGCCGTAACGTCACTAATATTACTGACATTGCATCAAAAACTACCGCCTCCATTCACTCTATTAGCGAATCTTCAGCTCAACTGGCTGGCTTAGCGGAATAATTATCTACAAAAATTAGCTACTTCAAGGTGTAGAATCACACCTTAATAGTTAAAGAGGGGCTCCCCCCCCCTGCTTGCAAGGAGAATAACATGTGCCGTTGGATGGCTTATCAAGGTGACCCAGTTTACCTTGAATCATTATTGTTTGAACAAGAGCACTCTCTTATTCACCAAAGCTTAAGCGCCAAAAAATCGGAAGTCACCGTCAACGCAGACGGCTTCGGGTTAGGTTGGTATGACGAACAGGAAGAGCCAGGGCTCTACCATGAAATATTACCCGCGTGGAGTGACTGCAATTTAAAAAGCCTTGCTCGACACATTAAAAGCGGGCTGTTTTTTGCCCACGTAAGAGCCTCAACAGGCACCGCCACCAATCGCTCTAACTGCCACCCTTTTAGCTATAAAAACTGGCTTTTTATGCACAACGGCCAAATAGGTGATTATGAGTCCTTACGCTGGCAGCTTGATCGCCTTATCCCTGAACACCTATACAATGAGCGCCGTGGCGCGACCGATTCTGAAGTGATATTTTTACTCTTGATCGCCAACGGTTTAGAAGAAAACCCCGAAAGAGCCATCGCATCCACCATCACACAAGTGCTTGAAATTATGCGGCAGAAAAACATCACAGAGCCATTTCGTTTCACTTCGGTACTGTCTAATGGCAGCGAAATGATCGCCATTCGTTTTTCCAGTGATGATCATGCCCCAAGCTTATACTGCAAAGAATTTGAGCACCACATCGTCATTGGCTCTGAGCCTCTTGAGCTTTCTAGTGAAGGCTGGACGCTGATTCCACAAGGCCACATGGCACGTATCAAAGACAATCAATATCGTGTAGAAGCGTTACCAGAGTTGATAAAGCTGACAGCCTAAACAGTCCGCTTTATCTGTTCATCGGTGGCAATCGTATTTATTGAGTATTAGGCTTCCTTTTCACGGTAAGCATAAGTTGCGTCAAAGCGAGATTGTATCCAGTCACCACTTAGAATTGGCGCGTACTTCGCTGGGTTATCAACTGACTGACAAGACTCAACACAAACCACATTAGTCTCATAATCTGGTTCCACAAAAAATGGAAAAGAGTAACGATGCACGCCTTCTAATGGAGACATCACTCTGTGGGCCGTCGACACATACTCATCATTCGTCCAGCGCTGCATCAAATCCCCGATATTTACCACCAACGCGTTTTCAATGGGGGTTGCATCGACCCACTCACCTTGGCGGTTTTTAACCTGTAAACCGCCTATTTGATCTTGCAGCAATAAAGTCACACAACCATAGTCCGTATGTGCGCCAGCACCATTGTCATGATCACTCTGTGGGCGTGGCGGATAATGTATCATCCTCAGTACTGTTACATGATCGGTAAAACAACGGGTAAAAAAATCATCTTCCAGCGACAAGGCTTGCGCCATGCTGGTTAACACGACTTTTGCCACATCAAAGGCCGCTAAATAATAGTCATGCAGTACTTCAAGCGCCTTAGGATCATCTGGGTTCTGATTAGGACCATACATTTTGGGGTATTTCGCCACCAGCGGATGCGTTACTGGCAAGTCCAGAGCCATGTCAAAGGTCTCTTTCCAATCAGCATGGGAAACTTCATCTAATTGCTCTTCACCTATGCATCCATAGCCTCGATGGTTTGGACTATTCTTAATATCAATGGCGCGCTTAACCTCATCAGGCTGTGCAAAATAAGACTGAGCAGTCGACATCAACTGATCAAACAATGCCGCCGGAATACCGGTATTTACCAGATAGAAAAAACCAATTTCACGGCAGGCTTTATCCAGAGCGCTGACTTCTTGTAGGCGAATCGAGTCATTACTGTGAGTAAGCTTTGCCAAATCAATTAGCGGGATAGACATGGTTAGATGCTCCAAATTAATCATAATGTGTTTCGCAAAACTGCCTATCTATTAAACAGGCTAGGTTCTCGATGACAGTTTTACGAGTTGCGTATGTTGTGGGTTAAAACGCTTCAAACCTGCTTCGCCAAAGTCGACAAAAATCATGCGTTTACCGTTACTTTCTTGGCGCACCACCACGCCTTGACCAAACTGATCATGGCGTACTTTATCGCCAGATTGTAAGCCTTTATTGTTGTCGCTCATTTGATGGCGAAACACCAAATTTGGCGAATTTGCGACACGGCTTAGATAACGCTGAAAGAGCGAGCCTTTTTCTGTATCAATAGGGTCTTCACTGCTTCCTTTTGGCCATAGCTGCATCACTTTACTGACGGCATAAGGCTGCGCTTCAAAGACAAAACGCGACAACGCAAGATTCTTTAAGGCAGCACGCGGAATGTCTCCGCGTTGCATCTTCTTAGTGTCGTCTGGCGTCGGTGTTTCTAACAAGACCAATTTTTGTTTAGCTCGTGTGATCGCCACGTAAAACAAGCGGCGCTCTGATGCCATCTGGCTTGCAGCCTGCTTGTCTATTGCGCTTAGATCTTCGTCATAATAGGGAAAACGCCCTTCTTGTAGCCCCGACAGCAACACCAAATCAAACTCTAATCCCTTAGATTTATGAATCGTCATTAAATGAATACCATGGGCGTCGTCTGCTTGCTTTTCAGTAAGCTGTGCCAGCTGGGTCAGTACGCTGGCAGCGTCACCTCCTACTCCACGAACATAGGCAATAAAAGCCTCGCAGGTAGCGATCTTCTCTTGGGTTTGAATATCCTTATTACTGGTGCTCTCAAAATAACGATATATACCCAATTTCTCTAGGGTGTGAGCCAAGCCCTGGCCCGGATCCGAGCGATAAATACTCAAGCTGCGCAACCAATCAGCCCGCTCATAGAGTTTTTTGGCTCGCCACCCTTCTGCTTGGTCGGCCATGGTTTCAATAATTTGCGGCAACAAATGAGGCGACTGTCGCGCTTGCTGAATTAAGGTATTACGCTGGGCCACCGAACCACCTAAGCTAGGCACGGTCAGCAGAAAATCAACATCATCACGACGAAAGAAGAGATCTGGCTTCTCTAAAGCACCGGCAATCACCGCTAAATACGCCATCAACATGCGTATTTGTCGGTTTTCCAACAAGGGTGAATCACCATGCAATTGATACGGCACACCCTTGTGCATCAACGCCAGCTGAACAGGTACCATATCACTGTACAAACGCACCAGTACGGCTGACTCATTCAGAGCTCGACCAGACTCAAGCCAGGCTTTCAATTCGCCCAACAAGGCTTTACCTGTTTTAGGAGCACGGGCGAAGGAAACCTCAGTCTGCTTACCTTCACCTAGCACTAAAGCATCAGGGTCGTTTTCACTGATAACACTGGACGCCATCAGACCAATTGTGTGCCCAAAACGAAAACTGGTACTCAATGGATACGTCTTTACTCCTGCAAAATCTCGGTCAAACTGATTGGCCATGATCTCAGGGCTAGCGCCACGCCATTCATAAATACATTGCTGTACGTCGCCTACTATCATCCATTGACAAGGCGCAGGATACAGCATCTTTAATAACTCATATTGGCATGGGTTAATGTCTTGAAATTCGTCGATCAATAAATACCGAAAATTAGGCACAAAGCCCTGTACTTGATGCTGTTCCTCTGCATCAAGATCCAAAAGCAACTGATAAGGATCCGCCAATAAATCGGCAAAAAAACGTACATTATTCCGCTTTCTTAGATCTTCCAATACATCGTATAAAGCCGGAAAAAAGCGGCGCTCTTTTGACCATCCTAAAGAGTCAAACACTGCCATGGCAGGCTGCGCTGAAGCTTTCACTTGATCGATGAATAACAGCACATCTTCTAGCCAATCTTTTTCGTCTTGCAGGGTGACTTTCTCGCCGTTTCGCACCAATCGGTTGAGCGCTTCACGAACCAGTTTTACCAAACTAAAATCGTCCGTCAGCAGCTTCGCATTGGGCAACCAAGCTTGCTGCTCCAAGCGACGACACAGCTTTAAACCAAAGCCGTGAAAGGTCATAACACTGGGCGCACGTCGCTGCCCTACCTGCTGTAAGTGTTGAGTTAAGCGTTCACTAAACTCTTCTTGTGCGCTTTTGTTAAACATAAACACACCAATCTCAGCAGCATCCACCCCTTGCTCAAGTAAAAACTCAATACGTGAAATTAAGGTGGTGGTTTTCCCTGCCCCTGCCACCGCAATGACCTTGGCCGGTGAGCTGACATTGTGTTGCACTACGGCCAGTTGCTCGGCGGTCAATTGTCGCGGCCTTGCTTGCTGATCTGTCAAAGTTTCATCCATCAAAATACGCTTGCCTAGTCTTCAAATAAATTGCCAATCTCGCGGAAAGCAAGATGCTCACGACCGGCAATTTTTGCAATCGATTCCCCCCGCGCCACTAATCGTCGCTGCACACGGGCAAAAAACACACCGTTCGCGCGCGCAATAAGCGGGTAACGGGACGCCGTTACATCATCTTCCATTAAGTCGACTACCTCACCAATCACTTCACCCGCTTCCACTGGGTCTCCGATGTTTTTGCTGTAGCAAACAATGCCAGCACTTGGAGCTTTCACAAGGTCCATCGCATCTAACGGATAGTAAACCACTTCGCTGTCGTCCACCTCAGGTGCGTTACCAAGCACCACGCCACGCAAGACCAAATAATCAAATAGCGCGTTAGCGTCCTGGTTGGCATAGTCATCCGAAATATCGTTTTCACCACGCAGTTCCAGCGTTAACGAACGACTACCCCAAGGGATTAAGTGGGCATAATCTGATTTTAGTGTACGCCACACACTGACATTGGTTTCATCAAACGACGCCGCGCCGGTTTCTAATTCTGATAAGCCAACTTTGGCACCTAATAAAGCCAACAAGGGCTTGAAGTAGTCCTCAAACTCTTGTGCCACATAGGCATGCATACTCGCCTCACCAGAACAATGCAGATCCAGCACTTCGTCGGCGTCCATAGACAGAGCCAATAAGGTCTTCTTCATACCTTGCAATTCTGTGTTCTCAGGCAAGGCGGCGAGCTCTTGAGCGATATATGAGCGCACCAAACCAATATTTTCTTGAGCGTCGCCTGTGACTTCGCCTTTAAGGCGTTTTTTTACTTTTTCACCCAGTTGAGGCCAGTTACGATTAAAATTACCGCCACCATCTGAAAATGCGAAACGGCCAGGAATATAACCGTGGAAATTTTGTGCTAAACCAATGGGATTGGCCACCGGCACAATAATAATCTCCCCTTTAATTAAGCCTTTATCATCGGCTTCCTTTAACAACTTAATTAAGCTGTTTAGCACTAAAAAACCGGGCCACTCATCGGCATGGAGCCCAGCTTGTAAATACACTTTTGGTCGCGCGCCCTGCTCTCCGAAATGGTGCGCTTTAAGAATACGCTGAGTGCCCAGCGTCGCACTCGGTAAGGTATGAGAATAAATTTGATATGGCATACTGACTCTTATCATTCGGTGAAACACACGCCCACATTGAGCAGGCAACATGTTACGCTAAAACAAAATTTTAATAAAAACTTCTCAGTATTAAAAAACACTGTAATAAATCAGCGAACTAATACGTCTAACCAACGTCATAACAAATTCAGTAATTAGTAAGGGGACAGGAATGCTCAAGTCGTTGATCGCCGCATCGCTTAGCGGAGCGTTATTATTCACCAGCCTGCAAGCAAACGCGCAATGGCAAGACACCTTGGATAAAGCCAAAGGACAAACCGTCTATTTCAATGCTTGGGGTGGTGCTGATAACGTAAACGACTACATTCGCTGGTCTGCCAAACGCATTAAAGAAAAGTACGACGTAACGCTTAAACAAGTGAAATTAACGGACACCGCGGACGCGGTAAATCGTGTGCTGGCTGAAAAAGCCGCGGGCAAAAATACCCAAGGCTCCATTGACCTGATCTGGTTAAACGGTGAAAACTTTCGTGCTATGAAAGAAAACAAGTTGCTTTATGGCCCGTTTAGCACCCAATTACCGAACTACAAAAAATACATCAATGAGCAAGCTCGAGAGAGCCTTACTCACGATTTTGGCACCCCTGTAGATGCCATGGAAGCCCCTTGGGGAATGGCTCAAGTCATATTTATGTACGACACAGCCACTTTAAAAACACCCCCAAAATCCATCCCAGAGCTACTCACCTACGCCCAACAGCATCCTGGCCGTATCACCTATCCTGCCCCTCCGCAGTTTTTAGGGTCGACCTTCCTTAAACAGGCACTATATGAGCTCACTACAGATAAAAGCGCACTGACAAAGCCCGTCAGTCACGTTGATTTTCAGGCGGTTACCGCGCCGTTATGGGCCTATCTAGACAAGCTCAACAAGGTCGCATGGCGCCACGGCAAAGTCTTTCCAACCGATGCCACTCAAATGATTCGATTGCTGGATGACCAAGAGATAGATGTGGCCCTAAGCTTCGATATTTCATCTGCTTCGGTTGCTATTCAACAGGGTAATTTACCTGATTCGGTGCGCTCTTATGTGTTTACTAAAGGCACCATAGGCAACACCCATTTTCTTGCTATTCCGTATAACAGCAGCGCCAAAGCAGGGGCAGAAGTGGTCGCGAATTTCATGCTCTCGCCAGAAGCACAAATTCAAAAACAGAAACCTACCGTATGGGGTGACCTTAGTGTCCTGTCTTATGCAAAACTCTCCGCTAGGCAACAACAGCAATTCGACGCTATTCCCCGTGGCATTGCGACTTTAAACATTTCAGAGCTGGGAAAAACCTTGCCTGAGCCAGATACAAGCTGGGTAAAAGCGCTGGAAAACGAATGGCTCAAGCGCTATGCACAATAGCATGGCCAAAGCCTCGCTAAAGCAGCGTTCTGCCAACCCTTATAGAGCACTGGATACCGTGCTATTTACCCTTAAAGAGTCATTCGTTTTACATGCTATTTAACCGCTTACGCATTACCAGCTGGTTGCTTGCTCTATTATTAACCATCCCAGTCCTGGTCGGGCTGGTTGGCACTTTACTGCCAGCGTTTCATTATTTTCCGCCCTTAGGAGAGCTGCACTTTTCACTCGCCTCTTGGCGGGCATTATGGCAAAACGATGAGTTTTATAGCAGCCTTAAACTCACCCTTATAACCGGCATTATTGCACCTGTAGTCGCCCTTTGGATCGCCTTGTCATTACTAGCGTGGGGATATCAACGGGCCTTTTTTCAAAAAATTGAAAAGCTACTTGCCCCTATACTCGCCATTCCTCATGCGGCTATTGCCATTGGCTTATTATTTTTATTAAGCCCTTCAGGTTGGCTAATGCGGCTGTTTAGCCCCTGGCTAACCGGCTTTGACCGCCCACCTAATTGGATTACCGTTCAAGACCCTTACGGCTTTTCACTGATCTTTGCGTTGGTGATGAAAGAGATGCCATATCTGCTGTTTATTATGCTTGCCAGCTTGCATGCGATTGATGCCAGAAAAACCCTAGAAGTATGCCAAACATTGGGCTACAAACGCCTAACCATTTGGCGCAAAGTACTGATCCCTCAGCTTTACCCTATTATTCGCATGCCGATCTTTATCGTGATTGCGTTTAGCCTGACCGTCGTTGATCTTGCTGTGGTGATTGGCCCTAATACGCCTTCTACCTTAGCCGTGACATTATTCCACTGGTTTAACGACCCAGAACTCAGCAAGCGCTTTGTTGCCAGCGCTGGCGCCATTGCTCTAATGCTGGTGATTGGCGTGGTGATGTTGGGCTGGGAACTGGCTCATTGTGCATTAACTCGACTAACAAAAGCCGAACGCAGCAACGGCAAGCGCACGGGCTTCACCGATTATCTGCTACGAATGGGTGTCTTGTTTGGCTTGGTCACCTTATTCAGCGCGCTGGTGTCTCTGGTGATACTGCCTATTTGGTCTTTAACACGACGTTGGCGCTTTCCTGATGCACTGCCATCAAGTTGGACCTTCGACAATATCAAACGCGCTTACCCGATCCTCATCGAGCTGTCCAGCAACACCTTAATTATTGCCTTCTCAGCCACGCTTATTGCCTGTTTGATGAGCGCTCTGATGCTAGAAATCAAGCGCCTAACGAAACACTCAGAAAACCACCCATTTGACTGGCTTATTTATGTGCCGATCTTGCTTCCTCAAATAGGCTTCTTGTTTGGTCTGCACATTTTATTGATTCAAATAAACCTTAATGGCACCCTCAGCGCCATTATCGCGCTGCATTTAATGTACGTATTACCTTATGTGTATTTGTCTTTGAGAGGCCCTTATTTGGCTTACAATGAAGATTACCTAGTGCAAGCCAATCGGTTAACTCACCGCCCTTGGCGTAATTATTTTGTTATTAAACTCGCCATGCTAAAGCCGGCATTACTAACCGCATTCGCTATAGGCTTTTCAGTAAGCATTGCCCAATATTTGCCCACCCTGATTGCTGGAGAAGGTCGTTATAGCACCTTAACCACAGAAGCGGTCACCCAAGCGGCATCGGGGGATCGAAAACAAGTGGGCAGCATGGCACTACTACAAGCCTTTTTCCCAGTATTTGTCTTTTGGCTGGCCCATGTTTTACCACCGCGCTGGACCCGATGGCGACTGGCGCTCTATTTGCGGCTAAGAAAATGCTACAAGCAACTTCCTATTCACGGCCAATAACAGGCTCTCGGCTTTACCCAGACAAGGAGCAAATGTGCTTTCTATAAAAAACTTTTCATTGTCTTTAGCAGATAAGGCCCTTATTGAGGCGCTTAATGTAAACATAAAAAATGGACAGGTGGTGTCGCTTATGGGCCCCAGCGGCATTGGCAAATCTAGCCTATTAAATTTTTTAAGTGGAACGCTTTCAAGCGGTTTAAATGCCCAAGGAGAAGTATATTTGGACCAGGTTGCTATTCATACTAAGACCCCACAAGAACGCCGTGTGGGGCTTTTGCAACAAACCCCTTTGCTGTTCCCTCACATGAGTATTCTAGAAAATTTAAGCTTTGCGATTCCCGCCAAGGTCAAAAAATGCGATCGCTTAGAGCTGGCCTACCAAGCACTAGAACGCGTAGGCATTAAAGACAAAGCCAACGCCACTCCAGAACAGCTTTCTGGCGGCCAGCAAGCCCGCGTTGCGTTACAGCGAACACTTTTATCAGAACCTGGTTTTCTTCTGCTCGACGAGCCTTTTAGCAAGCTAGATCCGGCGCTACGCCGCGAAGTACGTGTCTTTGTACTGGAGGAAATTCGCAAAGCCAATATTCCTGCGCTGCTGGTGACCCACGATGCAGAAGACGCCAAAGCCATGCAAGGACCCTGTATCGATTTGGCCGCTGCGCACTAGCGCTCTTATGGCTAACCCTACTCAGCACATCTTGATGACAGCATTAGCCAGAGAACCGATGGCAGGGTTAAGTTAACAAATTACTCCATGCCGAGGTATACCAAAGAACAAATGACAGGGTTAGGTTAACGAAGCACCTATTATTCCATGCCTAGGTAAGCCGGGTGAGCAGCGATGTTATTCAGCCAAGCTTGAATGGCGGGATAACAGGAAAGATCAAAACCACCTTCTTGCGCCACATGGGTATAGCCATACAAGCTGATATCTGCCGTTGTTAGTGTCTCTCCCACAAGGTATGGTGTTGTCATTAACTGAGTTTCCATCACCGCCAAAGCCTTATGCCCCCCTTGTTGTTTTGACTCATACTCCGCCCGCCTGGACTCAGGAAGCCCAAGGTATTTGGCGATAAAGCGCGCCACCGCAATATAGGGCTCATGACTGTATTGCTCAAAGAACTGCCATTGTTGGACTTTAGCCAGTAGAAAAGGATCTTGGGGGAGCAACTCGCTGCCTGTGGCCAGAAAATTTAATATGGCATTAGACTCAGACAGGCATCGCCCGTCTGCCAAAACCAACAGAGGAATTTTACCTGCTGGGTTGTTTGCTAAAAAGTCAGGCGCCTGAGTATCTCCTGCCAGAATATCAAGATGAATCCACTCATGCTCAATGGCCAATAAAGCACAAAGCAATCTCACTTTGTAGCAATTCCCAGACCCTATATCACCATATATTTTCACTCTACTCCTCTCTATTCATCAGCCTGCCTTGGGTAACAGATAGCACTCCAGCTGCCAAATATGAGGGCTACACCCCACCAGCAAAGCGCTACTTAGGCGTATTTATTAATCGCCGTTTTAATAAGATCTAGCACGTTTTGCGCGGCAAATTTTCTGGGTACGGTAATCGCATAAAAACTTTCAAAGGCTTGTGGAATGCTGCCGTAGTCCTCTAACACTTTTGATTCAATTTCGTCTTTCACTACCACCGGGGGCAAAACCGATAAAAAACCACTGTCTCGAGCCAACAAGCGCAACATCGCCATATCATCCACTTCCGCTTTGATATCTGGCTGGTACTGATGCACCGCACAAAAGGATTCAAACGCGGAACGTATGTCTGCATTTTTGCCCGGAACCACCCACTTTTTATCCTGATACCCTTCAGGGAATTCGCTGCTAGGCTTGTCACCATAAGGCCCTATAATCGCCACCGGCTGACGCGCCACTAGCTGGTTTTGCCAGATAGTATCTTGTCTTTCACTTAAAATAGCACGATTGGTTAAAGCAAGGTCTATCTCGTGATTCACCAGGCCATTGAGAAGGTCTGTCATGCCTCTTGAAGACAAAGAAAAGTTGATATTGGCATTTTCAAGCAAGGGTTCAATAAAACTTTCAATGAAATTCCGAGACAGATTACTTTGTACGCCCAAAGTGATGTGCTGCATTTGGTAAGCGGTGTCTTTTTGTAGGAAGTTTTCCAGCTCTTCCCCTGTGCTAAAGATGTTTTGCGCATAAGCCAGTACTCTTCGCCCCACATCGGTCAATACCAGCTTGCGACCTTGTCGCAGAAACAGCGTCACATTGAGGTTGCTCTCAAGCTGTTTTATCTGCGCAGACAACGCCGACTGTGACACATGCAACTCTTCGGCGGCCTCGGTTAAGCTACGGTTTTTGGTCACTCGCCAAAAGTAATATAAGTGGTGGTAATTCAATCTAGCCATAAATAATGGTCCTTACAAAAGCACAAAAACCAACAACACATAACAAAAACAGAACGATCTCATAAAATATATGTGTTTTTATTATATCAATGAAATCTCCATAATGCCCCCAACTTATTTAACCCTGATGTGGAGATAAAACGTGCCCTTGGTCACTTGGAATTTATTGCCTGTACTTATTCCTATCGCGCTCATCTTGTGTGGCTTGCTTGGCTGCCGAGAAAAATCAACCTCAGTTGCACAAACAGCCGTTTGGCTAAGCCGTGGTTTATTGTGTCTCTATGGGCTAAATCTCGCGGCGTATTTCTTTTTATCTACACCAGAGCCCGCTCAACAACTTCTTCGCCACACCGAGCTTAGCCAGATCATGCTCGCGCTCATCGTGATAATGAGCTGGGTATTATTCCGTTTCTCGCGAAATTACATGAATGGCCAAGCGAACCTGCCGCGCTATTATCGTTGGCTAATGTTTACTCTTGCTTCTGTGGCGGTCACCGTCATGTCCAATCACCTCGTACTGTTTTGGCTTGGCTGGTTCTGCATTAGCCTCTCATTGCATAACTTACTGACCTTTTTTCCTGATCGCCCCCGTGCCATTTTAGCGGCCCATAAGAAGTTCATCTTAGCGAGAATCGCAGAGCTGACCTTGCTTATCGCCTTTGTACTCTTGTATCAGCAACACCAGAGTGTCTACATAAGTAGTCTGCTGTCGTCTTTAACTGAGCCATTAAAAATGGGACAACCCCTTGCGTGGCAGGATCAATTAGCGGCCTGCCTCATTGCCTTAGCCGCGTTAATCAAATGTGCGCAACTGCCTTTTCATGGCTGGCTAATTCAGGTGGTCGAATCCCCCACACCGGTAAGCGCCTTACTTCATGCTGGGGTAATCAATTTAGGCGGTTACATGCTGCTGCTGTTTGCCCCATTGGTGTCACAAAGCGCCCCTGCTATCTGGCTGTTACTGATTGTCGCAGGCCTATCCACCCTAGCCAGTAGCTTGGTGATGACCACCCGCATCAGCGTTAAAGTTCGCTTGGCTTGGTCCACCAGTGCACAAATGGGATTAATGCTGTTGGAGTTTGCACTTGGCCTTTATGAACTGGTGCTGTTGCATTTATTAGCTCACTCTTTTTACAAAGCCTACTCCTTCCTCAACTCAAGCAATGCGATTAATGATTATTTGAGATTGGCCCTCTGTGCGCCAACAAAATACCAAGCAAATAAGCCGGTCTTCCCCACGATGAAAGATTGGAGCCTGGCGTTAATCATTGCCACCTTTTGCGTAGTAGCGGTACGCTTTGCCTTTCATTTTGATAGCGCCTTTAGTACCTGGTGGCTGTTTGCGTTGGCACTGAGTATTTTACTCGTTCAGTGGCGCTCTTCTGAACACTCTGTGTCTTGGTTGAGAAGCTTTGTTACTGGCCTCGCTCTCACACTGATTTATGCCGCACTAAAGAGCCTAATGTGGTTTGCCTTACCCGCTGAAACAAACCATGTAGCGGCTTTTTCTTACCCTGATATTTGGGCAATGAGCTTATTCACCTTACTGTTTACCATTAACCTTTTGCTGCATTACCAAATTCATTGGCCATGGGTGCGTCGTCTGTCTATGACGCTTTTCGCAGGTTTATACCTAGATGAATGGGTTACCCGTGCAGTGCTAAAAATTTGGCCGGTTACCTTGCCTGCAAGAAGCAAACAAAAACACTCAACGTCACCGTCTCAACTTAGCTTGCCTAAGCATTATTAGGGAATCAATACGACTATGAATAACCAGCAAAAAAGCCTATTAGTGAAGGCCACAGAAAAGATCGCCCCTAGCTGGCCGCTTGATAAACTCATCGCCGTTAACCCTTTGTGGTCATTGATAGATAAGCCCTTTGACACAGTCGCCACTGAGCTTTCTGCCATCGCTGGCATCAAGGCCTATTTACCGACAGAAACCTATGTCGCTTGGTTTAATCAGGGACGTATTGATCAAGCATCGCTTACTAAAGCCGCTCAGCATTATGGCGTACAAGCATTACCAGAATCACTTATTGAAATGCTGTCGCAGCCACTTCCCACGCTCACCCCATGGAAAAATATCGCCGATTTGGCAGACCAAGAAAGACCGGCTAATAAAATGTCGTGGCACGATGAAATCACCCATCAAGTAAGCCAGTTTTGTGCCGACCATTATCAGCAAATTAGTCCGACCCTAAGACAAATGAGCAGTAATAATCAAATACACCTGTATCCGCATTGGCTTAGTGTTACCACTGAGGACAAGGGGTTAAGTATTATTCTTGATGAGCCTCAGTTAATTCATCAGTTTAAAACCTTACCCAAAACCACGGACCAACTGTTTACCATGGTGATCAACGAATTGGCATTAGATGAGGCCTCATTACCCTACTACGCCCATGCTTTGTTGTTGGATATTAACGGCTGGAGCAGCTACCTTGCCTATCTGCAATGGCAGGACTCTGACCAACAAGAAGAGCATTTGATGTCGTTACTGGCGATTAAAATGGCTTGGGAACTGGTTATTTGGCGCTATCTAAGCAAGCATAAAAACCCACAAGCAAACAGCATCAAACAAGCGTGGAAAAAACAAAAGCAGACCATAGAGCAACACATCGCCAAACATAAAGAAGCCTTACTAAGCGTAAAAATTTGGGCGCTGGCGTTAGAATACTCAGAACAAAAGCAGCTCAGTCAGCAGTTGACCAGCCAGTCATTGGTGCCCCCCATCAAAGCAGAGCTGCAAGCGGTCTTCTGTATTGATGTGCGCTCAGAAGTGTTCAGGCGCGCCCTAGAAAAGCAAAGTGATGCCATACAAACCTTGGGCTTTGCTGGATTTTTTGGCCTACCCATCGAATACAAAGCCAAACACAGTCAGTATTCAAGGCCTCAGCTTCCTGGCTTGTTGCAGCCTTCTATTACCGTTAGTGAATCTGAAACCGACATTGAGCACGCTCAAAACGAACAACAGCAAGCCCGCTGGCAACGCTGGGGACACGCCGCCCCCGCCTCTTTCTCTATGGTTGAATCCATGGGGTGGTGGTATGCCTTTAAGATGTTCAAGCAGACGCTTTTTTCCAAGCGTCAAACCAACCCAGCGGCACGACTCGCCCCCAACACACAGTGGCAGATCACCCAGAATGGTAAGCCGTTAACCAGCCAGGATAAGGCCCAGCTTGCCAAAGGCATATTAGACGCCATGGGCATAAAACACTACGCAGAAACCGTGTTATTGGTTGGTCACGGTAGCCATACCAGCAACAACTTACACGCCTCAGGGCTAGAGTGTGGTGCCTGTGGCGGACAAAGTGGCGAAGTGAATGTCAAAGTATTGGCCACATTATTAAATGACCCTGCAGTGCGCTCAAGCTTAAAAACTATGGGCATACAGATTCCACAAAACAGCAAATTTGTTGCGGCGCTGCACAATACCACCACAGATCAGCTCACCTGTTTTGATCACACGCTCGCGCCACAACACGCTCAGTGGTTAGAGCAAGCCATGTATGGCGCACAAAAAGAACGCGCTAAAAAGCTAGACGCTTCCCTGCTTGAGGTATCAGATAAACAGCGCCATAAAGCCTTTTTAAAACGGGCTAACGACTGGTCACAAGTCAACCCAGAATGGGGGCTAGCGAACAACAACGCCTTCATCATCGCACCTCGTTATAAGACACGTCAGCTGGACTTAAAAGGTCGTTGCTTTTTACACGATTATGAAGCGCAAACGGACAACGAATTTGCCATTTTAGAACGCTTATTAACCGCGCCTATGTTGGTGACTCACTGGATAAACATGCAATACAACCTATCCGTCACGGACCACTTTAAATTTGGTAGCGGCAATAAAGTACTGCACAACGCCGTGGGCGGTAATATTGGCGTGTTTGAAGGCAACGGAGGCGATTTGCGAATTGGACTCCCCTTGCAATCGATCAGCGACGGTAAAAACTGGATGCACACACCGGTTAGACTGGCGGTCTATATCGCAGCACCAAAGCACGCCATCGCAGACATAGTCGCCAAACACGACACCGTCAGACACCTGATCGACAATAATTGGCTTTATCTATTTAGCTGGCAAGACGACACCATTGAACGCTATTACCAACAACAATGGCTCGCCTAACCACACATAAAGCAGACTAACTCACCCCAACGGCCCGATAGAGAAAGCGTCGGCTTACTCTATCGCCAGCCCGCGGCTTCTGACCATGAAGCGATCAACAAGTTCGGGATCTCGAACCTTCTATGATTTTCTAAGCCGCCTGTTCGGCGGTGAAGGTGAGGCAGCAATCAACGTAAGATTCAGAGAGTTTCTAAGCCGCCTGTTCGGCGGTGAAGCTCTCTGTGGGTACTAAACAGATTCAGACTTTTTTCTAAGCCGCCTGTTCGGCGGTGAAGGGCATGGCTGTTCGATCTTTGGATCTATTGCTTTTCTAAGCCGCCTGTTCGGCGGTGAAGTTTGGCGAGGGTGTCAAGGGTTCGTTCCCTAGTTTCTAAGCCGCCTGTTCGGCGGTGAAGTTTGGCGAGGGTGTCAAGGGTTCGTTCCCTAGTTTCTAAGCCGCCTGGTCGGCGGTGAAGATGAAGGAAGAGGAGCTTGTTGGGTTGATGCATGTTTCTAAGCCGCCTGTTCGGCGGTGAAGAGCACATTCGCGCTTTGTCAGTAAAAGACAAATTTCTAAGCCGCCTGTTCGGCGGTGAAGTTGACGAAAATTGCCTACCCCCTCATTTTGAGTTTCTAAGCCGCCTGTTCGGCGGTGAAGCATGAATTCAACAATTTCATCTTCGCGATCTATTTCTAAGCCGCCTGTTCGGCGGTGAAGATTTTTACTCGGATGGCGGCCACTCGTTTACTTTTCTAAGCCGCCTGTTCGGCGGTGAAGCTAAAGAAGATAAAAAATTCTGCAAGACAAAATTTCTAAGCCGCCTCTTCGGCGGTGAAGGCTTTAGAGATCGTGTTCGTCTCTACCTTTTTTTTCTAAGCCGCCTGTTCGGCGGTGAAGTATGACCAACCATTTCAGGGGTAATGACGACATTTCTAAGCCGCCTGTTCGGCGGTGAAGATCATCGAATATGCGAAAGAAATGTTCGAAATTTTCTAAGCCGCCTGTTCGGCGGTGAAGTGGTGTGACCGTCTCCGTCGCGCGGGCCGCAGTTTCTAAGCCGCCTGTTCGGCGGTGAAGCAAGCCGAATTTGTTTTATCCATTATGGCTGATTTCTAAGCCGCCTGTTCGGAGGTGAAGGCCCCTTCCAACCGCAATCAATGCAGTGGTACTTTCTAAGCCGCCTGTTCGGCGGTGAAGTACATGAGACCAGCGCCCGCAACGACGGCAGATTTCTAAGCCGCCTGTTCGGCGGTGAAGTCCGTTTACGCTGGCCGCATAGCCCAATGCTTTTTCTAAGCCGCCTGTTCGGCGGTGAAGAAGACTCTTACCTTACGGAAGTGTTCTGCCTATTTCTAAGCCGCCTGTTCGGCGGTGAAGTTCAATGTCCAAAGCTCCTACCTAACTTCACAGTTTCTAAGCCGCCTGTTCGGCGGTGAAGAACAGATTCTTACTCTAATCTTAGCGCAGAGTTTTCTAAGCCGCCTGTTCGGCGGTGAAGTCAACTCAGATAGACAGGCAACTAACACGATTTTTCTAAGCCGCCTGTTCGGCGGTGAAGCTGATGCAGCCCATAAGCTATTCACACCAGTTTTTCTAAGCCGCCTGTTCGGCGGTGAAGGAACAGTTCGACATCTATGAACCTGCCACTGTTTTCTAAGCCGCCTGTTCGGCGGTGAAGTTCGCTCATCTTGTCCACTTCCTCCTCTGTAATTTCTAAGCCGCCTGTTCGGCGGTGAAGAATACCATTAGGCGCACCATCTTCTTGCAGGATTTCTAAGCCGCCTGTTCGGCGGTGAAGCTTCGCATTGGTACGGCCACATAAAACCCGCTTTTCTAAGCCGCCTGTTCGGCGGTGAAGGAATACAACCGTTCTAGCCATTCTCTTGATGTTTTCTAAGCCGCCTGTTCGGCGGTGAAGTCGGGAGGCAGCTTCGCTTTTGCTTGCGTCGGTTTCTAAGCCGCCTGTTCGGCGGTGAAGCGCTTGTATCATTTTGACTCCTTGACCCTGACTTTCTAAGCCGCCTGTTCGGCGGTGAAGTGATGCTGACTATTTCTGTTTCATCGTGGGTTATTTCTAAGCCGCCTGTTCGGCGGTGAAGCTGTCGAGTGGCTTAAAAACTACTTTGATATTTTTCTAAGCCGCCTGTTCGGCGGTGAAGGCAAACATTGATTTAATTGAGTTCCACGCTTTTTTCTAAGCCGCCTGTTCGGCGGTGAAGATTCGCTAATGCTGAGCGCAGAGGATGGCTTTTTTCTAAGCCGCCTGTTCGGCGGTGAAGAGTAATTACATTCGCGTACAGACGCGTCATAGTTTCTAAGCCGCCTGTTCGGCGGTGAAGATTCGCTAATGCTGAGCGCAGAGGATGGCTTTTTTCTAAGCCGCCTGCTCGGCGGTGAAGAGTAATTACATTCGCGTACAGACGCGTCATAGTTTCTAAGCCGCCTGTTCGGCGGTGAAGATATGTACGCCCTGGGCGTCGCGGATCTGACATTTCTAAGCCGCCTGTTCGGCGGTGAAGAGATGCAACAGACATGGCAGGAATTATTGGTGTTTCTAAGCCGCCTGTTCGGCGGTGAAGCGACTCGCCGCACGCGCCTGGCATGTTTCACTTTTCTAAGCCGCCTGTTCGGCGGTGAAGGTCATGGCAGTGACCGCAACCGTGACACCTTTTTTCTAAGCCGCCTGTTCGGCGGTGAAGTAATAGGATTTAAATCATCATATTTAATTTGATTTCTAAGCCGCCTGTTCGGCGGTGAAGACTTTGGGTGTCTGAATATGGAACAACAATATTTTCTAAGGCGCCTCCACTTCCTTGATGGGTACATTTCTAAGCCGCCTGTTCGGCGGTGAAGCCATCAATAATGGTTGCAAATGGGTGTTTGTATTTCTAAGCCGCCTGTTCGGCGGTGAAGATGAAGTCAAAAAATTGGCCGCTTCAAATGTCTTTCTAAGCCGCCTGTTCGGCGGTGAAGTAAAACTTCTTGTCGGAGTGACACCCGAAATGTTTCTAAGCCGCCTGTTCGGCGGTGAAGATGCTTGA
>NZ_QUNG01000006.1:23344-219628 GCF_003387375.1 Marinomonas pollencensis | reverse complement strand
GTCTTTCTAAGCCGCCTGTTCGGCGGTGAAGTAAAACTTCTTGTCGGAGTGACACCCGAAATGTTTCTAAGCCGCCTGTTCGGCGGTGAAGATGCTTGATCATGATGCGTTGCTACCTGATGATTTCTAAGCCGCCTGTTCGGCGGTGAAGTTGTTTCAACCCTCCACGCCACGGGCAATGGCTTTCTAAGCCGCCTGTTCGGCGGTGAAGCGCTTGTATCATTTTGACTCCTTGACCCTGACTTTCTAAGCCGCCTGTTCGGCGGTGAAGTAAAACTTCTTGTCGGAGTGACACCCGAAATGTTTCTAAGCCGCCTGTTCGGCGGTGAAGATGCTTGATCATGATGCGTTGCTACCTGATGATTTCTAAGCCGCCTGTTCGGCGGTGAAGTTGTTTCAACCCTCCACGCCACGGGCAATGGCTTTCTAAGCCGCCTGTTCGGCGGTGAAGTTTTGTCTTTCTGATGGGTCGATGTCGGCTCATTTCTAAGCCGCCTGTTCGGCGGTGAAGAGGTAAGTTACCTTTCCACTTGCTGGCGTTAATTTCTAAGCCGCCTGTTCGGCGGTGAAGCGTAGCGAGTTTACCGATTTCCGACGGGATCATTTCTAAGCCGCCTGTTCGGCGGTGAAGCCGAAGGGTTGCCTGATTTACCACCTTCTACATTTCTAAGCCGCCTGTTCGGCGGTGAAGATTAAGTGGTGCGATATAGTTAATACATCGAATTTCTAAGCCGCCTGTTCGGCGGTGAAGCTGCCGCCGCCACTGCTCGGAATTCGTGCTCATTTCTAAGCCGCCTGTTCGGCGGTGAAGTTTCAACACGAAAGCGCCCTTTTCGTTCGGCTTTTCTAAGCCGCCTGTTCGGCGGTGAAGCAAACACCAAGTCGACAAAAGAAATAGGTATTTTTCTAAGCCGCCTGTTCGGCGGTGAAGCTTATGTCAGTGGTGAACTTGATGCATATATTTTTCTAAGCCGCCTGTTCGGCGGTGAAGTTTGCATTTAACACCTGAATAACAGCCTGCTCTTTCTAAGCCGCCTGTTCGGCGGTGAAGCGGCGGGAGTACGGGGGGCATAAGCGTGGACGTTTCTAAGCCGCCTGTTCGGCGGTGAAGTCGGCTCGCCTGTTTCGATGGTTGATGATTCGTTTCTAAGCCGCCTGTTCGGCGGTGAAGCAGTAGATAGAGAAACGGTGTTATCTGAGTTTTTTCTAAGCCGCCTGTTCGGCGGTGAAGTTGCAGCATGGCCAACACGCCCAGTCGCCCAATTTCTAAGCCGCCTGTTCGGCGGTGAAGATCCTATCTTTCCCTCTACTGGACACCAGTATTTTCTAAGCCGCCTGTTCGGCGGTGAAGTCGATAATCCAGCGAGATTTAAATACGACAATTTTCTAAGCCGCCTGTTCGGCGGTGAAGTCCTTGATTTTTTCTGGCGTCTCATCAGGAACTTTCTAAGCCGCCTGTTCGGCGGTGAAGTGTAGTCGTCATTTTCCAGTTGGATTACACCATTTCTAAGCCGCCTGTTCGGCGGTGAAGGGGAATGGCATTGGGCCAGTCAGCCGCTTATCTTTCTAAGCCGCCTGTTCGGCGGTGAAGCAGACAAATAGGCGCTAAGCCGTGGGACAGTATTTCTAAGCCGCCTGTTCGGCGGTGAAGTTCGGGCGAGGGCTCAAAGGCCAAGCGCGAGCTTTCTAAGCCGCCTGTTCGGCGGTGAAGACACAGAGTTGATGGAACTCACGTTACCCCACTTTCTAAGCCGCCTGTTCGGCGGTGAAGCTATTTTGGATCTATTGATTCCGCTTGGGACTTTTCTAAGCCGCCTGTTCGGCGGTGAAGTGATCTCGTCCAGATCTGGATCGCCTGTTTCTTTTCTAAGCCGCCTGTTCGGCGGTGAAGGTAGCAATAGCTGCTCCATTAGTTGACACAGTTTTCTAAGCCGCCTGTTCGGCGGTGAAGCAGCAGTCAAAGCCAATCGACAAGCTATTCGTTTTCTAAGCCGCCTGTTCGGCGGTGAAGAGCAGGCAGTGTTCCGGGAGTGTCATCTGATTTTTCTAAGCCGCCTGTTCGGCGGTGAAGAGGACGCTTCCCACAAATCATTAGCATAGTAGTTTCTAAGCCGCCTGTTCGGCGGTGAAGTCTAACATGAGATATGACTCTGTAGAGGACGTTTTCTAAGCCGCCTGTTCGGCGGTGAAGCCTGTAACGAAGTCAACACGGTTGACATACATTTTCTAAGCCGCCTGTTCGGCGGTGAAGTGTTTATCGACATCATAGACGAGGACTGACATTTTCTAAGCCGCCTGTTCGGCGGTGAAGCTATCGTAAGAAACACGTGACAAAGCACACCTTTTCTAAGCCGCCTGTTCGGCGGTGAAGGTAAAGCGTTCGGCATCCTCCTGGATCATGTGTTTCTAAGCCGCCTGTTCGGCGGTGAAGAGATTGGCAGGTCCAGAGCTTAGCCAAGTGCTTTTCTAAGCCGCCTGTTCGGCGGTGAAGTGATTACGCTTCTTAGTTTCTTGACCGGTTTTTTTCTAAGCCGCCTGTTCGGCGGTGAAGTAGAGGAAACTAGCATTAACTATCTGATTGTTAAAGAGCTTTGTGATTTTCTAGTGAAAACACCTTTTTCTAAATGAAAAATGCCAAGCCCCTATTTATAAGGGCTTGGCATTAGCGCAAAAAAAAAGGGTTAAAACCAAGGCAAGGCACTGGTTGCGCTTAATCCGTATTTGGAAAAGTTCGCCACTTCGCCTTTTGATGTCGTTATGGTTTGCTGAATAAACAATGGAAACTGTTGATCTCCTGTTGATTTGCTTTTGATTCTGACAAAAGGCAGCTCCAATTGCTTTTCAACTTCTTGCGGAATTCGTTTCACTGATTCTTCATAGGAAATACCATGGCGTTTCATTGCTCGGCGACGCAATCGGTCGGCATTGCTTTTCACATGAACTCGCTTAACAAGGCAAAACTCATTAGTACTTGGTACTTGCGCTATTTTAGTAACGACAGTGAAATCGCCTAAACCACGTCGCCAAGGCAAGGCTTCAAGCTCTTCTAAACGAGGTTTAGATCCATGCAAACGAAGCTTGTCTCCCAAGCTTTTTTTAGTGGCGCTTGGAAAACTCACGCCGATGTCATTCTGAGAGACTTCCACCAATGCTCGATGCAGTTTGCTAAATAACGCATTCATCAAAACAGGCTGAGTAAACTCTGGGTCATCCAAAATAGTAATGTCCAGGTAATGGTCCATAACCTCTCCTTTACGCGTCAGACTTTCCGCCAAACACACCACCACGAATTAGGTTCGCAATAACGTAATGTTGTTGCTCTGTTTCTGGCGCTTGGCCTTTTTCCATCCATTTATCAAACAAGGTATAAAAGTCATCTTTATTGCTACGGTAGGCTTTACCACGGCTGGTAACTGAGCCAAACGGCTCGGCAGAAATAGGGCCAATCTCTTCAGAGCCTTGATACCAAGTATCTACCGTGCGGATGGCATTGCCGATTTTTTGCGAGTGTAAAGCGGCGGTGCCATCTACGTCATACAAGACTTTACTCTTACGGGAGTTGCCATCTAACACCAGCTCTTGAGATGGGAAGACTTCTTGCCCTTCGCCCAGTTTTACAAAGGCTTCAATTTGGAAATAGGTAAAGGTATCGCTGGTCAGACCTTTTTGAATTTGGTCAGCAAAGGCTTTTAAATCATCACTTTGATAATCAAAGTCTCGAAGCGCTAGGTCGTATCCGTTGAAAACCCACGTCGAGTTACCTTCTTTATTTTTTTGCGTCACACGAATAGAGATGTCTTCCGCACCAACACGGTTACGCCATAGAAAGCGGCCATTAGCAATATTAGAAGCATAACGATGCGCCAACACGGAAAAAGACTGTTCTGTAATGTAAGACTGAATCGTGCTACTCAATACCTCTTGATAGTCTGGGCTGTTACACGCAGAAGGCGTTGGCAAATTACCTAGCACTCGTAATGAAAAAGCTAATTTCAAAGAGTCACAGTCAAATGGCAAAGCTGAAGCATCAACAAGTTGAGGATTAGCATTTGTAATATCTTGGTCTAGTTTAGTTGAACTAGCACCTTTTTTCTGTCGGTTAGAAATAGTACCTCGAACAGCTTTCTCTTTGACTTGAACAGGCTTCCATTCACCGTCTGGCTTAGACCAACTTCCTGCGAACAACAAACCATCTGAATTTGCCAGTTTACGTTCGAACGCCAATACGGATGCGGTTTTTACTGCTGCCATGCTATTTCTCCTCAATGATTTGGTTTGTTACGTTGTTTAGCAAAATCGGTGTTTCTGGTTGATAATCGTTTTTACAAAGGTAAAGTGCGTCGTCTGCTTGGTATTCTTGATGCCAAAAAAGGTGCTTCAAATCGTCTATTCGGTGTGGGCTGATCCATTGACCCAGAGAGTAAATCGATTCAACAAATTGCACAGGACAAGAACGATCTCGCACGTTCCCCACTTGGCCCGCTTCGTACAAATCGGATATTCCCTGATAGCCGACCACAATAGGCTTGAGCCATCCGGTGTAATCCAGTCTATCCACGGTCCATTCGGCTTTATCGCCATTTGGTTTAGAAGACATTTTTCGAGCACTAAAATCTAAAAAGGCATCTAACGGTGCTTTTTGCGTTTTTTCTATGTGGTCTTTCAGGACATCGTCACGGCTGACCAAAGCAAACCCTGGAAGCAGCTTACGTAAGAAAGATTTTCGTGTGGCTGGCTCCCGACTTATTGCGCCAATATCTTTAATGAGTTCAACACTGCCTATGCTCTGCACTGTGCCACCAGCCACTCTTGATGCCGCTAAAGCGTTTTCGATGCATTCTGTAAGTCCGTCCTCAACCGATGGTGGCGTCGAGCCAGATAGTGCAATCAGGAGCGTCACATCCATGCGCATTTTGCCTTCTTCATTAAAAGGCGCAGTACTGCCGTCTTTCGTAAGAGGATTACGTGTCAGCGCAAAATAGTTTTCTCGACTCATGTTGTTACTATGAGACTGCACTTGGCTAGAATGGCAAATCACCGCACAGCCTGTCAGTGTTAATTTATCAGAAACACGGACTTGGACTTTTCGTTGTAAAGCATGGGTTAGACCTAAAAAGCTAGTCATGGCAGGAAAACCCCACGTTAACCCAGCAATGGCATTGGCCCCTTCGACATTAAGATGTCTAATTACGAGTAATTTATCCATTAAAAGGCTCCCTTTACATCGTCTTGCACTAGCCTAAGCTCCTGAGCGGTGAGTACTTTCCACTGCACAAACTCAACATCACCGGTGGCGATATCGGCGTTTTTCTCTAGTTCGGCATTTAAGAAACGAGAAAAATCCGCAGCGACCAAACCTTGCCATTCTTTCTTATCAAATTCGTCTTCAAATTCTTTATCAAACGCTCGTCGATTTGGGTCTAGCCATAGTTTTTGATGCAGCGGCAAATGACAGTCTGGATGGGAAGACCAGCCCGCAGGAAAGGTTCGAACGCCAGCCCCATAAGCGACCAGCTGATCGACAATGCCATCAATACGGCGCGCTCTTTCAGCTCGTATTTCCCAAACACTGCGCTTATTCAAATTGGCGACTAAGAATTTTTTCAAGCCAATAACATGACCATACACCTTGCGAGAAAACGGCCCACGAAAAATGGACTTCACTTTTAACGGTGGTTTTTCTTGGCTTTGCCATGTTGGTGGCGCGCTACTTAACAAAAAAGAACGCCCTCCACGACCAGAGTTAAGCTGGCTGATGTTTTGTGGTTTCGTCCCGCCAAAAGCTTGCACGGCGATATGTGGAAACTCGATCGTGTCAAATTCAGACTCTTTTTCGCTTCGACGCGCAGCCCGCGCCTCTTTCTGCTCTTCTGAGAAGCGCGCATGCTGCACACGCTCAAAAAGCTCTTGAGAAAGCGATGTGGCATAAAGTGGTAGGAGTAGATGATAATCGTCGTCAATCGGCCAATAGAGCTGCTTACCCAACTTGTGGGAGCTTGGGTTTTTGGCGGTCACGGCCAACTTAAAGCCAGCTAGCCAGTCCGCTAATTGCTCTTTGGATTCGGCAAACGACTCAAAAGCTGACATATCGCCTAGCTGGATAAAATTCACCAGCAATTTGCCATCGTTCTGCTCAAGCAAGAGCAACTTGCCAACATCTAACGCGGCCGCATTGCCTACCACATCAATTTTTGGACTTTCTAAAGCTGATGTGGAAATAAATGGCAACCCTGATGAGGACTTTCTCTGAGCAAACAGACTTGTTCCTTTGGCATCAGAATGCGTGAATTTAAGTGCATGAGTAACAAGCTGCAATTGCTTCGCACGCTTTGCTGCATCGCTGAGCCAATTTACTGGCTTAAAGCGATCCTCTTCACTCACTCTCAAGGCCGCCCGTTCCATTTCGTAAGCGGCGACATTTTCTGCCGATGCCGCTTGCACGCCTTTTTGCGTATCTTTATCAAACTTGTCTAACCGATCCTGTTTGCGACTGTCGATGTAATCGCGGATCTTTTCGGATAAATCTGCCACCTCGCCTCCTGCTCTAAATTATAGAAATTATCTAGATAAACACGCTACTAAACTGATCAAACCAATGGAATGACGTTCCACCAAGCACAACAAGCGCGGGGCAAATAACCATTCCAGCTACATCTTCCTGAACACCAAAACGAAAGACCTTTCTTTTCTTTCGCTCGACTTTCTTATTGCCCGTTTTACCGTCGCTTTCTTCTTTACTGACTTCTTCACTCTCAAAATCAAACATATAAAACCACCTTCTAATTACCTAATAAGCAATCAGTATAAGGCAGAAAGAAAAAAATTGGAACCATATAACTATAGGCATTTTAAACTAAATAGCCATATAACTATAATTTGAATTAAAAATCAGTTTACTATAGAATCCACACACTACCTAATCGGTAGCTCAGAAAATATAGCTATACCAGTGCGTATAGACATTTTCATCCACCGCTGAATAAGCGGCTCTACAAACCTTCTAATTAGAAGGTTTGTAGAATCCCAATACATCACTCTGTTGCCACACATCGTTCTCGCCACTTTTTCGTAGCCGAATTGAGCCAAATTGAATCGATGCCTCGCTAAGTTCTTTATTGAGCTCATCTGCCAAAGCAAGCAATGCGCTTTGATAGTCAAACTGTTTCGCCCAGTTATTCACGCCTTTGGCAAAAGTCAGCGCCTGGTCGCGCTGAAAGCTTTGTTTGTCATCGGCTTTTAATTCGCCGTTGTCGTGCCAGCGATGCATAGTGGGTTCGTCGTATTCTTCTTCCAGATAGAAGCAATAGGACTCATCTGGCGTATGACGACGAAATGGCAACTTGCGTTGTAGATGATTCGTCCAATGACAGGGCTTGTCCCACCATAAGCTGGCAAAGGCTTCACCGTTCTCTTTATCTTTTCCCCACAGTTGAGAATGCAGCGCCGCATGCTCTAAATCCACAAAGCGCTTGGTTGGTGCTAACAAATCTCGCTTTTGAATTCGAGGTAAGGCATTGATGGTTTGGTATTCACTTGGCTCTAACAAATCATTTAGCTTATGACTGTCTAGCAGAAACACAGAGCTTTCAAACCCCGGCTTTATATAGGCGGCCTTTTCGTTTTTCATGGCTCGAACATTTTGGTTAAGCAAATGAATATTCGCGGTATCCACGGTCGCATCTGAATGTCGTAACACTCGCCCTGCTAGCTGGATTAAGGAACGAATCGACGAAGGTTCTACGACTGCCCAATCGTACGAATGATCCCTGCCTACTTCAGTTACTGGACTACCAAGCACAACAAAAATATGCTGATCATTTGGCTGAGCTTTCAGCGCAGCACTTACGCCAGGCTGAGTCCAAATGGCGTTTGGATCTTTTCGATTTAATACCGTATCCAGCATGTTCTCGATAGCGGAACGCTGCAATAAGAGAAATTGACTGTGGTAAACACAATAATGAATCTGAATTCCATCTGGGCTTGGTGTGTTCATCAAGGCTTTCGCCACTGCTACCAAAGGATTGATGTTGGCCATTCGCACCAGGCCAAAACTGGCTTTCGCGGGCAAACTAGGGTGCGAATGATGATGAGCATAATGAAGCGCTAAAATACTTTGATGGATGCGATTCGATACAGCTTGAATCACCGTTGAATCGTGGGTCTTGCTATCCATTTCATTGTCACAGTCAACCTTACCGTCACAATCAACCAGCGCCACACGACGCTTGATAGATTGCTCTAGGAGCTTTTCGGCGCGCGTTGCCATGAGTTTTTGATGGTGCTCAGAAAAAACAGTCTGCTCACTGGCTTGAATGGAATCACTGCGAAATTCATCAAACCAAGCACAGACCACATTAGGCGTTTGGCTTGGATTCACACTGACAGCGGCTTCGTAATGTTTGCGGCCAGCAAGATACGCGGCGAATAACGCATTGATCAAATCGGGCGGCAATGTCGCTGATGACAGCAGCACATTCGATCCTAACATGCCTGCCCAATTCACCAATCGACACAAGGCGGGTAAATCTTCTAAGCCGAAGTCATCCGGCTCATCCAGCACTAAATCCGACGTTAGCAAGCGCAGCATGGGCGCTATTTGTTTGCCGCCTCGACTGCCTTCGGTCGATGGCATTAGGTGATCGACGGTGCTCACCAAGACAGGCGCATTCACCAATTTGTTATTTTTTGGGGAGTTTTCTAACCAACGCGATAATGGCCCATCACCTAACATGCCTTCGTAGCTGACGTAGCTGTCTTGGTCACTGAAATCATTGGCAGATTCTGACCCTAACAAGACTTCCTGTTTGCTTTCTTCTTCTAGCACTCGCTTGGTTTTCGCTTGTTCATGTAAATCTTTCACGGCTTTGGAACCAATGAGAACCGCTAAATCTTCGTCGTCGAGTCGCAATAAGTCTTTAAAGGCATCACCGGTTTGTAGAGTTAAGGTACGCAGCCCAAGTGCGACACTAAATCGGCAGCCTTTCCTGTCATCAGCAAGGCCATACATAATACGCGCGTTGGCAAAGGTTTTGCCTTTGCCAGTGGAAGCGACATTCACCCCAAAAAAGCCATGCTGTTTGGCTTTACCTCTAACACTGACCGCTAATTCGTAAGCTTTATTCTGCCAAGCGAAACGGCTGTCTAGCGTACGCTTCTTCAATTCGGGGTGTCGGGTGATAACAGGTAAGGATTCTTTTAACGATGACAAAGACCGTACGATTTGATGGCTATGACGGTACACACCAATTAAATGCTCATCTAAGGTTTGATTGTACTTCCCATTGTCTCGGCTGCCTCGCTCGCGCCATGTGTTGGCGTAGACTTTTTTGTAGCCTTTATCGTCATGCCATGAACTCTTGGGACCAATGGACTTTTGTGAAGAATAATAGTGATCGCCCAACATCAAGCTAAGTCGAGCAAGGTGCAAGGAAAATGGCTGATTCAGCCAGTCTTGCGTATGTAGCTGCGCACGTTTAGCGCCTTGCGTTGCGATACGACCAACACGCTCACGCCAGACTTTACTGCAAAATGGTGTGCCCTTTTCAAAAAACCAAACTGCTGCTATTTCATTAGTTTTCCAATCTTGAGTACGGCATTGCGAGGAGTTCCATTCGGCACAGATATAACCACCATCAATGATACCTTCTGGATATTTCACCAGTTCTACATCTTCGTCAAAAGGCTCTGGCAATTTATGATGAGACAGAATAAGCCATGCCACTGCTTTAGCAACAGGTGGAAGCAAACATAATGGCGAATAGATTTTTGTATCGATTCCATCTTTTTTAAGATTCGCCATCACCTTGCTTTCAATGTCGTCAGGCAAGTTACTTAACAAGGTTAACCATGCCGCGTCTTGCTTACTTTTCTCCACACCTTCAATCGCATGTATCACAAAGGCTTCAAACAATCGTACAGATACCCATTCATGGCGATAAGGTTCGTAAGTTTTTTTCTTTTTACCTGAAAAAGGTTTTAATTTCTCTTGAAAAGCTTTATTGGCTTTACCAAAATCATGAAACAGTGCTGCAATCCCAGCCAACACGCGAATATCTTCTGCGGTTTGCCACGTATTTTCATCGCCTGAACGCAAGATATCTCGACCCGTTACGTTCGTCGGCACACTACCCCATTCGTTAAAACGACGCGGATTACCCACCAGCCATTTCAATTCTGTTCTGTTACGCCCACGAATCCAATGACACGCTACTGACGTATTTCGGCGCGCTGTCTTTTTAAGTAGTTTACGTAAGGTGGCTAAGCCTTGTTCCGTTATGGCGGTTTGCCATGTTCGATCCCCAGTTCGCTCCGCAAACTGATCAATGACGCGACGGGTTTCTTTTAAGGCTTTTTTAGAGCATTGGGAGACGAGAAGGATGTTCATTTCTTTTCCCCAAGCGTTTCACTGATTTGCTTGAGACTGTCGATTATATAATCGAGGGATTCACAGCGACGAATGTTAGTGATACAAGCCTGGCGAAATTCTTGTTCGCTATCGCCATTCATGGCGCTAATAAAGGCTTGTGGCAGGATGATGCCGTCTTTTATCAAATCCGCTGCATCAAACACTAAACCACCACGACGAGTTTTCCCGTGGAGAACAGACAACCCATGAGGCAAACCTAACACCCAAGTGGCTGTGGCACCTAACCCATAGGCAAGATAGTTACCATGATCTAAAAAGCGATTGGCAAGATCGACACCAGCCCCCTGCTTCACGCGTTTAAAGTCGTTATAACCTGTGACGGCACAAATAATCTTATAGAGGGTTTTGGTTAGCCTTGCTTCGGCGAGCATAAGCTCTTGGGTATGGGATACTTTTTCTACTGCTTGGGTAAAACTGTCCAAGGCTTTATTCAGGTCAGCCACACTAATGGCAATATTCGCGTCTTTTAGCGCTGAATTATTAACCCACTGCTGCCTCGTATATTCAATTCGAAGGACTTGAATTTGCTTGGCTGCGGCTAAACGTTTTTCTTCATCAAACCAAAACGACACCCAAGCTTGAAGATACTCTACGGGACGATATTCACTTTGCGGACTAAAAAATGACACCTCGAAATCGACTTCATTAGTGGAAAATAACGGCGCACCACCTCCTCCACAAAAACCAATCAATACGCCCGATTTTGCTAATTCACGCACAGCAGCTTGAGTGATTGACGTTCCATTACCTAGTAACAAGCAGGTTGAATTCGCAATTGGAATATTCCAATAAAGCGACTGCTTCCCCTCATCTGTCACATATTCAACTCGACCATCTTTCACCAAAAGTCGGCAGTATTCTAGGTAATACATATTGGCGCGTTTGGAGTGCAATATGGTTTTCATATCCGATGGTGAGAACTGTTCCATGACTATTCCTTACATCCGTTTTAGCGAGTTCGCTCACTCTGCCTTGGTTCTTCTTATCCGACAATACTGTCATTTTTTACAGGTAAAGAAATTTGACAGGTTATGCTCTAAATCAAGTTAAAAGTCGCTTTATTAGTCGTACATCCAGTTTTTTATGTCGGCGTAATTAACACACACGAGTTGCTGTGCTTGTGGGTTGGCTTCAAGCATTTTGGTTTTTATCTGCAGATCGTCGAGTGTGTATTTAACGAGACAGCCACGAGTCACGATATGGAGCTGGCCATCTTTCATGCCGTAATCATTTTCTAGCACGCGTTTTTGCTTATCATTGAGACGCGAGTCTGGTGCGAGGATTAAAGTGACCTTTGTATTCCAGCCATCATCTTGTTCTTGTGTAAACTCACTCACACCACCGTCGTAGTCTATTTTCTGAAATCGACTTAAAACAAAATCGAGATAACACTGGCGCAATGCGCAATAGGCTCTAACATGCCAACGGTTCGCTGTTTTCACAAAGCAATGGGGGTACAGCAATCGACCTTGTGGGTCACTACTAGAAACGGACAGATATTCACAATCTACGGCGGTTTTTTCCTTTACTGCTTTGAGTAAGGGGCGCATAACAAGCGGCGAGACAAAACGCGGCAACGGTGCGATACGATACTGTGGGCGTTGAACAGGCTTTTCAGGAAAAGTAGGGATATTGCCAAAATTCAGCCATGAGAAGTATTCATCAAGCGTTTGATCTATATAGTGGGGAACAAAGTCTTCTGTAATGCAATAGGATTTGAGGGTCGTATCGTATACCAGTGCATTTGGGAATTTCTCTTGATATTGCTTAAGCAGGTGGCTCACACTTTGACGCGTTAATCCTAATGCATTCATCAGTGGTTTGGTGTTTATTTGGCCTTCCCAAAAAGCAATTAGTTCGAGCATCCAGTAACGCTGCGCTACATCCATAGAATCCATTCCATATACGGCTGATAATAAAACCTCTCAGAAGTGAGTTAAGCGCCACAGGGCACTCACTCTGAGCTTAATAAAATACACTGATTGTCTTTACAGTGCTATGACATGGCGCTAATCAGGCGGCGGTACTCTGGCAATAAACACTTTGTTTGAAATTGTTTTGTTGAGGGCGCGGGCGTGTTTTCTAAGTTTATTTTAATGATCAGGTCTACCGCGCTTTTGGCTTCGAGTTGTATATTGGCATTGTGACTGTGATAGAGGTATTGGTCGCCAAAGAGTTCTGGGTAGACTTGTCTGTTTGGCAGTACGGGAACGCAACCAAGGGACACGGCTTCGAGCACGGCTAAGCCCTGAAATTCATGCAATGCGGTGGACAGCACCATGTCGGCGGTGGCCAAACAGTTGAGGTAGTCTTGGCGGTTTTGTGCGTAACCAAATTGATGAATATACTCTGAAAAGTCTTGCTTAATTTGCTCAAACTCTTTGGGTATTGTCCGAAACTGTTCACCTAAAATCGCTATTTCAAACGGCACATGACGACGCTTTAGCTCCTGAAGAATCGCTAATAAACGATCTGGCCCTTTGTCGTACTCCCATCTTGCGGACCACACTAAACGAACGGGGCCTCCTGCTTGCCTTTTTTGGCGCGACGGCTCTGCTCGCAATTGACTAATAGGCACGGCAAGCACTTTGGCTTTCTCTTCGGTTACATTGAGCCAATCCGGCGATACATAATCCGGCAGCTTTGTTAACAAAGCCCGTGCCCCAGAGAAAAAAGAGTCTTTGTTAAATTGACTGTTAAAAATGCACTGATCTGCCGCCAATGCGCTGTATAAGGTCACCATTTGCATTTCGACTAGACCTTGTTGCTGAGCGCTGGCAGGGTAAGCAAATTGGTTTTCATGAAAATACACGAACCAAGGGATATTTTGTAAATCCGGACAAAACGCCTTCAAACCCACGCAGTCCGTCATTGAAGTGGCAATGATCAAATCATACGGCTTTTCTAATAAAGTCTTAAACTTAGGATCAAACGCAAAACTCATTGCATTACCGCGAATACGCCACGCAAAATGCCGCGCAGGTAATGCCATATAACTCCAGTCATGTTCTGCCAACTGGCTCATTAATGAGTTCGCCCAAGCCTTATGGCTGCTTGCTTCGTAAGCACTAATCAATAAAATTCGCACAAAATCCTCTTCTCATCGAGCCCTACCCGTGCCAATTTCATGTTTGATACTGGCTCATCCTAGTTGGGTCGAATATCATGTCTGTTATTACGGCATTGTCACTTTTTTTATGCTCTTTTCTTTTCATCAGACCCTGACATTAGGAATATCATGATTATTCAAAAACACGATCAAGATCTTAACACGCCAACAGGCACCATGCGTTGCACCGTTTATCGCCCGCAAGCCGAAGGCCGCTTTCCTTGTATTTTCTTCTATTCTGAGATTTTTCAACAGACCGCACCAATAGCACGTTCAGCGGCTATCATGGCAGGTCATGGTTTTGTTGTGGTCGTTCCTGAAGTATTTCATGAGCTAAACCCCATCGGCACCGTATTAGGCTACGACGACGCAGGCAAAGACAAAGGCAATGCAGATAAGTTTACTAAGCCACTAGAAGCGCACGATAGCGATACGGTCGCGATGCTGGACTATTTTGCGCAACAGGCTTATTGCAACGGCCAATTTGGCTCTATGGGCGTTTGTTTGGGAGGTCATCTGGCCTATCGTGCTGCGTTAAATCCGCGCATTCAAGCCAGCTTCTGCCTGTATGCCACAGACATTCACTCGAATACGATTCCATGCAACGAAGGCAATGATTCGTTTACCTTAACCGAGCAGATTCAAGGTGAGCTGGTGATGGTCTGGGGGAAACAAGACCCACATGTGCCGGCTGAGGGTCGTAGTAAAATTTATCAACACCTCTTGGATACAGAGCGCAATTTTACCTGGTATGAAGTAAACGGTCAGCACGCTTTTATGCGCGATGAAGGTGAGCGTTACGACCCAGCACTGGCGTTAGAGTTTTACGCCAAAGCCGTGGCGCTATTTCAGAAAAACCTACACAAAAACTAGTTTGAGTTTCGGCCTATTTAGCTGGCAAGGTTAGCTTACTTCTCACCTTGCCAGCTGGGTGTAAAACCAGTCTAAGTTTCAGACGATTCAGCTTGTAAGCTGAGCTTACTGCTCACCACGCCAGATGGGGGTTAAGCTGCATTCGCCCAATTCACTGGACACCCACATTTCACCATCTTGAATGGTCATATTAAGTTGCATCGAGCGAGCACATAGGGCGGACAGTTTTTGTACTTCCGCTTCGGCAAACTTTAACACTCTAAGGTTATTAAAACGGCTTGTTTTGCCTTTGTTCTGTTCCCACCAAATATCGGATTTATCGTTGTAGTTAACAACAATAACTTGCTGACCTCGGCCGCATGCCTTGCGCAGGCGTTTCTCATCTGGCTGGCCTAGCTCAACCCAAACCAACACTTCATCAGAAAAATTCTTTTGCCATAAATCAGGTTCATCTTCGGTGCTGATGCCCTTGGTAAAACTCAGCTGTTCGTCACCTTCTTTTTCATCGGCCAATAAGCCAAATGCGGCAAGGCGAACCATCATGCGCTCTTCGGTTTCTGACGGGTGTAGCGCAAGGGTAAGATCGTAACTTTGGTAATGATTGCGGTCCATATCGGACACTTGTAAAGAAGCTTTATAAACGGTTGCTTTGATAGCCATGTTGTTGAGTCACTTACTGCGTAAAAGTGTGAAATAATCATCCGCTCGAATAGCGAGGCTCAGATGAAAAATAAGATGGCCGGATTGTACATGAAAAGCCATAAAAAAACGCAGCACTAAGCTGCGTTTTTTAGAGGAACTTGCCAATAACGAAAACAAGTTACTTGTCGGCGCGGCCTGCGAACTTACGCTCTTCGACGTTCACCTTGATCTTGTCACCGGTAGAAATATGTTCAGGCACTTGAATAATAGCCCCTGTTGCTAACTTCGCAGGTTTGTTACGAGAAGTCGCTGATGCGCCTTTAATAGACGGGTCAGTTTCGATCACTTCCAGCTCTACGTTAGTTGGCAGCTCTAATGCGACTGGCGCATCATCAACCAACACAACTTGAATGCCTGTCGTTGCTTCGTTTAGGAACAACAGCTCCTCTTCAATGGATTCTTTGTTTAAGCTGTAAGGTGTGTAGTCTTCATTGTCCATGAAAACGTATTCTTCACCGTCAGCATAAGAAAACATAACGGGACGACGCACTAGGTCTGCAAGACTCATCATTTCAGAATCTTTAAAGGTCTCATCTACTTTGCGTCCGGTTACCACATCGTACATGCGCATGCGGTATAAACTACCACCCGCACGGCCTTGTGGCACAGAGCGTTCAATGTCACGTACGATAAAAGTTTTACCATCGTGTTCGACGGCCATATTCTTTTTAATTTCACTCGCCTTTGGCATTTTTTAGATCCTAAACTGTCATGTTATTAATTCGGTAAGCTTGTATCCTTCTGGCACCTAATACATTACCGACTACGGTGCCATCCCCCTTTGGGGCTTTATATTTTCGCCGCTGATGCTAATTCAGTTCACCACATACTGCCAGCAAAAAATCACCTTATCTGCGCTGATAAAGGGTCAATACTGATTGTATTTTTTAGCACTGCCCTTTACTTTATCCGCCGGATAATGGCGTGCATTTTTCGCTATTTTTTGCTCTGCGGCGGCCATAAGATCAATATTCAGCTTATCGGCCAAGCGCACGGTAAAGAGCAACACATCTGCCAACTCGTCGGTGACCGCTTGCGTTTGAGACGAGTCTAATTGGTAAGAAGCCTCTTCTGTCAGCCAACGGAAACAATCAAGCAATTCGGCGGTCTCACCTGCTAGCGCCATCGACAAGTTTTTCGGCGAATGGAATTGATCCCAATCGCGCTCTTTAGCAAACTCGCGCATGGCGATTTTCAGGATTGCTAACGAATCCATTACTCACCGTCTACTGTCATGTGCTTGCTGTTCAGCACGTGATACACAGGGTAAAGTACATCTGCACCTAAAATTTTGGCCCGTTCTGGAGACCAACCAACGATTTCATCAGGCAGGTTCTGATTGTCTTTAAAAGGCATTTCTAAGGTCAACGCCAAACATTGGTAGGTCTGGCCTACCCATTTGGTTGCTACCGTCAAATTCGCTTCACCAAATTGGTCTGGCTCATAGCCAATTTCCGTCTGAAAATCAGGGCTCACGGCTAAAAACATGTCTTTAAACACGTTTTCCATGGCCTCCATGCGCTCATCAAACGCAGGTATACCTTGGCAGCCATCTACAAAGTTTACTGGTAGTGCTTCGTCACCATGAATATCCAAAAACATATCGACACCCGTTTCGGCCATCTTAGTTTGCACAGCGAGCACTTCTGGACTGAATTCTTTGGTTGGTTTTTTCCACTCACGGTTTAGGTTCACGCCCTTTGAATTAACCCGCAAATTACCATGTACAGCGCCATCTGGGTTCATGTTGGGCACAACGTAAAAGCGGCATTTTTCTAATAGCGCGCGTGACACCGGGTGAGACTCATCAAATAAGCGCTCTAATAAACCTTCTATAAACCATTCTGCCATGGTTTCACCTGGATGCTGACGTGCCGTAATCCAAATGTTTTTCGCCAAACCTTGGGTTTTGCTGATTTCCAGCATAGTAATATCACGGCCTTCTGCGGTTTCACCCAAGTGGTGTGTTATGCAGTCTTCATTGCTGGCAGCCCAAGCAATCATGTCTAAATGACGTTCGAAACTGTATGGCGCAAAATACGCATAGTACACACTGTCTTGCTCCGGCTGATGATGAATAACCAGCTTGCCGTCTACGTATTCGGTAGGTACACGAAACCAATACTCTCGGTCGTAAGAGGCAACGGCTTGGTAATCCACCCAACCATCTGGGTAAGCAGCGTCGTTGGCATTCTCAAACTGAATCACACAACTTTCACCCATACCGCCTTGTAATCGAAAATAAAACCATTGGAGAAATTTAGAGTTTGTATCATGGGGGATTTTTACTCTAATATTGTCCGGCTCCGAGGCTTCAATAACGGAGATGTTACCGCCATCAAACGCACTACTGATCTTGATTCGGCTGGTCATTCTTTATTCCTTAAAAATCAAACATTGGTTCTATTATGGCAAGTTTACCTATATTCATGACGGCTGTCGCCAATTCATCTGACGAGCCCGCCTTTCCTCTTTTATTCACTTGGTCAACGCCTGAGGCACAAGTAAAAGAGGTGTTAGTCATTCCAGATGATGAATGGCTAGAAAACCACAACATCGAGCCAAATGCATTGGATCTTGATGAAAACCAACTTTACGAGTTCGGCTTTGAAGCCAGCGATATTCTGGCAGAGTGGACCAATGAGTTCGACACGGATGTTATCTATGGGCTGGACCCCGATGAGCTGAGCGCTTTAGTCGAAGCCACTTACGAAACTAAAGGGTTGGATCCCAGCTTTGAAGTACTCAGCATTCATTCTTGGTTTGAAGAACGTGATGTGTCACTTACCGATGCGCTGGCGGAACAAGGGCAAACTACGCCGTTACATTTGCTACCACCGGATGAAATCATCATTCAGTTACTTCAAATTGCTGTGGAATATGGCCTTATTGAAGTGGCGGATATTGCACAACCCGATGACGAGTAACAACACCAAGGTTCATAGCGCTGTAAAATGGTGACTATAAGCACAAGAAACTGGTGTTGATAAGCTTTCCTATTTAGAGTCAGAAAATCGTATTGTAATTTATAAGCCTGATTTTCTGATTCTAAATGGAGCTTTTGTGAAAGACATCCTGCCTGATTTATGCGATCTCTACCCTGAACATCTGGAGATCGCTGATCCAATTTTCAAATCCTATGGAAAAAAACACCATTTCTACGGCGAAGTCGTGACCATCTCTTGCTTTGAAGACAATAGTAGAGTGCGTGAACTGGTCGCAACACCAGGCAAAGGAAAAGTCTTAGTCGTTGATGGTGGTGGCAGCGTAAGACGCGCTTTGCTTGGCGATATGTTGGCAGAAAAAGCCGCTTCTAACGGCTGGGAAGGAATCGTCATTTACGGGGCAATTCGCGACGTAGCCGCTCAAGCTCGAGTCAATTTAGGCATTCAAGCATTAAACGCACACCCCATGCCAACGCAAAAGCGAGGTCTGGGAGAGGTGGGTAAAACATTGCGTTTTGCCGGCATCAAAATAGCAGCTGGTGACTATATTTATTGTGATTTGAATGGCATAGCTGTTGCTAAACAACCTCTTGCTTTGCCGAATTGATGAGCGTCATGCTGACATGGAATAAGGCCATAAAAGCGACCCGGCTTTATTCCATCCCTGGGATTTCTCCGCCACCGTAAAAGACAGTGCCCTAGTCTGCCCTGCACTTCTATATCAGCTCCTGAGCACGCCTTGTTAACTCAACCTCCCCCCTTATTCAGCATTTCCTATGCCTGTTTATTCGAGTTCCATTGCGGTGTATCAAAACTCACATTAAAAACTGCAATGATGGGGCTCATATTACGCTTTTCCTGTTCCTGTTTACCTTGCTTTCGACTATAGTTTCAGCGGAGTATCCCATTAAGGAACATTATAAAAACATGTTTTTAAACTCTTTGAAATTTCGTATATACATCCTCGCCTTTCTGCCTTTTTTTATCATCGCTATTGTCAGTGCCGCTATTCAAACGAATGCACTGCATTCCATCACCACCGATGTTTCAAGTTTGACGGAAAACTCAACATTAACGATTGAAAAAGAACGTTTAGTGAGTGTTTTAAACACCTCGCTTAGCATCATTCAAGACGATATTAATAAGCCTGGAAAAACAGGTTTACAAGACGCCTTAAATACCCTCAATAAAGTCAAATTCGATAATGGACAGGGTTATTTATATGCCTACGACACTCAGGGTGTGCGAGTTATGCATGGTGCTGGGGCGGCTTTAGGTGGCAACTTTTGGAATGCGAAAGACAAGCAAGACAATTACTTTATCCAGGACATAGTCAACGCGGCGGTAAAAGGCGATGGCTTTAGTGTTTTTTACTTCCCTAAACCAGGCGAAAAACAAGCGTCTAAAAAGTTCGGCTATGCGGTGTATATTTCAAAATGGGATATTGTTGTCGGTACCGGTTTTTATATCGACAGTATTGATAAAATAACCGCTGAGATTCACAACTCAATCGGCCAAATTAAAGAAGGCAGCTTATTTAACTCCCTACTGATTCTAAGTTTGGTGTTTATCGCGCTTGTCTTCTGTGTGTTACTTTCTTCACGCAGTATTTTAAAACCACTCTTTACACTTGGCACAGCGGTCAAAGGGCTTGCATCAGGACAAGGGGATTTAACCAAATCCTTACCCCACAGCTCTATTGATATTTTGAACGACATTGCGAGCGATTTTAACCGCTTCTTAAGTGCCATGGCGACAGATATTACCGCGCTAAAATCCGCCAGTGACGAATTGCATTCCATTTCCAGCGTAGCAAACCAGCAACGTCAAAAACGCGAAGCCGTCTCCGCCAAACAAATCGACGAAACCAACATGGTGGCAACCGCGGTTGAAGAAATGGCGTCTAACTCTATTCAAATTGCTGATATTGCAGAAAACACCAAACAATCAGCCGAAAATGTTGAAACGGAAATTCAAGAAGTGGTTAGACAAGTTCAGTTCTCTAGCGAACAATTTAATGAACTAAGCCACGTACTCAATAACGTTGAGCAATCCGTTGCCGTGGTTGGTGAAAATGTAGAAGAAATCAATCATGCCCTCGCCGTCATTGAAGGAATCTCTGAACAAACTAACCTGCTGGCGCTAAACGCCGCCATTGAGGCAGCCAGAGCGGGTGAGCAAGGCAGAGGCTTTGCCGTAGTCGCCGATGAAGTGCGTGGCCTTGCACAACGCACTCAGCAAAGCACGGTGGAGATAAAAGAGATCTTAGAGAAGCTACAAAGCAGCTCAGTAAAAACCATTGATGAAATGAGTGGCTCTGCCGAACAACGGGACAAGGTAGTGGAGTCCATGCAAAAAATAAATCGCATTATTGATTCAAGTACTGAGTCAATAAAAGGGCTAACCTTGATGAATGTGCAGGTAGCAACATCCGCCAATGAGCAATCTCAAGTGGCCAATAGCATTTCTCAAAATGTATCAGGGATCGCTATTCTAGCGGAAAACATTGGTACCGATGCGAATAAAACGGCGGAGCAAATGACCAAACTCGAGGAACAGGCGAACGCCATAAAACGCATTACAGATAAGTTTAAAGCCTAATGCGATTCAGGGTAGGTGGTGAATCCCCCTACCCTGAACCTGGCAAGATACAGATAACTAGGTGAGTAAGTAACGTTTAAAATCCGTTAACGAAATAGGCTTACTAAAGAAAAAGCCTTGGTACGCATCGACATTGATTTCCTTAAGCTGAGCGAACTGCTCAATATTCTCAACACCTTCCGCCACAACATTTAGACCAAAGTTATTCGCTAGATTTACAATTGATGTAACCATTAACTTCACTTGCTCATCATCTGCGAAATCATTAATAAAAGAGCGATCTATTTTGATTTCGTCGATCGGCAAACGATGCAAGTAATTAAGCGAAGAATACCCAGTACCAAAGTCGTCTAGTGAAATGGTAATGCCGTACGCTTTAAGACGGTTCATTTTTTCAGTAGCATCGTTCACATCTTGCAATAAAACCGTCTCAGTCACTTCCACTATGAGCTTGCTCTTATCGATATCAAAAGAGCTCAAAGTGAGCATAAAGTCATCAACAAACTGACTCTGCCAGATCTGTTTCGCACTTAAATTCACCGCAATGGTTAGGTGTTTTGTGCTGTCTGACGATTGCCAAATTGACAGCTGTTCACAGGCTTGCAACAACACCTGCTTGCCAATCTTAACAATAAAATTACTTTCCTCGGCCTGGTCAATAAACTCTGCAGGAGCAAGCAAGCCTCGCGTCGGGTGCTGCCATCGCACCAAGGCTTCGGCACCAATCAAGGTCTCATCTCTGTTTAACTTTGGCTGTAGGTAAATTAAGAAGTCCAAATCCAAAATAGACTGCCTAATGTCTTTCAATAATTGGCTAGAATGTGTGAGTTCGTCTCTCATATCTATGCCAAAAATAAAGGCCTGAGGTACAGAGGACGCTTTAGCACGATACAAAGCCAAATCTGCCAACTGCAACAAGCAGCCAGTAGAGATATCCTGACCATTGAACACAAGCCCCCCAATACTGATGGAAATATCATACTCGATGGAAACATCATGAATTTCATTTTCAATAAAAAAGGTTTTTGAAATGGCTTCTATTAACTCGTTCGCGTAACGCTGAGCTTCGAAGGTCGCTTTGTCTTCATTATCATCAACCAAAGGGTAAATAATGACGAACTCATCGCCACCAAAGCGTGATACAACCATTTCTTCAGTGCTATGCTCAACCAGCCGAGTGGCCACCAGATTAAGCAATTTATCTCCCATGTGGTGACCATAGCTATCGTTTAAGAGTTTAAAGCGGTCCAAGTCTAAAAACAGAATCGCACTGTATTGATTATGTTGAATGCTCGCCGCTATGGTTTCTTCTAATTCGACTTCCAATTGGGTTCGATTCACCAAATTGGTAAGGTTGTCGTGATACGCTAACCGCTCAACTTTCTGCTGGTTTTGTTTTTCTTTTGTAATATCAAGAATAATTCCCACCAGCAAAACAGGGTCGCCATTTTCATCAAACTCAGCCACCCTACCCCGGTCCCATACCCAAATGACTTCCCCATCTGGGCGAGTCATACGAAATTCTATGTTATAAGGCTGGCTTCTGGTCAATAGCGAATCCAGCGCTTGACCTACCTTGGCCTTATCTTCTGGAAAAATACAGGCTTCAAACTCTACAAAAGTTTCTTGGCTGGATTCAATACCGATAATATTTTCCCAGCGTTTATTGTGGAGCACCTGGTTGGTTTGAATATTCCATTCCCATAAACCTTCTTCAGACACATCCAAAACATGCTCAAGGCGTTTTTGGTTTTTGTCTGCCTCTTCTTTAAGGCAAGTAACCTCAGTAATGTCTCGGGCAAAAATAGCAATTTTCAGCGCATTCTGAGTGTCTCTATAGGGAATCTTTATTGAGCTAAAATGACGCGTTTCTGAAGTGTTCGTATCCATCGATGATTCATACACCACTTCTTTCTGAAAGCGGTTCATGATTTCTTGGGCACTGGTTAAGAAAAAGTCCGCTTGCTCTTTGTTCTTTGTAAAATAGTAATCGCTTTTACCTACCATTTTTTCAGGGCTACTTTTATATAAATAAGCGACCCTTTTATTACAAAATGTAAAGTCCCCTTGGTAATCTTTAACGATGATAGCATCATCTATTGAGTGAAAGAGATCGGATATCACCTGGAAATTTTTCATGAACATGCGATGCAGCATGAGTGAAGTAATTGCGCTGCAACCCAAAACAGCGGCAATAGTGAATGACATTAAGCTCGGGGTAAAAAACAATGAGGGAGGAAAAATCAAAAACAAAGCAATTAAACCGACCACACTGACGGTAAGCGGTATTAATGCTACTTTCAACTTGCTGTAGCCCGTTACGTTATGCATCTCAAATTCCTTGTAGACGAGTTCGTTTAACTTACAACATCATGAAACAAACGCGGCACCTCTGTGGTTAAGATGATGCAATCGCCAAAGCTTTCACATCTATTATCAAAAAACTACCTGTTAGTCTGATAATACAAGAAGGCACTAGTCTATAAATATAGACTTTATGTAACTGTTTGCTAAGAAGTATTACCAAATCTCGTTACACCACTCTCTGACCTAACCGCTGCGACAATCAGTCGGCCAGAAACAAAAAACCACCTCTCCAGTGCAAAAAAGGTGGTTCTTATAGATTACTATTAATAGTAACTAAAATGCCTAGGCGCTTTTCAATCGCTTACCTATCTGGTTTCCGAACACACCACCAGCTACCATCACCACTAAAAAGATCCAGCCAGATAATGAGAAGTTAGCGATTGGCGTATACAAGGCTCCCACATTACAGCCATTGGCAAATCGTGTTCCTAACCCCATGGCCAAGCCTGCGATAATTAGCATAGCCGCTTCACGGCCACTTAGTTTCAATCGAGACATACCACTAAAAAAGCGACCTGCTAAGAGTAATGATACGACTGACCCTAGCATAATACCAATGTTCTGCACATTTATTGGATGACTAAAGAAAGGCATAGTAAACGCTTGCACAGGGCGATGTGTAAATTCTGAGATACTCATTGGATCCATGCCCACAGCAATCAGTAAGCGACCAAACCAAAGGCCAAACGGTGTTGAAGCCCCCCAACCAGCACCTGTTACTCCCATCATCAAGGTAAATAACACAACGATCACGGCGACTCCCGTGGTCATCGACCAACGGCGAACAAACAGCACTTCGTAAGTCTCTCGACTAAAGAAGGCATGGGCAGCCAAATCGTGTGGTTTGTTTTCTTGCTGCTCTTTTTCAGACGCTACGCCAATAAAAGTATCTTGCAGACGACGACGGCGCTCATAACGATGGGCCAACCAACTGACGATAGCGGCAAATAAAACCGTCAGTAAAATAGCCCCAAGATAGCCATCCATAGGGGTGCCTGCAAACAAATCTGGCAAATAAACCCCTTTACCTTCATAGGTAGCCGATGAAATCCAGCTATCGCGGATCCAGCTTTCTTGCGCTTGTAATGGGAAACCAAGGAACACACCCATTCCAAAACTCAACAACACCAATGCAGGACGCGTTAAGCTACTTGAGAAATAAGTTAATACTCCTGAAGCACAACAGCCCGCAAACGACATACCAAAACCAAACATCAAACCGCCGACAATTAAGCCTGCGTTAATAGGGTTAACCCATAGGTTCATACCGTGGGGATCTTGGTTATACAAAAATGCCACAGAAGCAACAGCGGTCGCAGCAAACATCAACATTAATGCTCGCATTAATTTTGTAGAACCAGCCCGATAAGCACGATTCACACTGCCTGCAAAACCCAGCGCAGAACGCGTTAATGCATAGCCTAAGCCCAAGCCTATCACTAAGCGGAAGAACAGCATTGAATCTAACGCAATGCCACCTAAGGTGAGTACTACGCAAAGTAGCACAAAGCCACTTAGATGCTCTTTAACATTCATTAATCATTCCAAATTTAAATATGAAAAATGCTGTAACAAAAACAGACATTTAAAAAAAGGAAGTGGATTGTAAAGAAGTCGTCGTTGACTGCAAGAAAGCAGTAATACCATAATGGAATATGGTTATTCCACATAACCCATAAAAGCACCAAACAAATAAATAACTCGTTAAAAAAAAGTTTCAACACCAACTTAAATACAGCGTAAAAGGTGCTATACAAAGGACAAAACTCTGTTACTAGAAGAGGTTTTTTAGTAACCTCAGCGCTCTTCAACCAGTAAGTTAGCAGCCTCACAATGTTTCATGCTTTTGCTCTATTCGCTCTCATTCTTTTAATCGCACCCTTCCAACCCGCTTTTGCTACACAAGATTTCTCTGTCATCAAAAGCCAAGCCCAATTATCCGATGATACCTATTTAGAAGCCGACACTCTGGAATCGCGCTTACAGATACAAGGCCAGCGACTGGTGCATCAATCCTTAATTAGCGATTCTCAAGTGAGCTACTTTTTGAGCACGACTAAGGACGTACAAACCATCGCGGTACGTGGAACCGCTAACTTACAAAATGCCATGATAGATTTAACCGTCTCCTTACAAGCCGACCCGGTATTAGACATCAAATTGCATCAAGGTTTTGCTTCAGCAGCCAGAGCGATTTACGCCAACATGAAACCCTACTTAAACAAGAATCAACCTATTCATATCACTGGGCACAGTTTAGGTGGCGCCATCGCGGTTATTTTGGGCATGTATTTACAAACAGACGGTTATGCGGTGACTCAGGTCATCACCTTTGGACAGCCCAAGGTGACCAATGTAACCGGCGCGAAAAAGTTCGATGATTTACCATTAATTCGTGTTGTCACACTACATGACATTGTTCCCCTAGTGCCCCCCATTAGCCCATTGCAGATTAAGAATTTAGATATTTTTTGGCACATGGGAACAGAAGTAATCTTAATGGGAGATAAACAGTATGCTGAAACCAGTGGTGTAAAAAGCGCCCTCAGAGCCACCAAATTCACTACTTCTATCCCGAGTGAAAAAAATCTTCATGCCCATAAGATGACAACTTACCTCGCGCGTATCAACGAATTGTTAGCAAGCCCAGTTGAAGTGCCCTATAAAACCGACATTAACCTATTTGGCTTTTCATTTGATTAACCCAGTTTGCCACAATAAAAAAGGCCTAGTGGGTTAACACTAGGCCTTTCAATAACAGATAAAGTCCGTCATTAACACTGCAATCAGCTCATAGCTTTATAAGCGCAATCCAATGGGTAAGCTTTCACCGACCAATGCATTTAATTCATCATTGTTAATTTCAATCTGGCTATTAAGACGCTCTAACCACTGATTAGGGCATTTATCTTTTAGCAGTTTTTTAGCAACTTTCTTACGGTAGTCCTTCAGCATGTCGGACTCACCTAGACTCACCTGACTCATCAACACAGCGGCAAGTCCTGCTTGCTTACGCTTTTTCCAGTCTTCTTTCAGCGCTGCATCCAGCAATGTCTGCAAAGCGTCTTCCGAGATACGCAGACTTTGCTCACCGCATAAAAGGTGACGCGACGCAATGCGCCCTAATGTCCACCATGCGGTATCTGGCTCAGAGGATTTTGACAAACGCTTTAACAGCCAATCAATGGTTGTGCTCTTATCGGCTAGATCCAGTTTTTCTAATGCCCCCACTAGACGAATTAAATCATCACTTGAACGGGTTGCTAACGCTTTCATTTTCTCTCGGGAACGCTGCCCAGACGGAGAATAGAATTGACTGAACTGTTTAAAAAGCAGCGTTTGTTGCTCAACCGATAAGCCCCCTGCAATACGACGATATAAGGTCCAATATTGCCCCCACACTGCCGCCGCATCATGCTGGGTCCCCGCTTTGGTGATATTAATGACCTGTTGCACCCGCGCTGAATCTTCCTCGGCGCCAAAGCCTGGACGCAGACAATAGCCTATCAATTGCAACCACTGACGCTCATGCTGCGCGCTTTTCATACGCCCAGATTTTAAACTCAATAATTTATCAACCAAGCGACGAGAACTAGCAAGGTTCCAATCATCACGACTGCCTAATAAAGCATCGAGATCTTGCTTTAGCGACTTGACCAAATCAGGCGCTTGTTTTTGCCCCGCACTGGAAAAACACTTAGTTAAATGTTCTTCAGCTTGGCCCATATTGGCGTGCAACAGACCGGCTTGATCAGATTCCGCAGGACCGCTTGCAGAAGATAAGGCTGCAGAAGCCTGCGTAGAGAAGTCTAAACGCCACTGATCTCGTTGATTCTTTGCTTTTAGTGAAACCTGCAGAACGCCCACTTCCGTCATTTGAACCGCCAAATTCACCACACTCTCAGAAGTGTCTGTTGAAGCATCCAGTTCGGTCGATAAGGTCGAAATATAATGCAGCCCTTGTTGTGAACGAACTTGCCCTAACACACACTCAAGATGATCGTCTGAACGATACAAAGGAAATTGCACTTGCTGCCCTAAAGTGACAAAGAAATCTTCTTCTAGTGTTAGGGTATGCCCTTTTAGCGTGCCTTTTGGCAAGATGCCAACAAACTGATCTTCTCCCACTTTTAGATAAAGACCATGGGCCACACCACTCTCAATACGCGTGCTTTCACCAGCCAATGCACTCAAATATAATGCGGCACCTTTTGCCACCGCATCATTAGGTTCTTCTGCCACACAGGCTAATATCGGGGTATCAGACCAAGCATTTAATTGCGCCATTAGCTGAGCCTTTAGCACAGAGCTGTTGAACAACCCCCCATTAAACAACACAGCATCGGGCATATTAGTGCCAGTAGCCTGCTGAATAACCTCTTGATGGCTGGCTAGAAAGGCTGCTAAATGACGACTAAAAGCCGGGTCGGACTCGTACGGTAGACCTAGCGTATGCATTGCATAATCGCTTTTCTGCACTTTATCTTGCAGATCAACAATGGGAAAAAAACCACTGCGTACTTGCTCTAATAGAGCGTCCCGCGACACGCTTATTTTCTGCGAGCCGCCAATCAAACAGCTCCCTCCCCCTAAGATGGTAATGCTAACGTTCTCCGGCGCATTCTCACTTAGCAAGGTATCTTTTGCTTGTCGTGTTTGCTGTACCAGTGCCGCTAAGCGGGTTGCGGAGAGTGTCGATATTTGTTTCGGGTCAAGCTGAAATGCCAGCGCCTGATCAAGATTATCGCCCCCTAATAAGAGGTGCTCACCAACCGCCATACGCTTTAAAGAAATGCTTTTTTGGGACTCTGCATTAGCATGAATAGACACCAAGCTAAAATCGCTGGTTCCTCCACCAATATCAACCACCAACAGCATTTTCTTGTCAGCTAAGGCCGCTAATTTAGCGTCGTCGCTAATATAGTGATAACACGCCGCTTGCGGCTCTTCGAGTAGGTACAGATCCATTAGACCGGCATTTTTAGCCGCTTCTAAAGTTAACGCTCGCGCTTCTTCATCAAATGAAGCGGGCAAGGTTAAAGCAATGGTTTGCTGTTCAAGCGGAGCCTGTGGAAAACGGTGATTCCAGCTCTGCTTAATGTGCATCAGCAGCACTTCACTGGCTTCTAGTGGGCTTAGTTTTTTCGCAAACTCACTGGCCCAAGGAAGGATAGCGGCACGCCGATCGACGCGACTATGACTCAGCCAGCTTTTAGCACTTTGCACTAATTGACCAGCACGGCGTTGACCTAAGCTAAGCGCGCCAACACCTACGATGCATTGCTTTTCACCATTACGCCAAGGTAATACCGGGTCCAACTTTTCATCTTTTGCCAGCAAATAAATAGCACTTGGCAAATAATCGAATTCTTGCACAGAGCCATCCGCCATCACTTGCGGAATGGGCAATAGGGTCGGTTCGCTTTGTTCACTTGATAAATAGGAGACCACTGTATTCGTGGTCCCCAAATCGATTCCTACGCGAAAAGTTGAGGCTGGCATTACACCTCCCTGACTTGAAACTCGATGGTCCAATGCAGGTCTGAGTTAGTGTCGTGCGCTTGCAGCAACAACAAACCTAATTCAGTCACACGGGCCGTTAAGTAAACACGCACCATCTCGCCTTCTTGGTAATGACCTGCGTCTAATCGCACACTAATCGGGTTCAATTCAGTCAATTGCGCCAAACCAAAAGAAGAAACCACATTACCCACTGGGGCGACTTGGCTGTCTTGGGATTGGAAGAAACGGAATGTCACCGATTCCCCCACAACCAAAGAAAACTCATTCGGCAACATCAGTTCGTCCGAGCCCTCTTCTAAACCAAATGGCGCCACACAAATTGCGTCTACTGGTGGTGCCATGCCTGGAATTGCTGGCATTGGGCTGGCCACACCAATGTAATAGTTAGCAGCCAGTCCGCTTTTTACTTTAACCCCGCCTTCCGCTTGCACCACTGCATAGTAAGTTGCCCCTTTTGCTACCGCATGATCAAGATGCGATGGCGTCAGCATGGTCATCTCGGTCTCGCCCAACATGTCACGCAAACGAGTTTCAATGGTCGAACGAATAAGGCTGGCATTAAATACGCCACCGTTAAGCAGAATCTTGCTCGGTTTGGCATCATGCTGTGCTAAAAATTCGCTAATATGGCGCGTAATGGCAGGGTCTGTTTCATAATCCAAGTTAATCGTACTGATACCCGTTCGAGGAGCTTTTTGAGCTTGCTCACCAAAAGCCACTGCTGGGAAGAAACCTTGCAATAACAGCTGCTGCACACCTTCTTGGGTTAAAGTCGCTTTGATGCTGTTATTAAACAAACTACGGCCGCGACTCGGCACCACCACACTAACATCTGATAATTCTGCATTAGCGAGCAAGCGCTCTTTCGCTTCACGACAAGCTTGAGTAAGACCTGAAATCTGCCACGCTTCTAATTGAGTACCACTTTGTGCTAGTTGGCCGGCAAGATGGTAGGTCAATGCCATGTCCATGTTATCGCCACCCAATAGAATATGGCGCCCAACCGCAACACGCTCTAGGCCCAATACACCGTCTTGCTCAACGGCTTGAATAAGCGATAAGTCGGTTGTACCTCCGCCCACATCGACAACAAGAATGTGTTCATTCACTTCAAGGTCATCGGTCCAAGACGCCTGATCCGCAAGCCACGCATAAAAGGCAGCCAAGGGCTCTTCAATTAAACGCGCGCGCAAGCCAACTCGCTCTGCTGCTTGTTCGGTAATAGTACGCGCGGCTGGGTCAAACGACGCAGGTACGGTAATCACCACTTCTTGGTCTTGAATGGCGGCATTCGGGAAGACATTTTTCCAAGCGCTCACCAAATGGGACAACAGTGTTTCTGTCACATAAGCAGGTGACACTTTGGTTACTTCTTCCAGCGCATCAACAGGCAACACGGCTTCGTCTGCTGCGACACGTGAATGACACAACCAACTTTTCGCACTTTGTACCAAACGACCAGAGGATTTGGCTCCCAGTTCGCGTGCTAGCTGACCCACAATCGCCTCTGTTTTTCCCCAAGGCAATTGCAAATCACTCTCTAAAAATTCAGTCGCATGAGGAAAGTACACAAAAGAAGGCAACAATGGGCATTCTGTCACTTGGCCTGCTGCAGTAAACTGCGGAATCGGCAATTGCTTGATATCAGCCGCACCAGTTTCTGTATTCGCCTGTGAATAAAAGACAGCCGAATGCGTGGTACCCAAATCGATACCAATAAAATATTCGCTCATGGTTAAACCTCGACTTCTGCAGGCGCTAAAATGGTTAAATTATCGGTGGAGTTAACTTTAGGCAGTTGAGTGTTGGTTACTTTCCAGCCAGGGTGAATTAAGGTACCAGTATAAGGACCAGCGCCTTCAACACGCCCTTCTAACTTAATTTGTTTTGCATCATAGTCCGCTGGAATCTCTAAACGACTGTTTTCCGGCGCACTGTTTACCACCTCAATGGTGAAGTGCTGCTTGATCACTTTGGCACAGCCCGCATGGATCTGACGCGCAGCCGCGCCCACATCTGCATCATCGTAGCCATCGATACTTTCTTGAATGAAGTCAATAAAACGCGCTTCTCGCTGCAACAATTGCAATAATTGGTGAGCACCATCTTCATTAACGCTATCCAATACGGGCGCCGCGACTTCTACTTCACGAATCACTTCAACTTCTTTGGTGACAACGGTTGGCTGAGCTTCAAAAGCGAAGGCTTCACCTTTGCCGACAGCTGCACAGCGAGCCGCATATTCACCACTGCCCATGTATTTAAAAAACTGCCCAAACGCGCCAAAAAAGCGCGGTATAAAAGAGATAGATGTAATTTTTTGGCTCATAACTTACCCATTCTGCATTTCTTCTAACTCAAGCCAACGCTCCATGGTTGTCTCAAGTTCCTGTTCTTTATCGGCCACTTGCGCCAACATTTGCTGTACTTTTTCTGCATCACCTGTATAGAAGTCAGGCACACTGGTGATTTGATGCAATGCCGCGATTTCTTCTTCCAGTTTGGCAATGGTTTCTGGCATCTGATCAAATTCACGCTGCATTTTATAGCTCAGCTTAGATTTTGGCTTGGCGGCTACTTTTGCTTCTGGCTCTTTTTTCGGGGTACTTTTCGTCGCAGGTTTTGTCTCTGTCGTTTGCGACGTAGACTCTACTGGGAACTGTCCACCTTGGCGGATCCAATCCTGATAGCCACCGACGTATTCACGTACCTTGCCTTCGCCTTCAAATGCCACCACACTGGTAACCACATTGTCCAAGAAAGCACGGTCATGGCTGACTAGAAGCAAAGTGCCTTCATAATTCATCAGCAACTCTTCCAATAACTCCAGTGTTTCCACGTCTAAGTCGTTGGTTGGCTCATCCATAACCAATAGGTTGGCAGGTTTGGTAAACAGTTTGGCAAGCAGTACTCGGTTACGTTCACCACCCGATAAGGCTTTGACTGGGGTTCGAGCACGCTCAGGTGGGAACAAAAAGTCCCCCAAATAGCCAATTACATGTTTATTCTGACCATTAATCTCAATGGTTTCTTTGCCTTCGCCTACGTTCTCAGCCACCGTCTGTTCTGGGTCTAGCTGTTCTCGTAGCTGATCAAAATAAGCCACATTTAATTTGGTGCCCTGACGTACCGTTCCTGAGTTAGGCTCTAGATCACCCAAGAGAATTTTCAAGAAGGTACTTTTACCACAACCATTTGGCCCGATCAGACCAATACGGTCGCCACGATTCACAATCAAATCCATGGGTTGCAGAATGACTTTATCTGCAAAAGCATGAGCCACCTGAGTAAATTCCGCGACTAACTTGCCGGAGCGCTCTTTGGTTTCAATGGCCATTTTTGCATTACCTTGACGACTGATACGCTCTGAGCGCTCAACCCGCAATGCTTTCAGGGCTCGAACACGGCCTTCGTTACGCGTACGGCGTGCTTTAATGCCTTGGCGTATCCACACTTCTTCTTCCGCTAGGCGTTTATCAAATAGCGCGTTGGCACGCTCTTCCTCTTCGAGCAGTTTTTCTTTAAAGACAAGAAATTCATTGATATTGCCGCTGAAGGAAATCAAATTGCCACGATCTAACTCAACAATGCGATTGGCAAGTTTTTCGAGAAAACGACGGTCATGGGTAATAAACAGGATCAAACCACGGAACTGCTGGAGCTGTTGCTCCATCCATTCAATGGTGGGCACATCCAAATGGTTAGTCGGCTCATCCAGCAACAATACATCTGGGTTAGACACCAAAGCTTGCGCCAAAATAACACGTCGACGCCAACCACCTGACAACTCAGACATCAGCTTATCAGCGGGCAGCTTTAAACGTTGAATCATGTGATTCACTCGTTGTTCAAGATCCCAACCTTGAATCTTGTCCAATTCACTTTGAATGTTGCCTAACTCATCAGAGTGATCGTTTTCGAAATCTTCCAATAAAGCAAAATAGCGCTTCATCAGTTTATGGGCTTCACCTGCCCCTTCGCTGACCACTTCTCTGACGGTTTTCTGATTGGCATCTGGCAGTTCTTGAGGCAATTGCGCAACACGCATTCCCCCTTCAATACGCACCACACCTTCGTCGGGAATCTGTTCTCCTGACACTACTTTTAAAAAGGTGGATTTACCCGCCCCATTACGGCCGATAATGGCAACACGTTCGCCAGCTTCGGCAGCGAAACTGATTTTTGACAGCAGCGGATTATGCCCGAATGCAACACTGACCTGTTCTAAAGACAATAGACTCATATCTATCCAAATAAAAAAGAGAGTAAATTTAGTGGGCGTATAATATCACCCTTCCTAACGAAGGTTTAGCGAAACCAAGATACAGCAATCCAAAAATTGACAATTAGCCACCAATAAAAAGAGAAAACAGCCAAGCACAGCTTAACGACACAACACAGACAGCAAAAATATGCTTATATAAGTGGGTAAAGATCATTTTAATGCGAATTTTTTGTGCATATAATTGACGCAAAACTTAAAATAATAACAAGCAGATAAAACACATCAGGGAGCGGTTAATGGAGCTTAAAAGTAAAATAGGCCCACTAGTAGCCATAATAATCACCGTTGCTGCGGTGTTATGGATCTATGCAGGAGGACATGGCATTACCGCGTCTCAACATGACAGCCCTACAAACACTAACGAAAGCAACAGCAATAATGCCGAGCACACCTCTCTTAGCAACCAAAAACACAGCGTCCAAGTAACAAACATTCAAGCGCAATCCATTAACCTTTATCTGGCGTTATCCGGCCAAACCCTAGCCGACAAAATCCTCACGTTAACCAACAGCTACCCTGGTGAAGTAGTCAAACTTTACTCAACAAAGGGGGATTTCTTAGAACAAGGAGCGCCGATCCTACAAATTGATACCCGCGTTCTCAAAACCCAAATCAGAGAAACAAGCGCCCTGATTAAACAACGCAATATAGAACTCAATGGGCTTAACAAACTTAAAGACATTAATTTAACTTCACACGTTCGTTTAGCCGAAGCAGAAACTAATCTGGCCAGCGCATTAACAAGCGCCAAGTCACTCGCCATCGACTTAGAAAATGCCACTGTGACGGCTCCCTTCTCTGGAGTGCTAAATACCTTAGACATAGAAAAGGGGCAAATGCTCAGTGATGATTCTGCCATTGGCACTTTGGTTTCACTCAACCCACTGCGTATTCAAGTCACCATCCCACAGAACAAAATTCACCATATCCATTTAGGCACCCAAGGCAAGGTGCATCTCGCCACTGGACTCGAAACCACGGGCAAGGTGTCTTATATCAGCCGCCAAGCCAATACCGAAAGTCGCTCGATTAACGTTGAACTGCTCATCGACAATCCTAACCATAGTATTGCTGCAGGTCTTACTGCCGATGTGACCTTCGCCCTCAGCCAACAAAAAGCACAAGCACTTTCCCCTGCACTGCTTACCTTAGACGACGATGGTAACACCGCGGTTAAAACCGTCGACTCACAGAGCAAGGTCGTCTCCTATCCAGTCAACATCGTAAAATCAGAACGAGATAAAGTCTGGGTATCAGGCCTACCCAGCGAGGTCAACCTGATTACCGTCGGCCAAGGGTTTGTTAACGATGGTGACATCGTCGACATTCATCATTAGGGAGCCATTGCTATGCAAACATTAATAGACGCCGCACTGGCCCGCTCTCGTACGATTTTATTATTGTTCACCTTAATTCTGATTTCTGGCGGCGTTTCTTACGTGGAAATCGCCAAAGAAAGCACCCCTGATATCACCATCCCAATGGCTTATGTGTCGGTCACACTCGATGGCATTTCTCCTGAAGATGCAGACAGCTTGCTGGTACAACCGTTAGAAAAAGAATTAAAAGGACTGGATGATTTAAAAAAGATCCGCTCTACCGCATCAGAAAATCACGCGTCTGTGATTTTGGAGTTTAATCAAGGCACTAATATTGATCAGGCCATCATTGATACCCAAGAAAAAGTGAACCGCGCAAAAAGCGAACTGCCTGATGACGCTGACGAACCGACGGTCTCTGAAATCAACTTATCGACGTTTCCCGTGCTACGGATTAACTTATCCGGCAACGTTGGCTTCACCACTTTAAGCCGTATAGCCAATGACTTACAAGACCAAATTGAAGCCACGAGCGGTGTACTAGAAGCTGAAATCAGCGGCGACAGAGAGCAACAAGCACAGATCATCATTCGCCCTGAACAACTTAATTCCTATCGTTTGAATTTATCAGATGTGGCTAACTTTGTGTCCGGCAACAATCAACTTGTCGCCGCCGGAAATCTCGACACTGGCGCCGGTCGTTTTCCGTTAAAAGTGCCTGGATTGCTCAAAACCAAAGAAGATATTCTAAATTTACCGATCAAGGTAGACGGAGATAATGTGGTCAAACTGGGCGATATTGCCAGTGGCGAGCTTACCTTTGAAGACCCGACCAGCTACGCCAGAGTCGATGGCAAAAACAGCCTATCGCTCGCCGTCTCAAAAAGAGTCGGAGCCAACATCATTGATACCCTAGATGCGGTCAAAGCCTTAGTCGAAAAAAACAGCAAGCAATGGCCAGATGGCATCGAATACAGCCTTTCTCAAGATGAATCAAACAACATCAAAACGTCCTTAAACGATCTATTTAATAATGTGTTAACCGCCACATTATTAGTCATGATAGTCATTGTGTGGGCGTTAGGCATTCGCAGCTCTATTTTAGTCGGCTTGGCGATTCCCGGTGCCTTTCTCACCGGTATTTTATTGCTCAATATTCAGGGCTATACCATTAATATGGTCGTGCTATTTGCGCTCATACTAAGCGTCGGCATGCTGGTCGATGGCGCTATTGTGGTCACCGAATACGCCGACCGAAAACTGGCAGAAGGCGCACCAAAAAAAGAAGCGTACAGTGAAGCGGCTAAGCGTATGGCTTGGCCTATTATTGCCTCTACAGGCACCACACTTGCGGTCTTTATGCCCTTGCTGTTTTGGCCTGACATTGTCGGCGAGTTTATGCGCTATTTGCCCATCACAGTGATTGCGACACTCACCGCATCCCTGGTGATGGCATTAATTGTACTGCCCACCATAGGCTCATTAATTGGTAAAAAAGGCAGCTATAGCAACACCACTTTACTGGCATTACGAGTGGCTGAAAATGGCGATTTAAGCAAGCTAAAAGGCTTTGCTGGCTGGTATAGTCGAGTATTAACCCGCCTTGTGGAGATTCCTGTCTGGGTGCTTTTATTTGTAGTCACTGCACTGATCAGTGTGCAAGTGATTTACAGCTTGTACGGGAAAGGCGTTGAGTTTTTTCCCAATATTGAACCAGACGTTGCCAATCTTGAAATTCATGCCCGAGGCAATTTATCGCTCAGTGAAAAAGACGCCTTGGTGCGCCAAGTCGAAAACCTACTGATTGGCAACCCAAACTTAAAAACACTGATTGCAACCACCTTTGACAGTCCAGGAAATAACGACGCGGCGGACAGTATTGGTAAAATATCCATGGAGTTTATCGATTGGTCACTGCGCCCACCGGCCAACGAAATACTGAACAAAATACGTCAAAAGACCGCTCAAATCCCAGGCATATTAGTGACCACAGAAGTGCAGCAGGATGGCCCGCAATCCGGTGCAGACATTCAACTTGAATTGAGTTCAGACTTCAGTCGCCCCTTAAACGAAGCAGCGAATATTATCTCTCAACAGCTCAAAGACCAGAGCACGATTATTTCCGTGGAAGACGATCGCTCACAGCCGGGTATTGAGTGGCGGATTGAAGTAGATCGCGCCAAGGCCAGTCGTTATGGTGTCGATATGAACACGCTAGGCAATGTGGTCAAACTGGTGAGCAACGGGTTAATTCTCAGCGACTTCTTACCCGAAGGCGCTGACGATAAAATTGACATAGTGCTGCGTTACCCTGTGAATCAACGCAGCCTTGAACAACTTGATCAACTACAAATCCCGTCCTCCCAAGGACCTATTCCGGCGAGTAACTTCATTCAGCGTTACGCCGCGCCCAAACAAGGTGTCATTAACCGTACTGACGGCAAAAAAACCATCACCATTGACGCTAATGTGCAAGATGGCGTGGTAGTCAATAACGTGATCAATGACATCAAAGCGCGACTCGACTCAGAATTAGATAAGTCGATTTCCTATCAGTTTAGAGGCAATACAGAGAATCAAGAAAAGTCCACTGACTTTCTAATGAAAGCGTTTTTCGTCGCCTTTTTTATCATGGCAATTATTCTCGTTACCCAATTCAATAACTTTTTTCAATGCATCCTGATTCTTAGTGCCGTTATCTTTTCAACCATAGGCGTGTTTATTGGATTGATGCTAAAAGGGCAACCCTTTGGTGTGGTGATGAGCGGGGTCGGCGTTATTGCCCTGGCGGGCATAGTGGTGAATAACAATATCGTGCTGATTGATACCTTTAACACCCTTAGAGCACAAGGTATGAAAGTACGTGAAGCCGCCATTCGCACCGGCGTACAACGCCTACGACCGGTTATGCTGACCACCATTACCACCATTCTAGGGCTAGTACCTATGGTATTTCAGCTTAATGTGGACTTGATTCATCAGTCTATCAGCATTGGTGCGCCTTCGGCACAATGGTGGACACAGCTCTCCACCGCCATTGCAGGCGGGCTCGCTTTCGCGACACCTTTGACGCTTATTTTAACACCCTGCCTTCTGGTACTCGGCTACCGTCGTGCAGAACGCAAACAAGAAGCCGCTGACGAAGCTGAAAAACTCGCCTCGATAGAGAGCTAGCCGTCAAACACGACTAGCCTCAATAATGACTTCGCGGTTTTCTTGCTCTGGTGCCTGACGAACACCTGCACGAATGGTATTTGTTGCGTCTTTGTATTGCGACATTCGTGCTTCTTCAAAATAGCCCTAACCAAAAACAACAAAGCCAGACACTTGGTCTGGCTTTGTTTGGTAACTTGCTGTCACACTCTATTGTTACATAGGGTGCATCATGTCACTACTAGCAGCATTTTCAACAGAGTCTTTTTGGGTATCATTTCGCGCAGTCTCAAGACGTGTGAGGTAGGCTTCTGTGATATCACCGGTGATGTATTTTCCATCAAACACAGAAGTATCAAACTCACGAACTTCTGAGTGCTTTTCATCGACACAAGCGGCAATCAAATCCTCTAAGTCTTGGAAAATCAACTTATCAGCACCAATCAACTCACAGATCTCATCCACGTTACGGTTGTGGGCGATCAATTCTGTTACCGCTGGCATATCAATACCATACACATTCGGATAACGCACTTCTGGCGCCGCCGAAGCAATGTATACCTTCTTCGCACCCGCATCACGCGCCATTTCGATGATTTCTTTACTCGTGGTACCACGAACAATGGAGTCATCAACTAGCAGAACGGTTTTGTCCTTAAACTCAAATGGCACTGGGTTTAGCTTTTGGCGTACGGATTTTTTACGCACCGCTTGCCCTGGCATAATAAAGGTACGGCCAATGTAGCGGTTTTTCACCAAGCCTTCACGGAATGGAATATTCAAAGCTTGAGCAATCTGCAACGCAGCTGTACGGCTGGTGTCTGGGATCGGAATAACCACGTCTATGTCATGATCTTTCCATTCACGTTGGATTTTTGCCGCCAAACGATCTCCCATATTCATCCGGGCTTTATAAACAGAAATACTGTCAATTACCGTATCAGGACGAGCAAAGTAAACGTACTCAAACAAACAAGGGCGAGCTACTTTTTTCGGTGTACATTGACGCACATGAACCTTGTGATTGACGTCAAAGAAAATCGCCTCACCAGGCTGAATGTCTCTTTCAATGGTAAAACCTGCCGCATCCAAAGCCACGCTCTCAGACGCCACCATGTATTCAACACCACCTTCCGTTTGCTTAGAACCGTAAATCAATGGGCGAATTCCATCAGGATCACGAAACGCAAGAATGCCATATCCAGTAATCAAAGCGACGACAGCATAACCACCCTCGATACGCTTATAAACACGCTCTAGTGCATTAAAAATGTCTTCTGGTGTTGGTACAAGCTTGCCTTCTAAATGCAGCTCGTGGGCCAATACATTGACCAATACTTCAGAGTCAGAAGTGGTGTTCACATGGCGCAAATCGGATTCAAACACTTCTTGCTTAAGCTTTTCTGTGTTGGTCAAATTGCCATTATGAGCCAGCGAAATACCATAAGGAGAGTTAACGTAAAAAGGTTGTGCTTCAGCAGAGCTGGAGGTGCCTGCTGTTGGGTAACGGGCATGCCCAATGCCTATATTACCATGCAATTTTTTCATGTGACGCGTACGAAACACTTCACTAACCGGACCATTGTCTTTGCGTAAACACAGACGTCCATTATGGCTGGTTACCATCCCTGCAGCATCTTGCCCGCGATGTTGAAGCAAGGTTAACGCATCAAAGATGGCTTGGTTGACCATGGATGTGCCTACGACACCAACGATACCACACATGTTCTAGATCCTCGTGTTGGGGAAATTGTGCTTATAACACACAATAAAGGTTCTTCACTCGCTGCCTATTAGACAACTAATTTCCAAGAGCGCGGTCAATGAGAGTCGGATCAACAAGATCCGAACTCTTGCCTAACATATCACGCGTCCAGTCTTTCAAAAGCACTAATTGAGGGATCAATTGCGATGACTTCCAAAGCTCTGTTTTTTCTATTGCTGGGCTTAAACTCAGCAATGAAACAAAAGCCACGACAATCAAACTCCCACGTGCAAAACCAAATACCATTCCCAGCACCCTGTCAGTGCTAGAAAGGCCTGTAACCTGTATTAACGAGCCAATTAAATAACTGGCCAAAGCACAAATTATTAAACTCGCCACAAATAAAGAAGCAAACGACACAATATAGCGGATCTGATCACTCTGTACCTGATCGATCAATAGCGCTTGCATATTGTCGGAGAACTTGACGGCCACCACAAAGGCAACAACCCAAGTCACTAGCGACAAGACCTCTTTAACAAATCCCCTTTTTAAGCTCAGTAGGGTAGAAATTATAACGACGGCGATGATCAGCCAATCTAATGTAGAAATTGAGTTTATTGCGTCCATAACAACCCTATTGAAAGCGCGCGAAGTTTAACAGAAGGTTAAGATAATCCAAATACCAGCAAACAAAACTTGTGTTAATTCTCAGAAAACTTCACCACAATTCCTTTTAGTGAGAATTTCTTATGAATGTCAGCTTGTACTTTCTCTGAAGTAGTGCGGTCCAACTCGGGACCAACATACACTTTAAAAAGAGCATTCGTCGTGATGCTATAAGCTGGATAATTGGCTTTTTTTAGTTTAGACACTAAGCGCTTCGCGTTAGCTTCTTGTGCAAAGGTGGCAATTTGAACCGTCCAGCGAGCTGATACCACTGGGGGTTTTGCCTCTTTTTGCTTAACCACAACTTTTGGCTTAGCCTGCACAACTGGTGCTGGCGGTTCTTTGTCGGCTTCCGCCACCAAACTAATATCCTGAGCGGACTTACCCGTTAACTGTATCTCTTCAGCAGAAGGTTCGACTGACGAATCTTCCGTTGCATCTGGCAATTTATCCAACGACTGAGCAGGGGCTATTTTTACCTCAGGAAACACGGGGGGTTTACTGACCACCACCTGAACATCTAACTCAGGTGGTCGTTCGCCATCTAAAATTTGCGGCAAGATAATCGCTGCAGCAACAATCAAAATGCTGGCACCAATCAACCTATGCGTCATCTTTTTATCTAACATCAGGCTTGTTTTCCTTTAGCATAAGCTAAATAGTCCGTTACAGTCACAAAAGAGCCGAACACAACAAGGCTCCTGCCCTCTTCTAACGCCTGATTTGCAGCCACTTCGATGGCCGCTGAAACAGTGTCGTATTGCGATAAATCCGTGGCATTTTTTTGCTCAAGTGATCTGGCCAGATCAAGCGCTTTGGCTCCGCGTGGGCCGGCTAAATCCGCTAAATGCCAAGCTGAGAATTTATCCACTAAGGTTGCCAAAACACTGTTGATATCCTTGTCTTTTAACATGCCACACACAGCCACAGGTTGCTTGCTAAATGCCGCCACTCGGTTAGCCAATTCACCTGCTGCTTCTGGGTTATGTGCCACGTCGATATAAGTTACTGGCGCATCGCTCACTTTCTGGAAGCGGCCAGTTAATTGCGCGTTGGCAAACAGGTGTCGCAACGCCACAACATCAGGATCAAGCCCCATAAAGCTCAACACAGCAACGACAGTTGCCGCGTTCTCAATGGGTAAATTTGGTATTGGCAGATGCTCGAAAGCCGTGTTATTACCGCTCCACGACCATTCGTTTTCTGCCATTTGATAAGAAAACTGCTCACCCTTTTGGCGTAAGTCAGCGCCTATCATAATGGCCGTTTCTGCCAGGCTGTTGGGTGGATTCACCACCCCACTAACCAGCAACTTACCGTGACGAGCAATGCCAGTTTTCTCTCGGGCGATGACCTCTATTGAGTCACCCAACCAATCCGTGTGGTCCAATGAAATTGAGGTGATCACAGCCACATCAGCATCCACCATATTCACCGAATCCAAACGCCCACCTAAGCCGACCTCTAACACCCAATAATCCAGCTCCGATTGGGAAAAAATCCACAATGCGGCCAAAGTACTGAATTCAAAATAGGTTAAGGGGGTTCCAGCTCGAGCCGCTTCAATGGCTTCAAAAGCCTGACAAATCAGCGCATCCTGACACGCAACATTGTTCAGCGCGATGCGCTCATTGAAAGCTAAAAAGTGAGGGGATGTGTAAGTGCCCACCGTATGACCTTGAGAGGTAAGGTACTGGGTCAGCATGGCGCAGGTAGAACCCTTGCCATTCGTTCCAGCAACGGTGATCACCTTGCCTTTGGGGCGCGAAATAGCCAGTTTTTCTAGTACTGAACTACCGCGCTCTAGACCTAACTCGATCTCAGAAGGATGTTGGCTTTCGATATACGAAAGCCAATTATCTAACGACCTTGACGTCATTGATTTATGCCGCTCTGTTTGTCAGTAATGACAAGATATTAAACAAACGGTCACGCATTTCATCACGTTTGATAATCATGTCAAGCGCACCTTTGTCCAACAAAAACTCACTGCGCTGGAAGCCTGCTGGCAATTTTTCGCGTACAGTTTGCTCAATAACCCGAGGACCAGCAAAACCGATCAACGCATTTGGCTCTGCTACGTTCAAATCACCTAGCATAGCAAGCGAAGCAGAAACACCACCAAATACAGGGTCTGTCATGACAGAAATGTATGGGATACCTTCTTGCTTCATACGCTCAAGACCCGCACTGGTTTTCGCCATTTGCATCAAAGAAATTAAAGCTTCTTGCATGCGTGCGCCGCCACTGGCAGAGAAACACACCAATGGAATACGTTTTTCAAGACACACATTAACCGCCTGAATAAAGCGCTCACCGACAATCGCGCCCATAGAGCCGCCTAGGAAACTGAACTCAAACGCCACTGCCACGACTGGCATGCCATTCAGTGCACCTTCCATTGCCACCAAGGCGTCTTTCTCGCCAGTGGCTTTTTGCGCAGCCGTAATACGGTCTTTATAACGCTTAGAATCTTTAAATTTCAGTTTGTCTTCAGGCTCCAAATGAGCACCGATTTCAAAACGGCCTTCTTTGTCTAAGAAGATATCCAGACGACGACGAGCGTTTACACGTAAATGGTGATGACATTTTGGACATACATCCAAGTTTTTCTCTAACTCAGGGCGATAAAGAACGTTGTCACACTTAGGGCATTTTTTCCATAAACCCTCAGGAACAGAACCTGATCCTCGCTTCGATTCGCTACGCACAATCGAAGGTACAAATTTGTCTAACCAGCTACTCATTTATTTCTCCATATCTCTGTTTACGACTGCCGCTTAGGCGTCCATCTCATTACGCATTGGCGCTAAGATGGCTTGCAAAGCGTCAGCGATATATTCTTTTGGCTGATCTTTATTTTCAGCAATGGCGTTAACCAAAACACTACCAACAATGACACCATCAGCACAGTGACTGACCGCAGCGGCGGTTTTAGCATCACGAATACCAAAGCCAACCCCAATCGGTAGGTCGGTAATTTCACGCAATGAATCCACATGCTGCTTAACGCTATCAACATCCAGCTCAGCGGCACCAGTCACCCCTTTCACAGACACGTAGTACACATAGCCAGAAGCCAAGTCACAAATCTTCTTCGCTCGTGCTGGTGTTGTTGTTGGTGACAACAAGTAAATTAGGTCAATGTCGTTTTGGCGGAAGCATTCTACTACATCTGTCGCCTCTTCAGGAGTCAGATCGACTAATAAAATGCCGTCTACACCCGCTTCTTTCGCAGAATTTGCAAAAGCTTGATAACCAAAGAACTCAATTGGGTTCAAATAGCCCATTAATACGATCGGAGTATGGGTATTGTGCTTGCGAAACTCAGCAATAATAGACAACACTTTACGCACACTCGTGCCAGCAGCCAAGCTACGCTCACAAGCCAATTGTATCACTGGACCATCCGCCATAGGGTCGGAAAACGGCATGCCTATTTCAATAACGTCTGCCCCAGCTTCTACCAAACCATTCATTATGGTCACCGTGTGTTCCGGAGTCGGGTCACCCGCGGTAATATAAGGAATTAACGCTTTTTTTCCTGACTCAGCAAGTTGTGCGAAACACTGCTTAATTCGGCTCATACTTCAATCCCATCCAATTCTGCTACTGTCATAATATCTTTGTCGCCTCGACCAGATAGATTGATGACCACAATTTTATCTTTTTCCATAGTGGCGGCCAATTTCATGCCATAAGCCACCGCATGACTTGACTCAAGAGCCGGCATAATACCTTCAAGGCGGGTTAGATCATGGAATCCTTCCATCGCCTCATCGTCATTAATCGCCACATAATTAGCACGACCAATGTCTTTTAACCAAGCGTGCTCTGGACCAACACCTGGGTAGTCCAGACCAGCAGAAATAGAATGTGTGCCTAGGATTTGACCGTCGTCATCCGCCATGACATAGGTACGGTTACCGTGCAACACACCAGGGCGACCCGCTGACAGCGGCGCCGCATGACGGCCTGTTTCAACGCCATCACCGCCAGCCTCAACACCATACATGTCAACACCATCATCACCAATAAAGGGATAGAACATACCAATCGCGTTAGAACCACCACCAACACAAGCGACGACCGCATCCGGCAAGCGCCCTTCTTGCGCCATACATTGCTGCTTGGTTTCACGACCAATAACTGCCTGGAAATCTCGCACGAGTTTAGGGTACGGATGAGGCCCAGCCGCCGTACCAATGATGTAGAAGGTATCATCAACGTTACTTACCCAGTAACGCATCGCTTCATTCAGCGCGTCTTTAAGGGTTTTGGTACCAGATTCAACGGGGATCACTTCCGCGCCTAGCAACTTCATACGATAGACATTCAGTTTTTGACGACGAATATCTTCCGCCCCCATAAACACTTTACAGTTTAAACCAAGACGCGCCGCGACTGTCGCAGAAGCGACACCATGCTGACCCGCACCGGTTTCTGCGATAATATTCGGTTTGCCCATGTGCTTAGCCAAAAGTGCCTGGCCGATCGTATTATTAATCTTGTGAGCACCGGTGTGGTTTAAATCTTCACGTTTAAGATAGATTTTCGCGCCACCCATTTTTTCTGTTAAACGCTCAGCAAAATACAAAGGCGAAGGGCGACCGACGTAATGGGCTAAATCTTTGTCAAAGGCAGCCTGAAAATCCGCATCCTGAGACAAGTCTTCATACATTTTTGTCAAATCATCAAGCGCAGACATTAACGTTTCGGAAACGAAGACTCCACCGTACTGACCAAAACGACCATGCTCATCTGGCAAGGTTTGATCTATATCTTTATTGCTCACGCTTTGCTCCACTAATAAATTGTTTTACTTTTAGTTTATTCTTTATTCCTTTCGACGCCTCAACACCTCCGCTAACATCAACCGCATAAGGAGCAACTTGCTCAACCGCACGGGCAACATTATCAGGCGTCAAACCACCCGCTAAGATAACGGGCAGCGGCATCTCTTCAGGAATTAAAGACCAATTAAATACTTCACCAGTACCACCTGGTACACCGGCTTTATAGGCATCCAGCAAAATAGCGCTGGCCGACTGATAAGCCTGAGCCGCCTCTTGTAAATCGTCCCCTTCCTTAACTCTTAAGGCTTTTATATAAGAACGATTATAGGATAAACACTCCTGTTCTGACTCATTTCCATGAAATTGAATCAGCCAACGCGCATTATCAGCAACCACAGCCTCTATGTCTTCCGCCGAGGCATCAACAAACAAGGCCACAGGCACAACGAACGGCGGCAATTGAGAAACAATTGCGTTCGCTTTCACAGGGTCTATATAACGCGGGCTTTTTTCATAGAAGACAAAACCCAACGCATCAGCACCATCATGACAAGCGGCCAATGCATCTTCTAAATTGGTGATCCCACAGATTTTAACGCGACAAGGCATAATCAGGCTCTTCTACATAAGGCAAAAAATGCGGCCCAAGCGGGCGCTGAGGAAGATTAAAGTGCTCAGGGTATTCTGCATCAACAAAGTATAACCCCGTTGGCGGTGCCGTAATGCCCCCTTTAGTGCGGTCTTTAGCAGCCAATACTTGCTTTGCCCAAGAAACAGGCTGTTCACCCGCTCCAATTGTCATCAACACACCCGCAAAGTTACGAATCATATGATGCAAAAATGCATTCGCACGAACATCCAATACTATGTATTGCCCTAACTGCTGCACAGAGAAGTTTAAAATAGTGCGAATGGGCGTATGGGCCTGACAACCAACCGCTCTAAAAGAGGAAAAGTCATGCGTCCCCAGAAAACAACGAGCGGCCTCTTTCATGGCCTCGACATCCAATGTTTTATAGGTCCAAGTCAGCCCCTTTCCTAATAAGGCGGGACGTAAGGCAGACTGATAAATCACATAGCGATATCGACGACTTAATGCACTAAAGCGGGCGTGAAACGCTTCATCAACGTAACGCGCAGCCACCACAGAGATATCACTGGGTAGGTGGGTATTTACCCCTAACGTCCAAGACCGTTCACTGCGCTCTACCTCGGTTTCAAAATGCACAACCTGGGCACTGGCATGAACGCCTGAGTCAGTTCGCCCGGCACAAACCACACTTACTTTATGATTCGCAATAACACTGAGCGCTTTTTCTAAATTTTCTTGGACACTGGGAACATCGTATTTTTGTGCTTGCCAGCCTTTATAGGCTGAACCATCGTATTCTATTATCAGGACAACTTTTTTAGTCACTTGGGAACATCCGCTCCATCATACTTTTCGCTTCGGCAATTTGTTTTTCATTACCCGTGGATACTACATCGTCAAGTATAACACGCGCGCCCTCGTCGTCGCCCATATCCATGTAAGCACGTGCTAAATCCAGTTTTGTTGCAACTTCATCACCACTGGCATCAAAGAAGTCAAACGCTTCTTCTTCGTCATCAACCTCAGCACCTGCAGCGGCTTCTGCTTCACCAAATGATGGCACATCAATGGTTTCTAATTCATCCTGAGCTTCTGCTAGCGTTTCTTCGATACTGGAAGCTAATGATTCATCTGGTGTTTTATCAAACAGCGCCGACTCATCATTCCCGGCTGACTCTTCGTCGTTTAGCAAACTAGAAACAAAAGACTCTTCTTCACTGAACTCAGTATCCTCTTCTGGCGCTGAAGCATCCTCTAGGGACTCAGTCTCGAAGTCCTCAAGCTCTGTTTCGACGGTTGGGATTTCATCCTCTGGAATCGGCTCTAGCTCCGGTTCTAAATCACCAAAGCCATCTTCTAGATCTTCTAGATCCTCTTCTTCAGCCAATTCGTCCATTTGCTCATCCAGCGAAGCAAACGGGTCCTCTAACTCATCTTCCTCGTCGTCTTCGGGAAGCGCTTCTTCAGGGATGGATAAATCCTCAGCGAAATCGAAAATCTCATCATCCATCTCTTGCTGCTCAACAGAGTCGTTTAACATACTCTCTTCGCTGTCAGCGTCCTCTAAATCAAACTGGAAAGGGTCTTCTTCAATGCTGTCTTCTTGCGCTTCTGCTGGAGCAGCAGCGACGGCTGCTGTTGCCGCTACGGCAGCGGGTGCCGCTAGATCAAACTCATCGTTTCCAGTGTCTGCTTCTTGTTTCTTTTTGCCTAGGCGGCGCATCAGCATACCCCCTAAGAAACCCAGCAATAACAACACAACCGCTCCGATGGAGACAACGATCGGGTTACCAAAGATTTTGTTTTTAAGTGAATCCTGCTCGGCTTGCTCTTTTGCTCTGCGCGCTTGATCCGCCTCTAACAACTGGTCGACTGTGTTCTTCTGCTCTTGCAATGATTGTTGTGCGCTGGCGAATTGTTTTTCTAACTCTGCCATCTGTTTGTCTTTTAACGTGATCAACTTTTGCAGGGTTTCAAGCTGCTTATTCAAATCACCCAGCTGACTTGAAAGGTCTTCTTTCTCACGCTTTTCTTTGTCAAGCATCTCTTGTGCGGCTGACAATTGCGTATTTAATTCGCTAGCATTTTTGCCATTACCGGCATTGGAACTGGCACTTTGCTCCGGCAACAAGCTTTGCCCAGACGACAAGGTTAGTTTATCAGAACTGGAAACCGGTGACTGAGATGCCCCTTTACCTTCCGCTTGAGTGTTCATTTGCGCTCGTTCGACACTGGCGTTTTTCGCCGCAGCCCCTTTCAGCGCCATCCAAGCATTATGCTGACGACTGAACTCAGCTTGTGAAAGAGATTTGTTAAACAGGGCAATTTGTTGCTCTGTTGGTAACCGAAGCACCACACCTTCTTTTAACAAATTAATATTGTTGGAATAAAAGGCGTTTTTATTCAGCGCTTGAATCGCCATCATTGTTTGATAAATATTCAAACGATTAGAAAGGGTATTTTTGTCCGCTATGGACCACAAGGTATTGCCTCTAGAGGTAAAAATATTTCCTCTGGAGGTCATGCTCTCAGCCGCTGCGGCTGCATCACGAAAAACACGGTTTGATGAAGCTTGCGAGGTAGGCAGTCTGGTGCTACGAACCAGCTCTTGTTGGGACTTATCCACCAAGGCAGATTGGTTAAGTGGCGTTTGGTATTCACGAACCACCTGCCCACTAGGCCAACGAGCGGCTAATACAAAGTGCAATTCCTTGTCTTTAATCGGCTGCGTTGAAGTAACACCAATAACAAGGTCATTACCATTACCTGCCCGCTGCACATTAAACTTCAGCAAAGATAAATCCGGCGCTGGGGTTAACCCGGCCTGACGAAACTCACCTTCACTCCCCAAGCGAACCAAAATATCCTCAGGGGTCAATACACCATAGTCAGATAATGCGATCTGCCCTCGAAAGGGCTCATCCAAATTTGATTGAGAAGTTAATTCACCCAGCTCCAATGCGTAACCGCTCGAAACATAAAATGCCCCCGAAACGGCCAGACTAATGAGGGTTTTTCTGAGCATAATATTCCCTTCTTGTTCAAAAATGGCTATAAATACTATTCTAAGTATCTTACACGGCTAGACATTTATCAATAGCTTTAGAATCAATGGTTTGTCTTATAATATAAGAATCCAACAATCGTCTAAATACTCTACAACTTTCACCTTTAAAAGCGAATAAAGCCTTCTCGATAAAAGAAGCCTTGGACAAAATCAACACCGATGCATTTAGCAAAGACCAAATCACGCTCGGTTTCCACCCCTTCTAAAATAACACGTTTCCCCGTGGCATGAGCAAAATCAATAATCTTCGAGACAAATATCATATAGCTCACCTCATCTTGCATTTTAAGAACGTGCTTATCAAGCTTAATCCATTCCACTAACTGCATCACTGCCACGGATAACATAGATTTAGGGTTGCACAGATCATCCAATGCTGTCTCAATCCCTAAATTACTAAAGGTTTCGATCATGGATAAGCTCATCAAGGCATCACTGATTTCAGAGTTTTCAATTAACTCAACCACTACCCGCCCTTTTCCAAGCCGCTGAATGGCTTTTAAAATAGGGTTTTCAGAGACCTCACCGCCACAGGCATAAAACGCATCTTGGTCCAAATTCACAAACACCTGATCCGCATTGGGCATATGCTGAAGCTGTAAACATTTTTGCGCATATTCAACCTGATACAAGGAGAGAGGGTTATCGTGTAACGAGGAATAAACAAGGTCAGGTCGTATCGGGTTACCAAGCGCATCATAAAAACGAGACAAGGCCTCATAGGCCACGACTTCATCCGTTTTCACATTCACTATTGGCTGATACTCTACCCCAAACCGCTGATTTTCAATTAAATCTAACAAGACGCCATTCGATAAATGCGACACTAAACTATTCCTTAAAGAGACACGACAAAATCAGGCGGAAGATAATAGTTCTCATTATCGAAAAAATAAAGCACAAAAGCCGATAACCCCATCATCTGTATAGATAATTATTATCCACCTGTTAGTGAATGGCCCGCACTTTTAATCATTACCTCTAACCCTTAGTCTGTACTAATCTAACTGATAACACACACAAATTCACAATAAACAATGCACTAGCACAAAGAGGATGCACCAGCATCAAGACCACCAAATTCTCCTCTCTGATAACGCTTAATCACCTCATCGAGCTGTTGCTCTGTGCTCATCACAAATGGCCCACGCTGCACAAAAGGTTCATTGATCACTTCACCGGACAAAATAACAAAGTGGCTATCCGCTGCTCCCACCCCTCTCACCTTGATATGCGTTTCACCTAGCTTCGTTAATGCTATCGATTCACTTTGCTTCAACCGAACCCACTCACCATTAAGCTGATACTCTATTCCCCCCGCAACGCTGTATAGCCATAGATTAGAATGCTTCGCTATTTGATGAGCAAAATCAGAACCATCATTAACAAAACCATCGAGTATCGTGAACGGCCAAATAGGAGACGCAACTCCACACTCTAAATTACTATCCCCTAAAACCAACCGAACACGATAACCATGGCCTTTTAAGATCGGCATACTTGCCTTTTTTACGTGCAATGCACTAGGAGCACCACAGCGCAAATGAGATGGTAAATTCACAAAAATCTGAAGCCCGTGGATCTTAGCACCGTCGCGCGGCACCTCATCATGAACAACCCCGCCACCAGCGTTTAGCCAATATAGGTCGCCAGGCTGAAGATCAATATCATTGCCCAGCGAATCTCGGTTATGAAAACACCCCTGAGCATCTTCAAAAATCACAGAAATGGCCGACAAGCCAGCGTGCGGATGCTCCCCAAAAGTGGGCGATGTCATAGTATAGTGATCCACCATAATAATCGGGTCCATCGCACCTGAATATTGCGTATGCCGAAAGCCTAGACCGGTAAAACCACGACCAAAACTTAAAGCGTTACCTGCCACACCCGCCATTGGGCCAATGCAGTCAGCAAATTGTTTACCCTTCATAGCACACCACCCTTTTCGTTCCATTTTCTAAGTTAATTGACTATATCAGCTCGATTTTCAGCCTAGAATATTTATAATCTGAACCTTATGTTCCAAAAATAGAACAAAGCAAATGAAAGTTGACTTGAACGATTATTACTATTTCGTACATGTGGTTGAGAAAAAAGGCTACACCGCAGCCGCACGCTCACTAAACATGCCAAAATCACGCTTAAGCCGACACGTATCACAACTAGAAGAGCGCCTCGGCATACGTTTACTGCAAAGAACATCACGATCGATAACCGTAACAGAAGAAGGGAAACGCTTTTTCCAACATGCCCGCAAACTCATTGACACAATGGAATTAGCGGAAGCATCGATTTCAGATTATGCCACCACCCTATCAGGCAAAGTCACTTTCAGCTGCTCTACTGGCATGGCTCAATTCTCGCTAATTAATATTATTTCTGATTTTGCAGAGCTTCATCCCAACGTTATTATTGAGCAGCGCATCTCTAATAATACCGACGACTTGATCAGCGAAGGCATTGATTTCGCATTAAGAGGCCACGGCAAAGAACTTCCAAATTCGTCTTTGATCAGACGCCCTATTACTCAAATTGATTGGCCATTTTTTTGTTCGCCTGACTATCTAAAAAAAGTCAGCCAAATAGAAAAACCACAGGACCTCGCACAGTGTCGCTTTTTAAAACTTGGACGCGCCAATGCCAAAGAAACCGTTTCGCTACTAAATAGTGAGGGGTTACGCATTCAGCAGCAGACGAATATTGCCATGTTTACCGAGGACATGGGCACCTTAAAACAGTCCGCTATGAAAGGATTGGGCGTGACAACTCTGCCTGAATATGTGTGTTCAAATGCATTACAAACCGGACAACTTGTTCGCATCTTACCCGATTGGATTTCTCAGTCTGCCAACCTGAGCATGCTAATGCCATCTAGACTTGGCATCCCTCAACACACCAGAGCATTGATGGATTTTATCCTCGACCGTTTGCCCGCAGAGACAATCATTAAACCGCACTCTAACAACTCATCAAGCACTTATTAAACACAGCCTCAGCCTCACCACAAGAGAGCACTGGTCTAGCGCCACTCTCTTCTAAACTGACTATATGGACTTTCTGCAAACAATAGCGAACTTCTTATCATTCATTTAAAGCGTCTCTAAGGGGATCATAGATTTGCCTTTCAACAGCAAGCTATTACCACAACAGGAGACGTTTTATGAATCAATCAACCCCCATCGTCATCATTGGCAAAAATGCCAAAACAGGAGCGCGGGTGAACAAGCTATTGCTCGACCTTGGAGTGGAGACTCGACCCGTATCGCGCAGCACTCCAATCAGATTTGACTGGGAAGACCCCAACACTTGGCCGGCGGCATTAAGAGGAGCAAAATCTGCCTATGTGACATACCAACCCGACCTGGCCGTCCCCAACGCCGCAGATGACATACAAAGGTTTGTCGAAGTGGCGAAAGCCGAAGGGATTGAACATGTTGTTTTGCTTTCTGGTCGTGGCGAGGAAGGTGCCGAAAAAGCGGAACAAATATTAATACACAGCGGACTAGAGTGGAATATAGTTCGCGCCTCTTGGTTTGCTCAAAATTTCAGCGAAAGCTTTATGGCTGAAGGCATATTAAATGGTGAACTGATTCTCCCTACGGAACAGACTCCCGAGCCATTTATCGACACAAACGACATTGCCGAAGTGGTAGTTGCCACACTCATTAAAGAAGACAATCGCAATCACCTGTATGAAGTCACAGGCCCTGAATTGCTAACCTTTCAAGATTGCGTCGATGAAATATCCAAGCAACTTGGCAGAGAAATCAAGTTTACCTCGGTGAAAATTAAGGACTACCTGACTATTTTAGAAAACCATAAGGTACCAAAAAGCTACCAATGGCTACTCAACGAATTGTTTAGCGTAGTGTTTGATGGGCGCAACGCCAATCTAAGCCAGGGTGTAGAAGAAGCATTAGGCCGCAAGCCGAGAAAATTCGCCGACTATGTGGCAAGCGCCATTGAAGAAAAACGCTGGGGTTAAGTCATTTGCAAACTAACAATAGACAGCCTGACGCAATATCAGGCTGTCTCACCTGCCCTTTGCCTAATGTGACTCACAACAAGATGGCGGCTCTGTTAGTCAAAGCGTTACACTGGCGGGGTGTTGCTCACTAGCAACACCATCTTATGCTTAAAGAAAACCCTCACCACATTATATGGACCATGTATTTTTAGTGCGGGATGGTGGCTCGCCATATTTATTTTTGTAAGCACGACTGAACGCGGCTTCTGATTGATAGCCCACACTTAGCGCAACATGCAACACATGACTGTCACCATGAGACAATTTTTCACGCGCCAAAGACAGTCGCCAATCTGTGATGTATTTTTTAGGTGTCTTACCCAGCTTCTTTTTGAAATACTCAATAAAACTTGTGCGCGACATATTTGACAATTCAGCCAGCGACTCAATGTCCATGTGAGCCGCAGGGTCACTGTGTATTTTCTTTATCACACGAGACAAGCGTTTATCTGTGTGCGCCATAAGCCAATGCTGACTGTTATCCGACACCTCATCAACCCAGGCTCGAATGCACTGCAAAATCAACACATCAGCCAGCTTAGACACAATAAGCCCTGCCCCATAACCGTCATTTCTTGTTTCTAGCTGTATAGCTTGAACCATTGTTTGGATTGTCTGATAGGTTTTCGATCGCTCTGTAATGAGAATATAATCTGGCATCGAACTAATAATGGACGCGGTGAGCTCATTATCAAACAACACCGTCCCACAAAGCGTCGTTGTCACTTTACCATGCCCATGCTTATTGATGGTGAGGCAGTCATAATGCTCCGTGACTTTTTCAAGGCTATTCTCGAAAAGATCCCTGGCTGGCGTATGATTAACGTCCACAATATTATGCCCAGCACCACGGGGCAGCAGTATAAAATCCCCCGGCCCAAGTGGAATCAAAACATCATCTACAGCAACAACAGCTTCCCCCTCCAGAACCAAATGAAACATGGTACTTGAAGGAATGGCAGGAATCTTAACCCCCCAAGGCTGCCTCATCGACGAATAAGTATAAAACACACTGCTCATTTTGAGCTGACTTAATGGCGAACTTATCTTGTTCGCCCTGCGCCCCTGCAGATCAAATTTGTCAAGCTCTTGAGCTTTATCAGCAACCATAAACCATCTTCTTCAAGCAATTACTCTGTGACATTCTGACAACCCAATTTATAGCAAAATATCCACCTCGTTACACAGTTTTCTAGTGCCTAACTTGTTGCAACGCTAATCCCCGCCGAAAATTAATAGCAGCCAAAAGTAGAACTGTCTCGCCATCTAAACGCAGGAGCCTCTGCATGAAAAAGTCACGTGACACCGATAGCCAAATCATGGCGATTACCAAACGAACCCATAGCTTCCATTAGATACCACAGAAACTCAGAACAAAAAAAAGCCCCGTAGACACTAGGTCTACGAGGCTTTACTCGATGAAGTGAGGACGCTTACATCATGCCGCCCATGCCACCCATACCGCCCATGCCGCCCATATCAGGCATAGCTGGAGCATCTTCTTTTGGCAAATCAGCAATCATGGCTTCTGTTGTGATCATAAGACCGGCAACAGACGCCGCTGCTTGTAGCGCAGAACGCGTTACTTTTGCTGGGTCAAGAATACCCATGTCTAGCATGTCGCCGTATTCGCCACTCGCTGCGTTGTAACCGTAGTTACCTTCGCCTTGCTTCACTTTGTCAACAACCACAGACGCTTCTGCGCCAGCGTTAGTAACGATTTGACGCATAGGCGCTTCCATCGCACGCAAAGCAAGTGCAATACCAACGTTTTGGTCTTCGTTTTCACCTTCAAGGCTAACAACCTTAGTTAGTGCGCGCACTAGGGCAACACCACCACCAGCAACAACACCTTCTTCAACCGCTGCACGAGTAGCGTGAAGTGCGTCATCAACGCGCGCTTTTTTCTCTTTCATTGCTAGTTCAGTCGCTGCACCAATCTTGATAACAGCAACACCGCCAGCCAATTTAGCAACACGCTCTTGAAGCTTCTCTTTATCGTATTCAGAAGAAGAGTTAGCGATTTCAGAACGGATTTGAGCAACACGACCAGTGATGTTTTCAGCAACACCAGCACCATCAACAATTGTGGTGCTTTCTTTTGTCAATGTTACACGCTTAGCAGTACCAAGCTGATCGATTGTCGCTTCTTCAAGCTTGATGCCGATCTCTTCTGAAATAACCGTTGAGCCAGTCAGAATCGCAATGTCTTCAAGCATGGCTTTACGACGATCACCGAAACCAGGCGCTTTCGCCGCAGCAACTTTAACAATACCGCGCATAGTGTTAACAACCAATGTTGCCAACGCTTCGCCTTCAACATCTTCTGCAATGATCAACAATGGACGTGATGCTTTAGCAACACCTTCCAAAATTGGTAGCAAATCACGGATGTTAGAGATTTTCTTATCAACCAAAAGGATGAATGGGTTTTCTAGTTCCGCACTCATGGTTTCTTGGTTGTTGATGAAGTAAGGAGATAGGTAGCCGCGATCAAACTGCATACCTTCTACTACCGCTAGCTCATCTTCAAAACCAGAACCTTCTTCAACTGTGATCACGCCTTCTTTACCAACGCGCTCCATTGCTTCAGCAATGATTTTACCGACAGAAGAGTCAGAGTTTGCAGAAATAGTACCTACTTGCTCTACCGCACGAGTGTCTTTACATGGCGTAGAAAGTGCTGCGATTTCTTTAACAACAGCATCCGCTGCAGCATCAATACCACGCTTTAAGTCCATTGGGTTACGACCCGCAGCGACAGCACGCAAACCTTCTGTAATGAAAGATTGAGCAAGTACTGTTGCTGTTGTTGTTCCGTCACCAGCGACATCATTGGCTTGAGAAGCAACTTCTTTCACCATTTGAGCGCCCATATTTTCGAATTTATTGTCTAATTCGATTTCTTTTGCAACTGTTACACCGTCTTTAGTAACAAGAGGCGCACCGAAAGATTTTTCAATAACAACATTACGACCCTTAGGACCCAATGTTACTTTTACTGCGTCTGCAAGAACGTTAACGCCTTTCAGCATTTGCTGACGAGCGCTGTCTCCAAATTTAACTTCTTTAGCTGCCATTTTCGTATACCTTAACAATTGTAAGTGTTATGAATAGTAATAGAACTGTGGGACAAATTAGGCTTCAATAACGCCGTAAATTTCGTCTTCTTTCATAATAAGCAGTTCTTCACCTGCGATTTTAACCGTTTGACCGGAGTACTGGCCAAACAACACAGTGTCACCTACTTTTACGGCTAAAGCTTGCACATCACCATTTGATTGAATACGGCCAGTGCCAACAGCCAAAACCTCGCCTTGAGTAGGCTTTTCTGTAGCAGATCCTGGTAAAACAATACCAGATGCAGTTGTTGTTTCTTCTTCTTTACGTCGAACAACGACACGATCGTGCAAAGGACGAATATTCATTGATCAATCTCTCCAATTAAAAAACGAAAACCAGGTTTCCCCTGGCAGGACTACACTCACCCACTAAGGCAAGTAACTATATCGAGTTCTTATATACGGCTAACAAAAAGCTTTTCAACCCTTGAGGGCAATTATTTTTTATCAATTAAATCATGATCATCTTTTGATTCTCTCGAAAACTCACCATCAAACACATCGCCTTTTTGCTGACCATATTGACCGCCTTGACCTCCCCACTGGCCACCTCTTTTCACCATAGAGGCAATAAAGTTAACCACCAGCCCAGCCGCCACTAATTTACGCACTGGCGGGATCAGCAATAGCGCCCCGATTGCATCCGTCACAAAACCAGGAATCAAAAGGCACAAGCCTGCAAATAACAACATAATACCTTCTGCAACTTCAGAAGCAGGCAACTCACCACGACGCATTTTTTCTTGTGCCTTCATCGAGGTTTCTAAACCTTGCTTGCGGATCAAGGTCACCCCTAAAATAGCGGTTAAGAAAACCAACCCAATAGTTGGTAAGGCGCCAATGCTGCCCCCAACCTTTATCAAGAGTGTTAACTCAATGACTGGGATTAAAATAAAAAGTAACAGCGCAAATCTCATATCTACCTTCTTTATATTAAGTTCAATTAAGTATCTGAGGGCAACCTGGTGACTAATCAAGCAATGGACAACTTTAAATCGCAAGTCTTTTTGATTTTAAACAGCATTCCTTTCGGAGAGTGCATTGCTTATGGTGAGCTAGCCGCACAAGCAGGGTTTCCAAATCACGCTAGACAAGTAGGGGCAATAATGAAAAAACTCCCCAAAGACACAAGCTTGCCTTGGCACAGGGTTGTCAACGCGCAACGAAGGATTAGCTTTGCAGAAAACACGGACGGTTATTTGCGCCAAAAAGAAAAATTAGAACAAGAAGGCTGGCTAATTGTTGGCACCAAACTTCAACTTAAAAACAAAGATTCATAACTTAGAAACAAAAATGCCAAACAGAAGTTTGGCATTGTAGCGAATCAAAGTGCTATTGCAGCGCTATTAAACGCCAGCAATTAATCTCTAAAGTTAGTGAATTGCACTGGCTGATTTAAATCAGCACCACGCAGTAGCGCCATAACCTGCTGCAGGTCATCACGTTTCTTACCTGTCACGCGCAATTGCTCCCCTTGGATTTGAGCTTGAACCTTGATCTTGCTTTCTTTGATCATTTTAACAATGCGTTTTGCCTCGTCGGTCTCAAGACCTTCCTTCATTTTTACATCCTGAGAGACTTTCATATTGCCCTTTACCATCTCGCCTTTTTCAAGACTTTTTAGATCGATGCCTCGAGCAACCAGCTTTTGATTTAAAATATCAGAAAGTTGACGCAATTGAACTTCTGCCTCACAGTGCATCACAATGCTAGACTTGTCTTTCACTTCAAAACTTGCTTTTACGCCTTTGAAATCATACCGTGTAGTAATTTCTCTGTTTGCTTGATCTACGGCATTGGTAACTTCGTGCCAATCCAGTTCGGAAACAACGTCAAATGATGGCATTTTATGCTCCTATGTATGTTCAATGATGAATTTGGGCGCGATAATAGCAGTTATTGAAATAAAATACCTAATGGAACTCCTACTATGAAAACCACTTCTTGGCTCGTTGTCGGAGCCGGTGCCATAGGCCTACTATGGACCTGCAAATTAAAAAAACTCAATTTCAATGTCCATTTGGTTTACCGCAACCAGAGCCCTGGCAATCTGCTTAGCTTAGATGAATCCCTTGCCAGCGAAGAAAACAGCCCCACCTTTTCCGAGCATAAAATCAAAAGTTTCCAAGCATCGCAGCTTAATAAATCCTATGACAAGGTGCTATTTTGTACCAAAGCGTACGACCTACTGGATGCTTACCAATCTGTTCAGGCCCATCTAACAAAAGACGCAGACATTGCCTGTCTATGCAACGGCTTAGGGTTTCAAGAGCGACTCCAACAAAAGCTGCAAAAAAACCAAACATTATGGGCCGGCACCACCAGCGAAGGCGCTTTAAAAATAGCGCCAAACAAGGTCAAGCACACAGGCCTCGGCGACACTTATTTCGGCCGATGGTGCCCCACCAAAAACGCCAAGCCTTTCCCACTACCTTCATTTGAAGTCGCAAACATACACCAAAGATTGGTCGAGAAATTAGCTATTAATGCCATTATCAACCCAATCACTGCCATTTACGGCATTCAGAACGGCGACATTTTAAGCCCAGATTATGAACACCTCTTTAAAAATGCCACCCGTGAACTTGCGCATTTCTTTACCCAATCTGACTTTTCACTGCTCGAACACAGCCAACACCTTAACAGCGACAACCTAATCAACCGTATTTCCACCGTCGCACAGCTGACCCGCCTAAATCGCTCCTCTATGCATGAAGACTTACGCCTAAAAAGACAGACCGAAAATGAATTTATTTCTGGTTACCTAGTTTCTCAAAGCAAGAACTCGCTGCCGATCCAAGCGGCTTTACATCAGGCTGTTGCCAAACCAGAACAGCGCGAAGAAATCAAAAAAAAGCTACTAAACACCGTTTAGTAGCTTTTTAATCACTCACTCCATCGTCAAAGAGCCATCAATACAAAACCCAACAGGTTAGACTTTTGTGATTTTCTCTTTGCTCAATAGAATCTTTTTATCTTTGTACAAGGCACCTAACGCTTTCTTATAAGTCGCTTTACTCACCTTGAATACAGCATAGATGGCTTCTGGAGACGCTTTGTCGGTCAATGGGGATTCACCACCCTGAGCGTCCAAGTAATCCAGAATGTCATCCAGTATATTGCGCACTTTCTTATAGCCGACCTCTTGAAGACTTAAATCAATTTTACCATCTTCTCGAATACGCTTAATAAAGCCCGTGGTTTTCTCACCTTTACGCAACTGTCTAAAGGCATCTTCGAAAAACAACACACCCCAGAAACGGTGGTCAATAACACACTTAAAACCAATGTTTGTCTTATCACCAATGATAATATTGACCTTGTCGCCAACTCGATATGGCGCTTCTTCGCGATTAAGCAAAGCATCCACTCGGGTCGTTGCCACGATACGATTGGTAATATTATCTAAATAGATAAACAGAAGATGAGTCTCCCCTTCTTCTACGCGGTTTTTTTGCTGACTAAAAGGCACCAATAAATCTTTTGGCAAGCCCCAATCAAAAAAGGCACCGACTTGGTTGACTGCCACCGCGGTTAACGCGGCAAACTCTCCAACTTGCGCTTTCGGAAACTCAGTTGTCGAAATCAATTTGTCATCCGAATCGAGGTAAACAAACACCTCAACATCATCCCCAATCTGAAGACCTTTTGGCAGATAACGCCTAGGTAGTAAAATCTCACCCAACTCGGCGGCATCCAAATAAACGCCAAACTCTTTTTCTTTAACGACCCTTAATGTATTTAAGCGTCCAATTTGTGTAGCCATGAATTCTCCGGCATTAAGTTTTTTGCACTGCGTCCACTCACTCAACACACCAAACTAAGCGTCTGGCAGCTGCATACTTGTGGTTAATATTTCTTCTAACTTTTCGTGCCCCATCTCTTCCATCATATCAATGTTGCGCTCAGGAATTACGTCTGTATCACCATAAAACTCAATGGCTTTTTCCACACTCGCCTCACGCAACAAATGCAACATAGGATAAGGAGAACGATTGGTGTAATTAGACACGTCCTCTGGCTCAGTACCAGAAAAGCAATAATCTGGGTGAAAGGTGGCTAACTGATATACCCCCTCACATTCTTGCTCTATCATGATGTTTTCCGCTAAATCGACAAAATCCAAATAACGATAAAAATCGCCAAATAAGGTCGGAAAGATCAAAATGGTTGTTTCTGTCTCTGGGTGCTCGTCGAGCCAACGCACTTCTGACATCAGCTCCTCAAGTGCCACTTGTGCCTTTTTTGAACGCACAACAACAAACCGAACGCTATCGCGCTCCATTTCACGTTTCGCAAAAGGGCACACGTTCAACCCCACTATAAAATTGTTCACCCATTTAATGGTTTGGGTGGTTACCAGCTCATCTGACAAATGCATGCTTATCTTCTTCCAATAATTTCATCATTTTAGAGCAAAGCGGTTAACGGGTCTAACTTAACTCAATATGAAATAAGGTTTCGATTTCGAAACCCTATAAAACAAGGTATTATTTAAAGTATGCAGCCCATTATGCGAGTTAATTATCCATAATGAGAACGAAAAGATTTACTTGCTGCTCCTTTTTCCTCGCAACAGAGAGTTTACATGTCATTTGCTGAACTAGATCTTGATTTCACGATAGAGCAAGCCATCATGGATATGGGGTTTGACACTCCTACTCCGATACAAGAACAAGCTATTCCCATTGCTTTAGACGGATCGGACTTACTGGCAACAGCCCCTACCGGCACCGGGAAAACCATTGCCTTTTGTGCCCCAGCGATTCAACACATCCTTGACCGTGACGAGCAATCCACAACGGCTCCCAAAGTGATGATTCTCGCTCCTAGCCGTGAACTGGCTCGCCAAATTTACAATGTGGTTATTCAGCTCACGGCACACACTAGAATTGAGTCGCAACTTATTATTGGCGGCATTCCTTACGGTATGCAGCAACAACAACTCAGCGAAAATTGCGACATACTGGTTGCCACACCAGGACGCCTTGTTGAACTAGACGAAAAACAATGGCTCGACTTGAGTGATGTTTCTTATTTTGTCATCGACGAAGCAGATCGCATGCTGGATATGGGGTTCGCCAGCGCCATTCACCATTTAGCCAAACAAATCCCAAGCGAGCACCAAACCTTGATGTTTTCTGCCACGCTAGAAGGCGAAAAAATGGGGCGTTTTGCTAGCGCACTATTAAACGATGAAACTCAGCAGCTTCGTCTTGGTGAGTCCTCACGTTCTGTGCCCAACCAAATTCGCCAAATCGCTTACCGAGTAGACGATGAAGTGCACAAAGAAGCCATTCTAGAGCACCTATTAACAAGAGAACATGTCCAACAAGCTATTGTCTTTGTCTCCAACCGTGAACACGTTGATGTGTGGGTACAACGCATCCGCAAAATGGGATTAATGTGTGACGGCCTGCATGGTGAAATGAAACAAGGTGACCGTAGCGAACATTTAAAACAAATGGTTCGTGGCCGCTTGCAAATTTTGGTTGCAACTGACGTGGCCTCTCGCGGCATCGATTTGCCTGAAATAAATACCGTAATAAACTTACGCCTTCCTCGAAAAGCAGACTCTTATGTTCACCGAGCAGGCCGAGCTTCACGCGAAGGCGCGCCAGGTGATTGCATCTCACTGATCGACATCAACGACCTTCCGATGATTGAGAAAATTCAGCGTTTCATGCAAGCCAACATCAAATTTGGTCGCATCGAAGGCTTAGAACCCAAAACCAAAGCTCGCTCACCTAGAAGTCGAGTGAAAAAGAAAAAAGCGCCTACTAAGGCCAAAGTAAAAAAATAACTCGTATCTGGCTATCGAGCTGAGCATCATTTGAGGCCAATATAAAGAACCTCTCTTTATGCCGAGGCAATTTAGGACAGGACACAAGACAAAAAAAGGGCTTTCAACAAGCCCTTTTTTACACCCTAACCACGAATAAATACTTATTCGTCGTCAAACACCAGCGTATGTTGTTTGCGCGCCGCTTTGGTATGCAGATAAGAACGATTATGCTGATTCACATGCACCTTTGTTGGAACGAGCGCCGTTACTTCAATACCATGCTCTTGCAATTGCTGAGCTTTATCTGGGTTGTTCGTCAACAAACGAATTTTCGACACCCCTAGAGATTTCAACATTTCAGCGGCCACACCAAAATCACGGCCATCTTCAGGCAAGTGCAACATCTCATTTGCTTGATAAGTATCATACCCTTGGTCTTGAAGCGCATAGGCCTCAAGCTTGGCATACAAACCAATACCGCGACCTTCTTGACGCAAATAAAGAATATAACCACCTTCTTCATTAATGCGATCAATGGCTTCATCTAGCTGTTCACCACAATCACAACGTCCAGAGCCAAACACATCCCCCGTCAAACATTCGGAGTGCAAGCGTACCAAAGGCACCTCATGCTGCTTAGTACCGCCTTTGCCTTCAAAGAAGATACCGATATGTTCTTTGCCTGATTCATCTCCATTAAAAGAAATAAAATCAGCCATTACGTCGCCCGCTCTTACTGGGATGACTACACGACGCTTCACCGTTAACTGACCCATTGCCACTGTCTCTCTTTCAAAAATAATGCTTTATATGTGTGCATTATAGGTATTTTTCAAGCACTACACTAAGGAAAACTAGATCAAATGATCCAATGGCAGAGATGTACTGTCTTTGACACTGCGCAACTGGAAGCTGGATTGAACCCCTGTCACTCCGGGAATACGCGTAAGCTGCCCCAACAAAAAGTCATGATATTTTTCCATATCTTCCACTACGACCTCCAATAAATAGTCACAGTTTTGCCCAGTCACCAGATTGCAGTTTCTGACTTCAGGGAAGCCATCTATCGCTTCTTCGAATACATTAAATCGATCTGGAGTATGACGATCCATACTGATTTGCAAAAAAGCCGTCAATTTCAAACCCAAACTAGAGCGCTTAAGCAAGGTCACCTTTCTGTCTATGATGCCGCTTTCTTCTAACGCCTTAACCCTTCTCAAACAGGGTGAAGGAGACAACCCCACCCGATCGGCCAACTCCTGGTTAGTAAGGCTAGAATCTTGCTGAATCTCCTTCAATATACTCAAATCAATCCGATCAAACTTCATAAACACACCTTTTCTGCCTATTTTTTCTACATACTAGCAATTTAATGCCAAACAATATGTGTTTTTTATCAAAAAACGCAATCTTTTACCCTAAGTTATTCGTTACTATAGAAACATAGAAAAGCGCCAAATAAAGCAGCGCATTACACACTGGGGTTTACCGACCCTCAACCAACAAGGACTTACATCATGACGTCTTTTGATCACACTAAATACACGCCGTTTAAACCTGTGGCGATAGAAAACCGCACTTGGCCTGACCAAGAAATCACCAAAGCACCTATTTGGTCTAGTGTTGACCTGCGTGATGGCAACCAAGCCTTGGTTGAACCCATGACAGTGGAACAAAAGAAGCAATTTTTTGCCCTACTTGTTGATGTTGGCTTTAAAGAAATTGAAGTGGGCTTCCCTGCAGCATCACAGTTGGACTTTGATTTTGTCCGTTGGTTGATTGAAGAAGATCAAGTGCCAGATGACGTCTACATTCAAGTGCTAACGCAAGCTCGTCCAGAGTTGATTGAGCGCACTTATGAGTCCTTGAAAGGCGCTAAAAAAGCCATTGTGCATGTATACAACTCCACTTCCACCACTCAGCGCGAACAAGTATTCCGCATGGACATGGAAGGCGTTAAGCAAATTGCGGTAGATGGCGCTCAATGCGTTAAAGATCACGCTGCCAAACACCCAGAAACTGAATGGTTTTTTCAGTACTCTCCAGAGAGCTTTACTGGCACCGAGATTGATTACGCTATCGAGGTTGTCGATGCTGTTGCTGAAGTATGGCAACCCACTCCTGACAACAAAATCATTATCAATTTGCCAGCTACCGTCGAGGTTTCTACCCCAAATCGTTACGCTGACCAAATTGAATACTTCTGTCGTAATGTAAAAAAACGCGACAGCATGATTGTCAGCCTACACACTCACAATGACCGCGGCTGTGGTGTAGCAGCAGCAGAACTTGGCGTAATGGCTGGCGCAGACAGAATCGAAGGGACCTTGCTAGGAAATGGCGAGCGTACCGGTAATATGGACATTGTCACCATGGCAATGAACATTTACAGCCAAGGAATTGATCCAGAGTTAGCATTAGGCGACATGGACCGCATCATAAGTGTGGTTCAAGCCTGCACCTTACTTCAAGTTCACCCGCGCCACCCATACGCAGGCGAATTGGTGTTTACTGCTTTCTCTGGCTCTCACCAAGATGCCATCAAGAAATGCTTGGCAAACCAAACGGACGACAAACCTTGGGATGTGGCGTATTTGCCAATCGACCCTCGAGATGTCGGCCGCAGCTACCAAGAAGTCATTCGCGTAAACAGTCAATCAGGCAAAGGCGGTATCGCGTACACCCTAGAACAAGAGTATGGTTTGGCCTTGCCGCGCTGGTTGCAAGTAGAGTTCAGCCCTATTGTACAGAAGTTTGCTGAACACGACGGCGGCGTGGTTAACGCAGAATCCATGAAAGCCTTGTTCGAAAGCAGCTTTGTCACCGGCACTAGCCCTTACCAGCTTGGTCGCTACGATCTTGCTAAAGAAGAGGAAGACACAGTACACGCCGAATTAATCAGCGACAGCGGCAGTGTGAAAATTAGCGGATCTGGTAACGGTGCGCTATCTGCATTCAGTGAAGCACTTGGCAAGCACTTTAATATGCGTGTGGACATTATCCAGTATCAAGAGCACGCTCTTACTGTCGGCAGTGACTCACAAGCGATTGCTTACGTTCAAGCAAACATCAACGGCGACCGCTTTAACGGCGTGGCGATTGATAACGACATTGTGTCCGCATCAATACAAGCCTTGCTTGCTACCGTCAACCAGAAAAACATTCAAATGTCGGACGCGGCAGTCGCCTAATCCAACACAGCATAAAAAAACCGCGTCACTTTTGAAGTGACGCGGTTTTTTTTGTTTTCACTCACCTGTCCATTACTTAATGAGTGGCTGCATCGCCGCTTCACAACGGGACAAGTCAAAACCTTTGGCAACAACCCCTGCTTTAAGCTTGTCGTAGCTTTCTCCTTGAGCATTGTTTAGCAACACCCACAATACAGAAGAGCGCGTGCCAGTGCGGCAAAATGCTAAGGTTTTTTTATCCTCAGCTAACGCTGCAATCTGCCCATTTACTTCGACTTCACTTAAGACTTTTAAATCCACTGGATTATAAACATACTCAAGCCCCAACTCTGTCGCGGCTTGCTCCAATGTTGCCGATAAAGGCTGCTCATCTGTTTCTTTGTCTGGGCGATTATTAATAACGCGCTCAAAACCCAACGCTTTTAGCTGCAATAGATCTTCCACCACGATCTGTGGCGCAACAAAATAGTTATTGGCTAACGGTACTGGATTATCCATCGTTATTCTCCTTCGTATTCGATGTAATTAAGAACGGTATAACACTTTAATTAAGTGGAAACCAAACTGAGTTTTGATCGGACCCTGCACTTTTAACAAAGGACCACTGAACACCGCCCGATCAAACGCAGGTACCATATCGCCTTTGCGAAATTCACCAAGGTCGCCCCCTTTTTTTCCAGATGGGCAGGTAGAAAACTGCTTAGCAAGCTTATAAAAATCCGCCCCTTTATCAAGTTTTCCCTTGAGAGATTCTGCTTCGGCTTTCGTTTTAACCAGAATATGACACGCGCTCGCTGTCGCCACGACTTTCTCCAACTCAAATATTAATCAAAGCCACATTCTAACGCATTTGATGTGGTAGGATGAGCTTTTACAGGAAATAAGGTGACAGGTCAGTGGAACCCTATCTAGAAATTCAGGATTTATCTCTTTTACTCGTCGAACCATCGGACATGCAAAAAAAAGTCATCGCTAAAGCCTTAGAAGAGTCCGGGATTAAACACATTGAATTTGCCAACAACATCGCAGAAACATTAGCCCTATTAGACAGCTTCCCACCCGATCTTATCATTTCAGCCATGTACCTTCCGGACGGCACAGCCAATGAACTCATTGACGCGATTCGCAACAACGAAAAAACGGAAGATCAATGTTTTATGCTGGTATCCAGTGAAAGCAACGAAAACAACCTTGGACACTTAAGGCAAGCTGGTGTGTTAGCTATTCTGCCTAAACCTTTTAACAACAAAGACCTCACGCGCGCGATTTATTCCGCGCTGGACTTTATTATCGAAGACGAGATCAACCTGGATTTGTTTGACCCAAGACGCTTAGAAGTGCTTGTCGTCGACGACAGTCTTATGTCCCAGAAATATGTCAGCCGCACACTCAACTCCATGGGAATTGAGCAAATCCAGCTTGCTGAGAATGGCCAGGAAGCGATCGACATGCTCTACACGGGCGATTTTGATTTGATTATTACCGATTATAATATGCCAGAAATGGATGGCAGAGAGCTCGCCCGAGCAGTACGCCACTCTTCCGAACTTGCCCATATTCCTATTTTAATGGTGAGTTCAAACGCGGGCGACAGCAAACTGGCAAACATTACCCAAGAAGGAGTAGATGCTATTTGTGGCAAGCCATTTGAACCGAAAGTGATTCGCCAGCTACTGACACAAATACTAAACTAATCACACATCGTAGAGGGCGATCAACACGCCCTCAATTCTAATCCGCCAGCACAGCAACCTGTGATCATACTAGCCTGTAACAATCTGATCGCGGCCACGACTTTTCGCTTCATATAAACGCGCATCGGCCACCTTGATCGCCTCTTCTAATCCCGCATCATGCGTTTGAACAACGCCAATACTGCATGTCATAGGGATCTTTGCCTCGGTAAAAACAGTCTCTTTCAAGCTTGCTATAAACCCCTTTAGCTGGTCATCAAACTGAACACCACCAGGAGCTACAATACAAAACTCTTCGCCACTAAAGCGCGCACTTAATGCCTCGGGAAAGCAAGACAAGATTAACCCTCCGATTTCTTTTAACAGCGCGTCACCAACCATAAAGCCATAGATATCGTTGACTTGCCGAAAGGCATCTAGGTCCATCATTGCCAAACCAACGCCTGTCGACGAAGACGCCTGCTTATCGAAATACGCTTGCCCCTCATCAAATAAGTAGCGTCGATTTTTCAGCTGAGTAAGCGCATCCAAAGCGTCCATATTACGAATCGTTTCTAACATTTCTTGCGACTCTAAGTTTTGAATCACTCGACAATGAAACTCTTCGTGATAAAAGGGTTTTTTAATAAAATCGTTGGCCCCCATTTTAATAAAGCGCGCCGACAAAGCATTATCCCCTTCTGCGGACAAGCCAATGATGACCAAATCTTGAAAACGCGCGCTCTGGCGCAACATACTAACCAAGTCATAGCCATTAATAAGCGGCATATTATGGTCGGTAATTAACAAGCGAATGTTTGGCTCCGACTCCAGCATAGATAAGGCTTCTTGGCCATTTTCAACCGTAATAACATTAAATTGATATTGCTCAAGTAACGCCTTAATAAACAAGCGACTAGTGGACGAGTCTTCCGCCACCAAAGCCGTCACTGACTGATTCTTTTTAAGGCGCTCGACCACGCCGACCACATGCTCAAACGAATAGCGGCTGTCTTTTGTGATGTAATCCAAGACACCTTTATTCAATAACTCTAAACGCAAGGCGTCATTGTAGGTTGCGGTCAGCACCACGCAAGGAATAGAAAAGGACAACACGAAATCAACAATCTCGCCATCCTCAGCATCGGGTAAATTAAGGTCCACTATCGCCGCAAAAAACGAGGCTTTATCTTGCTCATTAAGCACTTGCTTTGCTTCTTCATAGCTCGCGCACAACACCGGCACAAAAAAGTCACTTTGCGATAGCAAGTGTTTCAGAACCTTCAACACTACAGGGCTGTCTTCAACCACTAACACTTTGTTCATAATGATAATAACACTTACTCAAATAGGGGTATCTCAGGTCAATTTATAAACTTATTTAGCGCTTTTCTATTGCCCTGCGCACGGGATACTTTAAAATAGTCTATAAATACATAAGTTTTTGAATATTCTATCTATTTACATAAACTTACTTGATTATTCTGCCATTTAACAGGGTATCTCGCTGATATGCAATGTCGTTCTCACTGCGGTGCCTGTTGTACAGCACCTTCTATTTCCTCAGCCATTCCCGGCATGCCCAATGGGAAAGCGGCGGGGCAAGCTTGCATTCACCTGATGTCAGACTATCGCTGCGCCATTTTCACTGACCCTGCGCGGCCAAAAGTATGCAGCGACTTTACTGCAGAAGAAATGATTTGTGGCAACTCCAGAGAAGAAGCCATGCAAATCATCCACTCAATTGAAGAATCAACGACACCAACGGATCAACAGGTTATCGCTAGGAGCAACCAATGACACTCATACTGAAACGCAGTTCGGCCCTCTTTCTCGCCCTCCTATTAAGCGCCTGCTCCACAACGGACACCAGCAATCGTTTGACTGTTGAACCACCGAGCGAGTCACAAATAAAAAGCAGCGTCAAAGACCAAGTTAGCATGATGCTCAACGCCTTTACCCCAGTGGCAGGCCAAGCGCTACCCAACAACACAGTACTCGCCACTTATGCAGAACGCGGCTATCAGCCAATTTGGATTAAAGACAAGCACATCGAGCCGTCCATCTATAAATTAGTTAGCATTTTAGAACAGGCCAATAGCCACGGTTTAAACCCGGTTCATTACCATGTTGGCATCATTAAACACTATCTAGCACTTAAAGCCCCTAGCAAACAGCAACTGGCTGAAATGGATGTGATCACCACCATCGCGCTGTCCAGCTATGCCCATGACATTAGTAATGGTCGTTATGAGCCACAACTGATCGACCCTAACTGGCAACTCGATGCCCCTAGTCGTGACTGGAAAGACCTACTGTCATTAAGCAACGCAAGCGCAATGGTCGATTCATTGCCACTCCTTGCCCCGCGCAGTCCAGAATACCAAGTACTGCAAAAGTGGCTGGTTTATTACCAACAGCTCGCCAAAAAAGAGAAAGACATATACGTCCAGCCAGGCGCCCCTCTTTCCATTGGTGATGAAGGACCACGCGTTTCTCAATTACGCGCACGATTAGTACAGCTAGGTGACATTCGCTTCTCTACCCGTAAAGTAGACGAAGATAGGTTTGATAAAAAGCTTAAAGTAGCACTACAAGGCTTTCAACATCGTCACCACTTAAGCGCAGATGGCGCCGCTGGCTCAAAAACCATCCAAATGCTTAATGTACCTTTAAAGCAACGCGCCAAAGAGATTGCTTATAATCTAGAGCGCTGGCGCTGGTTGCCAAACAAACTAGAAGCCAACCGTATCTGGGTGGATTTGACCAATTATTCTGTCGACACCTACCTCAATGGTAATCGCACAACCATGAAGACAGTGGTAGGAAAAGAAGACAGAATGACGCCTGTTTTCAAAGGCACCATGACCTACATGGTCGCCAACCCTAGCTGGCGCATTCCTCACCGCATAGCCAGAGAAAGCCTACTGCCTAAGCTTCAAGCCGACCCAAATTATTTAGGCAAGCACGGATTTCGCGTCTTCTCAAGCTGGAGCATTGGCGCCAAAGAACTCGACCCTACTCGCATTAACTGGAAAAGCATCGCTCCTGAAAATCTGTCTTTTCGCTTCGAGCAAATTCCTGACGAAGACAATGCTCTAGGGGAATTCAAATTTATGTTCCCAAACAAGAACGACATCTACTTACACGACACGCCAGCCAAGTATTTATTCAGAAGAGATCAGCGCGCTTTTAGCTCTGGCTGTATTCGTTTAGAAAACGCAGAAGCGTTTGCCAAAAATATCACCAATAACAGCCCGCAGGCTAAGGTGCTCGCTAGCGCAATAAAGAGCAAACAAACCAAGGTCATTACACTACCGACCTACATTCCCGTTTACATTGTGTATTTCACCGTGGTCCCCAACGCGAATGGCATGCCGGAATTCCGTGACGACATCTACCACCGTGATGCTCTTATGGAACGCGCCATGGGCTACCAAGCTTTTCCAGTGAAAGCTCCCCTATAAAGCATTTCCTAGCCCCACAAAAAACCCATAAACCTATCAGGCTTATGGGTTTTTTATGCTTTAAACAGCGGTTAGATTCGTTAACTCAGCTTATTGAGCAATAATACACACGGTGATTTCTTCTCGATCATGGTATAAGTGCTTAGCTTGGAACTGATAGCCTACACCCGCTTTTTGCAACTTTGCCTCAATCAGTTCTAGGCACAATACTACTTCTTGATAGCGTTTTTTCATCGGCAGCTTGAGGTTGAAAATCGCTCGGCGAGTCCAACGATTGGCCAGCCATTTCGCCATCAACTCGGCCACCATAATAGGCCTTTCAACCATATCGCACACCAACCAATCAACCGTGTATGGCGGCTCAAATTTAAAGCCATCGGCTTTCTCATGATCTACCAAGCCGGTGGACATCAATTCTTTCTGCATCGGCCCGTTATCCACCGCGATCACATTAATACCGCGCTTCACAAATTGATAAGTCCAGCCACCAGGCGCGGCTCCCAAATCAACAGCTGTCATCCCTTCCAGTAGGTCTGTATCTCGCTTATGCTCTGGCACAAATTGCAAGAAAGCCTCTTCTAACTTTAAGGTCGAACGACTTGGCCCTGCCGCTGGAAAGCGCAAACGACGGATCCCTAGCGGAAACTCACTACGGCATTCTGCATAAGAAACCCCTAAATACGCCGCCTCACCATCTAACAAAAACACATGGTGACGCACACCAACTGCCTTATTACGCAGCACTCCAGATTTTTTCCAGCCCGTCTTAAGCGGCTTATCCAACTTCTTAATCAGACCAGACAAGGCTTTCGCATCATTGGTATCCGCGGTTTCAATCCAAACTTCTTCAGCCAGAGGCAACTGTCGAGCCGCTTCTAGCAGAGACTCCACTCTTGAACCGGACTCAAACTCCACCAATTCATTGATCGCAATGATTTGACGCGCAAAAATCAAACGATTAAATTGAAGCTGCTTAATCAGCTCTTCTATGGTCTCTGTTTGCTCGAAACAATAAACCACATAGCCCGCATCAGAAACGACTTTAGCGTAGCCATAAAACCCTTTTTCGGACGAAACTTGCGCCAGCTCAGCCGCACAATCTTTCTCAAAACCTGGTCGGCAATAAGCCAAAATATTTTTCATTTACTTTCCCACCCCAAAAGCCTCAACAGCCTGGGTTATATTGACTGGCTCGCAGGCCATTTTAATGACGCTTCTTGGAAGTTTGATTCTATAAACTCACAAAACGCTGAACTGAAATGCTCTCCTTCAGTTGGAGAACAACGAAACTCTTGCTCCACTCCCTGCCACATAAAGCGCAAATAGTAAGCATGTAAATAACCACGCTCGCTGGGGTCGCCACCATAACGCCCATCACCTAAAATCGGTGAACCAACACTTTTCAGGGCAACACGAATTTGATGCGTTTTGCCTGTCAAAGGCCTTAACAAAAACACTCGTCGGCCCTCGAAAGCAGCCGAAAAGAACTGAGTAACCGCTAGGTTTTCGGTTCCTTGAGTCAATTTCCATTGACCGCGACGACTCGGCATCATGCCACCGCGAACCGTGCCCTGTTTCTTTTTCGGCTTGCGATTCGAGATTGCCAAATAGCGCTTTTCGATTTGATGCTGCTCAAACATTTTGCCAAATGTGACGGCCGCATCATAATGCAATGCCACCAGCAACAAGCCTGATGTTATTTTATCCAAACGATGGACAGGGTAAAACTCGTGATCAGGATACTCACTTTTTAACGTCTGCATTACCCCTAACGTCTCTGATTCCCCATGAAAACTCATACCTGCCGGCTTATTTATTAGCCAGAAATCATCACAGCGGAATATTATGTTTAACAAAAAACAACCTCAAACAAGACAGAACCCAAAAAGCCAACAGAGTTATCCCCAAACTTAGTGGACAACTCATTTGTCAATGGGGTTCAAGAAATTAAACGATTGATGGTTGTGAAACCACCCTGTTACGACCCGCCTTTTTTGCCTGATAAAGCGCAGTGTCGGCCAAAGATAAGACATCTTCATAACGTTTTGTATGGCGTGAGATCGCTGCCAGACCTATGCTCACCGTTACCGGAATGACAATGCCTTTTTCAGTCGTTATATAGGTATTCTCGACCGTTTCACGCAGCTGATCCATCTTCTCTAGGGCTTCTTTTAACGTGGTATTACGCATGATAACAACGAATTCTTCACCACCATAACGACCAATGGCGTCTTCTTCATTTAAACAAGAACGCATTACAGAGGAAATTTGGCTCAATACTAAATCCCCCGCATCATGACCAAAAGTATCATTAATACGTTTAAAGTGATCAAGGTCTAATATGGCGAACACACACGGCTGATGATAAAACAGCGCTTCGGTGTACATTTTTACTGCATCCGTCAACACCTTACGACGGTTCGCTAACCCGGTCAGCTCATCCCGCTCAGCCAATATTCGTAAATAATCATTCACCTTTCTCAAGCGCGCAATCACCACACTAATGACCACAGACAAGGTAAACAAGGTCCATAGAAAAGTCAGCACCACCACGACACCAGGTTGGCTTGGTGACAAGTGCACTCCAGTTACGGGAAAGACTTCACACACTGAGAACAAGGAGATAGACAATAGAATAACACTGTAGCGCAGCACTTTTTCATCAGGACGAAAGGCAGTAAATGCATAAGCTGCGACAGTGATAAAGAGCCACTGAAAGTCACTGTCCACACCAAAAAAGAACAAACTCGTGACTACAATTTGTACCATAGTACTCAATGGCACAATCAATTTAACTAACGAGAAATAATGGCGCGAATGCAGGTAAAAACCAAAAAGAGAAAGCGCTAAGAAAGCAGCATAGAAAGCGACAACCTGAAAAGCATGCTGCACAGCGAAAACCAGCATCATGCCAATATCGGTCACACAGAGCAATGCCAAAGCCAGGTTTACCACTTGCTTGTAGTTCAGATTACTTGCTGAGTCTTCTGAAATACCAAAGTTAAGCAGTTTATCTAGCCAATTTTGTTTTGAAGGCAGCACTTTATCCCTAATATAATTGAAGGCTTCACATCAAGAGATACGATCATGAAGAACCGAGCTTGTGATTTTATTCAACAAATTCTACCTAAATCACGCCATTTTTCCTACTAAATCAAAGTATTTTCCTAGCACCAATAAAGGTTTTATTTGTCCGCTAAGCGAAAACCTGCAATTTTATGCACTTGTGATAGCGCCATTTGAAACTCTTGCTCGACGCTATTATTCAGACGAGATTCGAATCCCGCTAAAATATCAAACTTTGTGGCTCCCTTTACCGCCATAATAAACGGAAAACCATATTTCGATTTGTAGGCATTGTTGTACTCAGCAAAACGCGCTAACTCTTGCGCTGTGCATTGATCCAAACCGGCTCCAGCTTGCTCTGACGTTGATGCATGAGTTAATTGCCCTGACAACGCCGCCTTGCCAGCAAGATCAGGATGCAAACGCAACAAGGTCAACTTCCTCTCATGATCACTGTCATCCACTAAGGATTTTAGCAGTGACTGAAGCGCTTCACGGCGGTCAAACTTCTCTTGCTGGGCGTGGACAACTAGCCAAGCCGCCTGTGCTACCCACTCAGAATGCTCATAGATATCTTTAAAATGAGCGATAAAATCTTGTTTAGACATCTCACTTGGTTTGTTTAGTAACCACCCCATGTCGCTGCCCATTTAGCTACTCCTTTAATTCAGCCTGATAGGGAAAATGCTCTCGCCAATGATGAGCGATATCAATTCGACGTGCGCACCATACATCATCAAACTGATGCACATACTCTAAGAAACGCCGTAGTCCCGCAATGCGCGCAGGACGCCCGATTAAACGACAATGCAATCCAATTGAGAGCATTTTCGGGCTTGTTTCCCCTTCCGCATAAAGGGTATCAAATGCATCTTTTAAATACTGAAAGAAATGCTCTCCAGTGTTGAAGCCCTGCAAGGCAGCAAAACGCATATCATTGGTATCCAATGTATAAGGAATCATTAATTGTGGCTCGCCATTTTCTAGCCGCCAAAAAGGCAAGTCGTCGCTATAATCATCCGCGTTGTACAAAAAACCGCCTTCTTCCGCCACTAGACGACGTGTATTTGGGCTGGTGCGACCAGTATACCAACCCAGCGGCCGCTGCCCCGTCAATTGACGAATCACATCAATCGCTTTTTGCATGTCTGCCCGCTCTTCTGCTTCCTCAACATACTGGTAATCTATCCAACGGTAACCATGACTACAAATTTCGTGGCCCGCGTCTACAAACGCTTTTGCCATCGATGGATGGCGCTCCAATGCCATTCCGACAGCAAACACAGTCAGCGGTATATTGTGCTCTTTAAATAAAGACAATATTCGCCATACACCAGCCCGACTCCCATATTCATAGATCGACTCCATACTCATATGGCGCACCCCTTCTCTGGCATCTGCCCCCACCATTTCAGATAGGAATGCTTCTGAAGCTTTGTCACCATGCAAGATGCAGTTCTCTCCCCCTTCTTCGTAGTTCAAGACAAACTGCAATGCGACACGCGCGTTATTTGGCCACCTAGGGTGAACAGGGTGCCCGCCATAACCTAATAAATCTCGATCATAAGACATCGTTATCTCCTATATTCAATGCCACCGTTATTTGTTATCCAATTAAAAGAAACTTGACCATAAAGACAAATAACTCAAAATCTCGTATCCTTCGCGCCTCTTATAAAAACATACAACAATTTAAAAAATTTGGCACGATAGTTGTTTATATGAAATATATATTTCATTCAAAAACAGAGCAACCAGTTATTAACCGATCGGTCAAAGTTTTAGAGTGTCATTTTAGCAACAAAACAGAGCATAATTATTAATGCGCGCACCAAAAAAATGCGTAACTTAATAATTGTTATGAGATCAACTCATTCAAACTAATAAGCCGTTAGTATGATGAAAGATCATTGACTAAAATCTGCTCTTTATGAGCATAACAGCAGAGAACCTACGGTGGCGGAAACATTGAAAAAGCGGCATTCGATACCTCGTATCGAGTTAGCAAACATCACTAAACAGTACCCCGGCTGCCTAGCAAATGACAACGTCAGCTTGACGCTCATGCCAGGCGAAATTCATGCTCTATTGGGTGAAAATGGCGCAGGCAAAAGCACCCTAGTCAAAACCATCTATGGCGTCGTCTCTCCTGACAGCGGCGACATTATCTGGGATGGTAAAGCCGTTTCGATTAAATCTCCCTCTAAGGCGCGAGAGCTCGGCATTGGTATGGTGTTTCAACATTTTTCACTATTTGAGACATTAACCGTCAGTCAAAATATCGAATTATGCTTGACCCCACTACAATTGACCAAGATCGGAAATCTAGCCAGTTCAATCACAGCCCTGTCTGAAAAATACGGTCTCAATGTCGACCCTGATAGCTATGTACATTCACTTTCTATTGGTGAAAGACAGCGCGTTGAAATAATGCGTTGCTTAGTGCAATCGGTAAAACTATTAATCCTCGACGAACCCACTTCTGTATTAACCCCACAGGAAGTCTCTGGTCTGTTCCAAGTATTGCGCACCCTAGCGCAAGAAGGTTGCAGTATTCTATTTATCAGCCATAAACTCCACGAAGTAACCGAGGTCTGTCAGCAGGCTACCATTCTTCGAGCGGGTAAAGTGATTGATACTTGTGAGCCGGCAAAAGAAACACCTGCCAGCATCGCCAAAATGATGGTTGGCGAGTTAGCGGAACAAGATGCTGGCTATTCAAAAAAAGAAGGCCTCCACACAGTATTCAGCATGACATCCTTAAACCTTGCCACTAAACACCCTTTTGGTACCAGCTTAAAAGACATTAGCTTTGAGCTTAAAGCCGGAGAAATCCTCGGTATCGCCGGGGTAGCAGGTAATGGACAAGACGAATTAATGGCCATTATTAGCGGTGAAGATGAGCGTAATACAGGAGCCGCCTTAGCGCTAGAAAAGCAAAGCATTGGCCAATTAAGCGCCGCACAGCGTCGTAAGCTGGGTATGGCTTATGTACCTGAAGAGCGCTTAGGTCGAGGGGCAGTCCCTGATATGAGCCTTACAGAAAACACCCTATTAACCCATAGCCAAGGCTTTATAAAATCTGGCATTGTGCAATGGAAACCCCTAACAGACTACGCTAAGAAGCTCATCGCTCAATACAAGGTGAAGTGCCACGGTGAATTTTCCGAAGCAAAAAGCTTGAGTGGCGGCAATTTACAGAAGTTCATTATGGGCCGTGAAATTGGTCAAAATCCTAAGGTTTTAGTCTGCGCGCACCCAACATGGGGAGTCGACGTAGGCGCGGCCCTGGCCATCCATCAAGCGTTACTGCGGCTTCGTGACCAAGGAGCTGCCATTTTATTGGTATCTGAAGACATTGATGAGCTTTTTTTGTTAGCCGATCGCATGGCGGCAGTCTGTGATGGACACCTCTCGCCGGTAGTAAAAACACTAGACACTTCCATTGATGAAATTGGCCAATGGATGGCCGGCACTTTTATTCATTCCCCCTCTCATCACTCTGAGGAGACCACGGCATGATCCGTATACAAGCCCGGACCGAACCCAGCTCGCTCATGAAGCTAGCCTCTCCTCTGATCGCAATCCTTTGCACCTTAATATTTGGTTGCATACTGTTTTCTGCACTCGACAAAAACCCATTCCAGGCTTTGCATGTGCTGCTCATTGCGCCACTGTCTGATATCTACAATGTGGGCGAAATGCTGGTGAAAATGGGGCCACTATTACTCTGTGCCGTTGGCTTATCCCTTTGCTATCGGGCCAATATGTGGAACATTGGCGCGGAAGGCCAATTACTCGCGGGGGCTCTTGGCGGTTCGGTGGTGGCACTAACCTTTATCGATTCAGAATCTGTGTTGGTTCTGCCCTGCACTTTAGTGGCGGGTATCGTATCAGGCATGCTCTGGTCTGCTGTCCCTACTTACCTTAAGCTGCGCTTTAATTCCAACCTCATATTGACCACTATTATGTTCAACTATATTGGTCTTTATCTTTTAATTTGGGCGGTGAATGGCCCTTTAAGAGACCCTGATGGCTACGGATTTCCAGAATCTGCGTTATTTTCAGATGCCACTATATTACCCACCTTGGTAGAGGGCAGTCGCATTCACCTTGGTATTTTATTGGCGATCATTGCGGCTTTTATTGGCTGGTTTATTCTTGCCAAAACACACTTAGGGTTTCAGATTCGTGTATTCGGGGCGGATGAACCGGCTGCAAAATACGCCGGCTTTAACAGCAAGAAACTCAGCTGGTTTGTGATGCTTTTCTCAGGCGCTCTGGCTGGGCTAGCAGGCGTTTCCGAAGTCACTGGCCCCATTGGCCAGCTGGTGCCCAATATCTCACCTGGCTACGGTTATTCCGCCATTATTGTCGCTTATTTAGGCCGCCTTCACCCTCTGGGCGCTATTGTGGCAGCGGTGTTTTTAGCTGTCCTCTATATGGGAGGAGACTTAGCGCAAATAGAAATGGGGATCCCCATCGCCGTTGTTGGCATGTTTCAAGGGGTTTTGCTGTTTTTTCTATTAGCCTGTGACTTTTTCATCCGAAACCGACTTATTTTTAATAAACCAATCACTCACTAGGAGCCCGTTGTGGACGCAGATTTAATCGTTCAAATCTTATTTGCCGCCATTAAAACTGGCACCCCGTTATTACTGATTGCTTTAGGTGAAGTGATTTGTGAAAAATCAGGCATACTCAACCTTGGTCAAGAAGGCATGATGTTGATGGGGGCAGTCGTCGGGTTTATTGCTGCTTTTTCGACTGGAAACGCTGGCTTTGGAGTCCTTGCTGCCATGTTAATGGGCAGCTTTATGAGCCTCATTTTTGCGGTTTTGGTGTTGCAGCTTGGCGCTAACCAAGTAGCGACTGGGCTAGCATTAACCATTTTTGGTACAGGACTTAGTGCTTTTATCGGCTCTGAATTTGTGGGCAATACCGTACAAGGCTTCCAACCTATTGCCATTCCACTGCTAGCAACGATTCCGTACCTTGGCGACATCTTGTTTAAACATGACATCTTAGTCTACCTTTCTTTTGGACTGCCGATTACGATTGCCTTTGTTGCAAATAGAACGCGTATCGGGCTGATACTTAAAGCCGTGGGGGAAAACCCTCATGCTGCCAATGCCATTGGCATCAAAGTGCTTAAAGTACGTTATTTAGCCATTTTGTTTGGCGGCGCCATGACCGGGCTTGCAGGCTCTTATATGTCGCTTGTTTATACCCCAATGTGGGCAGAAAACATGACTGCAGGTCGTGGCTGGATCGCTTTAGCACTTGTCGTATTTGCTTCTTGGCGGGTTGGTCGCATCATGCTGGGGGCGTATTTATTCGGCTTCGCAAGTATTATGCATTTAGTACTGCAAGGGCTAGGCGTCGACATTTCCTCTAATTTGCTTGCCATGATGCCTTATGTGGCAACCGTGATTGTCATGGTAGTGATCAGTGCCGATCAGTTTAAAGAAAAGTTGTTAGCCCCCCGCTCATTAGGTAAGCCATTCGACCCTAGAGATATGGCCTAATCATAATAAAGCGGCGAGACTCATTACTTATTTCATAAATACTGTTGTTTTATAAATAGAAATCATAAAAAGATGCCCTAGGGCACAAAAGGAGCGCAAAATGAAACTAAAGAGTTTGTTAATCGGCCTTGGGCTGATGGCTGGGGTGTCTTTAGCCCACGCCGAAGAGCCTTTTAAAGTTGGCTTTGTCTATGTTGGGCCAGTCGGCGATTTAGGCTGGAGCTACGAGCACGATCGTGGCCGCGAAGAAATGCAAAAGTTTTTTGGCGACAAAGTCAAAACCACTTTTGTGGAAAATGTTTCTGAAGGTGCAGATGCGCAACGTGTTATCACCCAGTTAGCAAAAGCAGGCAATAAGGTTATTTTCACCACCTCTTTTGGTTTTATGAACCCAACCATCAAAGTGGCGAAGCGCTTTCCTAATGTCGTGTTCGAGCACGCAACAGGATACAAACGAGCAAAAAACCTAGGGACCTATACGCTTCGTACTTATGAAGGCCGTTACATTTCTGGTGTTACCGCAGGTTTATTAACCAAAACCAACACCATTGGTTACATTGGCGCTTTTCCTATTCCTGAAGTCATTCGTGACATTGATGCCACCTACATGGGGGCAAAAAGTGTCAATCCAGACGTGAAATTGAAAATTGTTTGGGCGAACACCTGGTATGATCCAGGCAAAGAAACGGATGCGGCAAACGCACTAATGGACCAAGGTGTGGATGTGTTAGTACAGCATACCGACAGCCCTGCTCCGCTTATTGCAGCTCAAAAACGTGGTGTACGTGCCATTGGTCAAGCTTCTGACATGAGCAAATTTGCTGACAAAGCCCATGTTTTCTCAGTACGTGATAACTGGGCGCCTTACTACATCAAAACCGTACAGCAAGTGATGGACGGTACCTGGAAGTCGCAAGATTTCTGGGGTGGCTTCCATGATGACATGCTTCAGCTGTCTTCCATTAACCCGAACTTACCTGCGGATGTGCGCGCAAAAATCGATCAAACCTACCAAGGCGTTAAGTCTGGTACGATCCAACCATTTAAAGGCCCGATCACAGATAATACTGGTAAAGTCGTGGTTCCAGCTGGCCATACGCTAACGGATGAAGAGCTCGCCAAAGTCAACTGGTATGTTGACGGCATCACAGATAAAGTGCCTAATTAATAGGCAAAGGCAACCATACTCTTGGTTGCCTTTTTTATTCTATATTGGCATCAATACAACGCCTGCTCCCACCATACGTTTACTTCAACGCAGTCATCCAGTAAGGAAAACCAATGGGATATCTAACAACACACGTTCTCGATACCACACACGGTACACCAGCTAGCCAGGTATCCGTTACCTTGTATCGATTGGAAAACGGTAAAAAAACGCCACTTGTTCACACTCTCACAAATCAAGATGGGCGTTGCGATCAGGCTCTTTTACAAGATGACAATTTTAAGCAAGGCTGTTACCAGCTTGAGTTTGCCATTGGCGACTATTTTCGTGCCAGCGGCCTCCCTCTTGAGGAACCCTTATTCTTAGATGAGGTGGTCATACGTTTCGGTATCAGTGATGAATCAAGTCATTACCATGTACCTGTGCTGGTTTCGCCTTACGGTTACAGCACATATCGTGGCAGCTAATAGCAAGGGGGATTCTATGAGTACTAAATGGGTACAAGAAGCGGCTCGTCTTGAGAAATCTGGTATCGATTTTGTCATGGTTTCCGTACTGGCGATTAAAGGCTCCACCCCTCGTGAAGTCGGTGCGCGTATGCTGGTTAGTCAGCACGCCTTATATGGCACTGTGGGAGGGGGTCACCTTGAATGGCAAGCCACAGCCAAAGCCAGAGAAATGCTGGCCGATAGAAACAACGCAACCATCACTCAAGATTACCCTCTGGGCGCAACACTGGGCCAATGCTGTGGTGGTTTTGTGACGTTATTATTCGAAAGCGTCATGCAACCAGCGTTGCATATTGCTATTTTTGGCGCAGGTCATGTAGGTCGTGCCATTGTTCATTGCTTAGCAAACATTCCTGCTCAGGTCACTTGGATAGACAGCCGTAAACAAGAGTTTCCAGACTCTATTCCAAATAACGTGCAAATAGCAGTAAGCGATTACCCTGTTGATGAAATCGCAACATTACCAGCAAACAGTTATTATCTGATCCTGACCCATAACCACCAGCTGGATTTAGAGCTCACCGAAGCCGCGATTAAACGGAATGACGCCGCTTTTATTGGCGTTATCGGCTCGAAAACCAAAAGCGCTCGGTTTCGTCATAGATTACAACACAGAGGCTTTAGCGAAGCTCAAATCGCCACCATGCATTGCCCCATGGGAGAAGTAGAAATACATTCAAAACAACCGGGCGAAATAGCCATCTCAGTTTTAGCACAAGTGTTAAAAACACGAGCAACAATAGAAGTAGCAGTACCGCAAGCGGCACCCATTAAATAGAAAGAGGTAAGCCATGAGTGTAACCACACTGATGACACTGGCTGAAAAAATGCCAAAAACAGAGCTCCATCTACACATCGAAGGCACTTTCGAGCCTGAGCAAATGTTTGAATTAGCAACGCGCAATAATGTCACGTTAAAATACGCTTCAGTAGAAGAACTCAAAGCCGCTTATCAGTTTACTAATCTACAAGATTTTTTAGACCTGTATTATCAAGGTATGTCCGTATTGCTAAAAGAAGCGGATTTTTATGATCTGACCATGGCATATCTGCGCAAAGTACACCAAGAAAACGTCGTGCATGTGGAGATTTTCTTTGATCCTCAAGGTCATTTATCACGCGATGTTTCTTTTGAAACGCAAATCACAGGTATCTACCGAGCACTGCAAGATGCAGACAAACAATGGGGCATGAGCTCCAAACTGATCATGTCATTTTTACGCCATTTAAGTGAAGAAAGTGCCATTGAAACCCTCGAGCTCGCCAAGCCATTTTTACACTGGATAGACGGCGTTGGTTTAGACAGCTCGGAACTGGGTCACCCACCAGAAAAGTTTAAGAATGTCTTCAAGGCCTGCCAAGATCTAGGCCTTAAAGTCACCGCCCATGCAGGTGAAGAAGGACCACCAGACTATGTTTGGCAAGCCATTGATTTGATCAAGGTAGATCGTATCGACCATGGTAATCGGGCTTTAGAGGACATGAACCTCGTGGCTAAAATAAAAGAACAACAGCTCACTTTAACGGTTTGCCCCCTATCAAATCTAAAGCTTTGCGTGGTTGAAGAGCTAACCGACCACCCTATTAAACACATGCTGAAACTCGGTTTAAATGCCACCGTCAATTCGGATGATCCCGCCTATTTTGGTGGCTACATGAATGACAACTACCGTGCGCTGATTCGAGAATCTGGAATAAATAAAGACGAATTGTACCAATTAGCAGTAAACGGCATTGAAGGCAGCTGGATGAGTGTCGAACAAAAAACACGCCACTTAGACACATTAAAAGGACTATTTACAAGCGTTTAAATCATGCCTTTCGGGGCTAAGATAAGCTATTCGCATCCACCCTTTACGCGCTGCAAACACTACTAAAAAGAAACCATAACATGCTATTATGGTTTCTTTTTTATCTGAGCCAAATATTAATGACAACAATCGACTTTTCTTCCGACGTTTTTTTCCGTTTACCAAGTAACAGCCGTTATGAGGAAGTCATTAAACACCTAAAAAGAGGCAAGAGTATTTTTGCATTAGCCGATGCCGAAGGCTGTTTAATCATTGATTTAGGTAGTGATAAAGTTTTGCCTATTTGGCCAACCGCTGAGCTTGCTACTGAATGGGGAACAAAAGACTACCCAGACTTCCAAGCAATGGAAATAGCAGCTCGAGACTGGGCTGACAAGTGGCTAACCGGGATGCAGAATGATGGTTTCTGTGTCGGCGTGGCATCTAATCTAGCTGGCGAATGCATTGTGTCTTCCGCTCAAGAGCACCAACACGATATTCAAAGTCCCATTAAATGACTTGTTAACGACGTTGAACACTTTTCTAACGCTTAATAGCTCTGTTCAACAGAGAATGCGCCTCAGCGCCTTTATTAGCTTATTTGCTATGGCGCTGATATATACCGCACCACTACTTTCTCAGCTAAACCATGCCTCCATGGATCATGCGTCTATGATGCATTCTGGCATGGAACACAACACCCATGCTCCCAGCAAGTTAGACAAACTGGCAGTTGACCAGCAGAGCACAATATCTCCTGAACGCTTTTCTGAGCAAGAGACAACAAACACCGCTCCCCACCACGCCAACAACAATAGTCATCTGCTTACTGCTGACCATTTTGGTTTAGAAGCCGCTTGTGGTTACTGTACGCTCTTGTTCCATTTGAACTGGCTCAACGCATTTAGCTTTGAGTTGCCAGTTATTCCACCACCTTCTTATCATGTCATTAACACCCCGATTGTAGGCATCACACTGGCCACCATTTACAGCGACCGACAGCCAAGAGCTCCACCACATCCAGCTTCGCCTCTGACCAAGTACAAAAAAACGACAGCTTCTACTTAATCTAGCCACACTCGCCACTCGCTGGTAAAACATTTTGCTAGGTTAAAAGCGGTCAACTCATTACAACCAAGCTGTATTGCTCGCTTTGTATTCGCCCTAAGAAGGGCGTCATGCGAACGATTACAGACGGATGGACTTTACTTTGTTATGTCTACTGATAATAGGTTAAACAAGGCGTCTCAATCGAACGCCCTGCTCATGCTAATAACCCGTCTACATTTTTATATCGGATTGTTTATTGGTCCATTTATTCTGGTCGCCGCCCTGACTGGTACACTGTATATTTTAACCCCGCAAATTGAGAACGCGCTCTATAAAGAGGCGCTAATCACTGACAGCACAGGGCCTTCACGTCCTCTTTCGGCACAAATTGCAGCGGCCAGAGAGTCCCTTAATAAAGACTTAACCCTGTTTGCCGTCAGGCCTGCTCCTGAACACGGAGACACTACGCGCGTGATGTTTCTCGATACCACCACGGCCTCAGGCGCTCGCGCGGTCTTTATTGACCCAGCAACACTCGCCGTCAAAGGCGACATGGCGGTCTATGGCACCAGTGGCATTTTGCCGTTTCGCATGACTCTGGATTTCTTACATAGACAACTTTTACTGGGCGAATTCGGCCGCAACTACAGCGAGTTGGCCGCCTCTTGGCTATGGATCGTGGCTTTTGGCGGTTTGTTTTTGTGGTACAAGGGTGGTAAAAAAAATGCCGCTGACGTGGCGACTCGCACGCCTTATTTAAAAACCAGAAAGAACCACAGTCAGTTGGGGTTAATCCTCTTCCTTGGCTTATTCTTTTTTTCTGCAACTGGATTAACCTGGTCAAAATGGGCTGGCGGAAATATTTCTACGGTTCGCCAATCATTGGGCTGGTATACCCCATCACCCAATACTCAGCTTGCCAACATAGATGCGAGTAAAAACACCGATGAACTATTCGATCAAGTACTCGCAACGGCTCGTAATGCGGGTATTGATGCTCATAAAATAGAAATAAAACCGCCTAGAAAAGCCAATACCGCGTGGTTTGTACGTGAAATTGATCGCTCTTGGCCGACCCAAGTTGACTCTGTTGCCATTGATCCGACGGACATGAAAGTTGTAAGCCGCGCAGATTTTGCCAGCTTCCCTATTGTCGCCAAACTAATACGCTGGGGCGTCGACTTTCACATGGGCGTGTTATTTGGCGTGGTTAACCAAATTCTCTTGGTCTTTTTTGGGCTGGGCTTGTGCACTATGGTGATTTGGGGCTACCTAATGTGGTGGCGCCGTCGCCCGGCGCCCGGTGCTACGTCAAAACCTCTGCTTGAGGCATGGCAAAAGCTGTCTACTCCCACCAAATGCACTGTCTTGCTAGTCGCCATTGCGCTGGGTATTGCGCTGCCTGCGATGGGGGTAAGCTTAGTCTGTTTGTTAATCATAGACGCCTTACGTTGGAAAAAAGCCACTCTGTAATTGGCTTTCAGGCCTCGACAAACGCTCTTTTGTCGAGGCCCTCAAGGTTTTTACTGACTCCTGATACCCTTTCACAATAGAATACGCCCACGTTTCAATCACGACTAAACAATATTATGCAAAGCGCCTCATTACCTCTTTTAAGCCATCACACCCTAACCTCATTGAGTAAGATAACAACAGAAACTCGCCGCCTATTTCATGGCCGCGGCCGATGCTTTGAAGGGCTAGAACACATCACAGTCGATTGGCTACAAGGACAAGTGCTGGTCTCTCTTTTTAAACAGCCTACCGACGAATTTTTGCTAGCACTAAAAGAAACCCTAAAACACTGGCCTGATACAGAGCAATGGCAATCAAGTGAGTGCACCTCACTGCTCCTACAATACCGCTACCAACAAAGTAGCCAGATTGAGTGCTTATGGGGAAAACATCAAACGCAACAACTGATCATTGAAAATGGCTTAACCTATAAGCTTGATCTTGAGCGCAACCAAAACAGTGGCTTATTTTTAGACATGCGTTTAGGAAGAAAGTGGGTACAAGAAAACAGCCAGAATAAACGCGTACTCAACTTATTTTCCTATACTTGTGGCTTTTCCGTTGCGGCACTTGCCGGCAATGCCGAGTATGTTGTCAACTTGGATATGGCGAAATCGGTTCTTAATCGAGGCCGAGAAAATCATAGATTGAATGAACATGACCTGAGCAAGGTATCCTTTTTCGGCCATGATATTTTTAAGTCGTGGGGGAAAATCAAAAAATACGGTGCTTACGATTTGATTGTTATTGACCCGCCCACTTTTCAGAAAGGCAGCTTTGCCATCACCAAAGATTACCAGAAAATTTTACGCCGCCTGCCCGAGCTGCTTGCAACCGATGGTCAGGTACTTGCTTGCGTAAATGACCCGACTTTAAGCAGCCAATTTTTAATGGATGGTATGCTAGCAGAAGCCCCTAGCTTGAGGTTTAAATCACGTTTAGAAAACCCTGCGGAGTTTCCAGACATTGACCCAGAAAGCGGCCTGAAAGCACTCATTTTTCAAAGTTAAGCGCATTCCCCACCTTTTGTCAGATTTCTCAAGAACACAACCAACAGCGAACCGCCTTACCTGGCGTTCGCTACTGCGTAACATTGCCTTGTTTAAATCACCCTAGCGCCTTTTTCTTTTTATTTTTTTTCATTTTCCTTTACCTATATTGAGCCCTTTGTTTTCGGCAATAGGAATAAAAATTCATACCCGCCCCTCCACCCAAAAGGTGTCCACAAAATTCCAGTTATCGTACGTGTCCTTATCTTTTATCCTTGCGCTTTATTACACTGCTGTCGTCAATTTACCCTTCTATCGCGAGTTGGATTCTGTTTTAAGCAAAATCGGCGATATGAATCTAGCGATTATTTTTCCTATTCCTTTGTTCCTATTCTCTATCTTAAATATTCTTTTCAAACCACAGTACCACTTATATTATGGCTGTCTGAAGGTTTTGCACACAGCAAGCAAATTGACCAAACATGCCTGAGGCAGGAGGCAAAACAGGCCATTTTTCACAGGGCTATGTGTTTAGTTCGCTACTGGGCATCATGGATGTCCACACTCTATGGCGGTGCCCGATCCTAACAAGGCGTTTTCAGCCAGCCGCTAGCAGCCCTCTGATTATCAAGTAAATGAATAAGCTGGGCCTTGAACCCCAAAAAACGGCGAAATCTAATAAAAAGCGTCTTTTTCCTTCAATAATGCTGCCATATTTAGATCATATTTTTTATACTAGCGGCCTTTTTTAAAAAGTCTGACCATTTGCTCAAACTTTGTCCCCTCATTGGCTTGCTCTCTTACTAAATAAGCAACATTTAGTGACTTATTTAGCATGAAATTAAGCCATTTAAACTAAAAAAGGTCACCCAATGCTCGAACGTTTTTTTCAACTTAAAGCTCATAATACGACGATACGCAATGAAGTCATTGGCGGTATCACTACCTTTCTAACCATGGCGTATATTATTTTCGTCAACCCATCGATTCTTGCTCAGGCAGGCATGGATCAAGGTGCGGTTTTCGTAGCAACCTGTATTGCGGCCGCTGTCGGCTGTCTTATCATGGGGCTTTATGCCAATTACCCAATCGCTTTAGCGCCAGGTATGGGACTTAATGCGTTTTTTACCTACGGGGTAGTCCTAGGCATGGGCTATTCATGGGAGCAGGCATTAGGCGCCGTCTTCCTTTCTGGCTGTGTATTTATTTTGATCAGCGTATTTAGAATTCGCGAATGGGTCATTAATGCCATCCCTTCTTCTTTAAAGCTTGGTATCGCGGCAGGTATTGGCCTCTTCCTTGCTATGGTTGCATTGCAAAATGCAGGCATCATCGTTAAAAATCCAGCCACCCTAGTCACCTTGGGCGATTTGTCTAAACCTGCGGCTATCTACGGCTTTTTGGGGTTCTTTATTATCTCTGCCTTATCTTATTTAAGAGTCACAGGTGCGGTGATGATTGGTATCCTTTGCGTCACGGTATTGTCGATTATTTTTGGCAACAGTGAATTTGCTGGTGTGGTTTCTACGCCACCGTCTATTGCGCCAACATTTATGCAAATGGACGTTCAAGGCGCCTTAAACATTGGCATGATTAGCGTTATTTTTGCCTTCTTGTTTGTTGACCTATTTGATACATCTGGCACGCTTTTAGGGGTAGGTCAGCGCGGTGGTCTATTGGACAAAGAAGGTAAATTACCACGTCTTAAAAAAGCATTACTAGCGGATTCGACCGCGACAGTCATCGGCGCTTCTTTCGGTACATCTTCTACTACCAGCTACATCGAAAGTGCCTCTGGGGTAGCAGCTGGCGGTCGTACTGGTCTCACCGCGGTGGTGGTTGGCTTACTTTTCTTGCTGAGCCTGTTTTTCTCCCCTCTCGCCGCTTCCATACCATCTTATGCAACGGCAGGCGCGTTACTTTATGTTGCTGTTTTAATGGCAAGCAGTCTTGCTAAAGTTGAGTGGGAAGATATTTCCGAATCTGCGCCGGTATTAATTGCCGCTTTCACTATGCCGTTAACCTATTCTATTGCTCACGGTATTGCTTTGTCATTCATCAGCTATGCGGTGATTAAATTGTTATCAGGGCAAGGTAAGCAAGTTGGCATTAGTGTTTATGTCTTGGCCGTGTTTTTCATTGTGAAATACTTGTTTTTCACCTAAATCGAATAGCACTCGCCAGCATTAATTAAGCCCCACTTTATGTGATTAAAGTGGGGCTTAATGATGAATAAGCAGTGAAAGTTAGAGAAGCTACGAATAACTCCTCCCGCCTCAGAGGGTGGATAAAAGTCTGAGATTTAAGGCGAGAAGCGCAACTTAATAGTCGCTCTATTGATCAGTTTCTCAATTTATAGATAAGGCTTTTGGTCCTCGCTCTACGGGTCTTCCAGAAAAAGTATCACTCTTCGTTGTCGCGTTTTGAAAGGTGCCTAGATGGCTTCAAAGCGACGCCTTGCTTGGCACTTTTGCTGATAAGACTGAGAACAGGTGACTTATTCGTACCTTCCCTAGGTTTAACCCGTCTCTATTACGTCACTTTTCTTTGTACATTTTTTCATCTGCCAGATGAATAAGCTCATCTAAGCTCTGCCCATCGTTTGGGTAGCATGCTTCTCCAACAGAAGCAGACACAGACATTGCGCTGCTGCCACACAGAAAAGGAGTGGCGATTCTTAATTTCAGGTTTTGCTTATAATTTTCAGGCAACTCACCTTTCTTTATTATTAAAAACTCATCCCCCCCAATACGAAACGCAATATCCTCAGCGGATAAATACCCTTTGATCCTTTGTGCAACTTTGCCTAATACCTTATCGCCATAGCGATGACCAAATTGGTCATTAATTTCTTTAAATTTATTCAGATCAATAAAAAATAAAGTAAGTACCCTCTCGCCCTCAGCGCTACTGTCTACCTCTTGCGTTAAGGTATTGAATTTATCCCCTAAATAAGAGCGATTATATAAGCCTGTTAACTCATCATGAGTCGCCATATAATTTAACTTTTCATAGCTGATTTTCCATTCAATCAGGCTAAGCAATAAGCCTTTTATTTTATCTGCTGTTTTCTCGAAACTGACATCTAAGATATGATCGGACTGTTTAACCAACTCAACCACGCCTTTCACATGATCAAATGAAAACTCTAACACCCCTATTGACCTTTCCCCCATCACATTCAGTGCATTGATATCACTGCACAAGCTCTCGCCAACAAATGCTTGATGTTGGACAATTTTTTCTGCTGTTTTTTGGCTATCCGTCACATTGCTGTCTGGAAAGCGTAGCAAACGCCGATTGATTAATAATGAAAATCGAAGCGACAAAAAAGATACATTAGATGACATATCCGCAATCAAATCCGTCACAAATCGATCTAGGCTTAGGCTTATATCAGAGGCTCGTTTAAAGTAATTTCGCTCTATGGTTAATAAGGCTTCATTAATACGATTCTGTTTTTCTCGGTTAACTAAGGCTGTGTAATCAACAATACGAATTAAGATGCCTGCCATGTCCTTTAAAGGAGAAATTAGCACAGAAACATTTAACTCTTGAGCATCAGAGTGATTTTTATCACGGTAGAAAGGCAATATTTTTCTGTGGATTTTATGCGATAAAATGCGGCTTAGTGAGTTGTTCACAGCACTGTCTATTGCACTGATAAGCTGTTCAGAAATAGCTCCATCTAATACCTCTTCTAGAGCTTTTCCTGCATAATCCTGCGTTTTTTGCACACTGTACTGCAATACCCAATCATTTAGATGGACCACTTTCCCTTGGGAATCGAGAATAATGACACCACCCTCTAAACAGCCAAATAATGACCATAAAACGTCAACTGGTATTAACTGACTCATTGCTAGGCTGCCTCTAAACTTTTAAGGTAATCCTGCAAGGTTTTTTTGAATGTTCCATTTTCAGAAAAATCAATCACAAATACCAAGTGACCAGATAAATTTCGACTTTTTAAACTAAAATCAACTTTTAACAACATGATAATAGTTTCATCTTTTTCTTCCGACAGCAGCTGGCTAATCAAACCTGCTGGCTTCGCATGGAAAGTGTGTGGTAACTGGGTCGCTAATGATTTGTTCAATATATTAGACAAGGTGGATAAACAATTATTAAGCAGAATATTTCCCAGTTCAGATAATGCCTCTTCTTCCAATTCCGCGTCTATTTCTCCATCAAAGTCATCCCCGCCTAGCATCACATTCACTAAATCCAAACTGCGGGATTCGGGAAAAAGTAAAGCGGCTTTACCGGAGAAGAAACCAGAAAATTCCTGACTTACTCCTGTTAACAAGGCGGGCAAACGCTCCTCAAATACACTAGTCGCATCAGCTAAGGTCAAAAACTCTAAGGCAGGCACAGACAATAACACTTCTTCGCCGGCCAATTGCGACAGCGCAGAGGCCGATTTGCCCACTCCGATATTGACCAACTCAACCATCAAATCAAATTCATCGTCGGTTAAAAAAGCCTCCATATCAGGCTCCTAGTACAGCAGCAAGCTCTTCAGGTTTAGCTGGCTTCGCAATAAAGCCAACCCCCATCGAAAGAGCTCGCTCGCGCAGCGTATCTTGAATATTGGCCGTCACTAGCGTTTTTTTAATGGCGGGGTGCGACAAAAATAAAGCTTCCGCCAGCTCAAGCCCGTTGCGATCGGGCATATTATAATCAATCAGCACGCAATCAACGGTGGTGGTTTCAAGGTATTGTTCAGCGGCATCCGCACTGGCGGCTTCACTGATGTCGAGCGTCTCATCTATTTTTCTTAATGCTTTAGATAATGCTAATCGGCTGACTTTGCTGTCATCAACTAATAAAATTCGTAAGGTCATCTTGATTCCTATAAGCAATGGAGTGACTTGTAAGTCTTGGGCTATAATACGCCACATCCATTCACTTTAAGACAGCCCACCTGGCACTATTTTGTTACAGTTTGTCGCCTTTTGTATCTTTTATAGAAATCCTCATAAAAAGCCCTTTTATCCTTTTACAACAAGCTTTTAAATACTTTCCACGCAAGTGAATTTAGCCTCTTGACGGTTATCTAGTGTCATACAGAAGAAAATGTCACTGTCTGTAAAGTCATCCAAAGTAGGCACTTATTGCTGTTCATTAAATGTACAGGAGACGTAAATATTTGCCATATCTTGGACAAGATTTGCTGTGCCCGCTCTAATCCATTGACAGCTTTTATGAAATCATCAATATTTGCTTGACTATGCACTCATTGCATAGTCAAGCAATTAACTGTTTTTATTATTAAGGTTTGTTATGCCCCCTACACATCAAGTAATCGATGAAACGCTATTAACCAATCTTGGCTTTTTACTTGGTAAAAGCGCTCAGATTAAAGATCGTTTTCTCGATCAATACCTTGCAGTGGAAGACATAACATCGAGCCAAGCAAAGGTGTTATTCACCGTCTTTTTTCAGCGCAACCAACGCTCTTCCGACATAAGCAGGATACTTAACGTCGACAGCAGCGCCATTACTCGTATGCTAGATCGCTTAGAAAAAAAACAGCTAATTCAACGCACTGCCGACCCAGAAGATAGGCGCTCATCCTTAATAGAGCTAACCGACAAAGGTCATGCGACCACCTTAAGAGCCTTACCTCTTGCGAACCAGGCTATTGATCGCTTAACAGAGTGTTTAACCCATCACGAGCGAGACAACTTACAAGATTACTTAGCAAAAATCGTCGACGCCTTTTACCTCTCTGAATGCCAACTGAATGAAGAGGATAGAAGATGTTAAAATCGGCAAAAATCCTCACCTATCTGTCGCTCTGCATTTTATATGGCTGTTCTGTACCTGCTAATATAAAAACGCACAACACATTGGCTGATCAAACACTGATTGATCATGCCTCAAGCCTCAAAAATGACACCTTCTCTGCAGCCGATTGGCCAGCACATTCTTGGTGGTTAGCACTTGGAGACAACCAACTCAATCAGCTGATTGAGCAGGCCTTAAAAAACAGTCCTGACATACAAATGGCTAATGCGACGCTGGAGAAAGCCTCGGCCTTAGTCATGTCCGCCGACAGCAAATTTGACCCTAAGTTGTCAGCAAACGCGAGCGCGACTCGCTCTCGTTTATCACGTTCAGAAGACTACACATATCAAGGTAGCCGCTATGGCACTGTTTACGGACTTGGCTTAGATATGAGCTACTCATTCGACCTTTGGGGGGGTAACAAAGCCGCTTGGATTGCCAGCATCAACCGTCAAAAAGCCGCAGAAGTAGACCATCAAGCGGCCAAAATAAAGCTTTCTTCGGCGATCATTAGACGTTATATACAACTCGCCAACGCTTATGCATTAGAAGACCTCGCTCGTGATAATTTTAATCGCACCCAGCGTATTGTCGCGATCACGCAAAAACTATTAGACAGTGGCCTTACCTCAGATGACCGGCTTTATACTGCCCAAAGCAATGAGGCTTCTGCCAAACAAGCACTAAAACAGCGTGCACTTAGCATTCAGTTATTGAAAAACACCATCGCGACCTTGATAGGCAACGGCCCTGATCTTGCTCACTCCATTAAGCGCCCCCATGCGCATCTCGCAGAAGCATTGCAATTACCTAATGCATTACCCGCTAATTTAATTGCCCATCGACCCGATATTGTCGCCGCTAAATGGCGTGTAGAGGCCGCGAGCAAAAACATCAAAGTCGCCAAGACCCGCTTTTATCCCAATCTCAACCTCAATGCGAGCGCAGGCTTCAAAAGTGTATTAGGTGATTCTATGTTTGGCGAAGCGAGTCGCTCATGGAGTGTTGGCCCTGCTGTCTCACTGCCCTTATTTACCCAAGACTTAAAAGCCAATTTAATCGATAAATCGGCCGATTATGATTCCGCCGTTGCACAATATAACCAAACCATTAGTAACGCATTTGGCGATATCACAGACAATGTTCTGACCATAAAGTCTGTTAATAAACAAATAGAAGACGCTCAAAGAAGCACCAACCTGGCCTCCCAAAGCTATAAAATCACAGAAAAACGCTACCAATCAGGCATGGGAAGTCAGCTAGAAGTACTGCAAATCGAAAACCAACTACTGCAAGCCGAATCAGCCCTAACGCTCTTAAAAAATCAGCTGCAAGAGCAACAAGCGGCTCTTATTGAGGCGTTAGGTGGTGGTTTTGGGGACGAGCATACGGCCTTAGCCTCTAAACATTAATGGTAAATACAATCATGCAAAATACTGACTCAAACACCGCTCAGCCAACCAGCAGCAAGCGAAAAAAAAGCTTAACCATTTTTTTTATTATTTTGGTAATTGCCGCCATTGCCGTCAGTTGGTATTACGAAGCCTATATCGTTGGCAAACAGAGCACAGACGATGCGTATGTCAACGGCAACATGGTTTCCATTACCTCAGAGACCGTGGGTACAGTGACACAAATCTCCGTGGATGACGGAGATTATGTAGAAAAAGGCCAAGTTCTAGTGCGCTTTGATGAAGCCGATGCCGACATTGCCTATGAAGATGCAAAAGCCAAATTGGCGCAGGCCGTACGCCAAGTAAGAGCGATGTTTAATAATGTAACGCAAGCAGAAGCAGTCGTTGCTTCACAAGAAATAACCCTACACAAAGCACAACAAGACTACGCCCGCCGTAAAGACATGGTGAAGGCTGGCGGCTTGTCACAAGAAGACTTAAGCCACGCTAAAGACATGGTCGACTCAGCGCAAAAACAACTGGCGGTTTCTGAACAACAACTAAAAGCGCAACAAGCCATGATATTTGGCACCAAGGTAGCAACACACCCTCTGGTAAAATCCGCGATTGCTAACTTAAAACAAGCGTACCTAGCAAAACAACGCAGCCAAATAGTTGCGCCTGTCTCAGGTTATGTCGCTCGTCGGCAAGTACAATTAGGACAACGCATTTCACCTAGCGCAACATTAATGGCAGTGGTGCCATTGCACGATGTCTGGGTAGACGCAAATTTCAAAGAGACCCAACTGAGTAATATGCGCCTTGGCCAACCGGTTTCCTTAGTAAGTGATTTATACGGTGACAAGGTGGTTTACCATGGCACCATCGAAAGCTTGGGGATTGGCACTGGTAGCGCGTTTTCCGTCTTACCGGCACAGAATGCAACTGGCAACTGGATAAAAATCGTTCAGCGCCTGCCAGTACGTATCACTCTGGATCAAAATGAACTGATTTCACACCCGCTGCGCATTGGTTTATCTATGACTGTAGATGTCGATACTGACCACCCTTCTGGGAAATTATTGGCCATCGATAGTCCATCACAACCTCGTTTTAAAACCGATGTCTATCACCAAACCATGCAGGGCGTAACACAGCTGATCACGCAAATCATCAAACAGAATGATGCACAACAACACCCTGTCGCCGCCACTAAGTAGTAAGGGCTATTTATGAGTCAACAAGAAGGGTTTCGTCCCGCCAATATGGCTCTGTGTGTGTTTGCCATTGCGTTGGGGGTTTTCATGCAAGTACTGGATACCACCATAGCCAACGTCTCTTTACCGACCATTTCAGGCAGTATGGGCGTCAGTTTCAATCAAGGCACTTGGGTGATTACCTCCTTTACTGTATGCAATGCCATCGGTTTGCCTATTACCTCATGGCTAAGCCGACGCTTTGGTGAAGTGCCACTTTATACTGCAGCACTGTTAAGCTTTATCACCACTTCCTTCTTATGTGGCATATCGCAAAACATGGCAGAATTAGTGGTCTTTCGAGCCTTGCAAGGCTTGTCTGCTGCGCCGCTTTTTCCAATGAGCCAAGTGCTTTTAATGTCTATTTTCCCTCGCGCCAAACGCGGCATGGCATTGGCATTAATCGGTATGGTGGCCGTGGTGGGACCTATCGTAGGGCCAATTTTGGGTGGTTGGCTTACCTATAACTACAGCTGGCCATGGATTTTCTTTATCAACATCCCTGTGGGGCTCTTCTCAGTTAGCGTCATCTTAGCCCAATTAAAAAATCGACCGCAGCAAAAAACCAAACCTAAGCTAGACATCATCGGCTTAACGGCCATGGTACTGGGCGTCGGGGCACTACAACTTGTCCTAGATAAGGGCAATGATTTGGATTGGTTCTCTAATCAGTGGATTATTCTAGGCTCTGTGTTTGCCGCCATTATGTTGATTTTTATGATCATCTGGGAGCTGACTGACGAACACCCTGCGATTAACCTACGCTTGTTTACTAACCGTAACTTTTGTATTGGCACCATCTTATTAACGCTCGGCTATGCCGGCTTTTTCAGCATCAACTTGATATTACCTCAGTGGTTGCAAACACAATTGGGCTACACCGCATTGTGGGCAGGTTTAGCGGCTGCACCAATGGGAATATTGCCCTTGGTTATGTCACCACTACTGGGTAAATTTGGCCATCGTATGGACATGCGCTGGTTGGCCGGCGGCTCGTTCGTCGTCATAGGAATCAGCTGTTACTTACGCACCCTGTTTAATTTGGACATCGATTTTGCCACCATTGCACTTATCCAACTGTTCATGGGTATTGGCATCGCGCTATTCTTTATGCCAATGACCACCATTTTGATGTCAGACCTTAATGGGCCTCACATCGCTGACGGAGCATCACTGTCTACGTTCATAAGAACCCTAGGAGCGAGCTTCGCGTCCTCACTGACTGCATGGATATGGGCAAGAAACTCAAGCGTGCACCACGCTGTTCTCAGTGAACAGATATCAGCTTACAATCCCCTTGTAGCGCAGCAACTGCAAACTCCAACCACAGCCACCTTGATGAACTATAACCAGACTGTGACGTCACAAGGACTAATGATGTCTACCATTGATCTATTCGCTATGTTAACGCTGCTGTTTATCGTACTAACACCGTTTATCTTCTTCACCAAAAAAGCAGCAAAAGAAGAAGCGTAAAGTCACTCTACTAGACAGCCAATAAGCAAAGCGCCTTTCGTTGTACTTAAAGAGTCCACAGAAGAAGTGCGAGCATCGCTTTTGTAGTATTATTGGACAATAAATAGTTCGCAACGCAAAATCATGCTAACCTTAGATTAAATTTTAAAGCCATTAATTAACACTGGCTCGTGACGTTTGACACTAAGGACACCATGACCAATAACTTTGCCTCTATCTCGACCTCTTCAAGAAGCTTACACATTCAGGTGGCGCGCTCCATTGCTCGCCGTATTTTATCTGGCGAGATGCCACAAGGGTCAATCGCACCCAACGAAATGACATTATGCGAGCAATTTGGCGTGAGCCGAACGGCGCTGCGAGAAGCAATAAAACTGCTTACCTCCAAAGGCTTACTCGAGTCCAGACCTAAAATTGGTACTAAGGTTGTGTCTCGAGATCGCTGGAATTTCCTTGATCCGCAACTTATTGAATGGATGGACGGCTTAAGTGATCCTGCCGAGTTCTGCACTCAATTCTTAGGACTGAGAAGAGCCGTAGAGCCAGAAGCCTGCGCCCTAGCGGCCCTTCATGCAACACCAGAGCAAAAAGCAGAACTTACCAGCATTTTCCAGCAGATGGAAAAAACCGCTCAACACTTTGATCATGACACATGGACCAAGGTTGATTTAAGCTTCCACCGACTTATTTTTAACGCCACTAACAATGATTTTTACTTACCATTTGGCAATATTTTGACCACTATGTTTGCCACCTTCATTAAGCATTCCTCGGCACATGGTGGCGTTTGTTTAACCGAGCACAGACTGATTTTTGAAGCCATTATCGCAGGAGACAGTGACGGCGCACGTAACGCATCACGAGACCACTTACAATCTTCTAAGCACCGATTACCAGAAGCTGTGTAACCCCCTGTTAAGTAAGAGCGGCACGCAAACGAAACCTCGTGTTGCTCTTATGACTCTCTTCCCTCCCTTCCTCACGATACACCTGGGAAATAAACCACTCATCGCAACAGCGTTCTTTTTTGATTTCTGCCATTTGATGCTATTATAATACAAATAACCATTACAAAAATAACATGAGGTTTTTTACATGAGCACTTTTTTTCAATCACAAGAACACGAATGGGAAAATTTAGGCAGTGGCATAAAGCGCAAAATTGTCGGTCACACAGACAATTTAATGGCGGTTCACCTTTGCTTTGATAAGGGAGCTATTGGTCATCCCCACGCTCATGAAATACACGATCAAATTGGTTATGTTGTAGAAGGCAGCTTTGAAGCCGAAGTAAATGGAGTAAAGCAAATTCTAAAAAAAGGCGATGCTTACATAGCGCAAAAACATTTTGTGCATGGGGCAATAGCGTTAGAAGACAACAGCATTTTGTTAGACATGTTTTCTCCTGCACGGGAAGATTTCCTAAAGCCCACTCTCACTCCATAATCATTTTATGATGCGATCAGGCCACTAAAGCAAGGTGTTTTCTATGCTTAATGGCCTGATATAAAACTTATAACCAGAGTGGTTTGAGCTGCCTTACCTTAATAGAATCTAACTCTATCAATTGGGCAACTTGTGGCCGAATTTCATTCACCCACCAGTCATTGTAGGTGTCGGCATAGGCGGCTTGGCGCTGTTGCTCATTATCAAATTCACGGGTCCAAACAAAGAACTCATCGCCATTCTCATCTTGATAGAGGTTGGTACTGAGGATCCTCATGCCTTGAGAGCGCTGATAAGGCAATAGTTCATCACGCATCCAGGTTATCCACTGGTCCGCTTTTCCTGGCCTAATTTTATATTCACGAAGTTCAACTATTTTCAAAATATACCCTTACTGAATAAACACCTTAAGATAAAAGCCTTAAACAACGCCTATTAGCCAACATGATGGTTCTCAAAAAAACGCACGAGGTCATCATGTTAATTCTCGCCAGCTGTATTAAGACTTGCTGTTTAAGTGCCAATCATAATCTAAAAATTCTATGTCTAATGATTCTATTTTCAACTGTTCTACTGCCATTGGCGTCAATGCCAAGTCGGCGGTATGGTCAAGCAAAAAAGCTTCTAACGAGTGATAGCCATGCCAACCTTTTTCAAAGTCTTCTCGATACCATTTAAAAATGGAAGACAACGCCAAACTATCACCCTGCAAACGGTTACGACTGCGATCCGCTAAGAAAAGCTGTGTCTGCTGAGCGAGTAATTTATCAAGATTATCTCCTTGATAGGCTTGGTTCGCGAGAGCGGGACAACCAATACTTGCGCAGTTAACCGCAAAATGAATGCGCGGATCCTGATAACGATCTGAGCCTCGAATCAGAGTGTGCTCAATATTATCAAGAGAGCGTTTTTCACCTAACAATGGAATAAACTTTTTGCTCCAAGGCGAACGAAACAAACTGCCAAGATCTTTGATGGATGTTAAATCCGGCCACTTGGTCAAAATCAACTCAACCGTCCAAGCGTTGTAAGCATTAATCAGCCAAGCTAACTGATCGTTTTTTGGCCACGCATCAAACTGTTTCTGCGTTACGCCAGACAAGCTTGTTAAATAACTATCTAGCTGCGCTTTGTCATCTGCAAAGCCTTGATAATCCACCTCGCTTGCTTGCCCTTCTTTGAGCAAAACAACATGCCTTTGTAGCAAATCATGCCAGCGGCTGTGGTCAAACACCATCGTATTTGCCAATGCATTTTGCCCTGCAAACAAGGCAAGCAGTAGAACCAGTATTTTTGTCATGGTAAACGCCTCAACACCTTAATATCTTGTCATTGTGCTTTAAAAAAGCCGATAAATAATAAGCGTTAGACGCAGCACCCTATGCGTTTCTTACACCTGCTTTAACAAATTCAATCATCTAACCTGTACCCTAAGCGTGGGGCATTGAGCGCAATAACGTTAACGGCTCTGTACAGAGGATTGCAAAAGCGCTCTGGCTTTGTCCAAATGATTCAATATTTGTTGAGCATTCTCTCCCTGCTTGGTTTTTACCGAGGTACTAGAACGGGCAATTAACCGAGTCGGTAAAATCAATTGGCAATACGAATGAGGCGTCTGCTCTGTGCTGTTTAACAAGCGCTTAACCGCTTGCTGACCCAACGCCAAAAAGTCTTGTTCCACCGTGGTCAAAGGCGGCGTAAAAAAAGCACTGTCACTGATATTGTCAAAACCGACCACCGACACGCGATCCGGAACAGATACCCCCAATTCACTTAACGCACAGAGCACTCCTAAAGCCATTTGATCGTTGGCAACCAGTACAGCATCGAAGGCGAGTTTTCTCGCTAATGCGTCGCGAATCGCTAGATAACCACTTTTAGCCTCCCAGTCCCCTTCGTAACTCGCCGCAATCTTTTTCCCATGCTGAGCCAGCTCATAGCGCCAGCTCTCAAGTCTTAAGGAAGAACCCGTTGAAGCATTTGGCCCGGTAATCAATATATATTCATCTCGCTGACAATCAATTAGATGCTGCACGGCCATTTTGGCACCTTGAGTGTGCTCGGCACACACATAGTTCACCTTGCTCGACTCTGGCACATCGATGAACATAAATTTCAGTGCAGTAAACTGCTCAACCAGTTGCTCTGCCATTTCTTGCGTCAGTGGCACATTGATCACAATGTAATCCACCTGCTGCGACGCAAGCTCCCTGATGGCCGCCTTGATCCTGTCAAATTCATTGCTTTCGACAATCGATAATGCAGCCCCATAGCCTTTTTCATGGGCTTGCTGACGCACACCATTAACAATTAAGGCCACCCCATGAAGGGCAATATCGAGCGACACAATGCCCAAGGTTTTGGACTTACCACGGCTCAACATTTGTGCCCCTTTATTAGGAATGTAGCCCAAGGCACTGATCGCTTGATTGACTCGCTCACGAGTTTCGGGCGATACGTTATCGGCCCCATTAGTCACCCGAGAGACCGTTTGCGTCGATACACCAGCCAATTTTGCCACGTCTTTAAAGGTCACAGACATCCAAACACTCCCCTTGTTAAGCCACATAATCACGGCATTTTTTGCGTTACTGATGCCCACATTAAAACACAAATGTTACCGAAAACATTTGTAACGACATCAAAAAACATCAAAAAAGTTTATTTTTTTAGCGTAATAATTCTATTATCTATAACAATTGATCATTTTTTATCGTTTTGATACTCTCCGTTTCACTTCCAGCAAGACACCTATAAATATAAATATTTACGCAAACATAGCGAGCCGTAACATGAATCAATTTATTCATTTAACCAGCCTCAACCATAGCTGCATCATTAAAGTGGATCGTGTCCCTGAGATCGTTCACTGGGGTGCACGCATTGCTCAAATTGACGCTGATCTATTGCTTTCCACCGAACGACCTATTTCTCAGGCTCGCCTAGACGTCGATATTCCTTTATCCCTATGCCCAGAATTAGGCAGTGGCCATTTCAATGCTCCTGGTATCGAAGGACATCGCAACGGAAACGATTGGGCTCCGGTTTTTCATACCACCCAAGTCGAAGCTAACGACCACCAAGCTGTGTTCACTCTACAAGACGACATTGCCAAGCTTGAACTAACCATCGAAGTACTGCTAGACAATGACACGGACGTTCTGCAAAAACGCATGACAGTACGTAACCTAGGCACTCAGCCTTACACCTTAAGTAAGCTGTCTTCCACTTTGACCTTACCTCATCATGCCAATGAACTGATGACATTCCATGGTCGCTGGTGCCAAGAATTCCAAAGCCAGCGTCAACCCCTTGTACATGGCGGTTTCATGCAAGAAAACCGTCGTGGTCGTACTTCCCATGAGAATTTTCCAGGGCTATTTGTTGGCAGCAAAGGGTTTAGCGAGCAACAGGGTAATGTCTGGGGTTTCCACTTAGGCTGGAGTGGCAATCATCAACTGCGCGCGGACGTAAAAAGTGATGGTCGCCGTTTTGTTCAAGCTGGAGAGCTACTATTAGCCGGCGAAGTGCAACTGGCTGAGGATGCAACTTACCAAACACCTTGGCTTTACGGTGTATACAGCAACCAAGGGCTAAACGGCATTTCCGATCGTTTTCACTCTTTTGTTCGCCAAAGCATTCTGCGTTTCCCGACACAAAAGCCGAGACCGGTTCATCTAAACACATGGGAAGGCATCTACTTCGATCACAACCCTGATTACATTATGAAGATGGCCAGCGAAGCAGCTGATATGGGAGTTGAACGCTTTATCATTGATGATGGCTGGTTCATCGGTCGCGACCACGAGCGTGCTGCCTTGGGAGATTGGTATCTCGACGAGAAAAAATACCCAAATGGCTTAGAACCAGTGATTGATCACGTCAACCAACTAGGAATGGAATTTGGCCTATGGGTTGAGCCAGAAATGGTCAGCCAAGATTCTAATTTGTTCCGCGCTCACCCTGATTGGGTCTTGGGTTTATCTGGCTATCAACAACCTTCTGGTCGTTGGCAGTATGTACTCGATTTACAAAACCCTGAGTGCTTCCAATACCTGTTTGACAGACTCGATGACCTACTAACGCGCTACAATATTTGCTACCTAAAATGGGACATGAATCGCGAACTGGTTCAACCTGGTCACCAAGGCAAAGCCGCTGTGCGAGGTCAAACACAAGCCTTATACCGTCTGCTTGATGCCCTAACCCACGCCCATCCAACCGTTGAAATTGAATCTTGCTCTTCTGGCGGTGGTCGCATCGATTTTGAAATATTAAAACGCACACACCGTTTTTGGGCATCCGACTGCAACGACGCTCTAGAACGACAAACCATTCAGCGCGGCATGAGTTATTTCTTCCCGCCAGAAGTCATGGGCGCACACATTGGACCTGGTGAATGCCATTCTACCAATCGTCGCCATAGCATTAACATGCGCGGTGTCACTGCACTAGGTGGCCACATGGGGGTCGAACTTGACCCGGTAAAAGAAACCGCAGAAGAAAAGCAAGCATTTGCCCATTACATTAAACTGCACAAACAGCACCGTCACCTACTGCATTCTGGTCGCACCTTCCGGATCGATTCCGCCAACCAAGATCAATACATCTATGGTGTCGCGGGCCGCAACGAAGAAAACCAAGAAGAAGTGTTAATTACCGTGTGCCAATTGGCCATGCCGGAATATGCGCTGCCTTCGCCATTGCGCATTAGCCATCTTGATGCCAATGCACGCTACCAACTAACCATTGTTGAAATGCCAAAAACCAGCTTCCAGCTAATGAAACAAGCGCCGAAATGGCTGGATAAAACCCTAGAACTTAACGGAGATAACCTGAGAGAAGTTGGTATTACTCTGCCAATTTTAGACCCAGAGTCTGCGCTGATTGTTCACCTAAAAAAAATATAAAAACAACGGTCAATAAATTAGACCTTACCTATAAAAACACGCAGTAATCAGCGGATGCGCCTTTCACACACGGTGAAAGGCGCCTGCTTAGCGTGCATAAAAAGAAAGGAAAAGACTATGTCCCTCACGGTATTTTTATCGTTTTTGCTGTTCACCGGCTTTGTTGTCATATTTACGTATCGAAAAGTAAAACGTGATCAACATGACTCCAAAGATGGCTTTTTTCTTGGCGGTCGCAGCCTAACGGGTGGCCTCATTGCCAGCTCATTGATTTTAACCAACTTAAGTGCCACCAGCTTTGTTGGTATGAGCGCCCAAGCGTACACCAATAATATGAGCGTAATGGGCTGGGAAGTTGCGTCTGGCGTCACCTTGGTGATCATTGCCCTACTGCTTGTGCCACGTTATTTAAAGCAAGGCATCACCACCATTCCTGACTTTTTAGAAAGTCGTTACGATATGTCGGTGAAGAAATTCGTCACCTTATTGTTTCTTTGCCAATACGTCATCAACATATTACCCACCACCCTTTACGCCGGCGCCGTTGTCTTATCCGAGATATTTGACATCAAGGGTCTACTTGGCATTACCGAATTTCAATCCATTGCACTAATCTCTGCAACAATTGGCTTACTCGGCTTTTTCTACGCCATTTATGGCGGCCTAAAAGCCGTGGTTATTGCCGATACCATTAATGGCATTGGCTTGATCATTGGTGGCTTGATGATCCCAGTGTTTGGCTTGATCGCCCTAGGTCATGGTAGCTTCAGCGCGGGCTTAGATACTCTACTGACTGCAGCTCCGGAAAAACTGCAATCTGTTGGCTCTGAAAAAGACCCTCTGCCTTTCTCTACTCTGTTTACCGGTTTGCTGTTGGTCAATCTGTATTATTGGGGAACCGATCAGTCGATCGTACAACGAGTATTGGGTGCAAAAAACCTGAAAGAAGCGCAGAAAGGCGTGATCGGGGCAGGCCTTATTAAGGTTATTTCACCCTTATTCCTGATTATTCCAGGGGTCATTGCATACCATTTGTTTGGCGCCAATGCGGGCAATCCAGACTCCATGTACACTCGACTTGTTAACGAAGTGCTACCAAAACCGCTGGTAGGCTTCTTTGTTGCAGTGATGTTTGGCGCTATTTTAAGTACCTTTAACGGCGTACTAAACAGCTCCACCACCTTGTTCGCCTTAAACGTCTACAAACCTTTGTTTGGCAAAGGCAAAACCGATTCAGAACTGATCGGTAAAGGACGCCTGTTCGGCGTTGTGATTGCTATGATTTCGATCTGCATCGCACCTTTTATTATGTTTGCTCCAGAAGGCTTGTTCCAATATTTGCAAATGGTAGCAGGCTTCTTCAGCGTGCCAATTTTTACCATTGTATTCGTTGGTTATATTTCGAAACGCGTCCCTGCGATTGCCGCCAAGATTGCATTGGCCGTGTTCGTCACATCGTACGCTTCGATGCAACTTATCTTTAAAGTAGAGCTGCACTTCCTGCACCAATTGGCCATTTTATTTGTTGCGTGCACTGCCTTAATGTTCGTTATTGGTTACTTCTTTCCAAGAACAAGTGATTATCAAATGCCAATCAATGAATCCATTGATATCACGCCATGGAAGTTTCGCTTTGAAGCCTCCGCCATTGTGCTTTACATGGTACTTGGTGCGTACATTATGTTTTCCGACATTGGCTTTATCTCCGATGACCCATCTTACATGCAAGTTTACGGTGTCTGTGGTGTGATCATGCTAACGGGCATCATCCTTCGCACTCGCAAACAAAAAAAAGCGCACCTAGCGTCTTTGAAAAACTCATAGAGCGCTCCTTTATAGGCTGTGCACCATCTTGGTGTTCAGCCTATAAAACAACTGGCTCGCCCACACTTAAGCACACTCCCACCTCTTTATTTTTTTTGCCCTCTTTAATATTAGGTCGTAGCAAAAAGTATCAACAAACCTTGAACCCACCTATGGTAAAGTACCCACCAGAAAACACTGACTAAGACAAAGACGTTAAGGCAAACACTATGGCTACCGTGAAAGATGTTGCAAAAGAAGCCCAGGTTTCTGTTGCCACAGTATCTCGTGTTATCAACCACTCTCCCAAAGCCAGTAAGAATGCGATACAAGCCGTTAATGCGGCGATGAAAAAGCTCGGCTATCGCCCTAACGCGGCCGCCCGCGCCTTAGTCAGCCAATCAACACAAACCATGGGGGTTCTGGTAGGCGATGTATCCGACCCATTTTTTGGCATCATGGTAAAAGCCATTGACACCATCGCGACGGAACAAGGCAAACACCTATTAATTGGCAACGGCTACCACTCAGCTAAAAAAGAACGCGATATCATCGAATTATTAATTAGCCAAGGCTGTGAGGCGTTGGTGATTCACAGCAAAAGCCTAACCGCTGAAGAGTTAATTACTTTTGCCAATGAAATACCAGGACTGGTATTAATCAATCGATTTATTCCCGAGATTGCCGATCGCTGCATTGCCTTAGACAACCAAAAAGGTTCCTATCTAGCAACCGATTTCCTGATCAAACACGGCCATCAACACATAGGTTACATTTGTTCTAACCATGACATTGAAGACACTGAACAACGTAAAGCGGGCTATTTACAGGCATTAAAGGATCATGGCTTAGCGCATTTCGAAAGCCACATTGAGTATGGAACGCCAGATGAAGAAGGCGGTGAGCAGGCAATGACCAAGCTTCTAGCCAAGGGGCTACCACTCACAGCCATTGCGACTTACAACGATTACATGGCAGCAGGGGCTTTAGCAGCACTTGAAGAGAGCAACATTGAAGTGCCGAGCCGCATGTCTATTATTGGCTTTGATAATGGCCTGATTGCCAAGTACCTGCACCCTAAACTGACAACCGTTCGCTACCCAATCCAGAAAATGGCAGAAAACGCCGCGACTTTGGCATTAAAGCTCGCCAATAAAGAAAAGCCCGTTACCGATACCATGATGTTTGTGCCAACGTTAGTGAAGCGGCTTTCTGTCATTAAAAGATAATTAACACCTTTACGCCATGGCCACGACGGCGGAATGAGTTCTTAGCTTTCTTAACCCAACCTATGGCATCTTCTAAGCAAGATTAAGCCCCTGAAGGCGAAGCAGAATCCTCTCTTCACTACCACACAGACAACAACGACATAGCGCTGGATAAGGCAACCAACAATGCCGCCACACACAAAGCCGCACTAAGCCATTGCTTTGCTCTTATGGAGTTTTGTGTCGTCAGTTCTCTATCGAGGAAAAAAACAGCAACGCGAGAAACCGATAGCCCATAAAAAATCATCGTCAATACGGCTAACATCACGCCAGCGTATAACACTATTGGGTTTTGGCTCGTGTAACCCACTCGAATCACCAGCAGCACATTAAGCAACAATACAAGCAAGGTTCTAGACCAGGACAATGCGGTTCTTTCGGCTTGCAAGCCTGCATCAAAGGCACGCTTTTCCATGATTAAGCCTTATAACGCAGCATCAAATACACCACAAAGACAATCACAGCAATCATCACAAAGCTGATCACTGCCAGCGTTCTAGGATAAGTTAATTCTGCCTCATGTCGCATCGCCTTTTCATTACTACGCCAACGACGATAGGCATAAAACGCCAGCAGAGCAGAGAAAACACTTAACACCAAGACAAGAATTTCTCGGTACAGCATAGGAGCAATGTTTGGCGCCAATTGATCCACTCCCACCGCAGCCGCCAAAAACGCCAACGCGGTACGAATCCAAGCAAGAAAAGTTCGCTCATTCGCTAAGGTAAATCGATAGTCTGGAGCCTTACCTGCTTTACGCCACATACTTTATCTCCTCTCGATTATTATTTATCAATGGATGCTACAACAAGGCTTACATTTTTCTCCACTGCCACAGGGGCATGGGCTATTTTTTGGCACTTTAAACAAAGAATACAATAATTTAGGCTACTCTTCGAGAATCGCCATAATATGCGCTGGGGATAGTTTGCTCTCGATCTAAGCTGCCATGAGTCTCATATAAGCCTCAGTGAGCTGAAAAAATTGGTGTAGCCGCTATAAAAACCTTTATGCAGTCAATCACCACGGTGTAATACTAAAAGCAATACTTTAGACAGCCATCAAAACAAGCAAAAGGGTGATTTCACTGCATACTATCCTGATTAAAAGCACTTCTTTTCAGCAAAACACTGGAGGACGATACCCGTGTGCCTCCCTTCTACAGCGGTTCAGTGAAAACAATCAAATAACCTAAGATAAATAGACAGAGACTCTGGATAAAGCCATAACACACCTTAACTCTAGTTTATCGACCAATCCGTCGTCATTCGCAACTAGCTGTTGAAGCTTTAGTTGTCCCACACAAATTCATAAACCGTGTGGTGGTGGTATTCTTGATAGGCTTTTAGCAGGCTATCACTAGAAGTCCATTCTGGGTGATTGGGTGAATCGGGCAGATATTGTGTTTCAAAAGCAACGCCTGCGTAATTCGAATAACGTCCACCACCTCGTTTAGGGCAATCCTGTAAGAAATTTCCTGTATAAAGTTGTGCCGCTGGCATGCTGGTCTTCACCGCCATGATGACGCTCTGATCTGGCAAGCTGATGCGACTGACGACATCATCTTCGCCCCTTGAGGGGTTAAGTAAGTAAGCATGATCATAACCACCAACGTCTTGTTGCTGCTGATCCTGTAGAAAATCCTTTCGGAGTGACTTTTTCTGGCGAAAATCAAAGCCAGTATCGACCACTGGCACGCACCCTGAGATAGGTAAACCTGAGGCATCTATTGGTAAATACGCATCCGCATCTAGCCACAATTCATGGTCACGACAATCCATCAGGTCAGCGTCACCTTGCAAGTTAAAATAAGCATGATTAGTCAAACTCACAGGACAATCTTGGTCGCAAACTCCATGATATGAAATCACCACAGCATTGGTGTCCGTTAATTCATAGCACACAGTCACATCCAGTTGCCCCGGAAAACCTTGATCGCCATGCGGCGAACAGAGGGCAAAAACCACATGCTGAGCAGAGGACTCTTTGACCAGCCAACGGCGAGCATTAAAGCCCTCTACACCGCCGTGCAAACAATGCTCCCCTTGGTTCTTAGTAATACTATAGAGCTTGTTTTGCAAAGAAAACTGGGCATTCTTAATGCGGTTCGCAAAGCGCCCCACAGTGACTCCCAAATAGCCAGTTTGCTGATAAAAGGAATCTAGGGTATCCACTCCCAGCAGCACTTCCCGCGGCCCTTCAGCCAGCGGCAAGATACAGCTGAGCCAAGTCGCACCAAGGTCCATAAAAGTGGCGGTCATACCAGAAGCATTTTTCAGGGTAATCAGCTTGGCTGGTGCGCCATCATGGGCGAGACCTTGCATCCCTAGATGCAAGGCGTTCACACCATCTGGATACAAGGACATTACACAAGATCCACTGGGCCAGCACCCTCAGTGGCATTACAAATATAAATGGTTTCTTTTAGTCCACTTTGTGCTTGATATTGGCTTTCTACAGCTTGCTTAACGTCTTCCACCAGCGCTGGGGGAACCAATGCCACAACACAACCACCAAAACCACCACCGGTCATACGAACACCACCTTGTGTGCCGATCACATTTTTCACTATGTCGACAATGGCATCCACTTCAGGACAGGTAATTTCAAAGTCATCGCGCATAGACTGATGTGACTGCTCCATCAACACCGCCAAACGCGTCATATCATGATCTCTTAGCGCTTGCGCTGCTTCTAGAGTACGGGCATTTTCTGTGATCACATGACGCGCACGTTTCGCGGTCACCTCATCAAGACCTGATTGGCGCTCATCAAACATCTCGATGCTGACATCACGAAGGGCTTGCACACCAAAAAAGTCTGCGGCCGCTTCACATTGCTGACGTCGGGTGTTGTATTCACTGTCAACCAAACCTCGCTTTTTGTTCGAGTTGATGATCACAATGGCCATATCTTCGGGCATCGACACTTCTTCCGTGTCTAAGGAACGACAATCAATTAATAGCGAATGGTTACGCTTGCCTTTTGCTGAGATCAGCTGATCCATAATACCGCAATTACAACCAACAAATTGGTTCTCGGCTTGTTGGCCGTTTAGCGCGATATCTTGCTGTGAAATATCCAGATCGTAGAGCGCCTTGAAAGTTTGGCCTATTACAACTTCTAACGCAGCAGACGAGCTTAAACCCGCACCTTGTGGCACATTGCCACTGACAACTATGTCTGCCCCATTGAAAGTAAAGCCGCGTTTCTGCAAGCAATCGATCACACCACGAACGTAATTAACCCACATAACATCGTGGTCAAATTCAAGGGGCTTAGCAATGTCAAACTCATTCATTTGATTATCATAATCAACGGCTACAACACGAACTAGCGTGTCTTTTCGAGCGCTGGCAGCCACCGCGGCTTGATAGTCGATCGCACAAGGCAGTACAAAACCGTCATTATAATCCGTGTGCTCGCCGATCAAATTAACGCGACCTGGCGCTTGCACCAGGTGCTCCGCTGCTTGCCCAAAAACAGATTTAAATGTATTTGAAACCAGGTTAATTGGCTGCTCTATTGGGTCAATCATTTTCTTTTCCTGCTGTCTTTTTTGCGTTTTAAGTATTTTTTACTGTCTAAAACGCATTTGATAACGAATTTATTGTTTTTACCATAGACTAACAATGTCTATCGCACACTCATCGCATTACGCTTATTTTTCGAGCTTATAATGCACGTCACTTAATGCTCGGAGTCGTTCTGCCGCCTGTTCTGCGGTTAGATCTCGCTGGCTTTCTGCCAACATTTCATACCCCACCATAAACTTCTTCACCGTCGCAGAGCGCAACAAAGGTGGGTAAAACAGCGCATGCAGTTGCCAATGATCAGTGCTCTTGTCTGCGATCGACTCATCCACTTCAAAGAAGGGTGCATAATGCCAACCCATGGAATAAGGAAAAGAGCATTGAAATAAGTTGTCATAACGGCTCGTGAGTTTCTGTACCGCTAAAGCAAGATCATCCCGTTGCTCATCACTTAACTCATTCATACGACGCACATGCACTTTAGGCAACAGCATGGTCTCAAAAGGCCACGCCGCCCAATACGGCACAACCGCGATCCAGTGTTTAGTTTCTACAACAGTACGAGCGCCATCGTTTAGCTCGGCTTGAACGTAATCAACCAATAGGTTTGAGCCGTGCTCTTGATAATAATCTCGTAGATTCTTGTCTTTACGCTCAATTTCATTGGGTAAAAAGCTATTCGCCCAGACTTGCCCGTGGGGATGTGGCTGCGAACAACCCATTGCTTCGCCTTTGTTTTCAAACACCTGCACCCATAAGTATTCTTTGCCTAGGGCTTCGATCTGTTCATCCCATGTATCGACCAGATTTCTAATCTGAGGCACTGGCAGCTCTGGCAAGGTCTTACTGTGATCAGGCGAGAAACAGATCACTCGACTTAAACCACGCACCCCTTGGGTTTTAAACAATGGATTATCAGACATAGGAGCGTCTGGAGAGTCAGGCATTAACGCCGCGAAATCGTTTTGAAAAACATAGGTGCCAGTGTAGTCAGGGTTCACATCCCCAGACACTCGAGTGTTACCAGGACACAGAAAGCACCCTGCATCATAAGACGCCTTATTGTCCGCTGTAGGCTTTTCGTCTTGTCCACTCCAGGGGCGCTTAGCACGATGAGGAGAGACGAGAATCCATTGCCCCGTTAATGGGTTATAACGACGATGGGGATGATCAACAGGGTTAAAGGTTATTTCTGACATCTTTTGCTACTCTCTTAATTCTGACACTTAATCCACTCTGCTTAGGCGATCAAATAACAAGCTAGAGTGTCATTTAATCGCATTTCATCAAGCAGATTATTCTTGATAGCCTTGCGGGTTTTGTGACTGCCAACGCCAAGTGTCGACCGTCATTTGCGACACATCTCGCTGCGCCTTCCAACCTAGATCCTGCTCAGCTTTCGCAGTGCTTGCCCAACACTCAGCTATATCACCAGGGCGGCGCGGCTGTACTTCATAAGCCACGTCATGTCCGCACGCAGCGGAAAATGCATGCACCATATCCAACACACTGCTGCCTTTGCCTGTGCCCAGGTTATAGATATGCAAACCGACTTTATCAGTTAATGCGTTCAAGGCCGCTAAATGCCCATCAGCAAGGTCAACCACATGAACATAGTCACGCACACCTGTGCCGTCTGGGGTTGGGTAATCATCGCCAAATACCGCCAATTTCTCACGGCGACCAACAGCAACTTGAGCAATAAATGGCATTAGATTATTAGGAATGCCTTGTGGATCTTCACCCATGGTGCCCGATGAGTGAGCGCCTACAGGGTTGAAGTAACGCAGTAATGTAATACTCCAGTCGTCTTCCGCGGCAAACAAATCACGGAAACATTCTTCAACAATGTACTTGCTGCGACCATAAGGATTGGTGGTCGCTCCAGTGGGTGAATCTTCGGTAATTGGCACTTCTTGCGGATCGCCATATACCGTAGCAGAAGAGCTGAAAATGATATTTTTTACGCCGGCGCTGCGCATAGCTCGCGCTAACACTAAGGAACCATTTACGTTATTGTCGTAATACTCAAGAGGCTTTGCGACCGATTCCCCCACCGCTTTTAAGCCGGCAAAGTGAATCACAGCTTTAATCTCATGCTCTGCAAACACGCCAGCTAAAAAGGCCTCATCACGCACATCCCCTTGGTGGTACACAGGGCGTGCACCGGCAATAGCTTCAATGCGGTTGAGCACTTCTAATTTACTATTGGACAGGTTATCTATGACTATTGGCTGATGGCCTGCGGCAAGCAATTGCACACATGTATGGCTTCCTATATAGCCCAAACCACCCGTCACTAATACCTTCATAACCACCTCTCGCTCTTATAAATTTATAAAGTGTAAACGTTTACACAGCTGCAATGACGACATTAAACCGCATTATTCGCTTAAAATCGAGAGCGGAATAAAAAATCACATAAAAATATGTAAACGTTACCAAACCATGAGAGTGTCATTTCACCTCCCTGTATTTACATGATACCGACCCAGTCTAAGCAACCCTAGTAAAAATCTACGCCCTATTCTAATTCTATAAAAACGACCTCCTACAAAAGTCGTTCATTTCTTCGTTTTTTGCAGGCACGCAGAATGAGCCATCCCCCTCCCACAGAAAAAACCACACACAGCAAGAGCGAATAACTAAAGCAAGCACACCAAACATAGAGAGAGCTTATTTATAATATTCCATTTTATTATAAGCTTATCTCTTTTTTGACTATATTTTTTAAATCTCTTATGATGCAACAACAGTAACCAGCCAGAGCAAAAAAAACATACACATCAACTAACTACGAGTACGCAATGAATAAAATGACGGTTGAACGAATTTTCCCTGCAATGAAGTGGCTTAAAACCTACTCTCGGGATGATCTACAAAATGACGCTGTATCAAGTTTAATTTTTACCATCATGGTCATTCCACAAAGCCTTGCTTATGCCATGCTAGCCGGCATGCCAGCCATCACAGGCTTGTACGCCAGTATCGTGCCTTCGATTTTATACTCACTGTTTGGCACTAGCCGGACACTTGCGGTTGGACCGGTTGCTTTGAGCTCTGTAATGACTGCCTCTGCCATCCTACCGTTTGCCGTTGCGGGTACTGAGCATTACGCCACTGTCGCGATTTTATTAGCCTTTATGTCTGGCGTCTTTCTGCTCATACTCAGCTTGTTCCGATTGGGCTTTTTGACTAATCTCCTGAGTCACCCGGTTATTTCTGGCTTTATTAGCGCCACCGCATTAATCGTGGTTATTGGCCAATTAAAATATCTATTAGGCATTCAGTCCGAAGGCAGTACCTTATTTCCATTAGTCAGCAGTCTTTATAGCCAGTTAGGCTCGACAAACATCCCTACTCTTATTCTAAGCGTCCTTTGTATTTTTTCTTTAGTGATGATGCAACGCCATTTTGCACGCTTTCTTGGCATGGTTGGCTGCTCTAAACGCACAGTACAGCTACTGGGAAAATCGGGGCCGGTGATCATTGTGTTCTTAGCCACTCTTGCTGTCGCCAGTTTCTCTTTGGATCAAGTTGGTGTGAGTATTATTGGTGCCGTTCCCGAAGCTTTACCCACCCTTCACCTAGATCAGATCAATTTACCCATGGTTAGAGAGCTGATCCCTGGGGCTATTTTGATTAGCGTCGTTGGTTTCTTTGGTTCAGTGTCGGTAGCCCAAACCTATGCGGCCAAACGTCGTCAGGACATAGACCCAAACCAAGAATTAGTCGGCCTTGGGCTGGCAAATATTGGCTCTGCATTAAGTGGTGCATTTCCTGTCACTGGCGGCTTTTCTCGTACTGTTTTGAACGCAGACTCAGGGGCAAGGAGCCCGATGACAGGGATTATTGCTGCCCTGCTTATTCTACTGACCTTGTTGTTTTTAACACCCCTGTTTTACTACTTACCTAAGGCTATCCTGGCCTCTATCATTTCTATCTCCATGCTGAAATTGGTCAGCATAGAAGACCTACGCCAGCTGTGGAATTTCTCCAAAAAAGAAGCCGTTCTACTACTGACCACCTTCTTTGCCGTCTTGATCGAAGGCATGGAAACCGGCTTGATTGTTGGGGTTTGCCTATCCTTGCTGTTTTTTCTTTGGCACACCAGCCACCCTCACATTGCCATTGTTGGCCGAGTACCAGGCACCGAGCACTTTCGTAACGTACAGCGCTTTACTGTGGAAACCCATCAGAGTGTATTAACGGTCAGAATCGATGAAAACTTGTTTTTTGCCAATGCGCGTATTCTTGAAGAACGCTTACAACAAGTGGTGTCCGAAAACAAAGAAGTAAAACATCTTATTTTGATGTGCACCGCTGTCAATATGATTGATGCCAGTGCATTACAAAGCTTAGAAAAGATCATCACACGTTTGGCCGATGCGGGAGTGCAGCTGCATTTGTCTGAAGTGAAAGGGCCGGTCATGGACAAGTTAAAAGACACACAATTACTGAAAGAGCTCAATGGCGAAGTCTTTTTAACACAACATCAGGCAATCCAAGCACTAGAAGAATACCTAGAAGAGAAAGCCTGACCCTAATCAGATCACTGACCAAGAACAGGTCAGTGATCTGATTGAGAGTGCTATTTGATAGGAAGGTATTGCTTAATACGAGCGGTTAAAGGTTACCAAATTTACCGTTGGTGTTTTTCCATTCGCTGTTCGGCAATATCGTTTCCACCACATCCCAGTGCTCTGCAATTTTGCCATTTTCTACACGAAACAAGTCATAATAAGAGGTCGCTTTGCCCGCGAATTCACCTTCACTAATGGTCAACACGAAGTTCCCTTCACCCAGCACTTTATGCACTTTTGAGAAAGTCATGTTAACGCCGTGTTTTGCCATTTCATCTATCGCTTTAGCTAAACCGGATAAGCCATCACCAATCTCTGAGTTATGCTGAATATAGCTATCACCATCAAAAAACTGTGACATTTTTTGGTATTCGCCTTTCACCAATACAGTGTTAACAAAATCACTGACAAGGGCTTTATTCGCCGCTGTTTTGTCTATATCCGTTATGACTAGGCTACCATCTAGTTGGCTATGACCACTCGGATTCGGTTTGTCTGCCTTAACGGTTAGATTGTCCCAATGCTCAACGATTTTCCCGTTATCAAAGCGGAAAACATCAAACCCTACTTTCGGTCCGAAGAAGTTGTAATCCGTTTGAGTAAAGACATAATTACCATCTTCAAAAGCACGCACCACGTCTACTTTTGCACTGCCTTTTGGCAGGGCCTGCAACACTTCACCGAAGCCTGCTAAGCCGTCCCCTACAGCAAGGTTATGCTGGGTATAATTCGTACTGTTAATGTAACTGATGGCTTTCGGGTTGCCGCTTTCAATCGAGTTCAAAACGGCCACGGCTTTCTCTTTATTCGTTAATGCTTTTGTGGCATCTAAATTTGATCCAGTGGTTGTTGTACAAGCGCTCAGCAAAGCACTACTGACGATTAATGTGGCTAACAGGGTTGCTTTCATGTTTTATTCCTCAGGTTTGAATAGGCAAACATTGTAAGCAAGCAAGAAAAATAACAGAGGTCAAAACAAGCGAAAAAATGGTAAATATCGAACCTTTTTTAAAAACTCCTTTTAGAAACACTGTTCGCTAAGTTAACGATTTTTTAAATTGACTCGGGGTGACTAAAGTATGTTTTTTGAAATATTTCACAAAGTTCGTCACTTCTTCAAAGCCAAGGTCAGAGGCGATCTGTTGAATCTGAGTATTGTCGATCGACAAGCGACGCTTTGCTTCCAATATAACATGGGCATCAATTAGCTGTTTCGCCGTTAAGTTGGTCGCCAGCTTGCAGAGTTTATTTAGCGTTTTATAACTTGTCCCTACTTTAGCTGCGTAGTCATTGGCATCCCTTACCTGGGTATAGCTACCATGTAAATGTCGAATAAAGCGCTCAAAACTGTTGATTTGTGGGGCGCTCATTTGTTGATGGTAAATTTCTGGCTTTAATTCACTCACTTTAGCCAACACAGCAGCAAACAAGATTTTCATGTAGGGGATATTGGCAAAGTCTTGCTGATACTCAGCCGAAATTAACGAAAAAATACGCGTTATTGATATTGCCTGCTTGTCAGACATCACCAGACTTGGCTGGTAAGAGGTCATAAATTGGGTCGGCGCAAATAAACGTCCATCGATTGCGGCACTGACCTCACTCATATATTGATCGGTAAAAACCACAATAATCCCCTCGGGCTTATTGGTTAGATCAAAGGCGTGTATTTGCCCCTTATTAACCAACACCAACGAATTTCTCTCGACTGGAAAAGCATGGAAATCAACGAAGTGCTTCCCTGGATTTCCCGTGTAAATGATCAAATTATGAAAATTCACTCGGTGGGCTTGGGCAATATACGCAAGCTCACCATTCGCTGCCCTTTGATAAAGCTTTTTAATATCAAATACTTCAAAACCCGCTTTAAGTAGGCTTGATTCGTTGAATTCTATCTGTGGTATTAGGCTTTTCATAGGAGGGCTTATTCCAATCTTTGATATCTCATTATTTTTTAGCTTAAAGTAAATCACCATAACGCACACGGTTCGTTGCTTTGATTCTTTGTTCCATAAAGTCCAAAAACACCTTCACCCGTACTGGAGTAAGGCGGCCTGGGGGCCTAACCGCCCAGATATTTGTTTCTGGATAAAAGCTATATTCCGGCAGTACCTGCACCACACGCCCTTCTCTTAAAGCCGGTCCCACATGCCACAAAGCGGCTAAGCCAATCCCGACACCTGCTTCGACTAATTCGCTAATGGCATCCCCCCAATTAATCGTCACAGGACCTGAAGCAAATACTTCATGTAAATTACCTTGGCGATCTTTTAGCCGCCAGGTGTTTAATCGTTCAAAAGGAATGCATGAGTGATTAGCAAGGCTCTCAACGGTTTCAGGGTGTCCCGCTCGAGCGATATAGTCAAGCGATGCCACTAGCACCATAGGGCAGTCATCAATACGTCGCGCTAATAAGCTTGACGACTCCAGCTCACCCATACGGAATGCCACATCAAACCCTTGCTCGACAATATCAACTCGCTTGTCACTAAAATCAATATCCAACTTTAAGTTCGGATATAAGCGCAATAACTCAGGTACAAAAGGCACTAGATAATGACGACCAAATGACGCAGAGACGGCCACCTTTAGGGTACCTTGAACTTGCTCCGCATCGCCTTTAAAGACATTCCGCGTTTCTTCAATATCGTCCAAAATACGCCTGGCATGCTCGATAAAAACCTGGCCATCGTGAGTTAAACTCACCGCACGCGTTGTGCGATGGAATAATTTAACGCCCAGTTCAGCTTCCAATGCCTGAATCCGTAGACTGGCATTAGTCGGCGACAAATCAAACTCCATACCGGCACGCCCAATGGCCCCCAATGCGGCTACACGCATAAATAAAGCCAGACTTTTTGCCTCTAAATTCATCCACCCCCTCCCCCAATACAATATGGGCCATCTTATTATCCCGGTTTTTGGGATAATAAATTCAGTTTTAGCTCGATGATCTATCAAACTATAAATAATAACATGACCCTATTGAAACAGAAGACACTCAAAGCGCGACTTTGAACAGCTAACTTAAGCCGCGCACGTTAATTAATAGGAGCAAGAAAATGAAAGCCATTGGATACCAAACACCTTCAAGCATTGAACAAGAGACATCATTAGTAGACATCAGGTTAGAGAAACCGGTTGCCACAGGAAAAGATCTACTCGTGAAGGTTCATGCTGTTTCCGTTAACCCAGCGGACACTAAAATTCGCGCAATGGTACCACCTCCTGCCGATAGCTGGGGTGTATTAGGCTTTGATGCGTCAGGAGTAGTCGAAGCCGTGGGCCCTGAAACAAGCCAATTTTGCGTAGGCGATGAAGTCTATTATTCTGGTTCAGTTGCTCGCCCAGGTACCAATAGCGAGTTTCATCTTGTGGATGAGCGCATTGTCGGCAAAAAGCCTACTAGCTTAAGCCACCCTGAAGCGGCGGCATTACCGCTGACCACCCTCACAGCTTGGGAAGCTCTATTTGACCGTTTAGACGTTAATCGACCAACCGTTCAAGGCAGCAAGCTTATTCTAGTTATTGGTGGCGCTGGCGGTGTCGGTTCAATCGCCATTCAGCTATTACGAGCACGAACAGATATGACGATTATTGCGACCGCTTCACGCCCCGAAACAGAAGACTGGGTTCGTGAGCTCGGTGCTCACCATGTAATCAATCATAGAGAACCTCTTGCCCCACAAATTGAAGCATTGGGATTAGGCGCACCAGGCTTTGTCTTCTCTACCAATCAAACCCACAAACATTTGCCTGATATCGCTGAATTAATCGCACCACAAGGTCGCTTTAGCATGACCGATGAGCTTGAGCCATTTGAAAGCCGTCCCTTTGTGATGAAAGCTGTGTCTCTTCACTTTGAGCTTATGTTTACTCGTTCACTTTTCGCCACTGCGGACATGGATGAACAAGGCAAACTATTAAATCAAGTGGCTACATTGGTTGACAGCGGAAAGATACGCACCACTCTGACCGATATCGCAGGCCAGATAAACGCTACTAACCTGCGCAAGGTTCACGCTCAGATTGAAACCGGCAGCGCACGTGGCAAGGTGGTTTTAGAAGGTTTCTAAACGACTAATATTGAGGAAATCTTGATGAAGCCTCAAGGGAGCATAGCGCTTGTTATCCCCCTTATGGTACTTAAAGCACATTATCAAGACAGATATATTTTTGAACAATGATAGCGAGAAAAGATCATGGCGATTAGCAAAATCATCAAATTCACTATCAAACCAGATTACACTGAAACCTTTAAAACGGCTCTGATAGAAAACAGAAACGGCGCTGTTAGCGAGCCTGGATGCTTGGCAATGCGCCTTTATACTGATAATCAAAACCCAAATATCTTCTTCGTTTACGAACGTTGGTTAGATGATAGCGCATTTATATTTCATACCACACAAGCTCATACTCAGCGTATGCTCGCCTTGTTCGATGATGCCCTTGCAGCCCCAATAGACAGCATTGACTTAAACGACACACAACCTGCACCCATTGCCCTCAAAACGGCGGATAAAGAAGATCCTCTTTTTAACATCATCTTTATCTTTAAAATCAAAGCCGGTATGCAAGCGCGCTTTGTGGCGCAATTTGAAGAGCACATCAAGCATACTCGCCAAGAGGAAGGCTGTATGTTATTTGACCTTTACACAGTGGATAATGACGACCAAACTTTGGTGGTGTATGAGCACTGGCGTAAAGAGTCCGATGTTTGGGACATCCACTTCCAACAACCTTATGCCAAGGTGACAGGCGCATTAATGGAAGAAGGCGTAATTGGGGACATGGAACAATACATGAACTTTGTCAGTCAAATTGCATAACCCAGTCATGGCTTAAGCTAGACGCTTTTTTACATTAAAAGAAAAACACAAAAAAGGGCAAACTGAGTTTACCCTTTTTCATATCGCTAATCGAATATTTTATTGCTTAGAAGAGTCTATTAACCACATCAAAGAAGTAAGGGTCAAAGTAGCCTTCTGGGTATTCTATGTTCATGATTCGTCCAAGCACCACAAGGAAAATCACCAAACAAATCGCGATCGTAGACGATTTCAAATAGGTTGCTTTTGCCAAGTAACGCAAGAACAAGAACGAAAACACAAAGGTCGTGGTAACAAATCCCAGTGTGTAGTAACCATAGGCAATCATAAAGAAGCCAACAATGTACACTAGATCTGTCGTTAGATTAGACGCCACACGCTGATGTTGCTCGCGGATATATTTCACAATCAGCATTGCCACAGAGAACAAAACAATGGCAATAGAAATAATTGGGAAAGCTTTCGTAAGAGTCGACATATTCCACACATCAACCAAAGCGTATAAACCTGCACCGCCCAATACCGCTAACAATACCCAATCTGTCGCCGACACTGTTTTTACACTTGGCTCTTCTGGCTCTAAACCAGTTTTAGGTTGGGTACTGGCTTTGGCAAGTCTTCTTTTCTTCAACATTGGAGGTAATACAAAACCCAATACAATCAACGCAGCCAGTGCAATAACACCAGGACGCAGAAACCAAGAGCTACCGTAAAACTGAATGCTTTGGAAAAAGTAGTTTTCAGCACCAGAAGAAAGTACAAAACCGATCAAGAAAGCAGGACGCGGCCAGTTAGCCCCTTTCATCATTACGCCAACTGTTGCGATCGCACCTAACACCATGAAATCCCCTAAACTGCGTGTCGCTTGGTACGCAGCAAATAGAATCAAGGTCAGGATAATAGGAGCAAGAATCGAAAACTTAACGTAAGTTAATAATGAAATTGGTCGAGTAAAGGAGATACAAAAGATCGCCCCTAAAATATTCGCCAAGGCCAAAGACCAAATAATAGTGTAAGTCAGGTCTAAATTCGTGGTGATCATGGAAACACCAGGCTGAAGACCCAACAACAACATACCACCCAAAAAGACCGCGGCAGACCCAGAACCTGGAATACCAAACAACAAGGTTGGGATCATACTGCCTGAGGCACAAGCATTATTCGCTGACTCAGGCGCAATAACACCACGAATGTCCCCTTTACCAAACTGAGATGTGTCCTTGCTGCCATTCATCGCGAAGCTGTATGTCATCCAGTCTACAACCGAACCACCTAAACCAGGAATCGCACCGATCAAGCTACCAAACACAGAAGACTTACCAACCAAAGGCAGGTTAGCAAATACGTCTTTAAAGCCCTGCATTAAACCATGACCTAATTTATTTGGCGTAGAAGCAATGGCTTTGTTTTGCACCAACAAGCTGATGATTTCAGGTAACGCAAAGATACCCAAACCTACGACGACCAATGGAATGCCGTCATACAGGTAATCAATACCTAGGGTAAAACGGAACTCACCAGTAGCAGGCGCGGATCCAACCGAACCAATTAATAGACCGAAACCACAAGCTGCTAAGCCTTTAAATAAATTTCCGCCTGATAGGGCCGCAACCACACTCAAGCCCAATAAAGTCAGCATAAACAATTCAGCAGATGAGAATGCGAGCACTACAGGTCGTGCCACCAAGATGAACACACTTAGTACAATCGCACCTACTACACCGCCAACCATAGAGCACAAAAAAGCCGCAGACAGCGCACGTGCTGCCTGGCCTTTTTTCGCCAATGGGAAACCATCCATAACTGTGGCTTGCGAAGAACTCGACCCTGGAATCCCCATCAACACGGATGTGAAAGTGTCACCTGTGGGAATAACAGCAACCAATCCCATCAGCATGCCAAGGCCAACTGAAGGCTCCATTCCATACAAAAAAGGTAATAGCAAGGACATGCCGGCAATACCGCCAAGTCCAGGAATAATACCAACAACAAGACCGACCAATACACCACCAACTAAATAGATAAGGTGTGTCAAAGATAGTATTTGGTCTAGAGCGCTAAGAAGCACAGCCATGAATAACTCCTAAATATAAAACAACAAACTACTTACAGGGTGTAATCAAATTTCTTCTTTAACCAGCCTGAAATCCAAGTATAAAGTTCAGGAGAAACTGTAAGAGCCTCTTGAATGTGCTGTGCTGCATCAATCCCTACAATGCTTTGATATGGTCCCACTTGAACAGCGGAATCTTCAATGAATTTAGGATCTTTTAACATGTTTTCAACGGAAGATCGGTATGCACTTACTACATCTGTTGGTGTATCAGATGGAATAAATATCATTTTTTGGAAAGCAAAACCTGCGGCGAAGAATTTAGAGTAAGCCGTGTATTCCATACCAGAAGGCTGTTTGCCAAATTTCTGAGCGTACACTTCTTGGAATGTAGGTAGATCTGGGAACGCAGGATCACGTACAATCTTACCTTCTTTATTCAGCACACCTAGAGAAAACAATGGAATCGCTTTGTCATTGTTTACTAAGTCAACCACAGAGTTTAAGTAAGCAGACGTTGTTTGGAAGTCGATTTTCGCTTCACCACGTTCGAATGCCAAACGACCCGCACCACGACTTTTCATACCGAATACTGGTTTAACGTCCAAACCAAGCATTTCAAAAGCGATCAACACAGGCAATTCAAGACGAGTAGGTCCTTGTGAACCAAACGGTAGCGTCATGCCATCTAATTTATCGATATCCGCGGCAGACTTCACACCCAAACCTGGCTGTACGTAAACCACACCACCGGTTGGGCTTGCCATTAGTGGCACCCACTTGTCGAAGTTATAACGCACTCGTTTGTCGCCCAACATATATGGGAACAAAGTCGATGCAGACGTCGCTAGCATAGTGCTGCCATCATCTTTCGCGCGTTTGTAGAACAAGTTCGCACCTGTGATCGAACCACCACCTGGCTGATTACGAATCACAACCGTTGGGTTAGTAGGAATGTATTTTGTTAGATAAGGTGCGATAAAGCGTGCCCACACATCAGTACCACCACCGACACCAAAAGGGACTGTCCAGTTAATAGTTGACGGTACATCCGCTTCTTTTGCTTGAGCTGGCAACGCAAGTACACAGCTGATAGACAAAGCAGACGCGCACACTAAGTTGAGTATTTTTTTCATGTGATTTTCCTTTCTTGTTTTTATAATTTTTTAATTCGCGCCTAAACACGAATTAAAAAGAATTAACTAAGATAGATATTACCTGACATTATTTTTTTCGCGGTTCGAATTAACGACACACTTTCCAAGGCAGAGTGATCACCTTGTTTACGCTTGACACTCAGTTCAATCGTTCCAGAGGGGTGCTCCAGCACAAAATAAGACTCAGCATCCTGACTTTCCAGCATTTTTGTTGCAACTGTTCCCGGCGTACAACATGCGGTAACAATGGCAATACTGCCCGTCACAGCCAATGCTTTATGGCACTTATGTGGCACAAAGTAACGCGCTGTAATGGTTCCACCATGCAACGCAGGAGAGAGCAAAATGGGCTTTGGAATCACTGAATTCGATACATCTCCCATGCCCATTAGCTGGCCTGCTTGTAAACGAATTTTTTCCAAACGCGTCATGAACTCAATATCACTGTCTAGCTCAGATGGTGACTCACTGCCAGCTTTATTAAGATCTTTTGCATTAATTAACACCACAGGTGTGGCTGCATCAAGGCAAGTTACTTCAACAGAGTCGATAACATTGGTAACTTGACCCGTAGGTAACAGTTTACCTGTTTTTGCCCCTTCCACATCAAGAAAAGTGACTTCGATTGGTGCTGCAGGAGAATTAGTACCACTGATAATGGTATCACCATCGTATTGAACGCGGCCGTTTGGGGTCAATACGGTAGCATGAATGATTTTTCCGGTATTTAAATTATGGATTCGTACCGTGGTTTTATCTTGGCTTGCTGGGAATAAGCCAGTTTCAATTGCAAATGGCGCTACGCCAGATAACATATTGCCGCAGTTTGGCGAGAAATCAACCTTCTGTTCTACAATGCCCACTTGGGCAAACAAATAATCAACATCAGCCTCTGGATGCGTTGCAGGGCCAACCATAGCAACCTTACTGGTTAGGCTATTGCCGCCACCAATGCCATCCAATTGTAGCTCATGTCCAGAACCCATCACTTTTAATAAAATTTCTGCGCAAGCCTCTCTGTCTTGAGGCAAGTCTGAGATTTGCAAATAGGGCCCTCGAGAGGTGCCACCACGCATAATCATGCAGGGTATGGTTTGTGACATGTGAATAAACCTTATTGTTATTGAGGTACTCGCGCTACAATGTCACAAGTTAGATTAGTGCATCAAATGCAAAAATAATGCATAGTTGATGCATAGAACAAATCAATAGAGACACTCATGCATCAAATAGAATTTAAAGACTTGGTTATTTTTATCCGTATCGCTGAAACAGGGAACTTTCACGATGCTGCCGAGTTGACCTTTTTATCTCAGCCAGCTCTTAGCCGTAGAATGCAAAAACTGGAAGCTATATTAGGCGCTCAGTTGTTCGAAAGAACCACCAGAAAAACCTGGCTAACCTCCGTCGGTCGTGAGTTCTTACCAAAAGCAAGGCGCATGGTAGAAGAATTTGAGCTGTCGGTTTTAGGCATTAAAGACATGGCTTCACAGCAAAAAGGCAAAGTAACGATCGCCTGCATTCCAACTGCGGCATTTTACTTCTTACCAAGCGTCATTACGGTGTTTAACCAAAGATACCCCGGCATTCGCATCCAGATTCTTGACGAAAGTGCCAACCATGGTTTGGAGTCCGTCATTCGAGGAGACGCCGACTTCGGTATTAATATGGCCATCGCCCAACACCCTGAAGTGACGTTTACTCAATTACTGGATGACCCTTTTGTGGTTTGCTTAAGAAAAGACCACCCGCTTTGTGCCTTAGATGAAGTCTCATGGACAGACATGGAGCCGTATAAACTGATTAGCGTGGGGCGAGCCAGTGGCAACCGAATTTTGCTCGATAAATCGCTAGCAAAAGATCAAGTGCAACTAAATAGTTTTTATGAAGTACAACATCTGTCTACCTCTTTAGGCTTAGTTGAAATGGGCTTGGGGATCTCAATTGTCCCCAGACTGGCGATGCCACTGAGCAGCACTTCTGCACTCACCTATCGACCATTAAAAGACCAAAAAGTAGACCGTTCTATCGGCCTAGTGAAACGCAGCTCTACTTCCCTGTCACCTGCGGCCGACTTATTTATTAATATTTTATTAGAACGCTGGCCTGCCACCATTCAACAAACGGCTCAAACATCAGAATGAAGCAACAGCGTCTAATTCTTACTGCTACTATGTTGCGAGTATAAACGAGACGAAGCACGGGCTGCGTCTCGCAATTGGGATAATAAGAAGGCCTGTAATTGCTCAACACTGACCGCGTCTTGTCTAAGCAAGATCGCAACCGCTCTGGTGCCTTCAGTCGCGCCCCATTCGGCGGATAGAAATACAGTGCTTTGGGCCGTAATTTAAGTTATGAAGGTATTATCGCGTTTCAGGCAATGCATGCGATTTCAGCAGCTGAAAGCTGGTTATTGTCATCTGCCTGATGCTAGTCTCGTTCAGCTAGACTTTCATTAGTCACTTATCATGGTGAGTCAGGTATATTCACCGTTCATTTCCACACATGGGGTGAGGCGTACAATGCAAAAAATCATTCCAAATTACCGAGTCTACGGACAATTTGATGTCGATTTTTCACTGAATCCCGTTCATATTGACAGTGTTAGACGCTCCACTGAAGTGAACGACTGGGTAATCGAGCCCCATCGTCATGATGATCTGTGCCACCTGGTGTGTTTCTTCTCGGGCACGGGCAGGATGCATTTAAACCACACTTTCATTCCTCTCAACACACCTTGCTGCTGTTTTGTCCCCGCTGGGGATGTACACAGTTTTGAAGTACAAGAGAACATTGAAGGCACCATAGTGACAGTGTCACAGGAGTATCTCAACGACTTACTGGCAAGTGCTGAAAGTGGCTTACCTTCTTTAGATGAGGCGATAGTGATTGAGCGTGATGAGCAAGACAGCTCAAGGTCAGACATTCTTGCTTTGTTTCGGCTTCTTGCTTCAGAATACAAAAATCGCCACCCTGCTCGCGGCTTGGCAATGCGCAGCTTGTTGGGTTTGATTTTTAGCCAGATGATGCGTGCAAACAATGCTCTTCCAACACACCACACAGGTTCAGATAAAGACCGTAACCTGTGGTATTACCGACAATTTCAACGACTGGTTAGTCACTCTTTCGCCGACAAGAAGCCCATCTCTGAGTACGCCATGCAACTGCGTATATCCGTCACGCATCTGAATCGTATCAGTCAAGCTGTGACCGGAAAATCCGCGCTGAACATCATTCATGACAGGATTATCAGTGAAGCAAAGGTTAACTTGGCGTATTCTTTTCAATCGGTATCAGAAGTGGCTTATCAACTTGGTTTTGATGACATTAGTTATTTTTCACGTTTCTTTAAAAAACACACAGGCCTGTCGCCAAAAGCCTTCAAAGACAGGGTTATTCGCCAGCAACCCATACTTATGGATACTAGCGAATAACGTTACGCGCTAATCCAATCCGACAAAATTCTCAGCTATGGTTGTCTGGCCGGCTTTCGAATGGGCCAAATAATGAATTTCTGAAAGTTGCATTTTCTGACGAAACGCACTGTCATCCAGTTTATGAAACAAACTAGTCATCCACCACGAAAAACGCTCAGCTTTCCAGATGCGCTCCAGTGCCTTGCTAGAGTACTGATCGAGCCCCTCAGAATGACCCTGATTATAAAACTGCAGCAAACCATCGGACAGCTGTTTGGCGTCACTGGCGGCTAAATTAAGTCCTTTCGCCCCGGTCGGCGGAACTATGTGTGCCGCGTCGCCAAGCAAAAACAGATTACCAAAACGAATCGGCTCACAGACAAAGCTGCGCAGTGGCGCTATGCTCATTTCTAGGGCGGGTCCAGTCACCACTTTCTCTGCCAAGTCATCCGGTAAACGGCGTTTCAATTCCGTCCAAAAACGATCCACACTCCAGTCTTCCAACTTTTCGTCCAAAGAAACTTGGAGGTAATAACGGCTGCGAGTCGATGAACGCATACTACATAACACGTAACCATCCTGATGATGCTGATACACCACCTCATCACTCACTGGTGGAACATCTGCCAACACCCCTAACCAACCAAATGGGTACGCATTTTCATACACTGTCATTTCCTGCTCAGGAACCGACTGTCGAGATACCCCATGGAAGCCATCACAACCGGCTATATAATCGCATTCTAATTGGTATGCTTCGCCTTGGTGCGTAAAGCTAACCCTTGGCGATTCGCTGTAAAAATCATGCGGTGTCACGTCTTCTGCGTCATAAAAAGATAAGGCGTCACAGGCATTACGTGCTGCCAACAAATCTTTGGTTAACTCTGTTTGGCCATACACCATCATGACCTTGCCACCGGTTAATTCAGTAAAGGGGATGCGCTGGCGTTGATAATCATCCCCCCAAATCATGGTAAAGCCGTTATGCACTAAGCCTTCACGCTCCATGCGCTCACTAATGCCAAGCTCTCGAATAATATCAACTGTGCTTTGCTCTAATACACCAGCACGGATGCGCCCGAGAATATAGTCTTGGCTTTTATTATCAATCACCACATTGTCGATGCCCTGATTATGCAACAATTGCCCTAATATTAAGCCAGCTGGACCCGAGCCGATAATCGCAACCTTTGTTTTTAATGTTTTCATCTTTGTCTCCTTTTTTTTATATTTATTGCCATCCATGATGGCCCTATAAAGAGACATAAATAATTCAATAAAGAGGATTAAACTTGTACATTTCGAACATGCCCCACTGATTAATCATGTCTTTGTCCTGATAAAAACTAGGTAAAACACCCTTTTATTTAGGCGAGCTCGACCACTTGCTCTAAGAAATCAATAAATGCTCTTACCTTATTCGATATTAGACGACGACTTGGAAACACCGCCAAAATGGGAGAAGAGGCTTCCAGCTCAACATCTTGATAGACTTGCACCAGAGCACCACTTTTTAACTGTTTCTTACAATATATTAAGGGTATTAACGAAATGCCTGAACCATGCTCGACCGCCTCACGTACTGCGATGGGATCATTAATATGGATCACGCCACTTAAGTTAATATACTCTCGCTTTTCTTGGTATTTCACTGCCAGTTTGTTTTTCCCATAACGCTTCTCACAGATTTTAACGTGCTCACAAAGCGCTTCAGACCCCTCACCTAGCTCATGCTGGTCTCGATACTCTGGGCTGGTCACCCAGATCAACGGGCTACTTAATAACTGCTTAGCCCTTAGCTCTGAATCATCTAGCGGCCCTATCATCACTGCAACGTCGATCTGATCTCGAATAATGTCCACCGGATGACTGGTGATAACGATGTCTAACGTGACTTTAGGGTAACGCTGAATAAATTTATTCAGATGCTGAACCACAATTTCGCGGCTAAATGCCATTGGCAATGTCACCACCAACTTACCGCTGGGTACCGACGTTAGGCCAGCCATGAGCGCACTGGCTTCGTTGACTTGCTCCATGATCAATAGACATTGGCGGTAAAACGCCGCGCCTTCACTGGTAATTCGTAGGCGCCTTGAGTTTCGTTCTATGAGGCGCACAGCAAGGGCATCTTCTAAGCGGCTTAACGCTCGACTTACGGTCGACTTAGGCAGCTGTAAGTACTCTGCGGCGGCTGAAATTCCCATTGTGTCTACAATAGCAACAAACACGGGAATATCATCAATATTCCAATTCATCATTACATTCATGAGTCAACCCTCCTTGACTGTTCCAAAAATGGAACGCTTTGTTCTATTTAGCCGGATTGTTCCCCACTCTGCAAGCTCCTATACTAGCGCCACCCCAGCCGCTCTGTTACTCAAAACTCAGCATGACTGGAAAGAATAAAAAAACATAACGTTAAACTGAGGCAAAGTGATGACACACCAAGAAAAAGACTATCACGATATTCCAGGAACCTATGTGTTTGATGGCTCTCATTTCCGTAAGGGTTATCACTTAAATATGTTTTGCATGTCATTAAATAAGCAAGAGAATCGTGACAAATTTCGTCATGATGAAGAGGCTTATTTGGCGCAATATCCATTAACAGATGAGCAACGAAAAGCCATATTGGAACGCAATTGGCTAGAAATGCTGCGTCTTGGTGGAAATATTTACTATACCTTCAAGCTTGCTATTTTTGATGGAATGACAATGCAAGCTGCTGGCGCTGCTATGTCTAACACCGATATGACAGAAGAAGACTTCAAACAAATGATGATCAGTGGCGGTCGCTCTATTGACGGCAATCGCAGTAAAAAGGAGACAAAATAATGGCAAAAGTAATTGCTGGTGTTGGCACCTCTCATATTCCTGCGATTGGTGCAGCCGTTGATCATAACAAAACGCAAGAAGCGTATTGGAAGCCTGTTTTTGAAGGCATGGAGCCGGCCAAAAAATGGATAGAGGAAACAAAACCCGATGTTTGCATCGTGGTGTTTAATGATCATGCTTCGGCCTTTTCATTAGAAGCGACCTCTACTTTTGCCATTGGTGTGGCACCCGAGTTTCAACCAGCAGACGAAGGCTATGGGCCACGTAAAGTCCCCGTAGTAAAAGGTAGCCCTGAACTGGCATGGCACATTACTGAATCATTAATCATGGACGAATTCGACATGACCATTGTTAATGAAATGCCAGTTGATCATGGTCTGACTGTGCCACTTTCCATTATGTATGGACAGCCTGAAGAGTGGCCTTGCGAAGTTATCCCACTGTGCGTCAATGTTATTCAATACCCTCAACCAACCGGCAATCGCTGCTTCAATTTGGGCAAGGCCATCCGCAAAGCGGTAGAGTCTTACCCAAAAGACACTAAGGTCGCGATCTTCGGTACAGGTGGACTTTCTCACCAGCTACAAGGTGAAAGAGCGGGACTGATTAATGCCGAATACGACGAGCAATGGCTAGATGATTTAGTGGCAGCACCAGAGAAAATCAAACACACCAGTCACACTGAATATTTGCGTGAAACTGGATCGGAAGGAATCGAAGCCATTATGTGGCTCATTATGCGAGGGGCACTAGACGAGGATGTCAAACAGGTCTATCGCTTCACACATTGCCCAGTATCCAACACACATTACGGTCTACTCGTACTCGAAAACCAAGACGAGTAAACCTTTACAAACATTTAAGGTAGAAAATTATGTTAGCAGAAAAAACAATCGTCATTACTGGTGTTGCTAGTGGAATCGGTCAACGTTGCGCACAAATCGCATCTGAAATGGGCGCCAAAGTCTTCGGTATTGACGTTGTAAAACCTGAAACTACGATCGGTACTTTCATCCAGGGCGATCTATCTAGCCAAGCTGGTGTTTCTAGCATTCTTGAAGCGCTACCAAATAACATCGATGCATTATGTAACGTTGCAGGGGTTTCTGGTACAGCTGGTGCAAACATCACCTTAGCGATTAACTTCTTTGGCCTTAAAGAATTATCTGAAGGTGTTGCCCTAAAAATGAATGCGGGTGGTAGTATTGTTAACGTTGCTTCCATGGCTGGATACGGCTGGAGAGAAAACACAGAAAGAGCTTCCGGCATCGCCAACATTGCAGGCTTCCCTGATATCGACACTGTCATCAAAGAGTTCAGCATCCCAGAAGAGCTTGGCTACCCTATCTCTAAAGAAGTTCTGCTTGTCTGGAACAAAGTAGCCTCTCAACAGAAACAATTTAAAGACAAGGGCATTCGTATCAATGCCGTTTCTCCTGGACCGGTAGAAACACCAATCTTGGCTCAATTCCGCCAAGTACTAGGCGAAGAGAAAGCCAGCTCCGATATCAATAAAGTGGGCCGTGCTGGTACACCAGAAGATATTGCGCCAGTTATTATGTTCCTTTGTTCAGATGCAGCAAAATGGGTCAATGGTAACAACATCTCAACAGATGGCGGTTTAGAAGCAGCAACAACGGTTGAGAAATTACACCTATAAGTAAAAGCAAAAATAACAGCAAAACAATCAGTGAATAAGGACAATAATATGACTGTTTTATTAAGTATCGGCGGACAAGACTGCCCTGCACAGAACAACAAACTATACACACGCTTTGACCCAGTCACTGGTGATGTAGCATCCGTTTCTGCTGCCGCCACCGAGGAAGATGTTAATCTTGCGGTTCAAGCAGCACACAAAGCGTTTAATGAATGGTCGGTCAGCAGCCCTGCTGTGCGCCGAAGTTTATTAAATAAAGCCGCGGACATTATGGAATCTAAACTCAGTTTATTTGTTGATGCCATGATGAAAGAAACCGGTGCTACAGAAGTTTGGGCTGGGTTTAATGTGAAGTTAGCGCTTGATGTTTTGCGCGAATCTGCCTCCTTAACCACGCAGATCGGCGGAGAAGTCATCCCCTCTAATAAACCAGGCATATTGTCTTTATCTGTGCGTAAAGCCAAAGGCGTTTGCTTAGCGATAGCACCATGGAATGCTCCTATTATATTAGGCACTCGAGCTATCGCTATGCCAATCGCTTGTGGCAACACAGTGATCTTAAAAAGTGCTGAGCTTTGTCCACAAACTCAGCGCCTCATCATTGATTGTTTTCTTGAAGCAGGTTTTCCAAAAGGGGTTATTAATGTTTTATCGAATGACCCTAAAGACGCTGCAGATGTTGTTAAAGCTCTCATAGAAGCCCCTGAGGTTCGCCATGTGAACTTCACTGGCTCAAGTCCTGTTGGCCGCATTATTGGCGGCTTAGCAGGCGCTAATTTAAAACCCGCCTTACTTGAACTAGGTGGAAAAGCACCCCTTGTTGTTCTTTCTGACGCCAACATTGAGGGTGCAGTAAACGCCGCTATTTTTGGCTCATTCATGAATCAAGGGCAAATATGTATGTCTACTGAGCGCTTGATTGTAGACGAAAAAATTGCCGATGAATTCATTGAAAAACTAGTCAAACGCGCAGCACAACTCACTTGGGGTAACCCAAGAGACAAGGTTGCCTTGGGTGCGCTCGTCAACCCAGAATCTGGCGAAAAAATGCATACCTTAATTAACGACGCCGTAGCGAAAGGGGCCACTCTGGTCTGCGGTGGAGAAAGCGATGGTGCATTGTTCTCTCCTACACTGCTCGATGGCGTGAATGAGACGATGCGTATTTTTAATGAAGAAAGCTTTGGCCCAGTAAAATCCATTATACGTGTCAACGGCGACGAAGAGGCTATTCGCATTGCAAATGACACCGAATATGGCTTATCAGCGGCAGTCTTTTCCCAAGATATAAACCGTGCTTTAGCTTGTGCTAACGCCATCGAAAGCGGTATTTGCCATATTAATGGCGCGACTGTCTCTGATGAACCACAAATTCCATTTGGCGGAGTCGGTGACTCTGGTTACGGACGCTTTGGTGGCCAAGCAGGCATTGCGGAATTTACCGATGTTCGCTGGATCACCATTGAGAATCCTGAACAGCATTACCCACTGTAAAAAGGCCGTTCGCGCTCTTTAGCAAGTAAAGCGCCCCTTTCCAGTCTGGTCGTAACAGGCTGTTGAAAGAGGCGCTTTTTTATCAATTATAGTCTTCTATTTTGCACCTCAACCTATATCGGCCATACCTTGTTGGATCTGCTCCGCGGCTGCCATGGCTATTTCAGTAAAGGCTAATGCTGTGGGCGTGTGCTTAGCAGCATCATAATGAATTTGCGTTAACACCTCAGTGTCATCATTATCAATACGAACAAAGCGGCACCCTTGGGTATAAAGTTTAGCAATGCATGTGGGGGCAATTGCTACACCTAAACCCGCAGCCACCATGGTTAACATGGTTTGCATATGTTTCGGTTGAGCCGATATTTGTGGCGAAAATTGGTTTTGCCGACAGAGCTTAATAATGCCATCAAACAAGCCCACCGCTTCTTCACGCTGAAAGAGGATAATGCTCTCTTGCGTTATCTCATCAAGCTTCACCCTTTCTCTCTCAGCCAATGGATGCCCCTCTGGTACCACAACCGATAGGTAATCTCGATACAAACACTGACTACTAAACTGCGCTTGCCTCTCTATCGGTAGCGGCCTTGAAATCCCCACATCTATCTCATCACGCAAAAACGCAATAATTTGTGCTGACGCCGTCATCTCATACAAACTGATATCCACTTCAGGGTATTGGCTGCGAAACCTTTGCACCAGATCAGGAATAAAAGTCAAACAGGCGGAAGGAAGATAACCCACCCTTAATACACCCAACTCCCCTTGCGCTGCTTTTTGAGCTCGCCGCTTACTCAGCTCCACTTGCTTTAACAGCGTATTCGCATCTTGCAACAACTGCAAACCCGCTGCGGTGATGCTCACATCACGTGTATTACGAATAAATAAACTTATTCCTAGCTCTTCTTCTAACGCCGCTATATGTCGACTGATCGCGGGCTGCACCGTATTCAGCTCACGGGCAGCGGCGGAAAAACTCTTTAACGTCGCCACAGTAACAAAACTTTTTAAAGGCTTGAGATCCATATTATTAATACCAAATCTGTATAAGTCTTATCATAACATATCATTTCTATTATATATGAAATCCCCTTAAGATCCCCCCTATCGCCAACCCATATTCAATTGAGTGACTCATGCAAGCCAATACTAACAACGAGCCAATGGGCATCAGTAAAAAACTGATCTTATTGATTGCCACGGCTGTCGCCGCTACGGCAGCCAATCTTTACTATAATCAACCAGTGTTACCGCTTATTGGCCAAGATTTGGCGTTAAGCGATCTCTTGCTCGGTGCCATTCCTGCTGCAACACAGCTTGGCTACGCTGTTGCCCTATTGCTCATCTCCCCTCTTGGCGATCGTTTTCCAAGACGCAATGTGATTGCCGTTTTATCCGTGATATTAAGCATCACCACCTTCACAGCAGCCCTTTCACAAACAGCCTATGTGCTGATTATTGCCTGCTTTGTTATGGGTCTCAGCGCCAATATTACTCAGCAACTCATCCCTTTTGCCGCGTCATTAAGCTCTGCCAAGCACAAAGCTCAGGTCATGGGCACCGTGATGACAGGACTCACCATGGGAATTTTGATTTCAAGAACCATAAGCGGAAGCATCGGAGAACATTTTGGCTGGCGTGCTGTGTTCATTATGTCAGGGGTCATCGCTATCCTCTTTGGCGTGCTGTTGTACCGCTATTTACCAAATAACAAACCTGCCAATTCACTTCCCTATTTAAAGCTTATTGCCAGCATGGGTGGTTTGATTAAACAACATAAAGTGTTGCGCCAAAGCGCTTTAATTGGCGCCTTGTGGTTTGCCGCCTTTAATGCCATGTGGGCAACGTTAGCGTTACACGTTAGCCAGCCTCCCTTTAATTACGATGCTCAGCAAATCGGCTTATTTGGCATCATTGCTATGTCCGGCATCATTGGGGCAAAAGTATCCGGAAAATGGGTCCCTAAATTTGGCAGCAATCGCATCTTAATCGTGTCCATGCTACTCATCATCCTAGGTTTTATCGTCGCAGCTCTGTTTGCCAATCGCTTATGGGGACTCACGCTGGGCATCATTCTTATAGATCTGGGTGTCTTCAGTGGGCAGGTCGCGAACCAAGTGCGTATTTTCTCTATCGACCCCGCTGCTCAAAGCCGGATCAACGCTGTGTATATGCTGTTTTATTATTCTGGCGCCACCATTGGATCTGCCCTTGGCGTCAAGATCATCAGCCACTTTAACTGGTTCTCTGTGTGTCTATTTTGCGCTGTCATCACTGGCATTGGCCTGCTGTACCACTGTATGAAACGCTCATAATCACTATGAAACTGTATACTATTTCATCAACCTGGAGTTCTCAATGAAACCTCTCTCATCTTTGGGTAGTTTTACCCTACTGTGTATTTCTTGTTTAACCATTATGGTCGGGGCCGTTGTCGCCCCTGGCTTATCAGATATTTCTCAAGCATTAGGGGTCGCCGATAATGCAAGTTTGTTAGTCACCATACCGGCATTAGGTGTGGTTTTATTTGCCCCTATTTCAGGTCGCCTGATTGACCGTTTCGGTGCCTATTACTGCACCCTCATTGCCCTCTTTTTATACGGAGCCTTGGGGCTCTCTGGACAATGGCTTTCGGGGCCCACCGCTGTATTTGCCAATCGTATTATTCTTGGCGCTACAGTGGCTGTCATTATGGCCGGAGGCACCACGCTTATCTCTCAATTTTATTCGGGTCATGCGCGCCTTACCATGATAGCGAAACAAGGCATGGCAATTGAGCTTGGCGGCGTTATCTTCTTGTTTGTTGGTGGCTTTTTAGCAACAGTAGGATGGAACTTACCCTTCCTGTTATACTTAATGGCATGGGTATTCCTCGCTATGTTGATAACACTTGTACCCAATAACAAGCCTCTTCACAACGAGCCAGAATCAGCGCCAACACCTACTACTAAAAGCACCTCTGAGCCATTACGTTGGGTCTACATTTCCGCTTGCGTTGCTATGGTGCTGTTTTTTACCTCTATTATCGTTTTGCCACTAAGCATGGAAGGGAGCGGTTACAGTGCAGATCAAGTAGGTATGTTTTTAGCCTTTATCTCATTGGTTGCTGTGGTCACAGCGCATTTTTTACCTAAAATAAATTTACGCTGGAAAGATAAAGGGACCTTGGGCTTCGCATTTGCCTTTTATGCCCTGTCGCATATTGCATTCTACTTTGGTGAAGCTTTGCCTATGTTATTGCTAGGGGGCGTCTTTGCTGGCATCGGCTTTGGGCTTTCAATCCCTTTGTTTAATCATATTACGATAGAAAAAAGTGACCCAAGAGAACGTGGTAAAAACCTTTCTTATCTGGCTATGTCGGTTTTCCTAGGCCAATTCTTAACCTCATTTATGGAACTATTTGCAGCTGACTTACGCTCCGTCTACCTAGTTGCTGCGGTACTTTCAGTGCTGTATTTTATCTGTGTACTTAATGTTTTTAAGGAACCACAAGCCCAACCTAAAATGAATAGTCTCTAATTTATCCCGTAAAAAAAATGGCGTGGTACTAAAAGTATCACGCCATTTTAGCTATCCATTGAGGCTATTTATTTGCCCATCACACAGCAGTTTCGGCCATTTGCTTTGGCAGCATAAAGTGCCTCATCAACCGACAGTAAGACTTTTTTCAGCGGTTTTGCATCATTCAGCCATGCTCCTATACCGATAGATACAGTAATATGGCCCACTTCTTCAAATGTTTCATTCGATACCGCTTCTCGTAGCCGTTCAGCTACCACAAACGCATCATCTTGAGACGTTTCTGTTAACAGTAAAACAAACTCTTCCCCACCAGTTCGTGCCACCATATCTTGTGCTCTTGAGAAGCGATTCATCACCGCGACTTGTTGCTTAAGCACTTCATCCCCAGCGTGGTGACCGAAGGTATCATTGACCTTTTTAAAATAATCGATATCAACGGATAGCAAAGAGAACTTGGTGCCTTGTACCACTAATGCTTCTAACCTGTACTGCAGAGCACGGCGGTTTTTCGCCCCAGTTAAAGGGTCGGTGTCGGCATCTAATTTAAGCTGTCCAATTTGTGTATGTAACAATTTCACGCCACTTAAAATGGCTTTTTTTAGACTTGAGCTCTCTACATACCAAGAATTAATACTTTCTATTTCTTCACTGACATTCGGGCTATCAAGCACTTTCGCCTTGTCCGCCAGCTGCATTAATGGGTGTGAAATCGCCCGTGCAAAAAGCCATATAAAAACAAAGACACCCAAGGTCATTGGCAAGGTTTTTAAAATCACGGTTTCCATAATACCGGTTAAAGGTAGCAAGGAAGACGCTAATGGACTTTGAGTAACAACAGTCCAGCCGGTACTTGGAATGGTGGAGTAGCCTGCTAACATGTCAATTCCCCTGCTGTTACGCAAGGACAAGCCACCTTCTTTTTTAGCAATAATTTCATCCAAGCCGGTATTATTTTCCACTATCGTACCGATTCTTTCTGGCTCTGGGTGATAAAGAATTTTCTTATCATTATCTACCACGTAGATATAAGAACCGTTATGGTAAAAATGCTCACCTAAAATTTCACGTAGAATATTCGGCTTTTTAAGGTAAATGGTGCCACCTAAGAAGCCTAGATAGTCGTGATCCGGACTAAAAATCGGTGTAGAAATAAACACCAGCAAATTATCAATCGTCGAAATATACGGTTTACTAATAAGCGCCTTTTTTTCATTAAGAGCTTGGCGACTTCCCACAGAAGTAAGCTGCCTACCCACTAATCCTAAGGTTTCAGGAGATGCAGCTTGCGTTACCCCAACCGCATTGCTGATCACGACTGAATTGAAACTGTCAGTTTGATATTTAAGCCGGTTCGCCTCTCGAGTAAGAAAGGTTTGGTCGTGCATTTTTGTCCCTAGACCATTAGCCGTATAGGCTAGCTGCTGGCGCGACAGTTTTAGAAATACTTCGGTTGTATCCGCTAACTTATGAGCATACGCTTGATTTACATTGATGCGCTGAGAAATAAGCTGTGCTTTTTGCACTTCATAGTTAGAGTAAAAGCTGATAATAAAAGTCAGTATGGTGGCCGTTAGAGCCAAAAACAAAATTAACCGATTTAATTTCAGAAAATGGTATTTCAAACTACTCAAAATCACTTGATCCTATTTTTAATATAACATGTTGTTTCTATAAAGCAGCCGAGCCATTGTGCAATGGATTACTCTAAACCTTGAATAGTTGCAGACTAAGCCTTACTTTGGGCTCTTTATTGACGCATCAGACAACAATTTTTATGAGCAAGATGACAAATGCAGGGACAAACTTAACTCTCATCGCGTAATACTAACTGATTTTTAACCTATAAACGCATGCTTAACAAATTTTCATGACAAACTGCTTGCCTCAAACCCTTTACCACTTTTCATTTTTCCGTCCGCTCCCGCTAATATAAAGACGCTAAGCCCCCTTGGGACAAATCAAATTTGGTACAGCGCAAACTGATTAAAGTGGTGAATTTTTTCATGCCCTCTTGCGCGTAAATGACGCGCTGACAAAAAGCATCGTATTCGAAAACATCCGCCACATTCACAATAAGTACAAAGTCAACGCTTCCTGTCACTTTATAGCATTGCTTGACTTCGGGCGATTGATCTATCGCGTTAATAAATTGATTCGCTAAGCGCATGTCATCACTGCTCATTTCAACTTCCACCACCATATTCAAGCGACGCCCAATGGCTTGCGCTGAAACCACCGCCACCACGCGCTCAATCACTCCTTCCGCTTTTAATTTATGCACCCGCTTTAAGCAAGCCGGTGCTGACAAGCCCACTGTTTCTGCCAATGCTAGATTGGTTTGATCAGCATCTCGCTGCAGCTCTTTCAGAATGCGAATGTCAATAGAGTCCAGTTTCATTAATTATATTTCTCAGAATTAACAACAAAGAAATTATAGTTTCCTAAACTCCCCATAAGAAGCATTAATTAATTTTTAATTTGCTAATCTAGGTCTTGGCTTTTATTCATCACTTTTCACAGGACAATAAAGATGATCCGCTCTTTTCGCTCTCACATACTCAACCGTCTAGAGGCACTCTCTCAGCAAGCGGAACGCAATTCGCTAGGCAGATGGTTCGTGGATGTCTGTCGTATTTTTTGGGGGCTGGTAAAAATCATGATCCCGATCCTACTAGTGGTCAGAGCCATTGAGCTCATGGGGTGGATTAGCTTTCTAGGAAACGCCATCAGCCCGATCATGGTATGGGTTGGATTGCCAGGCGAAATGGGATTGGTCTGGGTGACGGCAATGTGCAGCAACTTATACACTGCGATGGCAATTTTTTATCAACTGGGCGGGTTAGAACAGCTAAACACCGCGCAAGTCAGTGTCTTGTGCTCGATGATGCTCATTGCCCATGGCTTACCGATTGAAGCGGCTATCGCCAAAGCCGTCGGCGTCAAGCTGAGATTTACCCTAGTATTACGCATTGGCGGAGCCCTGTTATTGGGCTTTCTGTTACATCATTATTATCAGGCGTTTTCACTATTACAAATTCCTGTTATTTCCTCTTGGTCACCGAACAGCAGTGACACCAGCTGGTCTAGTTGGTTTGTACTGCAAGGTCAAACCTTTATTGCAGCGTTTGTTATCATTGCTGCGCTGACATTAACCATTCGTGTTTTGAACTATCTTGGCATCGAAAAAGCCATCCATTTCTTATTGTCGCCTTTGCTTCGTTTATTGGGTATTGGAACAAAAGCCTCTAACATCATTGTGGTTGGCCTAACTCTCGGCTTATCTTTTGGTGGCGGCATTTTAATCAAAGAAGCCAAAGCCGGCCACATTGCCAACACAGACATCTTTTTGACCATGGCGTTTTTAGGTTTGTGTCACAGCCTCATTGAGGACACTCTTTTAATGCTGTTATTAGGGGCGGATTTGTTTTCAATATTATGGCTAAGACTGCTGTTTGGCATTGTTATTATTGCCATTCTCGCACGTGCTATTCCACTACTGTCGGCAAAAAAATACGCTTGGTTTTACAAACCACCGACTACATAGCAGACGACGCGTTTGGCATCACAATGCCAACAGAAAAAGGCCAGATAAACAAGGTTCATCTGGCCTAATTCTTTTACCCTATACTAGGGCCGCAACGCCTATATCCGTTGCACTTAATGCTCATTGTTTCGCTTACAGTAACCAATGCAAAGCAATTGCAGCAGTCCAAGAGAAGTCTTTACCACCACAACCTTCACCAGTAATTGGATCGAAGTACTCAAAGTACCCTGACTGCTCAATGATCGCACGTGAGACTTGACGTAATTGCTCGGCAACGTCGTCATGGCCGTAATGTTTCAAACCATCTGCAATCATCCAGTTGATGTGTAACCAAGATGGTCCTCTCCAGTAACGTTTAGCATCAAAGGTACTTTCAAGAGGTGACGTTGAAGCCAAACCACTTGGCCCCAATACCAACCATTCTTTGATCTCAGCGGCCATAAGTGCTGCTTGCTCTGGCGTTGCTGAGTAGCTATAAAGCGGCATGAAACCGCCTGATGTGCTCACTGGAATGGTTTTCGCCAAATCATGGTCACGGTTTAAGAACAAATGGCGCTCAGCGTCCCATAATGCAGGAAAAACTTCTTCTGCTTTCGCCGCTGATGCTTCTAATGAAGACATATCCACTGCAACCGATGCGACCTTATTCAAATGTATTAGATCTAAGGTACCGCGCTGCAATACCGCATTTAAGCTAATGTCTTGCGTGTGGAATGGGCAATTTTGATAAATTTTCTGATAATCAAAGTCATTCTCGCGGAAGAAATCAACCAGATAAATATAGCGATCGTACTGCTCTTTTAACGGGCGCTGCTTGCTATCAACGTGATTCAGATCTCGGCGTTGGTATGGACGAGTCACTTGAGGAACACGCTGCAACACGTCATCCCACGCAGGGCTATTGTCCATTCCCGATTCCCAAGGATGGTAGCTTGATACCAGCCCTGTATTTTCTGGATCACGTTCACGGTACCACCACTCATGATAGCGAATCAGCTTTGGCATGAGCGCATCTAATTTAGTTTGAGCAAGCTCTTTGTCTTTACTTTGCTCATAAATAATACGCACCATAGTCGCCAATAAAGGCGGCTGAGAAATAGAAGTCGACGGTGGATTGCCTTCTACTTTCCATTGATCTGGTCCAGGAAAGTAGTCATCCGATTCCTGATGAAAAACAATGTGCGGCACCATGCCATTTTCCCACTGACCTTCAAATAATTTTTCAAACTCAGTCCAGGCCCTTAGTTCGTCCACATACAACCAACCCAATGCGGTAACCCCTGCATCCCAGTTCCATTGGAATGGATACAAGCCTTTAGTGGGAACCGTATAACCACCCAAATCATTGGTACGTAAAATGTCCTTTGCTTGCGCAACTAAATTATCGAGCTTATTCATAAAATGATCTTTCCACCTTCAGTGTACCAACGTTTTTTGTCTTCTTTCGGCATTAAATACAATGTATTACCACTTTCTATTTCAATTTCATTGGGGATATTCACACGGAACAATTGGCCATTCAGTTCAGCAGAAAGTTGCTGATGAGAGCCTAATTTTTCACGGGTCAATACCGTAATTGGCCAGTAATTGTCACGCGCTTCTTTGGAGACATTAAAGTCTTCTGGTCGAATGCCTAACTGGGTCGCTCCCGCTGGAATAGTACCCACTTGATAATCCGGTGAAATAAAGTTCATCGGAGGATTACCGATAAAGCTCCCCACATATTCTGTTGCAGGGTTACTGTAAATTTCATCTGGCACATCATATTGATCAATACGCCCAGAATTCATCACCGCAATACGGTCTGCCAAACTCATGGCTTCCACTTGGTCATGGGTAACATAAACCGTGGTGGTTTTTGACGCCTCCAACACAGACTTCAACTCGGCACGCATTTGTAAACGCAACAAGGCATCCAAGTTAGACAGTGGCTCATCCATCAATAAAACGTCAGGCTCAACAGCCAACGCACGCGCTACTGCCACACGCTGTCTTTGGCCACCTGATAATTGACCTGAGTAGCGTTTTAACAAGTGATCGATATGCATCAATGCCGCGGTGCGCTCGACGTTTTCTTTGATCTTCTTTTCTGGCGCTTTTTTCATACGCAGACCAAATGCAATGTTTTCAAACACTGTCATGTGCGGGAAAACTGCATAGTTTTGAAACACCATCGCGACATTACGCTCTCTTGGTGGCAAGTGAGATACCACTCGATCACCAATTTTAATGATGCCGCTGTCTTGGCTTTCTAAGCCTGCGATAATGCGCAACAAGGTGGATTTACCACAACCAGACGGCCCTAGTAGGACAGTAAATTCTTGGTCTTTAATGTCTAGCGAAACTGATTTTAGAATGTCAGCATCGCCAAACGATTTTTTAATGTTTTCTACGGTAATAGTGGTCATAACAAGTTCCTAAAAATAAATATCAATGTGAAGACAACACCTTATGAATTAACGGTTTGCAATCCCCCACATACTGAATAGATATTTTCTAACAACGAATAAGAATAGGATGGCTGGCAATATCAAAATAAGGCCACCAGCGAACTTCACTTCTACCGGAGAAGTAGAAAGACTTTGTACTAAGAATGCCGTCAGCGTCTGGTTATTTACCGTCAAAACTGCTGCCGCAAATACTTCATTCCAGGAAATCACAAAGGCAAATACCGCTGAGGCAGTCAGACCAGGCAAAGCCAATGGCATTACCACCTTCATAAACGCTTGCCAGCGATTACAACCCAGCACCCAAGCTGCTTCTTCAAGCTCAACAGGAATACCCAAGAACAAACTGGAAGTGATCAGCACAGAGAACGGCAAAGCCAGCGCAGTGTGCACCAATGACAAGCCGAACAAGGAATCATCTAGCCCAACATTGATAAAAATCACGGCCAATGGCAAAGCCAACAAAGGCATAGGAAACGCTCGCGTAAGCAAAATCAGCATACGGAAAGTCTCTTTTCCTCGGAAGTCAAAGCGCGCTAAGGCATAACCTGCTGGCGTTCCTAAGCCAATCGCAATCACCATGGTGAATAACGCCGCTATTAAAGAGTTTTTCAACGCATTCAATACGCCATAATACTCCATGAAGAACGACAGACTCTCCATATCAAATTCTGGCAAAAAGCTTTTCGGCCAGCCGTTGACAACATCCGCAGAACTTAATGAGTTAACGGCTAATAGGTAAATTGGAAACAAAATCCATGAAACGAGAAAAGCCACGCTACTAAGAAACAGCCAACGCCACATTTTCTTCTTTCTATTGGCTTCTCGGACTTCTTTTTCCAAGATTTCATCGTAACTTAAATCACTCATATTCTAGCCCCTTTAGGAACACGCAACACTCTTAGGTAAAACAGCGTAAAGACAATCGAAAGGGCTAAAATAACCACCGCATAGGCAGATGCAGCACCTGTATCTTGATAGTTAAAGGCCCAATTAAAGGTTTCACCCATTAATACAGGCATATTGGAACCACCCAACAGCATCACAACGGCAAACACTTCAAACGCCAGCAAGGTGCGAAGAATAAGTGCTGTTTGTAAACTTGGACGCAACAGAGGCAATGTCACTTTCCATAAACGAACCCAGGAATTTGCACCGAAGATTTCAGCCGCTTCATAGTACTCTTTCGGGATTAAACCAATACCGGAGACTAAGATAACCAACAAAATAGCGGTTGCACGCCAAATTTCCGCGACCACAACAGCGGCGAAAATAATGATAGGGTTTTGATAATTCAGCCAGCTTTCAGGTTGATCAATAATGCCAATCGAGAACAAGAAACTATTCAAGAAGCCATTTTGATCCAAAATCGCCAACCAAATAATACCCGCGGCAAGATCTGACACACCTAAAGGAATAGTCAAAATATAAAGGACAGTGTCACGCCCTTTTTTCATCTTCGAAATCATCAATGACATGCCGATCGCCATGCACAGCTGTACTGGAACAACAACCAATGCAAGCAACAGGGTATTTTTTAACGAGGGTAAAAAATTGTAGTCAGTGAAGATATTTTCAAAGTTACTAAATCCTACTTGACCATCTGACGAAGTGAAGGCTTGGACAAACACTTCGAGAAATGGATAAACGAAAAAAAGTAGCAAAAACAATACGCTTGGAGCGATTAGAACATAGGGATAATATTTTTTATTCATAACATTTCCTGATTTCTTTTAAACAATTTCATAGCTGGTCTGCATCTACCGATGCAGACCAGAAAGCGAGAAATCAGTTAATTGGACAAGGACCATCACTTTCTTTATCGGGTGCCCAACAAGGTGCTTTGGCTCTATTAATCAATGTTTTCAATCTCTTAGCTTGGCGGTTTAAGACACTGTCTATGTCCGCATTGCGCAAAATGATTTGCTGGAAGGTATCAGAATAGACTTTATTAAATTGACCGCTTAAGTTACCCAAACCAACCGGCAATACCGAAGGCAAAGCGTCTGGCGCATTCGCTTGTAAAGCAATGGCTTTACCTGCAATACGTACATTGGCTGGCAAGTCTTTTGGCAAGGCCACATCAACCATCGGATAAAACCCCGTTGCCTTTAATGTTTTGATTTGAACATTCGGCTCAGACAAGTATTTGATCAGTTTCACTGATGCGGCTCTATCTGGGGTGTTTTTAGGAATCGCTAAACCTGCAATCACTGGCATAAAGCCACGACCGTACTTAGCTGATGGGGCTGGAAAAGCAATAAAATCATTTGGTTTTTGATCAAATGCCCCTTTTAGGCGAGCACTGTGATCAAAAGCAACCCAAACTTCTCCCGTTAATAGCGGATCCTGCATTAGGTTGTATGCCGTTGAACGTGGATTAACGTTTTTCCAAAGACCTCGGAAATAGGCCCACATTTTATGTGCGTCTTCACTACGAAAATCCGTCACGACAGAATGGGTAAAGGATGGGTATAAGTAGCCTTGAATAAAGCGATGCATTAAGCCTTTTTCACCAGCAGGGAAACCCAGTTTTGGGCTGCCAGTAGCCTCTGTCAGGTTCTGCCCCCATTGTGCCAATTGATCATAGGTTAATGCATTGATATTGGCACCTTCAGGTAAGTAAGGTAATGCTTTTTTATTCGCCGCCATGAGATAGGTTGCTTGCATCCATGGGATGTATTTCTGGTGATCGCCACCTAATTTACCCAACGCGGTGATGGTGGCATTCTCACTAACACTAGGCAATGCTGCTATCACATCATCGACAGTATCTAACGAATCTTTGATTTGTGGATATTGGCCATGCAATGCGCCAAGCACACCTAAGGTGACTGAGTTAGTACGAGACTCTGCCTGTATCCGAGAAAAAAACGGACCAGCCTCTTGAGGCAGGTATTTCACTGTCCCATCAAAATCTATTAGTACATCATTACGCATAGCGTCCGCTTCTTTGAGCGGATTTGCTTGGGTTGAATAAAAGATAATCTCACTTGCCGAAGCAATCGAGGACCCCAATAATATCGGTAATATTATTTTCTTTAACATATGTTTCTCCTCTTTATTATTCTTGTATTAAATCTAGCCTCTTATGGTGAAGCTTAATTAATAGTTATATTTTCGCTAGTTTGCCTCTCAATAAGCTCATAGTTGATCAGTTTATTTCTAGGCAAAGTGAGATGTCCGTTCATCTGCGCCTGCAAAATAGAAATGATGGCATTGCTATGATCTTCGAAAGAGGATTTAAGCGTCGAAATGGTTGGGTCTCCCAAAGTGGATACCGGCAGATCGTCACAGCCGATAACATTGATGTCAGCACAAGGGTCGATGCCTAGCTCTTTGGCGGCTTTAACGACTTCATGGGCAATAACATCGGAGGCACAAATAAAGCCAGTTGGTGCGTTCTGTCTTTTTAGCAGTGCCAGGGAGAGGCGATGAGGGATATTATCCGACACTTCTGTTACGTACACTTCAGGCATTAAGCCTGCTTGCCTCATTGCCTTTTGGTAACCTTCTAGCCTCAAATCAGAGGTGTACATCCGTTCAGGAAGGTTCATTAGGACAATGTTTTTATGGCCTTTATTGATCAAACTCTGAGTTGCTAACTCAAAACCTGTGATCGCGTCCGTATCAATCCAATTGTGTTTTTCAGAGCTCAATGTACGTCCATGCGTGACGAACGGGACCTTGTTTTCCAGCAACAGATTAACCCGAGCATCGTCCTTTCTGGTCCGCATAACAACGAAGGCATCCACCCTTTGGCTGTCAATAAAACGCTGGTAGGTCGATAACTCTTCTTCGCCTTCTGGCGCGTAAGAAACGATTAAATCTAGGTTGGGATTGTGGCTATGCAATGAGCGGCCAAAATGCAGTAAGAAATGACTTAAGAAGTGGTCTCTCATATCGCCATAAGAGACAGGTAACAAAATACCAATCGCATCGCTTTTACCTGTTACCAGCCGCCGAGCAGCCAGATTCGGGACATAACCAAGAGTCACAACAGCCTCTTCTACCTGACGACGTGTATTAGGGCTCACATCATCATAGCCAGACAAAGCTCGTGAAACAGTGGTCACCGAAATATTCAAATATTCGGCAATGGATTTCAATGTTGTTTTTTTTCTGCTCATCTTATATTTATTTTATGTTGGTATTTTGACACCGTTTTAGAGCTATCCAAAACGATTTGGATAAATATAAACCAAAACGTTTCGGGTCTCCAATTCTTTTTTCCTTTAACGTTATTCTTACACAATAAAAAGCACTCATTTAGGCTTACAAAGCAGAAAAAAAGACACCAAAAACCCGACCAAGAGGACGAAAAATGGTGCGATAAGGAAGAGCGAGAGAAGCAAGATTCGGGAAGTAAAAACAACCTGCTACAGCCCCTTCAGAAGCTGTAGCAGGGTCATCGCTAATGTATTTTTCCAGCGGCTTTCATTTTAACGTGAACCATATTGCCCTTTAGATAGCTCAATGGAATTTCACTTCTTTCAATCACCGACACACTATTAGGACAAGCGCCCGCCTGAATCGCCATAGCTTGAACTTCTTGCTCAAGTTGGGCCAGTCTCGTATGGCGCTGTGCAGGGTCAATTGACACAATCTTATCCAACTGACCAGAAATTTCACCTAGAGCTACTCCGATCGCATTCGCGACTTCAAAATGCTCTGGGCGGATTACTTGGCTGGCACCCTCAAAATGATCTGGCAGTAAAGCACTGCCGCCGCCCACCAAAATGACAGGAACTTGTTCGGCTGACGTTTTCATTTTATCTATTGCCTCTTCCACCGTAAGCAGCATTTTTGTATAGACACAACGTGCTTGCGCAGGTGACAGATCTATTTCTTGCGGCGGCGCCCCCGACCATGTCATAACCCCAAGAGACAAGGCCACATCGGTTAAAGTTAACACGTCACCGCCAAAGCTAAGGGCTTTTTCACTAATTTGGTGCCCTACACTGTCAGGCCCCAATACCGGCTCCCCAGCAGAAAAAGCGACTCTTGTACCCCCACCGATTGCAATCGCAAGTATGTCAGGCATCCGAAAATTGGTTCTCACCTCCCCAAGGGACACAGCAAGACTCGACTCCCTTGGATAACCTTGCATCAATACACCAACATCTGACGTCGTTCCACCTACGTCGACTACAATAGCATCGCTTAACTTGGTTAAATGACTGGCTCCGCGAATCGAATTCGTCGGGCCACACGCGACGGTTAGAATAGGGTATTTAAGGGCATACTCTTTTGACATTAAGGTGCCATCATTTTGACCAAAATAAGGACTAACATGGATCGCATATTTTTCCAGCGCAGCACAAAAGCCATCCACAAAACGTTTCGCAGTGCCCTGCAAAGCGGCATTTAATATGGTTGCGTTTTCGCGCTCCAAAATGCCCAAACTGCCTACTTTATGGGAAAGAGAAATGTCCATATCAGGCATTTCTTCAGACACCCATTCAGCAACTTTCAACTCCTGCTCGCCATTGACCGGGGAGAACACACCACAAATGGCAATAGAATCCACTTGGCCTTTCATTTGGCCACAGAGTTGGCGAATCTCCCTTTCATCTATCTCGGCTATCATCTGTCCATCGTATTCATAACCACCGTGGGCTTCATAAAAATGCTCACCCAATAACTCTTTCCAAGATTGACTCCAACCACTTAGCGGTGGAATCGCACTACCACTGGGCAAAGCTAGGCGGATCATACCTACTCTATCAAGACCTTTTTTCTCCACGATGGCGTTGGTGCATTGCGTTGTGCCCAGCATGGCATGCTTAATCTGTGCACCGCTTATTTGCGCCTTTCTCAATAATGACGCCACCGCATTATCGATGCCCGTTGAAATATCCAGTGTCGTTGACACTTTTACTTTCGCCACACAATTAAGTGCGTCATCTAACAGAACGCCGTCCGTATTGGTGCCACCTACATCTATGCCAAGTCGGTAATTGATTGTCATTTTTTACTCCTCACCGGCGTGTTTTATAGCGAGCTTTTCGATTGGCGTATAGCTAACCTGATAACCAAAGTAACCAGGTCCAACTACCTCTATACCTTTTGGCGTACGCCACTTTTCATCACACGGGTACGCTATCAAGTCCACTCGTTGTCCATAACAAAGCTGATCCGTCGTGATAGGGTGCCCGGTTTCATGGTCCAAGATAGAAATCAAATCAGGGGTTGAAGCCAGCATATTATCGTTATTAATGTCCGCTGCTGATTCTCCCTTATGGGCCAGTAATAACTCATTCTGAAAGTGCACACAGACACATTCTTGGCTAGCTTCTGACGTCGCCTTCAAGGGAGCAATCACCACGCTACCAGTCACAAAACCACCTCCTGTATTACGCTCAATATCAATAATTTTCCCACTCACGATGCGAACCCCACCAACAATATCAAGCACAGCTTGGGTTGCATCCTGACCATTAGCATTGGCCTCTCGGATCGCTTTGCCTATCTGAATTGATTTGCTTAACGTCGCCCCTAACGCGCTTCTTTTCACCTCTACCCCACGCATCGGATAATCACAAATCGCCGCTGAGCCTCCCATTTTTTCTGTAATCGCTCGAGCGAATTGCTCTGCCCAAAGACCGTCAATAGGCTGTAAGGTGACCACATTGCCTTTCTCGTCCGCCAATGTATTGGGCGCAGAAGGCAAGCCATCAAGATAAAAAGTGACCATTTGCGACTCCGGAAAAGCACGCCCCATAGCATCGCAATCGATCACCGGGATACCTTTACTTGCCGCCACTAAAATAGGTATTAACGAATTACCGCCCCCCACCTCAATTGGGAAGGTCGCCGCTATCTGGCAATCCATTTCTTTTTCCATGACTTCAAACGCTACTAGCATCTGATTTTGAGAGTTGAGCTTTTCAATCGCTACCGTTGGCGCGCCTATCATAGACGAAGGCACCACAACCCAATCGTCTTCTACGCTTTCCAAGGGGATCAACTCCACTGGCTTCACGGCATTCGCAATCGCTACTTTTGCCATTAACGTGCCGCTATAAGGGTCGCCACCTCCTCCGGTACCTAGCACGGTCGCACCTAGAGCAATGTCATCTATCATTTGATCGGTAATAATCATGGACGCTTTTCCTTTCTTAATTCAGCTACTGTGTTTGCTTCGCTCAGCTTGATTAGCACAATGTAAGCGGCGAATGAGGCTAAAATACCGTCAACCGCAGAGATACTCGTGAAGGAGAAAAGACCTAACAATTCACTGGCCGTACAGGCACTAATCAGACACCCAAAAGCCCATGAAACAAGCCCTTTTGCCAACCATTTAGGCGCTGTTTGTGTACCTTCAAAGCTCATAACCCTGCGATCTAAAAAGTAGTATTGAGCAAGATATACACCTGCCGAAGGGGCAATCACTACGCCTAACAAGGTCAAAAATGTAGTGAAAAAATCGATCATACCCAGTTGCGCAATCACTAAACCAATCAGAGTCATTAGGGTCACTAAAATAGGACGCGGCACCTTAGGAAACACCACAGATAAGCCCAACGAGCCAGACACTAAATTACTGCTATTGGTCGTCCACTGGGCAAAAACAATAATAAAAATTGCAGCAACCCCGAGACCTAAACCAAAAAACACATCAACTAAACTGCTCGTACCTGTCATCCGCAACAACAAAATGGCCACCACTAAAGTGGCGCTGTTGCCAAACAAAAAACCAAATCCTGCCCCTAAAATGGCATCTTTACGGGTTTTGGCATAACGAGAGATGTCCGGTGCTGCGACCGCAGCCAGAATCCAAATCGACATCACATAAGAAATGGCTTGGCCCATCGATAGTGGCGCTGATATCTCCTCTTGTTCTGTCTGCGTGTGACCAGCCGCCATATAGAGGCCAATTGTGATCAAGGTCACCATTAATGGGACCGAATATGCGCTCAATTTACCCAAAGCCCGCACCCCATAAATCGCGGTTACCATCATTAACAGGGCACCAAAGATCAACGCACTAAGGTTTGAAATAACAATGTCGTATTTGCTTAATGAAGCGACCAATATGTGAGCAAAAAAGTCAGTCTGGAAGGCGAACCAGCCTATCAATGAAATACCGTTAATCGCCCCTAATGCTTTACCACCGTAGCGGCCAAACACGGTACTACTCATTAAAGAAGTCGATACGGACGACTGAAAACCTATGTTGGCACAAAGCATTGCCAGCACGGCTAAAATAGAAGAGCCAATGAAAGTAGCAAGCAAGGCATTGGTGACACTCAAGCCCTGACTTAATAAAGAACCAAGAAACAATCCTGACACGTCAATGCCAATGGCAAGCCAAATTAAGCTAATGACATACCACGACCGCTTAGCATTAAATGGAACAGGTTCTAATTCAAAATCGTCAATTTTCTTTTTATTGCGTATCTTTTCCATTCTGTGCCCCTGAATTGTTCATAAATAAAGCAAATAAAAAACTAACAGCTTGCTACATTTGAATAAATGAATATTATTGAATACAAACATTTGATTTTATATATGTGAAAATAAAATGATCAACAGCACTGGCAAATTAGATAAAAGAGACCTTCGTCGGCTCGAGCTATTTTGTGAAATTGTAGAGCAGAATGGCATCAGTAATGCGACTCACACCACAGGGTTGAGTCAGCCTGTGTTGAGCAACCAATTAATCGAACTAGAAAAGAGTCTCGGCATCACGCTGTGCAAGCGTGGTCGTAGTGGTTTCGAGCTTACCAGTGAAGGGCATACCGTCTATCGCTACGCTAATGAATTAAGCTCGGTATTAAGCGACTTTTCCTTCAAGTTAAAAGGCGTGCAATCCACCTTAACAGGCCATGTAAGAGTAGGTGTTTTAGACAACACCGTTACGCTAAAAAACAACCCCATACCACAGGCAATCGAGAACTTTTACCAGTTAAGTAACAGTGTCGACATTACACTGGAAGTGGGCGACCATACTTTCCTAAGCGATAAACTATCAAAAAATCAATTAGATATGATGGTAGTCGTGCTCGGAGAACACAACGTAAACCATTATGCCCATGTGCAACCTTTGTTTTATGAAAAAAGCCGCTTATTTGCCAGACAAGATGTGGCCGATGAGATCATTAAGAAGGGCTACTCTCTGTCTGGACAGCGTATTAACATTGGTGGCTATTCAGCCAGAATAATGCAAGAGATATTACGAACAGAACAATACGACGATGTTAAATTAATAGATGGCTGGAATGTGGAGTCAGGCGTAATACTAACCTTAGCGGGTACTCACCTCAGCTTTTTACCCACTCATTTAATTGATAACAACCACCTACAACAACAGCTCGTCGCTCTAAAACCAGATCAATGGGTGTTTAGCAGCGAATTTTCGCTCGTTCTCAAAACACCCAAAAACACCCTCACACCTGCCGCGCTGGCTTTTTACCATTGCCTAGCAGACCTGTCACCCTATAACGCCATTTAACACACAAGGCCCGAAAAACGGCCCTCTTTCTAAGCGCAATCATCAAAGACTTTTGTTAGACAGTAAACTATAAATCAGTCACTCGAAAGCGAGTTAAATGCTTGATATTGAGACAGAAAAACCTTACCGCTAAGATGCTGTAGAAAGCCACTAAACTCAAGGCAATCCATTACCGGGCCTTTCACTTCAGATAAAGACAGCTGGATATGGGCGGTTTTTAATTGCGTATTTAATGACTCCAGCATTTCCAAAGCGCTAAAATCTATCTCGTTTACTGCACTGCACTGAATCACCACATGCGTAATGTCTTGCCGTTTATTGATGCAATCCAAAATATAATCTTCAAGAAACGCAGCATTAACAAAAAACAAGCTCTCATCTGGTCGTAAACACAATAAGTTAGCGGCTGTTTTTACTTCATAACGCTTCACATTACGAAAATGTTCTGTGCCTTCTATTAAGCCAACTTCCGCCACGTGCGGCCGAGATGTACGAGATAAATGCAGCAAAATAGACAAAACCACACCTGAAGCCACCCCCACCTCTACACCCAATAACAAGGTAATCACTATGGTTGCCAACACGGCGTAAAAATCACTGCGAGAGAACAACCATGTTTTCTTCAAAATGGAGAAATCAATTAACGTAATCACGGCCACTATAATAGTGGCAGCTAAAGTCGCCTTTGGTAAAAAGAAGAGCACTGGGGTCAGCACCAAAGACGCGATCATAATACCAATGGCGGTCATTACCCCGGCCAACTGTGTGACCGCACCAGCATCAAAATTCACCACAGACCGAGAAAAACCACCTGTAACAGGGAAACCACCCGATAGACCTGAGGCAATATTAGCGCTCCCCAAACCAATCAATTCTTGGTTAGGTTGTACTTTTTCACGTCGCTTTGCACCTAGGGTTTTGCCCACAGAAATGGACTCTACATAACCGATAATAGAAATCATTAGGGCAGGCAATGCCAAACTTTTAACCAACTCAAGCGATGGTAGAGAGAATCCAAAATGCGGTAACCCGGCGGGAATATTTCCGGTGATCGCCACACCATAGGTTTGTAAATCATAAACATAAACCAAACTTAAGCTGCCCAACACACCTAGAATAGGCGCAGTTTTAGACAAAGAGGCTGCGTAAGTTTTAGGTACCTTGAGCCACACCAAACAGCGCTTTGCATAGCGTCGAGCCAGCAGCAAAAACATCAGTACAGACACCCCGACAACAAAGGTCATGCTATTAAACTGGGCGATATTACTCATCATACTTAACAATTGCGTCACCACATTATCACCGTGAGCTGGCACCCCCAGAATGTGTTTCACTTGACTCAAAGCGATAATAATACCTGAGGCAGAAATAAAGCCTGAGATAACCGAGTGGGACAACAAATTGGTAATCATGCCAAGCTTCATCACTCCCATCGTTAGCAACATAGCGCCTGATAATAAAGCCAAGGTAATGGCGCCAGTTAAGTAACTCGCCGTACCCTGCTCTGCTATCGCAGCCAATGAGGTGGCTGTCATCAAAGAGGCGACAGCCACCGGTCCAACAGACAATGATGAGCTGGTGCCAAATATCGCATACAGCACCAAGGGCAAAATACTCGAATACAGACCGACTTCTGGCGGCACTCCTGCCAACATGGCATAAGCTAAAGACTGAGGGATCAATAACATAGTGACAATAAAAGCCGCCGTCGCATCTTGACTAAATTGCATCCGGCTATAGCTTTTTAGCCAAGTAACGGCAGGGAATACGCGTTCAACTATCATGCTTAAGCTCTCATTAGTGTCGCATTGTCGGCTTAACAAACCACTCGTACCCTTTCAACATGCCATGCCAGTAAAAAGGCGGCAGCAAGTCTTCTTTTAGTATCCAGGCTAAGCGTGTTGGTTTCGTTCCCTTGTTCAGCCAACTTGGGAAGGTTGGCATAACCACACCGCCATAACCAAACTCTGCCAACACAATTTTCCCGCGTTCCACCGTTAACGGGCAAGAACCATAACCATCGTAAACCGCTCTAATAGGGCGCCCTGCCAGGGCATCATAAACATTTTGCGCCACCACTGGCGCTTGTTTTCGCGCCGCTGCCATGGTTTTCGCATTGGGGGAGTTAGACACGTCACCCAGAGCCCAAATATTACTAAAAGCCTTATGACGCAGCGTCTCTTTGTCCACATCGACCCAACCTGCATCATCTACCAGTATACTGTTACGAATAAAATCAGGTGCACATTGTGGGGGACAAACATGAAGCATATCGAATGATTTTTCGACTATCTTTGTTTGATCATTTTCATCTTTGGTCGCAAAGTAAGCCAATTGATTTGGCCCATCTACCTTCACCAAATTATGAGTGAAGTGGGTCTTTACCTGATATTTTTCGATATAAGTCTGCAAGGCGGGCACATAGTCTGATACACCAAATAACACGGCACCCGCGCTATAGAAAGACACCTCGATATCATCGAGCAAGCCTTGCTTTAACCAATGATCGCAAGATAGGTACATGGCCTTTTGCGGCGCACCCGCACATTTAATTGGCATCGGAGGTTGGGTAAAAATAGCATTACCTCCCTCTAGGTTTTTCGCTATCTCCCAAGTGTAAGGGGCCAAATCATAACGATAATTCGAAGTGACGCCGTAATGCCCTAATGCGTCTGAAAGGCCCTCTATGGCATCCCAATCCAATTTAAGTCCAGACGCTACCACCAGCTGCTTGTAGGCAATGACGTCTCCATTTTCAAGGGTGACATAATCGTCTTTAGGCTGAAAATTTTGCACCGCTTGCTGTATCCATTCAACACCTGTCGGAATGACATCGACCATGTTTCTACGGGTATTTTCCGCTTTAAAGACACCCCCGCCCACCAAGGTCCAGCCCGGTTGGTAAAAATGCTCAGCCGCAGGATCAATCAAGCAAATACGCACATTGGTATTACGCTTTAACAAACTTGCAGCCGTAGAGATACCAGCCGTCCCCGCGCCTACGATCACCACATCAAACTGCTTATTTGGCGTCTTCTTAGTCTGCATGGATTGATGCGCTGCCTCCCAAATTAAAGAAGAGCGATTGCCTGAACGGCAAAAGGCGTGAACATTGTCTGCTGTGCTAAGCGCCGCTTTAAAGGCAACCACATCGCTGTCCTGCATCTGACCACCAGCAAAAGGAATGTGTAGCGCTTTAATATGATTTTTCTCGGCCTGTGCTGCAATCTCGGCAAAAGCCAATTGCCCTGCTTCTTCGTTGTCTGGTCGGTTGCCGATAATCAAGGTCACTCCGGATGCAGCTAAGCGATCAACATCGTCTAAGCTAATTTGCTCTGACACCGAATAATGACTCGTAATTTGTTTGCGTATCATAGTGATCTCTCGATATTTTTATTAGACTTTATTGAAACTCTGCCTATCGCTATCAAGGTTATTTGAAGGCATTCAATGGGATTTTCAGGTAAGCAAGGCCGTTGTCTTCTGTTTCTGGCATATGCCCTGCACGCATATTGACTTGCAGAGACGGCAAAATAAGTCGCGGCATATCGAGGGTTTTATCTCGTGTTTCACGAAGCTCAACAAAAACAGATTTACTGATGTCTTTTCTCACATGAATATTGCTTTCACGCTGAGCCTTAACCGTTGTTTGGTATTCTAATTCGCGACCATTAGGGCAATAGTCGTGGCACATAAAAATACGATAATCTTCTGGTAAGGCGAGAATTTTCTGAATCGAATCAAACAAGGTTGCTGCATCGCCTCCAGGAAAATCGGCTCGCGCGGTTCCGGCATCAGGCATGAATAAGGTGTCTCCTACGAAAACAGCATCACCTAACACGTGGGTAAAGCAGGCCGGAGTATGCCCTGGCGTATGCATGGCGGTACAAGGCATAGCACCCACTTGGTAGCGCTCGCCATCTTGAAAGAGGTAGTCAAATTGCGAGCCATCATGCTTAAAACCAGCGCCTTCATTAAACACTGTCGCGAAGGTATCTTGCACCTTGGTGATCTGCTGACCTATGCCTATCTTACCGCCCAATTTCTCTTGCAAGTAAGGCGCTGCAGATAGATGATCGGCATGAACATGAGTCTCAATTAACCATTCAACCTTCAATTTATGGTCAGCAACGTACTTTATGATTTCATCCGCCCCACTGTAAGATGTGCCGCCTGAGGCATAATCAAAATCTAAAACACTATCAATAATGGCGCAGCTTGCTGAACTCGGGTCTTTTACAACATACGAAAAGGTATTGGAGTGTTTATCAAAAAAAGCAGCAATTTTAGGTGTAATCACGGATTGAGCCATAGCCTCTTCTCCTATATCCATCAAATAAGTAACCGAAAATCGGTTGATGTTATAAACATTGCAGAGACTATGCCAAAAGCAAAAAAAACAAAATAACCAATTGATTTTAAAGAATAAATTTAAAAACCAACTTAATTAGCTTTGACTAAACTAACTATTATTGCCATATTTGACTTTAACTTTGCCAAATATGACATTCTCTTATGGACGTTTTTGCTTCTGATGCTTCGCCTTTTTATTCCTTGTCTCACATGCTGGAGGGCTACGACTGCCCGGCAATTTTGGTCTCTGTGGATTACCAGATCCTGGCCACTAACGCACACTATCGAACAGAGTTTGGTGTAGTAGAAGTAACCAACAAGCCGCGCTGCTTTGAGGTCTCTCATGGCTATGCCGTGCCATGCGACGAAGCCGGCGAAGATTGCCCTCTGTCCGCGGTACAACAGACAGGTCATAAAGAGCGTGTTTTGCATATTCACCAGACTCCACGAGGAAAGGAGCATGTGGATGTCGAAATGCTACCCATTCATGATCAACAAGGCGAACTGCTGTTTTTTGTAGAATTATTACGCGCGGTTTCCGTTGCTAGCGCAGAGAACATCACCAGCGCTTTAGTTGGCTCCAGTAAAAAATTCAACCAGATGCTTGAAAAAGTTACACGTGTCAGCCGTTCCGAAGCCTCTGTTTTATTACTTGGAGAATCAGGCAGTGGCAAAGAGCTGGTCGCCCATGCCATTCATCAAAGCAGTACACGGGCCAATAACGCTTTGGTGACTTTAGAATGTGCCGGCCTCACTGACTCATTGTTTGAAAGTGAGTTATTTGGCCATGTGAAAGGCGCTTTTACCGGCGCTAACAACCACCGAGTTGGCTTAGTAGAACAAGCAAATGGTGGCACGCTATTTTTAGATGAGATCGGTGATGTGCCGCTTTCTATGCAAGTAAAACTGTTGCGCTTAATTGAAACAGGATCGTTTCGGCCAGTGGGGTCATCAAGCGTTAAGCATACAGATTTTAGACTGGTCTGCGCCACCCATAAAAATTTGTTGGCGATGGTTGAAAATGGCGAGTTTCGTCAGGACCTTTATTACCGGATTAACGTGTTTCCGATTTATATACCGCCATTACGGGAACGCCAAGACGACCTGCCCCTGTTGATCTCGACCCTATTAACTCGCCTTAGTGAACGCAAAGAGTACCACCTAACCGACTCCGCGTTACAAACCCTAAAACAGCATAATTTCCCAGGTAATATTCGCGAGCTCAGAAACATACTTAACCGCGCTATTGTGTTAACCGACACCAACCTTATCGAACGACGTACCATTGAAGAATGCTTAACTATTGACAGTGAGCTGTCTCAATCCAGCAGCACAGCGCTGCTCTCCTCATCAGCCAGCCGAGAAAACAAGACATCGAACGCCCAACAAGACTGGCCAGATTTAAAGACAGCAGAAAAAAACTATCTTTCAGACCTCATGTCGCAACATCAAAATGACAAAGCAAAAGTGGCGGCTATTGCAGGTATTAGTCTGCGTTCACTGTATCGAAAATTGGAGTCATGATAGCTTTTTTACATGACTTCAATAGCTCGATGATGGTTGCATTAAACATTAGAAAATTCTAATGTTTAATTGTCAAGCCAACACACTTGATCGTAATACACCATTACGCATTACGCTGTAGCAAAACTTCAGCCACTTACAATGGGTCGCTGAACAACCGAGACTTAAAGGAGAAAAGTTATGTCATTACGCATTAACGATACCGTTCCAAACTTAGAACTCGAAACAGATCAAGGGACATTTAAGCTTCATGATTGGATTGGCGACAGTTGGGCCATACTATTTAGTCACCCAAAAGACTTTACCCCTGTGTGTACGACAGAGTTTGGCGCAGTATCTCAATTGTCTGCTGAATGGGAAAAACGTGGCACTAAGGTAATTGGTTTGTCTGTTGATGGTGTGGCAGAACACAAAGAGTGGAAAAAAGACATTGAGTCTTTTTCTGGCGCCAAAGCCAGCTTTCCTATTATTGCCGATGAATCGTTAGCCGTGTCGAAAGCGCTTGATATGTTGCCTGCCGATGCCTACTTACCCGATGGTCGTACCGCAGCAAACTCCGCCAGCGTACGGGTGGTATTTATCATTAGCCCAGATAAAAAACTGCAATTGTCCATGACCTACCCTATGTCAGTGGGTCGTAACTTTGCCGAAGTACTACGCGCACTCGATGCCCTGCAAGCAAGTTATGGTGCGCCTATTGCCATGCCTGCTAACTGGACGGTAGGAGAAGATGTGATCGTGGCTCTGTCTTTAAATGACGAACAGGCCAAAGAAAAATTTGGCGAAGTAAACGCGGTACTGCCTTACCTACGCACCACTAAAATGCCTTCTTAACACACAATACTCAGGCGCTTTACATTAACAACGCTAGGCAATACACCAAAGAATCAGAGTAGAAACTTGCTCTGATTCTTTATAGCTTCTCATTATCCTAAAGGCTGCTGCTATTAAAAAATTAGACACCGGCTATCCACTCAACACTCAGATCGAGTCCTTCTGATACTACATAAGCTTCCATGCCTGTTACGCCACCTATGCGCCTTACCAACAACCCAGACGCATGTTCTGGCTACGAGTGAACCAGACCTCTTAAGAACAAAACCACCTAACGCTCTCTAGCCAAGAGCTTTCTATACCTTTAGCCCATCACTATTGAGCGAAACCTTATTATTCCCTTATATTCAACCCCATCCGATGAGCTCACTGCCATTATATTTCATATCTAGAAACACCTTTTCACATTAAATCACACCAATAAAAAACGCACCACAATGAAGCAATAGCAAGCACCAAAACAACTCAAAACACACCCTTTCCTCAAACTCCCCTTCATATCTGGCCTTACACAGTGAGTAAGAAGACTAATTTAGTGCACCGACATGTGATCGAAATGGTATTAATGAAACTTATGCGCGCCATTAAATTTAAAAAATTGTAGATTCACATAATTTAAGCAATTGTATGGTTGACAAAACAAATATACACAAAGGTAAATTATGAGAAACTCTATCAAAAGTTCACTACTCACTTTCAGCGCAATCTCCATCGCGCTGGCCGCAAACCAAACCTTAGCATTGGAAATCAAACTGGCGGACGTATTGCCAGAATCCCATAGTTGGAATGTGGCAGCAAAAGGATTTGCCGAAGACGTTAAAAATCAAACTGACAGCCGTGTTACTGTCAAACTCTACCCAAGCGGCCAATTAGGCAATGAAAATACTCTGGTTGAAGGCTTGCAAATTGGCAGCATTCAAGCTGGTATTATTGGTTGTGGGTCATTCCAGCCAGTGGAACCGAAATTTGGCATTTCAGAACTGCCTTATGCTTGGCCTAATCGTCAAGCTGCTTATGCTGCCTACGACGGCAAACTTGGTGATCGCTTAGAAGACCTTGCTCTCAAACACAATATTAAAATTGTTTCTTGGTGGGAAAATGGCTTTCGTCATATTACCAATAACCGAGCACCGATTAATACTCCGACCGACCTTGACGGCTTAAAGATCCGTGTGACACCAGATAAAATGCGCCTTGACGCGTTTATCGGCTTAGGCGCCAGCCCTGCCCCTCTTGCCTTTGGTGAGCTGTATTCTGCTCTTCAACAAGGCGTATTTGATGCTCAAGAAAACCCACTGGCTATTATTTACTCCTCCTCTTTCTATGAAGTCCAAAAGTACATTTCATTAACTGGCCATGTTTGGTCTCCAGCTTGTTTGGCTTTCTCCAAATACACTTGGAAGCGCATGTCGGATGAAGATCAGGTAACCGTGCAAAAACTAGCCGATAAATGGCGTGACAAACAACGAGTCATGACCCAAAACGACGACTCTAAGTTGATTAACAAACTAGAAGATCAAGGCATGGTTATTAATACCGTAAATACCGCACCTTTTGCCGCCGCAGTTGCTCCTGTTTGGAAGAAATACGAGCCTATTCTAGGCAAAGATATGATCGACCTAGTAAAACAATATGCCGCAGCAGAACAAAAATCTGGAGAGTAAAAAATGCTGCGCCTTTTAATCAAACTTAACCTTTACCTTTCCTCTGTCGGTGTGGCCATTATGGCCACACTGATCGCTTGGATTGTCTTTATGCGTTTCTTTGCCGGTGTCACCCCGCACTGGGCAGAGGAGCTGCCTCAGTTCTTATTAATTTGGGTCGCTATGACGGGGGCTGTTTGGTGCAGTAAAAATAACTCTCACCTATCAGCTGGCATTTTAGCCCTATGGCTAAAAGACCAAAAAATAACTCAATTCCTTCATCGTGTGGTTGATGTGTTGATCATCGCTGCGATGGTTTTATTAACAAAATCTGGCTGGGATCTCACCTTGCTTACGATGAATCAACATACCCCTGCAATGCAATGGCCTGTCGGACTGCTATATCTAAGCGTCCCTGTCAGCTGTACTTTTATTGGCCTTGTTCACATTGCAACCTTATGTGCAAGTTGGAGATCTTCTCATGAGTAGTGGCGCTTTATCACTATTAGCAATTTTTGCTGTCTGTTTAATTATTGATGTACCCATCTTATTTAGTTTGTTAATTGCCGCTTTAGGTTACTTACTGTTTTTTGAAGCTGCCCCTATGATGGTAGCAGCACAACAATATGTAGCGGGCATGCACAGCTTCACACTATTAGCAATTCCACTGTTTGTCTTTGCAGCCCAATTGATGAACCGAGCCGGGCTCACTGTGCGCATTATCAACTTATGTATGGCAATCGTTGGCAATAAACCAGGGGGCTTAGCCGTGGTAGCCGTACTGGCCTGCATGCTTTTCGGTGCCTTATCTGGTTCTGGTGTGGCGGACGTTGTCGCGATCGGAAGTATGCTACTGCCGGCGATGAAAAAAGAAGGCTACGCCCCTGGCTTTAGTGCAGCTTTGGTTGGCACTTCAAGCTCTTTAGGAACGGTAATCCCTCCTAGTATCGTGATGATCATTTATGGTACTACGGCGAATGCATCTATCGGCAAGCTCTTTATGGGCGGTATTATTCCTGGGATATTACTGGCAACAGGCTTAATCATTGTTGCTGTGTATTTGTCTAAGAAAAATGGCTGGTCTGGTGGCAAACGCTTCTCACGAATGGAGCAGCTGATCGCATTACGTGATGCTATCCCTGCGCTAATCGTTCCAGTATTAATCATTGGTGGTATCCGCTTAGGTATTTTCACGCCAACCGAAGCCGCTATTTCTGCCATTGTTTACGCACTGATTTTAGGCTTTGTCATTTATCGCTGCTTAAATTTAAAATCTCTGTTGGATTCCCTCAAAGAAACTGCAGAAACCAGTGCTGCCATATTGTTGATTATCGCTGCGGCGGGATTATTCGCTTGGTGTTTAAGTTATGAAGCGGTTCCTCAAGCGGTTGCTGCATTAATAGCAGATCTAACCAGCAGTAAATACAGTGTTTTACTTTTATTGATGGCTGTCATATTAGTTCTTGGGACTTTTATGGAAAGTATTGCCATCATTATTATCATCACCCCTATTGTTTTACCTTTATTACAAACTTACAACATTGACTTAATACATTTTGGTGTATTGCTAACTATCAACCTTGCAATTGGAGCAAACACACCACCTCTTGGTATTGATTTAATGGCCTCTTGCCGCATTGCAGGAATTAAAACATCTGAAGCATTTCGCCCATTATTATTAATGTTAGCGTCTATGGTTATGGTGCTTTTATTATTGATTTTCGTACCTGAAATCGTTCTCTACTTACCGAATTTAATGGAGTAATGCATGACATTTTCAAACCATAAAAACATGCATACTTGGTTATTTATTGCAGGAGATGACCTTGATGCTATTGAACAGGCTGCTCAAGCTTCTCCAAGCGTCTTAGTGATTGATTTGGAAGAGTTCACAGCAAAAGAGAACAAAGCGCTTGCTTGCCAGCGCTTGCCTCAAGCGATCGCCATTTGTCAGCAACATAACGTCGAGTGTGCAATCCGCATCGATGCTTTGCTAAATGGCGGGACTGAACAACTTGAGTGGCTCGCTGATAGCAAGCCTTATGCGGTCTTTCTACCACAAGTAGAAAGGCCTGAGCAATTGCTTCGGCTCACTGAACAGATGTCGCAGTTTGGCTTGGCTGATACCCCCATCGTCCCCACTATCGAGAGTTATGAGGGGGTAAACAATTTCGAAACTATCGCTTCCTGTTCGGCCAACATTATTGCGGCATTACTGGGAACGGGGGATCTATCCAAATCCATGGGGCTATCAGAAGAGCCTTTGAAAATGGAAATAATGAAACCCCAGCGCGTGGCCTTTCTAGCCACCTGTCTCCAGCATTCTATTATTGCCATTGATGGGCCTTGGCCAGATTTACGTGACGAGCCGAATAATAAAATAAATCAAGAAAACGACTTGTCTTTTGCATATCAATCTGGCTTTCGATCAAAATGCATAATAGATAAAAAACAAATACCGAAAAAGTTATAAATTAAAAAATTTTCACTCTTTCAATTAATGAGAGAAGGGATTCGTGCGCTTTAAATTCGTATAAAAGCAAATTATACACCCTATTAAATTTGCAAAATTGACGAACAGTCAAGTAAATATAAAGATTATAAAACCTACTTTTATACTCTTTAATTTATTCGTTTAAGCAGTATTTAACGCGATGACCTTTATCTCTGTGTTTGGACAAAATTGCTCAAACACGAATTAAAAAATTCTGGAGAAAGCTATGTCTAATGCAACACAAGATAAACAAACACAAGTGCGCAATGGCGGACAGATTTTAGTTGAACAACTACGAATGCAAGGGGCACGACGCCTTTTTATGGTGGCTGGTGAAAGCTACCTACCCTGCATTGATGCCTTTAATGAACACACTGACACGATTCAAGCAGTTACCTGTCGTCAAGAAAGTGGCGCTGCATATATGGCTGAAGCCTATGGCAAACTTACTGGCGAACCAGGAATTTGCTTCGTGACACGCGGCCCAGGCGCAACAAATGCTTCCGTTGGTGTTCATACCGCTTATCAAGACTCTACTCCGTTGATTTTATTTGTCGGTCAAGTTGGTAATGACTTTGTCGAACGCGAAGCCTTCCAAGAAATTGATTACCGCCGTATGTTTGGCGAAATGACTAAATGGGTAGCGCAAATTGATTCCATTGACCGCATTCCTGAATACGTCACTCGTGCTTGGAATGTTGCCACCAGCGGCAGACCTGGCCCGGTCGTTCTAGCCTTGCCCGAAAATGTTTTATGGGATCAAGCGGTGGTAGAAAATGTCACCCCAATGGCAGCACTACAAAGCTATGTAAACTCGCAACAAATGCAAGAATTACAAACACGTATAGAGGCTGCTAAACGACCGTTTCTGCTCATCGGTGGCAGCGGCTGGAGCACAACAGCAACAAAACAAGTGGCAGAATTTGCTAAACAATTTGACTTGCCCGTTGGTGTCGCGTGGCGACGTTTAGAATGTTACGACCAACACGATGAGCAATTTGTTGGCCATGTCGGCTGGTCTATGACCGATGAGCTTCGTCAACAATTGAAAGACAGCGACTTGATTATTGCCGTTGGAACCCGCATTGGCGAAGCAAGCAGCGAAGGTTATACGTGGATCGAATCACCACAACCAAAGCAGAGCTTTATTCACGTTTACCCTGACCCTGAAGAACTCGGTCGCGTTTATCGCCCAGACCTTGCTATTAATGCCAGCGTTTGCGGTTTTGCCTCTATGCTTGCAGAACTGACACCTACTAAAGCTGCCAGCTGGGCAGGTCTACGTCAGCAAGCACGCCAAGCCTATTTGGACTCACTAACGCCTCTTACCTCCCCTGGTCAATTAAGCCTTGATAAGGTGTCTTGCACTGTAAATAAGGTACTCGATGGGCGCGGTTGTGTAACCGTTGGCGCGGGTAACTATGCACTTTACCCTCATCGCTACATACAATTTTCTGGCCATGGTAGCTCCCTAGCGTCCACCGTTGGCACCATGGGTTATGGTCTGCCTGCCGCCATTAGCTATAAATTTGAATACCCCAATGAGCCATCTATCTGTTATGCCGGAGATGGTTGTTTTCAAATGAATTTACAAGAACTTGCGGTCGCCATGCAATACAACTTAGGGGTGGTGATTCTGGTCTTCAATAACGGTATGTGGGGTACCATTCGCGCCCATCAGGAAAGAGAGTTTCCAGGCCGAGAAATTGCGCTTACTTTTGCCAACCCTGAATTCTCCAACCTCATTGAAGCCTACGGCGGCAAAGGGTCAATCGTTACTGATGACGCGGAATTTGAGCAGACTTTCCGTGATGCTTTGGCTTTTGCAGAGACCGAAAAGCTGCCCGCTATTATCGAATTAAGATACGACTCAAACGGGATCGCACCAGGTCAGCTACTTAGCTCAATACGCGAACAAGCGCTCGCTGATCAAGCTGAGTCAAATAACGCTTAACCCAAATTTAACGATTAAGAGAGAATAACGATGACGAATTCCCCTATAAAAGTGACTGGCTCTCGCCTATGGCAATCTTTAATGGACCTCGCAAAAGTTGGCGCGACACCATTGGGCGGTAACTGCCGTTTGGCGTTAACAGACGAAGACAAAGCTGGTCGCGACTTGGTAATCAGCTGGTTCCGCGACGAAGGCATGAGCATTCGAATCGATCAAATCGGCAACATTTTCGCCCGCCGTGAAGGCCGCCAAACGGATTTGGCTCCGGTAATGTGTGGCAGCCATATTGACACCCAACCAACCGGTGGTCGCTTTGATGGAAATTATGGTGTCTTGGCTGGATTGGAAGTTATTCGTACTCTTAACGAACATAAAATAGAAACAGATCACCCAATTGATGTCGCTATTTGGACCAACGAAGAAGGCTCTCGCTTTGTCCCTGTTATGATGGGATCCGGGGTGTTTTCCAACACATTAACGCTAGAAGAGGCTTTATCGGCTCAAGATAAAGCGGGTATTAGTGTTCGCGACGAGCTGAAACGTATTGGCTACGCTGGCACAGAAACCGTTGGCGGCTACGACGTCAAAGCCTATTTTGAAGCGCATATTGAACAAGGCCCTGTACTGGACACCGAAAACCTACCTGTAGGTGTGGTCTCTGGTGCGCTTGGCCTTTATTGGTACGACGTTATCGTCACCGGTCAAGAGTGTCATGCAGGGCCAAGTCCGATGTCCTATCGTCGGGATGCTTTAAAAACATCATCTCAACTGATCAACCGCATCCTTACCATCGCGGACTCTCGACAACCTGATGGTCGTGTAACCGTGGGGGAGCTAGATATGCACCCTAATTCACGCAACGTGGTACCTGGGCGCGTTAAATTCAGTGTCGATCTGCGCCACAGTGACAAAGCTGAGCTGGATAAAATGCACGACGAATTTACCGCTTTGTTGCAAGCAGAGAAAAAAGAAGGCATTGAAATCGAGCTAAAAGTGGTTCAAAAAATGCCTCCTACCCACTTCAATAAAGACTGTATCAATCGTGTTCGTGATGCGGTCAATGCACTAAAACTGCCACACATAGAAATGATCAGTGGCGCAGGTCATGATGCGGTGTATTTAAGTCGCACCATTCCGACAGCAATGATCTTTGTGCCTTGCATTGGGGGCATTAGCCATAACGAAATAGAAGACGCGCGACCTGATGAATTAGAAGCCGGTGCACATGTATTACTGAACGCCATGTTAGCGGAAGCGGGGAGCACACTATGAGCACGTTAACTCACCAAGATTGGCTTAACTTACAACAGACACTCAGCTTTGAAGGACGAGCTTGGATCAATGGCAGCTATTGTGACGCGCAAGACCAACAAACCTTGCCGTGTATCAACCCGGCAAATAAACAGACACTGACTGAGATTGCTGATTGCAGTGAAAATGATGTGAACCGTGCCGTTTCGGGTGCCCGCGATGCTTTTAATCGTGGTGAATGGGCTCGTATATCCCCTAGCCAACGCCGAGTCGTACTCGAAAAATTGGCAGATTTAATGGCGCAACATGCAGAAGAGCTGGCCTTACTGGAAAGCTTGGATATGGGCAAAACGGCGGCAGATGCGCTCGCCTTTGATATCCCTGAAGCCATTCGCTGTTTTCGCTTTTATGCCGGTGCAATAGAAACCATTAATGATGAAGTGCTACCTACCGCTGAAAACGTCTTGGCCACGGTAACACGAGAGCCGTTAGGCGTGGTGGCTGCCGTGGTACCTTGGAATTTTCCCTTAATGATTACCAGCTGGAAAATTGCCCCAGCGCTCGCTACAGGTAACAGTGTCATCGTCAAACCAGCGGAACAATCCAGTTTGTCCGCTATCCGCCTTGCTGCACTTGCTGCTCAAGCCGGACTGCCTGATGGCGTCTTGCAAGTGGTTCCAGGACAAGGGAAAGTAGCTGGGCAGACTTTAGGTCTACATAATGATGTGGACTGCCTGACCTTTACCGGCTCAACATTGACCGGGAAACGCTTTATGACCTATTCCGCACAATCCAATCTTAAACGAGTCTGGCTAGAATGCGGTGGCAAGTCCCCACAGATCATTTTTGATGATTATGACAACTTGGAGCGTGCTGCGGCCACAGCTGCTGCAGCGATATTTATTAACCAAGGAGAGGTCTGTATCGCCGCTTCGCGTCTTTATGTGCAGGATTCGATTTATGACCGCTTTTTACCCTTATTACTCGCTGAAGCGAAAAAATATCAACCCGGCAACCCACTTAACCCTGAGAGTTTAGCTGGGGCAATCGTCGATCAATTACAATTTGACAGAATCATTGCAGGTGTTGAAGAAGCCATTGCTGGCGGTGCCAAGGAGCTAACCCCAAGCCTTCGCTCAGAATGTAAAGAAGGTTGGTTCTTGAACCCGACTATTCTTGAATGCAGCGATAATAGCAATTTGATTATGCAAGAAGAGCTGTTTGGCCCGGTACTTGGGTTATGTCGATTTGCTACGGAAGCGGATGTCATCGCCCTTGCGAATGATTCCAATTATGGCTTAGGCGCCGGCCTTTGGACCAATAACCTTGGTCGGGCCCATCGTGTTTCGCGACAACTCCAAGCGGGAATGATCTGGGTAAACAGCTATGCTGATGGCGCTATTACCGTTCCTTTTGGAGGACGCAAGCAATCCGGCTTTGGTCGTGATAAATCCATTCACGCTCTCGAAAAATACACGGATCTAAAATCAACTTGGATTGATTTAAACGAATAGGCTTGGTTTGAATCAAAACCCAAAATAGAAAATCACTGGCCAGTAACGCGGCGCCTTCTGCACTAAAAGAAGACGCCGCGTATATTCGAGCTTACAGAACCCACTTCACAGCGCCCTACGCCAGTAAACAACACAATTTTCATCACATGCAATACCTTTCAAAAGATATTAACTGTATTATGTTCAGTTAATTTTTCAGCTTTATAGGCGGATACAATATGTCTGGCATTCATGACAGGCTCGACTGGAACCTACTAAGAACCTTCATTGCGATTGTACAAGAAGGCAGTATCAGCCGTGCTGCTGACCGCTTGCATCTCACCCAACCTGCCATCAGCCTAGCTCTTAAACGACTTGAAGAAAGGTTAGACGAACGTTTAATTATTCGTAACGGAACCACTTTCGAATTAAGTAAAGCTGGTGAGTTAGTGTACCGTGAAGCCATCGTCATTTATGGCAGTATTGCAAGACTAACCACCACAGTACGAGCAACCCCCCATGACTTGAGTGGCATTGTGAGGATTGCTCTGGTAACTGGAATTAACAGTGATGTATTCGATCATGTTCTCGCGGAGTTTCATAAAAACAACCCCAGAGTAACCTTTGAGATATTATCTGGCTCCAGCGAGTATGTGAAACAGAACTTACTTAATTACAACGCCAGTGTTGGTATTTGCCTAAAATACAGAAAGCACGCCGAATTGTCCGACACACTTTTGTTAAGTCAAAAATACAACCTATATTGTGGCAAAGACCATCATTTATACCAGCAAGAAAACATCAATATCCGAACCTTAAGAGACGAATTTTTTGTTTCATTTGCGAGTGAACAGCTCGATGGCGTGCTGGCTCCTCTCGCTATCTACAGAGCACAAGAAAGGCTTGAGGGGCGCATTGTAGGGACCAGTGATAATCTAGAAGAAGTAAAAAGAATGATTAAAGCTGGCTTGGGCATTGGCGCCCTACCGGAAAATGTCGTTCAGCAAGATGTGCTTTCCGGCACTCTTTGGCAGCTGCCTCCTTACGATGGTTTAGCCCGTATCAGTTTGTACTTAATGTGGAACCGAACGCCGAAATTCAGCGAAGCAGAAGAGGTTTTCTTTAGCGCCTTAATGGCGGCATTACAGAATAAATAGCGCTATCACAATAAAACATATAAGAGACTCAACACAAAGTTTTAAAGGAAGTATTTAGAAGCACCTAAATCTAGCGCAAAAACCGCTTAAGCTAAAGGGAAGGAAAGCTTAAGCGATTTCTTATCAACTTACACCACTATATTAATAGCGTAAGTTAACACCCATTGCGACGTTATCTGCCCGCTAACCACTCCCTACCCTAAGATATCTCGCTGCCTATTTTAGCGACGCACATTGAGTGCGCCTGCCACACTAGAATTTGTCCGTGCAACGAACTCAGCCTGAAGACTAGCTCAAACAAAAAAGGCTGACACTATCAATCAATAAAAATAAAGTTGATATTGTCAATCATATTTAACACTCTGTCCCATAGTAGAGTCAGACCAATTCATTAGGAGCAGCAAGAATGCCGATTATCCATACTGACGACCAAGAAATTAAAGCCATGCAAGGCCTGCACATTTTTCATGCCGGTATCTCTAATTGCTCAATGCGAGTAAGAATCACGGCTGAAGAGAAAAATATTCCTTGGAAGAGTCATAAGATCAGCTTAAGAAAAAAAGAAAATCTTGAAGATTGGTATTTGAAAATCAACCCGAAAGGGTTAGTACCCGCTATCGTTTATGATGGTGAAATCGTGACAGAATCCAACGATATTTTATTGTATCTGGAAGAAAAATTTCCTGAACCTGCACTTGTTCCTAACAAAAATGAGACGCTAGCTGAAGAGGTAAAGTACTGGGTTAACCTTTGTTCAGAAATCCACGTAGCGACTATCAAGACTTTTGTTTACGGCACCCTCGGAGGCGGAACAAAAGCAGAAGGTGATATGGAACGTTATCGTCAAATTCAGCCAGATAAAACACTATTAGCGTTCCACGAACAGTCCTTAAAAGGCTTCCCTGAGGGACAGGTAAAACAAGCAGCAGAGCAGATACATAAGATATTTTCACAGCTTGACAAAAAACTGGCGGACAACGAATGGATAGTCGGAGAACAGCTTACCCTTGCCGACATTGCTTGGATTCCTCAATACGTTCTGTTAGGCGGTTTAGGCTTTCCTGTGGATCATTACCGCCATCTGACACGCTGGGCAAAAGCGTTTGAACAACGGGATTCTTATAAAAAAGGCATCAAGAAATGGATGCCACCTGTGCCTTTGTCTTTTCTTAGCTTGCTCTTAAAACTCAAAAAAAAGCTTTTTCGATAGACCTTATTGAAAGCGATATATAGACCCATAAAACACGACTGCCCTATGCACTTATAAGTAGGGCAAAACCCCTATGATAAAAGGCATAATTCTAAAGAATCACCAAAAGGTCGTATAAATTATCATCTCTTATGGCAGAAACCTCTCACTCTGCTCACTTCACAGTTAACTAACAGCAAAAAGTCCGTTTTTTGGAAACATCAAGCACCCTTTAAAAAATGCCCAAACGCGACAACAGATATCCTAAAGTCGATTTTTTTATTTACAGCATTAATTTTATGTAATAAAACATACATATCACAACAAAAACATAACTATGTAATTTATAAAACAGTTTTGTGGAGCCTACTATGAATATAAAAGAGCAACTTGAAAGCCCACCTAGCGAACTTACTCCAGCTGACCGGAAGCTGGTACGAGTTTTATTAAATAACTTCCCGACTTCTGGATTAAAAACCATCGCTCAGCTGGCTAAAGACGCAGGTGTTAGTGACCCTAGCGTTCTTCGGTTCATAAAGAAAATAGGCTTCTCTCGTTATTCTGATTTTCAAAGTGCACTCGTCAAACAACTCGACGAGAGGCTGAAATCACCATTACTAATGCACTCTAAAAGCGGTGGTATTGATGATGATCCATGGCAGCACACGGCTGAAAGTACTATGGATGCCGTCGCTGGCTCTGAGCCTCTAGTAATCAAGCAAGACATAGAGCAGCTGGTCGAATGGCTAAGTGAAAAAAACAAAAAAGTGATTTGCTTTGGGGGACGATTCAGCGGTTTTCTCGCCGGTTATTTACATGCCCACCTACAAATTCTCCGCCCTAACACCAAGTGCATCACGTCTTCTCTTGAATTAAGCGACACCTTGTTGGACTTAAAGCCTGGGGATATTTTTATTCAGTTTGATTACCGTCGCTACCAGCAAAGTGCAGCCGTGGCGGTTGAAATGGCACACAGAAAGAAAGCCAAGGTTGTTTTATTTACCGATATTTACGACTCCCCTTTAAGAAACAAAGTCGATCTAACCATTTCTTCTTTGGTCGATACTTCTTCCCCTTTCGACACACTTGTGCCTGCGATGGTTCAAGTAGAAGCCTTAGTCGCTTCGCTCACAGACACCCTCGGCGATTCAGTGAAAGACCGTTTAATGGAAGTAGACGACATGCGTGAATTACTAGGAACCCATTACTTCTCAAACAATCAGCAGGAACAATAATGTCCACGACAACAGCAAACTCAAACAACTTAATAGACCCAAGTAACCCTAGATCCTTACCTTATGTAGCCCATGAAACGGCATTATTGTTCGTCGACATGCAGAAAATCTGGGTGTACCCGGGCTTAGATGAGGACCTGACTGAAAAAGGAGCTCCCTACTATTACCCACGCTTGGAAAGCATGGTTATTCCAAATCAAGTGGCCTTGCTCAATGCCTTTCGCGGCAAGAAAACCAATGTACTGCACACCATCATAGAAAGCCTGACCGTCGATGGCCGTGACCGATCTCCAGATCACAAACTGTCAGATATCAATGTGCCAAAAGGCTGCCCTGAAGGCCAGGTGATTGATGAACTGGCACCAATAGAAAATGAGATTGTTCTTCCGAAAACCTCCTCTGGCGTTTTTAACTCCTCACAAATTGACTATGTACTGCGCAATTTAAACGTCAAGTACCTTGTTATTGCAGGTGTGGTAACAGACCAATGTGTGGATATGGCGGTGCGTGATGCCGCTGACCGAGGCTATATAGTGACCCTGGTGGAAGATGCCTGTGCCACGGTGACACCGGAACGCCACCAGCACTGTCTTGATGCGATAAAAGGGTATTGCTGGATCACAGATACAAAAACAGTCGTGAAACAAATCTCAACACTATAAGGCCGTAACCATGGAAAATAAAATCACAAAAGATATGAGCTTGGTAACGTTTTTAACAACGGATTTGACGGCAATTTCACGAGGCCGATCCATTCTGAAACGTGACCTAGCAGACCAGATGAGCAAAGGGTGTGGCTGGGTTCCAGCGAACTCATCGATCACACCATTCAATACCATTAGTGATGATAATCCATGGGGCAGTTTAGGGGATGTGCGCTTATTACCAGACGCTGACAGCTTGGTTTCAATCGAGTCAGAGTTCTTCCGTAATCGTTCTGAATTGTCTTATGTGCATTGTGACATTGTTTCTTTGAAAGGCGAAAAGTGGCCAACATGCCCGCGCACTCTGCTAAAAGAAGTCGAACAGCGTTACCGAGACGAACTTGGTATTGAGCTGGTTGTCGCATTCGAGCATGAATTTACTTTAGAAAAAGACCAGCTACCTTCTAGCCCTGCTTTTTCATTACGAAGCTTACGTAAGGTAGATGATTTCAGCTCAAAATTATTACCTCTACTCGACATGGCAGGTGCTGAGCCAGAAATGGTATTACCTGAATTTGGCGATCAACAATATGAAGTCACTTGTGCGCCGACGTCTGCGGTAAAAGCGGCTGATCGTGCCGTCAACGTACGAGAACTAACCAAAGAACTGGCTTCAGATTTAGACTACAACTTGAGTTTTTCTCCTAAGGCTGAGCCTGGTGCTATCGGCAACGGGGTGCACGTTCACATTAGCTTGAAAGATCTTTCTGGCAACCCGCTTATGTATGATGCTGAACGACCAAATGGCTTGAGCGAAATGGCAGGGTCTTGGTGTGCGGGCATTCTAGATAATATGCGAGCTTTGTGTGCGTTCACCGCGCCTTCAGTTGTCTCTTATTTGCGCTTATGTCCCCATAATTGGAGTGCCGCGTATTCTAACTTAGGCGATCTAAACCGTGAGGCTTCGTTACGCATTTGCCCTACTGTTCAATATTCCGATACCCCGACCAACAAACAATACAACATCGAATATCGTGCGCTTGATATCACCGCTTCACCGCACCTTGCCCTTGCGACAATTCTATTAGCTGGTTTAGAAGGCATAAAAACATCGCGAGAAACACCCCAAATTACTGAGAAAAATCCATCAGATTTGTCTGAATCAGAGTGTGAACAACTCAATATTCGATGCTTGCCTTCTAGCCTCTCTGAAGCCTTAAGCGAACTGGAAAACAATTCACTGTTTATGTCTCAACTGCCTCGAAAAATGCTCAATACCTACTCAAAACTTAAACGCTCGGAAGTGCAATATTGCAAAGAACTAGACAATGAAGCTTTATGCAAACTTTATAAGGATATTTATTAGTGTTACACAATAAAGAGTACTCATCTGCATTTTCTTATTACAACTTAGAGGGAAGCTCAGAGGTTGTATTAATGTGTGAACACGCATCAAATTACATCCCTGATGCGTTTCACAATCTGGGCCTAAGTCAGGATCAGGTGAACGATCATATTGGATGGGATATCGGGGCTTTAGACGTTGCAAAAGCATTGGCAGATAAGCTCGATGCACCACTTATATACAGTAATTATTCACGTCTATTAATCGATCTGAATCGCATCTTAGAAAACCCAGGGCTGATCCCCTCCGTCAGCGAAAACCACCAAATCGCTGGTAATCAAAACCTAACTGAAGAACAACGCCAAGAACGCATTGATACACTTTATACGCCGTTCCATGACGCTGCAGCCAATCTAATAAACACACAAAAAACAAAGCATAAAGCGCTAAAAATAGTTTCTATTCATTCTTTTACACCCATTTTTCTAGGCCAGCAGAGGCCATGGCCAATTGGTGTTTTATATGGGCAAGCACAAAATTTTGCACAGCAAGTAATTAATAATCTCTCCTATCAAAAGTTAAACGTCGGTGTAAATGAACCCTATGAGATCGACATTGAAGAAGATATGACAATTCCGTTTCATGGGGACAACAATCTTATTCCTGCGCTGTTATTAGAAATTAGAAATGACTTAATCAGCACTAATACGGGCGTTGAAGAATGGGCCGAAAGGCTTGAAAAGGCACTAAAAACTAAAAACTAAAAACTAAAAACTAAAAACTAAAAACTAAAAACTAAAAGTCACAAAAAGGAACCGGTTATGTCAATAAATGAATTTGGGTATAAACAAGAGTTGCAGCGGTCGTTAAGTCTCACAGACTTAATTATCTACGGTATGATCTTCATGATTCCTATAGCCCCCTTCGGAATCTACGGCTGGGTATCGGACGCGTCGGGTGGCATGGTGCCTACTGCGTATTTAATTGGCATGATAGCTATGCTGTTTACCGCGTTAAGTTATCAAGCACTGGCAAAAAAGTTCCCGATTGCCGGGTCTGTTTATTCCTACGCATCTCGGGGTATTAATCAGTATTTCGGTTTTATAGCGGGCTGGGTACTGCTTCTCGATTATCTTCTTATTCCACCATTGCTATACATTTTTAGCGCTATCTCACTCACCGAAATTTTCCCTTTTATCCCTAAACTGGCTTGGCTAGTCGTGTTTCTTGTTGGCGCACTGTTAGCGAACCTAGTGGGCATTAGCTTTACTGCCAAAGTAAACAAAGTGTTCTTAGTAGCTGAAGTTATTGTTCTGGCCATTTTCATTACTGCGGGCTTGTATGCCTTGTATGGCAACGACGTAGGCGCTGGCGAATTAACGGCAGAACCTTTCTTTAATGCAGCGACCTTCCAGCCATCACTCGTTCTGCAAGCTGTGTCTATCGCAGTATTGTCTTTTTTAGGATTCGACGCAATCTCCACCTTGGCGGAAGAAGTTAAAGAAAAACCAGAGAAAAAAGTAGGGCAAGCCGCGTTGATCACCTTGTTTCTCATGGGCTTTTTATTCATTCTGCAAACATGGATTGCAGCGGACTTGGCAAAAGGTATGACGTTCAAATCAGCGGATACGGCTTTTTATGAAATCGCAACAAAAGCCGGTGGCCAATGGCTGGCAACATTAGCCGCTGTTGCGACTGCATTAGCATGGGGGATTGCCGTGTCTATCGCGTCGCAAGCCGCTGTCTCACGTTTGCTTTACTCTATGGCTCGTGACAAAAAACTGCCTGCCGTTTTGGCTAACGTTCACCCGAAATTTAAGACACCACACATCAGTATTTACCTGGTGTCTATCTTGTCGTTATTTGTCGGCTACTTTTTCTTAGACGCGCCAGATACCTTAGCCTCATTAGTGAATTTTGGCGCGTTAACCAGCTTTGTCATTTTGCACATGACGGTTATCTATCACTTTTTCATTAAAAACAAATCAACCGCAATTATAAAGCACCTAGTATGCCCGTTAATTGGCTTTATGATCATTGCAACGGTTCTATATAACATGGATGTACACGCCCAAGTCCTTGGCCTTATTTGGATGGCTTGCGGTTTCATCTATATGCTATTTTTGAAGATTGTACGCAAGGGTGACATTGCCATTAACATGGGATAACGATTAATCATAAAATAATGTAGTGATAAAAACGCCGATGGCCGTCAAGGTTCCATCGGCGTTTTTTATGCTTATTCGATCATAAGTGGGGTTATTGGCAGGCTTTATGAATAATCTCGGCGAGTTTCTTAATACCCGGCTCAATACGATCTGTAGAAATCGAAGAGAAGCCTAAGCGGAAATAATAATCTGGGCTGTTTTCCTGAAAGAAGTGCACATTGCCTGGTTCGATCAAAATACTCTCTTGCTGAGCTAACTTTTGCAGCGTCACTGCATTGAGCTCTTTAGGCCCTTTTACCCAGTAACAAGAACCACCAAAGGTGGGGGCTTCGTAACTTCCCGGTAAATATTTATCCAGTGCCCGATTCATGGCATTCCAGCGAGCTTGGTAATTGCGAGAGATGTTCATCATCAAGGCATCATAATAACCACGCTCTAAAAAGAACGCCGTAGCGCGCTGGTTATTGGTCGCTGGATGGCGAATCATTAAACGCCGAAGCGCCCTTGCCTCTTGAATCAAACGCTCTGATGCCACCACATACCCTAAGCGCAACCCTGGCGCTAACGTCTTGGACAAACTACCAATGTAAATCACCCTATCACTGGTATCTAAACTCTTTAACGCAGGGCTTGGTTTACTATTAAAGTTGGTCTCACTTTCATAATCGTCTTCAATGATGAGAAAGTCATCACTGTTCGCTCGATTTAATAACTCATAACGTCGTTCTATTGGCATGGTCACCGCGGTCGGACATTGATGACTTGGCGTAGTGTATATCAAGTCGCAGCCTGCTAACTGCTCATCAACAATCAAGCCGCCTTGGTCAATTGCCAGCGGCTTTATCTGACATTTATGTAAACTAGCAATATTGCGTACATCAACATAGCCGGGCTCTTCAAGACCCAGAACCGAATTCTGGTCCAACAATAATTGCACTAACATAAACAAAGATTGCTGGGAGCCAACGCTAATCAGTATTTGCTCGGGGGATGCCCACACCCCTCGTCTCGGCAATAGCCGCGTACGTATTTGCTCGATTAACCTTGGGTCATCATTGTCTAAATTATCCGACGCCCAATCATTTAATGCGGTGTCACTGGCGGCGTCTCGACAACATTCACGCCAATTCACACTGGGGAATATTTTCTCGTCATATTGCCCATAAATAAAAGGATATTCATAAGATTGCCAGTCGGCCACTTTCACAATATTCACTTGGTTGCTGGGTTGCACTTTAAAGCGGTTTTCCCAGTCTGGGCGTGTGTATTCTTCATTAATAGGCAGTATATTCGTGGCAACTTGGCCCTCTAGAATATCTGGGTTAACAAAATAGCCACGCCTTTCTCTGGCAACAATATAACCATCGTCCAATAAATGCTCATAAGCCAACACAACGGTATTGCGCCCAATTTTTAACTGTTCTGCCAGCTTTCGACTGGAAGGCAAGGGAATGTCCAAAGGAATATTCCCTTTCATAATAGCAAGCGCTATTTGCTCTCTTAGTTGCTTTTGTAAACTGCTGCCTTTGCTTTGCGAAAGGTGGAAAAGTTGCATCATAGAAAAACACCTTTAAATAAAGCCTGAATGGAGATTGTTCACTAACGATGAATGGGCTAGAGATTCGAAGACGAACCATACACCTTGCTCTTAATTTAGCATGAGCTAGAACGCCAAAAGCTCAGCATAACATGCTGAGCTTTTTCGCTAACGCAAAACCTGCAAAGAAACGTACCATAACGTTTTATCCAGGCCTTATTTACGCATTACATTCCACGTGTAACCTCTGCGATAGCGTCATCCAAAGCCGCGACCAATTGGTCCATGTCTGCTTTGGTTGAGATTAACGCCGGCGCTAAGCAAATGGTGTTATTGAGCGCTTTGAAAGAACGATTAGTACGGCCAATGATCACGCCATTTGCCATACAATGACCAGCAACAGCCATCACAGTTTCTTCTTCCACCGGCTCTCGTGTGGCACGATCTTTAACCAATTCGATGCCTACTAATAGTCCTTTACCGCGAACATCACCGATAATCGGATACTTTTCTTTCAAATCATTCAGGCGACCACGCAAGTATTCACCTTGATGTGAGGCATTTTCCAATAGGTTTTCGTTTTCAATGATTTCCATATTAACCAATGCAGCTGCAGGACCGGCGGTACAACCACCAAAAGTTGAAATGTCACGGAAGTAACCCATGCGTGGGTCTTCATCTTCTTTAAACATTTCGAACACCGCCTCTGTTGTAACCGTACAAGAGATAGCAGCGTAACCAGATGCTACACCTTTGGCCATGGTCACAATGTCAGGCTTTACGCCGTAATGTTGATACCCAAACCAAGTTCCAGTTCGGCCTAAACCACATACGACTTCGTCAATATGTAATAAGATGTCGTATTGCTTACAAATCTCTTGAACACGAGGCCAGTAGCCTGCTGGCGCTTCAATCACACCACCACCTGCGGTAATCGGCTCAAGACATAAGGCACCAATAGTATCCGCACCTTCTGCCAAAATGACTTTCTCAATTTGATTCGCCGCCCAAACACCATAATTACTCTTATCTGCATCCTCTTGAGCTCGATATTCGCAGCAATGAGGCACTTCAACGAAGTCTGGTACAAATGGGCCGTATTGATTACGACGCTCGTATTGGCCTGATGCACTCAAGGTAGCAATCGTTGTGCCATGGTAATCACGGTCACGATATAGGATCTTGGTTTTTTTGCCGCCGTATTTCTTATGGGCAATTTGGCGTACGATTTTAAAGGCTTTTTCATTGGCTTCTGAACCCGAGTTTGAGAAATATACTCGATTCATGCCAGGCATTTTATCAATCAATTTTTTGGAGAATTTCGCTGCTGGAACGTTGCCCGCAGTTTGTGCGAAGTAGTTCATTTCGACTAATTGGTCGCGCACTGCATCGGCAATTTCTGTACGTCCGTAGCCAACATTCACAGTCCAAACTGCACCAGATACAGCATCTAAATATTCGTTCCCTTTAGAGTCCCAGACTCTCATGCCTTCGCCCTTAACGATGACCATAGGGCCTGTTTGTTCAAACGGCTTATGCTGAGCAAGGTGATGCCAAACATGATCACGATCGTTATTTACCACGTCCAAAGAGTCAAAATCATTCACATCATACGTCATAGCAACCACTCCAATTCTTGCTGAATTTACCAATCTAGCCTGTTTCACATCAGTGCAAATTTCGCCAGCACATAGTAACTAAGCCACTTTTTTTGCGATAAGGTAAAATTACGCTTCTCTTAGAGAAACTGTTAGAGCCAGAATCAATGCAATGATAAGACCAGAAGCCGAGTGATTTATTTCCTTTAGCAAGAAGAAATAATCTGTTAAAAATCATATAGATAAAATAAAAAAAGCGGCACCAGGCCGCTTTTAAAACAGAGATAAAGACACTTAATTAAATAACAAGAGTTTTGGTGTAACTCATTTCACGGATCGCGTATTTAATCCCTTCTCGGCCCACACCACTTTCTTTTACGCCACCAAAAGGAAAATGCTCTGTGCGGAACCCCGGACCATCATTAGTCGCTAACGTACCCACATCCAACTCTTCGAACAGATGACGAATGACCGCAAGATTGTTACTGAAAATACCCGCCTGTAAGCCATAAGCCGTGTTATTAATAATCGGAATAATCTCTTCGACTTGATCAAATTTGTACAATGGCATGACTGGACCAAAAGTTTCTTCAATCATCACTTCGCTGTCGGCACTGACATTTTCAAGAATCGTTGGGTAAACAAAGGCCCCTTCGTATTGATTACCTAAGGCAACTGTCGCTCCATCATTAATCGCACCTTCGATGCGTTTACGTATTTCATTTGCTGCAGCTTGATGGATCACAGGCCCCACAAAAGTATCGTCTTTCATTGGATCTCCAACCACTAATGCCGCACTCTTCTCAACCAAAATATCTCTGAATTTGTCATAAACAGAAGCATGAATAAAGAGTCGCTTCGCCGCCGTACAACGTTGCCCAGCTGTGGCAAAACGGTGATTGATTGCGGATTTTGCGGCCGCCTCTAAATCGGCGTCATCCATAATAATCAATGGGTCATTACCACCAAGTTCAAGCAACAATTTTTTGTAGCCCGCTGCCGCTGAAATAGCATTGGCTGCCGCCGTACCACCAGTAAAGTTGATCGCATTGATCTCAGGATGAGCATTTAGACGATCTAAGTCAGACAATGGTGGCATACAAAATTGCAGCACCTCTTGTGGAATGCCTGCCTCATAACATAAGTCGACTAACAACTGAGAAGACGCGGTATTTTGTGGGCCAGGTTTGAATAAAATCGAGTTACCCGCCGCATAAGCAGGACCAATTTTGTGCATCGCTATGTTGATTGGGAAGTTAAACGGCGTGATGCAAAAAATAGTGCCCAGCGGACGCCAACACACCACTCCGATCTTACCACCTGCTGCTGCATAGGCATCTGAATCCAAAGCTTCGCCACTGATCTGACGCGCTTCTTCAGCACTCGCTATGGTTGCATTTACCGCACGCACCATCTCAACACGAGAATCAGATATTGTTTTACCCGTTTCTAGGGTAATTAACTTCGCCATTTCTTCTGCGTGGTCTTTTAATAAAGATGCCAAGGTCATTAGCGTATTGGCACGCTCAAAAGCCGCCGTCTTACGTTGAATTCTTTGACCTTGTTTTAATAGCGCCAGTTTTTCTTCGATTTGCGCCCACGTTGAATATTCATATTCACCCAATAACTCATTGTTATACGGATTAACTAAAGTATATGTTTGGCTCATAGTGGCACTCCCATCTGAATCAATTGATAAATAATACGGCCTGCTGCGATGAACAAAGCCAGCTTCATTAGCGCAAAGAAAAACTTGGTATTAATGTAACGCAACACCATCACACCCAATTTAGCACCGACCACCGCCGCTATGCTTAGCACTAGAATGAGATAGGCATTATCGAGAAACGAAAAGCCTAAGAACAAAAACGCAGGGATCTTGGTTAAATGCGCGAACATTTGCATCAGCGACTTATTCGCTACCACTTCTTCTTTGGTTAAATCGTCACGAATAAAAAACACCGCTAATAATGGATCAATGGCTCCAACCACAATGCCCATGGCCCCTGTGGCTATCCCCACCCAAAAGAAATTCTTCTCTTGGATCTTCACTTGTGGCATGTGTTTTGGCTTAAACAAGGTGTATAAAATCAAGCAAACAAGCAGCAGAAGAGGAAAAAACTCACCAACGTACCGAACAATAAACAGCGTCGTCACTAAGGCGCCCAATACCGCACCAACGCCAAACAGCGAGCACATCTTCCAGCGAATATTAGCCCGTAAGAACCAGCTGCGGGCGGCATTGTTAAACACCTGAACCACCCCATGTATCGCAATCAGTGGCTTCACTGGCATAAACACACTCATGGCAGAAAACATCAACACGCCACCCGCCATGCCAGTGATCGAGGTAATAGACGACGCCAACACAATCGCCAGCGATAGCCATATTAGACTTTCATTTGATAAAGAGACGACATCCATCTTTAACCCTTAAGAGCATTCAGTTGTGTTTAGGGTTTACAGTGTAGGAAGAAGCAAAAATGCTTCATAGGTCCAGTTTATGATTAGTATAAGTCCACTCTAATCTATTGATTAAATTAGTTTTTTTAACGCTAAAAAAAGAAAACCACTTTGAAAAAAGTGGTTTCGCTGAGTCTAACAATGCCAATGTATTATGTGGCAATGATGTCTAATCAAATCGCTCTGCCATAAATGGCTGAAGATTGTCTGTATTTTCCGAATTCTGGATACAAGAAGTAATAAGCTTTCCAGTGATGGCTCCAAAAGTAAGACCTAAGTGACCATGACCAAAAGCCACTTTAATTCTTGGATAATGCTTTAATGGGCCAACAATAGGTAATGAATCCGGTGTCGATGGTCTACTTCCAACCCAAGTCGAATTGACTTGAACCTCCTCCCCCATCATCACATTGGCATATTGAAGAAGCGTATCTAAGCGCGACTCAACAATTGGAGCATCTTCAAACGCAAACTCAGCCATACCCGCTAAGCGAATACTCTCTTCCATCGGTGTCATAAAGATTGCCTTATCCAACCAACCAACAGGGCGAGATAATTTTTTAGGACCTACATTTAAGCCCAGATGGTAACCCCGCTCGCTTACCATCGGAATATTCACACCCAAGCGTGACAAAATGGTTTTTGAAGCCAGTCCAGTGCAAATAACAATCTCATCAAAGTTTACACTGCTATCATTTAGATGAACTGACACGTCACTTTCTCTAGGCGACAAAGCGATCACCTCATCTTGCTGAATACAACCACCATTGTTTATAAAATGATTTACATACTGGCGACTTAATGCGATAGGGCTAACTGTAAATCGAGTGTCTGGATAAAAGACCCCTCCAGAATGAAATCGCGCAAGGTCAGGCTCCATTTCCTGGGCTTCATCCGCACTTATAAAATGCATATTTACACCTTGTTCCCGACGTTCTTTTAGATCGCTTTTTTGAGCTTTAAGAAAACTTTCAGGCGTTGAGAAAAGCCCTAAACAACCTTCAGACCGAACTAGGCTTTGCGCACCAGCAAGCTCTAAAAGCTCATGATCTGCTTCAACACTCAGCTCTTGAAGATACCTCATGGCGGCTTTGCCTTGAGTATACTTATTGTTGAAGCAAGCTTTGGAGAACTCATACCCATAAGACATTAAATGAGGAAGGTAGCGTCCTTGAATGGACAGTGAGCCGCTTTTATCCGTCAGCATTTTAGGGATTTTTCGCATCATGGAAAACTTAGCAAAAGGTAAGCGTGCATAATCAGCAAATAAACCTGCATTACCAAAAGACGCTCCCATTCCTGGTGCCTGCCTATCAATAATTGTCACTTTATAACCAGCTTTTTGTAGGTAAAGCGCAGTTGAAAGCCCTACAATGCCAGCACCTAATATTCCAATGTGTTTATCTTGCATACTTTCTTTGCGATGAATATCACCGCCCCCTAAAAAATTAAACGCTATCGATACAAACTTGGTGATACAAAAAATAGAGCGTTCGTTATTATTTGCTCTGAGAATCATCATTACAAATCGCAAATATTTAACAGTTAATTAGATTTTCTTATGTTTTATACCTAAATAGAGCAAGGAGGGGGTTCTGAGAGCATTTTTTTGCTTGAAACTGTTTCTTCTGTGATAACTGCATTGGGCATGCAAGGTGTCGCGAATGTATTTTTTACTGCTTTGACCTCCTAGCAGAAGACTTGAATTTTTCCGCTCCTGTTCAGTTTTGCGATTAACCTCAAGCTTTAGGGGTAAATCGCTTCCCTCCTCTATACCCACTGGGTTGGACTAAAAACCACCAGTCTGTGCTCATACATCACAGCCAACTCAAAGAAGCTCCAAAGACCTCATTATCACCTAGCAGTAGAATAGAAATATCAGGAAGAGGCAGCGAAATACTACAAAAAAACATAAGAAAAACTTATATAATCAAATATTTTTCCGAATTGTATCTAAGTTCCGTTTATGTAGACTCGAGACTAAGAAAAAAATAAGTAAATTGGCATAACTGCCCAGCCAGAACTATAGAGCAGAAAAAGCTCTGCAAAACATAAAACCTGACGCATTAAGGTCACAAAATGGACAGAAGAAAAATTGACATATACTTATCAACCTTTTTGATTGTTATTTCAGCGATAATTTTAACAAATAATAATTTAGTCGAAGGTGGGGCGGAAAGTAATTTAAGTTCAATGTTTTTACCTAGGTTTTCTGCCTGCTTAATTATTATTTTCTCATTAACGATTGCTATTCAATCATTGATGAAATTAGCCAGAAAATCTGAAATAAAACAACATGAAATTATCGAAACTGAGGGTTTATCTGGTGTTTATATATATATAGGCATATTGATTACCTACTGGATATCAATGCTTTTCTTAGGGTTCTTGATATCTACCCCCTTTATCATGATTGCTGTCGCAGTACTTCTTGGAGGACGGAGGTGGGTTTCTATTATTAGTATGTCTGTCATTACCTCTTTAATAATATTTTATGGCTCTAAATTTTTTCTACGAGTCTACCTCCCTACTTGGAGCCTATAAAGGAAGCATCACGATGTTTGATAATATTATTAGTGGCTTTAGCCTAGTTTTCGCAGTAGGCCCGATCTTAGGCATTATTGCAGGTGTTATTGTTGGAATAATTTTTGGGGCGATACCTGGTATTTCTGCCATTATGGCAATCGCAATGATTCTCCCAATGACTTTTTATTTAGGCCCTGTAGTTGGTATTACTTTACTACTAGCTGTCTATAAAGCGGGCATCTATGGTGGTTCTATTTCTGCCATATTACTAAACACTCCAGGTGCGGCAGCTTCATTCTTAACCGCACAAGATGGACACGCATTAACCAAAGCCGGTAAGGCAGGAAAAGCACTGGACATATCACTTTTCTCCTCTGTTTCGGGCGAAATGTTAGCGACTATTGTTCTAATTTTGATTGCTGCTCCCTTCTCTTTGATCTCCCTGCAAGCGGGCCCGATCGAGAAAGTGTTTTTACTACTCTTTGCATTCACTATTATTGGCACCATGGCGGGAGATTCTATCCCACGAGGACTATTATCTTGTTGTTTAGGCATGCTTTTTTCCATGGTAGGAATGTCCTCTATTACTGGCGCTTCACGCTTCACATTTGGTTATACAGAATTAATGGGAGGGTTCACCTTTACACCAATGTTAATCGGTATCTTAGTGATGCCTGAAGTGTTTAATGTCATACGCAGACGTAAAGACCCGCAAAACAAATTAACAATCACACGCTCTCCAAATCCTGAGGATAATCGACTCAGTTTTAAAGAGTTTAGGGCTGTTTTTAAAACCATCCTAAAGTCCTCAGGGATAGGAACCTTTGTCGGAGCACTACCTGGGCTAGGGTCTAGTCCTGCGGCTTTTCTTGCTTACAGTGAAGCAAAACGCACCGCTAAAAAACCTAAAGAATATGGTAAAGGGTCCGTTGAAGGCATTGCCGCTGCTGAGTCAGCAAACAATGCCGTCTGTGGCTCAAGCATGATTCCAATGTTGACGTTAAGCATACCTGGTGATGATGTGGCCGCTCTTCTAATGGGTGCTTTTTTGATCCATGGTCTTACGCCTGGACCAATGATTTTCTTCGAGCATACTCAAACAATCTATGCGATTTTTGCAGGCTTTCTGCTTACCGATCTATTTCTATTGGTGATTGCTCGTGCCGGCTTTAAGTTTTTCATTAAAATCGCCTCGTTACGTCAATACTATATATTCCCATGTGTTACTGCATTTGCTTTCACTGGGGCTTATACCACTGGCCAAAATATGGACGATATTATAGTCCTAATAGTCTTTACCATTATAGGTTATGGAATGAGATTAGTAGGTTTAAACCCTGCTGTTTTCATCATTGGATTCATTTTAACACCATTTTTTGAGCAGAATTTAGATCAAGCAATGTCCATTGTTGGAACTAACTATTGGCAATTACTTGCCTCACCATTCTCATGGATTTTTATCATACTTTCGATATTAGCTGTTATTTCTACCATTCGCATACGAAAAAAAACAAAGGAATCTCCTAAAGAAAGAGCGGCTTAAAAAGAACAAACATATTAAATATTAAAAAGAGCTATTCATAGCCAGAGCTAATCACAAAACTATAAACACAACGACAAACAAAAGGAAAAAAATATGAAAAAATTCAATAAAGCTTTAACTGTTATTCCTACAAGCTTAGCAATTTCATTAGCTTCTAGTGCAGCAATGGCAGCTTACCCCAATAAACCAATTAATGTGATTGTACCTTGGGGAGCTGGTGGTGATTCAGATTTGACGACTCGAATCTGGGCTAAAGCTGTAGAGAAAGATTTAGGAGTTCCTGTAGTTGTTATTAATAAGTCTGGAGGTGGTGGCATTATTGGTACATCTTATGTTGCCCGAGCTAAAAAAGATGGCTACACACTAATAAATGCGGGATTAAGTAACATGCTAGTGACCCCTAACTTTAGTAAGGCTCCATACAGCTTTGATAGTTTTACACCTATTGTTAAAATGACTTCCGTTCCATTAGGCATCATTGTTTCTGAAGACAGCCCATATAATACCTTTGAAAAGTTCGTTGCAAATGCAAAAGACAATAAGATTACGCTAGGGTCTTGGGGAGCCTCTTCTTCAGGCACAATTCTGGCTGAAATTATTGCTAAAGAGTCTGGTTATAAACCAAGGTATGTGAATGCGAAAAGTTCGGCCGAGTCGATGGTATCTCTTGTTGGCGGACATATAGATTCAGCGGTAGCCTTTCCCCCAGCCTTTGGCCCCCATGTTGAAGCTGGTCGTGCTCGCATTCTTGTAATGAACAAAAAAATGGCAGAATACCCAAATGTACCAACATTCGAAGACTACGGTATAAAAGGTAGCTTTGAAGGGTGGTCTGGTATCTTCGCTCCGAAAGGCGTACCTCAAGAAGTCATTGATAAATTGACGGCTGCCACTGCTAAGGCAATGAAAGACCCTGAAGTCATAGCACAATATAAAAACATTGGCGCAACAATGGACTTCCGTAACGGTCCTGAGTGGATTACTGATATGAAAACAACCTATGACATTATGAAAACAGCCGCTGCTGATTCTAAAAAGTAGAATACAAGTAACTCTTTATAGCAGTGCCACATCCTTCGGCACTGCTATATCTTTCAACACACTCCTTTCATGGCACCAGAGCGAAGACAAACAAGCGATTGTTAACCATAAAGAATATAGATTTTTTAACTCATAATATAAATATTGCTGATACAATTTAACATGTGATGCATTTTTAGAAATCTTATTGCTGAGTCTAAGCCTCTCTTGAAATGATATTTTAGTGCAAACCATCATTTTCAAAGCGCATTACCTATCTCAAACTTATACTAAAAGGCAATGACATGAACTTGAAACAGATGGAAGTCTTTCGTGCAGTAATGTTAAGTGGTTCTATTTCTCAAGCAGCCAAGCAACTTTATAGAACGCAGCCGGCAGTAAGCATGATGATTAGCTCACTGGAAGATGATATCGGCTTTCAGTTATTTGAACGACACAAAAAGCGACTCTACCCTACACCTGAAGCTCATTACTTGTATAAAGAAATTGAGTCGATCTTCTCTCGTATACAAGACGTTAATTTGACGGTTAAAGACATTCAAAACAAACAGTATGGCTTTCTTCGAATTGGGTGCATGCCAGGACCATCAAGCTTCTTCTTGCCCGATATATTAGCTGACTTTCTTGAGGAACACCCTCAGGTACAGGTCTCCTTACAAACACGCACTTCAGATGCGATAGCTACTTGGGTTGCTTCAAATCAATATGATTTAGGATTCGCAGAAATACCTATTCATCAAGCGAAAAATGAGCGTAACAAAATATTTGACCTACCCTGTATATGTGCGTTACCTGCAGATCACCCCCTAGCTGAAAATGAAGTTATTACATTAGAAATGCTCCATACCGAACCTATGATTACACTGTATCCAGATCACATGATTTTTCGGGATCTAATACAACTGTTCGATCAAGGTGGCTATCAAATGAATGTCCGGTTACAAACTCGATTTTTCACACCGGCTTTAAAGTTTGTTGAACGAGGGTTAGGCGTTTCTATCGTAGATCCTATCTCAGCCATTAGTTACACCAGCTATGCAACACCTGGAAAGGTTGTATTTCGTAGCTTTGAACCTGATGTAGCGCTTCGAATTGGACTTATATTCCCTGCAGAAGCCCCATCATCAATGATCACCATGGAGTTTTCCAAATTACTTTATAATCGAGTTGAAAGCATTCTTGATCAACCAGAACAATTTTTAAACTGGGGAAAGGAAGAGTAAGGATGGCAGTCATATCAATTCAACTTATCTTCCTGCCTTTCTAATACCATTAATTCCTTTTATAGACATTAGTGTATGTGTGAAATGCCTTCAACCCCATATACCACCTCGGGGATATGGTACTTACACCCAGTCCTCGGGTAATTTAATAGCATGGTAATTAACACCCAGTAAAACTGGTAAATAAAATGAAAAAAGCAGCAAGCTGCTTTTATGTGTGTCACATTTTTAGCGTAACGACACGGTTGTCGACGCGAATTAGGAGAGGCTATTTATGTCACCCCCTACTCATGCAAATTCGTACTATGCTGCGTCTGCCAATGATAAGGTCATTCGTCCGCAACTCACTGGCGAACATCGTTGTGATGTCTGCGTTGTTGGTGCGGGTTTTACCGGTATTTCGACAGCGTTAAGCCTCGCTGAAAAAGGTAAACAAGTCATTGTACTAGAAGGAACTCGCATTGGTTTTGGCGCCTCGGGTCGCAATGGCGGTCAGATAGTTAATAGCTTTAACCGTGATATTGACTACATCACCGACAATTATGGCGATGTGATCGGCCAGAAGATGGCAAAAATGGCGTTTGCTGGCGCGGAATTAATTCGCCATCGCATCGACAAATACAATATCGATTGTGATCTTAAGCATGGCAACGTCTTTGCGGCGTGCAACAACAAGCAATTTGAAGAGCTCAAAGCAAAAAAAGCACTTTGGGAAGCCCATGGCCATGACGAGCTTGAGCTTTTAACCTCTTCTTCCATCCAAGATCATATTGGCAGTGAGCGCTATGTGGGCGGTTTACTGGACCGTAAAGGCGGCCATATCCAACCATTGAACTTGGTACTGGGACAAGCCAAAGCCTTCGAAGCATTAGGCGGAGAAATCTTTGAAGACTCTGAAGTGGTTCGCCTTGAGCAAGGCAAACCAGGTAAAGTCGTCACAAAACAAGGCACAGTCATTGCCGATACCATAGTTGTCGCTGGTAATGCTTACCTCTTTGGACTTCTGCCTGATATTGAGAAAAAAGCCATGCCTTGTGGTACTCAAGTCATTACCACTGAGCCGCTGTCTGCAGAGATGCAAAAACAGCTATTGCCAAGTGATCGCTGTGTTGAAGATTGTAACTATTTACTCGACTACTATCGCTTGTCTGGGGATGGTCGACTTATTTATGGTGGCGGTACCACTTATGGCGCTCGTGACCCGGGTAAAATTGAGTCCATCATTGCACCGAAAATGCTTAAAACATTCCCTTATTTAAAAGGGGTCAAAGTGGATTATGCTTGGACAGGAAACTTCTTACTGACCATGATGCGCATGCCTCAGGTCGGCAAAATTGGTGACAACTTATATTACGCTCAAGGCTATTCTGGCCATGGGGTAACAAACTCACATCTTATGGGTGAAAGTCTGTCTGACGCTATTGATGGTGAAACAGAGCGCTTTGATGTTTTTGCCAGCATGCCTCAGTACCCGTTCCCAGGTGGGCGTATGTTACGTGTCCCTTACACTGCGCTGGGAGCCACCTATTACAACATTCGGGATAAATTAGGAATTTAACACCTTAATCAATCACATAGAAAAAGAGATTCTGTCATCTCGCCTATCTAGAATACGAAGCCTATTTATACTAAATTAGAAGCCACCTCATTCGGTTGGTTCACCTAACCGGATGAGGAAATCTAAAATGAACCCCGTTAGAATTCATACATAACTAACGTCAACAGGCGCTTGTCTCATCGCTTTTTTAAGGACTTAATCACATGAAAATTGGCATTCTTGCGGCGGGCATTACACCCGATGTGCTTCAAGTAAATTATCCATCCTATGCAGATATGTTCGTACAACAGCTTACATATATCGAACCAACATTAGCGTTTGAAATATACGACGTGCGCTTGGATGAGTTTCCGCAAAGTGCCGCTTCTTGTGATGGCTGGCTAATAACAGGATCTAAATGCAATTCTTATGATGACGACCCTTGGATTTTACGTTTATGTGACTTTATTCGAGAAATAGACAGCAACAAGCAAACCTTAGTGGGCATTTGTTTTGGCCACCAAATCATTGCTCGCGCACTAGGCGGCACTGTCATCAAGTCACCCGCTGGCTGGGGTGTGGGGGTGCACCACTACCAGGTAACAAGTGATATCCCTACACTGCCAGGCGCCACTGATATCGCATTTTGTGCCTTTCACCAGGACCAGGTGATAGAAAAACCTAAAAAACTAAATGTTTTTCTGAGATCGGATTTTTGTGAATTTGCAGGCTTCATTTATCAAGATCGCATTCTCACTTTTCAGGGTCACCCAGAGTTTTCAAAAGAATATGAGAGTGACTTAGTCGAGTTGTATGCTGGCGTTACCTTAACACCAGAAATTGCTGATAAGGCGCGCATCACGATAAAAGAAGAAAACATTCAGAATAAACAACTTATGTCTTGGATTGCACACTTCCTAAAGAACAAACCACAATCATCAGATATGTAAGTTTCATTAAATGAGCCCCATGATAAAAGCCGGATTCTATATGACAATAGAGCTAGAGACCGTCATGGGGACACCTGCTCTCTTATTACCCATGAATGAACATCGCTCAGTAATACACTGCAGCCTCCCATCATCAGCACAGTCATACCCACACTACCTTCAAAGCAGCCAGCCACTGACCCAAACAATACTGAACACCTGTAAATAGACCTGCCATTAGAGGTCTCCACAGCGCCACCTCAACAAGAAACCGGAGAACGAGAAAACAATAAAATTAAAATAAATCAATCATATACAAAAATTTATCTTGTGATGTTAGGGAGGATTGAAGATATTTTTTAATTCATTACAGACGCAACTTCGCTGAACAAGAGAAAACTAGCGACTTTTTAACTGACCGCGGGATAACTTTTCTTATCAAAAAAACCTAAGAACGTATTTCAAGTATGAATTTAAATGATGGATAGTTTTTTGAAATGATCACAGGAGCTACTTTCTTGAATAAAAAGCGAATCAACGACTGTCACTTGAATTGGTTTCGGGAGCAGCTTTCCTACTAAAGAGAAACCTACGACCGTTTTTTGAAATGATCACAGGAACCACTTTCTTGAATAAAAAGCGAATCAACGACTGTCACTTGAATTGGTTTCGGGAGCAGCTTTCCTACTAAAGAGAAACCTACGACCGTTTTTTGAAATGGTTGCGGGAGCAGCTTTCCTACTAAAGAGAAACCTACGACCGTTTTTTGAAATGGTTGCGGGAGCCGGATTCGAACCAACGACCTTCGGGTTATGAGCCCGACGAGCTACCAGACTGCTCCATCCCGCGCCAAGTTAAACTATTTATATAGTTTACTTTTTTAGTGATATTTAACTGATATGTTCTGTTAATCAATTCTTACGATTCAACGAATTGGTTGCGGGAGCCGGATTCGAACCAACGACCTTCGGGTTATGAGCCCGACGAGCTACCAGACTGCTCCATCCCGCGCCAAGTTAAACTATTTATATAGTTTACTTTTTTAGTGATATTTAACTGATATGTTCTGTTAATCAATTCTTACGATTCAACGAATTGGTTGCGGGAGCCGGATTCGAACCAACGACCTTCGGGTTATGAGCCCGACGAGCTACCAGACTGCTCCATCCCGCGACAGATTAAACTATTAACTTATATAGTTTATATGCAGAAATTAAAGATAAAAATTACGACCAAAAAACTATATTTTGGTTGCGGGAGCAGCTTTCCTACTAAAGAGAAACCTACGACCGTTTTTTGAAATGGTTGCGGGAGCCGGATTCGAACCAACGACCTTCGGGTTATGAGCCCGACGAGCTACCAGACTGCTCCATCCCGCGCCAAACTAAACTACTTATATAGAATAGGTTTTATCTTGATTTGCTAAAAAGCTTTGTGACCAACTCATCTTAAATGTGTTGTATGAATCACTTTCTTAAACAAAAATCGAACCAACGACTTTCAATTTAAATGATTGCCGGAGCCACTTTCTTAAACAAAAAGCGAACCAACGACCTTCAATTTAATTGGTTGCGGGAGCCGGATTCGAACCAACGACCTTCGGGTTATGAGCCCGACGAGCTACCAGACTGCTCCATCCCGCGACAAATAAGTGAATAATCCACTAACAATTTTGCTTTCGTTGACTTCTTGTGGAGGCACTTTCTCAAAGAAAAAGTGAGCCAGCGACCATACTTTAATATGGTTGCGGGAGCTGGATTCGAACCAACGACCTTCGGGTTATGAGCCCGACGAGCTACCAAACTGCTCCATCCCGCGTCAACGAGGTGCGTATTATAGAGAAGCCTAAGCAGGAGTCAATAGATTGATTGTATTTTGTTTTTTATTGATTGGTGGGAAGGAATAAGGCCAAGTGTATGGCAAAAGTAATGCAGTCCTGAATGATAAGACTGATAGTCCCTAGCATGGTATGAAAGAACCCTTCTTGCTTCGTCGCCCATTGTTCTCCAGTTGATCAAACAATTAATTAGTCGGCGCTCATTTGTTGATTCTATCAACCAACCATTTTCACCATTCCTAACCCCTTTACCCGAATCACTAATGCAAAGCACAAATAAGCCATTGGCATTTGCTATGTCGATTAACAATTCATAATTCGGCATTGTTTCAGATATCAGCAATAGGCCAGACTCTTTAGATTGGAACTCCGCAGGGTAGTTTTCTTGCTTGGCGGCTATTTTAAGAATCTCGAACTGACTTTCATCTGACAAACGGCTAAAAACAGGGGCCATCGGGTCACCGTCAAAGACGAGCGCTCTGTTCGCCACTATTTTAGTTGTACTTGCCCCAAAATAAATGAACTCATTTCTCTCCTCTTCATGATCCCAACTTCGGTATTCCATAAAGCGCTTTAGCCAAAAGCCTATTTGACTAACTTTCGATGAGTCATCCTCCAAATGTTCGGGTAGTCGATTAAAACTCACCTCACATTTAAGCGCAGGCTTAACCAACCTAGCCAACATATTTGTCTCACTACCAAAGCACATGAGAAGATGTGGTTTGTAGCAATGGACAAAATCAATCAGCGCTCGCATACTTGGTTTAATTTTACCGGACTGCGGTGCATGCTGATGATCAATTTGCAAAAACATAGGCTCTATTTGGTATAGGCACAAGGTCTCATCTAGCTCATTAATGAATTCGACCAAGGGGCGGTTTGCTTCTCTAGAGTCCCAGAAAACCATGATACGAAACATAGCAATCAATCTCGTTAAAACTTTAATAAAGCGTAAACAGCTAACCCAAATATTGCCATATACTCGTTCGTTGTATTTTGTAACCTAGATACCTTGTACTGTAGCTATATGTTGCTCAAGCAGCCCCTTTGACCATTACCTTAAAATAGAGCAGGAGCCTAATTATGTTAAGAGCACTTGAAGAACAACTGAAGAAATCTTCTATGCCAACTAAAGAGTCAGCATTGCCAGGTAGAACCACTCCTCTGCCTATCAGCGGAATACATGCCGTTAACCATGCATCTTTTCTAAGCCCGATGGAAAGTAACGAGGCAGAAGTCATTTTGGCAATGGGCTGCTTTTGGGGCGCGGAAAGAAAGTTTTGGAATACGCCAGGTGTATTGGTCACTTCTGTAGGCTACATAGGAGGCTTCACAGAAAACCCTACCTATGAAGAGGTGTGTTCAGGGCAAACAGGCCATACAGAGGCGGTGGCGGTTCGTTTCGATACAAACCAAACCACACTCGAAGCCATTCTTAAAGTATTTTGGGAAAATCACGATCCGACTCAAGGAATGAGACAGGGTAACGACATTGGCAGCCAATACCGCTCTGCCATTTTTCTAAAAAAACCAGAGGACTTAGCGATAGCTGAAGCGACTAAGGCGTCTTATCAAAAACAACTCTTAGCCTCCGGTCATGGCATGATCACCACTGAAATAGAGCCATTAAGCACCTACTATTTTGCCGAAGAATACCATCAACAATATCTACATAAAAACCCAAATGGTTACTGTGGATTAGGTGGTACTGGCATCAGTTGCCCTATTGGCCTCGGCGCTTAATAAAATCTAGCCACTGTCACTTTTCTCTTCTTAGCTTCGAGATATAAAAAAACCGAATTAGATACCTAATTCGGTTTTTTTTCGCTCAGCTAATAATAATTAACCATCAACATTAACGCTGTACTCTTGGTCATTAAATACAACAGTCACAGTACTTCCAGCTTCTCCTAATGTCGAATCTGAACCAAATGTAGCCACTTGATGATCTGCACCATTAGCATCTTTAACCGAAAGGCTTCCAGAACCATCATCGTTAGAATCTAACTTGATGTTGGCATTAAGATAAGCAGTAACGGCATCGGCATCATCTAGATTAACATCATCTGCAGACAACAAATCACTCACATCCAGCGCATCGTTATTCACATTAAAGTCGGTAATTTGATCAATACCATTAGTCGATGGATCTTGGAGAATAAATAAATCATTACCATTATCACCGGTCAATGTATCATTCCCCTGACCACCAATAAGAATATCATTACCATGACCGCCTAATAGAGAGTCATCTCCATCACCGCCAAAGAGAATGTCATTGCTATTGCCTCCTTCTAAGTAATCTTGCCCTCTTCCCCCGTCTAATAAGTCCGCACTATTACCCCCATATAACTTATCATCACCATCGCCGCCTTCTAACCAATCTGCGCCATTACCACCAGACAGATTATCCTGAGCATTGTCTCCTATAATATGGTCATTATGATTCGTCCCAGATATAGTGTCGTCATTTGAGGTTCCATTGATCGTATTGCTGTAATCACGCGATTCATATTCGGCAATGTCATCTTGATAGGAAGCATCCGTACCGGTATCAGCCCCATCATCCGCTCCCACTACATCATCAGTCGTATCATCCGCTCCCACTACATCATCAGTCGTATCAGTGACAATATCTGACACATCGGTTACAACAGAAGTCGTTGGGTAAGCATCGCTACCTAATACTTGATATTCTCCAATACCACCTACTGCTGTTACTGGCGCTAGAGACACACTTAACTGGTAGGCACCACCTTGATCCCAGTAGACAATCTCAATAGACTGTTCGCCACTCTCTGTCACAGTAAAGGTAGAAATATCTGTAGCGACGGCTTGAATATGATCGACATAAACAACTACCTCACCATTGATTTTGATTTGATAACCATCATCCGCTGATACCTTAATACTGTATGCGCCAGCAGCTAATGACACACTGCCTGTCAATTGCACAACAGAATCTTCAGTACTTTGTTGATCGACATAAGTTAAAGAGGACGAATCGCTCCCTAACCAAGAATCCAAATTAGTACCACTGCCTAGGTTGTTATAAGCTCTTGCATAATCAACGTCAGTAGCAATAAAGGTCGCATTGGCAGACTGATTCGCAATAATGCTCTCCGCTTGTGCAATCGACGTAATATTACTATTGCCTTCTGCAGAATCATCGTAGTTATAGAAGCTTCCACTCAATCCAGACACGGTTGTTGTGGTTCCGGTGTCTGCATCAGGGCTGCTCACCGTAATAGACAAGGTATTTGTTACTGAATCACCATCCCCATCTACTACGCTATAGCTGTATTCAACAACCTGTGAACTGGTATCTCCCAAAGCGCTCACAAGAGCATCACTAGGAGTGAAGCTATAAGTGCCATCTTCATTAACTACCAAAGTACCGTTATCATCGATGGTTGTTGCTTCAACGACAGAATCCAACCCATCCGCACCAGCATCTGTGTTTAGAGTACCTGTTAACACATACTCATCCGCTGGACTTGAGTCTGTCAGTTCAACATGGGCAGCTACTGAATAGGTAACTTTTGCTAATTCGTCAGTTGTCACAGTGTTAACTATTTCACCATTTACCAAGAAGCCATCTAGATAAACAGTGTAACTTGTACCGTTAACCTCAACAGTTGCACTTGAAGCTTCTAAGGTTAAGGAGTCTCCCGAATTTACCAAACTATTACTTGTCGCAACTTCAGTAAATTTAGAAGCAAGAGATACAACCTCTTCCTTGCCATCAATTATCAAACTCACATCGACATTAAACGTAGCACTTTCTAAATCATCAGCATATGCAGCATTCGTCAAACCATTTTCATGCGTGATTTTGGCAACGACAATGCTATCGCCAAAACCAATACCTGAAGAATTATCTTCTACTTCGCTAGCAGTAACTGAGCTTTCTCCAGCAGAGATATTATGTTTATGAGCGTAATTCCCCCATGAGAGCGTCTCGTTAAAATCATCATTATCATCATCAGTTTTGGAATGAGTTCCAAGCTTATAGCCACTTTGCTCAAACAACTCACCTGAAAATCCTGATTCAATACTGGAGATAGAAAAAGTACTGGAGGTAAGTTGCAGCTCTGCTTCAGTCGTTACCGCACTTGGTTCATCATCTTCTATAACCGCGGTTACTGCGCTAGTCGTGGTTGACGTGCCATCATTAACTGCAACACCAAACTGAATAGAAAGTGAATCATCTGCTGTCGTATTAGACTGATCTACAGGTCCATTCAATGTAACCGTGTATGAGCCTTCGCCACTGCTATTCACATCACCAAGCGTAACCGTGACAATTGCTTCACCATTCGCAGAGCCAATCAAATCACCTTCACCGTTTAGATCCCAGGTTAACGGGACGTTACCTGAGGTATACGTCTCTGTAGGCGCAACCAAGGATACAGACAAATCGTCTCCGTCTATATCACTGACTGTAAAGGTGCCTGTTGCACTGGTTGTACCTGCTGTTGAGTCTTCTAAACCTTTTTCAGACACGGTCACCGATTCATTATTCAACGAGATTTCGGCCGCGTCATTAACGCCTTCAATAGAAATAGAAAGAGTAGATTCAGCACCAGTATTAGTAACGTAACTTACTGTTGGTACATCTCCTGACCAGTTGGCAATCGGTTCAAAACTATAAGAGCCATCCCCGTTTAAGGTTAACGTTCCTGCACCATCAATTGTGACAGAGTCTCCAGCAGAATAAATCGTGTCATCATTGTCGACCGTAAATGTCGCAACCAACAGTCTGTCATCGGCATCAGAATCATTAGATAACACCCCTTCTTCTGCCGAAACAGTCAGAGTCGTATCTTCTGTGCCTATTCCCATGTCAGCCGCCACGACAGTGTCAGCCGTTAGGTTAATGGTGAATGTAGCAGTATCCGTTGTGCCATCTTCCGATGTGGCTGTAATGTCGATAGTCGGCGCGGAATCGCTACCATAATCAAGCTTAGTATTGTCTGCGACAGTAACCACACCAGTCGTTGCGTCGATAGCAAAGGCACCATTATGATCATCAGACAAACTGTATTTCACGGCATCACCATCAGGATCAACCGCAAGCCCTGTTACTTGAACTTCGGTTCCATTCGCCGCACCTTCACTAATCACATTAGCATCTGAATCAGCATCTGAAAGAGCACCGATACCAAGATCATAAGTCGTTGATGTAGAGGCATTGAAACTGTTTCCAGCGCTATCAGTTCCTGTCACAGAAGCGGTGATAGTCGCGTCAGGGTAGGCATACAACACATCACCATCTACTTCATAACTATAACCAAGATTATCTTCGTCATCTGCTACGACATTGGCTGAATAGGTAGCCATCACACCCGCGGCGGTTGCTATGGTTAGGGTCACGATATCCCCTACCGCAGCATCACCACCAACACGGCCGGACAGTGTTACTTTACTCGCCGCTTCATCATGAGTAACCAAATTATCTTCGGTGACCTTATCAAGGCTAATTCTCGCTGCCGCTGTCGTGTCTGCACTTAACGCCGTCTCGCTGGCTATAACAGATTCATTACCAGCAACGTCTGTGATCTGGGCTGTGATTGTTTCGTTTGGATCAATCTCAAGAGTCACTTGGCCATCAATAATCACATCTGCAGATACCGCCTCACCATTAATAATCAAGGTATCTGTGTCTGCATCGAAATCATCTGGCACGCTGATCGTTGCCGTCACGGTGCCATCAGCACCAAGCTCTTCCGCGTTGTAAACACCGTCTTCGTTGGCGTCACCTGCGATCGAGATAGTTGGAGATCCAACAGATGTGTCTATTGTCACATCGTGCATAATTTTAGTTTCATTACCTGCCGCATCAATCGCTTTGATGTTTAGGCTGTTTGTGCCCTCAGGCAACCCATTATCAAGCGTAATACTGTAAGTTCCACTCTCATCCGCTGTGCCGGTTGCTGTTTGCTGCGTGCCGGTCGCATCTGTGTACAAGATAGCAACGCTCGCACCCGGCTCTGTTTGACCCGCTATTGTTGGTGTCGCGTTATTGGTAATCGAGTCATCGTTCGAACCACTATTAGTCGCATTCGTAATATCAGCAGTTAAGCCGCTCACTGAGGTATCGACAGTTACGTTTTGAGTTGTCGTCGTTTCGTTACCCGCCGCATCAATCGCTTTAACTGTCAGATCGCTCGAACCTTCGTCCAATGCCGCTGGAATCGTGATGCTGTAATTGCCATCCGTATCCGCCGTCACCGCATCGGTTGTCTGCTCTGTACCTGATACATCTGTGTACGTGATCGTAACGCTCGCACCCGGCTCTGTTTGACCCGCTATTGTTGGTGTCACGTTATTGGTAATAGTGTCATCGTTCGAACCACTGTTAGTCGCGTCCGTGATGTCGGCAGTTAAGCCACTCACTGAGGTATCGACTAGAGCACTGTCTGACCCTACACCACCTCCAGTAGAAAGCGATGCGCTCACTTCTAATGTTTCGCCTTCCGTAACGGCAATGCCAGATACAGACACAGATCCATTGCTAATATTATTTGAGTTAAGCGTAATTACTCGATCAGGCTCACCATTATTGCTAGTCACATTGATCGTATCACCAACCTTCGCACCTATTGGTAAGTCGATAGAGACTGTCACACTGCCATTAGCCTCATCAGAATTTAACAACCCATCATTATTAGTATCGTTAGTAATAGCGACGGTTGGTGTAAATAGATCAGAAATCGTATAAGTATCACCATCGATTTTTACATTCTCTACATCGATCAACAGAACCACGTCACCCGTATCACCACGAGTAATTTGAAGATTTCCATTATCATCCACAACAAACGTCGCCTGACTCGCATCAAAGCTCTGGAAAATAACCGTATCAACACCAGCCCCACCATCAATAGTCAGACCATCATTGGCATCATCGGTGCTCACCGTGACTTGATCATTACCTGCACCTGTTAATACAAAGTCGTCACCCACTTCCGTAGATATAGAAGTAGCCGATCCATGCCAATAATGTGCCGTATTGGAATCCGCACTTACATTTCCAGCTGCATCCGTTTGAGTTGCTTTAAAGAACTCATTGTCATTGACCTGAACATCAGTCAAGTTCGACACATCAGCAGTCCAATTACCATTTTCATCAACAATAATTGAAAGGCCTTCAACTTCGACATACTCACCCGTTTGAGTGTTATTACCATTTACAGATGATCCAGAGATAACATGTAAAGTGATCGACGTACCAGGCTCTCCAGTACCATGTAAAGTCACGGTTGAGTAATCAGAATTGGCTGAGTCATCAGTGATGTTCGTGATAACAGGAGCATCAATTAATGTATCCACGGTCACGTTTTGCGTGGTCGTGCTTTCGTTGCCCGCGACATCGACCGCTGTGATGCTCAAGCTAGTTGAACCTTCGGCCAGCGCATTCGTGATCGCGATGGTGTAATTACCATCTTCATCCGCCGTGCCTGTCGCCATGCGCTCTGTGTTTGTCGCATCCATGTACGTGATCGTCACGGTCGCACCCGCTTCTGTCACACCACTAATGTCTGGCGTCGCATCGTTGGTAATCGTGTCGTCGTTCGAACCACTGTTGGTCGCATCCGTGATGTCCGACGTCAAGCCGCTAACCGACGTGTCCACGGTGAAGCCACCGTCCGCCGCGTCGCTGACCGCTGTGAAGGTGTTGCCGGCAGCGTCAGTACCACTGACACTTGCGCTGATGGTGGTGTCGTTCAAGACAGACAAGACCGCACTTGGGATGCCGATGCTGTAAGTGCCCGCGTCGCTCACCAAGCCGCTGTAGCTCGCGGTCGTGCCGTCGTTCAAGGTCACTGACAAGGTCACGGTGTCGCCTTCGCTTGCGTCGCCACCCACACT
>NZ_QUNG01000006.1:21490-23047 GCF_003387375.1 Marinomonas pollencensis | reverse complement strand
GATGTTGCCCAACGTTAAGGTCACGCTTGTGTGGTTGGTTAGGTTGTCTGTGTCACTGTCACCACTGTCGCTGGTCACTGCCAAGTCAATCGTTGGTTGACTCACTAACGTATCAAATACCGCACTGTCAGAACCTGCCTCTGACACGTTACCAGCTACATCCGTGATGGTTGCATCAACGGTTAATGTCTCACCTTCTTCAGGCGCAGCTACCGAAATTTCAACCTTATCGGCTGTGATATGAGCCTCTGTAAGTTCGATATCTATGCCGTTGACCGTCAATGTATCGCCTTTAACCGCTCCAGTATCAGTTAAAGAGATGGTCACGTTCACTTGACTATCAAACTCTTCAGCACTGATCAAACCGTCATTGTTCACATCTGCGGTAATAGTCACGCTTGGAGCAGATACAGGTGCCGTATCAACTTGCGCACTGTCTGATCCAGGCTCAGAAACATTTCCAGCTTTGTCAGCTTGCGTTGCACTAACAGTTAAAGTTTCACCATTTTCTGGTATCTCTTGTTCCCAACTAATAATGCCCGTTGAAGGGTCAAAGCTGTAAGTAGATTGAGCAGCACCATCAGCTAGCAAAGTACCATTTGAGTAATTATAAGTAAGTGCTACGCCATTCCCATTAATAGTGATGGTAACCGGGGCACCGTCGGCAAAATCCTCTCGATCGACAGCCACGCTAACAGTGGTCGTTTCACCTTCGGTAAACTCATCTTGGTTTATAAAACCATCATTGTTTAAATCAGCTTCAATAGTAACCACTGGGGCATCAGGAGCACTCACATCAACTCGATACTTGATCCCCTGAACATTATCATCACTGCTTGTTATCGTGTGCACATTACCAGCAACATCTTGAATTTCAGCAGAGTATTCTATCGTTCTATCTACATCATTGGCCAAATCAGAACCATTCACGTCGACAGAAAATACACCATCAGCATTTATATTTTCTGATAAAACCGTGTATTCAGAACCGTTAATATTCAACACAATGCTAGTTACTGATGCATCATCTTCAAGATTAATACTACCTGTTAGAGTAATAATACTATTCGCTTCTTCAGCATTAACAGTGTCATCAGGTGTTACATCATCAATAACTAACGTTGCTACGATAGATGTATCCAGTATCGCCGTATTAGTAACACTTCCTTCATTGCCTGCAGCATCAACGACAGACATAGAAACTGTCAAAGAACCATCGACCAAACTTGATAAATCCAAGCCTTCAACAGATACATTGCCGTTTGCATCGACTGAAATGGAGGAAACAGGAACAGTAAATGTATTTCCAGATGCCGAGCTATCAGTAATGACAATACCAACTACACTTGCTCCAGCTTCAACCTTACCGGTTAAATCAACAGAACCGCTTTCATCTTTATTTAAATAAGCATCACCATTGGTTTCAAAAGAAATGGCATTCTCGCCATCACCATCACCAGGCGCTGTGGTGTCTTCGGTCGTGAACGCCTGGGTCGCTTGAGTCGCCGCGTTGCCCGCCGCATCGCTCACATCCGCTTTCACCGTGTAGCTCGCTTC
>NZ_QUNG01000006.1:0-21395 GCF_003387375.1 Marinomonas pollencensis | reverse complement strand
CAGGCGCTGTGGTGTCTTCGGTCGTGAACGCCTGGGTCGCTTGAGTCGCCGCGTTGCCCGCCGCATCGCTCACATCCGCTTTCACCGTGTAGCTCGCTTCGTCTGCGAACCCACTCATGTCTACGCCTTCGATTGACCAGTCGCCGTTTTCGTCTACCTCGACTGTGCCGCTGTAAACCGCGGCGCCATTCGCATCCACCACGCTCACGCTCACGGTTTGACCCGCTTCTATGCCGTCGGTGCTGCCGCTTAGCGTCACGCTGTTGTCTTCGCTGTCATCCACTTGGTTGTCCGTCGCAACCGCATTGATGCTGATCGTGCCCGCTGTGGTGTCTTCGGTCGTGAACGCCTGGGTCGCTTGAGTCGCCGCGTTGCCCGCCGCATCGCTCACATCCGCTTTCACCGTGTAGCTCGCTTCGTCTGCGAACCCACTCATGTCTACGCCTTCGATTGACCAGTCGCCGTTTTCGTCTACCTCGACTGTGCCGCTGTAAACCGCGGCGCCATTCGCATCCACCACGCTCACGCTCACGGTTTGACCCGCTTCTATGCCGTCGGTGCTGCCGCTTAGCGTCACGCTGTTGTCTTCGCTGTCATCCACTTGGTTGTCCGTCGCAACCGCATTGATGCTGATCGTGCCCGCTGTGGTGTCTAGATCCAAGGTATCGGTTGTTTCAACGATATTACCCGCATCGTCGGTGGCCAACGCCGTAACGGTAATTTCACCGTCTGTCAGGTCAGATAGATCCGCGTCCGCCACAGTCCAGGTGCCGTCAACTTTCGTCGCATTTACAGTGACATCCGCTGTTGTTTCATCACCATCACTGAAGGTCACGACCACGCTTTGTGCGTCATCGTCCACACCACTCAAGGTCACGTTCACAGAGTCCGCTTCGTCGGCGTTGGTTACTGCATCGCCTTCGGCCACAGCCACACTGAAGTTGTCGTCGGTGTCGGCGCTGGTGTCTAGATCCAAGGTATCGGTTGTTTCAACGGTATTACCCGCATCGTCGGTGGCCAACGCTGTAACGGTAATTTCACCGTCTGTCAGGTCAGATAGATTCGCGTCCGCCACAGTCCAAACGCCATCAACTTTCGTCGCATTTACAGTGACATCCGCTGTTGTTTCATCACCATCACTGAAGGTCACGACCACGCTTTGTGCGTCATCGTCCACACCACTCAAGGTCACGCTCACAGAGTCCGCTTCGTCCGCGTTGGTTACTTCATCAGAAGTTACAACATTTACGGCGAAGTTCTCGTCAGTATCCGCACTGGTGTCTAGATCCAAGGTATCGGTTGTTTCAACGGTATTACCCGCATCGTCGGTGGCCAACGCTGTAACGGTAATTTCACCGTCTGTCAGCTCAGATAGATCCGCGTCCGCCACAGTCCAGACGCCGTCAGTTTGTGTCGCGTCCACAACCACGTTGTTAGTGCCATCACTGAACGTAACGGTAACCGTTTCAGCATCATCGTCCACGCCACTCAAGGTCACGCTCACAGAGTCCGCTTCGTCGGCGTTGGTTACTGCATCGCCTTCGGCCACAGCCACACTGAAGTTGTCGTCGGTGTCGGCGCTGGTGTCTAGATCCAAGGTATCGGCTGTTTCAACGGTATTACCCGCATCGTCGGTGGCCAACGCTGTAACGGTAATTTCACCGTCTGTCAGGTCAGATAGATCCGCATCCGCCACAGTCCAAACGCCATCAACTTTCGTCGCATTTACAGTGACATCCGCTGTTGTTTCATCACCATCACTGAAGGTCACGACCACGCTTTGTGCGTCATCGTCCACACCACTCAAGGTCACGCTCACAGAGTCCGCTTCGTCCGCGTTGGTTACTTCATCAGAAGTCACAACATTTACGGCGAAGTTCTCGTCAGTATCCGCACTGGTGTCTAGATCCAAGGTATCGGTTGTTTCAACGGTATTACCCGCATCGTCGGTGGCCAACGCTGTAACGGTAATTTCACCGTCTGTCAGGTCAGATAGATTCGCGTCCGCCACAGTCCAGGTGCCGTCAACTTTCGTCGCATCCACAACCACGTTGTTGGTGCCATCACTGAACGTAACGGTAACCGTTTCAGCATCATCGTCCACGCCACTCAAGGTCACGCTCACAGAGTCCGCTTCGTCGGCGTTGGTTACTGCATCGCCTTCGGCCACAGCCACACTGAAGTTGTCGTCGGTGTCGGCGCTGGTGTCTAGATCCAAGGTATCGGTTGTTTCAACGGTATTACCCGCATCGTCGGTGGCCAACGCTGTAACGGTAATTTCACCGTCTGTCAGGTCAGATAGATCCGCATCCGCCACAGTCCAAACGCCATCAACTTTCGTCGCATTTACAGTGACATCCGCTGTTGTTTCATCACCATCACTGAAGGTCACGACTACGCTTTGTGCGTCATCGTCCACACCACTCAAGGCCACGTTCACAGAGTCCGCTTCGTCGGCGTTGGTTACTGCATCGGTGTCACTGACTGCAACCGTGAAGTTGTCGTCGGTGTCGGCGCTGGTGTCTAGGTCCAAGGTATCGGTTGTTTCAACAGTATTACCCGCATCGTCGGTGGCCAACGCCGTAACGGTAATTTCACCGTCTGTCAGGTCAGATAGATTCGCGTCCGCCACAGTCCAGACGCCGTCTGTTTGTGTCGCGTCCACAACCACGTTGTTGGTGCCATCACTGAACGTAACGGTAACCGTTTCAGCATCATCGTCCACGCCACTCAAGGTCACGCTCACAGAGTCCGCTTCGTCGGCGTTGGTTACTGCATCGCCTTCGGCCACAGCCACACTGAAGTTGTCGTCGGTGTCGGCGCTGGTGTCTAATTCTAAGCTGCTTGTTTCTGTAACCGTGTTGCCAGCATCGTCTGTCGCTGTTGCACTAATACTAATGTTACCGTCACTTAAGCTGCTTAGGTCTGCATCAACAGTCCACACCCCATCTACAAGTACTGCTTCAGCAACAACATCTGCCGTACTACTGTCCCCATCACTAAACGTAACGCTAATGGATTCAATATCACCGTCTACACCAGTAAACGTAACATTGACCGAACCTACCTCATCAGCATTGGCAAGCTGATCTGTCTCTGTAACAACCACTGCGAAATTACTATCTGTGTCAGCGCTAGTGTCTAAATCCAAGCTATCCGTTGCGGTTGCGGTATTACCCGCATCATCTGTAACAGTCGCAGTAACAGTAATAGTGCCATCTGTTAAACCACTAATGTCTGTATCTGAAACAACCCATTCATCGTTTACTAATGTAGCAACACCGCTAACGCTATTAGTGCCATCGCTGAAAACAACCGTCACAGTATCGGCATCCCTATCAATACCGTCTAGTGTCACAGTTACGTCCGAAGACTCTTCAAGGTTTGCGACTGAATCTGACTCTGCAATTGAAACAGAGAAGTCACCAAATAGGTCGGCTGTGGTATCTACTTCATAATGTGAATCTGAAGTTACAAGAAGCGTATTGCCAGCATCATCTGTAAACGTAACGGAAGCTTCGATATTCCTATCCGGATCATCAATAAGGTCCTGTCCATCTACATCAATACTAAATGTACGATTGGTTATCTCACCTGTGTACTCTTTACCATTGATAGTAAGCGTAACTACATCGCCATCTTGAGCATCACCTGTCACAATACCGCTAATGGCAATTGTTGTTTCACCCTCTGCGGCAGAAACAATGTCATCCTCAGTAACATCTGAAACAGAAATGCTACCTGTAATAGTCTGATCTAGAGTCAGAGCTGTTTGAGATTGAGCCGTATTCCCAGTAGTGTCAGTAACCGTTGTCGTGACTGACACTGTGCCATCATTCAATGAGCTAATATCTGTATCTGCAACTACCCAGTTGCCGGCGCCATTTTGTGTGGCGTTCGTCGTAACCGAGTTGGAACCATCACTAAACACAACAGACACTTGAGATGCGTCGCTGTCGACGCCACTTAAAGTAACGGAAACATTGCTCGCTTCGCTGGCGTTGGTTGATAAATCAGAAGCACTCACAGTGACAGATAAGTTATTGTCGAGATCAGCCGAATTGTCTGCAGAGGTGCTATTAGAAGTAGACGATGTCTGAGTATTTGAAGAAAGCGGCGAGAAGGAATTATCTGTGTCGTATCCATAACTTGGTAATGACAAATCTTGATCCGTCTCAAAACCAAAATTTGGCAAGGCACCTTCTTGGTTACGCTCTACATCCACATCGACACGTTGCTGTTCACCAATGGTTTCTTCACCTGCTGCAGGTGCATCTTGAATTAAGGTAGGGTCAGCGCCGTCTGCGATGGCTTGTTGCAAAGCTTCTGCGTCGGTACTGGAGTCTTGAGCCAAGCCGTCCACATCGTCAGGTGTGTACACTTCATCATTAATAACCACAACCGAATCGCCGCCAATGACAACCTCAGAACCATCAACAAATTTGATAGTCGCGCTGCCTTCTGCCCCCGTGATAACGGTTTCACCATAAAAGATAGGGTCACCTACCTGAACGACTCGCTCATTCCCATCAATGGATTTAACAACCACAGACCCAGTAATTTGAGTGATAGTTCCGATTGGAGACCCTAGTGTTGCAAAAGATGTTTGGCTGTCGCTCATGGTTAGATTCCCTAAACAAGACGTATGAATTTATAATTACTTGCAGCTTAGCCAACAACAAAAAAGGCCGCTACTGTACCTTGGTACTATAGCGGCCTATAACTACGCTTTACTGACAATTCAATACGTTTCGTTACAATCAAAAAGCGAAAATAAGCAAGCCTACTCCGAAGACAATGCGGTACCAACCAAATGACACAAAAGTGAAACGCTGAAGAAACGCCATAAAGAGTTTCATCACCAAATAGGCACTCACAAAAGCGGTTACAAATCCAACTAACAGCACGATCAGGTGATCACCACTAAACACTTCATAATTTGAAACCAACTCTAGCCCAGATGCTGCAACCATCACAGGTAACGCTAATAAAAACGAAAACTCTGCACTGGCTTTTCGGCTCAAACCTACAAACAGCGCACCAACAATTGTCGACCCAGCACGACTTGTACCAGGAATAAGTGCAAACACTTGAGCAATACCAATCCAAAAGGACTGTTTAAATGTAATGTCATCCAGCTCAACGACTAACGGCGATTTATTTTTAATGACCCGCTCAGTAATCAAAAACACCACCCCACCGACAATAAACATAGTCGCCACAACAGGCACCGAAAATATGGCTTTAATGTGGTCTTGAAACAACAACCCCACAATGGCAACGGGCACAAAAGACAACGCCACTTTTAACCACAATGCTGCATGTTTTATTGAGAAGCGCTCTCGGTAATTCGCCACAACAGCCAAAATTGCCGCCAACTGAATAATCACCTCATACGCTTTATTTGCTTCGGTTTGCTCTAACCCTAACCATTGGCTGGCAACAATCAAATGGCCAGTAGAAGAGATGGGAAGAAATTCCGTTACACCTTCAACCATTCCTAAAATCAAACTCTGTAACACATCCATAAACAGCTACTTACTACTAAAAAACGATAAAAAAACAACACATATAAAAACAACCGCTGAACTATAAAGAAAATTTCATAAAAGAAAAATGAAAAAATCATCCTCCTTACACAAAAAAAGCACTTTTCAGACACCATTTAAAGCTCCTCAAAAAGAAAAATCGATGCCATTTTTCAAACAAACAATACCAGCGTCTTGGTTGTCATAGTTAAGTGAAAACCTTATAATTTGGTCACTTTTTAACTTTCGCTGCGGATGCAGCGTGGCGCAACACACTGATTGTGTCGCTTAAAGTACCTTCCTATCGCATGCCGCCAATGTGCACGCATGCAAACGCCATAGCCTTATGGCGACATACATCCAACCATGTTTAAAAATTTACCTTGGGTAGCTTGAATACAGAAATGGCTACCTAAAAAGTAAAGCATGGCACGTAATAAAATAGCGATATAAAAGGTAACAAATGATCGAATCAATTAAGCGAGACTGGCTCTCAAATATAAAAGGCGACACCCTTTCAGGTACCGTCGTTGCGTTGGCCCTTATTCCGGAGGCCATTGCGTTTTCCATCATTGCAGGGGTCGACCCTAAAGTCGGCCTTTACGCCTCTTTCTGTATTGCGGTTGTGATCTCAATATTTGGCGGACGTCCCGCTATGATATCCGCTGCAACTGGGGCCATGGCACTCGTAATGATGGACCTGATCAAAGATCATGGCCTGCAATACATGCTGGCTGCCACCATCTTGGCGGGGCTCTTTCAAATTGTGTCGGGGTATTTAAAACTCGGCAACTTAATGCGCTTTGTCTCCAAGTCAGTCGTAACAGGCTTTGTTAACGCCTTAGCCATTTTAATTTTTATGGCGCAACTGCCAGAGCTAACCAATGTTACTTGGGTGGTTTATGCCATGACCGCCGTAGGCCTCGGGATCATTTATCTATTCCCTTATGTTCCCGTACTAGGCAAAAACTTACCTTCACCATTGGTGTGTATAGTCGTACTAACGATTTTCTCCATGATGAACGGCCTAACCATTAACACCGTAAGCGACATGGGTGAATTGCCCGACTCCCTACCTGTATTCTTACTTCCAGATATTCCGTTAAACCTAGATACCTTATTGATCATCTTACCTTACTCGCTCAGCTTAGCGGTTGTTGGCTTACTTGAATCCATGATGACGGCAACCATAGTCGACGAGCTAACAGACACCACCAGCGACAAAAACCGTGAATGTAAAGGCCAAGGCGTAGCTAACATTTTTACTGGTTTTATTGGCGGCATGGCAGGTTGTGGCATGATCGGTCAAACAGTAATTAACGTAAAATCTGGTGGCCGTGGACGCCTTTCTACCTTTATTGCCGGCTTTTTCCTGCTGATCATGGTGGTGTTCTTAGGTGACTGGATTGGTCAAATCCCAATGGCGGCGTTGGTTGCGGTAATGATCATGGTATCCATCGGTACTTTCTCCTGGGATTCCATTATCAACTTAAAGAAACATCCGCTTTCAACCAATATTGTGATGATAGTCACAGTCGCTGTGGTAGTTGCCACAGACAACTTATCGATTGGTGTATTGGTTGGTGTACTGCTAGCATCCTTGTTCTTTGCGAACAAAGTGGGACGCTTTATGTCCATTTCCAGCAGCAAAGAAGAAGAAAGCGCACATCGAACTTACAAAGTAGTTGGCCAAGTCTTCTTTGCTTCTTCAGATCAATTTAATAAAGCATTCGACTTCAAAGAAGCCCTTGAGAAAGTTACTATCGACTTATCCGCTGCGCATTTCTGGGATATAACCGCCGTTTCAGCACTTGATACTGTGGTGATCAAATTCCGTCGTGAAGGCGCCCAGGTTAATATCATAGGAATGAATGAGGCCAGCGCCACCGTAGTGGATAAATTCGGCGTTCATAACAAGCCTGAAGAAGCCGAAAAGCTGCTAAGCGGCCATTAAAGCAAATAGGAGAATAATAATGACAAACGTAATTGCGTGTATCGATGACTCCTTTTTATCCGAGTACGTAACCAAAGCTTCTGTCTGGGCTGCCAATAAAATGGAAGCCCCACTCACGTTGCTGCATTCTCTGGAAAAAGCGCCCATCACCAGCAACAACGACCTATCCGGCTCTATTGGCTTTGGCAGTCGAGAATACCTACTGGGCGAATTGACCGAGTTAGATGAAAAGCGTGCCAAATTAGCACTGGAACAAGGCAAGGCCATTTTGAATGATGCTCAAAAGCACGCTCAGCAAGCAGGTATTAAAAACACCAGCTTGCTACAGCGTCATGGGGATCTCGTTGAAACACTGACCGATATTGAAGACAGCACTCGCTTAGCCGTGTTAGGTCGCAGTGGTGGCAACAACATGAATGCCAACACCATTGGCTCTCACATTGAGCGCGCAGCCAGAGCACTACACCACCCGATTTTAATCACAGTGGGTGAGTTCAGAGCTCCAACTAACTTCATGATAGCCTACGATGGTCGTGAAACCTCTGACAATGCCATTGCTCGCATCATAAAGAGCCCGCTACTAAAAGGTCTGGCTTGCCATCTGGTGATGGCTGGCGAAAACACCGAAGTAAGACGCAGTAAATTCGAAAATGCCAAAGCGCTGCTCGAAAAAGAAGGCTTTGATGTCACCGCGTCTTTAATCGCTGGGGATATTTACCCAGTATTAACAGACTACCGCCAAGCTAATAGCATCGAATTAATGGTAATGGGCGCCTACGCTCACTCCAAAGTGAAGCAATTTTTTGTTGGCAGCAATACGTCTAAAATGATTATCGAAAGCAATATTCCACTATTGATTCTTCGTTAAGTAAAAACTCGCTAGGTAAATAAAAGACACAAAAAAAGGGCTTCCATCACGAAGCCCTTTTTTATTTCTGCTAGATGACCCATCCAATAGCAGGCTTACCAAAGAAAGCATCACACAGTCGATTCAACCGCCTTAATATGGAATGCACCAACCTCCGCTTCAATCACCTCAACCCGTGTGCCCGCTTCAATTAACGTATCGCTGATCAAATTCCAGCGCACACCAGAATAATGGTAAGACGGTGACAGCCTAGGAGATACCGCTTCTTGCAACACAAACTGATGCCCAACCAAATCCCCTTGCGCTTTTTTCGGGCTAACATTTCTCTGCATCTGCTTGAGCGGACGCCATAGAAACAAAGCAAACACCAAGGTAAACACACCTGTGCTGAACAAAGCCCCCAAACCATTGTCCGGTAGCACGGTCAGAAACAACAAACCTCCCGTCACCATGGCGGCTAGGCCAACAAAGAACAGCACAAAGGTTGAGAACCCCAATACCGCCACCTCAATGACCAATAGAATCAAACCTACCACCAAGAAGCTTTCGGCCAGATTATTGGTAACAAAACTCATACTCAGCTCCCTTTCGACATGCTCTGTATAATGGTCATCGCCTGTGCTACGACAGCTGAGGCCTCAGTACCACCATCCGGCAACAAGACCACAGAAGATTCTTTGGCTATTGCTCTTTTAGCTTCAATGGCTTTTGTTGCCAAATCCAGCTGAATCGCCTTTTGGCCTTCTTCTGTCGCCGCGGCCTCACCCACCTGACGCAAGGCTTCTGCTTGCGCAGACGCCACCGCGACAATGGCTTTTGCCTCACCTTCGGCACGCAACACCTGCTCTTCTTTGTCTGCTTGCGCGGCAAGCACCACAGACGCCTTTTCACCTTCAGCTCGGTTAATCGCCGCCTGACGGTCACCCTCAGATTCTAGGATCTGCGCTCGTTTTACACGCTCCGCTTTCATCTGAGCTTCCATTGCTTCCATCACAGATTGCGGCGGCACAATGTCTTTGATTTCATAACGCAGTACTTGGATGCCCCAAGGACCAGCCGCATCATTAATAGAAGACACGATATTGGTGTTTAATAAATCCCTTTCTTCAAAGGTTTTATCCAGCTCCATTTTACCCAGCTCAGAACGCATGGTGGTTTGGGCTAATTGCGTCACCGCAAACACATAGTCGTCGACACCATAAGTGGCTTTATAAGGGTCCAATACGCGAAAGTACAAAACACCATCCACATGCAAAGAAATATTATCCTTGGTAATCGCGCTCTGCTCAGGTACATCAACAGCCTGCTCTTTTAATGAACGGTCTGCTGAGATTCGATCAATAAACGGCAAGATAAAATTCAAACCCGCTTCTTTGGTCGATTGATATTTACCAAAACGCTCGATCACATAGGCCTGATTCTGAGGCACAAACTTGATCGAGTTTTTTAATAAAACAACCACCAAAACAAACACAAGTACTTGTACGTTCAACACATACTGAAGTAAATATTCCATAACTCTAGATCCTATCTAATCGGAAGTAACAAGTAACTTGCAATGCGCATCATGCACAAAAATACAAGCGAGGCGACAAAAGAGCCGATACTATAGTAGGCTCTTTTCATACCTCAAAGCCACCGACAAAACAACGATGAGTGAAATACTCTTAGGATAAACATCACAACATGGCGATAAGCGACTCTTTCCGTTATCAACATATTGATACATTACCAGGATTAATAATAGGTGAAGCGACGTTCACACAATTCTCGTTTCAGCCTCATTTTCACTTGGATTATCATATAGGATTGGTCACCCAAGGGGTGTTACATCAATCATGGAAAGGACAGAAGCATCATCTGACTGCGGGTAATATCTGTCTCATGCCACCCGATGTTGTTCACAGTGGCGTAGAACAAGGAGAAGATAAATACCATCTTATCACCTTCCGAATCTCACCCGAGCGACTACAAACACTGTTTAGTAATAGCCAATACACAGATGTCCATCGCGTTCTCGCGCCTAACGTCATTGATAACCCCCTTCTCGCCAAACGCTTTTTACAACTTAAAAATGCGTTTCAGTTAGAAGGCGACACACTGCAACAAGACATACTCTTGCTCAGCAGCATGGAAGAGCTGCTACGTGCCTCTTATAAAACACCACAACCAGAAGACAATAATGGATTGAGCAAACAACAATTCCTCAGAATAAGAGATTATTGCGAAGCCAATTTACAGAACAAAATCACACTGGATGAACTGGCTAAGTTAAGCGGATTAACGCGTTTTCAATTTATTCGCTATTTTCAAAAGCAAACCGGCCTAGCGCCCCACACCTGGCTCATGCGGTTAAGACTGGAAAAAGCCTGTTCCAGTCTTACCTCTTCAGACGCGATGATTACTGACATCGCAGCCGACAACGGATTTTACGATCAGAGCCACTTTAATCGCGCCTTTAAAGCGGCTTACCAAGTGGCTCCCTCAATCTATCGTTTACGTAATTAGCACGCGTAGGGAACACCGCAGTTTTCATCTTAGCGACTGTGTTTAACCTTGATCATCAAACCTTCTCGCTGCATTGATAAAGGCTTCAACCCCTTCTTTTGGGGTTCTAAAGGAGGTCACTAAACGCACCACCCCCTTCTCCCAACGGCCGCCATAGAAAGCAAAACCTTCCCCTAATAAATACTCTTCCATACCTTCAGGTAAGGTACAAAACAACATATTGGCTTGAGCCGGTGTATTAATCTTAATACTCGGAATGGTTTTCAGCCCCTCTTGCAACAAAGCCATCATGCCGTTCGCGTATTCTGCATTTTGACGCCATAAATTATCCGTCAAATAGGCTCTCATTTGGGCCGATAATACTCGCATTTTAGAATGCAAATGCCCGCCTCGTTTACGGCGAAACGCCAACTCTTTGGCAAGCTCAGGTTTAAAAACCACAATGGCTTCCGCCGACATAGTGCCGTTTTTCGTCGCCCCAAATGAAACGATGTCTATACCCGCTTTCCAGGTCATTTCCGCAGGCGTACAACCTAAAGCCACCAACGCATTAGCAAAGCGAGCGCCATCCATATGAACAGGCAAATGCGCTTCTTTAGCGACATCCGTAATGGCTTTAATTTCTTCCAGTGAATACACACTGCCCACTTCACTCACCTGCGAAAGACTCACCGCAGAAGGCTGGCACGAATGAACATCACCGACTTTTTGACTGACGAATTTTTTCAACTGCACGGGGTCGATTTTTGCGTCTGCGCCACCCACACCAACAAAGCGTGCACCGCCAGAATAAAATTCCGGTGCTGTACTTTCATCGTTTAACAAATGGCTTTCTGTGTGACACAAAACGCTACCCCAAGGTGGCGTCATGGCACTGATGCTCAAAACATTGGCTGCCGTACCGGTGGACACTAAAAACACATTCACATCACACTCGAAAAACGCAGACAGCATTCCGGTTACTTCAGCCGTCAACTCATCGTTTCCATAAGGTATGGCATCGCCCTGAGAAGCGTCCATCATGGCTTGTAAAACAGAATCTGACGCGCCGGCAATATTGTCACTGGTAAAGGCCACCTTCATTGAATTATGTCTCCCTTTGTTTATTCAAATTAATAAACAATATCATGCCAAGCTTCGATAAGACGCGCTTGGATATTTGTGCAAACAAGAAAGAATTTATCATTTTTTTGCCTTACATTCTGATCAAGTCTGCAATACAAGGGTTGCTTGCAACCGGCTTTGACCAAAGCGAGACATTTTCTCAAACTCACTTCGCGCAATAGGAACATACTGACAATCCAAAGGGTTTTGCGTGTCATCTTTGGCTTCATAATCAGGATCATGCACTAAAATACAGTTTTCGTTGTAACCAGACATCACCACCCAATGAGGCGACTTTTTCCCGTCCATACGAAACGTACTGATCAAAATAATCGCCAAAGCACCAGAATCAAATGCGCTAATTAATTGCTCTAAAGGCATCACAGAATAATGCACCGGCAAGCTAGACGACTCACATTGCTCGGCAAAGCGGCTATGAACGCGAGCAATCACCTCTTTTTTCAATGCATTACGAACACTATCAACAAACAAAGGCCCTTCTTCGCTCAGCCATACTTCCGCCGACAAACCCCGCTTTTGTGCCGCTAATGCCAAGCCCATCGGGTGGCAACCGCCGTGGCCGGATGTCATAAAAATGGTCGTTGCTTCACGCCAAATTTCTAGCTCATCATTGGGTGTTGCTTGATACTCTGGATGAAGCGCCGACAAAGCCATTTGCAAAGAAGCTGGCCCGCAGGTAAATGGCGTGCCTTGGGCTAACCAAGACAAAGGCCGAGAAATTTGTTCATCCGCTGAATAACGCAAAACTTTCTGCATACGAATGGCGTCGGTTTGATCTTCATAATACGCATCGTAATGACCAAACTCTTGATAGCCCATTTTCCGATAAAGAGACAGCGCGTTCAGATTGACGTCACTGACTTCCAAACGCAGTAAATTCTTTCCCTTCTTAATAGCTTGTTTTTCACAAGCTTGGATCAAGGTTTTCGCCACCCCTAACCCTCTCGCCTCAGGCGCCACCGCCAAAGAATACAATCGAGCCAAATGGGTGCCCTGACGTAAATGCAACAAAGCATAACCAAGCAAACCCTCAGTGCCGACCGCGACTAAAAGAACAGAACCTAAACTGGTGATCGCCCGACGAAAACTACGACGACTCAAGCGGTCTCCGGTAAAGGCTTTTTCCTCTAACGCTAACAGAGGTTTTACATCTTCGAGTTGAGCAGAACGAACATCGATATGAAGAGAAGGAATTGAAACAGGTTGGGTCATTGCATCGCCTCAAGAAAGGGCAAAAGATCACTAAGGGCACGTTTTACTTTGTGTGCTGCCAATGCATTTACATCGTCGCGACACAACAAATTAACGTGATCATTTTCGCGCATTCTAGGACCAAACCTGCCAAAAAGATAGCGTAATATTTCATCAATAAAAACTTTTATTTTCACGAAAAAAACGATTGTGAAAAGCCAAAAACAAGCGCACTATCCGCTCAAATTAAAGGCGTCCTAAAAACGCTGAAACGCCCTTAAATAAGGCAACACAAGCAAATCAAACCAAGTTTATTTAGAAGGAAAAACAAAGCCAATGTCACAGACGTACATTGTTGTTGATCAGGCCAAAGATTGGTCCGCGTTTTTACCCAGTGATCGAGTCATCACTTTTACACAATATCTAAACTTGGCGACCAAAAGCCAAGGTCGTACGCGCATCATCAACTTATGTAAAAGCAGCAAATACCTATCAGATGGTTATTACTGTTCTCTGTTGGCAGAAAGCCGTGGTCATCACGTTATGCCTTCTGTGCGTGTCTTAAACGACATCAGCAAAAAAACACTGTACGAAATGCAAGTTGCACAACTGCTACCAGCACTCGCGCAAAAGTTGGGTACACCAGAAGCGCCAACGGAGCTCAGTTTTCGTTGCGTATTCGGCAAAACCACCCAACCAGAAATGAAAGAGTTCGCTCGAAAAATGTTCGAAGCCTTCGCTTGCCCTGTTTTGGAAGTCAAACTCAAATTCCGTAAAACCTGGCAAGTGAGTGATTTACAAATCACATCACACAAGCATTTAAACGACGATGAAGAAACCTTGTTCGCAGAATCCTTAGAAGCCTTCAGCACCAAGGTTTGGAACAAAAGCCGTGCATTACGTACCGCGAAGTTTGACCTCGCTATGCTGGTGAATCCAGAAGAAGCCATGCCGCCAAGCGACCTGCAAGCTTTGAAAAAATTCGTGCAAGCGGGTAAACAGCTGGGGATTCACGTGGACACGATCGGTCCCAAAGACATCATGCGCCTGCCTGAATACGATGGTTTGTTTATCCGCGAAACGACTAACATAGATCACCACACCTATCGTTTTGCGAAAAAAGCCGAAGGCTTGGGTTTGGTTGTAATGGACGACCCGCAATCCATTATGCGTTGTACAAACAAGGTGTATTTGGCGGACTTATTCAATACTCATAAAGTGCCATGCCCAAAAACACGTATCGTGCACAAGGGCGAAAAAGACCTAGAAGCAGCATTAGAAGCCGTGATCAATTACCCAATGGTAGTGAAAATTCCAGACGGTGCTTTCTCTAAAGGGGTGATCAAAGCGGAAAACCGTGAAGCATTAACGGAAAGCCTAAACACCCTGTTTAAAAAGTCGTCTTTGCTCTTGGTGCAGGAATATTTGTACACAGAATTCGACTGGCGCATCGGTGTGCTAAACAACAAGCCTATCTTTGCTTGTCGTTATTACATGGTGAAAAACCACTGGCAGATTTACCAACACAGCGACAGCAAAAGCCAAAGTGGCGGCTTTGATACCTTGCCAACCTTTGAAGTGCCACGCCGCGTCTTACAAGCCGCCATTGCTGCCACCAAGCCGATTGGAGATGGCCTGTATGGTGTCGATGTGAAAGAGATTAATGGTCGTGGTTACGTGATCGAAGTGAACGACAACCCAAGCATAGACCGCGGTGTCGAAGACAAATACCTAGGCGACGAACTTTACATGCACATCATGTCGGAATTTTTGCGACGCATGCAGTTAAAGCGCAGCGATACACCAAACTAGCCTATTATTAAATCCAACCTCTTTTTCAAGCAAAGGGGTTGGGTGATTATTTGTTTATACACACCAAACAAAACACCCAAGATAAAAATAGTATTTAATAGATTCGTTGCCATTCAGGAGTCGTAGCTTTGCTAGATCTAGACCATATATACAGCGCTTTAAACCACACACTGTTTTCTGTTTCTGGCCAAGCGGTGACAGTCGGTGGATTATTACTCATTCCGACGCTTGCCGTTGTTGGCTTTTGGGTCACTAAATATCTGGTACGTGCACTCACTTCAAAGCTAACCAGCCGCCACACAGACCCAAACATCATTCATCTGCTGCAACGCTTATTTTATGTCATCGCCATTTGCATCATCACGATCACCGCACTAGAAATCATTAATATTCCAGTGACGGCTTTTGCTTTTTTATCCGGTGCGATTGCCATTGGTGTCGGTTTTGGCGCGCAAAACATCATTAATAACTTTATTAGTGGTTGGATCTTAATGTGGGAAAAACCCATTCGCATTGGCGATTTTCTCGAAGTAGAAAATGCCAAAGGCGTGGTCGAAGAGATTAACACCCGCTCTACTCGGTTTCGCCGCGTGGACGGTGTACATATGCTGATTCCAAACAGCAAGCTCCTAGAGAACACCATAGTGAACTGGACGCTTGTCGATAAACTAATGAGAACTTCCGTTAGAATCGGTGTTGCCTATGGGTCACCAGTAAAAAAAGTGGCCGAACTCATGCGCCAAGCTGCTGAAGAGCAAGAAGGTGTACTCACCGACCCCAAAGTGCAGGTCATCTTTGAAGACTTTGGCGACAACGCCCTCATCTTCGACGTGAACTTCTGGATACAATCTAACGTGGAAGGTGGCTTGCGGATGGCCAAAAGCAACATACGTTTTCGGCTTGATGAACTTTTCTCTGAACACCAAATCGTCATTGCCTACCCACAAAGAGACATACACATCGACGGCAGTTTGACACTCGTTAGAGACAAGGTGAAATAGTCTTTGTCTAAGCCTTTCTTTATCCAAAGAAAGGCCAACCTCACTTTCTAACCCCGACAAAAGAATCCCACCTAAAAGCGCTATGATAGGAGATTAGAAAGCGCTAAATGGCAACCCCCTCCAATAGCCAAACAAGCAATCTTGGAAGAATGCTTTTCGAGTTTATAATCTTGTTTTAACTCTTTATTTTGGTTGTTTATTGACCAACAAGCATAGATCTACCACCACAGTGATAATTCACCTAGTTTTTGCTCTCTATGCTGTGATATTTTTAGCGGATAATCCATTAAAATACATAAATCTATACATAATCACTACAAAGGGTTCACTATGAAATTCAGTTCAATTTTTAAACATGCGATTGTGGCCAGCGCTATATTAAGTGGCGTAACACAAGCTGACCCAGTTTACGTGGCGACAACCGCCATTGTTGAGCACCCTGCGCTTGATGCAGTGCGTGATGGCATCAAAGAAACCCTAAATGAAAATGGCTACAAAGGCGACAACCTAAAATTTACCTACGAAAGTGCTCAAGGAAAAACAGACATTGCTGCCCAGATCGCACGTAAGATGGTCGGCGACCAGCCAGACGTCATCGTTGCTATCGCTACCCCTTCTGCACAAGCTGCCGTAACGGTAAGCCGCTCTATTCCCGTTGTCTTTTCCGCCGTTACTGACCCACTTGCGGCCCGTTTAGTGCCTAGTCTAAAAAAACCAGGCGGCAATGTAACGGGTTTATCCGATATGGCGAATATCAAAGAGCATTTGTCATTAATCAAAGAGTTTGTGCCAAATCTAAAAACCGTAGGCATTCCTTATAACCCAGGTGAAGCAAACTCTGTTTCTATGTTGGAACAAGTGAAAAAAGTCGCCGCTGAAATGGGCATTAAAGTCGTTGAGTCACCAGCGCCTAGAACCTCCGACGTGATGATTGCCGCTAAGCAATTAGTTGGCAAAGTCGATGCGATTTATACCCCTATCGATAACACAATTATCAGTGCGGTAGAGTCTGTTGTTAAAGTAGGTATTGATGCACAAATCCCTGTCTTTGCTGGTGATACGGATACCGTTGCCCGTGGTGCGGTGGCAGCAATTGGCTACGATTACTATGACCTTGGACGTCAAACAGGTGAAATCGTTGTGCGCATTCTTAATGGTGAAAAACCCGGCGACATTGATGTCAAAATGGCCAAAGGAACCAACTTGTTTGTGAACCCGAAAATGGCCAAACGCATGGGTGTAAAGGTTCCTGAAGCTGTACTCGCGCGTGCGACTAAGATCATCGAATAATAGGTATATACTTTGTCACTTTTTGCTTTTTTAGGAACGCTAGAGATAGGCTTTATTTATGGCTTGGTTGCCATGGGCGTCTATCTCACCTTCCGCATCTTAGACTTTCCTGACTTAACCGTAGACGGTAGCTTCACCCTAGGTGCAGCGGTTACCGCTACTTTGATCGTGCTTGGTTACAACGCGTATCTGGCGACATTACTGGGCACCTTAGCGGCGGCTAGTGCGGGTATTGTCACCGCCTGGCTAAATTTGCGTTTTAATATACTGCACCTGTTAGCCAGTATTTTAACCATGACCGCCCTTTATACCATCAACCTTCGGGTGATGGGAAAACCCAATGTTGCCTTGATTATGGAGCCAACCATGCTAACGCCTTTTGAGGCGCTCGGCATACCTGCGATGTACATGAAGGTGATCTTTGTGGCCTTCTGTGCCGTTATAGGTGGCTTATTGGTTGCTTGGTTCTTAAACACACAATACGGTCTTGCAATGCGCGCGGTCGGCTCTAACAAACGCATGGCACAAGCAAACGGCATTGTGGTGAACGAGAAGGTTTATGTTGGTTTGGCCTTATCTAATGGCCTAGTTGGCCTAGCGGGCGCCCTGTTTGCCCAAACAAACGGGTTTGCAGACTCCACCATGGGGATCGGCACCATTGTCGTCGGCTTGGCTGCTGTCATTATTGGTGAGTCACTGTTCTCAACGCGCTCTATTTTGATCATTGTGATGAGCTGCATTGTCGGCTCTATCTTGTATCGAGTCGCCGTTTCTATGGCGCTCAATGCGGACTTCCTTGGTTTCCAAGCATCTGACCTTAATTTACTTACCGCCGTTCTTGTTGCATTAGCGCTGGTATTTCCTAAATTACGACGTGAATGGAAAGCCAAGAAAGCGAAGGGAGAAAGAGCATGATCCGTTGTGAAAACCTACACGTCACCTTCAATCATGGCCTACCAACCGAAAAACTCGCACTACGCGGCGTGGATTTAACCATCCCAAGCGGTGAGTTTGTGACTGTGATCGGCTCCAATGGCGCAGGTAAATCGACCCTACTCAATACCATTGCCGGCGATATCGAATCGACCCGAGGAAAGATCTTATTTTCTGATCGAGATGTCACTAACCTTCCGGCAACCGCCCGTACTAAAGACATCGCTCGTGTGTTCCAAGACCCGCTGGCGGGTACCTGTGGTAATTTAACCGTAGAAGAAAACATGGCGCTCGCCTATGGGCGCGGCAAAAAAGGTAACCTCTCTTTTGCGTTAAATAATAAGCTACGGAAAATCTTCAAAGAACAGCTAAGCCGCCTCAATCTTGGGCTTGAAGATCGTCTTAGCGCCGAAATGGGCTTGCTTTCAGGCGGACAACGACAGTCCGTTAGCTTGCTGATGTCGGCGTTACAACCTAGCAGCATTCTTTTGTTGGATGAGCACACCGCGGCGCTTGACCCAAAAACGGCGGCGCTGATTATGGATATCTCGTCACAAATCATTGAAGAGAAACAGCTGACTGTGATGATGGTGACACACTCCATGCGCCAAGCCCTGGATCATGGCTCTAGAACCATCATGCTCCACGAAGGGAAAATCATTTTTGATTTAGCTGGCGATAAACGCGCTGGGTATGAAGTAAAAGACCTTCTGCAATTGTTTGCTCAAGCCCGTAATGACGGCGAAGAGTTAGACGACGATAAGTTGCTATTAGGAGAGTAGAAAACGCTTCTAGTTATTTTTGACTTCTAGCTATATTTGGCTTCTATTTCATTGTGAAAGAGTAAGCCAAACAAGCCCCTACTTAGTGCTATTAATTCGCTAAGTGGGGGCTTTTTTATGTTTTTAGCGATTCATAACAAAGCATATTCGCTCAAGCAGAAATCAGCTCGCTTTCATCAGCGCTAACTTAGAGCCGAAGCCAATAAAGATTACCCCCGTCACAGAGCTTAACCACTTTTTAAAACGCACATTATTCGCCATGTTTTTCACTCGTGAAAGCATAAGCACCATGAGAGAAAACCAGATCAAATTCACCATAGAATGCGCCGTCACTAAAGCGTAGGCGGTTAATGGACTGTCGTTTACCGAAAGGAACTGTGGGAAGGCCGCCAAGTAAAACATAGACACTTTAGGGTTAAGTACATTGGTGAAAAAACCTTCAATAAACGCACTGCGTTGCGATACGCTACTTTTCTCCGTCTGAGCCGGTGTCGCAACATCAAGTCGCTTGGCTTTGAACGCCCCTACCAATGATTTTATGCCAATCCAAATAAGATACGCCGCACCACACAGTTTAAAAACAAGAAAGGCCTCTGCGGATTGAACCAACAACAAAGAAATACCAAAAATGGACAGCGTTCCATGTACATAAAAAGCAGCGACAAAACCCCACACATTTGAAAACCCCGCCTTTTTTCCGAACAAAGGCACAGTCTTAGCGATAAGAACCCCATTTGGGCCAGGCGACATAACCAGCAAAGTTGCAACAGCCATAAAGGTTAATAGGTTGTGCATATCCATAATTGAACTCCCTAAAGATTGGTTTTAATAGTAAAAAAATTGGCAGGACATTGACTCATTACCTTGAATCAAAATTGGAATATAACAGTCCCTAAAAAGGTACAACGAATAGACTGCACACACCATAGACAACACCAAAATGACAGGCATAGTTAAATCCGCAGAATTACCCCAACAGCCAAACTTAATTAAAAACCGAGTCTCTGAGCTCAACCCGAAGCGCTTTTCAGGCTCTAGGTAATGCATCTCGACCCTATGAAAAGGCTGTTTTTCGAAATGAAGAGCAATTCTATAGTCTGAATTCCTTAATCAGAGGTTTATCCGCCGCAAAGCTTTGTTAAATTTTAATCTGGAAAATGCTTAAGAAAGCGATAAAAAAGTTCTCTCTCACCACACTCCAAATCGACCTCAAGAATATTATTATTCAAACACTCTAGCGCTGAATCTACGGTAACCCTAGCTAAATCAACAACTTTTTCTGGATTGATTAAAGTTGTATATTCAGGCTTGAAAGTTAATATGTTTCCATCCCATGGGTTTTCTGGATATTGAACGAGTTCATCTATTTCCCGATCAAACTGAAAATAATAACTTGGTTTAGTAACATGAAGTGCCTTCGCCATTAAGCTCGCATTATGTAAGAAAGAATTTCTTAAAGCATAGAGAGCTTTCACATCATCACTACCTTCTTCGTAGTCAGCAAAGTAATACAATGCTTTATTTATGCTACTGGCATTTGGGTTTGAATATTCTACTTTGTCATTTCTCTTGTAAGTAAATCCAATCTGCTCAATTACACTGAAAGCACCTACAACAGGAACAAAGTTCTTAGAATACTCCATATTTCTTGCGTGATTTATCTCTTGCAATGTAATTGGCAAAATTGATTTCAGCCAACCATCCTTCAGCCGATAAGAGCCAGCGCCCCCTAGGTGCGCATATGCGAGCTCAAAAATGCTGAGCTCATCAACATGTTTTTCTTTCCAAGTAGATGTATCCATACCTATTCCTAATTTAACGCTTAGGCTCAGGAGCATTACGCAGCGGAGCAAGGCTTGTGGTATTTAGCCACAAACGAGCGCCACGGAGTGATGCCCCTTGAAGCCAATTTTTATAAGCCATAATTTTCTTTCGCCGAGCTATATACTTGAGAATGGCACTGGTACAAAGTACGCTGATTATAAACCTCAAGTTCATTCATATCATTTTCACATGAAAAAACCTTAATTTCCTTTTTCTGGGCCTTATACATATCTACAATCTGCTGAGGCGCTCCCTTTGGAGTTAGAGAATCTAGGTCAGCAAACATATACCTAATAAAGGCATTAGAGCTAAGATTAAAATCAAATGCCATATGCTTTCCATCAGGTACTGGAGTAGTATATCCCCGATCAGACATAATACATGTACTATCTGTATACCTATAAATCATTACAAACACTACTGTGTCGGGGCTCTCGAAGAGAGACCGTATTGTTTCTTCCATTAAATTCGCCTCGCCTTCCCTGTAAGCGTCGGCTAACCCCCACATAGAAATCTCCACCAAACACCATAAAGTCTCTTGCTCTCTCTGAATTGGAACGAAAGACTTATGTTTACCGC
>NZ_QUNG01000005.1 GCF_003387375.1 Marinomonas pollencensis | reverse complement strand
ATCAGTGTAACGAGATTTTTTCATGCAGAACCTCCTGCGTTTAGATTACGAGAAAATTCTACTTTTGGCTGCTGTTATTTTTCGGGGGGATTACCGTGACACCTCGATGTGACCTTGCTAGAGAGAAAAACCCCACTTTCCAACTAGTGAATCTTAAGTCAGTTAAGGAAGAATGGTTGGAGCTTCATGAGATAAAGTCTAATGAAACAGCCGGCAAAAAAACCAAAGATAGTGCCGAAAAGAGCATAAGAAAATTAGTAAATCATGGGGATCGATCACCTAAGCTGCACTTCATCCCCCAAATTAAGCTCAGTGCTGATGAGGTATTAGGGCCCTTTCATGCTCAGTTCAACTTTATGAATTGCATGGAAGCTAATGCTGAAATCAGAAGATCACTCACCGATCAAAGAGTAGCAACTTTATCTAATGAGTTTGTTCCATCTTTGGTTGAACGTCTGGGTGCTTATTTCAGCCGTATTGGCACTCCTGATTACTCTCACCCAGAGTAACTTTACTTAATTAGCCCCATTACAACCATACCAATCTGCTGTGCCAAATACGGCGGCACAGCATTTCCAACCTGCACGTACTGCTGCGTTCTATTGCCTTCAAATAGGTAATTATCTGGAAATGTCTGTAAACGTGCAGCTTCTCTGACGGTTAAACTACGACATTGCTTTGGGTCATAGTGAATAAAGTAGTGTCCATCCTTTGAGATATGACTTGTTACGGTTGTGGCACTTTTATTAGCCGCTTGGGTTCTAAAGCGATCCGCATGGCTACCTGATTTCCAATTTTCGTGTTTAGGCGCTAACTCTTCTGGAAAGTCTCGCGATTTTGGTGATATACCACCACTCAGTTCTGTATAAGCTGCACTGTATGCATACCGCAGTAGATCACTTTCCATATGACCACGAGTCTCATGATTAAGCACACAGATCGGTGCGTTATTTCGATACCATTCGGCAAGTTTTTTTGGCACTTTTTTAAGCGGCTCGATAGGCTGATCTGCAGATCGAGGTAAGTTTTTGAATGGCTTTAAATCTAAACAACTTACCTCATTAAACTGGTTTTTAAGTAAGGCTTTTATCTGCTTTGAGTTTTTTGAAACAGTCTTTTCCCAATCTTTTGGATCATCTGTCCGCTTCGAGAAGCCACTTCGCAGCTTCGGCAGGTCGTCAATTGCTTGCCTGACAGAAACTTGTTCGTCAGAACGATGTAGCGTACTAGGCACATTTTTAATGTCCTCCCGTACACCAAGTAAAATGACCCTATGGCGGGCCTGTGGCACACCATACTCTTCCGCTTTGATCAAAAAGTCTTTTGAGTCATGATAAACAGGATTATTAGGGTCGTCAGCACTCACGACTAAAGAGTGGACTCTGTATTTGGCGCTCTCGATTTTTGTCGCTTGCCCAGGGTCTTGTAAGTCTTCAAGAATACTAGGGAACATGACAGTACCATCGATTTTAGCAGAAAGAATCCCTCTGACATTCTCCATTACAAAAACATCAGGCTGCGCGATGGAAAGTACTTTTAGATACTCTTTATATAAAAAATTTCGATGATCGTCTTCAGCCTTGTAGCCTTTTATACCCGCATTACGAGACCGTCCAGCCAGAGAGTAAGCTTGGCATGGTGGACCACCAATAACGACTTTAGGGCCATTACCATGAAGCTTCACAAGCTCCGTAATACGTTCATGAATGATTTCGTTATCATCACCAAGCGCTCTAGGACTATAGAGAGTTTCCATAGTCGCTTCTTTGGCTTGCTCTGGATATAGATCAAAAAGCTGCTGCTGAGTTAACGTACCCTGTAGGTATTCGTTATAACCGACTAGTCCACCTGTTAGACCTTTTATCTTTCGATAAAAAGCCCGAGTCGTAAGCGTTTTATGTGCTGAAGCTTCTTTTTCAACAGAAATACCTATCTTAAAAAATGGATTTCCATTTTCATCTTGTACCGATGAAAAGCCTTCCCCGAGTCCACCAGGGCCTGCAAAAAGGTCAATAACTAGCGCTTGTTTGGTTTTCATGTGCTATACAGCTTCTTATCACAAATCGCATAATCATACCCCTAATCAATAACAAGACAAAATTAGCTGAGTTCCATGTACTGGGTCTTAGTATGTCGAGCGTATCGACACAGAAAAAGCTCATGTTGAAACAACAGAGAAAAATCGACATGACCTGTTCAGATCTATGCTCACTTTATTTCGAGAGATTGGCAATTTATTAGTTTACAACTTGAAGATTAAAGTGAAACTATAGTTTCACAATGAATACTATCGAATCAAAAACAAAACGCACTGCTGTCATATTCCCTATACAAACGAAGATGTTAAACATCTTGGGCGAAAACTTAACATTGCCAATGAAGAGGCGCGGCATTACTCAAGAGATGACACATAGCAGTACAGGAATTCTAAGCCAACACTGCGAAAAATATCAAAAGGCGACCCTTCCATTTCTCTTGGTCACTACGTTAATGTTTTGGCAGCTCTCGGCTTGTTAGACGACCTAACCAAGATCGCACGTGACGTGATGACGAGCTAGGAAGAAAGCTGTAAGACATCCAATTGCTAAATAAAAAATAAGTGCGTCACATTCGTATAGCGGTATTCTATAACAAATTAACAAAGCGTACCCAACAAGCTTGTATCGGCAAAGAAGAAAGAGAGCTATTGAGGGCTGTTTTAGACTAGCTCAGAATGAAACCAGATTTTTATACGCATAAAAGTGCAGGATGAGAATTAATGCTTTAGCAAAGAGTTATTGAAACGATACGTTTTACTTATCAATTCACCGCATTGGATAAATCCACGGACAATTTGATTAAAAGTAGGCATTCTTAACAGAGAGCTTTTGGTTGTAGGTTTAAGGGGTAAGTCATCATTAAATGTCTTTTAAACGATTAAAAGCGTGCTTTGTCTGATCAATCGGTTAAGATGAGTTGATCAATGACTAACCACTTTACTAGTTATGGAAGACGACTAATGATTGGCGCCGCTTTTCGCTCACTCATTTACTTAATGACATTAAGTTTGCTCGGACTGTGCGCTAGCACCGTAAATGCAGCGCCATCGGCGCTGTTAATAGACAACAACTTTGATCAGCTCGAACAGTTTCAAATGAGTTATTTTGTTGATAAAAGCGGCGATATGCCCATTAGTCAGGTACAAAATCAGCGTTTTACAGACTCTTCTAATTCAATCAACTTGGGCGCCGAAGCCAAAACAACTTGGGCCAAAATAGCCCTGAAAAATACCAGCGATACTCCGATCACTCTATATCTTCATAACTCTTATGCTTACTACAACCGCGCTATTGAGCTTAATGAAGTCGTAAATGGCCAAGTCACCCGCACTCGACTTCTGGATATGGACATTAAAGACACTCAAGAATCGATGTATCAAGGCACGGCTGTGTTTGATATAACGCTAGCGCCCCAACAGGTTACGACACTTTATCTAAAAAACCTTGCTTATATTTATCAGGTATTTAGCCTCGAGCTCTACAGCCAAGATGCCTCAAAAAGAGTCCTGATCAACCAAAATAATGACATTACTTTAATCGTTGGCATGATCTTGGCTCTGATTATTTATAATTTTTTCCTGTTTTTATCATCACGCTTAAAAGAACACCTTTTTTACGCTTGTTATTTGGTTTCCGGGGGCTTTTGGATCGCCCTTTCATATGGTTTATTTGCCAGCTTTTTTGATGTCTTTGGCTCTATCACACTGAAATGGAATATTGCCCTCGGCACCATGCCGATCTGCTTATTGATTTTCATGATCAATATTTTTGAAACGAGAACCAAATACCCAACCGAACACAAGGCTTTGCTGACAGTTATTGCCATATTGGCAACCAACTCCATTTATGGCCTGTTTGATATTATCAAAGCGCTGGAATACGCCAGTACACTGGCTTTTATTGTTCTGTCGATCAGCCTATGCGTCACTATTTCAATGTTTGTGCGTAAGCACCCACTTGCCCTTTTATTCTTAATTGGCCATAGCTTATTCATCACTTTTAGTGTTCTAGCCGTACTCTTTTATCAGGGTAGAATCGGCTTTAGCTACATCAGTAGCCATGGTGTGGGCATTGGTATTTTACTAGAATCACTTGTTCTCTCGCTGATCATCGCGAATCGTATTCGTGCCCTAGAAACGCTCAAAGCTAGCCAAGCAGAGTTGCAGCTACTCGCCTCGACAGACCCCTTAACAAAGCTGTTAAATCGACGCTCTTTTGCTTTAGAGGCCAATCAATTGTTGCGCCAAGACAAGCAGATAAGACACCCTCTTTCGTTGGCCATTCTCGATATCGATTTCTTTAAGAATATTAATGACACCTATGGCCATGGTTTAGGCGACCGGGTGATCGTACGCGTAGCGGATGTACTCAGACAACAATGCCGCCATCAAGATATAGTGGCCCGCTATGGCGGTGAGGAGTTCGTTATTCTGATGCCCAACACCAGCATAGAAAAAGCCCATGTTTTGGCCGAACGAATCCGTAAAGTGCTAGAAAATGCCACGATTCATGTTGATCAGCAGCAGTTAGTCAATTTTACTCTGAGCGTTGGTATTGCCGAAGTCGACCCCACTACTGCAGACTTACAAGCCGCAATAGAACAAGCCGATAAAGCCTTATATAAAGCCAAAAACAACGGCCGAAATCAGTCTCAATTATTCGTCGGATAAGAGCTCAAGCAAACCATTCTCATGGTGCAGACAGAGCTTGTTTAAATGCGTCAAACAACCACTCATAAGCGGGGCCCCGTCGCGCCCCTTTCTTCGAGACCAAATCCACAGGTACTGACCAAGGCTTGTGGTCAAACACCACGTCTATTTTGCAAAGTTCACCTTGCTCAATGAGAGGCTGTGCCAAAGAAGTGGGCAAATACGCCCAGCCAATTTTTTGCCTCACCAATTCTAGCGCCGCGTAATTGCTGGAGCACCACCACACATTTGGCGTCATGCTGATCAATGCTTGAGACTCTTTTTTACGCGTTCCTCGCACCGTAATCTGCCGATGCGGCACAAGGTCCGATTCCGAGCTCACCCTTTGCCCTGCCAAAGAGAACCCCCTATGACAAACGGCAATAACATCGACCCCACCCACATAGCAAAAATCCACTTGTTTGTGGGCTTCAATTTCGGCAAACATCACACCAATATCAATATGGCCCGTCGCTACCGCGCTCACCATATCAGGAGATGCCAAAGACACCAGTTCAATTTGAACATAGGGGAAAGTGAGCGCAAATTGTGGCAATACACTAGAGATATAAGGGCTTAATAGCGCGTCGTCTACGGCAATCGTCAAGCCGCTTTCTTCGTTTCTTAGGATCGACTCTGCGATTTGCTCAAACTCATGAGACTGAGCTAACAGAGATTTTGCGCTGCGCAGTAAACGCTCCCCTTCTGCCGTTAATTTAGGGCTGCGGGAGCTTCTATCAAAAAGCGCTACGCCTAAATCCAATTCCAAACTATTAATCCCATGACTGACCGCCGACTGCACTTTTCCAAGCCGCCTAGCGCACGCAGAAAATGACCCAAGCTCAGCCGACAGAACCAACATATTGATTTGTTCTAAACTTAACATATGAATAATTTCGATAGTTAATAACTTTTAAACATCTTAATTATTGATACCATCGAACGCAAATACCCTTTTCAATTCGCACTAAAAGGAAATCATCAAATGGGTTGGTTATATTTACTGTTAGCAGGTCTTACCGAAATCGGCTGGCCCATTGGCTTAAAAATAGCCCAATCCGGTAGCACACGAATAATCGGTATCGTCATCGCGGTGTTCTTTATGTTTGTCAGTGGCGCATTACTTTGGCTTGCTCAAAAGGAAATTCCGATGGGGACCGCTTATGCGGTATGGACAGGAATCGGTGCGTCAGGCACTTTTCTAGTCGGCGTGTGGTTTTATGGAGACCCAACCTCTTTGCTGCGCTACTCCGGTGTGATGCTCATTATTCTTGGTGTCATTGTATTAAAATTTGCTCACTAGAATCCCCACCGCTCCAGTCGATATTGACGCGGTGATTTGCCCAATGCTTTTTTAAAAAAGGTGATAAAAGCACTGACAGATTCATAGCCTAGCTCTTCGGAGATGGTTTGTACGGGCGTACCATGAGCTAGCTTTTGCAGCGCTAAAACAATATGTAAATGAGCCCGCCATTGCCCGAAAGTCAGCTGCACATGACGCTTTATCATCCGAGCCAATGTCCTTTCACTCATAGCAAAGTCATTTGCCCAGCCTTTTAATGTGCGTTTTTCATTAGGTTTCGCTAACAAAGCAAAAGCGAGGCGCTTCAATACCGGATGCTCAGGAATCGGGAAAGCAAACTCTTCACGCTCTAACGCCACAAGTTGATCGAGTAAAACAGTCACTAATCTATCTGTTGCAGAACCTGGTTCGTAATCCAACGTTTGCGTTGCTAAATGTATTACTAACTCCCGCAAGAGCGGCGTCACGGTGAGCGTGCAAGCATAATCAGGCATGGTTAATTCAGCTTGTGCAACCAGTAACATACACACATCAGCATTGGCTGATATCTGGTTACTGTGGCTCACCATACTCGGAATCCACACCGCACAACGTGGCGGAACAAGCCACATTTTGTCTTCTATAAAACAGGTGACAACACCCGTTAAAGGCAGCACTAATTGGCCACTTTGATGCTGATGCCATGGGGTTTCTTCAACGTGAGATACAGACTCAGAGCGCGATACAAAGACTCGTGGTGAATATTCCTCAATGAGGTTTAAATCCCTTAACAACCGAGTCGAAGAGCTGTCTGTATTGCGCAATTTATTGTCCAAACATCTAAATTAAGTTAGCCGACTATCGCATATAATAAATGCCCTTACCATATTCAAAATATAGCGATTTTCTATGAACACCTTACGCCGTCTGGCGCAACACGATGCTGCCTATTTATTGCTGTTTATTTTTCTTATTTCGCTAAATCTACGAGGCCCAGTAACAGGCTTACCACCTCTGCTAGACCGCATCAGCCAAGATCTACAGCTCACTAGTTCGCAATCCGGTTTATTAACCAGTTTGCCTCTGCTTATTTTTGCGCTATTCGCACCGGTGGCATCTTGGTTAACCAGACATTTTCAGATCGAACGCATTTTAGCGACTGGCGTAGCTTTGATTGCGCTCGGTATGATAACTCGCTCTTTGGGCTCGCTCGCTGCCTTGTATATTGGCGCCGTGCTAATTGGTGCCGGCATTGCTATTGGTAATGTGTTGCTGCCAAGTTTATTAAAACGTGAATTTCCCCATTATATTGTTCAACTTACGGCGATTTACGTCTTGATGATGAGCATTGGCGGCTTTGTGATGTCGAGCCTTGCGGTGCCGTTGAGTGTGTTTGCTGAAGGGTCGAACTTCACCCTGCCAATGAGTAGCTGGTCATTCGCGTTAGCTTGCCAAGGGTTAATGATTCTTTTGCCATTGGTGGTTTGGTTTACCTGTAAAATAACCCAGCACCACACGCCACAAATCAACAACGCTGACGTATCTCCTAAGTTGTGGCGCTCGATCACTGCGTGGCAAGTTGCTGGGTTTCTCGCGGTGAACTCCTTAATCAATTACATAGTGGTAGCTTGGGTTCCCGCGATTTTAGTGAGCTACGGCTATACGGATACAACAGCAGGTCTGTATCAAGGTTATTTGCAGCTAGCAGGGGCCTTGCCTTCGTTAATCCTTGCACCATTTATTCACCGCCTAGGTAGTCACCGTCGCTTATGCTTATTTGCTACCGGCTTAACTTGGCTCAGCCTGTTGGGCTTTTTATACCTGCCAAGCTGGTCTGGTGTGTGGGCCGTCAGCTTTGGTTTTGGAGTCAGCATGGGGTTTATATTAGGTTTGTCGTTTGTCAGTTTACGAACTAATAGCCCTAAACAGGCCGCGGCTCTTTCTGGCATGGCACAACTCATCGGCTACACACTGGCGGCATTGGGTCCCGTGCTAATTGGTGCATTACATGACTGGCAACACTCTTGGAGTGCCCCACTTTATGTGCTCTTAGGAATCGGGTTTTTATGGATGATACTTGGCTGGATGGCCAGCCCGATACCATCGGATCAAGCTCACTCAGCAACAAGCAGCCGCCGATAAAAACGTAAGAAATAAAGTTTTATAAAGGATCAGAAAAGACTCAGTCGAAAAAAAAAGATGGAGTGTTATACTCCATTTTTTCTTCATATTTTTCCCTTAGGAATTGCCAGTTCATGTATCAAACGAGAATCCGCTCACTGTTCCTCACCTTAACCATCCAGATCCTGTATCTCGTGTTGATATTAATGGCCTCTCGCTACGTCATGCTGGCGGTTTTTTCTGAGCCGAGTCAGCTGGCCACCCACAGTGACGATGTGCAACGCATGTGGCTAACTGGCGTTCGCTATGATTTGCGCGTGGGCGGAATGTTAATGGTGCCTTTTGCGCTACTTGGTTTGTTCATGGCGGCCAGTCGTTTTACTTGGACGGCATTTAGAGTCTGCTTACCTTGGTTATTTGGGTTGATTACCTTTGCCGTTGCCATGGTCGCCATCAGTAACTATTACTATTACCAGACCTATCACAACACCTTTGACGTTTTTGCGTTCGGTCTAGCAGAAGATGACACTGCCAGCGTGTTAGCCAATATGTGGGAAGGCTACCCAGTTATTCGCGGGCTGCTTGCCGCCTTAGTCGCCGCTTTTATTTCTGGGCGTTTTACTCGTTATTTAGTAAAAGATAAAAACCCAAAAAAGTGGAACATCGCGCTTTTTGTACTGTTTGTTTTTGTCATGATTCTTATTTTAGCCATCATCAGCCGCGGCAGTGTGGGTACTTTCCCGTTACGACGAGACAACGCTCAAGTGTCACAATTACTGTTGCTTAACAAGATCACACCTAATGGCTTAATGAGCCTTAATTGGGCCATAAAAGACCATAATGAAGATCTGTCGTTTTCCTCTGTCTCAAAAACAAAAGGCGAGCAATTAGAAAAGCAATTAGGTATCTCCAGCCTAATGGAAAAAACCCCCAATAATCCTTTCCTCGCTGAGCATAAACCTAACGTCGTCATGGTGTTAATGGAAAGTTTTGGCAGTAACATGCTGCAGTTTGATGAAGTAGGTAAGAACGATTTACTCGGTCACCTTCGCCCACACTTTGCCGAAGACTTTGTTTTTAAACGTTTTATTTCTGAAGATAACGGTACTGCACCTTCATTAGCTGCGATGTTCTTCCATAGCCCGTTGCAGAATATCAGCCATAGTTCAGCACAAAACACCAAACTCACAGGCACGCCTTTTGATGTCTACAAAAAAGCGGGCTATAAGGTTATCTTCATTTCTCCAGGCAATATGATGTGGCGTAACTTGGTTAACTATTTACCTGTGCAAGGGGTAGATGCCATTTACGACCAGAATAGCCTGATGAAAATGTACCCTGCAGCAGCCAATGAAATAACCGATTGGGGCGTGCCAGATGACTACGCTTATCGTCTCGCTGAAAAGCTGCTAAAAGAAGCAAAAGAGCCAACTTTTATTAGTATCTTGACCATTACTAACCACCCACCTTATGTCACGCCTGAGCGCTACACGCCGCAACCTATTGCGCTAACGCCAGAAGTGATACGACATGCAGAAGCCCAAGGACAAGAAGAGCTAAACATACAAGAAACCTACCAGTATGCTGCGGATGCTTTTGGGCAGTTTATTAGTTCAGTAGAAAGCTCTGATAAAGCGGATAGCACCTTGATCGCAGCAACCGGCGACCATCAAATGCGCCGCCTAAAAGCCTATTATCCAGAAGAGCAGATGTTGGATCGTGCTGTGCCATTCTACTTACACGTACCGAAGAAAATCCTGGATAACAGCCAATGGCACTATGACCCAAGCCGAGTCGGGTCCCATAAGGACATCTTCCCAACTCTGTACCATTACTCATTATCAGACACCTCTTATCAAGCTATTGCAGGACGAAATATGCTCGCCGTAGAGGATGATAAATCACGAGCATTTGGCTATAACACTAAACTCTGGATTGACGAAAAAGGTGCTTACCCAATGAGCGGTCAGCCTGCATTTTACCCGTGGAAAAATGACGCCAGCCTAGAAGTCATGCCGCAAAGCCAAGCAGTTCCAGCCTTACAACAGGCGAAGCAAAAAGCGTTACCAGAGTTATTACGCTGGCAAATTAACGCCCATATAAAAGGCTTCAAAGACGCTAAATAAGACTACTGACCAAAGGTGTGCTGCACGCCTTTGGTCTGCCTTCAGGCCTTTCTCGATGTGGCACCCGACCTAGCGCATTTGTTAAGGCTTCTTGATAATCTAAATCATACCCTACAGACAATGCCTTATAGACGCTGTCGTTTTGCTTGCATAAAAAAGGCACTCTTAATATCCATATAAAATAGCCCCACTTTGCTGCGTTTAACATAACATAAAAAAAGCGGGGTAAAGCAGACTATGGTATAGTCATATTCCAAATATTCTGACTAATCTCAACGGGTTTAAAGGTTCTATGGATCGACACACGGGCAACTTATTTATCCTCTCAGCGCCTTCTGGTGCAGGTAAATCTTCTTTATATAAAGCATTACTAAAAGCGGATGATAAAGTACGTATTTCTATCTCTCACACCACCAGAGCGCCACGTAAAGGCGAAGAGCATGGCCGTGAATACTACTTTACTGAAGACGAAGATTTTTTAGATATGATTGCCGAAGATGCCTTTTTCGAACATGCTCAAGTGTTTGATAACTATTACGGCACCTCGAAAGCTTCGATTTTCAACATGCTAGAGCAAGGCTTAGACGTTATTTTAGAGATCGATTGGCAAGGTGCGCGCCAAGTGCGTAAGCTCTACCCAGATGCCATTGGCGTCTTTATATTGCCGCCTTCTTTAAAAGCACTTGAAGAACGCTTGCATGGTCGCGGCACTGACAGTGAAGAGGTGATTCAGCGTCGCATGAGTAAGGCTGTTGCTGAGATGTCACACTATGATGAATACGATTTTGTCATCGTAAATGACGACTTTGAGACAGCGTTAACACAAATGCAGTCGATTTTTACTGCAATGCGCTCAAAAAACACCGTAATGAAACAAAAATATGGCAATCTTATCAATGATCTCTTGTCAATATGAGAAGGCGTTAAGTAGAATTGCATTTGGATAAATAGATAACCGTAATACAGAGGTCAAAATGGCTCGAGTTACCGTAGAAGATTGTTTAGAAAACGTTGATAACCGCTTTGAATTAGTCATGGTGGCATCAAAACGTGCACGTCAACTTGCCACTGGTGGTGAAGAAGCGAAAGTGGCACTTGAAGACGACAAAGTAACCGTTGTTGCTTTACGTGAAATTGCAGAAGATTTGATTAACGCCAGTAACGTTGATCTTCAAAAGCAACCTATTCACGAGTTTTAATATTGATGGTGTCGCTCATACCACTGCCGTCGTGCTTTCTATTTGCTGTTGTGAGGTGAGCGATGTATACCATTGAAAATTTAGCTCAGACGTTAGGTCAATATTTACCCCACGAGCAAGTTGCTCAGGTAAAACGCGCTTACTATTACGCAGAACAAGCCCATGATGGCCAATGGCGTAAAAGTGGCGAACCCTATGTTACCCATCCTCTTGCTGCTGCTGAGATCCTTGCCGACTTACGCATGGACAGCGAAGGGTTAACTGCAGCCCTCCTTCATGACGTTATCGAAGACACCGGCATTAGCCGTGAAGCGTTAACTGAGCAGTTTGGAGAAGGCGTTGCCAGTTTGGTGGATGGTGTCAGTAAGCTGACACACCTTGAATTCAATAGCCAGATCGAAAAGCAAGCGCATAACTTCCAAAAAATGGCCATGGCCATGGCGGATGACATTCGCGTCATTCTTGTCAAGTTGGCTGACCGTCTGCACAATATGCGCACGCTGGATTCCATGCCAGCCCATAAAAAGCGTCGTATTGCGCGTGAAACGCTCGATATTTATGCGCCCATTGCAAACCGCTTGGGTATGTATAATGTGCGTGTCGCACTGGAGTCGCTCGCATTTCAAGCTTATTACCCTATGCGAGCCCGCATGCTGCAACGCGCCATTAATAAGAAATATGGCCACCGCAGTAAAGACACAGAAAAACTTGAAGACTTTATCCGCTCTGAATTGGCCGCTGATTACATTGATGCCAATATCAGTGTGAGAGAAAAACATATCTATAGTATTTATCAAAAGATGAGCAAGAAACGCCGCTCTCTTGACGAGATTATGGATGTGTTAGGTGTGCGTATTGTTACTGACCGCCACGACAGCTGTTACCGTATTCTGGGTATTATCCACGCCTTGTTTAAGCCTATTGAAGGCCGTTTTAAAGATTATATTGCAGTACCAAAATCCAACGGGTACCAATCTTTGCATACCACAGTGGTCGGCACGAATGGTCTGCCAATGGAAGTACAAATCCGTACTGAAGAAATGGATTTGGTTGCAAACAATGGTATCGCTGCGCATTGGGCTTACAAGTTTAGTGGCAATGCAGCCGCACCAAACAATCACGATCGTGCAACAAAATGGGTGAAAAGCTTGCTGGAAATTCAGCAAAAAGCCGGTAACCCTATTGAGTTCGTCGATAACGTGAAAAGTGACTTATTCCCTGATGAAGTCTACGTGTTTACCCCTAAAGGCCAGATTATTGAGCTACCATCTGGGGCAACACCGGTCGATTTTGCCTATGGTGTCCACACAGAAATTGGTAACACTTGTATATCTTGTCGCATTAACCGTCGTTTAGCTCCGCTTAGCACACAACTAGAAAGTGGCCAGACGGTTGAGATTATCAGCGCTAAGAACGCCCAACCAAACGTCGCTTGGCTAAGTTTTGCGATTACCGGTAAAGCACGTACAAACATTCGTCATTACCTGAAAGACAAACAACGCGAAAATGCGATATCTATCGGCCATCGTCTGTTAACGCGCTCGTTAAATGCCTTTAAGACAAACATTGAAGAGCTTACCTCCGAGCAAATTAATCAAGTACTTAAACAGCATCAGCTAGCTACTCTGGATGACTTATTAGAATCCATTGGTAAAGGCCGACATGTTGGTTATTTGGTCGCTCGCGAGCTGTTCCCGAATTACGATGAAAACACCTTGGTGACGCCAAAATCCTTTAAGGTAAATGGCTCCGAGGGCATGTTAATTTCTTATGCGAAATGCTGCTCACCAATTCCTGGAGACCCTATTGTGGGTCATGTTCAGGTCGACAAAGGCATCATCATTCACCATTTGAATTGCCCGAATATTCAGGATCATTTATCGAGCCCTGAACGCTTTATTCGCATGGTGTGGGGTAAGGACATTGAAGAAGACCTCAATATTAGCCTGATTGTTAGTTATATTAATGAACGTGGCGCCGTCGCAAAAATCGCCAGTTCTATCAGTGATACAGACTATCAAGTGTCTAACTTGGATATTATTGAGCGAGGCCGCGTAAGCCGTCTACGTTTAAGCATTACTATTTCTAGTCGAGTAGGCTTAGCCGACGTAATGCGCCGCATTAAAGCGGTACGCTGTGTCGAGAAAGTTTCTCGTGAGACCATCGTAGGTCGCTAATACCGTTAGCGTTAACACGGTTTTTAACCCGTCTCAGCCACGCAAGAGGCTGAGGCAAGACAACTCTGAAATGGGATTGAATATCATGGCAAAGCAAGTGATTCACACTGAAAAAGCACCCGCAGCAATCGGCCCTTACTCTCAAGCGGTTCGCGCAGGAAATACTGTTTACCTTTCAGGTCAAATTCCTTTGGTAGCAGAAACAATGGAAGTAATCAGTGAAGACATCGTTGAGCAAACGACTCAGGTTTTCAAAAACCTACAAGCCGTTTGTGAAGCCGCTGGTGGCTCTTTAGAAGACGTTGTGAAATTCAACATCTTCATGACGGACCTAAGCAACTTTGCAACCGTAAACGAAGTCATGACTCAGTTCATCAAACAACCTTACCCAGCGCGCGCTGCGATGGGTGTTCGCGCCTTACCAAAAGGTGTACAGGTTGAGATCGAAGGCATCATGGTGCTGGAAGACTAATTATTCTCTCTCACCATGTTGTTTTCAGCATGCGTGAAGATAATCTAAAAAGAGGCCTTTAGTGCCTCTTTTTTTATGCCGACTGTTCCGCTAGATACGCTTTCACTAATTCTTCATAGCCACTGACATAACTAGGGTAAGCAAAACAAAAGCCCGTTTCTTTCAGCGCTTGATTACTGATCCGCTTACCAGAAATCGGTAGAAAAGCCGCGACATCATCTGGAAGATTCACCGCTACTCCTAGTAAATGCGCAATACAGAGCTTCACTTCCCACATGGAAACCGGTGTATCATCAGTCACATTATAATGCCCCGCTAGCGATTCACCATTAAGCACCTTTTCCGCGAGATGACACAAAGCCCTGACAACATCGTGTCGATGAACACGATTCGTCCAGCTGTTTGCCTGCCAGACCTCCCCGGCGTTAATTTTATCTAGCATGCGGTAGCGCTTGGGACCATAAATACCCGAACAACGTAGCGCGATAGAGGGCAAAGCACGTGCCAGTAACTGCTCAGTTTCCAGGAGAATTTTAGCGGTTTCCTGTGCCCCAATTGGCGGCGTATCTTGATCGATCCATTGCCCTTTATTCTGCCCATAAACACTGGTGCTTGAAACAAAAAGTAGCGGCGTTTGCGCGCTCTGATAGCGCTCTGTAAGGCGTTGTGCCGTATCGAAATAGGCCGCTCGATAACCTGCGGGGCTGCGTTCAGAAGGTGTCATAATGAGCACGATAAGATCCACATCAGGCAGCGCTTCGTCCGCTAACTCGGTGAGATTACCAGTTACACCTCGCACCTTATGGGGAAACACTGTGCCCGACCGACGCACTGCATATACCTGATCCCCTTTCGCCACAAAATACTCGGCGACTCCGGTACCTAAGTCACCGCAGCCTGCTATTAGGACTCGCTTTGAATTCATGACTACCTCTTTAAGCAATAAAAGCGCAAACTAGATTCTCCGATACACTTTATCAAATTTTGTATTATCATAGTTATTAACAATGATTAGGTTGGGGACACAAAATGACATTAACTGAATTAAAGTACGTTGTTATGCTAGCAAAAGAAAAGCACTTTGGGCACGCAGCAGAAAAGTGTCATGTGTCTCAACCCACGCTAAGTGTAGCGGTCAAAAAACTCGAAGAAGAACTTGGCGCGGCCATCTTCGAACGCAGTAAAAGCTCCGTCTATATTACTCCGATCGGGGAGCAAATTGTGACGCAAGCAAAACGGGTTATCGAACAAGCAAATACCATTAAAGAGCTCGCCTCTACCGGCCATAACCAGCTAAAAGGGCCAGTGAAAATCGGGGCTATTTTTACCATTGCTCCGTACCTTTTCCCGATGATGATTCCTAATCTACGGGAAATCACTAACGACATGCCGCTGATCATTGAAGAAGATCTTACCGAAAACCTGCGCCCTAAACTGCGTAACGGTGAATTAGATGCCATTATTATTGCACTGCCTTTTAATGAGCCTGATGTGGTTACACAACCGATTTACGAAGAAGAATTCGTGGTTTTAATGCCTAAGGATCACCCTTGGACAAACCTTTCGCACATCAACACTGAACAGCTATCTACAGATAACCTTCTGCTATTAGGCAAAGGTCACTGTTTTAGTGAACAAGTACTCGAAGCTTGCCCCTTAGTGAAAGAAGAAGAGTTTGGTGAAGGGCGCACGATTGTTAATGGCAGCTCGCTGGAAACCATTCGTTACATGGTCGCTTCTGGCTTAGGCGTCACTGTACTGCCAAAATCAGCGGTGACCAGCATAGATCATTCGCTATTAGAGGTACGTCCATTTGAAGAGCCAGTGCCCAAACGCACCGTTGCTCTTGCATGGCGAGCAAGCTACCCTCGCCCGAATGCAATCGATGCGGTTAGCCAAGCAATTCGCGGCGCTAGTAAAAAACTGGATATCTAAGCGCATTATGATAGATGATCTCGACACACAAGATGTGAGAGAACTCAAAGGCGTTGGCGACGCCATGGCGGAAAAGCTGGCTAAACTGCACCTTCATACGGTGCAGGATTTACTGTTTCATCTGCCCATTCGTTACCAAGACAGAACCCGTGTTATTCCCATAGGGCAGCTGCGCTTTGGCGATGAAGCCGTAATAGAAGGAATACCTATTGGCTGCGAAATAAAAATGGGAAAACGCCGTAGTTTGCTCTGCCGCATCAAAGATTCGAGTGGCACTCTGTGCCTACGGTTTTTTCATTTTTCAGCGGCGCAGAAAAAGCAGCTAGAATCAGGAAAGCGGATCCGTTGTTTTGGTGAAATACGTCGTGGCAGTACCGGCTTTGAAATATATCATCCTGAATACAAACTCATTGGTGATAATGATCCCCATGCAGACAGCGACCAACTGACGCCAATTTACCCACTCACTGATGGGCTTACCCAAACCAAAATTCGCCTGTTATGTGAACAAGCATTAGAACGCCTAACGCCTTATAACCTAAAAGAATGGCTGCCTGATAACCTGCGTCAGTCATTTAGCTTGCCGCCATTAGACGATTCTATTCGATTTCTTCACCATCCAACAGCGGACGCGAACCTAGAGCAATTAAGAACAGGTTCGCATCCGGCGCAATATCGCCTATCTTTTGAGGAGTTGATGGCCCATCAGCTGTCTTTAATTGGTAAGAAGATCAAAGCCAAAGAAGACAAAGCCATTCAAGTCACAGCCTCTGGTCAATTGGCGACAGATTTACTAGAACAGCTTCCATTTTCGCCAACCAATGCCCAACAGCGGGTTTTTCAAGAGCTGTTAAGCGACCTAAAATCTGGACATCCCATGCTGCGCCTTGTTCAAGGTGACGTGGGTTCTGGCAAAACCTTGGTGGCCGCATTGGCCGCGGCAGCCGTTGTCAATGCCGGTTATCAAGTCGCCATTATGGCACCGACTGAGATCTTAGCCGAACAACATCTCGCGAATTTCACTCAATGGTTCAAACCTCTGGGACTGAATGTGGCGTGGATGGCAGGCAAGCTAAAAGGCAAAGCCCGTGAAGCTGAACTAGAAAGCATCGCATCTGGTTCGGCACATATTGTCGTCGGCACTCACGCTCTTTTCCAAGAAAACGTACACTTTGATCGACTGGCCTTGGCGATCATTGACGAACAGCATCGCTTTGGTGTCCATCAACGGATGGCATTGCGAGAAAAAGGGTTAAAACAAGGCTTCCAACCTCACCAGCTGATCATGACGGCAACACCGATTCCACGCACTTTAGCTATGTCTGCCTATGCAGATCTGGACTGTTCGATAATCGATGAGCTGCCTCCAGGAAGGACGCCAGTCAATACCATTGTAGTATCCGATCAGCGGCGTAATGAGGTCATCGAACGGGTAAAAATCGCCTGCCAAGAAGGCAAGCAAGTCTATTGGGTATGTACTCTGATCGAAGAGTCTGAAGCGTTACAATGCCAAGCGGCGGAAGACACTGCGCTGTTATTGGCAGAACAACTCAGTGGGCTATCTATTGGCTTGGTTCATGGACGCCTTAAAGCGGCGGAAAAAGCCGAGATCATGGCTCGCTTTAAAGCCAATGAGATACAGTTATTGGTCGCAACGACCGTTATTGAAGTCGGAGTAGATGTACCTAATGCGAGTTTAATGATTATTGAAAACCCCGAACGTTTAGGACTCGCTCAGCTACACCAACTACGTGGTCGAGTGGGTCGCGGCCAAACCGCAAGCCACTGCGTACTTCTGTATAAAGCCCCTTTAGGGCAACAAGGAAAAGAGCGCTTATCGACCATGCGAGAAACCAGCGATGGCTTCAAAATCGCTGAAAAAGACTTAGAACTAAGAGGACCAGGAGAGCTTTTAGGCACCCGGCAAACTGGCTTATGGGAATTTAAAGTCGCGGATTTACAAAGGGATAAAGCCCTACTCGATGATGTGCAAAAAGCCGCCGCTCAGTTGCATCAGCAATACCCTGAAAGGGTCTCTCCCTTGCTAACCCGATGGCTACCGAATCACAGCCAATATTTAAATGTCTAACTCTCTCTATCGTCTAAAAAAAGAAGGCGCTGAGATTATTCAGCCCCTTCTTCTTTATTGACCCATCAAGTAGCCGATTTATGGGATGCTAACCACAGTGGTGTTTTTCACTTCTTCCATCGCCACATAGGTACGCGACTCTCGCACATGCGGTAAGGTTAGCAATGTTTCACCAAGCAACAGCCGATAAGTATCCATGTTCGACACTCGCGCTTTTAATAAGTATTCAAAGTCGCCGGCAATCAAATGACATTCAAGAATTTCAGGAATCTCTGTGACGGCATTCTTAAATTCGTTAAAGCCCTCTGGAGAGGTTGTCTTCAAACGAATTTCCACAAATACAAGTAATCCAGCATCGACCTTTTTAGGGTCAACTAATGCACAATAGCCTGTGATATAGCCGTTACGTTCTAGACGTCGCACCCGCTCTAAACACGGGGTTGCACTCAAGCCTACACGACTGGCTAATTCAACGTTCGACAAACGACCATTAACTTGCAGTTCACGTAGAATCTTTTTATCTAAACGATCGAGCGGTTTAGTTGAGCTTTCCATTCGACATGGATCTCCTTAATCACACTAAAGTATTGTTAATACTATCATGTAGATAACAAAGTATGGGAAGCGCTTTCGAGAATATATATTTACTCTCAAAACGAGCAAATCAAGATCGCACCAATATAAAACAAAAACAAACCGTCGCACCAAATTGGTAATTTTTTGCTTTTTTCGTTAAGTCTGCTAAGTTTTTCATATCTGGCTTGCACCATTAAGTGACACATTTTCTTACAAAAGCGCACATTTCGTAATAAACAATAAAAACCGCCTATTTTTTAAACAGATCAGTCTTCTTAGCCCCCTATTTTGTAAGAATTATGCACCAAAAAACATATTTATAGCACTTTATCCTTGACTAGAGACCATCAACAGTCGTTCTATTAGGTAATGCAACATTCCACTAGAAGAATGCTCTGCATCTCATACAACAAAAATAAATAATCATAATGTTGGCAATATATTTGCATTGTTTTTAACTAAGTCCCAAGACTTAATAACAATGAAAAAAAACACAACATACACAAAAGAAAGAAATGCCTGGGAGGCTATCAATGAAATCGAACGTTTGTAAACTACTCTCAACCGCCGCTGTTGCTGCCGCCATCAGTACTGGTGCTGCTGCAGGTACACTAGATGACGTTAAAGCAAAAGGTTTCGTACAATGTGGCGTCAGCCAAGGCGTACCAGGTTTCTCAAACGCTGACGACAAAGGTAATTGGACGGGTATCGACGTTGACGCTTGCCGCGCCGTTGCTGCCGCTATCTTTGGTGATGCTCAAAAAGTAAAATTCACTCCTCTTTCTGCTAAAGAACGCTTTACCGCTCTACAATCAGGCGAAATCGACATTTTGTCTCGTAACACTACCTGGACTTATACGCGTGATGTTTCTCTAGGTCTTGATTTCACTGCAACTAACTTTTACGACGGCCAAGGCTTTATGGTTCGTAAAGATCTAGGCGTAGAATCTGCAATGGATCTTGATGGTGCAACAGTGTGTACCGAGCAAGGTACAACAACCGAATTGAACATGGCTGACTTCTTCCGTAAGCACAATATGTCTTACGTTCCAGTTGTCGTTCAAAAAGCAGACGAAGCGGTATCCGCATACGATTCAGGTCGTTGTGATGTCTACACTACCGATAAATCTGGTTTGGCAGCACACCGTACTAAACTTAAAAACCCAGGCAATAACATCATCCTTCCAGAAACCATTTCTAAAGAGCCTCTAGGCCCAGTGGTTCGTCATGGCGACAACCAGTGGAAAGATTTGGTTACTTGGGTAATGTACGTTCAAGTAAATGCTGAAGAAATGGGCATCTCTTCTGAAAACGTTGCTAAGATCAAAGCTGAAGCGAAAGATCCAGGCATCCGTCGTCTTCTAGGTGCTGAAGGCAACATGGGCCAAGATCTTGGTCTTAATGCTGATTGGGCTTACAACGTAATCGCTGAAGTAGGTAACTACGGCGAAGAGTTCGAACGTAACCTAGGTAAAGACACTGCGCTTAACCTTCCTCGTGCCATCAACAATCTATGGAACAATGGCGGCATCATGTACGCGCCACCAGTACGTTAATATCTGACTTAGGTAACTCGCTTCGGGTTATTATCCAGCGGCCATCCGCCGCTGGATCTCTTCCCCTTCCTTTATACCTCTGACGAGCATATCTACTGCCTGAATCAAGATGAGTAATATAAAAAATATTCCTAGTAACAAAAGCTTTCTGAACGATGCCGGTAATCGCTCCCTCATCTTTCAAATTGTGCTTTTAGCGGTTGTTGTTTTCGTTGGTTATTACCTTTTCAGTAACCTACAAGCCAACCTAGAAAACCGAGGAATTTCTACTGGTTTCTCATTTTTAAATGAGCCAGCGGGCTTTCCAATCCTTATACACCTTGTTAGTTACACAGAATCAAGCACTTATGGACGTGCCTTTCTTGTTGCTTTAATCAACACCTTCGTAATTTCGCTTCTAGGCATCATTCTGGCCACGATTATTGGTGTGGTGATGGGCTTAGCGCGTTTATCAAAAAACTGGCTAGTTGCACGCCTTGCAACGGTTTACATCGAGACCATGCGTAACATTCCTTTGTTACTGCAAATGTTCTTCTGGTATTTCGCCGTTTTGGCGGCCCTACCAGTGCCTCGCAATAGCTATGAATTTGCAGACTTTCTGCTTAATAAGCGTGGTATTTACTCCCCAAATCCAATTGCTCAAGATGGTTTTGGCCTGGTAATAATTGGTTTTATCCTATCAATAGCATTGGCTATTGGCGTCATTGTTTGGGCTAAAAAGCGCCAAACGAGAACGGGACTATGGTTTCCTGCTTACTGGTCATCATTAGGCATCATCCTTGGTGTTACTTTCCTATTTTTTGCCGCTGCTGGCTTTCCTCTAGAGTTTGATCTACCTCAGAAAAGCCGCTTTAACGTCACTGGCGGTATGGTATTACCTCCAGAATTTGTTGCCGTATTAGTCGCTCTTTCTACTTATACGGGAGCGTTTATTGCCGAGATCGTGCGAGCCGGTATTCTATCGGTAAACTGGGGACAAACAGAGGCAGCCCGCTCTCTTGGACTGCGTGATAGCTTAACGCAACGCCTAATCGTGTTGCCTCAAGCGCTGCGCGTTATTATTCCGCCACTCACAAGCCAATACTTAAACCTTGCGAAAAACTCTTCGTTAGGTGCCGCTATTGCTTACCCTGAATTGGTGGCCGTGATCATGGGTACGACGCTGAACCAAACAGGTCAAGCTATCGAAACCATCGGTCTTTGTATGCTGGTTTACGGATCATTGAGTCTATCGATTTCATTGTTCATGAACTGGTACAACAAAAAAATGTCATTAATTGAGCGCTAGGAGGCTAAACATGGCTATTGAATTTAAACCATCACCCAGCCTCCCACCACCGTCTACTGCAGTAGGCCCTGTGGCTTGGCTACGTCAGAACTTATTCTCTTCTCCATTGAATGTGTTCTTAACTTTATTCAGCATCTACATTATTTATTTGATCGTTCCACCCATTATTGAATGGGGGATTATCAACGCAACGTGGGAAGGCGCGTCTAAGGCAGAATGTACTGCTGGGGGTGCATGTTGGGCGTTTATCAACGTCTATTTCGAACAGTTCATGTATGGCTTATACCCATCAGAGGAAACATGGCGTATTAATTTAGCTGTGATTCTAATTGTTCTTCTCGTTGGTATGTTTGCAATTAAAGCTATTAATAAGCTGTTCTTGTCGCTGACAATTCTGCTTATTTACCCTGTCGTCGCTTACTTTTTGTTTGCTGGCGGTGTGTTTGGCTTAGAAGTAGTTGAAACATCTCGTTGGGGCGGCCTTTTCTTAACCGTCTTGTTGGGTGTTGTCGGTATTGTCGCTTCATTCCCTCTAGGGGCGTTATTGGCCTTGGGACGTCGTTCCAATATGCCGGTGGCAAAATCCGTCTCTTTGGTATTTATCGAAACAATTCGTGCAGTGCCATTGATCACCATTTTGTTTATGGCATCGGTTATGATTCCGCTGTTCTTACCGGAAGGCCTAAACTTTAATAAGCTTTTACGAGTCTTAATTGGTATCACCCTGTTCTCTTCTGCCTACATGGCAGAGGTGATCCGTGGTGGACTGCAAGCTATTCCAAAAGGCCAGTATGAAGCAGCAGATGCCATGGGATTAACCTATTGGCAATCAATGGTGTTGGTCATTTTGCCTCAAGCATTGAAGCTTGTTATTCCAGGCATTGTGAACTCTTTCATCAGCTTATTTAAAGATACAACGCTGGTTTATATCGTTGGTATGTTCGACTTCCTAGGTAGGATACAAGCCGCCAACCACGATACAAATTGGTTAGGAACAACCGTGGAAGGCTACGCCTTCGCCGCCTTTGTTTACTGGATCTTCTGCTTTGGTATGTCGCGTTACAGTATGGCACTAGAGCGTAAATTAGACACCGGACACAAGCGGAATTAGTTAAGAATTTGAGGCCTTTAAAATGACAAATACGAACATGGCACGCGCCCAATTAGAGCAGGGTGAATCTACAATCATCGAATTTAACGATGTTAATAAATGGTATGGTGACTTTCACGTATTGAAGAACATCAACTTCAGTATTAAAAAGGGTGAACGTATCGTTGTCTGTGGTCCTTCCGGCTCTGGTAAGTCCACAATGATACGCTGTATCAACCGCTTAGAAGAACACCAAAAAGGTTCTATCTTAGTCGATGGTATTGAGATGAATAACAACTTGAAGAACATCGAAGCCATTCGTAAAGACGTTGGCATGGTGTTTCAGCATTTCAACTTGTTCCCTCATCTTACCATTCTAGAAAACCTGACGTTGGCACCAATTTGGGTACGCAAAATGCCTAAAAAGGAAGCGGAAGAAATGGCGATGCATTACTTGGAACGCGTTAAAATCGCGAACCAAGCACTGAAATACCCAGGTCAGCTATCCGGTGGTCAACAACAACGTGTGGCAATTGCCCGTGGTCTGTGCATGCAACCTCGTATCATGTTGTTTGATGAGCCAACTTCTGCCCTTGACCCTGAAATGATCAAGGAAGTATTGGACACTATGATTCAATTGGCGGAAGAAGGTATGACCATGGTTTGTGTGACCCACGAAATGGGCTTTGCCAAAACCGTTGCTGACCGTGTGGTGTTTATGGATGCTGGTGAGATCGTCGAGGCCAACGAGCCACACGAATTCTTTGATAACCCGCAGCATGACCGTACGCAAATGTTCTTAAGTCAAATTTTGAACCACTAATCAAGCAAAAACTGCTATATTAAAAAGGCTCCTTTTTGGGGCCTTTTTTACGTTTTAAGCAACGATTTTATTTGAGCTGATTTATGAAGTTCGTGGCACCAGAGTTATCCCATACCAAAAAAGTGAGAGTGGTTCATCTGGCGGACCACACGGGACGTCTACAAGTCATTTTCCCCGAAGATAGCATGTTGGATCTCGCTGCCATCGCCCGCCTCACTAAGCGCCGTTTTGAGCCAATCGCAAATTACAATACGGCTGGGGACCCTTTATTAGCAACCAGTAATTGCCCAAGCATCATAGAAAGCAATCTTTTAAAAGAATCCTTTCTTCAAATACGCAGTAATGCGGACGGCCAATACCAACAACTTTCGACAGACGATGTCATGCAGCGTTTTTCAGGCCCCCTTTGTCGCTTTGAAAACATCTCTATTCACACGGATGACATTCAACAGCCGTCTGACGATTACCTGAGCGATGAGCAGCAGATGCTGAATTCGCTTGGTCAATTTCAATCCATTCGCCTGAAACAACGTTTAGAAGAAACATTAGAAATTCCGCCTCTGCCGGCCATTTCCAATCAGATCATTCGTCTCAGCTCTAACGAATCATCAGGGATGGATGAACTGTGCGATGTTATTAGCTTAGATCCGAGTTTGGCCGCTCAAGTCGTCAGCTGGGCCGCCTCACCTTACTATGGCGCAAAAGGCGGCATAGAGTCCGTTAAAGACGCGATTATTCGCGTATTGGGCTATGACATGGTGATGAATCTGGCGCTTGGTCTGTCAATGGGGAATGCGTTCTCTGAACCAGAAGAAGGCCCACGCCATTACGAAGATTTTTGGTTAAGTTCGGTGTCTCATGCTGCCTTGATGGAGGCTTTGGTCACCATAGTGCCTGTTAGCCATCGCCCATCCAGTGGCCATGCGTATTTAACCGGCTTGTTGCATAATTTTGGCTTTTTGGCGATTAGTACCATGATGCCACCGCATTTTTCTATTTTGTCACGCTACCAAGAAGCCAATGCTCATTTAAGTTCCGACATTGTAGAGATGCAAATTTTACGTTTTACTAAAGAACAACTTGGTTCCTGGTTACTCAAGCAATGGGATATTCCTGAAAACATCTGCTTGGCTGTTCGCTATAGTAAAACCCCAAGTTATCAAGGTGAATACGCCAATTTGGCTAATCTTTTGTACATAGCGCATCAACTTAATAGCCAAACCAGGGTGAATGAGTCTGTTCTTTCACGGATGGGCATTTCATTAGAACAAGCCGAGGCTTGCTACAGTAAAGTTCAACAATCTTCTGCGGAACTGTATAAAATGGTCGCCCTGATCAACGGTAAGAAGTCTTAAACCCTATAATGCAGATCAACCACTCCATCGCACAGCAATTAGATTATCGCTGGCACCCAATTCACCGGGTGAATAAGGCAAAAATCCCTGCAGATTTATGGCCTTGGCTTGCCACTGCTGCCTCACTGACCAAGAAGCTACAACAAGCCGGCAAGTTAAGCGTGGTCATCCTAGAAGACGGCTGGGGCCGGCCAACACAAAGGGAAAGAAAAAAGTTGGGATTAGCACCTAGACACGCTGCACGTATTCGAACTGTACTGCTAAAATTCAATGACGAAATAGTGATTTACGGTCGTTCAATTATCCCAGCGCAATCCCTGCGCGGGCACTGGCGACGTGTCAGTCAATTAAAAGAAAAACCTCTGGGTGGCTATCTATTCCGACACCGCAATCTGTCCCGCAGCACCATTGAAATTACCGAATTACCAGCGAGCTTGTTTCCTGGCATTCAAAAAAGAGTTTGGGCAAGACGCTCAGTCTTCCAACAATATGGACCTGGAATATTAGTCAATGAAGCTTTCTTTGATACTATTCTCGACATTAAGCCACCTCTGAGACCTTTATGAGCAAACTACACGACTACGCAGACCTTACTCGATTTAACCGCCCGATAGGCTCATTGCTGTTAATGTGGCCGACATTATGGGCTTTGTGGCTCGCTGCCGATGGCTGGCCACAATGGCATCTGGTGATTATTTTTGTCTTAGGTGTGTTTAGCATGCGCTCCGCTGGCTGCGTCATTAATGATTACGCCGATCGCAAAATCGACGGGCATGTGGAGCGCACCAAAAACCGCCCCCTTCCTTCCGGCAGAGTCAGTGAAAAAGAAGCACTGAGTTTATTTGCTGGATTGGCCTTATTAAGCTTTGTATTGGTTCTATTCACCGATTTACGCACCATTTTACTGTCATTTATCGGCTTGGGGCTCGCTGCGCTATACCCTTTCATGAAGCGCTATACTCATCTGCCTCAACTCTTTTTAGGTTTGGCATTTTCGTGGGCAATCCCGATGGCTTACAGCGCCCAAGGGGGGGATTTGCTTGACCCCCAACTTTGGATGCTATTTGTCGCTAATTGCCTATGGACGATAGCCTATGACACCTATTACGCTATGACAGACCGCCCTGATGACTTGAAAATTGGCGTTAAATCTACCGCTATTTTATTCGCTCAATACGACCTATTAGTGATCCTTTGCTTACAAGCATTAACCTTGTCACTGTTACTCTGGATTGGCGTACTGTCGCAACTGCAATGGCCCTACTTTTTGTCTCTGCTGGTTAGCATTGTGCTGTTTTCCCTACAATTTAATAAGGCAAAAAACAGAGAGCGCCAGCCTTGTTTCCAAGCTTTTTTAGATAATAATCGCATTGGTTACTGTGTATTTATTGGCTTAGTTGGCAGTTATTTACTTTAAAATATGGCAAAGATGTGACAATGTAATCTTATTGTCACATTATATAGATTAAATGAAACCGTTCCTGAGATGAGGATAGATCCTGTGACCGGTAAAAAAGTATTAATTATTGATGATGAGTCTTCCATTCGCGAAATGATCGCGGTTGCCCTAGAAATGGCAGGGTACGAGTACATGGAAGCTGAAAATAGCCAGCAAGCCCACGAGCTTATCGTAGACCATCGACCAGATTTAATTCTCTGCGATTGGATGATGCCTGGGGGCAGCGGTATCGAGCTGACTCGTCGCTTAAAAAAGGACAGCACAACCGCCGAGATCCCGGTTATTTTGCTGACCGCGAAAAGTGAAGAAGACAACAAAATCCAAGGTTTAGAAGTTGGTGCAGATGATTACATCACTAAACCATTTTCGCCTCGCGAACTAGTGGCTCGTTTAAAAGCCGTTTTACGTCGTGCGACCCCTCAAGGTGTTGATGAGCCAATTGAAATTGACGGCTTAATACTAGACCCTATTAGTCAACGAGTAACGATAGGCAACACGCCTCTGGACATGGGTCCTACGGAATATCGTTTACTAAAGTTCCTAATGACACACCAAGAACGTGCCTATTCAAGAGCTCAACTGCTTGATCAAGTATGGGGCGGAAACGTCTATGTTGAAGAAAGAACCGTGGATGTACATATTCGTCGCTTGCGTAAAGCCATCGGCACAGACCATGACTCATTAATTCAAACCGTGCGTGGTACGGGATATCGATTCTCAGCGAAACGGACCGCTTAATTTATGAAATTCATTTGGCGACAATCGATTATTCGCTGGTTGCTTGGGCTAATCGCCTGTCTCGTCATAGGTTTCAGCATCGGGCATATTATTCTCGTTGTGCTTATTTACCTTCTAGGCTCTCTTTATCATCAGCTATACCAGCTTTACCAATTCCATAGCTGGTTACGCTATTCTGGAAAGGCTCCACCGCCAGAAGCCTCAGGAATCTGGGGCGATATTTTTGATGCGGTCTACCGACTACAAAAAAAGCAACGCAAATCCAAACGGCGTATGCAACAAGCTCTTACACGGATTGAACACTCTACTGCGGCCCTCAAAGAAGGCGTCATTATGGCGGACAGTGAGGGCAGTCTAGAATGGTGGAACAATTCCGCCGCTCACCTCATAGGTCTTATGCGGCCCGTAGACCGTGGCCAGTCTATTACCAATATTGTTCGCAACCCAGATTTTTTCCGATATTTCACTCAAAAGCGTTTTGGTGAACCTTTGGTGATCAAGTCACCTGCAAAAGAAGGTATCTATATAGAAATCCAAACAACTCTGTATGACAAGAATGACCACCTCATTTTTATCCGTGATGTCACCCGCCTACACTTACTAGAGCAAATGCGTAAAGACTTTGTGGCCAATGCTTCTCACGAGCTGAAAACACCGCTCACTGTGATTAAAGGCTATTTGGAAACCCTAGACATGTTCAAAGACAACCTCCCTGCTAGCATGCAAAGAGGCATTACTAACATGTCAGACCAGTCTCTTCGTATGGAACACTTGATCGACGATTTATTACTGCTATCTCGTCTCGAAAATGATGAAAAACGAGAAGAGGATCAGTGGTATAGCGTTCAACTGTTCATTGAAGCCATAGAGAAAATAGCGACGCCCATTCTCTCTGAGCAACATCAGCTCAGCTTTGATTTCGCCGAAAATGACCGTATTTATGGTTCTTATAATGAACTCTATAGCGCCTTTTCAAACCTAGTTGTGAATGCCATCAAGTACTCACCTAATGGTGGTGCTATCTTGGTCAAATGGGAATCAAGCGAGTTTAATGGCGTGTTCTCCGTGAAGGACAGCGGCCTAGGTATTGACCCTAGATACATTCCGCGGCTTACGGAGCGCTTCTTTCGGGTCGACAAAGGGCGTAGCTCTTCGACCGGCGGCACAGGGCTTGGGCTGGCTATTGTGAAACACATATTGATGCATCATGACGCCAAACTTCAAATTCGCAGTGAACTCAATCGAGGGAGTGTCTTTTCATGTCATTTCCCAGCTAACCGTGTACGTAGCGACAGCATTCCATCCGCAACTTCGTCAACACTCTCGACATTACCAGAAGAATAAAAGCGGCCAGCTTGAAGTGTCCAACTTGATAGGACACTTCAAGTTAGTCTGACACCGCCGTTTTTAACGCACTAATGAGACCGCAGCGTCATAGTGTTAAAAGCCATCGAATAATTGGCTGATAAAGGCTTCTTTTTCTGCATCCTGATCAATTAAGCCTAAGACAACCGTCAAAAAGGTAGAATCATGTTTCTTCTCTGTGGTGGCTACCGATTGAATATAATAGTTCAAACGATTCACCTTGCCCGCCAACTCTAAATCCAGAACCGCTTGCCCTAGCACTTGCGGCACCACATCATCACTCTTGATCAAGATAGTCACATCTTGCTTACTGAGTTGAATCACCATACAACGGAACTGCTTTTCTTCGAAGCGCACCATGGTTGGAATTTTGACATCTTTGGTCGTCACCGTGGCAGCGGCTGGGTGGGTAAATTTAGTCGCTTGTACTGGCCGGGTGGACTTTCCAGCGTTCATTAAAACATCAATCGATGCGGCCGCCACGCCACCTTGTCCGGCGGCATTAGAAGCATTCCGAGGCTTTTCAGCCACCAGCTTACTTTCCATCTTGTGCTTTTTGGCTGCACTGAAAATTTTATTCACCAGCTGTTCACTGGAAAATGGCTTACCCAAATAATCAGTGACCCCCGATTGCACGGCTTCTACCACATTACTTTTGTCGCCTCGGCTGGTAATCATAATAAAAGGGATATTTTCTTTTTTATAATGACTCTGCTCTCGGCACCATTTCAGCAGCTCAACACCAGTCATCTCAGGCATCTCCCAGTCGCACAAAATCATATCAAACTGACTTTTTGCAAGCATTTGCTGAGCTTTCCGGCCATTTACCGCCTCTTCTACAACAGAAGCAGGAAACTGCTGACGCACTGTACGTTTAATCAAATCACGCGTGAAAGACGCATCATCTACTACAAGAATCTTTATTGTCATTATAAAAGCCCACTCGTACGACCGACCAATGAAGACACATCACCGTGCTGAGGTCTAAAAACCGAAATCCATAATAAGGTTGCTGCAACGACAGCAATTGGCATAACGAATAAGTTAACCAATGGAATGGTTAAACAAACCATCACAATACCACCAAACGTCCAACACAATAATGGTTTTGTGCGCAGCATTTGGCGCATGTCATGAAAGGCTACCTTGTTGTTATCAAAGGCATAATCCATATATTGTAAAGACAGCATCCAGGCTGAAAACAACAGCAGTAAGACGGGTGAAACAACATTGACCAAGGGAATAAAAGACATCAATAACAACAAAATAAAACGCGGCAAAAAGTACAATATCTTTTGCATTTCTCGCTGCAAAGTCCGCCCAGTGATCAACAAAAGCGCTTTCGCATTTAACTCCTCATCAAACACTTTACCGGTTTGTCGCTCTTCGACTTTTTCTGCCAAAAAGGCCATGAAAGGCGCGGCTAAAATATTGATACCGACCGAGAAACTATAAAAGAGCAAAACGCTGATAACCGCAGCGAAAATCAAATAAAACAACCAGTGCAAAAACGCCAGCCAGCTAGGTAGATAGTCCATTGCGATAGCAATTAAATCGTTGAAATAGCTTAAAGCCACCATGTAAATCAAAGCCATCAAAGCAAAGTTTGCTAACAAAGGCACCACGATGAATATTCTTAATCCTGGGGAAACGGCCAGAGGCAGTGCTTTTATAAACGCACCGGCGGCCTTAAATGGCTGTGTAATCACTCTTCCTACCTTAATTTAATAAATTACCTTTCTAATCAACAAAGAGTAACACGCGCTTATCATGGGCTCCATACAGAGCCTCGACTATCAACCAAAGCCATCTCTCCCTAACACGGATATCTCAAACAAACAGCACTTCTCACATTATCTTCACTTACCAACACCAGTGCCGGTTGGTTTATTAGACGCATAACATGATGCGGAATTTCGATTGTGACCTTTTGTGAATTAATGAAATATAAAAGTTCAGCCGTCGTCCTCTCGCGAAATGACGGTCTAAGGAAACGATTATAAAAAACACAAACAAAAGCTAACTAGCAAAGGGAAGATTATGAAATTCACAAAAACGTTGCTTGCAAGCGCACTCCTCTCCACCTCATTGAGTGCCATGCAAGTACACGCTGCGGATGTGCCAGTGGGCGTAAAGCTAGCCGACAAACAAGAGTTAGTAAAAGGCGGTGAAGGAGAGCCGGCGACCCTAGATCCTCAGAAAATCCAAGGAACGCCAGGCTCTCTTCGTGCTAAAGACCTATTTGAAGGACTGTACAGTGAAGGCGAAGGTGGCAAGCTCGTACCTGGCGTAGCCACCGGCTATACGGTCAATGACGACAATACTGTTTACACGTTTAACTTACGCCACGATGCAAAATGGTCTGACGGCAGCCCCGTCACAGCCAATGACTTTGTCTATGGCTTTCAACGCCTTGTCGCCCCTAAAACCGCGTCTGTTTACTCCTGGTACGCCGCTCTTGCTGGCATCAACAATGCGCAAAACATCATCGACGGTAAAGCGAAAGTTTCTGACTTGGGCGTTAAAGCACTGGATAAATACACCTTCCAGGTATCTCTAGATCATTCCGTACCTTACTTTGTTAAAATGACCGTTAACTCGGCCATGTACCCAGCACCGAAACAAGCCATTGAAAAATTTGGCGATAATTGGACAAAAGCAGGCAATTTGGTCAGCAACGGCGCTTATAAGTTAGACACTTGGATTGTGAATGAGAAAATGGTGTTTGTCCGTAACCATAACTACTGGAACGACAAAAAAACCATTATTAACAAAGTGACTGTGTTACCGATCAAGGATTCAACCGTCGAGTTCAGCCGTTATCAAGCTGGAGATTTGGATGTGACCTCTTTCTCAGGTATTCCGACTAACCGTTATAAAGAGTTATTGAAAACCACACCCGATGAAGTAAAAGTCACACCGCAATTAGCGGCCTACTACTATGACTTTAATAACCAACAACCGCCATTTGATGATGTACGTGTTCGTAAGGCGCTTTCTTATGCAATCGACCGCTCTATCATCACTAAATACGTAACCGGTGTCGGTGAGATCCCTGCCTATACATTTACCCCGCCTTCTGTTGATGGCTTTACTGCAAAACAGCCTGAATACGCGAAGTGGACACAAGCAGAACGTAATGCAAAAGCAAAAGAGCTGCTAAAAGAAGCCGGCTACGACAAGAACAACCCGCTTAGTTTCACCCTGCTCTACAACACCAACGATGGTCATAAGAAAATTGCCATTGCGGTGGCCTCTATGTGGAAAAAAACCTTGGGAGTGAATGCCACGCTTGAGAACCAAGAATGGAAAACCTTCATTGACACTCGTAACCTAGGTAACTTTGGCGTTGCCCGTGACGGTTGGGTAGGTGATTACAACGAAGCCTCTACCTTCTTGGATTTGTTTAAATCTACTAATACCAGTAACAACGCCCATTACAAAAATGCGCAATATGACCAATACATGGCGCAAGCAGCAAAAGCCAATGACCCTGCGCCTTTCTACCAAAAGGCAGAAGATTTAGTCATTGATCAAGACATGGCCGTTGCGCCCATCTATCAATATTCTATCAAGCGTCTGGTGAAAACCTATGTTGGCGGCTACAAGCCCAACCTTGAAGACAATATCTACACTCGCGATATGTATATTATCGCGCATTAAGATTGCTTCGACTTCCCCCAGCGCCGTCATGCGCTGGGATTTACTCTCCATTAACGGTTCCTAGCATTAGCCGTCTCGCGGCCTAATCAGGTATTTTGTATGCTCAAATTTATTATTAAACGCTTGCTTGAAGCGATTCCAACGCTGCTTGCTTTAGTGACACTCTCTTTCTTTTTGATGCACTTTGCTCCAGGCAGCCCATTTACCTCAGAACGCGGCGTTCCCGCTGCCGTATTAGCGAACTTGCAAGCCAAGTACCACATGAACGAATCCCTAATGAGCCAGTACTTCCATTATCTCTGGGATTTATTGCACGGTAACTTAGGTTACTCTTTCCGTTTTACCGACTTCACTATTAACCAACTGGTCGCACAAAGCTTTCCTGTCTCGGCTGAAATCGGCTTTTGGTCTTTTCTCGTGGCGGTGTCAGTAGGAGTGTTATGCGGTGTGTTTGCCGCACTACGCCAGAACTCTTTACTCGACTACGGCGTGATGGCTTTTGCCAATATAGGAATGGTATTACCTAACTTTGTGATTGCTCCCTTGTGCATTCTGTTTTTCTCCATTCATTACCAATGGCTGCCCGCCGGCGGCTGGAATGGCGGCGCTTGGCCTTATCTGATCATGCCAGTTATCGCTATGTCCACCAGCTACATCGCACAAATCGCCCGTATTACCCGGGGCAGCATGATAGAAACCATGCATTCCAACTTCATCCGTACCGCCAGAGCCAAAGGTTTGCCGAAGTCACACATTATTATTCGTCATGCCTTACGCCCAGCTATGCTGCCTGTGGTGTCTTATCTTGGCCCCGCATTTGTTGGCATTATTACCGGCTCAGTGGTGGTAGATCAGTTTTTCGGTACCGGAGGCATTGGTCAACACTTCGTGAATGGTGCGATTAACCGTGATTACTCAATGGTCATGGGAATCACCATTTTGATCGGTACGCTGACCATTCTTTTTAACGCCATTGTCGACATCTTGTATGTCTTCATTGACCCTAAAATTCGTTACTAGAGCGACCCACTATGATCACAAGTAAAGATAAAGTCGCGGCTGTCGAGCAATTTGCCGAACAAGTGACTGAAATCGAAGGCCGCAGTTTGTGGCAAGACGCTCGCCGTCGTTTCTTCACTAATAAAGCCGCGGTAATCAGTTTAATCATACTGGCACTGATTGCTTCACTGTCTATTTTTGGCCCTCTCTTAAGCCAGTGGAATTATGCTGACATTGATTGGGCAGCCCTGTCAGACATCAGCACTTTAGGACGCCCAAGTATCGAGACAGGTCACTATTTTGGCACCGACCCGTTAGGCCGAGATATTTTTGTACGCACCATGCAAGGCGGTCAAATATCCTTGATGGTGGGCATTTTGGGCAGTTTCGTTGCCATTGTCATTGGCACTTTGTATGGCGCTACGTCTGGCTATCTGGGAGGTCGTGTCGACAGCGTGATGATGCGTATCCTAGAAATTCTCAACTCATTCCCTTTTATGTTCTTCGTCATCATTCTAATGACGGTATTTGGTCGCAATATCTTACTCATATTTATCGCGATTGGTGCGGTGTCCTGGCTTGATATGGCGCGTATCGTGCGTGGACAGACACTGAGTTTGAAAAACAAGGAATACATTGAGGCAGCCTATGCTTGTGGGGTGTCGTCTCACAAGATCATCCTCCGCCACATAGTGCCAAACGTACTCGGTGTAGTGATTGTTTATGCCACCTTATTGGTGCCGAACATGATCTTACTTGAGTCTTTCATCAGCTTCTTAGGCCTTGGGGTACAAGAGCCGATGACCAGCTGGGGCGCCTTAATTTCAGAAGGCTCCCCTAATATGGAAATTGCTGTCTGGCAACTCGCTTGGCCGCTCGCTTTCTTAGTCGTCACACTGTTTTGTTTCAACTTCCTAGGCGACGGTTTACGCGACGCTCTAGACCCAAAAGACCGCTAGGAGGCTATGATGAATTCGTCTAACAACATTTTAGAAGTTGATAATCTGCGCGTGAACTTTAAAACACCAGATGGTCAAGTGACTGCCGTTAATAACTTGAACTTCAACCTAGCTCAAGGGGAAACCCTAGGTATCGTTGGCGAGTCAGGCTCAGGCAAAAGCCAAACCGCCTTTGCCCTCATGGGGTTACTCGCGGGCAATGGCCAGATCACAGGGGAAGCACGTTTCGAAGGAGAAAACATTCTTGCACTGAATGACAAAGCAATGAATCGTATTCGCTCCGAAAAAATCGCCATGATATTTCAAGATCCAATGACGTCATTAAACCCTTACATGAAGGTCGGCAAGCAGCTTATGGAAGTGCTTATTCTGCATAAGGGCATGAGCAAAGCTGACGCGTTTGAAGCCTCAGTCAAAATGCTCGATGCGGTGAAGATGCCAGAAGCACGCAAACGCATGAACATGTTTCCCCATGAGTTTTCAGGCGGTATGCGCCAACGGGTAATGATTGCCATGGCCTTGTTATGTCAGCCAAAACTCTTGATTGCAGATGAGCCGACAACCGCACTGGATGTAACAGTACAAGCGCAAATTTTGACCTTATTGAACGAACTTAAGTCCGAATTTAATACTTCTATCATCATGATTACCCATGATCTTGGGGTGGTGGCAGGGTTATGTGACAAAGTACTGGTCATGTATGCCGGCCGCACCATGGAATACGGGCAAACTGACGATGTGTTCTATCGCCCTACGCATCCTTATACGCAAGGGCTACTAGAAGCCATTCCTCGCCTTGATGGCGAAGAAGAGACCTTAACAACGATTGCAGGTAATCCACCGAACCTATTAAACCTCCCTACTGGCTGCCCATTCCAAGCGCGCTGCCAATTTGTCGAACACCGTTGCCGTACAGAAGCCCCTGCACTTGAAGAGTATCAGCCAGGCAAATTACGCGCGTGTCACAAACCGGTTCACTCGGAGATGACGCCATGAACAACTCAACTAACACAGTCTTAATGAACGTAAAGAACTTAAAAGTTCATTTCAATATCAAACCCGATAACGCCTGGCCTTGGCAAAAAGGGCAAGCCCTAAAAGCAGTAGATGGTGTCGATCTGACTATCTATGAGGGCGAAACCTTAGGAGTGGTTGGCGAATCTGGTTGTGGCAAATCCACCCTAGCGCGTGCGCTGTTGCGTTTGGTGCCTATCACCGACGGCAGTGTCGTTTGGCTCAGCCAAGATTTGACCGACCTTGATAAGAAACAGATGCGCGACAAGCGCCAAGAACTGCAAATGATCTTTCAAGATCCATTGGCTTCGTTAAATCCACGCATGACGGTTGGGGACATTATTGCTGAGCCCTTGATCACCTTTAAACCGCACTTATCCAAACAAGAGGTTAAGGATCAGGTGCGTGCCATCATGGACCGTGTCGGGCTACTACCTAATGTGATTAACCGCTACCCACATGAGTTTTCTGGTGGTCAGTGTCAGCGTATTGGGATTGCTCGCGCACTCATACTGAAGCCTAAATTGGTCGTTTGTGATGAGCCAGTTTCGGCTTTGGACGTGTCTATTCAAGCGCAGGTCGTGAACCTGTTAAAAGAGCTGCAAGCCGAAATGGGCTTGGCATTGGTCTTTATCGCCCATGATTTAAGTGTGGTAAAACACATCTCTGATCGGGTCTTGGTTATGTACCTTGGTAACGCGGTTGAGCTCGCTAGTAAGCATGCGCTTTACGCCAACCCGCGCCACCCCTATACCAAAGCCTTGTTGTCAGCCGTACCAGTGCCAGACCCGGAACGTGAGCGAAATAAAAGCATCCAACTGCTAGCGGGCGACTTACCGTCACCGATTAGCCCACCATCCGGCTGTGTATTTCGCACCCGTTGCCCACACGCTAATGAAGAGTGTACAAAACAAAAGCCTGCTCTCGAAAAGTGCTCTGAAGAACATCAAGCAGCCTGCATTCGACTTGCAGAAATTGCATAACTTAGCTTGACTCACCCCCTAACAGCGCCCTATATAGTTTATTGGGCGTTTGTTATAAACATAGAGTTTATTGTGATCAATCGCACCCTCCGAAATTGTCCGTACTTTGATATGATAAAGCATGACTAAATCATAAGGGATCTATGTATGCGCGCACTTTTATTGTTGATTGGATTTCTTTTCGTCGTCCCAGCATTTGCACTGCCCGAGCCAACGGGCCCGGTGTTGTTAACCCTAACGGGCAACATCGCTAATACCAATGTCGGTGATAGCGCACAATTTGATAGAAAGATGCTGGCCGCATTACCTCAACATAAACTGACGACGACAATGGCTTGGGTTAGCAAAAAAGAGCGCCCTCATGACTATGTTGGTTTTTCTGCACTGGATTTACTAGAACTTGTGGGGGGAACGGGCGATATCTTACGCATCAAAGCACTGAACCAATATGTGATCGATGTTCCCATCAGCGACTTTGTGGATTACGGTGCTATTTTTGCGATCAAGAAAGACGGCAAAGACATCAGCATCAGAAATCTAGGTCCCATCATGGTGCTCTATCCATTTGATGACAATAAAGATTTGCGTCATGAAGTGTATTACTGGCGAGCAATCTGGCAAGTCAGTTCAATAAAAGTGCTTACCAATAGCGCTCAGGTTGATTAAATAATGCTGTCACGATTGACACATCGGCTTTCCTTACCAAAATTACAGCATTGGTATATTTATGGCTTAGCCACCTTCTTTATCAGCACCTTATTACTTTCATTTGGCCTTGTTATCTACTCCAGTGATGGCTCTCAAGCGACTAAACAACGCATTTACGAAGATTCCCTCTGGAACTCCTTACAATTCCAATTACAGTCTTATCGCTTTCTCAATTATTTGGTGCAAATAGACGAGAACGACCTACCTCTACAAGGCGCAGCCTATGCGCAATACGACCTATTAATGAGCCGCGTCGATTTATTACGCAATGGCGAAGTCGGTTACCTGATACGCGGGTTAACCGGCGGTCGAACGGTGCGATTGCTCAATATTATTACCGGCGAACTAGAACTTATTAGCTTAAATCTATCGAAAATCGAAGCGGGCGATCTGTCTTATCTGGATGACATGACGACTCGCTTAAAGCGGCTCGATAACCAAGTAAATGAGTTTACTGTTTTGGTGAGCCAAGACACCAATAAATACATTGCCCAACAACGAAGAGCGCTCGGCGATAAACTTGAACGCGTCAGGATTCTCATGGTTTGCTTTCTTGCCAGCTTACTCTTGCTCTGTTTATGTATCGCTAAAGGGCTATCTGTATACCGGAAAAACCACAAAGACCATAAGCAGCGAGCTCTGGAAGTTCAGCGCATTCACGATGAAAAAGCCAAAATTCTGACTTTGGTTGTGCAAGAGACACGTCCGCAAATCCAAGCCTTATTAGGGCAACCCGGGCGTCATTCTGGTACGAAAAAATCCAACTCGGCGTTGTCTACCAATATCAAAGAAACGGCGAATGAACTACTGCACACCATTAATATGTTTTCCGATCTAGTATTGATGGACGCTCAAAAGCTCAATTTGGTCAGTACCACCGAATCGTTACGTAGTAGCCTAGATAATTATGTGCATATATTCGCCCATAAACTACAGCCTAAAGGTTTAAAATTAGTCACTTATGTCGACCCTGATTTACCAGATTGGATTGATCTCGACTTTAAACGCGTCAAAGAGATTATCTTAGAACTGTTACAAAATGCGATCACCCATACTTCACAAGGCAGCATCAGCATTCACCTTAGGCCCTCTAGTGTAGCGCCATCGCAACCGCACAACGGGATAAACAGCCACACCTCGAACATGCTGCAAATCGCTATAAAAGACACAGGATTTGGTCTAGAACACGCCCTGCAAAAACATTTACGTACTTCGCCTCTGACTCAAAGCGATCAACATTCCATCTTGCAAAGTGATATTGGCCTTGGGTTATCGCTTTGTTATCAGTTAGTCCATCTAATGGGAGGGGATATTCACTTTTCTAGTGAACCCAATAGCGGCACAGAGTTTTGGATCGACATCCCTTATCACGCAGCAGAAAAGCAACCTGAGAAGAACAATAACTTCGTCTGTGCCGAACAAAAACGCGCCCTTATCTTTACCAGAGATGAGCATTTAGCGAAATTTCTTGGACTGCAATTAAAAGATATCAATATTGAAGCTGGACTGTATTCCGAAGGCCCTCATCACGAGGGAGAAGAAATTGATTTGGTCATTATTACCGAGCCGGATGTGATCAGTCCGGAAACAGAAAGTCATATCTTACATTGGCAAAATAACGGCGCCCTCGTATTGTATGATCATCAGCTTGAGTTAGATCCAGAGCAATGCCCATACTTGGCGCGCGCGCAAAGTTTGACCTTTCCTCTTACTCAGTCCCAGTTGAACATACGCCTTAAACGTTATTTTAATGCTCAAAAAACATAAGCGACATCAGGGCGCCTAAAATACCGACTTGCCCTGACATAGCTTGATAAGTGAATCGACAACTCTATTTTAAAATGACCAAGAAAAGTCGGTCGCTTTTACAAAGGTCTCGACTAATTGCTCTAAACCACTTTGATCGACACTTGAGAAACGCCCAGTTCGCGGACTGTCCATATCAAACACTCCTATAAAGCGACCGTCGACAACCACCGGAATAACAACCTCAGAAGCAGAAGCGGCGTCACAGGCAATATGCCCAGAGAAAGCATGAACATCGTCAACACGTTGTGTTTTTTGCTCGATGGCAGCGGCGCCACAAACCCCACGCCCAAAAGGAATACGGGTACAGGCCACCTTGCCCACATAAGGCCCCAACACAAGCTCTTCACCACGAGCAAAGTAAAAGCCAGCCCAGTTCAAATCAGCAACCGTCTGCATGATAAACGCAGAGAACTGAGCCGCGTTACAAATCAAGTCACGCTCGCCTGTTAATAGGCCTGCCAGCTGCTCATTCAATTCCTGATAATGCACTTCAGGTGTGCTATTCGAGTCGACTTCTATCTCAAACACGGGAGTTACCTAATTAAGAAAAACAGGCACAAATGATAGGTAAATAAAGGCTAACAACCAAGCGGTAATACGTAAAAGAATGGGGAATTCAACGTCCAAGAGGAGCCAAAAAAATGCCCCTAAACTAGTAAACTGTTTAGGGGCATTTCGTAATCTTTAACGCCGAGGGTTACTACTTTACTTGTGCTGCAATTTCATGGGCTGGTATATGGCGAACATCCACACCTTTCACCATGAACACCAAGTGTTGGCACACATGGCGCGAGTAATCACCAATACGCTCTAGCGAGCGAAGCACCCAAATCACATTCAAAACACGAGAAATACTACGAGGATCTTCCATCATGTAAGTCACTAAAGAGCGTAACGCCGTTTTGTATTCTTGATCCACAGAATGGTCCTGCTTTACCACGGCAATGGCAGCATCAATGTCTAAACGCGCGTAAGCATCAAGAGTATCGTGGATCATGCGCGATACCATTTGGCCAATACGATTAATCTCTACATAACCACGAGGAGATTCACCCTCATCAATCAATTTTAGGGTCAAACGTGCAATTTTCTTCGCTTCGTTACCCATACGTTCAAGCTCACTTACCGCTTTGCTGATGGATAAAACCATGCGTAAATCACCAGCCGCAGGTTGGCGTTTTGCTAAAATACGATTACATTCTTGATCGATAATCTCATCTAGCTCATTCACTGCCGCATCTTTGTCTTTTACATCTTCCGCCAAAGAACCATTGCTATCAATCAAGGCTTGAACCGCATTTTGTACTTGCAGCTCAACCACACCACCCATAGTTAGAAAGTGCTGGCGCAATGCTTCCAGCTCATTATTAAACTGCTTCGATGTGTGATCTGATGTTAACTCTTTCATAATTAGTCCTTCCGCCCCGATGCCTTAATGACTGTAATGCGGTTTATTGAAAACCCGTTTATTGAGTGTATTGCTTTCTTGATGGTACATTTCTGATAGTACACTACGGCTAGAACCAGCCCTGCATGGTACTTCCAAAGAGAACAAGCAAAAGCTCAAACTGGCACATTTGCTTTAAGTTGCTAGCCATTTTAAGAGGACGCTGGCTTAGATAATGCCATCATACCTTCCATAGACTACTTATATTTAGGCAAAACTATAAAGCCTATATATTACAGAAATATTAAAAGCATTTACCCACTTATGTCTGTATCGCTATTTCCTGCCAGAAGAAGATTCCCATGCATTTCAATATCCCATAAACTGTTGCTCACTAGTGATATTCGACGTAAACAACAATTACAACTACGGTGATAAGCGAGAGTTTTATGAAAGCAATGCAGATAATGAATTACGGCCCAGCAAGCGATCTAACCATAGTAGACGTGGATACACCTACTATAAATGCAGATCAGGTGTTAGTAAAAGTCGGTGCTGCAGGCGTAAACCCAGTGGATACTTATATTCGCTCAGGCGTGAATAATTATACTGCTAATTTCCCTCATACTCCTGGTTCAGATGGTGCAGGCACTGTCATTGAAGTGGGGTCAAATGTGACCGGTTTCAGCGCTGGACAACGAGTTTATTTTAGCCGAAACCTTGGCGGTTCAGCGGCAGAATACACGGTATGTAGCCCGGACAGACTTTTTCCTCTGGCAGACAGCCTAAGCTTCGAAGAAGGCGCTTGTCTAGGAGTACCTTTCACCACAGCCCACCGCGCATTATTTGGTCGTGCCCAAGCAAAAGCCGGCGACAAGGTGTTAATCCATGGTGCTACGGGTGCCGTTGGTACTGCAGCAGTGCAACTCGCTCTAGCCGCAGGCATGGAAGTCACTGCCAGTGCCGGAACTCAAGCCGGCGTTGAACTGCTGAATCAACTAGGAGTAAGCCAAGTTATTCTGCATAACGATGCCGATCATTTAGTACCTTTTCAATCACTTGAAACAGGCTTTAATGTGATCATTGAGATGCTCGCTAATCACAACCTTGACCAAGATTTAAAAGCCCTCGCCTTTGGTGGTTGTGTGGCAGTTGTCGGCAACCGAGGTACGGTAGAAATCAACCCTAGAGACTTAATGGCGCGTGATGCTTCCGTAATTGGTGTCGCTCTAGCGAATGTCCAACCCGCTGACCTTCAGTTAATCGCCAAAGCCATGCTGCCATTGTTTCAAAAGGGTCTACTAAAGCCCGTTGTGCGCAAGAGCTACCCATTAACAGAACTCGCTCAAGCCCATGATGACGTCCTATTATCTGGGGCATTAGGCAATTTGGTGGTGCAAATTAATTAGCCTTTTAAACGCAAGACACCTTGTAGATCAATAAGGTGTCTTGCTACTTATCGCTGTGCCGCGAAGGCAAAGATTTTACTGAATAATTCTCATCATCCTGCCTCTACTAAAGACCAGTTAAGACCGCTATACTTGGCAATATTTCATATGATTAAATTGATGAGTTTTTAGACTTTGACCACTTCCGAATCTGACGTTTTCAGTTTACCTAACGAAGCCGATACTCACGATCATGATTATCACCAACTTGTGGTGGTGGTAGATGGTAATACCGACTTCGATATTGAAGGTAAAAGTAAGCAACTGCCTACTGGCGGTGGCTGTATTTTGCCGTCTGAAAACAGCCATGCTTTTGCCGGTCTAGGGGACAACCAGATTATGGTGGTTAACTTGCCCATTCCTCCGCAAAAAGCCATTACAGATGAAGAGTATGAAATTGTCTCGCGCCTGTTCGATCAAGCCGCTTACTTTCAGCTGAACCCTAGATTACAAATTTTAGCTTCCGCATTATCTGGGGAGTTACAACAATACCCAAATGATCCAATGCTAGCCCGCGCTTGCGGTAACACCTTGCTCAGCGCTATCCGCCATCAGCTGACCAATAATAAAGACGTTCGCGTGCGTGGCAACCATCTGGATATTTCAAAACTCGACCAATTTATTGAACTCAACTTATCCCGTCGTGTTCATATTAGTCAGCTCGCCAATTTTTGTTTTTTGAGCGTGAGTCAGTTTCACGAGCGCTTTAAAGAACGTACCGGCATGACACCTCATCAGTATTTAATGCGCAAACGCTTAGAGCGAGCTCAGAAATTATTAAGCGATGGTTTCCCCCCTATCCAAGTTGCTGAGATGTGTGGTTTTTCAAGCCAAAGTGCCATGACCAATGTCTTTTCTCAAACCTTGGGTATTACTCCGCTGCGCTATCAAAAACAGTTTCCTAAGCAGGACATCTGACTTTTTATAACAAACCTTTAATACCAAAACATCACAGAACCTCCAAACCAGTTACGCACCATTCGTAAGCATTTCGATCATTTTAGCGACTGTTTTTGCACAATTATCGAGCGGCTTGCACTATCTCCCCTTAAAATCGGATTTTCTTATAAAAAAAACCGACTTTTTCGAAAGACAGTTTCTACACTCTGTAACTAAAGTGTGTCCATTATCCGGACATGCAGTTTTTTGCAAATTAACAGTAAAAATAAACCGTTAATTGAAGTTCAAAAAGCTGTCATAAGCTCTATAACAACACACGGTCTAATCAATAAAAGCCCATCGGCTTTTCGATTTGTAGCGGGAGAATCCGACCATGTTTAAAGCAATTGAAGTATTACAACCCAACTTCATTCAGCGACCACTTAACGAATTGTGGCAGCTTATTTCTCCTCTTTACAATATGGATGAGGAAAAATGGTTAAACGAATTATTACCTTTAGCCAAGCCAACTGATGCGGCGCTAAAAACTTGCACGGATGCAGCTACACAATTGATCGAACAAGTGCGTAAAGACGATGACAGCATGTCTATGATCGACGCCTTGTTGCTAGAATACAGCCTAGATACAAAAGAAGGCATCTTGCTGATGTGTCTAGCTGAAGCGCTAATGCGAGTGCCAGATAAAGCCACTGCAGATGCCTTCATCAAAGATCGTTTAAGTGTTGCCGATTGGGCTTCTCACGCTAAAAACTCAGATTCTTTCTTTGTTAATGCCTCTACCTGGGGACTTTTGCTTACTGGCAAAATCGTCACTATGGATGAAAAACACGATGGCACGCCAGCAAACCTAGTAAACCGCATGGTTAACCGTGTTTCTGAGCCTGTAATTCGTAAAGCGATGAACCAAGCGATGAAAATCATGGGACACCAATTTGTCCTAGGTCGCAGCATCGAAGAAGCATTGTCACGTGGTAAAAGCTACCGCGACAAAGGCTACACCTACTCTTTCGACATGCTAGGTGAAGCGGCTCTAACAGCAGCTGACGCTGACAAATACCTAAAATCTTACGAGCAAGCGGTTGAATCCGTTGGCCGTGATACTTACACCAAAGGCTACCGCCCGACTATCTCTATCAAGCTTTCTGCACTACACCCGCGCTACGAAGTGGGCAGTGAAGAACGTGTTATGACAGAGCTGTTCGAAAGCGTAAAAGGTCTAATCACTAAAGCACGCGCCTTGAACGTCGGCATCACCATTGATGCAGAAGAAGCGGATCGCCTAGAACTATCTCTACAACTGTTCGAAAAACTTTACCGCGACGAAAGTGTTCAAGGTTGGGGTTTGTTCGGTTTGGTTATTCAGGCCTACTCAAAACGCGCATTGCCTGTTCTCGCTTGGCTAGCGGCTCTAGCAAAAGAGCAAGGCGACCGCATTCCAGTGCGTCTAGTAAAAGGTGCTTACTGGGATTCAGAAATCAAACTTTGCCAACAACGCGGCATTAATGGCTACCCGGTTTACACTCGTAAAGAAGCCACTGATACCTCTTACTTGGCCTGTGCACGCTTCCTATTGAGCGAACACACTCGTGCTAACATCTTCCCTCAATTTGCCAGCCACAATGCGCACACCATTGCGACTATTAGCTGCTTGGCACAAGAGCTAGGTGCAACCACACAAGAATACGAATTCCAACGCCTACACGGCATGGGTGATGCGCTATACAACAGCCTAATCAAAGGCAACGACATTTGTGTTCGTATCTACGCACCAGTTGGTAGTCACAAAGACTTGCTACCTTACTTGGTTCGTCGCTTGCTTGAAAACGGCGCGAACAGCTCTTTCGTTCACCGCCTGATCGATGCTCGTTGCCCAGTATCTGAATTGGTAGATCACCCTGTAACGACATTGGAAAGCCGTAAATCTCTGGCGAACCCAAACATCAAGTTGCCAATCGACATGTTTGCAGAGCGTAAAAACTCATTTGGTCCAAACATCGAAATCGCATCTGATTGGGGCCCTTTTAAAGCCAAAATTGATGCCTTCATGACACAAGACACTCAATGGCGTGCTTACCCATTGGTTGGTGGCGAAAAAGTTGAAACGGGTCAAACTCATACAGTTACTAGCCCATACGATCACAGCGAAACCGCTGGTCAAATCGACTGGGCGGACGCAGCAACCGTAACCAAAGCAATCGATCTAGCAGAAGCCGCTTACCCTGCGTGGTCTTCACGTCCAGCATCTGAGCGTGCGGATTGCCTAGACAAAACCGCTGACCTAATGGAAGAAAACTACGCTGAATTGATCGCACTTTGCCATCGTGAAGCGGGTAAAACCATCCAAGACAGTATTGATGAAGTTCGTGAAGCCGTGGATTTCTGCCGTTACTACGCGCAACAAGCTCGTACTAACTTCGCCGCACCTCACACCTTCACTAACTACCTAGGTCAGGAACAAAGCGTTCAAATGACAGGTCGTGGTGTGTTCACTTGTATCAGCCCATGGAACTTCCCATTGGCGATCTTCTCTGGTCAAGTGGTTGCCGCTCTAGTAGTTGGTAACACTGTGGTAGCGAAACCAGCGGAACAAACGAGCTTAATCGCGGTTCGTGCCATTGAAATGATGCACCAAGCGGGTGTTCCTACTGACGTACTTCACCTGCTTCCAGGTGACGGCGCAACAGTCGGTGCTCCAATCACCAGCGACAAGCGCATTGCTGGCTTGGCCTTCACAGGCTCAACTGGTACCGCTCAATTGATCAACCGCACACTAGCGGCTCGTGGTGTTGCACCAGTGCCTGTTATTGCAGAAACCGGTGGTCAGAATGCTATGTTAATCGACTCTACTTCTCTTCCTGAGCAGGTAGTTCGTGATGCAGTTCGTTCTGCCTTTGCTTCTGCTGGTCAGCGTTGTTCTGCACTTCGTGTTATGTTTGTTCAGGAAGACATCGCAGATCGCGTTATCCCAATGATTAAGGGTGCGATGCAAGAACAATCTGTTGGCTTACCTTACCTACACAGCACAGATGTTGGCCCAGTAATCGATAAAAAAGCCCAAACTATGCTGCTTGAGCACATTGAGCGTATGAAGGTAGAAGGCAAGTTGATCGGTGAAACAGCGCTTCCAGCGTTTGCAGATAAAGGCACTTATGTGGCACCTGCTGCGTTCGAAATTGCCAGCATCGATCAGCTAACAGATGAGAAATTCGGTCCTATCTTGCACGTGGTTCGCTACAAAGCAAAAGACCTAGATAAGATCATCGACACGATCAACAACTCAGGGTTCGGTTTGACCATGGGTGTTCACAGCCGTAATGAAACGACTTGTGCCCGTATCGCACGCCGCGCTCGCGTTGGTAACCTGTACATTAACCGTGACCAAGTAGGTGCCGTTGTTGGTGTTCAGCCATTCGGTGGCCAAGGTTTATCCGGCACAGGCCCTAAAGCGGGCGGTCCACATTATCTACAGCGCTTCGCTATTGAAAAGCAACTTTAAAGGCGAGCAGAGGAGACAAGGCAATGACAATCGTACAACCTGTTCAAATTCAAGTAGCAGACAAAGTATTTGAAGCGTGGGATTCTCTAGGTGTTCAAGGTCGTGACGAGCTATTAGCTCGCACCCTTACCCTATTCCCTGAAGCACAACGTAAAATGGCTGTTTGGCAAATCGCCAACGCTCAGCAAGAGATTGCTGACACATTAACAATGGAAGGGCCGACAGGAGAAAACAACGAGCTTTCTACCCAAGGTCGTGGTGCTTTCCTTTGTCTTTCAAATGACGAAAGTGACGCCGCAACTGTTGGTTTAGTTGGCCAAGTATTCGCCGCTTTAATCGCTGGTAACCCGGTTATCACCGTTGGCCTAAAAGGTCAGGAAATCATGGATAAGATTGCGACATCTGTTCCTGAAGGTGTGATCCAAAACATCGCTGAGTCTGCTTTAGATTCGATTGTTGAAGCAAACAATCTAGCAGGCATTGCCATCCTTTGTGATGATGCAGCGGCACAAGTATTGAACCAACGCTTAGCAGCAAAAAGCGGCTTGATCTGTCAGCTAGTCATTGAAAATGACAGCCAGAACTTAACCACTATTGCAGCACCGCATTACATTTTGCGCTTCGTAACAGAGCGCGCTATCTCTATCAACACCACAGCAATCGGCGGTAACGCCACCTTGCTTGAGCTTGGTAGTTTAGACGAGTAATGCAGCAGACTCAGAGACGCAGGTCTCTGAGTTAGTTTTTTATTCAATAGAGACCCTCCCTATTGAACAAATTTAACCCTCTTTGCTTCAAAGAGGGTTTTTTTTGTCTTTAAAAAAGTATCAAGCTAACTTTGGAGTGTAATCCCAGGCGACTCGTTGGCCGGTTTCTGCGGATTGCTCTGCTAGGCATAAGCCATAGATTAGTTGGCAAGCCTGCGCCATCGGCACTGGAGCCTTACCTTTGCCGATAATGGCATTGCCAAGCTGACGATAAAAAGCCGCGTAGTCGCCCTGTGTGGCAGGCTCTTGGAAGGTTTCTATGTCATTTTGAGTGTGGGCAACAAAACGGGTATTTCGCTGCTGTGCGGCCTGTGAGGGGAATTCAGACTGCCATGGCATTTGTCCAGCGCGTAATGCTTCTTCTTGAGGGTCTAAGCCCACACATTGCCAACTACCTTGGGTAAATCGCGCATTAAAACGACGCATCTCTCCTGCTTCAAACGGCGTTGATGCTAGGCGAATTCGCTGGCCATCATAACCCAGCTCCAGTTCGAACCAATCGTGGGTCTGGCTGCCTTCTCTTAAGCTATCAATGCTCGCATGCAGCCACTTCGGGGGCCCAAAAAGAAACAGTATTTGGTCAAGCAAATGCGGGGCAAGATCCCAAAAGATACCGGTTCCGACACCAGGTTCTTCGCGCCAGCGAGCTTGAGCAAGTGGTCGAAAACGATCAAATCGAGAATCTAGATGCTTTAATTCACCCAGTTCTGCGCCATCAATGAGGGCTTTCAAGCGCAGCAGGTCTCCATCAAAGCGGCGATTTTGATAGACACAAAATATTAAGCCTTGCTGTTGAGCTAAAGCACACAATGACTCTATTTGGCAGACACTCGTCACCGAAGGCTTTTCAAGCAACACATGCTTACCACTTTCTAATGCCTGTTTGGCTTGCGTAAAGTGCAACTCATTAGGGGTCGTAATCACCACTAAATCCACATCTGAGGCACTAAAAATCGCCTCTGCCGTCGACACCACCGTTACATCCGGCAGCACGGTTTTTACCTCATCAACTTTGGAGCTGCATACATACATCATCTCCATATCAGGATCATTGATCACAAACGGTGCGTGAAACACACGTCCTGATAAACCAAAGCCAACCAGCCCGACCCTAATGGTCATAGCACTCTCCTTTGTTTATTATTTTATCAACAGTCTACGGCTACAATACTTCCAGTTTAGCAAATGACAACACCAGCCATTTAGAGCCTTCATCGTCGAAGTTCACTTGCACACGAGCCTGTGGGCCTTGGCCTTCGTAGTTGATGACCAAGCCTTCCCCAAACACCGGGTGTCTTACTCTATCGCCCATACTGACGTTTACCTCTGGCGCTTTAAAATTGTTCAGCACCGTACTGTTTTGCAGGCGATTTTTCTCCGTTTGGTAATCTGGGCGTTGCATGGACACAGGTCGGCTCACTTGCGAACGCAGACGCACTTCTTCTAAACACTCTACTGGAATTTCTTTGATAAAGCGCGATGGGCTATTGAACGACTCGCTACCAAACAAACGGCGAGATTCCGCATAGGTGATATAGAGTTTTTCCATCGCACGGGTGATGCCCACATAACAAAGACGGCGCTCTTCTTCTAGACGGCCCGGTTCCTCAAAGGACATCTTGCTCGGGAAGAGGTTTTCTTCCACCCCAGTCAAGAACACCAGAGGGAACTCCAACCCCTTCGCTGAATGCAATGTCATCAGCTGCACCGCTTCTTGGTATTCATCCGCTTGCGCTTCACCCGCATCTAATACCGCTTTGTCCAAAAAGGCCATTAACGGTGAGCTAAACTCTTCGTCTTCGTCGCTCCAGCTAAAGCCGCCTGCAGCACCAACTAACTCTTTCAAGTTTTCAATGCGCGCTTCGCCCTTCTCACCTTTCTCTTTTTCATGGAAGGGAATTAGGCCCGCTTCTTCGATAATTTGTTCGAAGATGTCGTTTAAATTGAGGTCTGGTTGCTGAACCGTGGTATTTAAGCCTTCAATCAAATGTAAGAAAGACTTGATCGCGTTGGTTGCACGAGCGGGCATCAAGCTCTTCTCGACAATTATTTGCGCGGCTCGCCACATAGAGCAGCCTTCATCACGAGCCATTTCTCTCAAGGTGCCTATACTGCGCTCACCAATGCCACGAGGCGGCACATTAACCACACGTTCCATGGCACCATCGTCATTTGGATCAAGCGCTAAGCGTGCATAAGCCAAAGCGTTTTTGATTTCTAAGCGATCATAGAAGCGATGACCACCGTAAATACGATAGGCAATCTGTTCGCGCACCAAACATTCTTCCAGCACTCGAGACTGGGCGTTAGAGCGATATAAAATGGCCATATCGCTTAGCGACGTGCCTTTATCACGCCATTGCTTAATGATGCCAAGGATAAAGCGTGCTTCGTCTTGTTCATTGAATCCGGCATACAGTGAAATCGGATCCCCTTCGCCACTTTCCGTCCAAAGCTCTTTGCCGAGACGATCGTCGTTGTTTTTGATCAAGCCATTGGCGGCATTCAGAATGTGGCCCGTAGAGCGATAGTTTTGCTCCAGACGAATGGTTTGTACATCTTTGAAATGCTTAGTGAAGTTTTGGATATTCTCAATTTTCGCACCACGCCAGCCGTAGATCGATTGGTCATCATCACCCACTGCTGTAATAGTACCTTGATCACCAACCATGACTCTCAGCCAAGCATATTGAATGGTGTTGGTGTCTTGAAACTCATCCACCAGCACATGACGAAAACGCTCTTGGTAGTGACGAAGTAAAGGTGGATTGGTCAGCATTAACTCATGGGCACGTAACAACAGCTCACCAAAGTCCAGCAAGCCCGCATTTTCACAAGCCTCTTCATAATGATAGTAAAGCTCACGCATGCCCTTGGAGAAAGGGTCGTGACTGTCTGGTACATGAGCAGCACGTCGACCTTCGTCTTTTTGTGCGTTGATAAACCAACACACTTGCTTGGGCGGCCAGCGGGTATCGTCAATATTCATCGACTTCATGATACGTTTCACTAATCTCAGTTGATCATCACTGTCCATGATCTGGAAGTTTTCTTTCAAACCAGCATCACGCCAATGAGCGCGTAACAAACGATGGGCTAAACCATGGAAAGTTCCCACCCACATCCCTTGTGGTGGCACCCCCACTAGCTCTTCGATACGCCCTTGCATTTCGCGCGCAGCTTTATTGGTAAAGGTCACTGCCATCAGGCTATATGGCGACAATTCATAAGCATGCATTAGCCACGCAATGCGATGTACCAATACGCGAGTTTTACCGGATCCTGCCCCCGCTAGCACTAAGCTATTTTGCAGTGGTGCGGCCACCGCATCACGCTGTTTATCATTTAACGAGTCGAGGATAAAAGAAACGTCCATCACATTCCGCCGTAATTATTTAATATGTTTGTCATAAAAAAACGCAAAAATAGGTTGATTTTTGATCGATTTGAGTTTTTTATAAGCTTGAAAACGAGTTGTCTGTCTATTTTGACTTTTTTCAACAGTCGATGACAGTGATCTGTGCATTTCAGTGTCATCGAATTAGCCAAAGGGTATAGCGATGAACCATATTTCTGAAACTTTGACTGAAGTAAAAACTGACATCCTTCACGCCTCTATTAGTTTAGAGAAGGAAAAAAGTGAACGTAATCAAAAGGAAGACAGTGTACGTATGCTCAAAGCACGACGTGCCATTGAAAAATACATAGAAGAAAAACGCTTACACCAAGCTATTTCTGATGGTTGGGACGAATAAGCACTTTTTATTGCCTCACCATAGAGTAATCAATTAAGCAGCAGACACTCGCCTGCTGCTCAGACGCGCTGAGCTTTTCACCAGTGATCGTCTTTTTATCGCCAACACTTTTGCTTGGTAAGTGCTTTTTGTACACAAAAATTCACTAACTATTGATATAAAGCAACATAAAACACCTCGTAATTCTTCCTTCTTTGCTCCCTTTTTATAGCGGTTATCTCCGTGTTGGAGTACCATACGCCCTGATTTCTGATCTTTTAACCGATAATAAAAACAGCAAATAACCCTTTTGGGGAGTCACCATGTTTGAACATATCCAAGCTGCTCCTGCAGACCCTATTCTTGGTCTGAATGACGCTTTTCGCAACGATCTAAATCCTAATAAAATTAATTTAGGTGTGGGTGTATACAAGGACGAGCAAGGCGCCACGCCGATACTAAAATCTGTAAAACAAGCAGAAGAACGCCTGTTAAATCAAGAATTAACAAAGAGCTACTTAAGCATCGAAGGCGCACCAGCCTATCGACAAGCGGTACAAACACTTTTATTTGGTGAAGACCACAACATCATCACCAAACAACTTGCACAGACGGCCCATACACCTGGCGGTACTGGTGCACTGCGTATCGCGGCAGAATTCATTAAAAAACATTTGCCTGAAGCAACCATGTGGGTCAGTAACCCAACCTGGGCGAACCACCAAGCAGTTTTCCAATCTGTGGGTCTAGAAGTAGGCAGCTACGCGTATTACGACGCGAATACCAAAGGCTTAGATTTCGAAGCGCTACTGGCTAGCCTTTCTCAAGTACCAGCGGGCGACGTAGTTTTGTTCCATGGCTGCTGCCATAACCCAACAGGCATAGACCCAACACCTGAGCAGTGGTATCAATTAGCCAAGCTGTGCAGCAAACAAGGCTTCTTACCTCTGTTTGACTTTGCTTACCAAGGCTTTGGTGAAGGAATCGAAGAAGATGCGAAAGGCTTGCGCACCTTCCTGGAGCACGTTCCAGAGATGCTGATTGCAAACTCTTTCTCGAAGAATTTTGGCCTATATAATGAGCGCGTGGGTGCATTGACGATTGTCTGCGAAACAGCAGAACAAACCGAAGCAGCCTTCACTCAAGTAAAACGCTGTATTCGAACCAACTATTCGAACCCACCTTCCCATGGTTCGGCTATTGTGGCAGAGATCCTAAACAGCAAAGAGCTACGCAGCTTGTGGGAAATGGAACTGAAAAGTATGCGAACCCGTATCCATGAGATGCGCAGTTTGTTTGTTAATACGCTACGCACTAAAGGCGTGACACAGGACTTTTCATTCATCTCTAAACAACGCGGTATGTTCTCTTTTTCTGGTTTAACCCCAGATCAAGTCGCTCAGCTACGCAAAGACTTTGGTATCTATATTGTCGGTTCTGGCCGTATTAACGTCGCCGGCATGACCCATGAGAACATGGAACCTTTGTGTGATGCCATCGCCACGGTTCTAAAAGGCTAGCATTTCGTTTCGCCGTATAGGAAACAAAATACACACCTTTAAATGGCCACCTTAATGAGTTTAAGGTGGCCATTTTTTATGGCTATTCACCGCTAAAAATCACAACAAAGTACTGTTCAGTCGTGAGTCAGGCTGTTAGCCTTGAAGGCTTTCTTTAATTTATCTTTTGATGGAATCACCTATGACAGCCACGCTAATTTACTGTTATGACCCTATGTGCAGTTGGTGTTGGGGATTTCGCCCTACTTGGACCGCACTGCAAAAAAGCTTACAGCCTTTAATCGATACTAAGCAGCTCACCATTCAACCTTTATTAGGAGGCTTGGCCGCGGATTCTGATGTGCCTATGGCAGACGAGATGAAAGCAAAACTAGAGGGCACTTGGCAGCATATTAATGCTGCGCTTGGTACTGAGTTTAATTTTGATTTTTGGCGTAATACTCAGCCTCGCCGTTCGACTTACCCTGCTTGTCGAGCTTGTATGGTGGCGCGAGATTCAGACCTTGAAGATGAGATGTATCATGCGATCCAAGAAGCTTATTACCTGCAGGCGCAAAACCCATCAGACCTCAGCACACTCACCGCGTGTGCGGAACACATTGGCTTAAAGCCTGAAGGTTTTGAAAAAGCCATGGCGCATGTGAAAAAAGAAGGCTTACTAGAGCAAGAAATCAACCAAGCTCGTCACTTGGGGTTAAATTCATTTCCTTCTCTGGCCCTGATACTCGGGGACCATTTGACCCCTATTCCGCTAGACTACCAAGATCATACAAGCATGTTAGCGGCAATCAAAAAAGCACTTGCTTAGCCAAAATCGTGGTTAATCAAGTCTAGCATTGGGTTGTAAAGAGGGTTGGTAGCGGCATCATGCTGCTTTCTATCCTCTTTTGGCTCAGCTAAGGGGGCTTTTTCTAACGCATCTTGGGGTTCTGTCGCCTCTACTGTAGCTGTTGATATCGCGGCAGAATCCTCACTAACGAAAGCCGTTTCTGATTGATTCTCCTCTTTCAGCGACAAGCGTTCAGCCAGCTTCTTGGTTAATGGCTCTACATCGTCTAGCGTAACGTTAATAGCGATCCAATAATCCGCGTCTGGCTCATTGCTCATCAATTTACCAGGCACAATAACATGACGATAATTGGCCAACAGCGCCGTCATATCTTGCTCGTCCAAAGGTGTTTGTAACTTCATCCAAAGCCCCATTCCCCCTTTGCTTGCCGCAAAGCTGACTTGGCCTTTTAAACAGCTTTCTAAATGTGCTTTTATCCGCTCTGAGTTGGCCCAAACCTGACGCGACCGCCGTGCTAACGAGCGCTTACCCGTCGATAATAACGCGTCACTTAAGGCGTTTTGCTGCGCATCGCTTAATGCCATATCAATGGACAAAAACGCCCCTTCTAAAGCGCTCTGATGACGCCCAGGTAAACACCAGCTGGCAGAACGATTAACCCCTTTCGTTTCCACCCCTCCGATATAAACAATATGATCCGATGAATCCAATGATTTATAAGTCATTAGCGAGCCAGCCCGATGAGCTAGGTGCGAGCACAAATCCCACTCAATGGTTGGCAATTTCAGTTCATCAATAATAGCAAGCCAACGGCGCAAGCTTAAATTGCTAATGGCCAGGCCAGCCGGAAAAGCAAACTGCCCAGGAAGAATAAGCAATTTGATGTCATTTTCTTGCAAGCAACGAACCACTAGATCAAGGTCGACACCTCGATCTCCCGCTGCAATGCTAATCACGCGGCGTCCTAAGCTTTGTAAAGTTGATGATAATCGAGGATCACACGGCGTAATGACCAATACATTATCATCGCGTTGGGTTAACGCTTGAATCGATTGGGTTAATACCGTTAAGGGTGACTGGCCCAACCATAATTGCGATGCATGACTCTTAATACCTAAGCCTTTTAAATACTCACTCACCGTCTCACGAACGGTTAAATGGCCTTTTCCTAAGACAGGAATATCCACTTCTTCGGTGCGCCCAGATGACGCAAGGAAAGCATCACTTTGATCGACTAGGGCACCACGATGAGCAAGACAAGACCAGGCTGCTTTACTACCAGTAGAAGGCAGTTTGCGCATCGCCTCGCCTGCTAATAACAGTGCCGGTTTAACATCACTTCGATGGCAAACAAAGTAGCCCGATTTAGGCCGCGATTCTATCCAGCCTTCTGCCGCTAAAATCTCATAACCATGGATGACTGTGTTTAAACTCAGGCCAAGCTGCTTAGCCAATGTGCGTAGCGAGGGCATACGATCGCCAGCAACAATCGCTTCTTGTGAGACTTGATCCAAAAACCAATCTACTACCCCTTTGTATAAAAAATCCGCCACTGTTTTGTACCTTTTCTAGTTTGTCATCTAAGATCTGTTATCAAAGAGTAAGGGGCTTATCGAAAAAGACAAGCAAAATACCAATTATTCCTAATACAATGGAAAAGTTAAGGTACAATTTCATCACTTTAACAGCAGTATTGCTACTTTTTAGGCTTTTCTCTAATTCTAATGCGTGCTGCAATGAGCTTATTTAAGATAACCAGTAACGCAAAAAGTAGACTGTCTATGGCTTTTGATTCTTATACCTTGCGCAATCAGTTTCCAATCCTGCAACAAACGGCGTATGACTACCCGTTGGCTTACCTCGACAATGCGGCCACCACGCAAAAGCCTCTACTTGTCTTAGACGCGATTCAAGACTACTACCGCTCTTTCAATGCCAATGTACACCGGGGTGCTCATTTTCTCAGTGACCGCGCTACCAATCACTTTGAACAAGCAAGAGAACGTGTCGCGAACTTCATTAATGCGCCAGAAAACAGTCATGTTATCTGGAGCAAAGGCACCACAGAAGCGATCAATATGGTGGCCTACGGGTTAGAGCACCTGCTCGAAAAAGACGATGAAATCCTCATCACTAGCCTGGAACATCACGCTAATCTGGTACCTTGGCAACAACTGGCGTTTCGTACTGGTGCACGGCTAAGGGTATTGCCTCTCACCTCGAACGGCGAATGGGAACCCGAGTACCAAAAGTACTTTACCGATAGAACGCGTATTTTTGCTGCCACTCAGGTATCCAATGCCATTGGGGTACGCACACCGTTGCAAACAATGATTAACGAAGCAAAGCAATATAACGCCTTTACTTTGGTCGATGGTGCACAAGCTGTGGCCCATTACCCTGTTGATGTGCAAGCAATTGATTGTGACTTCTATGTCTTCTCAGGCCATAAAATGTATGGCCCTACAGGGATTGGTGTTTTATATGGAAAGAGTCAAGCATTAGACGTACTTCTCCCTTATCAAACAGGTGGTGAAATGGTCCGTCATGTGGCTTATCAAGCTACTGAGTTTAACATTCTGCCGTATCGTCTTGAGGCTGGCACGCCTCATATTGATGGCGCTATAGGCTTAGCCGCAGCGTGTGAATTTCTCGCCCAACAAGACAGAGTTGCGCTGCTCGACTGGGAGCAAAAACTCGCTAATCACGTCTATACTCGCCTACGTAAAGAAGGCGGTATCGAGATCTATTCGCCAGAGCACGAGACCACCTTGGTCTCACTAAGTGTGCCAAATATACATACCATTGATTTGAACGCCTACTTAGACAGTAAAGGTGTCGCGGTTCGAGCAGGCAGCCATTGCGCTCACCCTCTCATGGCACAACTGGGCGTCAGTGGCACCTTAAGAGCTTCATTTGCCTGTTACAATACCTTGGAAGAAGCAGACCAGTTCTGCGACGTTTTATTAGAAGCCATTGAGATCTTAGCAGATGAATGATTTCCCTAGCCCACACACGGTCAAACAACAGCTACAAGCTTGTCGTAGTAAAGAAGAAACATTCAAAGCGTTAGTCGCTTTGAGCAAGCGCTTACCACGCTTATCCGATGAAGAAAAAACAGACGAGAACCAAGTCAAAGGCTGCGAAAGCGCCGTTTGGCTGATCGTAGAAGGAAGTGCTGAGCAACGCTACTTTAAAGCCGACAGCGATGCCAAGCTGATGCGGGGCGTGCTCGTAGCCATTATTAGCTTGATCACAGGCAAAACCCAGCAAGCCATACAAGAGATGGATCTAAAAACAGAGCTAGCCGAGCTGAACCTTTCCAGCTATCTCACCAGCTCTCGTACGAATGGCGTATTATCGATTTTGGCAAGGCTACAAGCATAATAGCAGCAGCCTTTTCTCCGCTATGGTTGAAAAGGCTGTGTCACACTAGCAACATGTTGTTCTAGTTCGCTACGAACACGTTCAATTCCCTCCGGTGTTAACCAGAACTTCACAATCACCACCTGCTTTTCCTTGCCTTTATCTGTGTAATCTAGCGACCAAGCCCGTTTATGCTCTTGCACACTCACAACATCTTCATAGGGAATCACTTTGACCACAGCCACTTTAGAAGGCTTTACTTCCATGCGTGTAGCGCTAAACACCACATAAGGTGTGGTTTTCCAATATTTGGCCGTCATATAGCGCGATGCGATCAGCAACAACACAGGGGCGATCAAAAAGTAATTATTGACGTAAATACACACCGCTAATAAAGGCAAGCAAGACAGTAGCGCGTAGCGAATAATTCGAAACGACAGATTCGCCCCTTTTTCACCATAAATTACGGTGGGTTTTGTTGTTTCTGACACGCTCATAAACAGTCTCTTTTAATAATGGATAAGTTAAACAATTTGGTTAAACAATAGTCGTAACGCTTTATGAGCTCGCTTTAGCTAACTTTTCGAGCACTTTAGACACCGCCACAAAGCCAAACGTCGCCGTGACCGCGGTACTGGCGCCAAAGCCAGTATCACAACCCATTTTTGTTTCAGTGTCGCCTTTAGGTCTCGTTTTGGCCACGCTACCATCGCCTTGAGGGTAGCTCAGTTGCTCAATGGAATACACGCACTCAATATGAAAGCGGCGCTTGGTGTTGCGGCTAAAATTATAATAACGACGCAAGAAGTTGCGTAAATTGGCCGCCAATGGGTCGCCCGTGGTTTTCGCCAAATCTGCCGTCTGAATTTGAGTCGGGTCCGTTTGTCCGCCAGCTCCACCAACAGTAATCACAGAACGCTTATTGCTCTTACACCAAGCGATAAGCGCCGCTTTAGGCTTAATACTATCAATGCAATCAATAATATAATCAAATGGCTCTAGCAGTAACTCAGAGAGGTTCTCAGGGGTAATAAAGTCTTCTACTGCCGTTACCTCACAGTTGGGATTTATCAACCGGATACGCGCTTCCATTACCTCAACTTTCGATTTACCTATATTGCCATCAAGTGCGTGAATTTGGCGATTGGTATTGGTGACACAAATGTCATCCATATCAATCAAGGTGATCTTACCTATGCCAGAACGCGCTAATGCTTCAGCCGCCCACGAACCAACACCACCAATTCCAACTACACATATGTGGGCTTGAGCAAAGGTCTGATAAGCCGCATCGCCATATAACCGGCGAATTCCGCCAAATCGTTGATCATCTGTCACTTTCTACTCCTCACAAAACCCTCAGTTCTGCGTGTTATCACTTATTAAATGTCTTATGCCATGCCTTTACAGCAGCCTAAACGGGCGAGTATTCTGCACCCTACTATTGATATTTGGTTTTTGTGAATCCTATGACCCAAAACGCTTTTGAACAACTCGGTCTCACCCCAAGAGAAACTCAGCTTTATCAAACCTTGTTAAAGCTTGGACCTTCCTCAATTCGTGACATTGCCGAACACAGCGGTATTAATCGCGGTACTGCTTACGAAGCGCTAAAACAGCTACAAAGCAAAGGCGTGATCAGCTATTTTCCGAAAGGAAAACGGCGTTTTTTTATGGCCGAAAACCCAGATATTCTGCTCAGCCTAGCAGAAGACAAGCGTCTGCAATTAGACAAAACCATTGAATCACTCAAAAGCACCATCATTCCCAATTTAAGCCAGCAGCAGCCTGATTATCATCATACTGACGTGCGCTATTATGAAGGCGACGATGGCATAGAATGGGTATTGCGCGACATTCTAAACGTCGTTTCGCAACAAGACCATAAAGAATATTGTGTGTTTTCGTCGAAACCGATTCGTCCTTACTTATATCGTCCGTTTCCTAACTACACCAAACAGCGAATCAAGCTGGGCATCAATGTAAAAGTGATCGCGTTAGGAGAAGGTGGCGAAGAAGCTGGTCTATCAGAACGTAAGTGGATCAAAACAGAAGGCCCGGTAGATGCCAGTTATATCGCTATCTACCCGCCAAAATGTGCGATTATTTCCTTAGCAAGCAACAACTTCCCTTCGGCCGTGGTACTGGAGTCAAAGGACATAGCCAGTGCCCAACAAATCATTTTTGATACGCTCTGGAAAATGCTCTAAATAACGCTTAAGAAAATGCTTTAGCCATAAAAAAAAGCAGCCCTAGGGCTGCTTTTTAGACTGTTCTACTCGAGCGTTTCGCTTATTGATGGCGGAACTGCTGAATAGTGCGTAAGCGAGCCATGGCTTCTGCCAATTCCGCTGTTGCACGAGAATAGTCAACATCAGGTTTTTGGTTGGCTAAAAGCTCTTGCGCATGTTGCTTCGCTTTTAGTGCCGCCTCTTCGTCAAGATCTCTTGCACGAATGGCCGTGTTGGCCAAGACGGTGACACGGTGCGGTTGAACTTCTAGGAAGCCACCGGACACGAAGATAAACTCTTCGTCACCATTTTCTTTAACCACACGAACAGGACCTGGTTGCAGAGTCGTCAATAATGGCGCGTGACCGGGCATAATGCCTAGGTCGCCATAATCACCTGCAGCCACAAGAGATGTAACGGCACCGTTAAAGATCTCTTGTTCAGCGCTTACGATATCGCAGTGTACTGTGATAGCCATAAGTTGCCTCTCTTAGTCAGACTAAGCAAGAGCGCCTAAACGCCCTTGCTTCGCGTGATGGTTAAAGTTTCTTAGCTTTCTCGACTGCTTCGTCGATGCTACCAATCATGTAGAACGCTTGCTCTGGAAGGTCATCAAACTCACCATCCAAGATGCCTTTAAAGCCGCGGATAGTATCTTTCAAAGAAACATACTTACCTGGTGCGCCAGTGAAGACTTCTGCTACGAAGAAAGGCTGAGACAAGAAACGCTGGATTTTACGAGAACGGTTAACCGTTTGCTTATCTTCTTCAGATAGCTCGTCCATACCCAAGATTGCGATAATGTCTTTAAGCTCTTTGTAACGTTGCAATACCATCTGTACGCCACGTGCTACGTCGTAGTGCTCTTGACCGATAACCAGAGGGTCAAGCTGACGTGAAGTAGAATCTAGTGGGTCGATCGCTGGGTAGATACCCAAAGATGCGATGTCACGAGACAATACAACCGTTGCGTCCAAGTGAGAGAAGGTTGTTGCTGGAGACGGGTCAGTCAAGTCATCCGCAGGTACGTATACCGCTTGAACAGACGTGATAGAGCCAGTCTTAGTAGAGGTGATACGTTCTTGAAGAACACCCATCTCTTCAGCAAGTGTAGGCTGGTAACCTACCGCAGATGGCATACGACCTAGCAATGCAGATACTTCCGTACCGGCAAGCGTGTAACGGTAGATGTTATCTACGAAGAAAAGTACGTCACGACCTTCGTCACGGAATTTCTCAGCCATAGTCAAACCAGTCAAAGCAACACGAAGACGGTTACCTGGTGGCTCGTTCATTTGACCGTATACTAGAGATACTTTGTCGATTACGTTCGAGTCAGTCATCTCATGGTAGAAATCGTTACCTTCACGAGTACGCTCACCAACACCAGCGAATACAGAGTAACCGCTGTGCTCGATTGCGATGTTACGGATAAGTTCCATCATGTTTACGGTTTTACCTACACCGGCACCACCAAACAGACCAACTTTACCACCTTTCGCGAAAGGACAAACAAGGTCGATAACCTTGATTCCTGTTTCTAGCAGTTCGTTGCTAGAAGACTGATCAGCATAAGAAGGAGCTGAACGGTGAATTGACCAACGCTCTTCTTCGCCAATTGCGCCTTTTTCATCAATTGGGTTACCTAGAACGTCCATAATACGTCCTAGTGTTTGAGTACCAACTGGTACAGAAACTGGTTGGTTTGTGTTTTCAACAACCAAGCCACGCTTCATGCCGTCAGTGGAACCCATGGCGATGGTACGAACAACACCGTCGCCTAGCTGTTGTTGAACTTCCAACACCAACTCTTTACCCTCGATGGTAAGGGCATCATATACTTTTGGCACATTATCACGTGGGAATTCCACGTCGATAACCGCACCGATAATCTGTACGATTTGTCCGCTACTCATGTTCGGATCCTCTTAATACCTAAATACCTTAAACCGCTGCCGCGCCGCTAACTATCTCAGAAATTTCCTGAGTAATTGCTGCTTGACGAGCCTTGTTGTACACCAACTGCAATTCATCAATGATATCGCCTGCGTTGTCGGTTGCGTTTTTCATAGCAAGCATACGAGCTGCTTGTTCACACGCAATGTTTTCAACCACAGATTGATATACTTGAGATTCAATGTAGCGAACCAATAATTCGTTGAGAATCTCAACGGCTTCTGGCTCATAAATGTAATCCCAGTGGTGCTGTAACTCTGTATTCTCTTCTGCTTTCAATGGCAAAAGCTGCTCGACTTTAGGCGTCTGAGTCATGGTATTCACGAACTCATTAGACACGACATAAAGACGATCAATGCGACCTTCATCAAATGCATCAAGCATCACCTTCACACTACCGACTAGGTCTTCTGCTTTAGGGGCATCACCTAATCCAGTAAAGGCTGCTGTTACGTTTCCGCCGTAGTTGCGAAAGAATGAAACCGCTTTGCTGCCAATAGCACAGATATCAATTTCAATACCTGCTTCAGCTTGCTGCTTCATACCTTTTATTGCGGCTTTAAACGCGTTAACGTTCAAACCACCACACAAACCACGATCAGAAGAGATTACGATATAACCAACACGCTTCGCCTCACGCTCGGTAAGGTAACGGTGTTTATACTCAGGATTCGCGTTGGCCAAATGACCAACTACTTGGCGAATTCGTTCCGCATACGGACGAGAAGCGGCCATACGATCCTGAGCTTTACGCGTTTTACTTGCTGCTACTTTTTCCATAGCACGAGTAATTTTACGCGTATTGTTAATGCTCGAAATCTGAGTACGTATCTCTTTTCCGACTGCCATAATAGAACTGCCCTTGTGAGAATGTTATTTCACAAACTGCAAAGAAAGACTGGTGACGGGCTGCGTTAACGGCCTATCACCAAGCTCATTACCAAGTTTGTGTCGCTTTAAACTTCTCGATTGCCGCTTTAAATGTCGCTTCAATCTCGCCGTTAAAATTACCAGTTTTGTTAATGTCAGCCATAAGATCAGCGTGTTCGCTGTTCATGTAGCTGATTAGAGAGCTTTCAAAACTGCCAATCTTGCTTGTTTCAACATCTTCAAGGTAGCCATCATTAGCAGCGTAAAGGACTACGCCCATGTCAGCAACAGGCATTGGAGAGAACTGCTTCTGTTTCATCAGCTCTGTAACCTGTTTACCGTGCTCTAACTGCTTACGAGTTGCTTCATCTAAGTCAGATGCGAACTGAGCGAATGCCGCCAATTCACGGTACTGAGCCAAGGCTAGACGAATACCACCGCCTAGTTTCTTAACGATCTTAGTTTGAGCCGCACCACCTACACGAGAAACCGAGATACCTGCGTTCATTGCTGGGCGAATACCCGCGTTGAATGCACTCGCTTCAAGGAAGATCTGACCATCAGTGATGGAGATTACGTTCGTTGGTACGAACGCAGATACGTCACCACCTTGAGTCTCGATGATTGGCAAAGCAGTCAAAGAACCAGTTTGGCCTTTTACTTCACCATTGGTGAACTTCTCAACGTAATCAGCGCTTACACGTGATGCACGCTCTAGAAGACGAGAGTGAAGGTAGAATACGTCACCTGGGTAAGCTTCACGACCTGGTGGACGACGTAGTAGCAATGAAATTTGACGGTAAGCCCAAGCTTGTTTAGTCAAATCATCATATACGATCAATGCGTCTTCACCGCGGTCACGGAAGTATTCACCCATTGTACAGCCAGTGTATGGAGCAAGATAAAGCATTGCTGCTGGATCAGATGCGCCTGCACAAACTACAGTGGTGTATTCCATTGCGCCAGCTTCTTCAAGCTTACGTACAACGTTAGCAATAGTAGATTGTTTCTGACCGATCGCTACATACACACACTTAATACCGCTGTCTTTCTGAGCGATAATGGTGTCGATAGCCAACGCCGTTTTACCAATCTGACGGTCACCGATGATCAACTCACGCTGACCACGGCCTACTGGTACCATGGCATCGATAGCCTTGTAACCAGTTTGGATAGGCTGATCAACTGACTGACGAGCGATAACGCCCGGTGCCACTTTCTCAACTTTATCTGTCAAAGTTGTTTCAATCGCGCCTTTGCCGTCGATTGGGTGACCCAATGCGTCAACAACACGACCAAGTAGTTCAGGACCAACTGGAACTTCCAGAATACGACCTGTACATTTAACTTTTTGACCTTCAACAAGGTCATGGTATTGACCAAGTACAACCGCACCTACAGAGTCACGCTCTAGGTTCAAAGCCATACCAAAAATACCACCAGGGAATTCAATCATTTCCCCGTACATTACGTCTGCCAAACCGTGGATCAGAACGATACCGTCTGCCACGCTGACAATTGTGCCTTCATTCTGGGCATCAGAAGAAACATCAAGGTTCTCGATGCGCTTCTTGATAATCTCGCTGATCTCAGATGGATTCAGTTGCTGCATGCTAAATTCCTCAACCCTGTTTTCGATTTAACGAAATACTAGGAGTTTATCGCCTCGGCCAGTTTCGCTAATTTACCGCGTACTGAACCGTCGATGATTAAGTCACCGGTACGGATAACCACGCCACCAATTAGGCTCGCGTCTGTTTCATTGGTTAAGTTGACCGTACGATCTAACTTTTTCGCCAACGAAGCGGCTAATGCTTGTGCTTGTTCAGTTGATAGTTCGAACGCTGATGTAAACTTAACGTCTACCGCTTTTTCGAAATTCAATTTAAACATTTGAAATAACGTTGAAATCGCAGGCAACAGCAATAAACGCTTGTTTTCTGCTAGGTTAAGCAAAAATGCTTTACCTTGTTCGCTTGTTACTTCAGCACAAACTTCCGCTAGAGCGTTTGCCTTCTCTTCCGCACTAAAAGCTGGGTTCTGAAGAGCAGTTTTAAGCTTAGGCTCAGAAGTAACAGACGCTAATATGTTTAACATACTAGCCCATTCTGTTACTTGCCCTTGCTCGCGAGCTACTTCAAAAGCCGCTTTAGCGTACGGTCGCGCGACTGTTTTTAATTCAGCCATTAGACCCTCGCTTAAAGCTCTTTGGCGAGTTGTTCAACGATCTCGCTATGTGCTTTTTCGTCAATAGTGGCACCCAAAATACGCTCGGCACCGGCATAAGCTAGAACAGAAACTTGAGCTCGCAATGCTTCTTTAGCACGCACAACATCTTGTTCTATTTCTGCTTGAGCCGCTTCGCGCAGACGCTTGCCATCGGCAATTACCTGCTCTTTCGCCTCGTCGATCATTTGGTTCGCACGTTTGTTGGCTTGTTCAATAATCTCGGCCGCTTGTTCCTTGCTTTCACGTAATGTTTGAGCAGCTTGTTCTTGAGCTGTCTCTAGATCACGTGAAGCACGGTTCGCTGCTTCCAAACCGTCTGCAATTTTTTTGCTACGCTCTTCGAGCGCAGCAATAACTGGTGGCCACACATATTTCATGCAGAACCAGACAAAAATCGCAAACGAGATAGCTTGGCCTATAAGTGTGAGATTTAAGTTCACGCTAATATCCTCGCTCTAAGTCGTTTAAAAATCGTTTCTGCAAAGTATCACAGAATCTTAGCCAGCGACCTGAGCAACAAAAGGATTCGCGAAAGTAAAGAACAATGCGATACCTACACCGATCATAGTTACGGCATCAAGAAGACCCGCTACGATGAACATTTTAACTTGCAGCATTGGAACCATCTCAGGTTGACGCGCAGCGCCTTCCAAGAATTTGCCACCTAGTAGACCAAAACCAATCGCAGTACCTAGGGCACCTAGACCGATAAGAAGGGCTACAGCAATCGCAGTAAGACCAACTACAGTTTCCATTTTAACTCCTACATTTTCACAGTTTTAGATTCAAGAAATAAATATAACTAAAGAACTCTTTTTTAATGCTCTTCGTGCGCCATACTCAAGTAGACAATAGTCAACATCATAAAGATGAAGGCTTGAAGCACGATGACCAAAATATGGAAGATAGCCCATGGTACCGAAAGCGCCCATTGTAGGCCCCAAGGTAAAATGGCAATCAAAATAAAGATCAATTCACCAGCATAAAGGTTACCAAATAAACGCAATGCTAATGAAACAGGTTTCGCTAATAGACCGACGCCTTCAAGCAATAAGTTGAAAGGAATCATCCATTTACCGAAAGGCTGTAAGGTTAGTTCACCAACAAAACCACTTACACCTTTGGCTTTAATGCTGTAGTAAATAATCAGCACAAAAACAGACAAAGACATACCTAAGGTAGCGTTAAGGTCCGTGGTTGGTACAACTTTAAAGTATGGAATGCCTAGCATTGCTGCAATAGTAGGCAAAAAGTCGACTGGCACAAGGTCCATCGTATTCATTAAGAATACCCAGACGAAAATCGTCAACGCCAAAGGTGCGATGACTTTATTTTTGCCGTGGAAGGTTTCTTTGACGCTGCCGTCAACGAACTCAACCATCAACTCTACAAAGTTTTGTAATCCGGACGGTGTGTCAGCAGACACTTTCTTAGCTGCTTTACGGAATAACCATAAAAACAGTATGCCCAAACCGATAGAAAAGCCCATCGTATCTAGGTGAATCGCCCAAAACCCCATGTCAGCTGCTTCTTTAGCACCGTGAGCAATGCCCCAACTACCATCAGGATGCTGACCAAAAGTCAGATTCTGAAGGTGATGCTGTATATATTCAGAAGCTGTTGGATTTTCACTTGCCATATTTATATCCACGCTCTTTCAATGATTAAAACCTTATCCTCTTGTACTGCTATTTATTCAGTACAAAAGGGCTGAGCCAGTGACTCAAAATCGCAATACCAAAACCAGCAAAAAAACTGCCTGCCGCTAATGGCTTAATAAGAAGAAAAACCAGCGACAATAACACCGCTGTCAAAACCAATTTACCGGCTTCTCCTCGATAGAATGCTCTTACTACATCCTTAGCAGGTCGTGTTCCTCGATATCCGAAGACGCGCCACGCCATATAAATACTAGGGGCGATACTACAAAGAGCTCCAAGTACAAAAGAGTACCCGTAGAGACCACCAACAAAGCAAAAAATTCCCAAAGAAACGAAGAAAACGAAAAGAATCTGCAAAAAAATAAATCGCATGACCGATTGTTTCTTAGCAAGAAGCAGAGCTGTCGCACTTAAAGGCTTCTTGTTAGTCATTTTTTCCTACCTTTTTACCATGCACCAAAACAAAGCAAGGAAAGTGCATTTTCTTCCTTCAATTCTAAAATTCGACGCATTATATGAGTATTAGAAGCTGTGATCAACCGAAACTGACCACTCTCACCACTTCTTAAGATTTATGTCTAGATAGAAAAATCAACTTGTCACAAAATTACTTTATTTTTTCGTAAAGAGCTCACTGATCAAGAGCTCAAGATGCTCAGGATTACGGTACTCAATCACCACTTTCCCCTTGCCTTTGGCAGAGGGTTGGATTTTTACCTGGGCATTAATAGATTGGCTAATTTTTTCAGCTTCCGCGTTAAAATCAGGTAAGACGGGGGTATTTTTTTCATCTTTTTCAGGGGCTTGGAGTAATTTAACCAATCGCTCAGTCTCTCGAACTGAAAGCGACTTTGTCACTACTTGAGAAGCCGCCTGAATTTGTTTTTCCTGTTCTAATGGCAGCAAAGCACGCGCGTGCCCCATTTCGATATCACCATGCTCCAATAAGCGGCGCACTTCAGGTGATAGGCCAAGCAAGCGCAATAAATTAGCCACGGTAGAACGAGATTTCCCAACCGTGTCAGCGACTTGCTGTTGCGTAAGATTAAAATCTTCTACTAGGCGCTGTAATGCTAAGGCTTCTTCTACCGGATTTAAATCTTCACGCTGAATGTTTTCAATCAAGGCTAACACCACAGCATCAGAGTCTTCAACATGTCGCACAATCACAGGAACTTGGCTTAGATCCGCCAATTTGGCAGCACGCCAACGGCGTTCACCGGCAATAATTTCATATTGATTAGTGCCAATTGGGCGAACCACAATGGGCTGCATAATGCCTTGGGTGCGAATAGAAGAGGCTAATTCATCCAGTAAGGCTGGATTCATATCACGACGAGGCTGGAACTTACCCTTAGACAGCCAATCTACTGGCAAATAAGTTAACCCTTTGACTGGCTCACTGCCAGCAGGCTCATTAGACTCAGTAGTGGTTGCCTGCGGCGCTAATAAGGCATCCAAACCGCGACCCAAGCCTCTTTTTTTCATCGTCATCTTCTAATACCCTAATTGAAATCAGTCGAACCACTAAGCTATGCCGTTTTGGCATGCCTTTTTCTAATAAACTCCCCCGCCAAAGCGAGATAAGCAATGGCGCCACGAGATTGTTTTTCATAATACAACACTGGAACACCATAGCTCGGCGCTTCAGCAAGACGAATATTTCTTGGGATCACAGTATCATACACTTTACTGCCAAAGTGCTTTTGCAACTGATTTGAAACGTCATGTGTCAAGCTGGGGCGAGGATCATACATAGTCCTCAGGATACCTTCAATTTCTAATGAAGGGTTTAATGCACGCGAGATATGCTCAATGGTTTGCAATAAAGCCGTTAGACCTTCGAGCGCATAGTATTCGCATTGAACAGGAATCAGCACACCTTGGGATGCCGCTAACGCATTAACGGTTAGCATATTAAGCGCAGGCGGACAGTCTAGTAAAATATAATCGAAGTCATTGTCTACCTCGTAAAGCCCTGCCCGTAAACGCGTTTCTTTGCTGGGTAAGTCCAATAGTGCGACTTCAGCTCCAGTTAGATCGCCATTGGCAGGCAGCACCCAATATTTACCATCTGGCGTGTCTTCCATTACCAGCTTCATGACATCTTTTACGCCATGACTTCCGACTAAAACATCAAAAACACTGGTGTCTAGTTCTTCTTTGATTAATCCACTTCCCGTTGTGGCATTACCTTGTGGGTCGAGATCGATCAAAAGTACACGACGTTTCATTGCCGCTAAAGAAGCGGCCAAATTGACGCAAGTAGTAGTTTTACCTACGCCACCTTTTTGGTTCGTGACTGCGATTATTCTCGCCATTTTTTTATCCTTTACGTGCCATCACTACCATATGGCGCTCGGCTTGTATGGTTGGCACATTGAGCGGTTCAATATTGATGACTTCCACTTCAGGTGGCAATTCAGCAATCTCTTCACTAGGGTATACCCCTTTCATCGCTAAAAAATTACCTGTGTCCTTTGGCAGTGGTAAGGTCCAGTTTATCATGTCTTGAAGTGAAGCAAAGGCCCTAGAAATAACATGATCATAGTGACCTTGATGAGCGTGTTTTTCCACTCGCTCATTGGCAACAGTAACATTGTTTATTCCCAGTTCCATTTTAACTTGGGTGAGAAAACGTGTTTTTTTGCCATTACTGTCCAGCAAAGTAAAACGTTTTTCAGGGTAGCAAATGGCCAGCACCATACCTGGCAAACCAGGCCCAGTCCCAACATCAATAATGTCGTCACCGGTAATAAAGGGCAAGGTAGCTAAGCTATCAAGCAGATGTAATGAAATCATCTGATCAACATCACGAATCGCGGTGAGATTGTAAGCTTTATTCCATTTTTGGAACATCGCTAAGTAATCTACCAAGGTTTGAATAGTGGTATCAGATAAATTGGCGCCCATTTGTTGGGCGCCTTTTTGAATGGCATCAAAGTGAGTCACAGTCGAATCCAATTAAAAGGCGTTATCGGCTGCTGATTCTAGGCACTTTTGCGTGCAATCGCACGTTTTTTCAAATGAATTAATAGTAAGGATACTGCTGCTGGGGTAACACCTTGGATTCGAGATGCCGCAGCAAGCGTTGCTGGACGGGCTTGAGTCAATTTTTGTTTGATCTCATTAGACAGTCCTTCCATCTTGCTGTAATCCAGATCTTCTGGCAATGGCGTGTTTTCTTGACGACGTAAGCGCTCAATATCTTCAGCTTGACGAGTGATATACCCAGCATATTTTACTGCGATTTGAACTTGCTCTGCGACTTGCTCATCCACCGCATCTTCAGGTGCATTTTTTAAGTTCGCAATGTCTTTGTAAACGATACCTGGACGCTTCAATAGGTCTAATAAGCTGTATTCACGGCTAATTGGCGTCTCAAGTTTAGGGTTCACTTCGTCAGCTTCAGGTGAATTAGGTACAATCCAGCTGGATTTTAAACGCTGAGTTTCTAGCTCGATCGCTTCGCGCTTTTTACAGAACTGCTCCCAACGAGCATCAGATACTAAACCAAGCTCACGACCTTTCTCCGTTAAGCGCATATCTGCGTTGTCTTCACGTAGAATCAAACGATATTCAGCACGGCTGGTAAACATGCGGTACGGTTCTTTGGTACCCATGGTGATTAGATCATCAACCAATACACCTAAATAAGCTTCATCACGGCGCGGTGTCCAAGCGTCTTTTTCTTGCGCCAAAAGTGCCGCATTCGTACCCGCAAGTAGTCCCTGCGCACCGGCTTCTTCATAACCGGTTGTACCATTAATCTGTCCAGCGAAGAACAATCCTGGCATGTGTTTGGTTTCTAAAGAGTATTTTAGATCTTGCGGATTAAAGTAATCATACTCAATGGCATAACCTGGACGAATGATATGCGCGTTTTCCATCCCTTTCATGGAGCGAACAAGCTCCACTTGGACATCAAATGGTAAAGACGTGGAGATACCATTCGGATAGAGCTCGTGGGTTGTTAGACCTTCAGGCTCAATAAAGATTTGATGGGAATTTTTATCGGCGAAACGAACAATCTTATCTTCAATAGAAGGGCAATAACGTGGGCCAACACCTTCGATTACACCTGTGTACATTGGTGAACGATCCATACCGCTGCGAATAATATCGTGGGTTTTTTCGTTAGTATGAGTGATGAAACACTCAATTTGACGTGGATGCATGCCACGATTACCCATATACGACATGACAGGTGTTGTGTCATCACCTGGCTGTGCTTGCATTTGAGTAAAATCTACTGATCGTGCATCAATACGAGGTGGTGTACCTGTTTTTAAACGGTCTACACGAAATGGAAGCGCGCGTAGTTTTTCAGCCAAACCAATAGATGGTGGATCACCTGCGCGTCCACCAGCATGATTTTGTAAGCCAACATGAATAATGCCGCCCAAAAATGTACCTGCGGTTAAAACAACGGTTTTACTATTAAAGCGGATACCCGTTTGGGTGATCACACCACGTGCAGCGCCATCTTCAACAATGAGATCTTCTGCAGACTGTTGGAACAACCATAGGTTTTCTTGATTTTCTAGTTGATAGCGAATCGCTGCTTTATAAAGAACGCGGTCTGCTTGAGCCCGTGTTGCTCGAACAGCAGGGCCTTTACGAGAATTCAAAGTACGAAATTGAATACCTGCTTTATCTGTTGCCAGTGCCATTGCACCGTCTAAAGCATCAATTTCTTTTACTAGGTGGGACTTCCCGATACCACCAATAGCAGGGTTACAGGACATTTGTCCTAAAGTTTCAATGTTGTGGGACAACAATAAAGTTTTCACACCCATACGTGCTGCAGCTAAAGCAGCTTCTGTACCAGCATGTCCACCACCGACCACAATCACATCAAAGCGGGTTGGGAAATCCACGGGAACCTCGGAATATAAAATGAATAAAAAACGAACAACTCGAATAAGGGCGCTTAGTATATCGGCTAATTTTGAAAAAGAAAGCGATGTGACAAGGCATTACCCGGTCATCAATATTAATATAAGTATATTATATATATGTCTTTTTATGTTTGTTATGTTTATATAGCAGCTAAAAATCAGTGGATAACAACAAAATAGTTATATAAATTATAGCTTTACGTGGATAACAACTTGTTAAGACAGGGGCCGTTATCTTGTGGTGTGGATAACCTCAACCTGTGCATAAAATGGGTAGTTATACACGGCGAAATTTTTGGCTCATACTTGTTAAAAACTGTGCAAAACTTCTTATGGACCTATCACCATACTTATCAACAATTGGTTTTTTTAAATTGCCTTTATCTATATATCTGTATTTATTGGTATTTATTTACTTATCCACAGTCAAAAAAGGCTTTGGCGAAGAAAAACAATCCACAAGCAAAAAATTGAAAAAACTTTAACTTCCTTACTTTCTGTAAAAATCTAAATGTGAATAATTCGTTTGCGGCTAGGTTTTTAGTGTCTAAGCAAGATTGTGGAGAAAGCATGAAAGTCTTAATCTGGCCAAATTGTGAGTAACTTTCCATCATTCGTCACAAACAAAGCATTCAGTCATCTGACTGAAGAAAAATTTAACCTAGGGCCTGAGAATAGCCGCAGACAGAAAGTCGCGGCGGTGAAGAAAAATATTTTAGCTGTGGAAAGGAAGTCTATTTATCTAGCAGAATGTGGTTTGGTTGGGTTTGCAAGAGAGAGCAATCATCTTGTCGTTAACATGGAGCTTGCAATACCATCAATCTGCGACCCAGTTAAGATGTCGCACTTCGTAGCTCAGTGAATACAGTACCTTACCTACCTAATTGTATTTAGCCTAACCTTGTAAGCCTAACCAAAATGCCTAGTTTATAAACCATAAGATAAGAGCATAAGTTGAGTTTACTGGGAGAGTAACGATTAGGTCACTTATGTGGAGAGGTTGTTGCCCGCATTTGAGGTTTATTAGTTGGTATTATAGGGTGATCAGCTGCTTGCTATTCTACTTTTCTAAATCTACTTCGAAAGACTACCAAAGAGTCACTTTTAGCTCCCAGCAGTTAGGCATATTTCGCCACAACAACCCCCTTTTCTCTTTTTCAAGCTTCACTCCTATAGATGGCCACTTAAAAACCAGGTAACAGATTCGTTAAGCTTGTAGAGTTGCGCAAATTGCGAATAAATAACGTCAATTCTGCTAGGTGACATTTTTTGCCTTGCTACTTTTTAGATACCACCTTCATCCACTCTTGTTGCTTTTCATTCCGTTCATTTTATTCAATGAGTTCATCGCAGCGTTTACTAAAAACGTGTTAGCTCAAAAAATGAGAGCGGATCTGTCTGTGCAAAAGGTCATTATGACGTCATGGTTAGCTTTACAATGCTTTCAAGCCGAGACAATAGGTAAATTAACTCGCTGTATAAAGTGGCTATCAATCACCTCTTCACTTTGCTGTAACCATAAAGCTTATGCGCTTGTATCACGGACTCAAGATACGTACTGAGAAAGTCCCTTGTATGATTTTTAAACCTTTAATTTGATTTTAATAGACACGTGGTCTAAATTATTAAAATTAGATAAAACTAGGCAGGTGATTTTTTGTTAGGTTCTGAAGTAACTCTCATCAATCAAGCGGTGGAAGAGCCCATCAAACCTCGACGTGGGCGTCCTAAAAAGCACCCTAATAGTATGCAAGATACCCGTGAGGTTTTATTGCGGGCGGGTATGTTGGTATTAACTGAAACAGGCTTCACTCGCAGCGGATTAGAGTCGATATTAACTTCTGTAGGAGTGCCTAAAGGGTCTTTTTATCATTACTTTTCTAGTAAAGAGGCCTTTGGTTTAGCGGTGTTAGCGCGTTATAGGCAGTATTTTGAAGCCAAGTTGAGCAGTTTTTTATTAGACGATGCTTTTCCTCCTATTGAGCGTCTACAGCGCTTTGCTAAAGATGCGCAAGAAGGCATTGTGCGTCATGACTTTAAGCGCGGTTGTTTAGTAGGGAATCTAGAGCAAGAATCTGCTCTACTTTCTGAAGAATTTAGAGAAGAATTGCAAGCTACCTATGTAAGTTGGCAGCAGCACATAGCTAAATGCCTATTAGAAGGCCAAAAATTAGGCCATCTTCAGTTATCAGAGAGTATCGAAGATACTTCTCAAGCCTTTTGGATTGGCTGGGAAGGTGCGGTTCATCGCACACGCTTGATAAAAAGCACTCAGCCGTTAAAGGTATTTCTTCGCTTCTTTATTGAAGCGATAAAAGCCAAATAGAATGAAATAGAAGGAAACCAAAGTGATTTTTGGTTTTTTTTAATCATTAAATAGACAATCGGTCTAAAAAGGAGTCTTTATGTTTCGTGCACTGATTATTGATCAAAATGAAGAGCGTAAACAAAGCTGTACTTTAAGCAACCTAGAAGAGTCTCAGCTTCCTGAAGGAGATGTTTTAGTACAAGTAAATTACAGTACCTTGAACTATAAAGATGCGTTAGCGATTACCGGAAAAGGCCGCATTGCTCGTTCATACCCAATGGTTCCTGGGATCGATTTAGTTGGAAAAGTACTGCAAAGTGACTCCGACCGTTTTCAGTCAGGAGATCTAGTGTTACTGAACGGCTTTGGTGTGGGGGAAATGCACTGGGGTGGTTTAGCAGAAAAAGCGCGCCTGAAAAGTGACTGGTTGATTCCTTTGCCTGCTGGTATTGATGCTAAGCAATCCATGGCTATTGGTACCGCTGGTTATACTGCGATGTTGTCTGTATTAGCACTCGAAAAACAAGGTGTGACGCCTGCTTCAGGTGAAATCTTAGTGACGGGTGCAAATGGTGGTGTTGGCAGCTATGCGATCCGTCTCTTAAATCGCCTTGGCTATAAAGTAGTGGCGTCAACTGGCAGAATGGCAGAGTCTGACTACTTAAAATCTTTAGGAGCGGATGAAGTAATTGACCGCAATACGCTTTCTGAACCTGGTAAACCGCTACAAAAAGAGCGTTGGGCCGCAGTGGTTGATTGTGTAGGAAGCCATACATTAGCGAATGCATGTGCGAGCACTAAATATGGTGGTGTGGTCACTGCGTGTGGTTTAGCACAAGGTCTTGATTTCCCTGCTTCGGTCGCCCCTTTTATCTTACGCGGTGTGAAATTGATAGGCATAGATAGCGTGATGCGTCCTTTGGCTGATCGAATTGAAGCATGGCAGCGTTTGAGTGAACTGCTGCAAGCTGAAGACTTTGATGTCATTAGTAAAGAAATCACTCTTGATGAAGCCGCCGATACAGCTTCGGCATTACTTGATGGTAAAGTACGTGGTCGAGTAATTGTGGCTTTTTAAGAGAAGGCTTTTCTATGTATGTGTTAGACCATGCTATTGCAATGCAAATTGTTAGCCGAACCATGGCTATCTTGGATTACAACGTGAACGTGATGAACAGCCAAGGAACCATCTTAGGCTCCGGTGATAAACAGCGTATTGGCACGGTTCACGAAGCGGCGTTATTGGCCATAACACATAATAGGATAGTTGAAATCAAGCAAGATGCCTCTGACAGCTTGATGGGCGTTAAACCCGGTATTAACGTCCCCTTACACCATCATGGCAATATTATTGGTGTGATCGGTATTACAGGGGACGTTAGTGAGCTGAAACAGTATGGTTTACTGCTCAAAATGACGGCTGAAATGATTGTTGAACAAGCTAATTTGCACGAAACCATACAGTGGGAAAATCGCCAAAAAGAAGAGTTTATTCTGCAATTGATTCGTGCCGACTTTACTCTTAGCCCTCAAGCTGTTGCTTGGGCTGGGCAATTGGGGATTGACCTTGAAACGCCCAGAGTCGCTGCGATTATTGAAATCAGTGATGGCGGCGGCAGCCTAAAAGAGCTAGTGCATTTATTGCAACATCCTGAGCGTGACAACCTAGTTGCGATGATATCCTTGAACCAGTTAGTTATTTTGAAACCAGCCTTTCTTGATGGACTAAACTGGGATCCTGAGTTGGAAAGTCGGCGGATAGATCAACTGTTAAAGCGTTTACCTAAGGCGCTGTCTGAGCACACAAAAGTCGCGTTAGGGCACTATTTCCCTGGCCTAGAAGGTTTGTCTCATTCTTATCAAACGGCCCAAGACACACTCATCTCGGGTAAAAAGTTCAACCCAGAAGAGCAAAAGTACTTATTTGAAGAGTACTCGTTACAAGTTTTGTTATCTGGCATGAAGCAAACATGGCGCGGTGAAGTCTTGTCCTCTGCTTATCAAAAACTCTTAATTGCTGATAAAAAAGGGATATTAATCAAGACGTTATCAGCATATATGAAGCATTTTGGTGATTTACAAAGCTGCGCGAATTCCCTGCATATACACAGAAACACATTGCGCTATCGATTGGATAAAATTCAGCGCTTAACCCAGCTTAATATTCATTCTTTGGATGGCTTGTTTAGCTTATATCTAGGTCAATTGATTACTAAATAACCTTTATAATTGGCTGATAAAGCAAGAAATATTGTGCAAATGAACAAAAAAAGCTAGAAAAGAGCGATTATTTCCGGACAATCGTCTAAAGAATCCTAGATTATTTTAATGAATAATAATCTGTTCTAATCCTGAGCGGTTTCTCGCTTCTCCGAATAAAAATTAAAGGGAAAATCATGACACTCGTACTCATCTTGATTGCGGTCATCGTCTTTATTGTTCTGGCAACTTCTAAGTACAAACTTCACCCATTTCTTACCTTAATTCTTGCTGCCTTTATTGCGGCTTTTGCCTATGGTTTACCCAGTAGTAGCATTGCTAAAACGATCACATCTGGCTTTGGTGGCATTCTAGGATATATAGGATTAGTCATTGTCTTAGGTACCATTATTGGCACAATTTTAGAGAAAAGTGGTGCCGCTATTACCATGGCCGATGTCGTCATAAAGCTATTAGGAAAGCGTTTTCCGACTCTTACCATGTCGATTATTGGCTATCTAGTGTCTATTCCCGTGTTCTGTGACTCTGGCTTTGTTATCTTAAATTCTCTCAAACAATCTATGGCCAATCGAATGAGAGTATCGAGTGTGTCGATGAGTGTGGCATTAGCAACGGGCTTGTATGCAACTCACACTTTTGTGCCGCCAACCCCCGGCCCGATCGCAGCCGCAGGTAATTTAGGTTTAGAGTCGAATTTAGGTTTGGTGATAGGTGTCGGTTTGCTTGTCTCGGCTGTGGCTGCAATTGCTGGTATGTTGTGGGCGAACCGCTTTGCTAAGGTGGCACCAGATGGCGAAGGCGCAGAAGCCCTCAGTGCGGAAAATGAAGATTATGAAGCCCTGAAGCAAAGTTATGGTGTGTTGCCTAGCCCGGTAAAAGCATTCTCCCCTATTTTTATACCCATTTTGCTTATTTGTTTTGGATCTATCGCTAATTTTCCTTCGGCACCATTAGGCAAAGACGGCCTTTACCAAACGTTGGTCTTTTTAGGGCAGCCGGTGAACGCCTTGTTAATTGGTCTATTCTTGTCTTTGCCATTATTAAAGGGTACTAACAAGGTGACCGAGTTTAGTGAGCGTATTAGCGAAGGCTTGGTGTCTGCCGCCCCTATTTTATTGATAACGGGAGCGGGCGGCGCGTTTGGCGCAGTTTTAAAAGCCACCCCTATTGGTGACTATTTGGGGTCGACTTTGTCGGCGCTGGGAGTAGGTATTTTTATGCCGTTCTTAGTGTCTGCCGCGCTAAAATCTGCGCAAGGCTCATCGACGGTTGCATTGGTAACCACCTCGGCACTGGTGGCGCCTTTACTTGGCCAGATTGGTTTAGACAGCGAAATGGGTCGTGTGCTGACAGTAATGGCAATAGGTGCTGGTGCGATGACGGTTTCCCATGCCAATGATAGTTTCTTTTGGGTGGTGGCTCAGTTTAGCCGAATGAGTGTTAACCAAGCTTATAAAGCGCAAACCATGGCAACGCTTATTCAAGGTGTGAGTGCTATGTTTGTGGTGTATTTGTTGAGCCTAGTGTTGCTTTAACGTAACCGCTTAACCTAGACACTCTGCGTTTTTGTTTGGGTGTCTATTTCTCTTTTTGAGCGCTCGATTTTCTGGATGTGAGTGCGTTTGTTAATGACTAGTTTTTTTATTAATAGGTACTCTTTTATGAAAATTGTTATCGCTCCCGATTCGTTTAAAGAAAGTTTAAGCGCGCTAGGTGTCTCAAATGCCATTGAAGCAGGCTTTCGCCAAGTTTTTCCTGATGCTGAGTATGTCAAAGTGCCAATGGCCGATGGCGGAGAAGGTACCGTGCAATCAATGATTGATGCGACCGAAGGCTACTTTATTGATGTCTCCGTGACTGGCCCTCTTGGTGAGCCTGTGATGGCACAGTATGGCGTGTTAGGTAATCAAGCAGATAAGCCCAACACTGCCATTATTGAAATGGCATCCGCGTCAGGGCTGCACTTGGTACCGAGGGAGCAGCGAGACCCGCGTATCACCACCAGCTTTGGTACAGGTGAGCTGATTAAAGACGCGTTAGATCGTGGTATTGAGCACATTATTCTTGGTCTTGGTGGCAGTGCGACCAATGATGGTGGTGCAGGTATGGTGCAGGCATTAGGCTATCAGCTGCAAGATGAAAATGGGCAAGCTATTCCGTATGGTGGTTTGGCGTTAAAACGATTGCACTCGATTGATGCGAGTCTGGTACACCCTAAACTGGCAAATTGTGTGATTGAAGTTGCTTGTGATGTGGACAATCCGTTATGTGGTGAACGAGGTGCATCTGCTATCTTTGGTCCTCAAAAAGGGGCAACGCCAGCTATGGTTGAGGCATTAGACCAAGCTCTTGCTCACTTCGCTGATGTGATAGTTGAAAGTGGACTAGATGATCAGCGCTTACTGGCTGGCGCTGGCGCTGCTGGCGGTATGGGACTTGGTGTCAAAGCGTTTTTACAGGGTGAATTAAAACCTGGCATTGAGATTGTTATGTCGACGGTAGCATTTGCCGATAAGTTGAACGGTGCCGATTTAGTCATTACCGGGGAAGGACGTATTGATGGTCAAACGGCTTTTGGTAAAACCCCAATGGGGGTACTAACTCAGGCGAAAGAGAAAGGCATTCCAACGATTGGCATTGCAGGTTGTTTAGGAGATGGCGCCGAGATTATGTTGGAAAAAGGCATGTTAGCTATTTTTCCTATTATTCCTTTCCTTCATTCAATAGAGCAGATTCTTGCTGAAGCCGAAGAAAATGTTACTTATACCGCTCGTAATATTGCACAAAGTATTCAGCTTGGTGGCCAGTTAAACGGCTAGTTGTATTGAACACTCAGTACAAAACAGCCGGTTAACTCGCTGTTTTGTACTTTGCTCAATGATTTACTTAACTCTGGTAGCACTCGCCGCTTGCTTTGAGGCACTATCCGGAGCCTTGGCAGTGGGTAATTGATGGCTATCCCAGCCTCCTCCCAACGCTGCGATAAGCTGTACGCTGTTCACTAATTGGGTGCTGATTAAGCTCAATTGGCTCTGCTGCTGAGTGAGGCTGGTGGCTTCTGTCGTGGCAACATCTAAGTAATCAATCATGCCTAATTTAAATTGATTAAACGTCACCCGAGCCGATTCTTTTGCGTATTTTGTCGCCAGAGTCTGGGCTTTTATTTCATCTTCTAAGATTCGCATTTCGACTAAATAGTCTTCCACTTCCTGAAATGCGCTCAGTACTGTTTGGCGGTAATTAGCCACGTTGGCAGCGTATTCTGCTTTGGCTTGTTTTACCTGTGCTTTGGTTGCACCAAAGTCAAAAATGTTACCACTCAATGAAGGTCCAATGGACCAAGCTCTCGAGGGTAATTCAAACAAATTACCCAGTACGCTGTTTTCAAAGCCAGCACTGGCCGACAAAGATAAATCTGGGTAGTAACCAGCAATGGCTACGCCAACGGATGCATTAGCTGATGCCATACTGCGCTCTGCGAAGGCTATATCAGGGCGTCGTTCTAACAAGGTGGAAGGCAGCGTGGTGGGGACAGATGGCAAGGTGAACGACAGACTGGTAGGTGTGATTGAAAAAGCGGCTGGTGGTTGCCCTATAAGCACAGCAATAGCATGTTCGAATTGGGCGCGTTGCCATTGTAAATCCAGCATTGAGACACGGGTGCTGTGCAGCTGAGTTTGGGCTTGAGATACCGATGCGCTCGATGTATTGCCAAGTTGATACTGGTTTGTCACCACTTTTAAGTATTTCTCATAGACCGCAATATTGGTTTGATAAAGACGTATTTTTTCGTCCAGTACACGCAATTGAAAATAGTCTTGCGCCAATGATGATTGCGCGCTTAATGTTGCCGAAGCCAATTCTGCCGCACTGGCTTGGGCGCTGGCTAGGTTGGCTTCTCGAGTGCGACGCAGCTTACCCCATAAATCTATTTCCCAGCTGACGGTAGCTTGGGCTGAATAGGCATTACTGGTTTGGCTTTGGCTGCCTGAGCGTGTTGCACCAGCATTGGCGCCTATGGTTGGGTACAAATTGGTGCCCGCCTCTTCTGCCACTTCTTTAGCTTTTTCATAATCGGCCGCATACTCAGCGACATTTTGATTATTAATTTCTACCTGTTTAAGCAGCTTGGATAGGGGGTCATCTTGGTACACTTGCCACCACGCCCCTTTTGGTTGTAAGTCCGCAGGACTGGCTTCTTTCCAACCTTGTGCTTCTTTGAATTGTTCACTTGTTGGGGTGTCAGGACGCTGATAATCAGGCCCTACCAGACTACAACCTGAGACTATGAGAGAGATAACCCCCAATCCGAACACTTGTATAAGTCGATTATTCATCATTATCCATTTTATCTTTGGTTACAGCTGGGGCTAATCTCCCCTCGCCTTGTGTCGCTTCTTCTGGCCGAATAAGACGTTTCCATAGTCGGCTGCTGATCGCGCTAATGCGCTCCATGTATAGATAAACCACCGGTGTGGTATAGAGCGTGAGAATTTGGCTTACCAACAAGCCTCCGCAAATAGCAATGCCTAATGGGCTGCGTAGGTCGGCGTCGCCGCCACTATCAAGGGCCATGGGAAGGGCTCCAAAAAACGCTGCAAAAGAGGTCATCATGATAGGTCTAAAGCGTTTTAGGCAGGCTTCACGGATGGCATCTTTGGCGCAGAGTCCGAGGCGTCGTTGGGCGTCTAAAGCAAAATCAATCATCATAATCGCGTTCTTTTTAACGATACCGATCAGTAATAAAATCCCAATAAAGGCAACGACGGTGAGTTGGGTATTGGTGATTTGCATCAGCAACAAAGCCCCTAAACCTGCTGAAGGCAAGGTCGAAAGAATCGTTAATGGATGAGCGAAGCTTTCGTAAAGCATACCTAAGATCAGATACACCGACAGTAAGGCCGCGAGTATTAACCATGGCAAGCTATTGGCGAAGGCCTGTGACAGCTGCGCACTGCCAGCGTAATTCGCCACAATCGTGCTTGGCAAGGCCAGCCTAGCCAGCTCAGTTTTGATGGCTTGCTGGGCCGTTTCAAGGGTGCTACCATCGGCGGTGTTGAATGCAATGGTGACGGTTGCAGAAAGGTCTTGATGGGCAACGGATAAGGACGCATTACCACTTTCTAGATGAGTAAATTCACTGATCGGAATGACATCACCTTGGTCGTTAACGATATTAAGATAGTTCAATACGTCGCTGTTACTGGTGTAGTCACTGGTTAACCCCATGACCACATGATATTGGGTAGAGGCTTTATATAGGGTGGTAATTTGCCGCTGGCTAAATGCGTTGCTTAACAGTGTGTCAAAGTCGTCAACGGAAACCCCTAATCGTGTTGCCGCTGCTCGGTCGATGACAATCTGAACCTCTTGCCCGCCTTCTTGTAAGTCAGAATCAACACCACTTAGCTGGGGGAGCTTAGAAAGCGCTGTTTTAACCTTGGGCGCCCAAGCGCGTAAGGTATCAAGGTTGTCAGATTGTAGGCTTAATTGATAACTGGCATTGGCGCTACGGCCGCCCACATGAATGTCGCTGGCAGCGCGCAAAAAGAGGCTTCCATCGGCTAATTGTTGGGCTTGCTTATACAAGCGGTTTGCAACTTGGCTGGCGGTTGCTTGGCGTTCGTCGATAGGTTTAAGGCGCACAAAAAATTGCCCAATATTTCGTGAACCATGGCGGGCACTGCTAATAGAGCTCATCACCCCAGCAACGGCTGGGTCATTTTGAATCATTTGAGAGTATTTACGCAGGCGTGGTTCCATCGCCGCAAATGAGGTATTTTGATCAGCTCGAAGCGCGCCAAATAGGATGCCGGTATCTTGGTTTGGAAAGAAGCCTTTTTGTACCGTGCTGTAGAGGTGCAAGTTAAGAAAAATCGTTGCCAATAAGGTCAGCATGGTCAGTCGCTTGTGGGTTAGGATAAAGTCTAAGCTGATCTGGTAGGCGCTTTGTAATTTGCTAAACCATGATTCAATGATTCGATAGAACCAAGGCGCTGTCTTGGTTTGTGTTTGGCGACGAAGCATTCGTGAACACAGCATCGGAGTCAGTGTAAGGGACACCAACATAGAAATAACCAAAGCCACGGATAAGGTCACGGCAAATTCACGCAACAATTGGCCAATCATGTTGTTCATAAAAAGCAAAGGGATAAACACGGCGATGAGGGAAACCGTCATAGCTAAGACAGTGAAGCCGACTTCTTTGGCGCCTTTGAGAGCGGCTCTGACGGGCCCTAAGCCCTCTTCAATGTGCCTTGAGGTGTTTTCCAAGACAACGATGGCATCGTCAACCACAAAGCCTGTCGAAACGATCAGCGCCATTAATGATAAGTTATCTAGGCTATAACCGAGTAAATACATTACTGCAAAGGTGCCGAGCAATGAGACGGGTAAGGCCATTGCCGGAATTAATAAGGCGCGACCATTGCGCAAGAATACAAAGACCACCGCGATAACTAATGCCATTGCAATCAGTAATGTGCGCTCTGTTTCATGCAGTGCAGATCGTACCGTTGGAGAGCGATCCAAGACAATGTTTAGTGAGGCGTCTTTTGGCAGCAGCTTGTTGAACATGGGCAGCTGTGCCTTGATGTCGTCTATGGTCGACAGCATATTACTGCCCGACGATTGAGTGACGCCAATATTGATCGCGGGTTGATTATTGTAGTAGCCCACATTGAAACGGTTTTCAACACCATCTGACACCTGTGCCACATCAGATAACTGGATCGCGACGCCATCTTGATGATAAATGATCAAGTCGGCAAATTGCTTTGCGTTCAGCAATTGGTCATTGGTGTTGACCATCCAAGTGTTTTTTTCCCCTTGAAGAATGCCTTTTGGCTGGTGGTCCGTGGCGTTCACAATGGCTTTACGCACCGTGTCTAACGAAATGCCATAATGGGTTAATGCTTGAGGGTGCAGGTCAATCCGTACCGCCGGTAGCGCACTACCAAGCAAAGACACCTCACTGACTCCTTGTATCTGTGCAATGCGCGGCTCAAGTTGATTGGACGCAAAGTCATAAAGCTCGCTCGCTGCTAAGGAGGGCGAAGTCAGTGACAGCATAAAAATAGGCGCCGCTGACGGGTTTCTTTTGCGATAGGTGGGTGACGATGTCATGGCACTGGGTAATAGGCTCTTGGCCGCATTAATGGCTGCTTGAACTTCACGAGCCGCGCCATTAATGTCTTTATCGTTATCAAACACCATGACGATAGACGTGGTGCCTTGCGAGCTTGATGAGGTCATTTCACTGACCCCGGAAATTTGCCCTAGTGCGCGTTCAAGAGGCGTGGCAACCGTGGTCGCCATAACTTCAGGGCTCGCGCCTGAAAGATTGGCGCTCACTTCGATCATGGGCGTTGATATGGCGGGTAGACTGGCCACAGGCAACCACTGAAAACCAAGAATACCCAGCAGCATGATGGCCATGGTAATCAGCCAAGTTGCCACAGGCCGGAAGATAAACACGCGGGACAAATTCATGAGTTTAGCCCTTGTGCGCTCTGTTTTTTAAGGCGGCGACGGTGGTAAATCAGTTTATCAAACAGCAAATAAATCACTGGGGTTGAGAACAAGGTGAGTAATTGACTCAAGATCAAGCCACCGACTATGACAAGCCCCATAGGTTGACGTAGTTCGGCTCCCGAACCTTGTGCCAACATCAATGGCAAAGCCCCAAATAAGGCAGCCATAGTGGTCATTAAAATAGGACGTAAGCGCAGTAAACAGGCCTGATGAATGGCCTCTCTTGGTGCCAAGTGCTGTTCTTTTTCTGCCTCTAAAGCGAAATCTATCATCATGATTGCGTTCTTTTTTACAATACCAATCAATAAGATAACGCCAATGAGTGCGATAAGATTGAAATCTGTATCGCGTAATAGCAGAGCAAGAAATGCGCCGATGGCGGCGGTCGGTAAGGTGGAAAGTATGGTCAGCGGGTGAATAAAGCTTTCATACAAAATCCCCAGTACCAGGTACATGGTGAGCACAGCCGCTAGGATTAACCATAAGGTATTGCTGGTGGAGTCAGTAAAGGCCGATGCCGAGCCTTGGTACTTCAGTGTGATGCTGTCTGGCATTTTCAGCTGTTGTAACGTCTCTGTGATTGCCTGCTGGGCTTGTTCTAATGAATAGCCTGCTGACACATCAAACGATACCGTTACCGCAGGTATTTGGCCCAGCCTTGCTTGCATTAAAGCCCCTGTCTTTTGGCTTATAGTCGCCACATCGGTGAGTCGTACCATAGCTGTATCATCGTCGCTGCTGGCGTTACCAGCCAAATAAAGATGATTAAATGTGTCGACTTCATTGAGCGGATTAGGTGGCACTTCTAAAACCACGCGATATTGATTCGACTGGGTAAAAATGGTCGAGATCAAGCGCTGGCCAAAAGCGTTGTACAACGCGGTATCAACGTCTGCGGCAGTAATTCCGTAGCGGGCGGCAATGTCACGATGAATAGTGACAAAACTAACGAGCCCTTGATCTTCTAGGTTACTGATCACGTGACTGAATTGCGCTCTTTGTTGTAGCGCATGAACCAGTTTTGGGGTCCAGTTCGTCAGCTGAGTATTATCGGTATCATCTAGGGTGAATTGGTATTGGCTTGGCGTAATCTGATCATCAACAGTGAGGTCCTGTTGAGCTTGTAGGTACAGCTGAATACCAGGTAGGTCTGCGACCTCATCACGCAATCTATTGATAATGGCAGGAGCTCGGTCGCTGCGTTGTTCAAAGTCGGTTAGGTTAATTTGTAGCATGCCTCGGTTAAGGCTGGTGTTTTGTCCATCAACCCCAATTGTAGAGCTAATACTTTCCACATCTGGGTCGCTGAGTAAGCGGTTAATCAAAGCTTGTTGGCGCTTGGTCATTTCTTTGAAGGAAACGCCGTCTGAGGCTACGGTAATTCCGCGAATAGTGCCGGTATCTTGGGTCGGGAAAAAGCCTTTCGGCAAGGTAATGTACAAACCTACGGTTAATAGTAAGGTGCCAAAGATTATCCCTAAAGCGATACGCTGATGGTTTAACACCTTATTTAGGGCGCGATCATAAGCGGCGATGACTCGATCAAAGACCTGCCCTCCTTTCTTATAAAAACGACTTTGCTCTGCGTCTGGAATGCGGCGTAGTAAATAAGCGCACAACATGGGGGTTAAGGTCAGTGATACCACCATGGAAACTAAGATAGAAACCGATAAAGTTATCGCAAACTCACGGAATAAGCGGCCGACAACATCCCCCATAAAGAGCAATGGGATCAACACCGCAATCAGCGAAAAGGTGAGCGAGATTACAGTAAAAGCGATTTGTTTTGAGCCTTTTAATGCGGCTTGTAAGGGAGATTCCCCCCGCTCCAAATGGCGTGAAATATTTTCCACCACAACAATGGCATCATCAATGACAAAGCCAGTGGCAATGGTCAGTGCCATTAAGCTCAAGTTATTGACGCTAAAGCCAGCCAGATACATGACGACAAAGGTGCCAATTAAAGACAAGGGAACTGCGATACTGGGAATTAATGTGGCGGCGACATTGCGCAAAAAGAGAAAGGTCACCATCACCACCAAGGCGATAGACAGCATTAATTCAAATTTCACATCGCTGATGGAGGAGCGAATTGTCTGTGTTCGATCCGATAAAATGGTCAGTTGAACACTGTCTGGAAGCAGGGTTTTTAGCTGAGGCAATCTGGCTTTGATATTGTCGACGACATCAATGACATTGGCGCCAGGCTGGCGTTTTACTTGCAAAATAATGGCTGATTTACCATTCGCGGTAGCGGATAAATAGTCATTTTCATTGCCGGATACCACGTCAGCGACGTCTTTTAAACGCAGTGCTGCATTATTTTCGTATTTTAAAATTAGCTCAGCGTATTGATCTGGGCTGTCTAATTGGTCATTGGAATCAATTGTTATCGAGTGATATTTGCTATCAAATCCCCCTTTCGAGCCATTTAAGTTGCTGTTATTAATCAGAGTGTAAATGTCTTCGAGGGTTAGGTTATGAGCCGCTAATGCTTTAGGGTTTGCCTTGATACGAATGGCTGGCTGGTGGCCGCCCGCTAAGGTGACCAAGCCAACGCCTGAAATCTGTGACAGTTTGAGGGCCACACGCGAGTTGATCAGGTCTTGAACCTTGCTCAGCGGTAAAGTATCTGAGCTGGCGGCGATAGTGAGTACCGCGCCATCGGCAGGGTTGACCTTTTTGTAAGTGGGCGAATAAGGTAAATCAGAAGGCAGCAAGCTATCTGCGGAATTAATGGCGGCCTGTACTTCTTGCTCGGCAACGTCGAGCGCAAGAGAGAGATCAAATTTTAGGGTAATGATAGACGCACCACCCGAACTGGTGGAGTACATCTGATTTAACCCTGACATTTCCCCTAGCTCTTGTTCAAGGGGGGCGGTTACCGAGGTAGCCATAACATCAGGGCTAGCCCCAGGGTACAAGGTGGTGACCTGAATGGTAGGATAATCTACCTCTGGTAGAGCCGATACTGGCAATAAGGTATAAGCAAATAGACCTGATAACAGTATGGACACCATCAGCAAAATGGTGGCTACTGGGCGCTCAATGAAGAGTCGAGACGGGTTCATTGGTGATCCTTTCTCTGCTCGCTGTTATTGCGTTGTTGAATCATTCGAGCCTTACTTTGTTGATTGTGATTACCCGACTCGCTGTGAGAGCGCTGTTTAATAACTCGAACCTTGCTGCCTTCGATTAAATTATCAATCCCAGTGGTGACGAGCTGGTCCCCTGCCGTAACCCCAGTGAGGGCGACTATTCTGTCCTCGCCATCAACAGGACCTGTGGTAATCGTTTGCTTATGCACCTTGTTGTCCGCAGCAATGATAAAAACAAAGTCCCCCTCGTCATTGCGTTGCAATGCCGCTTTCGGAATCACCACAGCATTGGTTAATTGCGCCACTTTCATGCGCACATTAACGAATTGGTTGGGATATAGGATTTCATTGTCGTTGTTAAATTGCGCTTTTAATTTGACGGTACCTGTGTCGCTATCGACGCTATTACTGATATTGGTAAGCTCGCCTTGTGCTAATTCTTGCTCCCCCGTTTGATTAAAAACAGTCACTTCAAAGAGCTGTTTTTTACGCAGCCCTTGGAGTACGGGTTGTAACTGAGCTTGCGGAATATTAAAGGTGACAGTGATGGGGTTGATCTGGGTCACGGTGACGATAGAGGTTGAGTCAGCAGTCACCAAGTTGCCTTGGTCTACATCGAGTAGCCCTGTATAACCACTGATTGGTGAGTGAATTTTAGCGTACTCAATGTCCAGTTTAGCTGCGTCGATTTGAGCTTTATCAGTGGCTACTATGCCTTGATACTGGCCGACTGTCGCCGCTTGTTCTTGTACCGCTTGGATTGAAATAGAATCTTCTTTCGCCAGCTGTTGATAGCGCGTTAATGTGGCTTGCGCACTTTTTAATAACGCGGCATTTTGTGCTAGCTCTCCTTGATATTGAGCCAAGGTCGCCTGATAGCTGCGATCATCAATTTGTGCGAGTAACTGCCCTGCTGTTACGTACTGGCCTTCACGAAAAAAGACTTTTTGCATTTCCCCTGTGATGCGGCTGGTGACAGTCACAGAAGTATTGGCTTTTACTGTGCCTAAAGCATCTAAAAACACCGCAACATCTGCTTGGCTCGCTTTATCCGCATACACTGCTGTTACCTGATTAGGGTTAAAGCGCCTTCTTCCACCTGGTCCTCCAGGGCCGCCACCGGGGGGCCTTTGGCGTTCGCCTTTATGAGCGCCAGGGCCACTTTGTGAAGGGCCCTCAGCGCTAATGTAGTGCCAGCCAAACCAGCCGCCAGCGATCACTAGAACGGCAAGAAGGAGTAAAAATAATCGCGATGTTTTTCCTGAGCGGGTCGTCATTGCTACGTCACTGTTGTCAAAATGATGATAATGGGTGACCAAAGTAAGCGACGTTCTTGTTTTAACCAGAAACGAAATAAGAAGATGTCTTACTAAGGATAAGTGGTCATCAGTCTATGAATAATCCATGGACCAACAATTCTTTTTACCTTTATTTACATAAGCTTACGTATGAGGATAAAGAAGCTGGAAAAGACTCAGAGAGCGGCCTTATGTGAAAGTTGTAGAATCGACAAGAAAGGCATAGTAAGCGCTGTAGAGTGGCTGAATCGGGCACCAAGGAAGGGAAGCATAATCACCGCTAAGCGCAGCGGAATTGGACAAGAAGAAATAGGAATCAGCAACCACAGAGGAGATCTGTGGTTGCTGAAGCGGGTTATTTCCCGATACAGAAGGAGCCAAATATGCGGCCAAGTAAATCATCACTGGTGAACTCACCGGTGATTTCACTTAGTGCTTGCTGAGCTTCTTTTAGATCTTCTGCGAGCAATTCACCAGCACCATAGCCGTGAAGTTGCTCATTTCCAGCGTCTAAGAATTGATTGGCTTTGTTTAAAGCTTCGATATGTCGACGACGGGCAATAAAACCACCTTCAGTCGTGCTGTCAAAGCCCATAACCGCTTTTAGGTGCTTGGTAAGGTCATTGACGCCCTCACCTGTTTTTGCAGACAGAGAGATCACAGGAACACCATTGATGACTTCTGTTCCAGTGGCTTCTTTGGTGAGGTCAACCTTATTGCGCACCAGTGTCAGGTGTTTGGTGTCGCCAAGTTTCTCCACAAAGTCAGGCCAAATTTCATTAGGGTCCTTACTGTCGATGGATTGACTATCGACCATCATCAAAATACGGTCCGCTTTATCGATTTCATCCCAAGCACGTTGAATACCGATGCGTTCTACTTCATCTGGGCTATCCCGTAAGCCGGCAGTATCAATAATATGCAATGGCATTCCATCGAGGTGAATGTGTTCACGCAAGACGTCGCGAGTGGTGCCTTCAATATTAGTAACAATGGCAGAATCTTTGCCAGATAACGCGTTTAGCAAGCTGGATTTACCAGCATTTGGACGCCCTGCTATTACCACATTCATCCCTTCACGAATCAAAGCGCCTTGGTTGGCTTCTTTAAGTACATCACGCAGTTTTGCTTGGATCCCCGCTAACTCATTGGCCACTTTACCATCGCCAATAAAATCGATTTCTTCTTCCGGAAAATCGATGGCGGCTTCCACATAAATACGCAAATGGATTAATGCTTCAACCAGTTCATTGACGTGTTTAGAGAATGCGCCTTGCAACGAGCGTAATGCGCACTTAGCGGCTTGCTCTGATGAGCTATCGATTAAATCGGCAATCGCTTCGGCCTGCGTTAAGTCCATTTTATCGTTCAAAAAGGCGCGCTCAGAAAACTCACCAGGGCGCGCTAAACGTGCTCCTAGGGTGACGCAATGGGTCAGCAACATGTCCATAATGACAGGGCCACCATGGCCTTGCAGTTCAAAGACATCTTCTCCAGTGAAAGAGTTTGGCCCTGGGAAATATAAGGCGATACCTTCATCAAGCTGCTCATTGTTGGCGTCGTTAAACGGCACATAGTGGGCATAACGGGGCTTGGGTTCAAAACCTACGATGGTTTTTGCAATGGCACGGCTTTTGGGGCCGGATAAGCGAATAATACCTACGCCACCACGGCCGGGTGCGGTGGCTTGAGCAACGATGGTGTCTTGGTCAGTGGCGTATTGAAAGTCGGTCATAATAACACTCTGTACGGTGACTTTATAAGGTGAAAGTAATGGCTATGTTGCCATTGTCCGTTAGCCTGAGGAGCATGGCAATCTAAACGTAAAAAAGCCTCCCGAGGGAGGCCTTTGTTAAGCAGGTAGCAACTAGTTAAAGTAGCTAGTCCTCTTTTTCAATACGCTTAGTAATGATGTACTGCTGTACGATCGACAAGCTGTTGTTGGTTACCCAGTACAGAACAAGACCTGCAGGGAACCACAAGAAGAAGAAGGTAAATGCGATTGGCATTAGCTTCATCAAGCGTGCTTGCATTGGATCTGGCGGAGATGGGTTCAACATCTGCTGACCGAACATACTTAGACCCATCAAAATAGGCAGTACGAAGTATGGGTCCATAACAGATAAGTCATTAATCCATAGCATAAACGGAGCGTGACGTAGTTGTACCGACTCCATTAGTACCCAGTACAAAGAAAGGAACACTGGCATTTGTACCAAGATAGGTAGACAACCGCCTAGAGGATTGATCTTTTCTTTCTTGTACAGCGCCATCATAGCGGCTGACATTTTCTGGCGGTCATCACCGTATTGTTCTTTTAGCTTGGCAATTTCAGGACCGAATTTGCGCATTTTCGCCATTGAACGGTAGCTGGTTGCAGACAACTTGAAGAAGATGGCTTTCACACAAACTACGATCAGGATAATAGACACACCCCAGTTAATTACCACGGATTGAATCAGTGTTAATAACCAGAAAATAGGTTTCGCTAACCACCATAACCAGCCGTAATCGACAGTCAGGTCAAGGTTTTCAGCGGTTGCTTCAAGGTGGTCTTCAAGTTTCGGACCGACAAAGAAAGTAGAGCTCAATGTGCCTTGCGTGCCAGGTGCAATTTCTACTGCAGAACCGGTGAAACCGATTAGGTTAAAGTCACCATTGGTGCGTGCTTGCAGAGTAAATTTCTTACCTTGCTCAGGCACCCAAGCGGTTACGAAGTAGTGTTGAAGTACCGCAACCCAACCCTTTTCTGAAGATACTTTTACTGGTTCTTCTTCCATTTTATCGAAAGAAACCTTCTCGTATTTTGTGTCTTCATCTGAGATTGCGCCACCTAAGTAAGGCTGTAGACCCATGCTTGTCGCTTGGCTTGGGTCTGGCGAATTATCACGTTTGATTTGACCGAATAAATTACCACGCCAGGTTTGGTTTGTGGTGTTATCAACGGTGATCAATTGACGGATACGGTAGTTGCCTTGCGTGAAGCGGAAAGTTTTGGTGTATTTCACCCCTTGTGCATCTGTGTAATACAGATTCACATCTAGACTGTCTTTCCCTTGCTCTAAAGCATAAGAGGATTTGTCAGACTGGTACACAGGGCGGCCATCAGGCGATGCATCAGGACCGTTAGGACCAATTAATCCACTTTGAGTAATATAAGTATGGGCAGCATCGTTCTCTAAAATGACGAAAGGATCAGGCTGGCCTAATTCTTTGGTGTATTTAAGAAGAGCAGCACCAACAATATCACCGCCGACAGGATCAATGGACACTTTTAGTGTATCGGTTGTTACCTCGATAAGCTTTCCTGGAGCAATAGTTTTAGCATTGCTAGGGATTGCATTAACACTGGTGTCACTGCTGTGAACGGCGTTAGGTAAATCTGTGTCTGACGAAGCATTCGTCGCAGATTCTGTTTGAGTTGCTTGAACTACGCTTTGTTGGGACTGAGGACCATAGTCTTGGGTCCACTGTAAAAACAGCAGGTAGCCACTGACAAAAAGCGCACCCCATAAAAAGTAACGTCTGAAATCCATGGTATTCAACTAATTTGTTTGGTTGGACAATGGGTTCACAGAACCCTATTTAAAAAAACACGCGCTATTAAACCAGCCTTTGACTGTTTTTTCAGCTTATTTCTGACTCGAATGGCCGCGTTTTTGATTAGGTGATGATTTTTTCGACTTTTTCGCCAGTTGATCCCACGCTTTATCGAGGCGTTTGTGCAACGTTGGGTTGTCTAATTCTTTAATGCCCTGACGAGCTAGAAAGACAATGTCGAGACCTGCAAGAGGAATTTTGTGGTGGCGAAACGAATCACGTACCAAGCGTTTGATACGATTCCGGCCTACTGCACGTTTATCCGTTTTTTTAGCAACGATAAGACCCAAGCGAGTTTGGTCATCATCTCGTTTTGTCGCCAATAGAAGGAATTCACCTGCGAAGACTTTGGAGGAGGTGTTATTAAATACGGATTGATAATCCCCGGCATTCAGAAGTCTGACATGCCGAGGAAAACAATATTCGGTCATCAGCGTGTTTATGCGCTTAGTACCTTACGGCCGCGAGCACGACGACGTGCAACGATTTGACGTCCGCTTTTAGTAGCCATACGAGCACGGAAACCGTGGTTACGTTTGCGTTTTAGAACACTAGGTTGGAAAGTTCTTTTCATCTTTATTCACTCACTGAAGCAGTGTTTCAGTTTTGAGGGTTAGCCTTAGCCAAGCCTCAGCATTTGATTCAAAATCAGGGCGCGGATTTTAAAACCTTTCCTTAAGGAATTCAATCATTAGCAAGGCTTAATTGTTAAAAAAATAACCACACATTCCATTAAATAGTTACACACAGACTTTTACCTGCCCTGTGGGCAGTTTGTTTTTGAGTTTTCAAAAGTTATAAACAGAATGATTTTTCTGTTATTTATGTGTATAAAAATCAAAAGGATAGCTTTGAAACCAGCTGTGGATAATAAAATCGAGAAAGCGTTGTTAATATGTGTATAAGTACCTGTTTTATGCACACCAAATCAATTTTATCTACTGGTGTGTATAACCTTACCTGTTATTAACAAAAATATATTTTCATACAGAGAATCCTTCTTTTTCCATTTATGTGTGGATAACTAGGTTTTCGCGAGGTAAAATCCGCTTCTTATTTCTGTCACTCAACCGAGGAGTACGTCTACAGTGTCTTTGGAGCATTGGAATCTTTGCCTGCAACGCCTGCAGGATGAGTTTTCCACATCGCAGTTCAACACTTGGATTCGTCCGTTACAGGCTGAAATGACGCCCAATGGCGAATTGTGCCTACGCGCACCCAACCGTTTTGTTTTAGATTGGGTGAGTAACAAGTATCAAGCGCGTATCAAAGAGTTGTTGTCAGAGTTTGCTGGCACCGACCCTTCGCCGACTTTACGTTTTGCTGTTAAAGAGCAAAATTTTGCGCAAGCGAATCAATCTGCACCGCCGCCGCCAGCACCACCAGTCGAACCTATTTCTAGCCCATTAAATAATGAAGTGGCGAATGAATCCGGTTATCGACCAGGGGTGGGCTTTGGCTTAATGGATGGCGAAGGCAGCCAGCATGCTGATTTAGAATTCGAAGCGCCATTAACCTTATCGGGAGCTGGGCTACGTGGCCATGACTTGGAACCTTATGAACAAGGTCAGTTACCGCTGACAGCACCGAAACGTAAAGTGGAAGTGGAAGGCGGAATCAACCACGGCGCTAATCTTAATAACTCCTTTACTTTCGAAAACTTCATTGAAGGTAAATCGAACCAACTTGCCCATGCTGCCGCGTTACAAGTCGCGGAAAATCCTGGCGGTGCGTACAACCCACTCTTTATATATGGTGGTGTTGGCTTAGGTAAAACTCACTTAATGCAAGCCGTTGGTACAGAAATGATGCGCCATAATCCTAATGCGAAAGTGGTTTATCTGCATTCTGAGCGCTTTGTGGCAGACATGGTTAAAGCGTTGCAATTGAACGCGATTAACGATTTTAAGCGTTATTATCGTTCGGTTGATGCGCTGTTAATTGATGATATTCAGTTTTTCGCGGGGAAAGATCGCACCCAAGAGGAATTTTTCCATACCTTTAATGCCTTATTGGAAGGCGGCCAACAGATGATTTTAACCTGTGACCGTTACCCGAAAGAAATTCAGGGTTTGGAAGACCGCTTAAAGTCTCGTTTTGGATGGGGATTAACCGTTGCCATTGAGCCACCAGAGCTGGAAACCCGAGTCGCTATCCTGATGCGTAAAGCGGATGAAAGTGGCGTGAAATTGTCTTATGACTCTGCCTTTTTTATCGCTCAAAAAATTCGTTCTAATGTGCGAGAATTGGAAGGTGCATTAAAGCGTGTGATTGCGAACTCTCACTTCACTGGTCGTGCCATTACACCAGATTTTGTTCGCGAGTCACTAAAAGACCTTTTGGCCTTGCAAGATAAGTTGGTGAACATTGATAATATTCAGCGCATTGTTGCTGAGTATTATAAAATCAAAATCAGCGACTTATTATCGAAACGTCGCAGTCGGTCTGTTGCTCGTCCTCGTCAAGTGGCTATGTCACTGGCGAAAGAACTGACCAACCACAGTTTGCCTGAGATTGGCGATGCCTTTGGTGGCCGTGATCATACCACTGCTTTGCATGCGATTCGTAAGATCAAAGAACTACAAGATACGGATTCTGATATCCGTGAAGACTACAAACAATTGATGCGAATTCTGACCACTTGATGGTCTAAGACATTGAGTTAACGGGGAAAATAATGAAATTTTCAGTTGTCCGCGAGACACTTCTTAAGCCACTTCAATTGGTGGCGGGCGTTGTAGAGCGTAAACAGACCATGCCAGTTTTGGCCAATGTCTTGGTGGAAGTAAAAGACCAAACATTAACTTTGACCGGTTCGGATTTAGAAGTGGAATTAGTGGGCCATGTACCATTAGATGAGTGTGAAGATGGCCGCATCACAGTGCCTGCTCGTAAACTCATGGATATCTGCAAAAGCTTGCCAGACAGTGCCGTTATTGAATTTACGCTGGATGAGCAAAAAGCGGTGATTCGTTCTGGACGTTCACGCTTTAGCCTGTCGACTTTGCCGGCCGATGAGTTCCCGAATATTCAAGATATGCAAGGCGATTTGGTTGTCGCTATCCCACAAGTAAATGTGCGCCGTTTGATCGATCGTACTGGCTTTGCGATGGCTAACCAAGATGTTCGTTATTACTTGAACGGCATGCTGTTTGAAGTCGCAGATGGTCAATTGCGCGTTGTTGCGACTGATGGACACCGTTTGGCAACAGCAGTAGAAGACGCTCAAGTAAGTGGTGATCTAACGCAAGTGATCGTACCGCGTAAAGGGGTGTTGGAATTAAACCGCCTCTTAAACGACAGCGAAGAAACCGTAGAGCTTACTGTTGGTTCCAATCATATTCGTGCCAAAGTGGGTGAATATGTCTTCACTTCGAAACTGGTTGATGGCAAGTTCCCTGATTACCACCGAGTGATTCCTCGTAATAACGAAAAAATTATCATTGCGGATCGTCTTGAGCTACGCCAAGTTTTCTTGCGCGCTTCGATTCTATCTAACGAAAAATACCGTGGTGTGCGCTTGATCTTGTCAAATGGCATGCTGCAAGTGTTTGCGAATAACCCAGAGCAAGAAGAAGCGGAAGAATCCGTTTTGGTTCAATACCAAGGCGACAATTTGGAAGTGGGCTTTAATGTGGGCTATTTGTTGGATGTATTAGGTGTGGTCGATACTCAAGAAGTACGTCTCTCATTGAATGATTCGAACAGCAGTGCTCTTATTGAAGAAGCACAAAGCCATGCAGCACAGTATGTTGTGATGCCAATGCGTCTGTAATCTTTATTTGAAACCGCTTGGCTTGCTGATAGCAAGTTCAAGCGGTTTTTCCCTCCCTTCGATTAAGGTTTTAACTTTATGCCACTGGTGTGTTTGGACATCTCTCATGTTCGCAACCTGTCAAGTGTGCGGTTTGAACCTTCGCCTCAAGTCAATGTGATTATTGGTGAGAATGGCAGCGGTAAAACCTCGGTTTTAGAGGCGATTCACCTGCTTTCCTTTGGTCGCTCTTTTCGCAGTCATAAGCACAAAACCTATATACAGCACGAAACCGAACATTGTTTGGTGTTTGCTCAATTGCATCAAGATCAAGGTAATCCAGTGCCGGTGGGGCTGCAGCGTCATCGAGATGGGCAAATAGAGGTGCGTATTCAAGGCCAGCGCGCCCAGTCTGTTGTTGAGCTCGCTGAACGTTTGCCTGTACAGCTGATTAACCCTGATGCGTTTCGACTGCTGGAAGGGTCGCCAAGTGTGAGAAGGCAATTTATAGACTGGGGGGTATTTCATTTCGACAGTGAATTTATTCGTGCATGGCGAGGCTGGCAAAAAGCATTAAAACAGCGGAATACCTTACTCAGACGTGGTAAAATATCAGCCAGTTTATTGGCGGCTTTCGATCAGGAATTAATCCGCCTTGGTGAACAGGTTAATACCTCGCGTAAAGCCTATGTCGAACGCCTAACACCTTATTTTTTAAAGGTGTTATCGTTACTCAACGAAGATCTAAAGGTCTCTTTGCAATTCTTCCAAGGGTGGGATTCGCAGAAGTCGTTAGAAGCGGCTGTAGTAGCGGGTCGTGAGCGAGATATTGAACTTGGTTATACCCACACTGGACCGCAGCGAGCGGATTTACGTGTTAAAGCAGAAACGGGCGATGCTTTGGATACCCTGTCACGCGGACAACAGAAGTTAGTGGTGTCCGCACTGAAGATTGCCCAGGGGCAATTACTGATCGACATGGGCCGCCCATTGGTTTTTTTAGTGGACGATCTACCGGCAGAGCTGGATGCCAATCATCGGCAAAAGTTGTGTCGTTTGTTGGAGTCTCTAGAGAGCCAAATTTTTATTACAAGTGTTGGACCAGATACCACGGATTTTGCGTGGGCCGACACCACAGACGTTCGTCACTTTTCTATGAATAACGGCGAATTGTCCTTATCGAGCAAAGGTTTGCAGGAGAGTTAAATGAGTGAAAATAATTACGATTCGTCCAGTATCAAGGTGCTCAAAGGGCTAGATGCCGTTCGTAAACGTCCTGGTATGTATATTGGTGATACGGACGATGGCACTGGCTTGCACCACATGGTATTCGAAGTGGTCGATAACTCAATCGATGAAGCCTTAGCTGGCCATTGTGACACTATCACTGTTCTCATCCACCCTGATGAATCAATTTCTGTCTCTGATAATGGTCGTGGTATCCCTGTCGATATGCACGAAGAAGAAGGCGTTTCAGCGGCTGAAGTTATCATGACCGTCCTGCATGCAGGGGGTAAATTTGATGATAACTCTTATAAAGTTTCTGGTGGTCTTCACGGTGTAGGTGTGTCGGTGGTAAACGCGCTTTCTGAAGCACTGACTTTGACGATCCGTAAAAATGGCAAAGTTTACGAACAACATTACGCTCATGGTGTGCCACAAGCGCCGTTGGCGATCGTAGGCGAATCTGACGGTGCCGGTACGACCGTGCATTTCAAACCGTCTGCTGAGACCTTCAGCAATATCCTATTTATCTATGATATTTTGGCGAAGCGCCTACGCGAATTGTCTTTCTTGAACTCAGGCGTAGCTATTAAGCTGAAAGACGAGCGTTCTGGTAAAGAAGAATTCTTTAACTACGAAGGTGGTTTGCGTTCCTTTGTTGAGCACTTGAATACCAACAAAACGCCAATTAACGACATTTTCCACTTTATTTGTCAGCGTGACGATCTAGAAGACGGCATCGCGGTAGAAGTTGCGTTGCAGTGGAACGAAGGTTTCCAAGAAAATATTTACTGTTACACCAACAACATTCCACAGCGCGATGGTGGTACTCACTTAGCTGGTTTCCGTGGTGCATTAACCCGTACCTTGAACAACTTCATTGAAAAAGAAGGCCTAGCCAAGAAACAAAAAGTGGCCACTACGGGGGATGACTCTCGTGAAGGTCTGACCGCGATTGTTTCTGTGAAAGTACCGGATCCAAAATTCTCTTCTCAGACCAAAGACAAGCTGGTTTCTTCTGAAGTAAAAACCGCTGTAGAACAAGAGATGAGTAAGCGCTTTGCGGAATTCCTTTTAGAGAAGCCAAATGAAGCGAAAATCATCGTAAATAAGATGATTGATGCAGCTCGCGCACGTGAAGCGGCTCGCCGTGCTCGTGATATGACTCGTCGTAAAGGCGCGTTGGACATTGCCGGTTTGCCAGGTAAGTTGGCGGATTGTCAGGAGAAAGACCCAGCGCTTTCTGAAATCTACCTAGTGGAGGGTGACTCTGCGGGTGGTTCTGCAAAACAAGGTCGTGACCGTCGTACTCAAGCTATCTTGCCGTTGAAGGGTAAAATCTTGAACGTTGAGAAAGCGCGTTTTGACAAGATGCTATCCTCTGTTGAAGTGGGCACGCTAATCACTGCATTAGGTTGTGGTATTGGCCGTGATGAGTTCAACGCGGATAAACTGCGTTACCACAGCATTGTTATCATGACCGATGCCGACGTGGATGGATCACACATTCGTACCTTGTTGCTGACTTTCTTTTTCCGTCAAATGCCAGAAATCATCGAGCGTGGTCATATCTTTATTGCACAGCCGCCTTTGTTCAAAATCAAGCGTGGCAAGCAAGAGCAATACATCAAAGACGAAGCGGCAATGGAGCAATACTTAATCGAAGTTGCACTCGATGGCGCGCACATGCACGTTAATGAAGATGCTCCTGGCATACAGGGCGAGCATTTGGCGAACTTGGTGCGTGATTACATCCAGATTGAGTCGGATATTGAGCGTTTGTCCCGTGTGTATCCAAAAGATGTTATGGGTAAGCTTCTGTACTGCAAACCACTGTCACAAGAAGACTTAGTCAACGAAGCGACCGTTGCTGAATGGGTGGAAGCAATCCGCAATCAGATGCCTCAGGATGCCCGTACCGGTTTCCGTTTTGACTTCTCAGTAGAAAAAGACGAAGAGCGCAACTTGTACTTGCCTGTAGTTGATATCATGTCTCATGGTGTGTCCAACCGTTACCGTTTTGAAGCGACTTTCTTTAATTCGCCTGAGTACCAACGTATTGTTGCTATGTCAGAAACCGTTGCTGAGTTGTTTGGTGAAGAGTCTTACATCCAGCGTGGTGAACGTCGTCAGCCAGTTGAAACCATCAGTGACATGAAAGCTTGGTTGATGAAAGAAGCGTCTCGTGGCTTAACGACACAGCGTTACAAAGGACTGGGTGAGATGAACCCTGAGCAACTTTGGGAAACCACAATGGATCCTGATGCACGTCGCATGTTGCGCGTAACCATCGATGATGCCGTTGCTGCTGACCAAATGTTCACAACCTTAATGGGTGACGAAGTAGAGCCGCGTCGTAACTTTATTCAAGATAACGCCCTATCGGTTGCTAACCTAGACGTTTAATCGTTTGCTTTGGTAATCAATAAAACCCCGCGTTAAGCGGGGTTTTTTTGGTAAAAACGGCGTTAAAGCGCGGCTTTGATGCTGTCTTCTATCGGGGTAGTTGGTCGGCCAATCAGCGCCGATAGTGTTTTACTGTCGTCGAATAACGCGCCTTTTGCTGCACCCGCATCCGAGTCTGCTAGAATACCAGCAAAGCCTTCTGGTAAACCGACTTGTACCAAGGCGTTGGTGTATTCTGCTTCAGATAAATTTTTGTAGACCACGTTTTTTCCACTGACCTGACTGACTTTCTGGGCGTATTCGGCCAGTGTAAAGGCATTGTCTCCTGCTAATTCATATACTTTTCCGGCTTGATTCTCTGCGGTAATGGCAACAGCGGCAGCTTCTGCGTAGTCTGCACGTGCTGCTGTCGCGTATTTGCCTTCTTCAGCACAGCCTAAAACGGCGCCATGTTCGATGGCCATAGCGACGGTTCCTGTGTAGTTTTCTGAATACCAACCATTGCGTAATAGTACATGTGGGATGCCAGAGTCTTGCAGCACTTGCTCGGTTTCTACATGTTCTGCTGCCAGAGCTAATGGAGAATGCTGAGCATTAAGCATGCTGGTGTACGCGAGCCGCTCTACCTTAACCTCTTGAGCTGCCTGAATCAGGTTCTTATGTTGAACGGTGCGTTGCCCTACTTCGCTGGATGACACCAGTACTACTCGCTTTACGCCTTCCATTGCAGCAGCTAAAGACGCTGTATCCATATAATCTGCTTGGCGCACAAGAATACCTTGTTCTGCTAAGTCCTGTGCTTTTTCAGGTGAGCGGACCGCTGCGATGATTTGGCTTGCTGGTGTACCGCGCTGGAGTAAACTTGCGACGATAAGGCGGCCTAATTGACCGGATGCACCTGTTACTAAAATCATGGCTATCTCCTTTGAGTTTGTCGTTGATGGAAGTAGAATAATTCACTAACAAACTTTTAGTAAGTACGTACAAAAAGGTAAGTATGGAAAATAATCAAAATACTATGAATGGGCCTGAAAACATGGGATTAAGCCAAAAGTTTGATCGCGGCAATGTGTTTTCGGATCAGTGTCCGTCGCGCGATGTCCTGAAACATGTGACAAGCCGCTGGGCGGTACTGGTGTTATTGGCATTAAAAGAGGGAAAAACGCAGCGTTTTAGCGAATTGCGTCGCACTATTAATGGGGTCAGTGAGAAGATGCTCGCACAGACTTTGCAGGTACTAGAGCAAGATGGTTTTGTATTGCGTGTTTCATATCCTGTGGTGCCACCTCATGTGGAATACAGCTTAACCGATACCGGCAAACAAGTATCAGAGCATGTTGTGGGGCTAGCTGATTGGATAGAAAGTAATATCACTGATATTTTGGCTTCCCAGGCGTCACAGAATATAGGGTAATAAAGCTGCCTTAGCCTCAATCAGATAGTGAGTACTTACTTTAATTTACCTTTTTGTGATTCTTTGTTTTTTGTCTTGGGCAGTCTGAGCAGAGTGCACCATCGTCTCTACGAAAATGTAAACAGCAGCTTTGACGCACAAATTGTGTGGTTTGATCAGCGCTCACTTGCAGCCCTTTGAGAGGTGTTAGTGGCAGTTTAAGCGCTTCTGCCCAGTGTCTAAAGTCTGTTGTCATTGCCGCTTCATCGCACTCTGGTAAGAGTTTCCCAGCAACCAGAAGAGATGCCAACAACTGATCCGCTAATAACGTTTGGTAGAGAACGGGTTTGCCGCCAAATAGAGCCAGATGAGCATCTTGGAGCGTCTTAAACATTATAGACAGTGACTGGCAGACCATTTGTATTAAGTCGCCCTGCGCGCCTGTTTGCCATTGTCCAGGGGCTAATTGATAGCCTGCAACCATCGTATTTTGTTGTCGTTGTACTAGGTGTTGTAGATTGAGTGGCACGCTTTTTAGTTGATAGACACAGATGAGCGCCAAGTATAGTGGTTGCCAACATACTAAGCCCCAACAGCGTACACGCCAATAAGGCGCCCCCGCTTCCGGGTGTGCCTGTTTGAGGGTGCTGTGTAGAATTGTTAGCGACTTTTCAGGCTCACCAGCGGACAACGACAGGATGGCATTGTCCTCAGGCGTGAAGAGTATGTCCCCTTCTAGAATAGGTATAAAAGAGACAGCAGTGTGAACAAGAAGATCCAGAGGGTTTTCCTGATAGGGTCTACCCTCCTTCTGTGTGAACTGTCTTTCCATACTGACGGAATTAAAACTCATAACGACCTGTTAATTCAAAGGAGCGGTCTGCTCCATACCAGCAGTTCTCTTCGTCGTAACAGCTGTAGTAGGTTTTATCAAAGGCGTTGTTCATGGAGAAACGAACGCTTGCCCCTTTCCATTTTGAGCCGAGCATGGCCAAATCATACCCTACAGAGAAGTCAACAAGAGTATAAGAAGGTACAGTATCGGTATTGGTTGAGTTCAGTTCCATTTCACCAACATAGCGAACCCCAGTCCCGAACGTCGCGCCTGTTAGTTGCCCATCTTGTGGTGCGTAAGAAAGCCAAGTAGACAGCTGCTGGTCCGGCACCCAAATCGGCGTGTTGCCTTCAATGCCGCTGTTGTCTTTTGTTACTTCTACATCTTGTAATGTATAAGCTGCGCGCCAGTTAATGGCAGGCGTGAGCTGCTGTTGGATCTCAAGTTCTAGGCCTCGTGAGCGAATTTCACCTACTTGGATTTTGTCGTTGGCAGTACCATTTGGATCACGGGTTAGCACATTTTCTTTGAGAATCTGAAAACCTGCCAAACTTGCTTTGGTACGGCCTGATTCATATTTAATACCCGCTTCCCATTGGTTCGCAGTGGAGGTGTCATAAGCATTGCCATCTTTGTCGCTACCTGAAACAGGTTCAAAGCTCTGTGCGTAGCTAATAAAGGGCGATAGGCCATTGTCCATTTTATAGAGCACACCAAGACGACCAGTAAATTGATTTTGTTCGACTTCGTTATTAATGTCTCCCGATGTTTTATACCCTTTCTCTGTTGAGTGATATTTGTCGTAACGACCACCGGCGATAAGAATCCATTGGTTAAGGCGTATTTGGTCTTGGATATACAAACCGGTTTGCTCTTTTTCTAAGGTAATATCTTGGGTGAAAGTGAAATCTAAATTACTTGCGCTGATCTGGTGGTAGTCTGGATCATAGAGATTAATACTGGATGTGGCCGCATCTTTATACAGAATATCTGATTTTAGCTTCAGATAATCTACCCCAATAAGCAAGTTATGCTCTGTTTCACCTAGGTCAAGGACACCAGAAAACTGGTTATCAATAGTGATGCCTTTACTCGATTCATCAGTAAGATAAGCGCGTCTTGATACTGTTGTTTCGTCGTCACTTAAGCTCCCTATATAGGTATTCTCTTGATATGCAGTGGCATCCATGAAGCGAGCATTTTGCATGAAGCTCCATGTATCATTAATGGTGTGATCTATTTTATAGCCAAGTAAAAACTCTTCACGACGATAGGTATTCCAGTCGGCGTCTCCAGAAAATGCATCTGAATCCAATGAGCCATTAATGTTGCTGTATACCGTTCCTTTAGAAGGTAATGAGGTATAGGCACCCATACTTGGGTCTTTTTGGTAATACATATTGATATTTAATAGCGTGTCGTCACTGATTTGCCAGTCGATCGATGGCGCAATCATAATGCGCTCTTCTTCCGTCGTTGTTGCTTGGCCGTCTTTCTTGCGGAACAGACCAATCACTCGATAATTTATATCGTCGGTTAGAGCGCCTGTGCTGTCGATTTGTGTTTCGCGCTTATTGTCACTACCAAGCGTGACTTCAACACTGCTTTTGCTTTCTTTTTGTGGTGATTTACTGATCATGTTTACCATGCCGCCTGGTGGCATGGAGCCATATAGTGTCGAGGTGGGCCCTTTAAAGACCTCCACTTGTTCAACCGCGGCCATGTCGATTTGCGGCTGTAAGTTCCAGTCGTTATATAATAATTGCAGACCATCGTAGTAGGTTTGATAGTTTTGGAAGCCACGAATATTAAATAAATCTATGCGTGTCACTGCGCCGCCACGAAGTTCGGTATTCACCCCAGATGTATAGCGAACCGCTTCAGCAACGGTTTCAGTACCTCTTTGCTGTAAGGCTTCTTGATCAACAACCGAAATACCCTGAGGTGTTTCTTCTGGATCCAATTGGGTTTTGGTCGCTGTATTTCGGTAGGTTTTTCCTTTCACCACTAATGGACTAAGTTGTCCGGCTGAAAGGGTAACGTCTTCTTCGCTGTTGGCTGTATTCCCTGCCGAGGTATCTGTATTTACGGACTCCGCCGCAAATGAATGAGATGCAGCGCTGGCAAGCGCGAGTGCGAGTAAAGTGGGTTGAATCGGCAAAGAGGGTTTCATGTTGGCTCCGAGAGTGTTGTTGATTTTATAATGAGAATGACTCTCATTATATTTTTCTCGAAAAGGAAAAACTTAACGATTTGGTGCATCTTGAATGAAATAAGTAAAACTCTTTACTCTATCTTGGCTGAATTGGCAGCCAGTACTCCATGTAGCTGTGTACACTATTTGGCTCGTAATTAGGACTGTATCTCTCCAATTCATAGCCTGAAACACTGTAGTAATGTGAGTCAGGTAACCAATGGTGTAAAAACCACCCTACTGCCTTCTCAACTTCTGTGACTGGTCCGTATACTGGGATGACGGCATATTCTTGAGCTGGTACTAGAATTTGTTCTTGGCCTTCTAGTTGTTCATCTAGATACCCAGCCCAATACTGCATTTGCTCAGGGTGCTGCGCATTATAATGAGTGTCTATTATGCCGATGGGTTTTTTGCTTTTTATGGCTGCAGCGTGTTTTTCAACTTTACTCCAGAGTTTAGGAACACGTTCAAGAAAGTTTGGTGCAGAAGAGAAAGGCCCACGAATCCAGTCGTGCATACCGTATAGACAAAGAGGTTCATGATTCTCTATACGGACTTGTGTAAAGGCTTTGCTCTGGTTTACTGATAGCCCATTGTCAGTGCGGTAGTGTAAGGGGGTTCTTAGCCCTTGGCGCTTGCCTCTTTGACGATAGGCGCGAGGGGTACAGCCAAACATCTGCTTAAAAGCACGCGAGAAGCTGATCTCTGAATCAAACCCACATTGCATTGCGACATCCATTTGGCGGCCTGTGCTAGAAAGTAGTAACTCAGCAGCTTTACTAAGGCGTAGTTCCCTAATGTATTGGGCGACGGTCAAGCCTGTTGCTTCACCAAAGACACGTTGGAATTGCCAGCGAGACCAACAGCTTTTTTCTGCTAGGTTCGCCACATGAATAGGCTCATCCAGGTTGTCATGGATGTAATCTAAAACCTTCTCGATGCGGGTGAGTCTGTTTTGCTGGGCCATAATAGAACACGATAAAATTAATAATAACCATTATCATCTATGAGCCTGTAAAATACCAACTTTTGTGTCTATTTAAAACAATGAAGCAGCCTATATTAACCCTATTGGCAGCTAAAAGTGTTCATAATGAATCTGCTCTTTTGTGGCACCAAGGGTTTCTAACCCAGAAATAAGCTCGTTGAGGAATGACGTCGGGCCACATAAATAAAAGTCCGCATCTAGATTGGTTAATTGCTGCTGTATAGCATGAGCGGTAATACGCCCCTGTTTATCGTAATCCTGATTAAGGCGGTCGTGCTCATTAGGTTGGCTAAAAAATACACTGAGATTCACCTTGTTATGCTTTTCTTGTAAGTTTCTGATCTCAGTTAATAAAGGAGCATGTTCGCCATTACGGGCACCATAAAAGAAGTGTACTGACGGCGTGCTATTAAATGATAATGCTTCGTATAGCATACTCATTAACGGTGTCACACCAATACCAGCACTGATCAATACAACTGGGCGGGTGGGAAATTTAAGCAGGAAATCTCCATTGGGCTTCTTAGCCTGGATAATATTACCGACTTGAATGGTTTCGTGTAAATGAGATGACCCTAGCCCTCTACTCTCCCGCTTTACACTGATGCGGTAATGGTCATTTCGTGGTGAATTGGATAAGGAATAACTACGTTCCAGTAAGGGAGTTTTGTCAGCAAGAGACAGTTGGATGGGTAAATGCTGACCCGCTCGAAATGTAGGGAGCTTTTCTCCTAGGCTAGAAACCAATTCAAAGGAAGTTACCTCATTGCTTTCAACGGTTTTATTGCTCACCCTCAACCCACCTTTGATGCCTTCTGGTAAATACCAGCGCAATGGTAAAACTCCGTCTAACTGTACTATTTTATCAATAGTGATGGTCAGCAAGCGCAATGCGCCTGGGTGCTTTTGTATTTCTTCTGATTCCCAGTCTATGCCAGCCCTCCCCGTTAGCTGCAATAAACTACCGTTTTCAAAGTCGATGAATAATAAGCCGATAGACGGATCTAGCAGTAAATTGCCTAGGGTATTAAAAAAGTTATTGCCGGAATAATCAGGTATAACTAATTTATTATCATTCAAAATAGTAACAAAGCCAGGCGCTCCACCGCGATGAGATGCGTCCATTCCCTTGTTGACAACACCACTTGTAGGGTCGCTTTTGTCGGGGTGACCACTGGCTAGAAACAGCGTGTCTGCTGAGCTTATCCAATCCTTCATTCTGGCGGTTAATGATTGATGATGAGTTACGGATGTCTGCGATTCATCGACATCAACATAACGCCAGTCTCGTTCTGATATGTATTGTGGGCAGTTACCATAGGATTGAGACACGATGAAGGTTATGCCGTCTTCATCATGAGCTTCTATTCTGCCATTGGTTCGATTACGTCGGCGAGTACTGAGTTCGATACCGACCAGCCCAACCTCTGCCCCTTTAGTGAATGCCTTTTCTAATGCATCGCCTTTTATAGGATGTGTCGCTAAATATAGGTGGGTGTTATCTGGAGAGTGAATAAATCCCATGCTGTCAGCTAGCAAGGTTAGCCAAGGCAAACCCTCTTGATCTCGGGCAGAAGCCACTACAAAAGGCAGCTGACAAAAGAAGGATTGATGCTGCTCTAGAAAAAAAGGACGGATGGCTTTCTCGCCCCAATGAGCCAGTGTCGAACGGACGCCGACGCGCTCTTGTGCCGCTTGTTCACCTGCATGGAAAGCAGAATGTGGTTCATGGGGTATTTCCAAGGTCATCACCTCCTTTGTTCTAGAGCATCAAAGTATTAGCAAGCATCATAGTTGCTTTAAAACTCACCTAAAGGGCAATTAATTCGAGACGAATGTTGCCAGGAATACGGCACATCATGTGTTGTATGCCGTTTTCACCAAGCGCTTCTGGTGCGAATTCAATAGTGACGTCAGAGCGGTTTTTTAACTGCTGGTAGACGTCATCCAAAGTAATCGAGTCGGCAATGCGCAACGCGAAATGATGCAAACCGATATTCTTGGTGCGGTCAAAAGGGGTTGCCTGCTCAGTTTCCTCTGCTTGCCATAAAGTGAGCATGACTGTGCCATCGCTCACAAAAATGGCAGGGTAACTAGGAACGTCCCCTACTTGAGTAAAGCCAAGAGCGTCGATAAAAAACGCACTGGCCTCTTTTATATTAGGGACGGTAAGACCAAGATGATGGATACCTTGAGTTTGTGCCATGATGTTTCCTTTTCAATAATATATAACCGATTAAATAGTGTTTTAACGGTTATATATTAGATTCTCTTTTATAACCTGTAAAGATAAATTATAATGGTTAGTATGATGAATGATAAAAACACCTTTCTCCATGTAGCTAACAACCTGGCAGTGGATTTTACCAATACACAATATATGAACCAGGGCGTGATAGCCGAGATGCTCACATCCATGGAAGACGTATATCAATGGGCTAATGAGTCTGGAATAACGTTAAAAAAAGAGTTCTCCAGCATAGCTATGGAAGATATTTGGCAATTTAGGAGTAGCATAAAACAATTACTAACGAGTTATGTTGATGAGCAAGCATTATCGGAAGAGGCTCTGGCGGTGGTTAATCAGCAGCTAAAGAATGCGCCACTGCAACAGCAGCTCAAGGTAGTAGAGCAAGAGCTCATTTTGCAGCCTCTTGATCAGGCATTATCGATAGCGCAATTGTTAGGAAAAATTGCTGATGAAGCCGCTAATCTATTAGCTTCATCGCAGATTAAGCAGCTTAAACGTTGCTCGAATGAGAAGTGTATTTTGATGTTTGTTGATACATCGAGAGCAAAAAGACGTCGTTGGTGCAGCATGGAAAGCTGCGGTAATCGCGCTAAAGCGGCGAGCTTCTATCAGGCAAACAAGTAATAGGAATAACAAATAGAGCAAGAATAAAGTAATTACTTACTAACTTCTTGCTCTATTTATTTCGGCTTTGTTAGCTGTACTTTTGCAATGTCGCGATTGTAAAAGCTGCTAGGTCTGTATAGATATCGAAGTAGAAATCGATCTCTTTATACTGTGTCTCACGTCCATTTCCCGTTAGCACAAGTACAGGGGCACAGCCTCTTGCTTTGCCTGCTTGCAAATCTCGTAATGAATCACCAACCATAATTGCGGGTGTGGTTTCAAAGGAAACGCCAAGCTGGGTTTCAATGGCTTCAATCATGCCGCTTTTGGGCTTACGGCATTGGCAATTATCATCTGGGCCATGGGGGCAATATTCGATCCCAGCAATAGAACCGCCTTCAGCCTCAACCAAATTTCTCATTTTGTCATGCATCGCATTAAGCGTAGCTTCATCGTAATAGCCACGCGCGATACCTGATTGGTTAGTGACGACAAAGACTTGGAAGCCTGCTTTTGATAACGCGGCAATCGATTTGATACTGCCTGCTAACGGAATCCATTCGTCGACAGATTTCACATAGTCATCAGAGTCTTGGTTAATGACGCCGTCTCGGTCTAGTAAAATAATGGGTTTAGCTTGCGCCATGATGGTATACCTTTTTGGAACGTGATTGGCCTAATCAAAAGGCCGAAAGAATCGTGGGTTATTTTTCGTCGCGAATATCCGCAAACAAAGCCTGCTGACACACTCTGCTTAAGTCATCGGGTGCTAGGCCAATATCTAAACCGCGCTTACCGCCACTAACATAGATTTTTGGAAACTCTTTGGCCGTGCTATCAATACAGGTGATTAAACGTTTTTTTTGCCCAATAGGGCTGATGCCGCCGACCAAGTAGCCGGTCAGCCTTTCTGCTTCTTTAGGATCGGCCATGCGCAGTTTTTTTACTTTAAAGGCCGCTGCGGCGCGCTTTAAATTGAGTGTACCAGTAACCGGTACGATAGCGACAAAGAAGTGCTTATCATCGCTGACAAGCAGTGTTTTAAACACAGATTTTGGATCTAGATTTAGCTTAGTCGCAGCCTCTTCACCAAAATTATGGCACTCCGCATCGTGTTCATACTCATGAATCGAAACCGCGATCTTGTGTTTTTTTAACAGGTTAATAGCCGGTGTCATGACAACCTCTTATTTATTTCTGCCAAAACATAGGAGTAAATAATACCAGTAAGGTGAAGACTTCCAAACGGCCCAATAACATAGAAAAGCACAGCATCCATTTTGCCGAATCATTGACTCCGGCAAAGGTGCTAGAGACATCGCCAAGCCCTGGACCTAAATTATTCAAGGTAGCCGCCACCGCTGACCAGGCGGTTACTTGATCCAATCCTGTGGCCATCAGCCCTATCATCAAGATGACATACACTAATAGGTAGGCAGAGAAGAACCCCCAAACGGCGGAGACCACGCGTTCCTGAATCGCTTTGCCTCCTACCTTTACGGGGATCACCGCATTAGGGTGAACTAAACGTTGGATTTCCCGGATGCCTTGTTTAAGGATTAATAGAATTCGAATCACCTTCATACCGCCACCGGTAGAGCTAGCACAGCCCCCAGCAAATGAGGTGACGATTAATAGGAAAGGTAAGAAATGCGGCCAGGCGGAGAAATCCGAAGTACCAAAGCCTGATGTTGTGGCGATCGAAACACTCTCAAAAACAGCGTAGCGCAATGATGAACCCCAATCGTAAGTGGAGGTCATTGCCAGGACAAATGTCGATAAAGAAATGGTGCAAAGCAAGATGAAAAGAAAGAATCTGGCTTCTGGGTCCATCAAATAATGCAGTACACTTTTGTGTCGCCAAGCGTGAAAATGCAAAGCGAAATTAAACGCAGAAACCACCATGAAAAAAGTAGCAATCATTTCTATTGGCACACTATTAAAGTAACCAATACTGTCGTCATGAGTCGAGAAACCGCCAATAGCAACAGTCGAAAAGCTATGGCAAATGGCATCAAATAAGCTCATTCCTGCAGCCCAATATCCTACCGCACATACACAGGTTAGCGTGGCATAGATATACCAGAGTGCTTTTGCTGTCTCTGCAATACGGGGTGTCAGCTTGGTGTCTTTAACCGGACCAGGTGTTTCAGCTCGGTAAAGCTGCATACCACCAATGCCAAGCATAGGCATGATGGCAACCGCCAACACGATAATACCCATACCACCTAACCAGGTGAGCAACTGACGATAAAAAAGGATGGATTTTGGAAGATCATCTATCCCCGTCAGTATGGTTGCCCCTGTCGTGGTTAAACCAGAAATGGATTCAAATAAGGCATCGGTAAAAGACAGGTCTGGAGTATCCGCCAAGAAGAAAGGTACCGAACCGAAAAAGCCTAGAACGGTCCAGAACAAAACCGTAATCAAAAAGCCATCACGGATCTTCAGCTCCCCACGGTGATTTCTTACCGGCAGCCAGAGTAGAAAGCCGCCTACTAGGTTGATACACATAGCATAAACAAAAGAGTCCAATACGCCATCGGCGTAAATTAAGGAGACAATCATGGGTGGAATCAAGGAGAGGCTAAACACCATGACCAACAAACCAATAACCCGCAATATTACTTTTATGTGCATACTTGCTTCCTAGCTCAGACTTTGCCAAATCTGGCTTAATTTATTCACCTAGTAGAAGGTAATGTTATTTTCAGCGCCCTTCCCGTGGGCCAATAAAAATGGCCCACGGGATGAGCAAGGTTGGCTGTTTAAAAGAAGGTTAATCCCACTTGGAATAATTGCTCCACGGCGGGTATTTGTTTTTTATTAGAGACAAAAATGATGACGTGATCTTCTGCTTGAATTACCACATCTCCGGTCGCGAGAATGATATCGTCACCGCGAACCACCGCCCCGATTGTCGCACCTTCAGGTAGGTTAATTTTGGCTATGCTACGACCAACCACTTTAGATGATCGCATATCCCCATGAGCAACGGCCTCTAACGCTTCTGCAGCACCTTTACGCATAGAGTGTACGTTGACAACATCTCCTCGGCGAATATAGCTTAGCAGAGAGCTGATCGTAGTCTGCTGAGGAGAGATAGCAATATCGATCATCCCTTCTTGCACTATGTCGACGTAAGCTGGGTTGTTGATGATGGTCATAACCGTGCGAACACCCAATACTTTAGCCAACATTGACGACATAATATTTGCCTCATCATTGTTAGTCAGTGCACAGAACACATCAGTAGACTCTATGTTTTCTTCTAGCAGCAATTCTTTTTTTGAAGCGTCGCCGTTAAGAACAATCGTGCTGTCCAAGTTCTCTGACAAATAGCGACAGCGCTCTAGGTCGCGTTCTATAATTTTGACGCGGTACTCTTTCTCTAAGCTGTGAGCTAGGCGCTCCCCAATATTACCGCCGCCGGCAATAATAATGCGACGGTAAGGGGTATCCAAAGGTCGTAGCTCACTCATCACGTCTAACACATCGCGTTGTGGTGTTAGAAAGAAGACTTCGTCGTTGGCTCGAATACAAGTATTGCCATCCGGTTTGATCGATTTACCGTCGCGATAAATAGCGGCTATTCGGGTTTGAATAGAAGGCATATGTTCGCGCAGAAAACTGATCGGCTGATCGATCAGTGGACCGCCTTTTTCTGCTTTGACCACAACCAGCTGAACTTTGCCGTCGGCAAACTCCATTACTTGTAATGCACCCGGATAACGAATCAGACGGCTTAAATGTTTGGTGACTTCTTTTTCTGGGCTGATACGAACATCAATGGGGAGAGCTTGATCGTTGAATAGTTCAGGATAGCCTGCATAGGCACTAGAGCGAACACGACCGATTTTTGTTGGCGTTTTAAATAAAGTATGTGCAACCTGACAAGCCACCATATTGGTTTCATCTTGGTTGCTTACAGCGATCAACATATCGGCATCATTACAACCTGCTTGAGCTAGGATTGCTGGATGAGAGCCACTGCCTTCCACTGTTTGAATGTCTAAACGATCTTGAAGTTCTCTTAAACGGGTTAAGTCAGGATCAATGACGGTTATATCATTGTCCTCATTCGCGAGATTTTCAGCCAGAGTAGCGCCAACTTGGCCTGCTCCAATAATGATGATTTTCATAGTTTGCCTTAGAGCATAATAGAGAAATCTAGCTCTTTATTTTGTTTGTTCTTGTTGGCTTAGAGAAACGCCAAAACTGATTTCGATTTGCCTTCTATGTTAGGCCGAAATTTAGCCACTTCAACTACTTATTTAACGACATGGATGAAATCGTTAAAAAAAATCAATTTGGCTTTATTCGATGCGCAAAAAACATAGATTCTTCTAAGCACTTTGGAGTTTGTTAACCTTATTACTAGTCTTTACCAAGACACCAAGACACCAAGACACCAAGACACCAAGACACCAAGACAAAGACAGAAGCTCTTTCTATTAGAATAGCTTGTCATGATCAGTCAAAGTGGCTAGCCCCTACTGCCATTTCTAATTTCTTATAGGGGTAAGGGAAGTGGAATAAAAATGCTCATGCAACTAACTGTTTCATGTGAAACAACAGCAGCCTGAGCATTTTCGGTAAACAAGACTTCTTAGCTATTAAACCTGTTAGCTGAAAATCTGTTGGTTTTTAAACTAATAAGGCTAATGATCTACGCACAGTAGGTTTGGTAAATATTAGCCATGTTAAACAGTCGTTATGTTAAGCAATCACTTTTTGAATCAAGCAATAGTAAAAACCATCATTGCCTTTTACTGTTGGGAACAATTGATGGCCATGGGAGACAGGAAGGCCAAGTGATATATCGAGCTCTGAGTTTAGGCTGTTTAAAGGTTTTTCTATTGCGTCATCGTGAGTAGCAAGAAACGCCGCTACTTGCTGTTCGTTTTCTTCGGGCATCAGAGAGCAAGTAGCATATAGAAGATAACCACCGGGTTTTAATGTTTTCCATACCTGATCCACAATGTTTTTTTGGATGCTTGTTAGTTCATCTATCTCTGCGGGTTTTCGGTTAATTTTGATGTCAGGGTTACGACGAATAACGCCCGTTGCTGAACAAGGCACATCTAGAAGAATTTTATCGAATTGAATTCCATCCCACCAAGCATCAAGGTCACCAGCATCAGCACACTGTAAGTTTGCCATAAGGCCAATTCGTTCTAGGTTGGCTTCAATTTTCTCTAGTCGCCAAGGCTCTAGTTCGACAGCAGTGAGATCAAGTGTTTGTTCCGCGTTTTCTTTTGCTGCGGCAAATTCAAGCAAATGCCCGGTTTTTCCACCAGGGGCTGCGCAAGCATCTAGCACTCGCTCCCCTATTTCCGGCGCTAATATGTGTGCAGCTAATTGAGCAGATTCATCTTGTACACTTGAAAAACCATCATCGAAATCAGGTAACTCATTTACTCGTACTGCTGATCTTAGGTACAAAGCCGAAGGAGAAAGCACGCCATCTTGTGATTCTATACCTTGTTCTGCCAATTGAATCTTGTATGTTTCACGTGAAACTTGGCTTTCGTTAATGCGAATACACATAGGAGGATGTGTATTGCTTGCTTCTATTATTTGTTCAAGCTGTTCAGGCCAATGTTTCTTAAAGCGTTTCACAAGCCATTTTGGCTGGTTGTATTCCACCGATGGCATGGCTTCGAGGGCTTCAATAATATCATCAGCTTCCCGTTGATAACGACGTAAGACGGCATTGATAAGTTTGGTGGCCCAGTCTTTATTTAATAAACGACAGGCTTCAACCGTTTCATTAACCGCGGCATGGTCGGGAGTGTTCATGTAACCAAGTTGGTATAGGCCGATCAAGAGTGCGGCATAAAGGTCCATGTCCTTTTCTTCAAAAGGGTGGTTCAAAAGGTGCAGAGCAATACTATTTAATAGAGGGTATTGGCGGCAGACACCAAAGCATAGCTCTTTAAGTAGAGGAATATGTTCACTGGCGACATCATGTTGATGGCGGGCTAACTGAGTGCTTAAAGAACCTTGTTGCAGCAAGATATTTGTCACTACTTGAATGGCAACTTGTCGCGCACTGTGTTGGATAGAAGGAACGTCTGTTGGTTTCATTATGATTACTCTACTGAGCCGAAGTGTTGGCCTATTTGTAAGGCTGCTTTGTGTTTACCATTTAGAGCATCTTGCACTTTCATGCGTTTGCCTCCGGCGAATTGCACCTCAGTAATTCGAACGCTTCCCTGTCCGGTAGCGACGATGACACCCTCTTTGCTAACCACTAGGACTTCACCTGGCGTTGCACTGCTTGCATCTAGGCTCGCTAATTCGGCCCCATGAATCTTCATTACACCTTCGCTAGTTTTTGTGAAAGCAGATGGCCATGGTGACAAACCCCGAACCTGACGCTCGATTAATTCCGCGTCCTGGTTCCATTGAATGTCCCCTTCTTGCTTAGTGAGTTTTGCAGCATAGTTGCTCAAACTATCGTCCTGCTTCTCTGCGACTAGCTCGCCTTTTTTGAGTTTTTCTAATGCTTCGACCAAGGCCTCACCACCCAGTTTAGCTAACTGGTCATGTAGGCTGGCAGAGGTATCTGTTGGTTTGATATCACAATAGGCTTTCAACAACATATCGCCGGTGTCTAAGCCGACATCCATTTGCATGATAGTGATACCAGTGGTTTTGTCTCCAGCTATCAAGGCTCTGTGAATGGGTGCAGCACCACGCCATCTAGGTAGAATTGAACCATGGACGTTTAGACAGCCAAGTTTAGGAGTATCGAGAACGGCTTTAGGTAAGATGATACCGTAAGCGGCGACTATCATAATGTCTGCGTTAAGTTGAGCCAGTGCTGTTTTGTCTTCTTCCGCTTTAAAATTAAGCGGCTGAAATACAGGAATGTCATGTTCAATAGCAAGTTGCTTTACTGGGCTTGCTACCAATTTATGACCACGACCGGATGGGCGGTCAGGTTGGGTGTAAACACCGACTAGTTGGTAGTTGTTTTGTTGTTGCTTGTCTAATAACGCTTGTAGGCTGACCGCGGCAAATTCAGGGGTGCCTGCAAATACAATACGTAACGGAGAAGTTGTCATTTGGTTTCCTTAACGAAAAAATCAGGCCGAAGCCTGATTCACTAAATGGGTATTCAGAGGCTCAACGACATTCTTGCATCAGTATTAGTTGTGAATGTCGTCGCCATCGAAGAGTGTGCTGTAGCATCAAGATTTAGCTGCGTTTTTTTGAGCCTTGAGCAGTTTCGTTTTGATACGGTTGCGTTTTAATGGTGACAAGTAATCAACCATTAATTTGCCATCTAGGTGGTCAATTTCATGCTGCACGCATACCGCTAGTAGCTCATCAACTTTCATTTCAAAAGGCTTACCATTGCGATCTAATGCTTTCACAATCACTTCCGCTGCGCGGTAAATGTGTTCGTAAAAACCAGGTACTGATAAGCAGCCTTCTTGAAACTCGTTCGGTTCGTCGTTGACGATTTCGAATTCAGGGTTAATGAACACCAGTGGTTCATTACGTTCTTCTGAAAAGTCCATAACAACAAGACGATAGTGATAATCTACCTGAGTGGCAGCTAGCCCCAAACCATTCTCATCGTACATGGTGTCTAACATGTCATCGATTTGAGTTTGCAGCTCAGGAGTAAATTCTGTGATCGGTTCTGCGACTTTGCGCAGGCGTGGATCTGGATATTCGAGTACGGGTAAAACGGCCATGATCTTTTCCAATATGTCTTATATTCTTTGCCACACTATTTTCAGCGCGACCTTTTCTTACCTATATTGTACCGCAAGTGGTGAAGATGGGCATTGCTGTGATGCCGATTTTTTAGGCAATTCCTTCATATCGAGTTAATAGAATCTGCCTATTTAAAGGATTTTAATGGCGAAAAACGGATTTTCAATCTAGACCAAGAGGAGGACATTAATAAATTTCTTACCCGTAAATTTCACTGTCGCAAGGATGCACAGCAATATGACTACTTCTATTCAACCACTAGGAGGGCTAACTCATGAGGATTGGCTCAGCCTAAGTTTCTTATCTTCCATTGGGCCATCGAGATTATCTCGCTTGTTTACTTATTTTAGCGAACTGGAAGCGATGCAAACTGAAGACTTGCTATCAGACTGCGAGGCTGGTGCTTTTCCTGAAGAGGTAAATTATGAACTGTTACGCCAGCTAAAATGGCCTGAAGTGACAGCACGCGAAGCGATGGCTTACTTGCATCATGGTACTCTTTTGGATGAGCAAGCCGCCAAAAAGCAGCAAACTCTAGACTGGCTAGCGGAAGAGAATCATCATTTACTGCTCCAAAGCGATGCGCAATATCCCAGTATGCTAAAGCAAATAAGTGTTGCACCAGCCTTTTTATATGTAGAAGGTAAGCTCGATGCCCTGGCTTATCCTAAATTAGGCATAGTTGGTGCACGGCGTTGTACTGGTTACGGGCGAGAAGTGACGCGACAGCTCGCCAGTCAGTTAGCCCAGCATGGTATTTCCATCGTTAGCGGTGGGGCGCGAGGTATCGATACGGCAGCTCATCAAGGGGCGCTCTCTGCGCAAGCTAGTCCAACGATAGCTGTGATGGGGACGGGTTTATTAGTGCATTACCCCGTGCAGAATAAAGCCTTGTTCGAAGAAATCTTGTCACAAGGGGGATGCTTAGTTAGCGAATACCCATTACAGACAGGAGTTCGCCCTCACCTATTTCCTCCCCGAAATCGGATTATTAGTGGCTTGAGTTTGGGGGTATTGGTGACAGAGGCCTCACTTAAAAGTGGCTCCTTGATCAGTGCTAATTATGCTCTTCAGCAAAACCGTGAGGTATTTGCACTACCAGGTAGAGTGAAAGACGCGCAAGCCGAAGGCTGTCACCAATTGATACGTCAAGGGGCTGTGCTGGTTCGTCATGTAGAGGATATCTTGGGCGATATTTTACCTGTCGCGCAATCTTGCCATCAGGGGCTGACAACAAACATCCAGCAACGCACCTTTAAAAGCGCCAAAAAAGAATCTGATGTTTCACGGGAAACATTGTTAAAACAAGCAAATAAACAACCTGCCCAAAAAGTAATGGACAGAGATACCAGTACTTTATCCCTGCTTAAGCTCGATCGAATAACCCCTTTGCCTGATCATATTTCAAACCAGGCTCGCGGTGTTGCTGAGTTGTTGGAAAAGGAATCTCAAGCGATGGACTTTGATGCTTTAGTTCGTCACAGTAACTTAACTGCCCCGGCGATGATGCAAGTGTTAATGGAGCTCGAGCTTTGTCAGTGTATTGAAAATCGTCATGGGGTTTATATCCGCAGCTAACTCAACAGGACGGTTAACTCGGCAAGACTCATTTATTTAGTGAGCCAGCCAAGGCCGATATGTTCAATCAAGCAATGGCTGTCATCAAGCTAAGTGTTAGTAGGCGGAAAGAGGCGATTAGTCGACATTGCTGAAGATATCTTTTTTAAGTTGTTTAATATCACGACGCTCTTTTTTATTTGGTTTGTGATCAGACATGATGCGACCGCCAAATGATTTGTGCTCTTGTGCTCTCTTTTCCCGTTTAGCTGCTGACTCAGGTGTTTCTTCATAGAGTAGTTGGGCTTCTGGTGCGCCTCGACGTTGTCCACTAATGGCTTTGATCTCGACAATCTTTTCATCCCAACCAAGGCGTAAGCCAACTAAGGCACCGACTTCTACGTTGCGACTGGCTTTGCCTTTACTGCCGTTATAAGTGACCTTGCCGCCATCAATCGCGTCTTTGCACAAAGAGCGTGTTTTAAAGAATCGTGCGGCCCAAAGCCATTTATCCAAACGTACTGCTTGTGGTGCTGGTTGTTTTTCTGCTTTACTCATAAGTTACGTATAGATCCAATTTGTTTATTGTCATGTTCGAGGCTGTTATGAGGGATGTAAGTCATCACCCTATTTTCCAAGCGTTACAAAAAATAATACACGATGCTGCCGATGTGATCATGGAAATTTATCAGCGTGCCGATTTGGGTATTGAACAAAAGTCAGACCATAGTCCAGTAACGGCTGCAGACATTGCCGCTCACAGGACGATTTTGGCAGGGCTGAACGCGATGGCGCCCGATGTGCCAGTATTATCGGAGGAAGGCGTGGTGCCTTTCGAAGAGCGCTCTCAATGGCCTTTGTTATGGATTGTTGACCCACTAGACGGTACTAAAGAGTTTATTAAGCGTAATGGAGAGTTCAGTATCAACATTGCGCTGGTTGAAAATGGTGTGCCTATCTTGGGTATGGTGTATTTACCGACAACCTCTGAAGGCTATTTTGGGGTAACGCAAAGTTGGCGTGATTTGCCGTTGGGCGCTGTCAAATGGCAGGGGCACGAAGTGGAAAGCATTAACGTGCGTAAACCTAATACCCCGCTCATTGCGATGACCAGCCGCAGTCATGGCCCTTCCCTTCCGGTCGAGTTAAAAGACGAGCTTAAAGCCCGTTACCAATCGGTTCGAGAAATCCCCAAAGGCAGCTCAATCAAAGCGTGTCGTATTGCAGAAGGTGTGGCGGATTTACACTTACGTCGAGGTCCTACCAGTGAATGGGACACCGCGGCACAACAAGCTATTGTCGAAGCTGCAGGTGGTATGTTGGTGTCACCTAAAGGGCTTCCTTTTCGATATAACCAAAGAGAAACACTATTGAATGGCCACTTTTTTGTATCGGGTCCAGAAATTGCCCCCAATGTGATGGCATGGTACCAACAAAAAGCAGACGAAGAAGAGTAGTGCTCACCACTCTTCTCGCGAATTAAGTATTATTAGACATTGTCTGAGGTTTTTTGATCGCTGAATTGATGCGATTAAAAATACGGTTTTGTGCCCGCTTCAAAAAGTCTTCTTGAAGTGGGTGGTTAATCGAACGCGCAATGGCCACCGTGCCGACTAGAGAAACAACGGTTTCTTCCGCCAGCTCTTTGATGTCTCCTGTGGTACCCTGCTTTTGAAGAATCACTGTTAACCGCTCGACCAAACTGTCTAAGCAAGCCTGGTAGGCTTTACGGACTTTTTCTTCTTTGTGAGCTGCATCCGTCACTAGAAATTCTAATGGTGATGGTGAGTTGTTATCATTATGTGTCCAGCTCAAGTAACGAGTGACCAGCGCTTTAATATGAGTCTCTTTGTCTTCTGATTGTTTTTCTCTACGTGCCCAAAAAGAAGTTGACGCGGCAAATTGCAATGCCGCCTCGTAGAGGCTACTTTTCCCTGAGAAGTGAGCGTAAAACGCCCCACGAGTCATGTTCGCCTTCTTCATGATTTGATCTAGCGTGACGCGGTCAAATCCATAGGTACAAAACAGTTTTGCCGCCGTTTGTAGAATGCGTTGGCGGGTTTGTTCTTTGTGCTGTGGCGTGTAAGGCATATTTAGTCTCCTAAATATTATCTTGATCATATTTAGATCTACTTTAGCATGACATGTTTCCTTGAGTCGAAAGTATAAGAGGTTTTCTTATGTCAATTAAACAAAGAATTGTGATCACGGGCATGGGCTTAGTATCTCCTTTAGGCTTGGGAGTGAACGCTGTCTGGGATCGTATAACGAAAGGTGAGTCAGGTATCCGTCGCTTAGTGATGGAAGGCTCAGAGCCTTTAGCTACTCAGATAGCAGGGCAAGTACCTAGCCATACCGAACAAGAAAATGGTCTCAACGAAGCAGACTATATGACGCCAAAAGAGCGTAAACGCATCGATTTATTTACCTTATTTGCGTTAGCCGCAGCCGACGAAGCTTTGGCACAAGCAAACTGGTTTCCAACCTCAGATGAAGACAAAGAAGCAACGGCTACAATCATCGGTACTGGCATCGGTGGGTTACCAGCGTTAACCAATGCGCAAAAAGTCCTGGATGCACAAGGTCCACGTCGTTTGTCTCCTTTTACGGTTCCTTCTTTCCTTGCCAACTTAGCGGCAGGCAATGTATCGATTAAATATGGCTTTAAAGGGCCATTAGGAACACCTGTCACCGCGTGTGCAGCAGGTGTACAAGCGATCGGCGATGCGGTTCGTATGTTGCTGACAGGTGAAGCGAAAGTCGCCCTTGCGGGTGGTACAGAGGCGTGTATTGATCCCTTATCGCTTGCCGGCTTCGGTGCATTAAAAGCCTTGTCGACGTTAAACGAAGCACCAGAACACGCGTCACGCCCGTTTAGTAAGGACCGTGATGGTTTTGTCATTGGCGAAGGCGCGGGTTTATTAGTGATTGAAACACTAGAGCATGCTTTGGAACGTGGCGCTACGCCGCTTGTGGAGATTGTTGGCTACGGCACCAGTGGTGATGCCTATCACTTAACTTCTGGTCCAGAAAGCGGAGAAGGCGCTGCCCGAGCGGTGAAACAAGCGTTGAAAATGGCGGATCTTGAGCCGAGTAAAATTGGTTATGTGAACGCGCATGCTACATCGACGCCAGTGGGTGATCGTGGCGAAATTAATGCCTTGCGCAGTATCTTTGGTGAAGGGGTGAAAGACGTGGCTATTTCTTCTACCAAATCAGCCACTGGGCATTTACTAGGAGCAGCAGGTGGTATGGAAAGCATTTTCAGTGCGCAGGCTATCCTAACCTCTACGCTTCCGCCAACCTTGAATTTGCATGAACCAGATGAAGGCATGGAAGATTTAGATCTGGTGCCTTTAGTTGCCCGTAAAAAAGACGTGGAATATGTGCTTTCAAACGGCTTTGGTTTTGGTGGTGTGAATGCTGCCTTGATCCTTAAGCGCTATACGGCTTAACAAACTAAAGACTAGTAAGTGTGTACTCACTGACAAAAGGCGACTTATAGAGTCGCCTTTTTTGTGTTTTTATCCCGCTTGAAAAAGTAACGCCGGATAATGCTCGCCTTCTGCTAAGGGGTATAAGAGAATACGGGAAAATAGATGAGTTTTGAGTAGAGGAATGAGTTGCCATGAGCGCAAAAAATTACTCATTGGGTCAGGTCGGCGACTATGAGATTAAGCAATTAAAGGTATTTAAAACCGTGGTCGATTGCGGCGGTTTCTCGGCGGCTGAAACGGCATTAAACATCGGCCGTTCGACCATTAGTTTGCACATCTCTAATTTAGAGTCGCGGCTAAATCTGGTGTTGTGTAAGCGCGGACGAGGTGGCTTTTCTTTGACCGAGGAAGGTGTGGTTATTTATCAAATGACAGAGAAGTTACTGGACTCTCTGGATGCCTTTCGGACCACGGTGAACAATCTCAATGCTAGCTTAACTGGTAAATTGAGAATAGCCTTGTCCGATACCGTCAGTTTGGATCCTCGTAGCCAGTTTCCAGAGCTGATTCAGCGTTTTTCTAATGATGCGCCTGAGGTTTCTATCACGACGAATGTCGCCTCCATGTCGAACATCGAACGTATGATACTCAATGACGAGGCGGATATTGGCTTTATCCCTTATCATAGAAAGTTAGAAGGTTTGGATTACATTCATCTTTATAGCGATGTTTGTTATCTATATTGCAGTAGCCATCACCCATTGGCCTGCTTGTCAGACGTTGAGCAAAATAATACGGCCGATCTCCATCCAGCAACCCATGCAGGGCTGAAACCCCATGAAGCGATCAGCAATCAGATCGCCAGAATGAATATGACCGCGGTGTCTTATTTTTACGACAGTCGTTTAGCGTTACTACTATCGGGCAAGTACATTGGATTTTTGCCTGACTTGTACGCCCAACCCTATGTCGATCAAGGTAAGATAGTGAAGGTTGCGCCACAACAGCGCTCTTACACCTTAGGTGTGGCGGTGATTTGTAAGAAGTCTTCTCAACCTAATAAGCCCCAAGAACTGTTTCTTAACCTTCTCACTCAAACCTTTCAAGAGTTAGACACAGCGCCTTATTAATCTAGGCGCTGCGGCTACTTTTATTACCCCCCACTCTATTTATAGAAGCGGCTTAGTTCGTCCATTGCTTCCGCCATATGGGCATAGTTCAACGTGGGCTTTTCAATTTTATTCATATGCATGTCATACACCTGCAGCTTGCTGTTGTAGTCCGACAGAATAATTTGCTCGTTATCTATGATGGCAAAATTATGATAACTGCTTACTAAGCGCCAAGGTTTTGGCTGTACATCCATTAGGTCGTTGCCCACAGAGTAATCGCGCTTATCATTGGTCACACCCAAAGCGTATTTAAGTAGCGTCGGTGCTAGCGCAAAATGAGTGGTGGTTTGTTCTACCACTTTAGCTGGCTTGTTTGGCCAATACATAATGAAAGGAACATGGGTTTGCGCCGCACTAAAGTTACTAGAGTGGCCCCAAAAGTTGTGTTTATTATCGTTAAATTCTTGGCCATGATCGCCAGTAAACACCACAATGGTATTGTCTAATAGACCACGCTTTTTAAGGTCGTCCATCACTTTGCCGACGAGCATATCATCCTGATACACGGCGTTGCGGTAACGGTTATGATATGGCGTAGGATCGGTATTATTGGTGAGCGTCAGGTAGTCCATGTCTTCGTCTGGTTGGAAAGGCATAGGCTTACTTTTATCGACCGAATAACCGTGTGGCGCATCGTAGAAGATAAAGCTGAAAAATGGCGTGTTGGGTTTATTCGTTTGATGTTGCTGCATCCAATCAAGGTAATCTTGTGTGGTATTGGTGTCACGCTCAATGGGTGAGTTACCTTTTGAATAAAGACGCAAGTTATCAATGTTACGAAATACCGTCTCGTTGAAGGCTGGGCTGGTTAAGCCTGCGCTACCAAAAATACCAAAGTCATAACCCTGCTGCTTCATAACATCCATAAGAGCGGGCGCTTTCTTGTTGCCAAGCATGGCATTCCAATACTTTCCTGGTAGGCCATAAAAGAGCGAGAAAATCCCTGTCTGAGTTGCATTTCCGCCACTGTAATGATTTTTGTACAAGGTAGATTGTTGCGCCATTGCCCACATATTTGGGGTGTTGCGCGGGTTCATATCATCACTGCGCCAGCAATCTAAAGCGACGATAAGAATGTTCATCGGCTGTGTCGGCGGAATAATGGTCAAGGGTTTTAACGGGTAGTTAACCGTAGATTGATTACTTTTTATTTTAATAGCCGCATTGGCTTTTTGAGCTTCGTGGTCAATCCAACCGTGTCGGCTCATAAAGCCATTGGCTGTGGCAGGGTAAAAAATAGGCAGCCCAGCGTCGTACCGAGTGACACCTTGTAGGTTTTGTGCGGATGCCCAAATATGAATAAAGTTGGCGATTAAGTACAAAAAGATAATACCCGCCATGGTTCTTTTCGCCGGCACCGGCTTGTTATTATGGCGCCAAAGGGTACGGTTTATCATAAACATGATGATCAAAATCACTGCAATAGCGGCTATCGCAATGCTTTGCATCAGTACAGAAAAGGTAAAAATATCATTTTTACCGTTATTGACCACCAGTGCCCAGACAAATGAATTCAGATGATAGTGATACTGTTGGAAGACAAACGTATCGAGCAGCAGTAGGACAATAATGGCAATGGACGCCAATGTAATAAGAGTCCGAGCGAGCCATTGATTAGGCACTATGAGGCTGATGGGAAGCGCTATGAACAGCCAAGCAATAATGGCAAGGAAGCCAAAGTGTCCTATATAGGCAGAGATAAAATAGCTGTACCCTAAAAAGTCATCAGGTAAAGGAATGTTGCTGTAATAGCGTGTGCCAATAGCATAAATGATCAGCAACACGACGCTGCTCATTTTGAGACTCCAGCGCAATGTCTTTTTAGGTTGGTAGTTGATAACAGTCATACAGGCATTAGTCTTAAGTTATTTTAACGAAACATATATGACTAAATAGTACCATAGAAAAAAGACGTGAAACGCTCAATAAGTGTGGATTAGAGGACCTAGTCAAACACCTTTTTAGTTAAGTGATACAGGTAAGAATGCCAATTAAAAACAATGAAATAATAGATAAAAAAAGCCACAGGGCTATGGGGACCTGTGGCCAAAGGGAGAGCACCCTAGTGCTAACTAGATATCAATTTCGCTTTTAGACAAGTTCAGCAAAGCAACGCTTAAAGATCGCCATGCCTTCATCAATAATATCCGTCTCTATGGTCAAGGCTGGTAAGAAGCGAATGACATTGCCGCGGATACCACAAGACAAAAGCACTAAGCCATTTTCAGCGGCTTTTGCAGACAATTTCTTAGCCAGTTCAGGGTATGGCTTATTCACATCCCCATCGTGTACGAACTCAACCGCGATCATAGCGCCGGCATTACGGACTTCACCGATAATGTGCGGGTATTCAGCTTGAAGGCCTTTTAGGTGCTCGACAAAGTAGGCGCCGACTTGTGTTGCACGAGCGCACAACTGCTCTTCTTCGATCACATCAAACACCGCAAGACCAGCAGCACATCCCACAGGAGAGCCGCCATAAGTACCACCTAGCCCACCAGGGATAGGGGCATCCATGATGTCTGCTTTACCGACGACGGCTGCGATAGGGAAGCCACCGGCAATGCCTTTGGCAGCAGTCATTAGATCGGCTTCTATGCCCGCTTGCTCGTGACAGAACATGGTGCCAGTACGAGCAAAGCCTGATTGGATTTCATCCATAATCAATAGAATGCCATGCTCGTCACACAGTTTACGAAGCGTTTGTAAGAAGCTAGCAGACGCTTGGTAGAAACCACCCTCGCCTTGTACTGGTTCAATGATGATAGCAGCAACGCGAGATGGCTCAATGTCACAAGTGAAGCGCATTTGAAGGTCAGCAAGCGCTTGCTCTTCAGTAATGCCAAGGTATTCGTTTGGATAAGGAATATGGTAAATATCACTTGGGAAAGGACCAAAGCCAATTTTGTATGGATTGACTTTGCCAGTTAATCCCATGGTCATGTTAGTACGTCCGTGGAAACCACCGTTAAAGGCAATAATACCAGGGCGGCCAGTGTAAGCGCGGGCGATTTTCACACAGTTTTCAACCGCTTCAGCACCGGTAGTGACAAAGATGGACTTTTTCGGAGTATCACCTGGTGCAGCCGCATTTAGTTTTTCCGCTAACGCGACGGCAGATTCATAAGGGCTGACCATCACGCAAGTGTGAGTGAAGCGCTCAAGCTGAGCCTGTACGGCCGCTTTGACTTTTGGGTGGTTATGACCTGTGTTGACCACCGCAATACCGGCGCCAAAATCAATATGGCGTTTGCCTTCAACATCCCAGATTTCAGCGTTTAGAGCTCGGTCAACATAAACCGGAGCCATGTTGCCTTGGCCACGAGCGATGGCGCTTTCTTTGCGTTTTTGTAGATCAGCGTTGTTCATTTTGTCTTTCACCTTTTAGAGCAAGCTCTATGTACATGAAGCGGCGCTATCACCGCTTATTTGTTAACGATAAAGAGAGGTTGAGTGAGGTAAAACCTTACGCCAAGCCACCCATGCACAAGTATTTGATTTCAACGTATTCGTCGATGCCGTATTGAGAACCTTCACGGCCACTGCCTGACTCTTTTACACCACCGAATGGCGCGACTTCGCTAGAAATAATGCCTTCATTAATACCGACCATGCCGTACTCTAAGGCCTCAGAAACACGCCAAATACGAGCAATATTTTGGGAATAGAAATAAGAAGCTAAGCCAAATGGGGTATTGTTTGCCATGGCAACGGCCTCTTCTTCCGTTTTAAACTTAAACAGTGGGGCTACCGGGCCAAAAATCTCATTAGAGAAAATTTCCATGTCGTCGGTGACACCGGTCAAAATAGTCGGTTCAAAGAAACGCTCACCAACGTCGGACTTAGAACCGCCCACCAATGCTTTTGCACCCTGTTGAACCGCGTCATTTACTAACTGTTCGACTTTTCCGATAGCGGCGTTGTTGATCAAGGGGCCAATGGTCACGCCATCTGAGAAACCATCCCCAGTTTTAAATTCCGCTACTCGTTTGGCTAGCTTTTCCGCAAAGGCGTCATACACACCTTCTTGAATCAACAAACGATTGGCGCAAACACAAGTTTGTCCTGCATTACGGTATTTGGAGGCAATAGCCCCTTCCACTGCCGCGTCGAGATCAGCATCATCAAAGACGATGAAAGGCGCATTGCCGCCTAGCTCCATTGAGGTTCGTTTTACCGTTTGCGCACACTGGGAAAGCAGAAGTTTGCCGACTGGTGTTGAGCCGGTGAAAGACAGTTTACGCACTGTAGGATGGCCTGTTAGTACACCGCCAATGGCTTTTGCATCTGTACCTACAACGACGTTTAACACGCCAGCAGGAATGCCCGCTTGATGTGCTAACTCAGCTAACGCCAAGGCGCATAATGGGGTTTCATCGGATGGTTTGATCACGATGGAACACCCTGCTGCCAGTGCAGGGCCTGCTTTACGAGTGATCATAGCGATTGGAAAGTTCCAAGGCGTAATGGCCGCAACCACACCAATAGGCTGTTTGATGGTTAACACGCGTTTGTCTTTGGCAAAGGTAGGAATAGTATCGCCATTAAGACGGCGCGCTTCATCAGCGAACCAGTCAATGAAAGATGCACCGTATAACACTTCACCTTTTGCTTCTGCGAAGGGTTTGCCTTGCTCCAGTGTCATTAGCGTGGCAAGGTCGTCTTGATTGTCTAGAATCAGTTGGTTCCAACGACGCATTAGTGTAGCTCGCTCTTTTGCGGTACGAGCTTGCCATTCTTTCTGGGCAACCGCCGCGGCTTCAACCGCTTGGGTTGTCTCTTGCGCTCCTAAATCTTGAACATCGATCAGGTGTTCACCATTAGATGGGTTGGTGATCGCAAAGGTCTTGCTTGATGCCGAAGACACCCATTGACCGCCAATATAAGACTGGCTTTTAAGAAGGGTTGGCTGTGTTAATTGTACTGGCATAAATGGCTCCAAGTTCGCTGCGGAAAATGTTGTAAAGTGTCATTAAGGTAGAAATAACCGCGTTCTTCGATAGTAGATAAAGCGTAGGGATAGAAAAATGAAAAGCTATCAACGCAATGTTTGAAGTTTCTCAAACATTCGCGCGAAAGCACAATTTGCTGCTGCCATCTTCTTTGTTCTTGATGGCTTTTTTCTAAAAGGTAGCCCTTTTCTTTCAGTCTATCCCTGAATGAGATAAAGGCACGTAAAAGGTGAAAAATACGCTAAGACCAGAAAAACTTTAGCCCTTCTTTAGACGAACTTTTGCGTATAATAGAGGCGATTGTGTGTGTTTAACCTACTACACAGAGATTTCAAAGAGGAAAGAATATTGGCTCAGAATCGAGCGGTTATCCGCCAAAGCTTACCGGATGTTATTGTTGCAGATCTTCGACAGCGGATTTTATCGGGCGACCTTGCTGAGGGAGAACTGATTCGCCAAGAAGTGCTTGCCGACGAGTATCAAGTTTCTAGGATGCCGGTGCGCGAAGCGCTTAGACGCTTAGACGCAGAAGGCTTAGTTGTTTTTATGAACAACCGTGGTGCGACGGTAACGACTCACACGGTGGATGAAATTAGTGAAATCTTTGATATTCGAGCGGTGTTAGAAGTCGACCTATTCAAGCGAGCTATTCCTTTAATGCAAACCGATGATTTTGCGCGCTGTGAAGCCATTTTATTGGAGATGGAGCATTCGTATCGCTCTGGTAACGTGGCAGATTGGGGACCTCTGAATGCTCGTTATCATGCCGCTTTGTACTCTGCTGCAGGCCGTGAATTAACCACCCATTTATTAGCGCGAGTCAGTCTACAAGCTAACCGATATGTGAGTATGCATATTGATCGGTTAAAGAAATCGGACAGCGCACAGCAAGACCATGCCACTTTGTTAACCTTAGCCCGCCAAGGTAAGGTTGACGCCGCAGCAGAGGCATTGCGTGTGCATATCGACCAAACCAAACATCAGGTTCTAGCACTGATTAATGCCGCTCGAGCTTAGTCTTCGATCGTCATCCGGCCATTATTTGCGCAAGGCTAACAGGTCGTTATACAGGGTTCTGGGTATCTCTACCGCGTTGCGGGCCAAGTTACGTTCGCGCGCTTGATAGCGGCGTTGCGATGGCAAGCGAGCTCCTTGATCAATAATATCCGCAAATAGGCGCTCTGCTCTGTCGTTATTGGCTACTGCCTTTCCGGCGCTGAAGAGGTTTGGGTCAAAGGCAATAATAATTTCTCCGTGGTATGGGGCTTCAGGCTGACCATCCGCCGCTTCCATGCTTTCTTTACTGGTCAAATCATCAATCAGCGGACCGGCCAGTAGTTCGATCATAATCGACAAAGCGGAGCCTTTATAACCACCAAATGTCATCATGGCTCCTGCCATAGCGGCTTCGGCATCGGTCGTTGGCTGACCTTCTTTATCAATGGCTACGCCTTCAGGAAGAGGCTTTCCGGCACGACGATATAGTTCTATTTCGCCCCGGGCAAACTGGCTGGTGGCAAAATCAAAGGTGAACGGATGTTGGCCTGGACGTGGCCAGCTAAAGGCCAAAGGGTTGGTCCCCAGCGTGCCTCGCTTTCCGCCAGCCGGTGCAACCCAAGCATGACTAGGCACCATGGCTAGCCCGGCTAATCCGACGGCCGATAGCTTTTCGACTTCGGGCCAAAGAGCGGAAAAGTGATAGCAATGATTTATCGCCAATGCGGCAATGCCATTTTTCTTTGTTTTCTCGATTAATAATGGCAAAGCCGCGTCTAATGCTAATAAGGAGATGCCGCCATTGGCGTTTGCTCTGACGACAGAAGGTGCGGCATCTATTACATCAGGCTGAGCGGAGCCACTAATTCGACCAAGTTTCATGCTTTGGGTACACATAAAAAGACGGAATAAGCCATGAGAGTGACAGTCATCTTGTTGGCACGCAGCCATGACATCAGTAATAGATTTAGCGTGATCCTTGCTGAACCCATTGTCTATTAGAATGTTTTCGCTTAGCTCACGCATTTCTGCCAAGCTGAGACTAATGTTATCGCTCATGCCGTTCTCCATTGCTTATGAAAGTTGATGAAATGCCAAAGATTATAAAAAACGGGCAGCCGAATATGCCTTCATTGGTATCTGCGGTTTTTTCTCTGCGAGCAAATCAGAAACCAGCTCGGCGGTGCCTGCTGACTGTGTTAAGCCTAAATGACCGTGCCCAAAAGCATAAATAATGCGTTTAGATTTACTGGAATAATCGATCACTGGCAAGCTGTCTGGCAGAGAAGGACGAAACCCCATCCATTGCTTGCCGAAGCGGATGTCTAAATCTGGCAGGAATGATGCGGCTTTTTGCAGTAATACGTCTGCTCGTCGATAATTCGGTTTTAGCTTTAACCCTGCAAACTCCACAGCACCTCCAACGCGAATCCCTTCCCCCACCTTGCTAACAACAAAGCCATGATGAGCAAAAGTAATATGAGTTTTTAACGGAAAGTCTTGGGCGGGTAACGTAGTGTTGTACCCTCTTTCTGTATCAAGAGGTAAATTGTCTCCTACTGATTGGGCTAATGTTTTCGACCAAGCACCAGCCGCAATGACCAGATTACGGCATTGATAGTCACAAGAGTCACTTTTTAATTCGACAATATTTTCTTTAAAATCAATGCGGTAGGCTTCTGAAGTTATTATTCTGCCGCCATTTTTCTGGAATTGATCCGCTAAATGTTGGGTCCATTGAGCAGGGTCTACAACGTTCTTCCATTCAGGCGTATATCCTCCATGAGTAAATCTAGGATGAATGCCTGGTTGTATATTTTCAATTGCCTCCGGGCTCTCTAGTAACTCAAAGATCACACCGTGTTCTTTGCGGGTTTGCCAGCTAGCTAGGCTTGCCTGGAACTCGGCCTTGCCTTCATAGAGTTGCAGCTGCCCTTCACGGCGAATCAGTGCTTCGCCGTTCACCGCACGGATTTGTCGCTCAAGAGCATCTTTTGAAAGGGCCATTAGGTTCGCTTGGGCAACCAAGGCTGCTTGGTATCTATCCGCTCGACTGGCGCGCCAAAAACGCAGCATCCAAGGGAGTATGTTAAAGGCATAAGCGGGACGCAGAGACAGTGGCCCTAATGGGTCGAACAGCCATTTAGGGGCTTTTTTCATAATGCCAGGCGTTGCCAGCGGAACAACATCAGCGAAGGCAAAAGCACCAGCATTACCTGCAGAGGTCTCAGCAGCGACCCCTTTTCGCTCCAGTACTAACACTTGGAGCCCCTCAGATTGCAGCTTTAATGCAATGCTAATACCGATAATACCGGCACCGATAACAATCACATCGTGAATACCTTGATGCTTCAAGCAAACTCCTTTTGATGACTATTGCGTTAACGTAACGCCATGACGCAGAGGGTCGGTTGGGTTGTTTATTAGCTTGGCTTCTCGTGTTACGAAAGCCGAGCCTGTAATGGAAGCGACAACCGCGCCGTGCGTCTTGGGTGAAGCCTGGTAACTCAGTGTGTAGCCACTACCAATAATGCTTTCCTGATAAATCTGCTTGCCAGCTTGCAGTAAGCCATCAGCGGCTAAACAGGCTAACCGCGCAGAGCTGCCAGTACCACAAGGCGAGCGGTCGTAGGCATTATCAGGACACAAAACAAAATTTCGGGAATGATTGTTAGGGTTTAGAGGAGAGCCATAAAAAAGAATATGATCAATAACGCCGCCTTCTTCACCGCTAATACCTTGAGCATAAATGGCCTCGCGAATTGCCACGCCAACTTCAGTTAACGCCATGATGTTACTAGGAATAACAGGGACAGGACTGTGGTCAATTATAAAGCACCAGTTACCGCCGTAAGCGATGTCACCTGTTACCTTTCCAATACCACTTACTTCAACTGTTACTGTTTTTTGGGAGCGATAACTGTCGATATTGGTCACGGTGACGGTGTTTTTATCTTTCAGTGTGACGTCGACAATACCGACAGGTGTTTCGATCTTGTGCGTCCCTGGGCCTATTTTGCCAAGATGCGCCAAGGTCACCGCTAAGCCAATCGTGCCGTGACCACACATGCCAATGACGGCGGCAGCATCAAAATAGATAACACCAGCGACGCATTCAGGGTTCGTTGGTTCGGTCAATAAAGCTCCGACCATGGCTTCTTGTCCATAGGGTTCCGCTACGATCGAACGATAAAAGTCGGTAAACTCACTCCCTAAGCGGGCGGCACGCTCAGACAAAGGCCCAGAGCCAAGGTCTGGGCCCCCTTCCACAATAACTCGAGTAGGTTCCCCTTCGGTATGGCTATCGATTACCAACATTCTGCTATCACTCCAGCTTGTTTAAACCAATCCGCGAACCATGCCTTAAACAAGGCATATTGCTCTTCACAATAGGTGCGTTGCGCGGTGTTGAGTTCATCCGTTTCATTAAAATGTAGGCGGTAGGCCTGTTCGCCATTTAATACTAAGAGATATTTGAAGAACAAAACGAGCTCTGGGCCTTCATCAAAACTGGCCAACACAGACATGGCCTCTTCTAGCTCTTGGGCACGGAGCCGAGCTTCTGCATTGCCAGCCGCAGCGCGTTTCGACAGCTCTGCCAGCAACAGCACTTCTTTCGGCAAAGCGGTTCCTATTCCGGTAATGGCGCCAACCGCACCGCACTTCACAAAACCGTGATACACAGCGGTATCGACCCCAACCATTAATAAAACATCTGCGTCTTTTGAGGTGATATTTTCCGCCGCATAGCGCATGGCTTCTTTGCTACCAAACTCTTTAAAGCCAACTAAATTAGCGTGTTCAGAACGTAGCTCAAAAAATAAGTCTGCGCGAGTTTCAAAGCCATACACAGGGCTGTTGTAAATAATGGCAGGCACCGAAGGCGCGGCGGCCAGAATGGCTTTAAAATGCTGTTTTTGTGCGGCAATCACAGAGCCTCGAGACAACACACGTGGGATAACCATGAGGCCTGCGGCACCAACTTTTTCTGCGTGGGCGGCCAATGCCACAGCAGATTTAGTATTAATGGCGCCAGTACCAACCACCACAGGAATACCAGCTTTCACTAAACGCTCGACACCTTCCATGCGCTCTGCATCCGTTAGCAAAGGCCAATCTCCCATTGAGCCACAATAGACAACAGCGGACATTCCAGCCTGCATCATCTCTTGCCCTTTTTTTACCAAGGCATCGAAATCTGGTGTGCGATTGGCTTTACATGGAGTCATTAGCGCCGGCATTACACCGTTAAAAACAGATTTATTCATTGTCCGCCCCTATCATTGCCATTGTGTTTGTTCTGTTATCTCACAATTGGATATTGGATACAAAATATATTTTGAGTAAAAAATAGCCATCAATATAACGTGATAATCTATAACGCATGTCTCTAAATTAGAGGCTTATGACGTTAGGAGAAGACTTTGTCTTATTTAGAAGAATTTATGCAGCAGTGGAAAATGTATTTAAAACAACATCTTTCCCATTTTGGGCTGAGCTATGTAGAAACAGATAGTGGTGATGATTTGGATGTTAAGGTGAACTCGTTAGCCTATTTTCGTGCTTTAAGAGAAACGTCTACGACACTTAATAGTCTGGATGACTCAAGGGATGATCTGGCTTGGACTATGTTAGAAAAACAATTATCAGCGCTTGCGCGTAAAGCCGAGGTAGGTACATCTAATCTTGCTGCTAAGTTGCACATTGATACTACTCAAATCCAGATCTCTCTCAATTTTAGTTACGATAATGAGCAGCATATTGTGTATGTGAGTTAGCCGCGGAAGGGGGCTAGCAAGCAGTGAATGTGCAGACGCGATTCCGCCCTGTCTGCTTTGCTTTATAAAGTGCAGAGTCCGCTTCTCGTAGGAGTTCATCAATATAGCAATGCAATCCAAGACTGAAGGTCATTCCAATGGAAACGGTGTAGTGAATTGTCTGCCCTTCATGGCTGATAAAACTGGTATCTGAAAGTGATTTACGCAGCGACTCTGCGATGTTTGAGGCTGCTGCTCGGTCTGTGTCTGGCAATAGAATAGCGAACTCTTCGCCACCGATACGGCCCATAATAGCGCCTTCAGGCAGGTTGCTGAGACTGTTTTTTGCCAGATGTTTTAACACTAGGTCACCGAGGTCGTGACCATGAATATCGTTTATCTTTTTGAAATGGTCGACGTCCATCATAAGTAGCGCGCAATTTTCTTTTAAGACGCTAGCTTGTTTTAGCATGTTACTACTGAGTTCAAAGAAGGAGCGGCGATTGGCAAGTCCTGTTAAGTAGTCAAAGTAAGCGCGGCGTTCTAATTCTTGGTGAGCATTGTGATTCTCGATGGCGATACTGGCGAGGTTGCTGGCGAATTGAATTTGCTCAATATCTTTTTGGCTAGGTGAAGGAGACGGGCTGTTATAAATGGCAAAAGTACCGAGTAATGTACCGTCAGCAGCTCTAATAGGGTCTGACCAACAAGAAGTAAGCCCTGCTTTTTGAGTCAATTCAGTAAAGGCTTGCCAATTAGGGTGTGTATTAATGTCTTCCACTATGATGTGTCGATTATGATACGCCGCAGCGCCACAAGAGCCGATATTAGGTCCTACTTGAATACCATGTATCGCTTGGTTGTAATACTCTGGGAAATTCGGCGCTGCCCCTAACCATAAGCATTGTTTTTGCTTGTCGTATAATAAAACGCTGCATAGGGACGGAGGGCTTTCCCTCTGTACCTGTTGAACAATCACAGTTAGCACATCTTTAAGAGAAGAGCTTTTCGCGACCATTTCTAGCATATCATTGTGGGCTTGTAGGCGTTGCTCAATGATCAAGTGATCGGTAATGTCATTCACATAAAAGAATTTTTTTCCTTCCGCTAGGGTCAAAGACACGCTGATTTGTCGAATTCTACCGTCTTTGATACGTACACTTGCCGTGAGGCAGGAGGAAGGTGTATTGAGTTCAGCTTTGGTTAACCATGTTGAAAAAGCTGGCGTGCTTGAGTCGCTAGTAGCAAAGGATTTAGTGTGCCAAGTGTCCATGTCTGGAATATCGCTGAGGGTATAGCCAAATAGTCTTTGGAAGGCATCATTGAGCAATAGGGTTTTTTGTGATTCAGCGTCAAATACACCAATTGCGATGGGAGCAAATTCTAATAGATTTTCTAACTGTGTTATTGGATTCGTCTCTGCCAATTTCATCATGCCATATGTCTCTCGTAAATCTTTTCCAATGGATGATCTTTAGCGCTTTGGGGCTGCGTTAAAGTAGTTTATTGGAGTGCTTCTAGCGTTTACTAAATATACAGTAAGTGAATGAGTTAAGGGCATCAATATTAGACATTTTTATGGCATTTTTTGTGACAGATTTGTAACTAAAGGTATGTGCCCGAAAGCAAAACGCCCCCACTGCGTGGTGCAATGGAGGCGGTTATCTTGCCCTGTAAGAGTGGGCTCGCCTGGGTTATAAAAAGCCGTTAACGGCGCTTTTTATTCGGCAAGTCAGTAATGGTTCCAGCCCCTAGTTCGGCTGCTAAGCCAACGCTTTCGTGTAAGCTTGGGTGAGCATGGATGGTTAAGGCGATGTCTTCTAACGTGGCCCCAAACTCAATAGCCAGCGTCAGCTCACCCAGAAGTTCACCAGCATGAGAGCCCACAATACCAGCGCCAAGCACACGTTGGCTTTCGTCGTCGTAGATCAACTTAGTTTTGCCTTTAGTAACGCCAGAAGCGATAGCGCGACCACTCGCAGTCCATGGGAAAACAGCGGATTTAACGGCAATATCTTGTTTTTTCGCTTCTGTTTCAGTTAAACCAACCCAAGCTACTTCAGGGAAAGTATAAGCAATAGAAGGAATAGCCAATGGTTGGAAATCAACCTTGTGTCCAGCGATAACCTCTGCGGTAATATGACCTTGATGAGACGCTTTGTGGGCCAGCATAGGGCCATGAGTCACATCACCAATGGCAAAGATATTAGGTATATTGGTTCTGCCTTGGGTATCGGTCAATACAAAACCACGCTCATCCAGTTCAACGCCCATTTCTGGAATGCCGGCTTTGCGGCCATTAGGTGAACGCCCTACCGCCACTAACACAGCATCAACCGCTAGATTCCGAGCACCATCTTTATCTTCTAAGGTGATGTTTAGCGCTTCAGGAGTCGCTTCGATGTTGGTCACTTGTGTTTTCGTTAAAAACGTCATGCGATCTTTGTTCACTTGCTCAAAAACGCGCACCAAATCTTTATCGGCCCCCGTCATAATTTGGTCGCCCAGCTCAGCTACGGTAATTTTCGAGCCTAGAGATTGATAGACAGTGGCCATTTCCAAACCAATAATCCCGCCGCCTAGCACCAATAAATGCTCTGGAATACGTTCCAATTGCAGTGCGCTGGTGGCGTCTAGAATACGTGGGTCATCATAAGGTACGAAAGGTAAGCGAATAGCACGAGAGCCGACCGCAATGATGGCGTTTTCGAATTCAACTTTCTCGTCTTTGCCGTCTTTACTGACAACAATAGAGTGCGTCGAATCAAATACACCTTCACCTTGCAGTATGTCAACTTTACGACCTTTTGCCATGAGCGCCAAATTACCGGTTAGGGTATCAACGGTGGATTGACGGTGATGGCGAATAGCATCTAAATCAATTTTTGGTTTAGGGAATTCAACACCATGACTTGGCTCATCAGCCGAGAGGATTTTCCCCGCTACATGCAATAGCGCCTTGGATGGAATACAGCCCACGTTTAAACAAACGCCACCGATGCGTTCGTGACGCTCGACCATTGCAACAGACAACCCTAGATCGGCTGCACGAAAGGCGGCAGCATAACCACCAGGACCACTGCCAAGAACCAAAAGATCGTATTTCATTATATGTCCTCTATATTCTATATTAAGAGTGAGAGACTACCTATCACTTGATAGGTGTAAATATAACTTGTCACTTTCGCTAAGGTCAATAAAATACCTACCTATAGATAGATTTATAAAGTTGGATAATGCAATGTCTGCAGAAAATATGTTTTCTCACAAACGTCTTCCTAGTATGGACACAAAAAGCAAAATATTGAATGCGGCTGAAGCGGCAATCGTTAAAGGAGGCTATGGCGCCTTTAGTTTCCGAGATATTGCGGAAGAAGTGGGTATTAAAAGTGCGAGCGTGCACTATCATTACCCGACTAAAGCTGACCTTGTGGTGGCTGTTATGGTGCGCTTTACCCACGATTTTCAGGCCGCATTACCCGATCCCAATACCCCTGATTTCGACGCTAAACGTACGCTCAATGCTTTTATTGATGGCTTTAGAGCGCAAAATGTAGAGCACCATAATATGAGCATCTGCACCATGCTAACAGCGGATAAACATCAGTTATCTGACGTGGTTAGCCAGTCCTTAGCGGATTTCTATCAAGTTAAATTAGACTGGTTAACAAGCGTGTTTAAGCGCTTAGAGGGTGGAACTGAAACCGCGGCACAGAACCGCGCCGGACAATTTATTGCTGCTTTGCACGGTGCATCTGTCTTGGTGCAGGCAACTGGCGAGCCAGCTTGGTATGAAAAAGTGGCATCTAGTTGGCGTCAGCCAGCGGACTAGACAGGTAAAGAATGGCAAATAGTGTGTTTTCCGCGGTTATTTGCCGATTTAAATGAGGTGGTTGTTTTGAGGCTAATTCGCCTTGATGTACTATGTGGGCTTATTTCATTCAGGCAAGATATTGTTAAAGATGAGCACAACAGACAAACATTTACATAATCCTACGTTTAAGTGGCGTTTTCTTCTTCCTCAGCATTGGCTGACTTGGATCGGCCTTTTTTTTGCCGCATTACTGGCATTTGTCCCATTTCGTTTACGCGATAAAATGGGCGCTAAAATTGCTCATTTCCTCGTTAAGCGTGATAACAGCGCGTTGAAGCGTGCTCGTTTAAACTTGCAGCACTGCTTTCCAGAAAAATCCCTTGCAGAACGAGAAGACATTCTGACACGCTGTTTTGAAACCGCCGTGCAGTTTTTTCTGGGCTATGCAGGCTTGTTGGTGCGCAGTAAAAAGCACACACAAGCCAAAGGGGTGATGATAGGAGGTGAGCACTTACTCCCGCTTCTTGATCGAGGAGAGAAGGTCATTGCCTTAGTCCCCCATTGCTGGGCGATCGATTATGCCGCGGTAATGATTGCCGCTAAAGGCTATCAAGTTTCCACCATGATGAAGCCGCAAAAGAAAGAAATTGTCGATTGGTTGATACACAAACAGCGAATGCAGTTTGGCGGTAAAATCTACCCAAGATCAGCGGGTATTAAACCTTTTTTGAAGTCCGTTAAAGAAGGCTATTTGGGCTACTATTTACCGGATGAAGATCTCGGCCCACAGCATTCTGTGTTTGTGCCTTTCTTTGGTGAAACCAAAGCGACTATGAAGGGCTTGGGCAAATTTGCCAAGCTGACAAAAGCGGTTGTGGTGCCAATGTTACCGACCTATAACGCGAAAAATGGTAAATACGAACTGTTTATTCTGCCCGCTCTGGAAAATTTTCCAACTGGAGATGAAGAACAAGATGCCATTGCGATGAACCAAGCGATGGAAACCTTGATCGCAGAGCACCCAGAGCAGTATATGTGGATTTTAAACCTGCTGCGCAGCCGCCCAGACGGCAGCAAGCTTTATTAACTTCAAAGAGACGACACTCAAAAACGAAACGTAAAATATGATGTTGTTGTAGAAGCGTTTTTTCTTCGTTGAAACGCCGCTTCTCCGCTTCATATGCTTTCACTTTCAATGATGAACTACGGCTCATCGATTGCCTGTTATTAACGACTAGGCTGAACCAAACGTGATGGAGTTCTTCATGTTAGACAGTACTAACCCTTCCCTTACCCGCCTTGATATTGATGCGGTAAAACGCTACTTGCTTACGCTACAAGATCAAATTTGTCAGGCTTTAGAAAGTGTTGAGCCAGAATGTCGATTTCGTGAAGATGCCTGGGATCGCCCTAACGGTGGCAGTGGTCGTACACGTGTCATTGCAGACGGTCAGGTTATTGAGAAAGGTGGGGTAAATTTCTCTCATGTGATGGGCGATAACCTCCCTCCTTCGGCAACGGCGGATCGTCCCGAATTAGCAGGTGGCAGCTTCGAAGCCATGGGGGTTTCCTTGGTGATTCATCCTAAAAACCCTATGGCGCCTACGTCCCATGCGAATGTGCGCTTATTTGTTGTGCATAAAGAAGGCATGGAGCCTGTTTGGTGGTTTGGCGGCGGTTTTGATTTAACCCCTTATTACGGTTTTGATGAAGACTGTGTTGATTGGCACCAAGCCGCTTTTGATGCCGTTGAACCGTTTGGTGAAGGTTATTATCAGCGCTTCAAACACTGGTGTGATGAGTATTTTTATCTTAAGCACCGTGGTGAGCCTCGTGGTATCGGCGGCTTGTTTTACGATGATTTTAACGAGGGCAGCTTTGAGCACAGCTTTGCCATGATGCGCGCGGTGGGGGATGCTTATAAAAAGGCGTATATGCCGATTTTAGAGCGTCGTAAGGACCTACCTTTTACTGAGCAGCAGCGTGATTTTCAGTTGCATCGTCGTGGCCGTTATGTGGAATTTAATTTGGTATTTGACCGCGGGACGCATTTTGGTTTGCAAAGCGGAGCAGGTCGAACCGAGTCGATTTTGATGTCCTTACCACCAGAAGTTCGCTGGACTTATGATTATCAAGTTGAGCCAGACAGCGAAGAAGCTAAATTGACAAGTTATTATTTGACGGCCAAAGACTGGCTGAACGCTTAACTAGTTAAAACAGTGCCACTAGGCTGCGATCCAGTGGCAAAAAATATTGAGATAAAGAGGCTAAATCGTGGATTCATACGCCGTTGTTGGTAACCCTATAGCACACAGTAAGTCGCCAAGTATTCATACGTATTTTGCGCAACAAACTCAGCAAAACTTAAGCTATTCGACGCTTTTAGGCGACGAAGAACGCTTTGAAGAACAAGTTAAAGAGTTTTTTCAAAACGGTGGTAAAGGCCTGAACGTGACTATGCCGTTTAAAGGTCGTGCTTATGATATGTGTGATGTGCTGAGCAAGCGAGCCAAGCAAGCGGGTGCGGTGAATACGCTAATGCTAGGCCGCAATGGCGACATTTTTGGTGATACCACAGATGGCGTAGGCATGGTCAACGACATTACTAAGAACCATGGGCAGTCTTTGCAAGGCAAGCGCGTGCTGATTATTGGCGCTGGTGGTGCAGTACGTGGTGTATTAGAGCCAGTATTAGCCGAGCAGCCAGCGTCAGTTACAGTAGTGAACCGCACTGTGTCAAAAGCCGAAGCATTGGCTGAGCAATACGCTTGTCTGGCGTCTTCATTTGACGATCTAGAAGGACGCTTTGATATCATTATTAATGGTTCTGCGAGCAGCATTTCAGGCAGCTTACCGCCGTTAAAAGACAGCATTATCGATGCGGATACTTGGTGCTATGACATGGCCTACAGTAAAGAACAGACGTTGTTTTTAAACTGGGCGGAACAACACGGAGCACAAGGTGTAGATGGTTTAGGTATGTTGGTTTGTCAGGCCGCTGAGTCGTTTTATTTATGGCGCCAAGTACGCCCTGAGACACGCTCTTTAGTCGCTAAAATGCGCCAAGAAATGGAAGCCTAAAGATGAAAGCGCAGTGGTTTAATCGCGTTGACCAGATAGGTGAAGCCAACTGGCAAGCGGCTATTGGTGAGACCCGTTATCCCTTTGCGCAATACGCCTTTCACCTCGCTTTGGAACAAAGTCGTAGTATTGGTGAAGGCACCGGCTGGTACCCAGAATACCTGCTGATTACTGATGCAGATGAGCTGGGCGAGGATCGACCATTAGCCATTGCCCCAACTTATCTTAAAATCCACTCACAAGGCGAGTTTGTCTTCGATTGGTCATGGGCGGATGCTTACCAGCGTTATGGTATGGAATACTACCCTAAGCGCATTTGGGCGATTCCCTTTTCTCCTGTCACTGGGCTGCGAATCTTCTCTCACCTTGATCCAAAAGGTGACGATGCCGACTTTGCCAATATGTATCCTGCATTGGCGAAACTGATGACGGACGCCAATCAAGAGCGTCATTTTTCAAGCTGGCATTTGCTCTTTACTAAGCCTGAACACGCTGACTTATTTCGTCACGATAAAACTCTATTACAGCGTATTTCCTGTCAGTTTCATTGGTTTAATCGTGATTATCGCGACATGGATGACTATTTCTCGCACTTCTCGAGTCGTAAGCGTAAAGCGGCGCGCAAAGAACGAGATAAGGTTGTCAAACAAGGCGTGACCTTAACCCGTACTCTGGGTAATGAACTGACGGCCGCTGAAATCGACTTCTTTTATCTGTGTTATCAATCAACTTATGCTAAACGTGGTCAGCAAGGTTATCTGACGCGAGAATTCTTTGGCTTGCTGGCCGAGACCATGGGCGATCAAATCCTCTTGGTGCAGGCCTACAGAGCAGGCGAAGCGATTGCTGCCTCGTGGTGTTTCTTTGACGACCATTCTTTATATGGGCGCTATTGGGGCTGCATGGAAGAAGTGGATTGCCTGCACTTTGAAGCCTGTTACTACCAAGGTATCGAGTTCTGCTTAGAAAAAGGGTTACAGCATTTCGATCCAGGTACTCAAGGGGAACACAAGATTGCTCGTGGCTTTGAACCTGTCTTTAGTTACAGTGTGCATTACATTGCTCATTCAGGGTTTCGAGAAGCGATTGGGAACTTCTGTGAGGAAGAAGCCGAAGCGGTGCGCGAGTACCATCAAGATACTCACGCCTTGTTGCCGTTTAAGCAAGAGTCTCACTAAGCTCGTCGCCCGCCAGACTGATGCTTAAGAATGCCACGATAAAGATGGCTTAAACGTCTTGGTGTGGGCCGAACAGTTCGTAATGAATACGGTCGGCTTCCACGCCTAATGTCAGTAGCTGCTGCTTAACAAACATCATGAAACCAACTGGCCCACAAAGGTAAAACTCCCCATCGGCTAATGGCAAAGCGTCTTTGATGTCTGCCAGCTGCATATTGCCTTCGTACACACCTTCTTCTGTTTCGTTAGCACGCTCATACCAAGTATGAACAGACAGTTGAGGCAACTGCGCTTTAAAGCTGTTTACATGCGCTTTAAAAGAATGCTGACCTTCGTGAGCACAAGCATGTAAGTAGCTAATTGGCTGGCTGTAACCTTGTTTGGCAAGTGTGTCCAAAATGGCTTGCATCGGTGTTAAGCCAACGCCACCAGAGATCAGTACAACCGGCTTTGCTTTGTCTTCGAAAACAAAGTCACCTGCTGGTGGCATCGCTTCGACAATGTCGCCAACATTGATGTGATCATGCAGATAGTTAGACATCACACCGGCCATTTCATCACGCCCTTCGCGTTTGACACTGATGCGGTAGTTTTTGCCATTGGCAGTAGTAGACAAAGAATACTGGCGAATTTCATCATACTGATTGCCTTTAGGGTGCACTTTAATGCCTAAGTATTGGCCAGGAATATAGTCAATTACAGGATTACCATCTACCGGCTCTAGAACGAAGCTAGTAACCAATTCAGATTCTGCTGTTTTAGACGCAACACGGAATTCACGAAAATCTTTCCAGCCACCGGTTTCAGCGGCATTTTTCGCGTATAGATCACCTTCGACCTTGATAAAGATTTCGGCTAATTGAGCATAAGCTGCTACCCAAGCTTCTTCCACGTCAGGAGTGAAAGCCTCTGGCGCAAGTTCACGCAGGGTTTCAATCAAGTGGTGGCCGACAATGTCGTATTGATCTGGCTGGATGTTGAAGCTAGTGTGTTTGTGAGCAATGCGCATCACTGCGCCGGTTAATACTTCCAGATTGTCGATATGAGTCGCGTAAGCCGCAATCGCATTAAACAAGGCCGCAGGTTGGCGACCTGTTTTCTGGTTTGTCATGTTGAAGATATCGCTCAACTCTGGGTTGTGAGTAAACATGCGTTTGTAGAAGTATTCAGTAATAGCAGGGCCTGCAGAGGCCAATAATGGGATAGTCGCTTTTACTGTGTCTATGTGTTTTTGAGATAGCATGGTGGTGCTCCTTTCTACAGAAATATCGTTGTTAAATCTTAATTACTCTTTCTATAGCGAAAGTCGTGCCAACAAAATAAAGCCATATATTTCAATTGCTTAAAAAATATCATAATTATAAAGAGTCATTTTGACACAAATATAAATAGGTCGTTTTATTTCCTTTGTGTCAAAATGACTCTATTAAAGTGATTTCATAGGTTGAAGAAGATGAATCAGGTTTCAAACAATGCTTTGCTGAGTTTTGCACTGGATCTGGCCAGCGCCGTTACGCAAGCGAATCGATTCGAGCAATTAGTCTATGCGGTGCGCGCAACGATTAATTGTGATGCGGTGGTATTGCTGATCCATCATCACGGTGTATTGACTCCGATCGCTCAGCGCGGTTTGTCAGAAGACTTAATGGGACGGCGTTTTACCATTACCGAGCATCCTAGGTTAAAGGAAATCTGTGCGGGCCATTACCCAGTACGCTTTCCTGCGGATTCTCCTTTGCCTGACCCTTATGACGGCATGGTGTTAGGTCATGATGAGCATTTACGAGTGCACTCATGTATGGGTGTTCCCTTGTATTTATCAGGCAAGCTTATTGGAGTGGTAACGTTAGACAGTATTACCCCTAATGTATTTGATGATATTGATTCCAGAGCACTGGAGATCATTGGCACCATGGCGGCAATGACTCTAAATACCGCGATGTTAATGGAGCAATTAGAGACGAAATCGCAACGCGCAGAACACGCCCTGCAGGCCATGAGTGAACAAGCCACAAGCAAAAATGGCCATGAAATGATTGGGCAAAGTGACGTGATGAAAGCGCTGCAACAAGCGATTCAGTTGGTTGCTCCTTCCGACTTTGCCATTTTAATTGAAGGCGAAACTGGCGTGGGCAAAGAGCTGGTGGCGCGTTCGCTGCATCATGCCTCTCATCGTAGCCAGTCACCTATGGTGTATGTAAATTGTGCTGCCATTCCGCAGAACTTGATTGAAAGTGAGCTTTTTGGCCATGTAAAAGGAGCCTTTACTGGCGCCGATCGTGACCGCGAAGGAAAGTTTGTGCTTGCCGATGGTGGCACGCTCTTTTTGGATGAAATTGGTGAGCTGCCATTAGAAGTGCAAGGCAGTTTATTGCGAGCGATTCAAAACCAAGAAATTCAGGCGGTGGGCAAGGATGAAATCCGCAAAGTTGATGTACGGATTATTGCTGCGACTAATCGTCGTTTAGAACAGGAAGTAGCGGAGCACCGCTTTCGCTCAGATTTGTTTCATCGCCTTAGTGTGTTTCCTATTCAAGTGCCTGCCTTAAAAGAACGCAGTGGCGATGTACCATTGTTGGCAGGTTATTTTGCGGAAAGTTTTCGTCGCAAACTAGGGCTTCAACAACTGACATTATCTGCTGCTGCGATTTCTTTGTTAGAAGCCTATCATTGGCCGGGTAATGTGCGTGAGCTAGAGCATGTGATTTCTCGAGCCGCGTTATTTGCTAAAGCCGATGCGCCGACTGGCATTACCGTTATTACGCCTCAGCATCTTACTGGGTTACAAATAGATCCTGCTTATAAAAACCAGATACAGAAGCAAGAAATTGACTCAGAACCCCCTCAAGAAAGCTTTGTCGAAGCCATTGATTTACGAGCAGAAACTGAACGTTATCAAAAGGATAGAATTCGTCGAGCATTAGAAGCTAGCGGTGGTAATTGGTCGCAAGCTGCGCGCTATTTGTCCATGGATCGCGCTAATCTAGCGCGCTTGGCGAAGCGCTTAGGCATTAGTGTAGGCAAAGCGATAAAAAGTTAGTCGCTCTGACCATGGCGGGCGGCACTGACCTGACGGACCCGTTCTGCAGGAAACTCAAGCTGAGTAAGCAAATAAGACCGTAGCTCGTCTTGATAACCTAGCTCTATTAACGCCGCTTCCATGCAATTGAGCCACATGGCCTTTTCTTTCTCAGTGACGACCAAGTGAGCATGGGCTTGCGGTAGGCTAATAGGGCCAAATTTTTTCGAAAATAAACGTTCTCCTCCCATCCAACCGGATAAGAAAGCCACGAGTTTTTCGATGGTCAGTTCGATATTATTGGGGTGCATGTCAAATAACGGCCGAAATTCTGGCGTATTTTCCATCAGTCGATAGAAGGTTTCGACCAATGTTTGTAACCCCGATAATCCTCCGACGGCTTGCAATGTTCCATCGCCTTCGCCATAAGGTGGACGAAAAGAGTCTGTCATTTACTCTGTATCCGATGTGCTGCTATCGGCTTTTTTGTCATTTTTAGCACGATCCATCTTGATGGAATTACGATAGCCACCCACTGCGGCTAATGCACCAATAATAAAGCTCATATAGAGCGGAATTTGGAACAGCATGGTGATGCTGATAAACACACAACCTACGGCCAATCCTTCGATTAAAGGTCTAAGTTGCTTTTTCATAGAGTCTCCGGTGCATAAAAAATAAGCGCGAGTTTAGCAAAATTTTCAGACCTTGTAGTCCTTATTGTGGAAAAAAGCATCAGTTATCCCAGAAAAAAAGACAATATTTAATGGGATAACTTTTTCTCTATAAAAATGACTTATTCCCAAAAATACGAAGAAATCGAGAAAAACTGGCGTTGAGCAAGGCAGAATCTGTTAAAAATACCGCTTTGAAGTGGCTATTTGTGTATAAATAGGTAAATTACCCACACAGAAAAGAAAACCGGCGAGGCAATCTCTCCGTATTTTTATCCACAGAAGTTAAAGTATCCACAAGGACGTCATTTCGGTGCCTTTTTTTAGTTTTCAACAGATTATCCACTCTTATAAAAACGATGCCGCTTTACATCAAAAAATTTGGCGCATGGCGTGGCCTCCTATGGTATCCAATATTACGACGCCGTTATTAGGATTGGTTGATACCGCTGTTGTTGGCCATTTAGGAACCGCGACGCACCTTGGCGCAGTGGCGATTGGCGCGAGTATTTTCAGCTTTCTATTCTGGGCATTTGGCTTTTTGCGCATGGGATCAACCGGACTGACGGCACAAGCCTTAGGTCAAGGTGATGATCGGCGTGTTCGCGAGTTGCTATTACAGTCCATTCTTATGGGTGTCTTCATTGGCTTAATGCTGATTCTCTTTCGTCAGCCGATTATCGATTTGGCGATTCGCTTAATGGCCCCCAGTGCCGATGTGGAGCCTTGGGCACGTTTGTATTGCGAAGCTCGAATTTACAGTGCGCCAGCGGTATTGGCTGGTTATGCATTAATGGGTTGGTTTTTTGGCGTGCAATATTCCAAGGGCCCATTATGGATGTTGCTGATCATCAATATTGCGAACATGATCTTAGACTATGCCGCAGTGTATGGCTTGGGGATGGCCAGCGATGGCGTCGCTTGGGCGACTGTGATTGCACACTATATTGGTGTCACTGTCGCCGCCGTGCTGGCATGGCATAAGCTAAAAGGTTTTAAGGGCCATGTACCGCTTAAAGCCTTGGCAAAATGGCGTGAATACATGGCTTTGATTCGGGTTAACCGCTACTTGTTTGTGCGCACCATTTTATTGTTACTCGTTATGCTCTTCTTTACTGCGCAAGGCGCTCGTCAGGGCGATTCGATTCTGGCTGCCAATGCGGTATTGCTGACATTTTTAATGATTATTTCCAATGGCTTAGATGGTTTCGCTTTTTCGGTGGAAGCCTTATGTGGCGAATATTATGGACGCAAGGATAAAGCTTCGTTTCAAAAAGTATTGCGTCTTTCTACCTATTGGGCATGCTTTGCGGCGTTAATATTGGTCTTTGTATTTTGGCTATTTGGAAATCAAATTATAGGTCTTTTGACCAGTGTAGAATCTGTTCGAGAGGACGCAGCTCTGTACCTACCCTGGCTTATTGTCTTCCCTCTGTTAGGTATTTGGTCCTTTATGTTGGATGGCGTATTTATTGGTACAACGAGTGTTAAACAGATGCAAAATACCATGATAGTGTGTGTTATCGGCGTCTTTTTCCCTGTCTGGTATGTTACTCAGGGGTTAGGCAATCATGGATTATGGCTTAGCCAGGCGCTGTTGTTTATTGCTCGTGGCGTCACCTTATATTGGTGCTACCTACAAAATATGAAGAAAGGGGTGTGGTTTAGTGATACTCATAAGGCAGGCAGCAGCGAGCCAAATTAGTCGCTGCTCTGTTGCCTTTAGGTGATTAAGGTTTGAGGCTCTCGTTACGTCTGAGGGAGCGCTGGATACGGGTTTCCTCTTGACGCATTTTGAGCAGATTTTCCTCCACAAACACCAAGTGAGCATGGGCAGCGTTACGTGCTCCTTCCGCATCACCTGACATAATAGCCTTATACATAGCGCGATGCTGATCCATAATTTGCTTACGTGCTGCTTTCTTTTCAAACAGGTTTTTTAAATTTGCCGAAATGCTGCTGGCTAAAATAGAAAATAAGCTGCGTAAGGTATGAAGCAATACAACGTTGTGCGCAGATTCGGCGATGATCATATGAAATTCTGCATCTAACTTAGCTTCTAAGGCGAAATTCTGTTGCCGATTGGCCTGTTCTAATTGCTCAAAACATTGGCCTAATCGTGCTTTGTCTGCTTCAGTACTTCGATGTGCCGCATAATACGCGGACAGACCTTCTAGCGCGTCACGAAACTCAAGTTGATCGTATAAAAACTCATCGTGGGCGCTCAGTAAGTCGTGCAAAGGATCGGCAAATGAGCTTCCTATTTGCTCTGAGACATAGGTGCCGCCACCGTGACGACTATAGAGAATACCGCGGGCGATTAATTTCTGAATTGCCTCTCTTAATGAAGGGCGAGAAACCTCAAATCGTGTCGCCAGCTCACGCTCTGGTGGTAATTTCTGGCCTGGGGTGAAGCTACCTTCTAAAATCATGCTTTCTAACTGCTGCATAATAATATCTGAGATTTTGGCCTGTTTAACACGGGCAAAGCGATTGGTTTCCATCGGCTTATTGGTCCATATGGTGGTTAAGTAAACGCCAGTTACAGAAGCACTTTTGGTCTTATTAACGGCTTGAAATGCTTCCTGTTGATAAGATTAAAAGTGGTAAAACCAATATAAAATGACGCTAAAATCCTCTAACTCTCAAGTATCTTATAGGTTGACAAATGTGGTCGGGATTTTTATTGTAGCTCAGGTTTATAAGGTAAATTGGTATTACCAATTTATTATTTTTGCCCTATCTCTGTCCAGTTATTTATCTGTTTAAATAACCAAAATAATAAAAAGTTAGCTGGCCCTTGTGCCTGGGATGCATTGTTATGACTTCTCCATTGTTAGCCTCAAAAAATACCGACTTTCATTATGAAGCACTGTACCGTGTGCTGCTGAACAGCATAGACGAGGCGCGTTTGATACGAGATCCTTTACGGACTTTGGCCTATGGCACAGACGCCAGCTTTTATCGCTTAGTACCACAGTTGGTGGTGCGCGTGGACAACGAAGAAGAAGTACGTTTGGTATTAAAAGAGGCACAGTTGAGAAAGCTACCTGTGACCTTTAGAGCTGCTGGTACGAGCTTATCTGGTCAGGCGGTAACCGATTCCATCTTAATTCAGCTTTCCGATAACTGGAAAAGCCACGCGATTCATCAGCATGGGCAAATCATTTCGCTGCAGCCAGGTATTATCGGAGCCCGAGCCAATCAATTGCTGGCCCCTTTTCAGCGCAAAATAGGCCCAGATCCCGCCTCCATTAACGCCTGTATGATAGGGGGGATTGCGGCTAATAATGCCAGTGGTATGTGCTGTGGTACCGCGCAAAACAGCTATAACACCATTCAAAGCGCACGAATTTTATTAGCCGATGGCACGCTTCTCGACACAGCCGATGAGTCGAGCAAGGCAAGCTTTGCCCAAACCCACGGGGAGTTGCTGGCGACCTTAAAAGGGTTGGGTGAAAAAACCCGAGGAAATGCGGCGCTTGCCGACAAAATAAGACACAAATATCGATTAAAAAACACAACAGGATACAGCCTAAACAGCCTGGTGGATTACCAAGATCCCTTTGATATCCTGTTGCACCTGATGATTGGCTCTGAAGGGACGTTGGGCTTTTTAAGTGAAGTGACTTATCAAACCGTCGTGGATCACCCTATTAAAGCCGCGGCCATGCTGTTTTTTGACGACATGGAAAGAACCTGCCGTGCCGTAACGGCATTAAAAAGTGCCCCTGTTTCTGCTGTAGAGCTGATTGATCGTGCTGGTTTGCGTGCGGTTGAAGGGAAGCCTGGAATGCCAGACATGCTGACAACATTGGGCGATCAAGCCGCAGGCTTATTGATTGATGTGCGCGCAGCAGACGCCCAAGAGTTGGCCCATAATCTTGAGTTGGTGTCCTCTTCCCTGACAGGCTGCGAGCCTTTGAATCCGATTGAATTTACCCAACAGAAAGACATTTACGACTCCTATTGGAAAATTCGTAAAGGGCTCTTTCCCGCTGTAGGCGCGGTTCGCCCTGTTGGAACAACGGTGATTATCGAAGACGTGGCTTTTCCCGTTGAGCAATTAGCCGAAGGCGTATTAGAGCTACAAGGTGTGTTTCAAAAACATGGTTATGACGAGGCGATTTTGTTTGGTCATGCTTTAGAGGGCAATCTTCATTTTGTTTTTACCCAAGGTTTTGATGCCCCAGCCGAAGTGATCCGCTACGAAAAACTGATGGATGAAGTAGCTCAGTTAGTGGCGGTAAAATACCAAGGCTCCCTGAAGGCTGAGCATGGCACTGGTCGTAATATGGCGCCTTATGTCTCCCTTGAATGGGGGCAAGAAGCCTACGACATTATGTGGGAGATTAAACGGGCATTTGACCCTGAAGGCTTGCTCAATCCTGATGTGATTTTGACCCACAATGCCAACCTTCATGTACAAAACTTGAAACCCTTACCCAAGGCAAACGACAAGGTGGATACTTGTATAGAATGCGGCTTCTGCGAATCATCGTGCCCTTCTAAATCCCTGACCTTGACCCCTCGTCAACGCATCGTTATTTGGCGTGAGATCCAACGTCTAAGTGTGACAAAGGATCAGCCAGAGCGCTTAGCTCTATTGAAAAAAGACTATGATTATCAAGGTGTTGATACTTGTGCAGGCTGTGGTCTGTGTTCTATGCAATGTCCGGTTGGTATCAATACTGGCGATTTAACTCGAGAGCTGCGACACGACCGTATTCCAGATAGTAAGGTGGGATATTGGATTGGAGATCACTTTGAAGGAGTTACAAAAACCGCGCGCTTAGGACTTGCTTCGGCATCAGTCATGAAGAACATAGTGGGTGATGCCGGTATGAAAGTACTCACTGGGGCTGCGAATAAAGTCTCAGCCGGTGTCGTACCTAAGTGGCGTTCAACTATGCCGAAGGCGTCCATTCCTCTGAAAACCTTGCTTGAAAACAGTGATTGTAGCGCCACTGAGAGTGACCAACTTACGGTGGTGTATTTACCCAGCTGTGCCACACGAGTAATGGGCAGTAGCCCTGCATCGAAAGATCAGCGTTCAGTGATGGAAGTGATGTTGAGTGTGCTGAACAAATCGGGATATCGAGTGATTATTCCCGACGGCGTAGAAAGTAGCTGCTGTGGTTTGGCTTTTCAGAGTAAAGGGCAGTTCGCTGTCGCAGAGCAAAAAGCCAATGACCTCAATACATTGTTATTAGCCGCCAGTGAAAATGGTCGCTATCCCATTGTCTGTGATACCAGCCCTTGTTTGCTGCGTATGAAAGAAACCTTGGACGAGAAACTGAAGCTGTACGAGCAGGTGTCGTTTATAAATGAATTTGCTTTGCCACATTTACAGATCAGCAAAAAGTCAGCTCGTATTGCGGTGCACGTTACCTGCAGTACTACTCGTATGGGATTAGCCGATAGTTTTGTTTCGCTTGCGCAACAGCTTGCTGATGAAGTGGTGCTTCCGCCAGACATTACTTGTTGTGGTTTCGCTGGAGATAAGGGCTTTTCCACCCCGGAACTGAACGCGAGCGCGCTGAAAACCTTACCCAAAGCGGTAGCGGGATGTGACGCGGGTTACTCCAATAGCCGCACCTGTGAAATTGGCTTGAGTGAACACAGTGGCTTGGATTATCAATCCATCGTGTATCTGGTGGATGAGTTAAGCCAGCCCCGTTAAGAGGCTGTACTCTAAAAGACTATCCTAGAAGGCATCGGGTGGCGTGGGTGTGTCAAATAACTCAGTTTGAATGGGGTCTTGCTCTAGCGGCCCCCATTGCTGTTGCAGCGGCACTACGCCAGCCCAAACCGGCCAATCATTGTCGTCTGGGTCATCCACAGGAGGTTCCGCTCTAACTTTAATCGACGCCTCTTCTATTTTGATTCTTAATAAGCCTGTCGCTTTGATTTCAATGTCATTGATCGGCCTGAGCGCATCCCAACGACCAGGGCTAACTTTATCGAGGAAGATTTTAAACTGACGGACTTTTTCTTCAGTATCTTCGATCAACTCAGGTACGCCAAATAGCGTCACTGAACGGTAGTTAACAGAATGGTGCATGGCAGAGCGAGCCAATACCAAACCATCTAACTGACAAAGATTGATGCACACCTTTTCAGCGTCATCGATCGGCGCTTTGATGTTTCTCGCTTTCGCATGCCCATGCCAATAAAAGTATTCCCCCTCACGCCAATGGCAAGTGGGTGTGACAAACACCTGGCCGTTTTTACTCTGTCCCACATGGCACATAAGCGTGTTATCTATGATTCGAAAGGCCGTTTCTGCATCGTATTGTGCTCGATTGGGTCCACGTTTTACCTTACTAAGGGGCGTTTCTAATGACTGGCGCATGGCTTCTCTCCTTGTTTCTTGTTGAGTGACTGGCTATAACAAGACTCTAAAGTGATCTGGTATTTATAAAAATAGCCAGAATGAAGATAAAAAAGCAGGCCAGATATGAAGCACGCCAGCGCCAGTTTACGTTTCTCTTTGGATAACCATGGAGCGGCGTATTACCAACAACTGATGACTCAAATTCAACAAGGCATTGTCTCTGGGGCCTTGTCCGTGGGCGATAAATTGCCCTCATCACGAGCATTGGCCAGCACATTAGGTGTCTCTCGGAGCACGACATCAAAAGCCTACGAGCATCTCGTGGCAGAAGGTATTCTGCTAAGTGAGGAAAAGCGCGGTGTGTTTGTGGCCGCTCAGCCTCTTGCAAGACAAGTGAGACATGACACAGCGGGCTTAGTGGCTGAAAAAGAGCCTCAAACACAAGCATGGCGGTTCGACTCCGGCGTTGATGTGGCGGTTTTTCCAAACAAAGAATGGGCAGCAAGCATGCGCAGGAGTTGGTTGAACCCTGACTCTGGAGTATTGCAAGGCAAGTACCACACTGGATTGCCAGATCTCAAAGTAGCCATTGTAGATTATCTCTACCGAGTGCGTGGCATGCGTTGCAGTGCTGAGCAAATTATCGTCACGGCAGGAAGTCGAGATAGTTTGATCTTATTGCATCACGCGCTTGCCTCCTTGCCAACGCCTAATGCGACGATAGCAGCTCCGTCAGCGCACAGCGAGGTAGCGGCCCTTTCTTGGTGGCTTGAAGACCCTACTTATCCACCGCTGCGAGAAGTGCTTTCTCAACAAGGGACGCTTTCTTTTCTACCAATAGATGAAGAAGGTGCTAGATTGCCGACGGTGCTTAAGACTAAGCGTGCCAAGCAGCAGGCGACTAATGTCGCGCTGTTGACGCCAAATAGGCAGTATCCCTTAGGTCTTAATATGAGCCCTTCTCGCCGTCAGCAATGGCTATTGAAGCTGCAATCTAGTGCTGAGAATTGGTGGTTTATCGAAGACGATTATGACAATGAATTCGTCTATCAAGGCCGAGTGGACGTGCCTTTTATGCAAACTGCGGCCTTGCATGAAGGTGCAATGGATCGCACCTTTTTTATGGGCAGTTTTTCTAAGGTGCTTTTCCGAGGGTTACGCTTAGGGTTTATTGTTGCACCACGGGTTTATCTGGCACACCTTAGTGACACCCAACGCACCATAGGTTTTTCTGCTTCTTTGCCGATCCAACCCGCGGTGGCGGATTTTATGCAACGAGGTGGCTTTGACCGGCACCTAAATCGTATGCGCCGACATTACCGTTTAAAGCGCGATGCTCTGCTGACACTATTAAGTGAGCAGTTATCCGAGTGGTGTGAATGGCAAAAGCCACAAGGTGGAATGCACGTATTGGTAGAAATAAAATCGACCTGGTTAGGGTCACGGGAAGATATTAAATGGGACCAGAAAATCACTCAGGATTTAGTAAAGGAAGGAGTCGTTTTATCACCATTAACTCATCATTTTTCAATTAGTTATGAGAGGCAGGGATTTATTTTAGGTTTCAGTGGATCATCAATAGAAACAATGCGCCAGTCTATTAATGTGCTAAAAAAGTGGTTTTTGAGCCACAATCGGTGATGCTTAGTCTTACAATTGTAAGGAATTTTCTTTATAACGTAGGTTGAATGGCCAGCATAAGCTTTCTTTATGATGAATAAGAGGCTTTTTTATAAAAAGGCCGTGAAGACAAGGCTGACAAAGGCTAAACTACGCTTTGTGCGATTGTATAATTTTTGATATATTCCGCGCACAAGAATTGCGTGTAATGCAGAGATCGCCGTTTTAGCACGGTTAATAGTTAATAAATTTGGACGAAAAATTGGACTCACTACAAACAGTTTTGCATAAGAAAGCCCTACTTTCTCAGCAAATGTCACCTATTTGGTTGACGGTTTTGTTGTGCCTGTCGTTTATCGTTAGCACGCTTTGTGTTGTGACCTTTCTTACTTATCCAACTCCAGCGTCTTTCTTCACCTCCCCTATTTTTATGTTTGTGCTGTTTATGAGCGCAAGCATTACCTGTTTATTGGTTAGATATTGGTGCAAAAATGCGCATATCAACCTAGCTCGCCAGATACTGGCCTCCTTTAATAATCGTGATGACTCTTTAAAAGAGCAGCTGGTGCGTGTTGCGGCACGACCCACGACGGGATGATTTAGAGCACCCTTTTTCAGATTTAGGTGATCCAACAAGAAACTTACCTCGTTAATATAAATTAATGAAGTAGGGATCTTTGTAATACTGATTTCAGTGTGCGGAGCATCTTTGCTGAAATACCCGGTTTAGACCGGATTTTTCGTTCTGCATTTTTAATGGTAAAGATGCAGTGTTGTGAACCTCAGGGTTAGAGGATGATTCTTTTGTTAACTCGTATCCTAAGTAAAATCGCGTTGGCTATTGCAGTAGGCTTGCTTGCTGGTTGCCAAGGTGGCGTGCTTGATCCAAAAGGACAAGTTGGTATTGAAGAGAAGCAATTAATTATAATTGCGACTTTGCTAATGCTACTTGTAGTAATCCCAGTGATCTTTATGACACTTTATTTCGCTTGGAAATATCGTGAAGGTCGTGATGAGGCTTACGAACCTAAGTGGTCCCACTCCACTAAAATTGAAGTAGTTGTATGGACTGTGCCAATTATTATCGTCCTAATTTTGGGCGTAATTACTTGGAAAACTACCCATTCACTAGATCCTTACAAACCGTTGAAATCTGATAAAGATCACATCACGGTTGAAGTTGTTTCTATGAACTGGAAGTGGTTGTTCATCTATCCAGAGCAAGGAATTGCGACAGTGAACCAGTTGGTATTCCCAACCGATGTTCCTGTTTCATTTAGAATTTCTTCAGAAGGAACTATGAATTCGTTCTTCATTCCGCAATTGGGTAGTCAAATTTACTCAATGGCTGGCATGGTGACTAAGCTGCACTTGATTGCAAATGAGCCTGGTACTTACAAAGGCATCTCTGCAAACTACAGTGGCCCAGGTTTCACAGGCATGAAGTTTAATGCCATCGCTACTCCAACTGAGGCTGATTTTGATGCTTGGGTTGAGGGCGTGAAAGCAGGTACTCATGGCGATGTAATTAATCATGCCATGTTGGATCAAGCGTCTTATGACAAGCTTGCTGAGTATGATGCCGATCCTCATCATGTACATGTAGCGACTCCTGTTCAGTACTACAACTCAATCAAACCAGGCATCTTCCATGACAATGTCATGAAATTCATGAAAGATCACGGCAAAGTTGAGCTTCTAAAAGGTACCCCTTTTGATTCTACAATGATTAAAGGCAGCATGGATCATAGCGATATGGACCACGGCAGCATGAATCATAGTGAAATGAGCCATGAATCGCCTGAACACGTGGAGGAAGACAAGTAATGTCTATTCTAGGTAAATTATCGTTAGACGCGATTCCATACCATGAGCCAATCCTAGTAACGACTTTTTGCGTTATTGTTGTTGGCGCATTGGCACTGGCCTACTTGCTTATCAAGTACAACTTGCTAGGTGTGTTATGGCGCGACTGGATCACGTCTATTGACCATAAACGTCTTGGTGTTATGTACATAGTACTAGCACTTATCATGCTACTCCGAGGGTTCTCGGACGCTATCATGATGCGTTTGCAGCTCGCATTGGCGACCAATGGTGACCCAGGTTACCTACCGCCCCATCACTATGACCAAGTCTTTACGGCACACGGTGTCATCATGATCATCTTTATGGCAATGCCATTTATGATTGGTTTGATGAACATTGTTGTACCGCTACAAGTTGGTGCGCGTGATGTTGCCTTCCCGTTCCTAAACAACCTTAGCTTCTGGCTAACGGCTGGTGGTGCGATCCTAATTAACATCTCTCTTTTCGTGGGTGAATTTGCAAAAACAGGTTGGGTGGCGTATCCGCCATTGGCCGGGTTGCAGTTCAGTCCGGACGTGGGGGTTGATTACTACATATGGGCACTGCAGATATCCGGGATAGGAACGACCTTAACGGCCGTTAACTTCTTGGTTACTGTGTTCAAAATGCGTGCTCCTGGCATGAAATTGATGGATATGCCGATCTTCACTTGGACCTGTACTTGGGCCAACATCCTGATCGCTGCCTCTTTCCCAATTTTGACTGCTGTATTGGCAATGCTAACGCTTGATCGTTACCTTGACTTCCACTTCTTCACGAATGATGGCGGCGGTAACTCAATGATGTATATCAACTTGTTCTGGGCATGGGGTCACCCTGAGGTGTACATACTTGTACTTCCAGCATTTGGTATCTTCTCTGAGGTTGTCTCTACCTTTACTGGTAAGCGCTTGTTTGGTCATAAATCTATGATTTGGGCGAGTGGTGCTATTGCGATTCTTGGTTTCATCGTATGGCTGCATCACTTCTTTACCATGGGTTCAAGTGCCAACGTTAACGCCTTCTTCGGTGTGGCGACAATGGTCATTTCCGTACCAACGGGTGTGAAACTGTTTAACTGGTTGTTCACTATGTACCGCGGTCGCCTTCGTGTGACAGTACCGGTTCTTTGGACACTTGGTTTCATGGTGACCTTCACCATCGGTGGTATGACTGGGGTACTTCTAGCTGTACCTGGTGCTGACTATGTATTGCATAACAGCTTGTTCTTGATTGCTCACTTCCACAACACCATCATCGGTGGTGCGGTATTTGGTTATCTTGCAGGTTTTGCTTTCTGGTTCCCTAAAGTAATGGGCTTCCACCTTAACGTTAAGTTGGGTAAAGCGGCTTTCTGGTGCTGGTTAATCGGCTTCTTCATGGCCTTCATGCCTTTGTATGTATTGGGTTTCCTAGGTATGACTCGTCGTTTGAATCATACTGATAACCCTGATTGGAACATCTGGTTGTACATTGCTTTGGTGGGTGCGTTTATCATCATGGCCGGTATTATTTGCCAGTTGCTACAATTGTATGTCAGCTTCCGTGACCGCGCACAAAACTTGGACACTACTGGTGATCCATGGAATGGTCATACTCTTGAGTGGTCTACTGCTTCTCCACCGCAGTACTACAACTTTGCGAAGATCCCTACTATCTCTGATATCGATGCGTTTACCGATATGAAAGAGAAAGGTGAAGCTTATACTCGTCATGAAAGCTATGAAGCGATTCATATGCCGAAAAACACAGCATCAGGTATCTTAATCTCTGGTTGTATTACACTAATGGGCTTTGCCTTAATCTGGCACATTTGGTGGTTGGCTGCGCTTGGCTTGTTTGGTGGCTTTGTATCTCTTGTCCTGCGTGCTTATACCAAAGACGTTGATTACTACGTTCAACCAGATGAAGTGGCTCGTATTGAGAATGCGCATCTAGATAGCGTGGCTAAGGGGTAATCATGAGCACTACACATTTGAATACGCACGACGCTCACGACGAGCATCACGATCACGATCCAGCACCACATAATGTGTTTGGTTTTTGGTTATACCTGATGACGGACTGTTTGTTATTCGCATCCGTCTTCGCTACCTACGCTGTGCTCTTTATGAACACAGCAGGTGGTGTATCAGGCAAAGATATCTTTGAATTAGACTTCGTTGCCTACGAAACTGCAGCGCTACTTCTTTCAAGTATCACTTACGGTTTTGCAATGATTTGCGCACACAATAAAAACAAAAAAGGCACCCTTAGCTGGTTGTCTGTTACGTTTCTTTTGGGTGCTATCTTCATCGCGATGGAAATCTATGAATTCCATCACTTAATCGTCCATGGTAATGGTCCTCAAGCCAGCGCTTTCTTGTCAGCCTTCTTTGCCCTTGTCGGCACACACGGCTTGCACGTAACAGCAGGTTTGATCTGGATGGCCATCCTAATGATTGAGTTGGTAGTGTCTGGATTTGGTAGTCGTACAGTGACACGCTTAAGCTGCTTAAGCTTGTTCTGGCACTTCCTAGACGTTGTCTGGATTTGTGTTTTCACCGTTGTTTATCTGATGGGAGCGATCTAATGAGCGGTCATTCTTCTGAAGCAAATACACACGGTAGCGTTAAGTCTTACCTAACAGGTTTTGTGCTGTCAGTTATTCTGACAGCCATTCCATTCTGGATGGTAATGACGGAAGCGTTTGATAAAGGTCCTACTTACATCACAATTATTGTGTTAGCTATTGTTCAAATCTTTGTTCACTTGAAGTACTTCCTTCACTTGAACTTCTCTGAGCAAGGCAAGTTGGACACTTATTCTTTCATATTCGCTGCTGTAATTATTGTAATGGTTGTCGCGTTGTCCGTATGGATTATCTACGCATCCAATGCAATGATGATGTAAGCAGAGTAAATTGATGAATATGCGGAGTAAAAGCCGCGTCGATGGGAGTCTATAAAGATGTTTAAGCGTTACCTACAGGTGACTAAACCGGGCATCATTATGGGCAACCTCATCTCAGTTGCGGGGGGCTTTTTATTAGCCTCTCGTGGCGAGATCGACTGGATTCTTATGCTGGCGACGGTCATTGGCTTGTCGTTAGTGGTTGCTTCTGGCTGTGCCATTAACAACTATATAGACAGAGACATAGATGCAAAAATGCAACGTACACGTAACCGAGTAACGGTGACGGGTGAAATGTCTGGTAAAGCCGCTTTTTTTCACGGTGTTGTTTTAGGTCTAGTGGGATTTGCCTTATTGGCTTACTTCACTAACTGGGTTGCTGTTTCCTTCGCGGGTTTCGGCTACTTTGTTTATGTTGGCTTATACACCATGTACTTTAAGCGCAAATCCGTATACGGAACGGCCATCGGCAGCTTGTCTGGTGCTGTCCCTCCAGTAGTAGGTTATTGTGCTGCTGCTGGTCAGTTTGATGCAGGCGCTGCAATACTTCTTTTAATGTTTTGTATTTGGCAAATGCCGCACTCATATGCGATTGCCATTTTTCGTTATAAAGATTACGCCGCAGCGAACATCCCAGTGCTGCCTGTTGCTGAAGGTATTAGCAAAGCAAAACGCCATATCGTATTACACATTGCTGCGTTTGCGATTGTCAGCGCCCTTTTACCGTTAACCGGTTATGTGGGAGTGGGCTTTATGGTGGTTGCCTTAGCGACCAGCCTTTGGTGGCTAGCAATGGCGCTACGGGGTTACCGCAAGGATATTGATGTAAATGGTTGGGCGCGCCAAGTGTTCTTCTTTTCTATCATTACAGTGACGGCGCTAAGCGTTACTATGGCGATAGATTTTAAAACGCCGGCAGACTTTTTAGTCTTCGCTTCAGCGCATTAATCCTTGTTCTAATTGCGGATGTCTCTATCAGCAATGTCTTTATAAAAACGGGCTTCTAGCCCGTTTTTTATTGCCTATTGATTCTCGACCCAGTGCTTTCATTAGGAGTGTAAATATTCCGCAACTCACACTATGATCGCCACAATACGACTATCAGCGACCACTGTAGTCTGCTATTTTTGAGCGATCGATATTAAGGATGACGTGATGAATGCACTGCTTCTCCCCTTCTTGCTCTTATCTTTATTATTAGCCAGTAGCCTGAGCCATGCGACAGCGTGCAGTGACCTCGCGGCTACCGCTCCGCAAGGTATCCAATTAGCCACACAGCGTTATTTAGCGGATGGGCAATCACTGACTTCCTATTGTCTAGTGAGAGGCAAAACCGATCAACGTGTCGGCACTGATGGAAAAATCTACCAACTCAAATTCGAGCTACGTTTGCCGGATTACTGGCAAGGGCGATTTGCTTATCAGTTTAATAGTGGTAATGGTGGCAGCGTGAAACCCGCAGTGGGAAAAGTAACAGGACTGTTACCACAGCAGTATGCGGTTAATCGAGGTTTTGCTGTTCTGTCTAGTAATGGCGGCCATGATGCGGAACCTGTCTCTGTCGCAGGCTTAACCAGCTCCGTGCTGTTTGCTCGTGATCCACAAGCGCGTCGAGATTACAGTTATGATGCCGTGCGCAAGTTGTACCCCGTGGCCCGTGCCTTAATACAAAATTATTACCGCGCCCCAATTCGTTATAGCTATGGCATTGGTGAAGGGAATGGCGGACGTATGGCCATAGTCGCAGCGTCACGGTTTCCGCATATGTTTGATGGTTTATTGGCGGCAGCACCGGGACTGCACCTCCCTCAATCCGCCTTGCAATATGCTTGGGATGCCCAGATATTGCACTCCTTGGAGATGAATAAGCTTACCAAGAGAGACTTAGCATTATTTGCTAAAAGTGTGTTGGATCAATGTGATGGCTTGGACGGTATAAACGACGACTTGATTTTTGCTGCCGACGCCTGCCAGCGCACGTTTCAAGCCTCGCAATTAGTATGTCACAGTGACTTTGATCGATATTGTTTGGCGTCTGAAAAGGTCGCAGCCATCACCCGTATGCAGCAAGGTCCAAGCAACCGTCAGGGAATGAGCTTATACACTGATTGGGTATACGACACCGGCATTGGTTCTGTGAACTGGCAGCGCTGGAAAGTCCAAAGTGCGGTATCTGTTTGGCAGGATAAGCCCGCTTCCAGCGTCTTAGGTGCGGCAGCATTGGCCAACCTTTATATGACACCCCCAGTCGATGTAGGGGCGACGGCAGCAAGTTTAGAAAACTTTTTATTAGGCTTCGACTTCGATCAAGATGCGCTCAACATCTACGCCAGCAGCCGCCGTTATCCGGAATCGGCACTGGACCTCATGGAGCCCCCTAATGTTGCTAGCCCGAGGCTATCAGCGTTTCAAAAAAATGGCGGAAAAATGCTGGTTTTTCATGGTAACAGTGACCCTGTGTTTTCTGTGAATGCAACCATAGATTGGTATCAGAAACTGACTGTTAACCAGCAGGGGCTGGCTGACAGCTTTGTTCGTCTATATCGTGTTCCTGGCTTGCCTCACGGAGATGGCGGCATGTCTCTGGGGCGCTTTGATACCCTGCTCCCATTAATGCAATGGGTAGAAAAAAACCAAGTGCCTGAGCGTATTATGGCAACGGCTGGCATACATAACCCAGAAGTAACAAACCGAATGATGGCGTTACAGAGGCCGCTTTGTCCATACCCAAGAACTGCCATATATCGCCAAGGGGATGTGCGTCTGGCCAGCTCTTTTGCTTGCCTAGAAGCGCCATAAAGGCCACAAATCTAGTGACCGTTAGCGGCCGCCGCCAACATCAATAAAGTTCGCTGTCGAGTAGCTGGATTTTGGACTTATTAGCCACATGATTGCTTCGGCAACCTCCTCAGGTTTGCCACCACGTTTGAGTGGCAAGGTGGGGGCAAGGCGGTCAACTCGTCCCACTTCTCCGCCTTCAGCGTGCATTTGTGTATAAATGAGTCCTGGGCGAACGCCATTAACACGAATCCCTTCATTGGCCACTTCCAGAGCAAACCCTTTTGTAAATGAGTCAATGGCTCCCTTGCTGGCGGCATAATCAACGTACTCATTAGGAGAGCCATATAAGGCAGCAATGGATGACACATTGACAATCGAACCGCCTTGCCCGCCTAAGCTGGTTGCCATATGCGTAAAGGCTTGCTGGCAGCAGCTCATGGTGCCAAACACATTCGTTTGAAAGAGCGCTTGCCAACGCTCGGGGGTTGTATCAACAAAGCGGGTTTGTTTGCTTAAAATCCCCGCGCTGTTTACCAAAGCTCTAATCGCCCCCCATTTTTGCCGTATATAGTCAAACATGGCTTTCACTTGCTCAGGTTGGCTGACATCAGCTTGCAGGCAATGGGCAATACCGCCACATTGCTGGATATCGCGAGCCACCTTCTGTGCTTCGTGTATATCGATTCGATAATTGATAATCACGCAGTAGCCTTGCTGCGCGGCCAGTCTCGCAGTAGCAGCCCCAATACCACGGCTACCCCCCGTAATCAAAATAACAGCTTGTTTCATGATCAGCCTCGTTCCTGAGAGTTATTCAAACACCATACAGATAATGATCTACTTTTGTATAGAGGCTTTGGCCTCTTGTTGGTGCAAATAATAGGCGTGTTAAGCGGCTTGCTAGTCGGGAAGAATATGGTTCAAGTCTAGCGATGTGCTAGGCCGCACGTTATGATGCACATCATAGTAACGCCAGTGCGTTTAAATCATGTATAGGAGGTTGAGATGAGTTCACAAGACCGACACTTTATTCTAGGTTACGGCAGTCTGATTAACGGCGAAAGCCGCGCGAAGACAGGCGAAACCGGCGATGTATGGCCTGTCAAACTGCATGGATTTGAACGTCATTGGTCGGTCATGTCTGCCGACTTTGGTATGAGCTCTGTGGCGGTAATTGAAGCTGCAGAACGTGCTTGTAACGGTGTTCTGGTAGAAGTGCCCCATGATCAACTGTCGCTCTTTGATGAACGAGAGCAAGGCTACCAGCGTTCGAAAATCGAACCGACCAAGCTGACAACCTATCTTGATCACGAGTTACCAGCTGGCACCTATTGGGTTTATCACACCCACACGGTGATCGAGCCAGACCATAGCTGCCCAATTGCACTAAGTTATGTGGATGTCATTTTATCGGGTTGCCTAGAGCATGGTGATGCCTTCGCACAGGACTTCTTGGCATTAACGAAAGGCTGGCAAGCCCCATTACTGAATGACAGACAACAGCCTCGTTACCCACGAGTACAACCCGATTTACCCACAGAGCGTTTAAACACCTTGCTGGCGCCTGTTTCTACCCTTTCTATTAAAGAGCTATCCATCACATATGAATCTTAATACCACGAGCCAATTACTGGCGCGCAATGAAGAGTCTCTTACTGGCAAAGTATTGTTTGCCAATCCAGAAGACACTTACCCAAAAGATCTAAGCAGAACCGCCGACGTTTATGCTTGGTGCCAATCTAAAACCTTATGTGATGCTCTAACAAGCGTTGGGTTTGCCGCAGAGAAATTGGTATTTGCAGAGCAATGGCCTGCAGCAGCAGGCGCTGAATTTGACCATGTGGTTATCTATCAGCCAAAAGCCAAAGAGTTATTGGATTACCTAATTGCAGCGGTATTACCCCTGGTCAAAATGGGCGGTAAAGTCTGGTTAGTAGGTGATAACAAAAGTGGTGTGAAATCGTCCATGAAGCGCCTAGAAAATGGCCTAGAAGAAGTGGGCAAGGTAGAAGGGGCTAAACACTGCTTGCTGTACCAAGGTTACAAGCGTGAAGAAGCTAAGCCATTCGTCTTTGAAAAGTGGGTGACTACTTGGCAACAAGAAGTAGCGGGTCAAATTCTAACCCTGTGTAGCATGCCGGGTGTTTTCGGCCATGGTAAATTAGACAAAGGCACCGAGCTATTACTGAATCAGCTAGATCAACATCGTTTTATGAGTGATATAGCGCACGCTAGATTGCTCGATTTTGGCTGTGGCGATGGCATCATCGCCCTATGGTTGTACAACAAAACCGGCGTCAAAATTACCGCACTGGATGATAGCGCCTTTGCTCTTAAAGCGACAGAACTGACCTTCGCAGCTAATCAGGCGTCTGATGCAGTTACGCTGATCGCCTCAAATGGCCTGAAAGAAGTAAAAGGCCGCTTTAACTATGTGGTGACAAACCCTCCGTTTCATTCCGGAATTAGCACCGATTACAGCATTGCTGAACAGTTCTTTATGACGGTAAAGCAACACCTTACGCTTAATGGCGAGCTATTTGTTGTGGCCAACGATTTCTTGCGATACCCACCAATACTAGATGCCGCATTAGGCTCTCATACTCGTTTACAGCGTGATAAAGGCTTTGCCATTTACCATGGGCGGCAGCCGAAAAAACGATAATCTAAAAGGCGGCCTAGGTCGCCTTTTTTATCTCATCTGTTTTGCATTCGTGGTGAAAGGCAGTAGTCTACACTGTAGGTATTGAGCTGACGCATTCCAACATAAAATAAGTAACGGGAGCAGGTTATGACAACACAACTCGTATTAAGCTTTATTGGTGAAGACAAACCAGGTTTAGTAGAACGCCTTTCAGAAGCCGTGCGTGAACATCATGGAAACTGGCAAGAAAGCCGAATGGCACACTTAGCAGACAAATTTGCCGGTATTTTAACCGTGTCTGTGCCTGCTGAACATGAGGCTGAACTGGTCAGCACACTGCAAGCGTTTGAGCAATTTGGCTTGAATGTCATGGTGGAAACCGCGAATAGCTCCCCTCAACAAGGTAAGAACGTCCACCTGAGCGTAGTAGGCAACGACAAGCCTGGCATCATCAAAGAAGTCTCTCAAATTCTCCATTCATTAATGATTAATGTGAAAGAACTAGAAACAAGCTGCGAACCGGCGCCAATGAGTTCTGAAATGTTATTCAAAGCCGAGATGGTACTGCGTATTCCTGTGGGGCTGGCATTATCGGATTTAGAAGGTGCGCTCGAAAGCATTGGTAGTGACCTAATGGTCGAACTGGAAGGTGACGACTAACTAAGCCTAGCGGGTCTGTAAATCACACAGCCCCCAGACGCTCATCAACAAACGAATAAGGGCAATACTTGCCCTTATTTTGCTGTTATAAGGAAAGAATTTGATTTCTTGCCTTCGGTGCTTTAATTGCAAAGCTAAACTTGGTAGTTTACCTTTCTAATTATTGGAGCCGCCCTTTATATGCCGCAAGAAAAATACGCCCCTTTAGCCATGGATTTACACCAAACCTTGGTGCTTCTACATCGTAAACTCAAAGAAAAGTCCCATGATGCTGATCTAAACTGGTCGCAAAAGCATGTCTTGCGCTATTTATACCGTCATTCCGTGTCAACGATTTCTGAATTGGCGGCGTTAGAAGGCGTTCGCACTCAGTCGATGGGGGCGACCGTACAATCATTGAAAGACGCGGGTTATATAGTCGGTCAGCCAGACCCCAAAGACGGTCGCAAAACATTACTGTCATTAACCGATGACTTTGTGCAAAAAGTGGAAGCAACTCTGCTGATAAAAGAAGAGTGGCTGCAGCAATGCATGACGGAGCGCCTTACGGAAGAAGAAATTCATGCCCTAGAGCAAGCACTTCCTGCGTTGAACAAATTAGTCGCTGACGCCTAGGAGGACTGCTTGAGTAAGACGTTTCGTTCATTAGCGAACCCTAACTATCGCCTATGGTTTAGTGGCGCGGTGCCTTCCAATATAGGGACTTGGTTGCAGCGCACCGCCCAAGATTGGTTAGTAATTTCAGAACTGTCTGATCACAATGCCTCGGCCGTTGGGCTGGTGGTGTTTTTGCAGTTTGCTCCGCAAATCATCTTGTTGCCGATTACGGGTTGGACGGTTGACCGAGTCGACCGCCGTAAATTGCTGTTTATTACTCAATTACTGATGTCCGTCTTGGCTTTGATTCTGGGCTTTTTGGTGTTGAGTGATCATGTCGCACTCTGGCAGGTATGTGCCTGTGCATTGGGACTCGGCTGTGTCGCGGCGTTTGATGCACCAGCACGGCATGCTTTCGTTGCGGATGTGGTGAAAGAGTCTGAGCTCACCAATGCGGTTTCTTTGAACTCCTTATCTTTTAATACCGCGCGTTTAGTGGGCCCTGCCATTGCCGGTTTGTTGCTGGCTTGGGTGGGGGCAGGTTGGGTATTTTTAATCAATGCGGTGTCGTTTATTCCGCTGCTGATTGCTTTGCACCTATTGAAGGCCCGAATGCCAGTAAGAGCGCTGGACGACTCGCCGGAAAATAAAAAATCGACGGCGAATTTCCTAGATGGTTTTCGTTACATTGCCCGTCACCCGGCAATGCGAGTTCAAGTGATCATGACCTTTTTGATCTGCAGTTTAGGGATGAACTTTGCGGTCTATCTTTCGTCTATGACGGTCCATGTTTTTGATGGCCACGCCGCGCAATATGGCATGTTGATCTCTATTATGGCGATTGGCTCAGTAATGGGTGCTATGGTGACAGCGAATCGCAGTAAGCCAACTATGTTGTTCTTAACCTTGGCGGCGAGCGGCTTTGCGGTGAGTAGCGCGGTGGCGGCGCTGAGCCCAAACTTTATCTGCTTTACGATTGCGCTGGTGGTGCTAGGGTTGTGTCTGCAAATGTTTATGACCTCCAGTAACACCTTGATTCAGTTGTCGACCGATCGTCGTTATCGCGGCCGAGTGATGGCTGTTTTGTTGGCCACTGGCATGGGCGGTACCGCGCTTGGTGGTCCTGTTGTTGGTGCGGTTTCAGACCTATTGGGGGCTCGCTGGGGTATTGGTATTGGCAGCATATTTGGCCTTGTGGCAGCCGCCTTAGGCTTTTGGTTTATGCGCCAACAAAGCACCAGCAAAGGCCGTATGAGTCGGCCATAACAGAATGACTTAAAGTATATTATAAGTTACAAAAAAACCGAGTAAATGATTGCGCTTACTCGGTTTTTTTTCATCTGAAAACTGCCCTATGACTTACAGCTGAGTCATGAAGGTCCCTTCTGGTGTAACCGGAAGGTATTTTTTGTAAAAGTCTTTATAAGCGGCTTCTGGGTCTAAATCGCTGAACAGTTCTGGGTAAAGCGCTTTGGCATAGAACTGCACCATAGCACCATCCATAATGGTTCGGCAGGCGCCGTGGTAAGCGGCAAACATTCGATTGTTTTGTACCCCAGACAAGCTAGACCAGCCAACGCGCTGCTTGAAACCAGCAAGGCGTGCTTGAGCGACATTTTTGTCGACGCCCTGACCCATCAACATGGCATCATCGCCGTTCCCTGTTTCATAACCTGTCACTACGATAACTTGCGGGTCGGAAGCGAGAATCTGCTCCGGGTTTAATTTGCCCCACCATTCGATGTAAGGCGCAGAAATATTGTCTCCACCTGCCATGGTCGCGATGGCTCCCCACATATTTTTGCCAAACGTATAGCCAATTTCATTGACCCCTGATGCGCCAAATTCCGTATAGATTCTTGGTTTAGGTAGGTTTGCTTTGGCCAAACGCTCAGTAATCAGCGTCATGTTTTTGGTGTATTGATCAGCAATCTCTGCGGCGCGCTCTTGTTGGCCTGTAATCACGCCAATCAATTGCGTGCTTTTAACATGACGCTCCAGAGTTTGGGCGTTGTAATCGACCACAAGCACAGGAATACCGGCGGCTTCTAAGCGGCTTATATCCGCGCCCAATCCTTTAAATTGCCAATCGGCCAACATAATAATATCAGGGTTTAAACTGATGACTTTCTCAACCGAAAAGGTTTTTGTGTCAACTCGGCCAATGCCAGGAATATCTGCTAACGAAGGGCGATATTGAGTGTACATTTCCCAGTTAGCGGAACGGGCTTGCCAAATGTATTTCGACATGCCGACTACCTTGTCGTATGCCGCCTCTGTGCCAATGGCCATGTAATCTTCTGGGTAGAAGCCAACAATGACCCGCTGAGCGGGTGCATTAAAGGTGACTTCACGATCAAGCACGTCGGTGACCGTAGTGGTTTGCGCAAAACTTAATGACGCAAAGAGCAAGGCAGCCAAGCTAACAATTTTCTGGAGCATGAGATAAATTCCTGATTAATTCGTGCCTTTAACGGACACAAGAGAAAGAAATAATACTGAAAAGCTTGTATGGATTTTACGTTCATCTACAATACACATGCAAATAATTATCATTAATTTTTATTACATTTTTAGACTATTTTTACAAAAGGCTTTGCTATGAAAAAAAGCATATTCGCTGCCCTAGTGAGCGTTGAGTTATGAATGCCATCCATTTTAAACAACACTTTTTAGTGGCTTCGCCAAGCACCTTCACCATAAAAGCGATCGATTAATGATTCATTCCACTCTCGTCACCGATGCGGTTAATGCCCAGCGTCGTTCTGAAAAGCGCCGCTGGTTTGTCATAACCTGTTTAATGTTTGTCCTCCTGCTATCGTTTGTTTTTGATATTGCCACAGGGCCTTCTATGTTGGGCCTTACTGAGGTGGCAAATGCGCTTGCCAATTTGCTTGGGCTGCCGGTAGAAGTGTCGCGCACCACACAGGTCATCGTTACCAATTTACGTCTACCAATTGCTGTAATGGCGGTCATTGTAGGAGGTTCGTTGGGCGTGGGTGGTGCCGAAATGCAAACCTTGCTGAATAATCCAATGGCAAGCCCGTACACCTTGGGTATGGCCGCCGCAGCGGGCTTTGGAGCCGCCTTGATGCTTTACTTAGGCTCGTTAGGCATGAGTTCACAAATTGCTGTCCCGATCGGGGCTTTCGTGTGCTGTATGTTATCTGCCAGCTTGTTATTTGGCCTCGCCATGATGCGCCATATTACCTCTGGCCAACTGATTCTTGCGGGTATCGCCCTGCTCTTTTTGTTTCAATCTTTGTTGTCTCTTGTGCAGTTTGTGTCGTCACCAGAGTTAAGCCAACAGATTCTATTTTGGTTGTTTGGTAGTTTAACCAAGGCCACTTGGACGAATGTGGCGATCACCGCGGGCGTTACCCTAGTTTGTGTTTTGGTGCTCATGAAAGATGCTTGGAAGCTCACCGCATTACGTCTCGGTGAAGAGCGTGCCAAAAGTTTAGGGGTTAACGTTACTCGGCTACGCCTAAAAACCTTGATCATTGTGGCGATTATGACGGCAACAGCGACCAGTTTTGTGGGTATCATTGGTTTTATTGGTATCGTTGCACCGAATATCGCCCGCATGCTGGTGGGTGAAGATCAACGCTACTTTTTGCCCCTGTCCTTTTTAGTTGGTGCCTTTTTGTTGTCCAGTGCGTCTGTGTTGTCTAAAGCGATTGTGCCCGGCTCTTTGTTTCCTATCGGCATAGTGACAGCAATTATTGGTGTGCCGTTTTTCTTTTGGTTGATCATAGGGAAGAAGCGATAGTCATGTTAGACGTTAAAAATTTACACCTAGCCTTCGATGATCTTGTGCTGGCGGATGACATTAGCTTTTCCCTTAAAGCAGGGCAAACCCATGTGATTATTGGCCCTAACGGCACAGGTAAAAGCACCTTGTTAAAAACCTTGTTTGGTGATTTACAGCCACAACAAGGAGAGGTTCGGTTTAATGGCGAGCTATTAAACCGCAAGCACTTAGGTGAATGGCGGCAGCGCTTTGGCTATATGCCACAAGACATTCGTTTAGATGTTGGCTTAAGCGTGTTGGAAGTGGTGTTGCTTGGCCAGCTCGATGCCCTGTCATTAAAACTGGGTAACCGTTTATTAGAGGCTGCTCTGGAGGCGTTGGATCAAATTGGCTTGCTGCATTTGGCAAACCGCGATGTGAGAACCTTGAGTGGTGGTCAGTGCCAAATGATCTTATTTGCGCAAGCCCTAATGCGCCAACCTAAAATTCTGATGCTAGACGAACCTGTTAGTGCACTAGATCTTCATTTTCAGCAAGTGTTGTTGGATCATTTAGACCGCAATACTAAGCAGCATGGTTGGGTGTCTATCATGATCCTGCACGACTTAAACCTAGCCGCTCAATACGCCGATAACTTATTGGTACTAAAAGAAGGCAAACTGGTTGCCCAAGGGGCACCAAAAGACATTCTCACCCCAGAATTGGTGTACGACGTTTATGGCGTGGCGGCAGAAGTGATGCAAGACAGTGCTGGTGTGCCTTTTGTTCGAACTCAGCGCAGTGGTCATCACGCATCACTGGTATGATTGGCAGAAACACTATAACGGTAAGCGCAGTGCTATGAAGATAAACCACTTTCTGACCGATTGGCGTCAGTTGTCCGCGGCTAGCCGTGTCTTGGTCATTAATGGTTTCAGCTTTAACTTGGGCTTTTACATGCTGTTGCCGTATCTCGCGGATCATCTACAGCGTGTATTGGGATTAACCCCTTGGTACGTGGGACTTGTGATCGGTTTGCGTGTATTGAGCCAGCAGGGGCTGTTTCTAATCGGCGGTACGTTGGGGGATTATCTCGGTTATAAGCGATTGATCTTGCTGGGCTGCTTGGTTCGCGTGGTGGGTTTTGTATTACTGGGTGTGGCGCAGAGTTTGCCTCTGCTTTTATTGGGCGCTTTCTTTACCGGTTTTGCTGGGGCTTTATTTACCCCTTCAAGCAATGCTTATTTAGCCTATGAAGCGCCGGACCAAGTACGCCGCGACCGTATTTTTGCAATGCAAAATTGGACCAGTGAGGCGGGTATGTTTCTCGGGCCTTTGTTGGGTATTTCGCTGGTGGCAGTAAGCTTTATGTGGGTGGGGTTAAGTGCCGCCCTATTGTTCTTCGTTTTATTTCTGATCCAGTGGCGTTATCTGCCGGTATTGGCGGATCAAGCCAAGCGCTCTGCCGCGCCGCAAGGCTTCTGGCGACAGTGGCAAAGCATGTTGTTAAATCGCGCGTTTATGCAATTTATTGCTTTTGCCTGCGCCTTTCACTTGTTCTTTCATCAATTATACCTGTCTTTGCCGAGTGAAGTGGAAGCCCGTGATTTGGGTTCTTATGTCATTACTTGGGTTTTTATGACCACCTCTGTATTGGGCATTACATTGCAAATGCCCATTAGCCGCTGGGTTTCTCAGACCATAGGCAGTGCTAAAGCGATGGGCTTGGGGCTGGGGTTAATGGGCGGTTCTTTTTTATGGTTTTTGATCTCGTTTGATGGTTTGCCTTGGTTAAACTTTATCGCTTACGGAGTGATGTTTAGCTTGGGCTCTATGCTGGTATTGCCACTACTTGGTTCGTTTGTCCCCCGCTTCTGCGATAAATCTGAGTTAGGCAGTTACTATGGTTTGTACTCTTGCATTGGAGGCATTGCGGCGTTCAGTGGCAATGTTGGCATTGGCTGGTTGTTGTCGATAGAAGCACTGGATCGAACCGTGATTTGGGTTGGCTTAGCCGGCATTGGAGTGTTCGCAGGGCTGGGTTTGTGTCGTCAGGTTCAGCGGCTAATGGAAGGCTAGACGGACCTCTTTGTCTGCTTTCTTTCGTTTTTCTTCAATTTTTATGATCAATAAACCGTCTATTCGCCTTAAAATTGATGGAAAACGTACTATTTTAAAACCAATAGCGATTTAATAGTGCATAAAAGTACATATTTATTATTCCAAATAAAATTAACATCATAAAAGTATCATTTTTTATGTAGAAATGTATTTTTTGTCAAAATAGTATCGTTATTTTCACTTTATTGTATTTGTTTACCGACAGACTACTTTTTAAACTCCCTACCATCAGAATGGTTGGTTTAGAAATGGTTTTCTCTGATGGATGCTTGCTTCACGGTTCGGTAAGCATAATGGACGATAGCAATACTCTTCTTTGGTTGTTAAAACATCGGCTTTTATCTTAACTTGCTGAATTTAATAGCTATTTTTGGTTTTTGTTTCCCTCAAAAAAATTCAACCTACGTTTTTCTAACGCTTGTCTGACTGATAGCTAGATAAGTCTGCTTTGTTTTGTCATTCACCGCGTAAGTGCCAAATCAGGTCGAGGGCGATGTAGCACTATTTATCAATGAAAGATATTAAGTGAAAGCGGGTTCAGTCCGGCTGCTGACTTCATATCTTTTGCTAATCCATATTAAAAAAATAATGAGATAAGAGATGAATTTTGAAAAATTAGACAGTGTCAGTGAAGAGCAGCTGCCTATTGCTAAGCACAAACAGCATGGTTGGAAGCACTTCTTAGGTTTGTACGCCGGCGAGCACGTCGCGGCAACGGAATTTGTTATCGGCGCGACCTTTGTTGCGTTGGGTGCAAAAACCATGGACATCCTTTTAGGCCTCTTGATCGGTAATATTCTCGCTATTTTAAGCTGGACGTTAATCACAGCACCGATCGCTACTCAAACCCGTTTAAGTCTTTATACCTACCTAGAAAAAGTCGCTGGTAAGTCGATGACCAAGCTCTATAACTGGGCCAACGTCATAATATTTACCGTCATATCCGCGGCCATGATTACCGTGTCGAGTACCGCGGTCAGGTATTTGTTTAACATTCCAGCCCAGCTGAACTGGTACCCAACCAACTCTTGGTTTGTGCTGGTGGTATTGGCGGTGGGCGCTGTGGTTGTGTTTGTTGCCATGTACGGCTTTAAAGCGGTGTCAGAGTTTTCTGGTATCTGTGGGCCTTGGTTATTCGTGATGTTTGGCTCTGGCGCCTTGGTGATCATGCCTGCGTTATCTGAATCGGTATTAGGCACCACCACACTGCACAGCTTTAAAGACTTTATTACCATTGGCGATCAGTCTATCTGGACGGGTGTAAACGCGTACGGAGAACCGGGTATTGGTCTTCTTGAGGTGATTGGCTTTGCATGGGCGGCGAACACCATTACGCACTTTGGTTTGATCGATATGGCCTTGTTCCGCTATGCGAAAAAGCCGATTTACGGCCTAGCAACCAGCTCAGGTATGCTGTTTGGTCACTTTATCGCTTGGGTATCTGCCGGCATCATGGGTGCGGGTACTGCGGTATTGGTTAAGAAAAGCATCATTGCTTTAGACCCAGGCGATGTGGCGTTTCAAGCGTTGGGCCTTTCTGGTTTTGTGATTGTTATCGTCGCAGGTTGGACCACAGCAAACGCCAACTTATATCGTGCCGGTCTTGCTGCACAGGCGATCTTTACCCGTTATTCCAGACGTCAAACCACCCTTGCTGTTGGCTTGATCACCATGGTTGTGGCCTGCTTCCCATTTGTGTTCAGCAAAATGCTGCCGCTGCTTACCTACGCAGGTTTGTTGGTGGTGCCGGTCGGTGCAATCGTTTTCTCTGAGCACGTTTTGTTCCCGAAAATCGGCTTTAGCCGTTACTGGGTAAGCTACCAAAAATTAACCCATAGCACCCCAGCGGTGGCGTCATGGGGGATTGGTTTGGCATTTGGTTTTGGCTTAAACGCGCTGAATGTTATGTCTTTCTATTACTTGTTCTTGCCAACGTGGATCGTGACCATCATTGCTTACACTCTGCTGGCCCAACGCTATGGTGCGAATAAAGAGTACCCGGAAGAAATGGCAGAAATGGCGTCCCATGACAAACTGGTCGAGGCGTATCACGAAGAGCAAGCGCGTGTTGCAATGCCTGCTGTTGAAGACACCTCTTTGCTTTCTAAAGCGCTGAAAAGCATCGCGTGGATTAGCTTGATTGTGACACTGGCTTTGGCCTCTATCACCATGTTCGCGAGTGACAATATGGCGCACTACCTAGAGAATCGTGAGACGTTTTATACCTATGGTTTTGTCTGCACCATTCTTTATTTTACGGCTGCTTACTGGGCGCTAAAACGCCAAAAAGCGCTTCAAGCATAACTCATACTGCGAGATTCACTAATGAATACAATACAATTGAACCAAGGCAATCTACAAAACTTGCCTGAATCCTTTGCGTTACCTACTTATGATCGTAGCAAGGTAAAAGCGGGAATCGTGCATATTGGTATCGGTGGTTTCCACCGCTCGCATGAAGCCTTTTACACAGATGAGTTGTTAGCATCAACAGGCTCAACTGAATGGGGCATTTGCGGTGTTGGCTTGCGTGAAGCCGATCGTAAAATTGGCGATATTCTAAAGCAGCAAGATTATCTTTATACGCTGATTGTAAAACACCCAGACGGCAAAATAGAAAACCGTGTTATTGGCTCGATTGTTGATTTCATGTTGGGTTGTGATGATGCGGCTGCGGTCACGGACAAAATGGCCAGTGAAGACACTAAGATTGTTTCTTTGACCATTACCGAAGGTGGCTACAACTTCAACCCTGCTACTAATGAGTTTGATTTCACAAACCCAGATGTGCAACACGATTTAGCCAACCCACAAAATCCAAAAATGGTGTTTGGTTTTCTAACAGAAGCGCTACGTAAACGTCGTGCTGCAGGCCTGCCAGCCTTCACTGTTCAGTCTTGTGACAACATCCAGCACAACGGCAATATGACGCGAAAAATGCTGCTCGCCTTCGCTGAGAAGCAAGACGCAGACTTGGCTAAGTGGATCGAACAAGAAGTGCGCTTCCCAAATGCCATGGTAGACCGTATCACACCGGTAACAACGCCTGACGATATTGCCAACCTACAGGCATCTGGCGTGGAAGACGCTTGGCCAGTAGTTTGTGAACCGTTCTCACAGTGGGTAATCGAAGACACTTTCTCTAATGGTCGTCCTGCTTGGGAAAACGTTGGTGCTCAGTTTGTGCCAGATGTAACGCCTTACGAAACCATGAAGATTCGCCTGCTGAACGCTGGTCATTCTGTCTTGGGCTTGTTGGGCTCTATCCACGGTCATCAAACGATTGATGGTTGTGTTGCAGACCCTTTGTTTGCGGCTTACCTACGCCGCTTTATGGACCTAGAAGCAACGCCAGTATTAGCGCCTGTTGAAGGCATTAATCTGGAAGATTACAAAAGCTCTTTGATTGAGCGTTTCGGTAACCCGAACGTGAAAGACAACTTGGCACGTATTTGCCTAGAAAGCTCATCCAAACTGCCTAAATTCTTGATCCCTACGATCACAGAAAACATGGCAAAAGGTGGCAGCATTCAATTCGCAGCGCTTGTGATCGCCGCGTGGTGTTACTACTCAGACAAAGGCGTTAACAAAGAAGGCGTTGCGCTGGATATTGTTGATGACATGAAAGCTGAGCTACACACTGCCGCAGCAGGTTCTCAGGATGATAAATTGTCCTTCCTTAAGCTGACCGCTGTGTTTGGTGATCTTGCTCAAAATGCCGTCTTTACGGATGTGTATGTGGCTATGTTAGACGCGCTTTACGCAAACCCTAATATTGCTGAGCAAATGCAAAACATGCTTGAAAAAGAAGCTTTAGTCGCTTAATAACGCCTCTTAGCGGGTGAGTAACCTGCGATAAACCCGATCTCCGGCTTCGCCAGAGATCGGGTTTTTTTTGTTCTATTTGTTCTTAAACATCAATGGATTATGTTTTTTTCTGGTAGCTTTAAAACACCAAAAAAAGAGACTTAAACGGGAGCGCTAATAAATTTTTTCGTGAAGGTGAAAAACCACAGTGAAAATAAGGGTATAATGCGCGAAATTTTTACAGCCAACGTCCGAGGTAGTGACAACCATGAGTCTTCCAAATTGCCCTAAATGTAACTCAGAATACGTATACGAAGATCAAGCTATGCTGATCTGCCCTGAGTGTGCTCACGAGTGGAACCCGAACGAAGTGGAAGTAGACGAAGATGCATTGGTCATCAAAGACATGAGCGGCAAGCTACTGCAAGAAGGTGACAAAGTGACCTTAGCCAAGGACCTTAAAGTAAAAGGCTCTTCACAAGTGCTTAAAATCGGCACCAAAGCAACCATCAAACGTCTTGTAGACGGCGACCACGACATCGATTGTAAAGTCGACGGCGCAGGCGACATGATGCTGAAATCTCAATTCGTCAAAAAAGCCTCAGCGTAACAACCACTCGTTACCTGGCCCGCTCAGGCAACGAACTCAAAAAGGGCATTTGCCGCTGACCTCATCAGCGCAAACGCCCTTTTTTTATGCTCGCAGCTAGCTCGAACTGTCCCTTCCCCTTTCTTCAAGCGGAAGGCTAGGATTAGATTGTTGGTTTTACGGGTTCCATTCTAATGCTTTGTTTTCCCGACTTTTATTCCGCTCTGCTGAGCGTGTAACTTTTTTCAGTTGATAAAAAAAGTAACCAAAAAAATCTCTTTAAGACCTTTAGCGTATGATTTGCGTGGCATATTACAACGCCTGTACGTCGATCATTTAAGGAAGGTGTTTAGCGCCTTTTTAGATTGAGATAGATCATCAAACATTGCCTCGGAAACATCATCAAGTCGCGCAACTTCGTTGCATCGAATGGACTTCTTTATCGCTGTGATGGTCTCATTTGTGTAAACCGCCTTACATGATGCTACTGGCTTGAACTGTCCCTTCCCCTTTCTTTTCCAAGGGGAAGGCTAGGATGGGGTGCACTGGAACTAGTTCTTGTGGGTTGGAATACCTAAAAAAAAGCAGTCAATAAGTCATGCCTTGATGAATGCTAAAACCGGTTAAAGTCGAAATGATAGGTCACGCCCTTTATTTCATCCCTGACTTTTATCTCAGGCTCTCAGACTGGATAGCCAGAACCAAACAATCAAAAAGCCATAAAGCACGCTGGTAATCTCAATAGACACAGGTTACATTTTCTAGACAAAGGAATGAAAGCAAAGCAACTAACGGATGGTTGACTCTCGAAAAATACCTCCCTTTTATTCCCTCGTTAAACACCGAGTACGCGACACGCATGCGCACTATATCGCTGTTATGCGATATTACAATGGTTCAGCTTTTAAGCAGAAGGATTAAATAAGTTAATGACAAATTCAAATGAACTATATGCTCGCGATGAGTTTGTTGCATGCGGCTGGAGCTATGATATTAAGGCTGAAAATCATTATGGATACTCTTCTGTTATGCGAAGCCTTGAAGAGAGTGCTAAGGAAAAGTTAGAGTCAGGGTTAGAGGAACAGGGAAAAATACTAAAATTATTAAGTCGTACTGCCTCAATGATGCTTTCTCCTACCAGCTTAAATGAACCTTTCAAACCTTATTTTCAAGACTTCCAAGCAGGCAGACGGTCACCGCTTCCAGAAGACTTTACTGAAGACGAACTGAAATTTTTTGGTGAAATCCTGGCAGATGTAACAGAGCCGTGGCTAAAGTCACGATTAGCCGATTTACTATGGTTATGTAAAAAACCTAGAAACCCAGATCATGCCAAAGTAGCAATTGATTCGTATATTTCTCATGGTTTAGATTCTGACACATGGCATCGTGATGTAAACGATTGCTGGGAAAGGGCTGCAAGGCTTTGTATGCAGCTAAGAGAGTTTGATCGCCTTGACATAATCAAGAATCAGCTATTTGCTGCATTTAGACTTGAGTATTCGAATTGTAAGTTCATGGCCTTATGGCTTTCTGAGTTGATGGATAAGCTCAATATAGATTCTGATTTCAAAGAGGAAATCGCTTCTAGGCTATTCAATAGTGGTAATGATTTAATGGTTTTGGGTGACTTTAATTCTGCTAGATCTTATTACGAGTTGTCGGCCAAGAAATACAAACAATCTGATGACGAGAATGGCTGGCTAGAGTCTCTTGTTGCTCTAGCGAATTGCTTTGAGAGAGAGGCAGACTCTAGAGCTGCTGGCAGTAACATGGTTGCAAATTCATTTTATGAAAATGCAATACAGGCCTATAGGCGTATTCCTACAAAGCATCGTGACAGTTATAACGTCAGCGAAAAAATCGATGGTATCCGAAAGAAAATATCGGTAACAGGAAGAGAATCTTTAGGCGAAATGGGGTTGGTTAAAACCCCAGGAGTCGACCTCTCAAACACTATTGAAGCGTCCAAATCCCATGTATCTGGAAAACAGTCAGTGGAAGAGGTACTAATGTACTTTGCAGGGCTGTCCTCTGCCCCAAATTACAATGCTTTGCGTTCAAGTGCTCAAGAAAGCATGCAGGATAGCCTAATAAGTAGTCTATTCGGCTCCACACAAATGAGTAGCGATGGACGTGTTGTTGGAAGGACTCCACCGATGAACCTTAATACAGGTGAGGGCGACCAAAACAATGAGGCGGTGTTAAACCGACAGGTTCAGCAATATTTTGGAATAGAAACTCAATTAGTAGTAGAGGGGAAAATATTACCGGCATTGCGACAGATCTTATTGGAGCATAGAGTGACAAAGGAGCTATTACAGGCTCTTTGCCATCATTCTCCAATTGTGCCCGACGACCGAGCGCAACTTCTAGGACATGCTTTGTGGTTAGGCTTTGAACATGATTTTGGAATTTCTATTCATTTGCTATGCCCCCAAGTTGAGCACATCGTTCGTATGAAATTAAAAGAAGCTGGAGCACACACTAGCAACATAGATCGAAATGGTATTGAGCATGAAAACGGTCTCAGTACATTAATGGAACTACCTCAAGCTTCGCAGGTTTTCGGAGAAGATTTCTGCTTTGAATTGAAAAGCATATTTACTGACTCTCTGGGGGGGAACTTAAGAAATGAAGTTGCTCACGGCTTATTAAGTGATAATTCTTCTTCATCAATATCAACTGTTTACGCATGGTGGATGATCCTCAGGGTTGTTGTTCATTCTTTAGTGGTGATAGATGAAGCTAATGAGTAGTCCTGTATTCAAAGTGCATAACAAATTGCTGCACTCGGAAAAATTACTCGCAACGCTCTCAATTTTCCGCTGAGCGAGGCGCTGAAACTGTAGAATTTCTAAAAAAAGAACATTTTCATGTTCTTTTTTTAGAAAAAAGGGGTCAGACCCCTTTTAGGCCTACAAAACAAGGCGTTTGCCGCTGACCTCATCAGCGTAAACGTTTTTTTCTGTCGCCACCAATACTCAAGGGTCGAACCCCTTTTTTGCCCTCCAAGCTTTCTACAACTAAAAACACCGCGCCAAAAAGGGCTTTGACCCTGACTTTCACCTAGATACTTGGCGTAAACCACCTAACATGATGCCACTGGCCTGCACAGTCTCTTCCCCTTTTCTTTTCCATGATAAAAACAATAAAAGGGATCTGACCCCTTTTAGGTCTGAATCCCTTTTGTTGTTTTTTAGGCTGTTTATAGCTGGATAATCTCTGCGTTTTTGGCATTAAAGCCATCTTTGATTTCAGAGTCTTTCAGTGTGATAACACCTTCTCCTTTGATCTTAAGCCCAGATTTTTTACCGCTATCGTTGCCTTTTGTCTCACTGTCTTCAATGAATGCCGTGACAATACCGTCATCTTTCGATTCTAAAGTAATGCCTTCGCCGTGGTTCTTTTTAGAGTTAACAGAAGAGATTAGTGCGTTGAGATTGCCGTTGTCTTCTTCTGTCGCTTTAATACCATCGTCGGTATTGCCGGTCGCTTTTGTCTCTACAAGAGTGATGTCGATATTGCCGTCACCTTCCTCATCCAAGTCTAGTCCTTCGTCTAAATTGTTGCGGATCGTGGAAGCGTAGATCACCGCTTGAATGCCACCCTTTCCAGCTTCATCAATATCAAAACCATCGTCGAAGTCGATACCAAACTCATAGGATTCGACCGAGCCATCTTTGTATAGCGCGACTTCACGCTCAAAGCATTTGTCATCAGGTGAGCCAGTAATGGCGGCAGGTACACTGGCTGCCATCATTGTACCTTGTTTGAATTCGGCTTCCGTTGGCGACGGAAGCAAGCTTTCTAATAGGTCTTTCTGGCAGTATCCTCCATTGTCAGAAAAGTCGACGTTGCTGACGTTAACAATGACGCTACCGTCCTGACCTTCATCAAGCTCAACGCCATCTGCACCGACTTTTACGAAGCGAGAGTGATGGGCTGTGAAGTGAATGTCGCCTTCGTTCCGTTCGTCTACACGTAGACCATCGCCATCGACTCGCCCATATCCAATGTCGTGAACATGAACATTGTAGGCATTTACTGCGATGCTAGCAGGAGAACCGCCGCCTTCACCGCCACCGCCAGCCCCACAGTTCTCGGCGATATCACAATCGGACACGTGGATACCGTGGCCCGCAACGCCGCTTACTTCCACATCGTTTAGTGTTACGGTCAGGGTGCCAGTCTGGTCGTTGCGAACATTTACCAAGATACCCTTACCAGCTTCACCATCAAGGTCGCCACGGTTTTCAATACTAAAACCACCCGGACCTTCAAATTTCAATCCACTGATGTTGATATCAGCGCCCTCTGTGATGGCCAGCAAGTTTATATTTTTGTCGGTTTCGATGGTCTGTCCGCTGCCGTAAATAGAGATCGGAGCTTGGCCGTTATAAACAAGCGTTGAATTAATCTCGATCTCTTCTTTAGTCGTCACAATGATGCTGTTTGCTTTACCTGAGGCGACGGCTTCCAGTGCCGCCCGCATGGACCCTTCACCACTGTCGTTACCGTTCATGACTTGGATCGGCGCAGCGTAAGCTGTGGTTGTGAACAAAGCAGCACTAATAGACAGGGTAAGTGCTTTTAACATGTGAGTACTTTGTAGCATGGACATGGGAGATTCCTTCTGAATAGACTCAAAAATATATAGTCTGATTACGCTAGCCTTATAAGGTGACGTTTTAATGACGACGCTGTCGCCACTTAAATAAAAAGGGGTCAGATCCCTTAAATAAAAAGGGATCTGACCCCTTTTTAGGTCGTCTAAGGCCAAGCTAAAAACATGGGATGAAAAAGTGTCTAAATAGCGCCGCGTCATATCTTGGCATTGCTGCTAAGAGGCACAAAAAAGCCGATCTGATTTTCACCAGATCGGCTTTTTATGGGGTGGGGCTTGATTAGTTACGGATCAAGTAATCAAATGCACCCAGTGCTGCTGTCGCGCCGCCACCCATAGAGATGATAATTTGCTTGTATGGTGTTGTTGTTACGTCACCGGCGGCAAATACACCTGGGATAGAGGTTTGAGCATGCTGATCGATGATGATTTCACCGCGGTTGCTTAGCTCTAGCGTGTCTTTCAAGAACTCGCTGTTTGGTACTAGACCAATCTGAACAAAGATACCGGCAACTTCGACAAGGTGTGACTCATCTGTGGTGCGGTCTGTGTATTTCAAACCGATAACACGTTGGCCATCGCCTAGTACTTCAGTGGTCATGGCATTTTTAATGATGGTGACGTTTGGCAAAGATTGCGCTTTTTTCACTAATACATCATCGGCACGAAGCGTGTCACCAAATTCTAGAACCGTAACGTGTTCTACAATGCCGGCAAGGTCAATTGCTGCTTCGATACCTGAGTTACCACCACCGATAACCGCTGTTTTCTTACCTTTGAACAATGGACCGTCACAGTGTGGGCAGTATGCTACGCCTTTACCACGGTATTCTTGTTCGCCTGGTACGTTCATTTCTCTCCAGCGTGCGCCGGTTGCCAAGATAACGGTTTTACTTTTTAGCAGTGCGCCATTTTCTAGCTCAACTTCAACGAACTCTTTTTTCTCTAGACGAACCGCTTTTTGCGTTTTCATCAGGTCTACATCGTAATCAAGTACGTGCTGCTCAAGACCGGCAACCAGTTTAGGGCCGTCTGTTGCTTTTACAGAAATGAAGTTTTCGATTGCCATGGTGTCAGAAACTTGGCCACCAAAACGCTCTGCAACAACACCTGTGCGGATGCCTTTACGTGCTGCGTAGATGGCTGCGGCTGCGCCTGCAGGACCTCCACCAACGACAAGTACATCGTATGGGTCTTTTTCAGATAATGCCGCCGCTTGTTTTTTCGCTGCGCCAGTGTCTACTTTGTTTAGAATTTCGTCCAATGTCATACGACCTTGTTCGAATAATTCACCGTTTAGGTAAACGGATGGCACTGCCATGATTTCACGTTTTTCCACTTCGTCTTGGAATAACGCGCCGTCGATCATAGTCGCCGTAATATTTGGGTTGAGAACCGCCATTAGGTTAACGGCTTGCACAACGTCTGGGCAGTTGTGGCAAGAGAGGGAAATGTACACCTCAAAGTTCAATTCTGTGTCCAAAGACTTAATTTGTTCTAAGGTTGCTGGTGCCGCTTTTGATGGGTGGCCACCGGCTTGTAACAAGGCCAATACCAATGAGGTAAATTCGTGACCCATTGGGATACCTGCAAAACGTACGCGAGGTGTTTCGCCTTGTGGACCAATCGCCATTTGAGGCGCTCGCCCAGTAGGATTTTCATCCACAGTTAAGGTGATTTTTTCACTTCTTAGCTCGGTGATTTCACGTGCTAAGCTAAGTAGTTCTTCTGCTTTTTCAGTTCCATTTGTAGACACAGTAATTTCAATCGGATTAACGATATTCTGTAGGTATGTGCCCAACTGTTGTTTGATGTTTGCTTCTAACATAATGTTTAACCCGTTAAGACTGAGGGATTACTGTAAATTTCGGGTGCAAGAATCCATATCAAGCCAATAAACGACTTGAAATCCGCATTCCGAAAATAATGTATATAAAAGATTAAAAGGGGTCAGATCCTTTTAAGGTGGATCCGACCCTTTTTTAGTGGCTAATCAAAGCGGGGCTTAGATTTTACCTACTAGGTCTAGAGAAGGAGCTAGAGTTGCTTCGCCTTCTTTCCATTTAGCTGGGCAAACTTCGCCTGGGTGAGCAGCAACGTATTGTGCCGCTTTTACTTTGCGAAGTAGGTCTTCAGCGTCACGGCCGATACCTTCAGCAGTGATTTCCATTGCTTGGATAGTACCTTCTGGATCGATCAAGAAAGTAGCACGGTCTGCAAGGCCTTGACCTTCACGCATCACGTTGAAGTTGTTTGTGATGTTGCCAGACTGGTCGCCTACCATGTAGTAATTGATTTTGCCGATTGTTTCAGAGCTGTCGTGCCAAGCTTTGTGAGTGAAGTGAGTGTCTGTAGATACAGAGAAAACTTCTACGCCACGAGATTGTAGTTCTGCGTATTTGTCTGCAACGTCGCCAAGCTCAGTTGGGCAAACAAATGTGAAGTCAGCTGGGTAGAAGAAAAACACAGCCCATTTGCCTAGTACGTCTTTTTCAGAAATTTCTACGAACTCGCCAGATTTAAAAGCAGAGGCGTTGAATGGTTTGATTTTTGTATTGATCATTGTGTATCTCCTAAGTGATTAGAGTTAAGTGCGTTACCAACAGGAGCTATAGTAGAAGATATTTATGAATTATAAAAATTGTAATTTTATTAAATCACAATAAATAAAAGCTATCAGGACTGATAATGGTAAAGAATAGAGTGATTGAAGGGGGCTTAACCCCCTTTTTATGGCGTCAGCGATGGTTGGCTGGCAGGTCAGCGTAATTGGCTAAGCTGCGTCATTTTTCTTGTGCGTTCTTGTTCAGCCTGATTGAGAGAGAGGCATTGGAAATTAATCATATCCCCTGGTTTCTTCTGAGCTAATAACCCGCCACCGAAAGAGGTGACACAGCCCATTTTTGGGTACCCCCCAATGGTTTGTCGGTCACGCAGCAACACTATTGGTTGGCCGTCATTGGGAAGCTGGATGGAGCCATAGGCAATACCTTCAGAAATAATGCCTTTTTTGTCACCTTGAATCGCTTCACCCGAAAGGCGGTAGCCCATACGGTCGCTGGCTGCAGTCACGGCGTATTCATTACAAAAGAGGCGCGCTCTATCAAGCCCAGAGAGCGTGGTGAACTGATAGCTCATTACCATAGGTATGTTTTGCTGCTCATAGTTGGGGATGGCAAGACGCGGTGTAATGCGTTGCTGGTGTTCAGTGGTAGCAACAAAGGGAAGGATATCGCCTTTCTGAATTTTCTCTCCTTTCCCTGATAAACCACCTAGTGCTTCACGCATAACGGTCGCCACACTGCCGAGCACGGGGGTAATTTGCAAACCACCTTTAACGGCTAAATAGGCACGCAAGCCAAGCTTGGGTTGATTGAACGTCAGTACATCGCCTTTTTTAATGGCATAAGTTTGCCAAGGTAAAATCGCTTTGTTGTTCAATGTCGCGCCCAGATCAGCGCCGGTAATGGCGATGCTGGTTGGCGCTTGGGCTTCCAGTGTGAGCATGCCAAAGGTGATTTCCAGCTGCGCGGCATTGGCGTGATTGCTAAGTAATGCATTGCCCCAGCGAAAGGCAAATTCATCCATTGGACCGCCGGTAGTCACACCAAGGTGTTGGTAGCCATGGCGGCCAAGATCTTGAACGAGAGTCAACACGCCAGATTTGATTACATTAAAAGCCATCGAGTTGGCCTCCTTGGGCAATGAATTCGGCTTGGGAAATCGCTTCGAAACGCACGTTATCTCCCACTTCGATAAGAGCAAGGCTGTCGCTTTGCCAATCTACTAAAGGGGTTGGGGTTCGCCCGAGTATTTGCCAGCCGCCGGGGGAAACGCCTGGATAGACCGCTGTTTGTCGCTCCGCAATCGCCACGCTGCCCGTGGGTACTTTTAGGCGCGGCGTGTTTTTTCTTGGCACATGCAGCACCTCTGGCGTGTTTCCGAGAAAGGCAAACCCTGGAGTGAAGCCAATAGCATAAGCGCGATAGGTGGTTTGTGAATGCAGTTGAATGACTTCTTCTACTGTCATGCCACAATGATCCGCTACTTCTTGCAAATCAGGGCCGACTTCTTCGGCATAATACACAGGAATGACGATTTCGCGGCTGACGCGGCTTTTTATATCCGCCATGTCTAGGTTATTCAGCAAGGATTGAATCTGCTGACAAATGGCCACTTGGTCATACTGCTCGATAGCAAAGGTGACTAACAGGCTGGTATAGGACGGGATGGTGTCAATAATGCCATCCAGATCACGTAATCGCAGGGTAACTAAGCCAATGGCATCGGCAACCGTATCATCAATATGATCAGCAAAGCGTAATAAGCAGGATTGTTCATTGACCATCTCTATCGTGATCTGACCGAATTCAAAAGGCTGTTGCTCGGCTTGACTCATGAGCGGGCTCCATCCACAACAGAACGAATGCGTTTTACCGCTTCCACCGCGTGCGAACCATCCCCATGGACGCAAATGGTGTTGGCATGAACCGCCAATGGTTGCCCTGATTCTGTGGTCAATGTGCCGTGTTGGCTAAGCTGTAAGACTTGTGCTTCGATCAACTCAAAGCTTTGGTGAACCGCATTGGCCTGTTTGCGAGGCGTAAGACGGCCTTCATCGGAATAAAGACGGTCAGAAAAGGCTTCAAAATAGAGGGTGAGCTGGTATTTTTCAGCCAGTGCTTTTACTTCCTCAACCTCAGGAATCGCCATTACCATTAGGGCCAATGATGGGTCTAATTCGCTGACCGCTTGCATCACGGTTTCGAGCTTGCTGAAATCAGACATCATCTGATTGTACATAGCACCGTGTGGTTTTACGTACTCAATCCGAGTGTTCTGACTCTCACAGATGCCTTTTAATGCGCCCACTTGGTATTGGATAATGGCTTTCAGTTCTGCTGGCGCAATGTCCATATTACGGCGTCCAAAACCGACTAAATCAGGGTAGCCAGGGTGCGCGCCAATGCTCACATTGTATTGTTTTGCTAACGCCACGGTTTTGGCCATGGTCAGCGGATCCGAAGCGTGAAAACCGCAGGCAATATTGGCTTGATCCACATACGGCATAATTTGATCGTCTAGTCCCATTTTCCATGCGCCGAACGCTTCACCCATATCACAATTTAATTTCATGATTGATTCCTCGTACAAAGTTAGTTTTGTGACATAGTTGTCGGTAAATAGGTCACAATTTCAGGGAACAGACTGATCAACAAAATCGCCGCGCCAATCAGTAGAAAGAAGGGTAATGCCGCTTTTGCAACATAAAGTATATTCTTCCCAGTCAGTGACTGAATGACAAAGAGATTGAAGCCAACCGGAGGCGTTATCTGCGACATTTCCACCACCAAGACAATGAAAATACCAAACCATAAAAGATCAATATTTGCCGCTTGCACCATAGGTAGAATGACGGCCACAGTCAGTACCACAACGGAAATGCCATCCAAGAAACAGCCTAATATCACGAATAACACCGTGAGATACAAAATGAGCTCCATCGGGGAAAGTGACATACCTGCGATCCACACCGCCAATGCTTTAGGAATGCCCAAAAAGCCCATAGCAAGTGTGAGAAAGTGTGCGCCGACTAAGATAAAACCAATCATGCAGGAGCTTTTTACCGCCCCCAATAAACTGTCCATAAAACTGTGACGGCTGAGTGAGCCGGTCAATGCAGCAAGCACTAGCGCTCCGGTGACACCTAATGCCGCGGCTTCGGTTGGCGTGGTAATACCGCCGTAAATGGAACCTAGAACGAATCCAATTAGCCCCATGACCGGTAACAGTTTACGCAAGCCTTTGATGCGCGCCGACCAGCTGGTTTCGTGGCCTGTGCTTTTGGGCAGTTCGTCTTTGTGCAGGTGGCCCCAAACCATAGTGAAGCCCATAAATAAGCTGACCAATAACAAACCAGGTAAGGCGCCAGCGATAAACAAACGCGCAATCGAGACTTCGGCGGCTACGCCATAGACGATCAAAATAATCGAGGGTGGAATTAATAGCCCTAAGGTCCCAGACCCTGCCAGTGTGCCGATGGCCATTCGATCACTGTAACCTTGCTTGCGAAGCTCTGGTAAAGTCATGCGTCCGATGGTCGCTGCGGTTGCGGCAGAAGAGCCAGACACCGCCGCGAAAATGCCACAACTAAGAATATTCACATGCAGTAATTTTCCAGGCACACCGCCTAACCAAGGTGACAGACCTTTAAATAGATCTTCAGAAAGACGGGTACGAAATAATACCTCACCCATCCAAATAAACAGCGGCAAGGCGGTTAAAGACCACGCGGTGCTCGCTCCCCAGCTGGACGTCGCAAAGAGCAAATCGACCTGATAGTTTTCAGACAGAATCAAGCCTAGGCCGCCAATGGCGATCAGAGTGAATGACACCCACACACCAAGTGACAAAAGCGCCAGCATGGAAACGGCCAGCAAAATAGAAAACCACATCATATCCATTAGATTTCCTCCAAAGACAGTGCGTCTTCTTGTTCGCTGTAAGCGGGCTGCTTGCCACGAAGCACCGTAATCAAGGCGTCTAGGATAGCGAGATTAAGAGCAATGACACCAATAGCGACAGGCATTTGCGGTATCCATAATGGGACTGGCACATAGCCGTAAGAGACTTCGTCATAAATATAAGATTCGTACACCATGTACGAGCAGGCGTAAGACAAATAACACAGCAAGGCGAAAGATAGGGTGAGGATCACGCCTTCTTGAATTTTACGAGGCACAGATGAAAACCGCTGTATTAACAAAGTAACGCGAATGTGCCCGCCTTCACGGAAGGTATAAGCTAGCCCTAAAAAAGTAGAGGCAGCGAGTGCATAGCCTGCAAAATCTTCTGCAGAAGGCACTATGAAACCGAATAAACGGCCAATAATTTGGGCCAATAACAGTAAGGTGATGATAACAATGCATAAACCAGAAAGTAGCCCAGAGCATTGATAGCATTTTTCTTTTAATGAATTCATATGGTTTACTTCTTTGGCAGTAGGTTGAGTCGAACAAGACGCTGACCAAGACATGGGTCTGTTCGACTCATAGAGAAGAATATTTGGTTATTGACCTAACTCTTGATGGTAACGAGTCAGGATGCTGCCAACCTCTTTTGGTGCTTCTGCTTTCCATTCTTCTGCCATTGTTTGTCCAATCGCTTGCAACTCTTTGAGTAACTGAGGAGAAGGATCGGATACTGTCATGCCTTGTTCCACCAAGGTGGCTTTGTCTTTCGCCGCGCGTGCCGCGATTTGAGTCCAGCCAGCGGCTTCTGCATGTTTGGCCGCGTCTAACACGATTTGTTGAGTTGCTTTATCCAAGCGACGGAAGGCACGTTTATTCACCACAACGACATTCTTTGGAATCCATGCTTTAACGTCCGTGTAGTAGTTCACGTAGTCCCATGCTTGGCTATCCACACCGGTAGACGGTGAGGTGATCATGGCTTGAATGATGCCTGTGCTGAATGCTTGTGGAATGTCTGGTGTTTGGATTGTCATTGGGGTGGTGTGCATCAGATCCGCTAGACGTGACTGAGTCGGGCTGTAGGCACGCATTTTCTGACCTTCCAGATCGGCCAAACTATTGACTGCTTGTTTGCTGTAGAGGCTTTGTGCAGGCCAAGCAACTGTATAAAGCAGCATCATGCCATTTTTGTCTAGATGCTTCGCAATTTCGGGTTTAGCGGCTTTCCACAGTTTTTTGGCATCGTCAAAAGAGGTGGCTAAAAAGGGGATGTTGTCGTGTTTGAAAACAGGGCTTTCATTGCCCAGAATGCCTAAAAACACCTCGCCAATTTGTACCTGCCCGGTTTTGATCGAACGTGGGATTTCTGTGTGTTTTACCAAAGATCCACCTGAATGCACTGTGATATCAAGGGCGCCTTCGGTGTTTTCTTTTACTTCTTTTACAAAGCTGTAAGCGATTTGGGTTTGTAGGTTACCGTCACCATAAGGTGTTGGCATGTGCCATTTTGCTGCAAAGCTGGTACCGGACATCAGACCGGCAATAAGTATTGCGCTCGTTGTTTTTAACATGGTTCGTTCCTTTTAAGTGATTATTTTCGTTATTGTTTTGTTTTTGATTTTAGAGTTTTTTTAGCATGCCGTGATTACACGGCAAAGCGGCTAAAGAACCGCTAGGTCCGTATCTAATAGATCGGTGATGAGCATTTTCCCAGGAGCGTGGGTGATGCAAATCGGTGGTTTTGCATTGCGAATTGCGACTTGAGGCGTAACACCACAAGCCCAAAAGATGGGAACCTCTTTTTCTTTTATCTCTACGGCTTCACCAAAGTCAGGCTGTGAAAGGTCTTCTATTCCAATCTCTTCTGGGTTGCCGAAATGCAAAGGGGAGCCATGTGCTTTCGGGAAACGAGCCGTGATTTGGATCGCTTGAATGGCGTCTTTGGGCTGGTAAGGTCGCATTGTTACCACGGTATTACCAAAGAAGCGCCCAGCAGGTACGGTTGGGATAGAGCTTTCGTACATAGACACATTGACGTTTTGTTCTATGTTTCTGGGTGTTAACCCAGCTTGCGATAAGGCGTTTTCAAAAGAGAAAGAACATCCTAGAACAAAAGCAACAAAATCGTCTTGCCATAAATCGGCAATATCAACACAGCTGTCGACTTTCTCGCCATCTCGGTAAACCAAGTATTCAGGGACGTCATAACGCATATCGATGTCATCGCCCAGTTCAGGCAAGGTGAAATTACCGACTTCAGAGACACCAAGCAAAGGGCAGGAAACAGGGTTTTTTTGACAATAAAGCAAAAACTCATTTGCCCATTCTGCCGGTAGTATTACCACATTACCTTGCATTGCTCCCGTGGCTAAGCCGCTGGTTGGGCCGGTGTGCTGAGCACTGCGAATAGCGCCACGAAGCTGTTTTGTTTGTTGTTGTAAGCTGGACACATTTTGTTCTTGTTTCATTCTCGGTGCTCCTAAAATCGTAATATACGATTTTTCTAGAGTAGATCCTCGATAGCCAAAAAGTCTAATCGCGTTTTTTTGGGATATTTGATCAATTATTTTTATCAAGGTGTTCTGTTTCGTACTTTTTGGCCGATGCAACCGCGAGGCTGGTGGCGACTTCTGCAATTGGGTTATAGGGAGTGTCTGAGTACGACGCGGTGAAGGAGAGGTCACTGGGTGTCCACATGGCTCGCAATCTACGCAGTTTTCCGTCGGCTAATTCCTTTTTTATCATGACGTTGGGCATGGTCGAAATGCCGACCGCGTTGACCGCCAAACTCAAGCAAGCGGCGAGCGAGGTGGAGGCAAAAAAGTTCACCGGAGCACCTTCTAATTCACGAAATTTCTGTACGATCTCGATATAAGGCTTGGTGGATCTGGCATAGGTTACAATCGGCCATGCCGCCAGTTCTTCTAGGTAAAGCAAGCGATCTGGAAGCTCAAGCGTAGGGCTGGCAACCCAAGATAAAGAGAAGGTACAAAGCTCTCGATTGACAATATAGGGTTCTGAAATAGGGCCCATTAGAAAGGCCAAATCGAGTGTTCGCTCTTTAATGCCTTCTGCCAATGAGCTGGTATTATCAACGGTTAATTCGACGTTCAACTTCGACATATTTTTGTGCAGCTGTGCCAAAAAATCCGGTAACCAGGTGTTCACTATGGTTTCCGATACTCCTAATCGTAAGACCCCGGAATAGGTGGTCGAGACGTCTGCTTGCTTTCTCAGCTGTGCTGATTGATAGAGAATCTTTTCCGCATAAGGGAGTAATTCTTTTCCCTTTGGTGTCAATATGATGGGGCTTGAACCACCTTCTCTTTCAAAGAGCTTAACCCCCAATTCTTGCTCAAGACCAGCAATGCGAGCAGAAATAGCTGGCTGGGTAGTATGGAGGCGCTCTGCGGCTTTACGGAAATTGCCGAGAGAGGCCACCCAGACAAAGGTTTCTAGTCGCTTATAGTTCACGTTGTTATTCCAGTGAGTAATGAAATGGAGATAGTAAATAAGAAGGTATTTAGCAAAAGAGTATAAGCCCGATCATGTTTCGGCAATCTTTTCGTTAACTATTGCGAGAGTCATAGGTATGGCATAAAGCTTGCGTTATGCTGTTGTAAACTTAAGAGACGATGTAAAGATGAATAAATTAGTTACCTTATTATTAAAGGGTCTGGTGGCGGTGTTGCCGATCAGCCTTACTGTTTATTTGATTTATTGGCTGTTGGCGACCGGTGAGAAAATTGCCAAGCCGGTGATTACTTGGATTCTACCTGATTCCTTATACTTCCCAGGTCTTGGTTTACTGGCTACGCTGGGTGCTTTGATTTTGATTGGCTTGTTGGTCAACCTGTATGGCGTTCGCTATTTAGTGAAGTTGAGTCAAAATATTTTCGAACGCATTCCGTTGGTAAAGTCCATTTATGGGGCGTTTAAAGACATGATGACGGTCTTTAATCTGTCAGAAAAGAAAGAAATGAAAAGCGTAGTGTCATTAGAGTGGAATGGCGCACAGGTCATTGGTTTTATCACCGGTGAGAAAACCGGAGAGCGATTATTTGGTGATCAAAACCTGGTCGGAGTGTATGTCCCATTGAGCTATCAAATCGGTGGTATTACGTTATACATTTCCCGTGATCGCTTAACCGAGTTGGACATAGGTGTGGAAGAAGCGATGCGCTTAGCCCTAACCGCAGGCATCCAATCAGGCAAAGAATCCCCGAGAGTGTGACTATAAAGCAAGCTGTGTTTTGACAGCTTGCTTTATGCTCCAGCTACCAGACTCCCTCATGAAGCGCCGCGGCTTCGGCCTCTAACACTGGGCCGATTACCTCTGTGCTTCTTTGGCCGGATGCAAAAACAGCACGGCAAGGTAGGGCGAGTGTTGGATTCTCTGGGTGGTTGCCAGTCATCGCTTTTAAGCGCTCTTCACTTAAGCCATAAACCACGCGTCCGACGCCTGCCCAGTAAATTGCGCCAGCGCACATGGCGCAAGGTTCGGCGGAGACAAACAAGGTGCATTGGTTCAAAAAATCTGGACGGTACGCTTTGCTAGCACGAGTCATAATAATTCGCTCAGCATGGCCGGTCATGTCCAAATCCGGTAGATAGCCGTTTACCTGCTCCATTAGTACCTTTCCAGTTGCGTCCACTAAGACCGCAGAAAAGGGATGAATACCTTGTTTTTTTGCCTCATCTGCGAGTTTGAAACTGTGTCGCAGATGTTGTTCATCCTGGGTGTTTAATTGCATTGCTACTCCTGATTATTTTTTCTTTGGCAGGCTCCATGGAAAGAGCCAAAGCTGCAGCCATTGCACAGACTTAAAGAGTAATAAACTGATGGCAGACAGGAAGATTAAGCCCGCAAATGCCTGTGGGATTTTAAAGAAGGAAGTCGAAAATTGGATGAAGTATCCCAGTCCTTGCTCGGCCGCGACAAACTCCGCGACCACGGCGCCAATGATGGCCAGCGTAATCGACACCCGTAAGCCACTGAAAATATGCGGAATCGCATAGGGAATACGAATTTGCCAGGTTTCACGATAGCGAGGTGCGCGCAACGATTGACTTAGCTCGATCAATTCTGGTGGTGTTTCCAACATACCTGTGGTGGTTGAAACCACTAACGGAAAGAAGGTAATTAAACAGGTGATGAGCACCCTAGATGGGTCATCTGTGCCCATTAACACAATGATTAAAGGCGCAACGGCCACCACAGGAGTTGACTGAATCACGATCAGGGCTGGATAGAGAGTGCGGTTTAATAGCTCTGAGCGGATCATGCCAATCGACAGCGGTAAGCTTATTAAGATAGATAATCCAAAGCCCATTAACGCGACTCGTAGCGTGGCCCATAAGTGGGTCATCCAGCGGGAGAATTCGACGTTAAAAAAGGCTTCTACAATGGCAGAAGGAGAGGGCAATATATATTGTGGTACGTTCCCCAAGCGGCAGATTAGCTCCCAGAAGACGAGTAGAGCAATAAAAAAGAGCGCCGGTGCAAAGCGGCACCCTTGCTTGTTTAACCACTGGCGATAAGTGAGTTTAGGCATGGCTGGTTGGTTCATAAATATGCCCTCGGATGATGTTGGTGAGTTCGGAAAAACGTGCGCTGTTAATGGTTTCGGCGTTTCGCGGTCTGGGCAAGTCGACCTCGATTAAATCCAGCACAGTGCCAGGTCGCTTGCTCATCACGAGAATGCGATCGGCTAATAACACTGCCTCCGTAATGGAGTGGGTAATAAACAGTACGGTTTTGGGGTGGTCACGCCAAATATCCAACAGATCGAAACCTATTTGTTCTCTAGTCAGGGCATCGAGAGCGGAGAAAGGCTCGTCCATTAACAGAATGTCAGGGTTGAGTAATAAGGCTCGCACTATGCCGACTCTTTGTTGCATACCGCCCGATAGCTCATCTGGCATTTTGTCGGAAAAGGCGCTGAGCCCGGTCATTTTCAGTAGCTCATCAGCGCGCTTTTTATCTTCTTCTCGTACTCGACCATATTTGTGTTTTAGGGGGAAGAGCACATTCTTTTTTACCGTCAGCCAAGGCAATAGATTTGGCTTTTGAAACACAATACCCACATCATCTCGGGGCTCTGTTACCGCTCGATTAAACACAGAGACTTCACCATGACTCGGTATCAGCAAGCCAGATACCATACGTAATAGGGTCGATTTACCACAGCCAGAAGGCCCAACCACAGCAACAAATTCATGGCGGTGGATGTCTAGGTTAATGTCTTGCACAGCTATCGGAGCTTGAGGGTCTGGGCCATAGCGATGGCCGAAGTTTTTCATGCTCACGTAGGCTTGTTGGTGGTTGTTTTCGCTTGATTCACTCATCCATTGTTTCCCTTCAATTGATTGTGGGTTATTCGTGGCTTGGGATAAAAGCCCGGTTGACGACGCTCTCAGGGTTGAGTGAATCCAATCTGAGGTCATTGGCCTGCGCGACATATTTCCATGTGGTCGCGATGCGTGTTGGTGTCAGCATGCCAAATCCATCCTGTTGACTGATTTTGTTGAAAACCAAGTCATGAATACTGCTGATTTGTGCAGAGACAATGTCGGCATCAACTTCGGGTACCATGTTATGTAGATCTTGTCCTGCCTTGTCTGGGTGTTGGTAGGTAAACTGAACGGACTGTGCATAAGCTTTAATAAAACGCTTCGCGACCTCGGGGCGTGAGGCTAAGAATTTATCAGACGCTAACAATGCCGAACTATAGAGGGATAAGCCGCCTTCAGACCAAGGTAGAACCTTGATTTTTTTGCCTGTTTGCGCGGCTTGTTGCTCAAATAAAGCGGTGTTTGTGACCCAAGCAATAATCGCCTGAGTGTTCCCTACCATGAGCATAGGGCCAAGGGCGCCAGGGTCGACTTTACTTAATTTCACAGAATCTACTGGTACATTATTTTGTTTTAGTACCAGAGGTAAAAAGGCATTTGAAGAGGTAAAAGGCGAGGTGGAAATTTTCTTGCCCTGTAAGTCTTTGATGCTGTTTATACCGCTATCAGCGAGCACATAGAAAGCATGAGGGGCTTCTGTAAAATATGACATGACGGCGCTGACAGGCACATTATCTTGGGCTCTGGCGGCCATCAAAGCGCCAATATCTGAGCTGCCAACGTCAGACTGCCCAGTTGCAAGCTTGGTGATCGCATCCGTAGAGCCGCGCCCGCTGGCTATTTTGACGTCCAGCTCTAGCGCGCTAAAGAAGCCTTCTTGGATGCCAACATAAACAGGTGCTTTATCCCCTCCTGGTAACCAATCAAGCTGAAACGTTACCTTGTCAGCCGCGAAAGCGCTGCTGGTCATGGTGAGGGCCATGACGATCATAGATAAGCGGTTCAATTTTTTCATCGACTGTTCTCCTTGATATGACGAGTCATAAAGATGTTGCTTGCAACGTTTGTTTCAATCTGCAAAAAGTGAGCCTGTTTTTTTGTTTGCAATGTAAAGGTGCTAACGCAATGAAATGCCTGCTATTTTTTTTATTAAAAAAGGCAATAATTGAAATACAAGGGTATTTTCTGTGATGAGTTCTGGTGACTGCACACAAAAAGTGCTGCTCAACGATCTTATCTGCTGACTGCTGGTGCATGGCGTTAATTCACTGCTTTGGTGAAAACTTTTCTCATGAAGCATTGGTGCGCTGCGTGTTTTTCTTTATCATGCGCTCTTTTGCTTTAGGGTGATCTTGGTGCAGCAACAGAAATCTGTCATGGTGATTGGAGCAGGCCCTGCGGGCTTGATGGCGGCAGAGCGTCTTTGCGCGGCGGGATTCCAAGTCGATGTTTATGACGCTAAGCCCAGTGCGTGTCGCAAATTTTTGCTGGCGGGCGTAGGGGGGATGAACATCACACATTCAGAACCTTTTGATGCATTTATTCAACGTTATTATGACAAAGCCCAATGGCTCGATACCTCGATTCGTGATTTTGATGCAGACGCTTTGCGCCAGTGGATTCATGATCTTGGCATTGAAACTTTTATAGGAACCTCTGGTCGGGTTTTTCCAAGTGATATGAAGGCCGCTCCGTTACTACGCAACTGGCTTAAGCGTCTGCGAGATGCCGGAGTGCAGTTTCATATGCGCCATAAAATGATCGAACTGAACGCCAATCACGCCACTTTCGACCATGACGGTGAGCGGGTGTCTGTTAATGCCGATGCGATTATCTTGGCAATGGGCGGCGCTAGCTGGCCTAAACTAGGGTCTGACGGTGCCTGGCACAAAGTATTGGCCGAGCAAGGCGTGAATCTTGCCCCACTAGAAAGTGCAAACTGCGGTTTTTATAGTGATTGGAGTGAGCATTTAAAAAGTCATTTTTCTGGTAGCCCTCTCAAGGACATGGCGTTTACTTTTACCTCGTTGGACGGTTTGTCTATCACCCGTAAAGGTGAGTGTATTGTGACTAAGGATGGCTTGGAAGGCAGCCTTGTATACGCATTTTCAAAATACCTGCGGGACACTATTAAGCAGACTGGAAAGGCTCATTTACTGATAGATTTACTGCCGGCTTTTAGTGAAGAGCAACTGGTACGCAAGCTGCAAAAGACAAAGCCAAAAGAGTCCTTCAGTAAGTATTTAAAGCGTACCCTAGGCGTTAGCGGTATTAAATCCGCGTTGCTTTATGAGACTCATGAAAAGTCCGCATGGCAAACACCGGAAGGGCTAGCGCGTTGTTTGAAAGCTATCCCTGTTTGTTTGCATCAGGTAAAACCCATTGCGGAAGCCATCTCTAGCGCTGGTGGTGTGTGTGAAAGCAGTGTTGATGATTATTTGATGCTAAAGGCGCTACCCGGTGTATTTTGTGCGGGTGAAATGCTGGATTGGGAAGCACCTACCGGAGGCTATTTGTTAACCGCCTGTTTTGCAACAGGCCATCGAGCAGCGCAAGGTGTGAGCCGCTATTTAGCCAGCTAAGAACTGTGGGGTTACGCTCTTTTACTCAGAAATGCCCAATGATATTGATTGGGCATTTTTGTTGCTGAGCTTATCAGTGACTATAGCGCCGCAGGCTTGCCAAAGTTGTATTGCACTCCGATGGAAGTGATGTTGTCGAATTTGGTGTTAGTCAGGTCTTTGGTGAGACGAAAATCTGCCCGTAACGAGACGTCTTGATTGATCGCATATTTGACGCCACCACCGGCATTAATAAAGGTGTCGTTATCGGTCGCCGAAGCATTGTTGGTGTAGTAGTTATTACCTATGCCAGCCGCTAGATAGGGAGTGAGTTTGGTATTGGTGAACTCCGTTAGTGAGTAAAGGCCATCTAGACGATATTGATCAAGATCGACACTGCTTCCGCGGTGTTTCAAATCAGAGTGCAAATACGTTAATTCTGCCGCCCAAGGTGTTTTAGTCTGATAACCGACACTGATGGAATAGGTCGTATCATTAGAAAGATGACGATCCGAATCAGTATGAATGTAACCTAGGCTTGGGGTCACGGTGAAGCCTTCTTTTGGTTGCTCTGCATACGCCATAGTGGACATGGAGGTTGCCAATATTGCACCGCTAAAAAGTGTTCGCTTCTTCAATGAAATAGACATCTTTTAAATCTCCTAATGAATCTAGTGTTTGTTGTTCTAGCCCCCACAATACGCGCTTTTTAGCGACTTAAAAGCCTTTGAAAAAAGCGTGAAATGGGCGACAAAATAGAGCCATGGCGGAATCATTACATGGGCTTGACTAACTAGACTGAAAACTAGGATAGGTTCTTTTTTGAGCGTCGTTTTTATGTCGAAAGGGTGAAATAAAACAGCGGATTATTACAGACTATTTTCATTAGAAATAGAGTGCTGGTGGCTTTTATAAAGGACTATAGAGGCTTAATAACTCGTAGACTGTCTAACTGGATGCCCAAAATAAGGCATAAAAAAGCCTCTGATGATTGCTCATCAGAGGCGCTAGAAACGTTTTCTATCTGTTTATTTTGGTAACGCGGCAACCTTGTAAGGCTTAGGCCTCGTTGGTTGAAACGACAGCCACAACTCGACGGTTCGCTTCGCGGTTTGCTGCAGTATCGTTATCCATTAATGGTCGTTCTTCACCGTAACCAATAGAAGAGACGCGATTAGCAGAGACATTGAAGGTGTTGATTAACACGTCAGAAATCGCTGCGGCACGTCTTTCAGAAAGTGCTTTGTTGTAGCTGGCAGCACCACGGTCATCGGTATAACCTTCAATCACAACGGTTGCACTAGGCATCGCTTTTAGGTAATCCGCAAGTTTTTGAATTTCTGGGTAGTATTGCTGTTGAACTTCTGCGGAGTCAGTGGCAAAGGGAACCACAAGATCAACTTTATGCACTGGTACCACAACAGGTTCTGGCTCTGGCATTGGCTCTGCAACGGGCTCTGGCATTGGTTCTGCAACGGGCTCAGGCTGTGCCTCTACAGGAGCAGGCTCTTGTTGCATATAGGCATCTGAGTCATCGTTGCTTGAAGAATCATGAGAAGTGCCAAACGTGTAGGTCACCCCCAAAGAAGTTAGATTATCCAAGTGGTTATCTTCTACATCTTTGATAAGACGGAAGTCTGCGCGCAGCGACAATGCTTTATTGATCGCGTATTTCAGACCACCACCGGCATTCACGAAAGTGTTAGTGCTGTCGGATGCGTCACTAAAGTCTGCGATACCAACACCCGCTGCGAGATAAGGGGTAATGCTAGTATTGGAGAACTCAGCAAAATGATATAGGCCATCAAGGCGGTATTCGTCTACACCGACATCTTGACCATCTTTTTCACTGTCTGCATTCAGGTAGGTAAATTCAACCGCCCATGGGTTATCGAATTGATACCCTAGACCGAGCGAGTAGGCGGTATCGTTATCTGTGTCTCGGTCGCTGTCAAAATCGTAATAGCCAATACTAGGGGATATTGTGAAACCTTCTGTTGGTGCAGCAAGCGCTGCGGTAGAGATGGATGAAGCGGCAATAATACCACCAACAATAGTGCGTTTTTTTAATGTTAAAGACATTTCCTTTCTCCTTAAATGCATTCTTAAATATTCTGAACTATGCGTTTTCGTTGCCATTTCTACTTCACACCATAAGCCTGTTTTAACTATAGGAAAAGCCTTCCTCTATTGCATAAAAAATAGCGAATAAAAATTCTATTTCACATTCATTACGGGTGGTTGACGTATATGGCAACTTTACCACACAGGCGATCTATCAATAGGGAGAGAAATGTTTAGAAATGTCTGGAAATGTAGTGATTCATTACAAGAATTTTTCAATATATATTTTTGTAACTTGATTGATAAATGTTATAGGAGGGGGGTGGACATAGAATGGTATTATTTACCACTAGAATGAGAGGGCACAGTTTGGTTATTAATAATAGAGAAAATAACCTCTTTTAGTCTCTTGGTGGTGCGCGAAATAAAAGTTTTTTATATTACAGAAAAGTGAATAAAAACCAGGTCGCCAAGTTGCTTCTTTCTGCATCAGGGTAACTTTCATAAGCTTTTTATTAGTATCATAAAGTGACCACTAGCGACTTTGATGGACAGCTAAGAAGGGGGCTTGCGCTACATCGGTAAGCATAAGAGCACACTATACCCCCTTTAGATTTTTCTATCGGCTACTTCTAAACTCGAAAAGACGAATGTTTAAATAAACTCTAGTCTAGGGAAGTGAGCATTTTTAGAAGGAATACAGCATAGAGACCGTTGTTTCAGTATCTGTTTTTTTAGTATCTTCTGGTACATTTGAAGAATATTTCACTCGGTATGAAATCTTCATTGCTAAGTTATCGACAACGTTAGCCTGTAATGACGAAATTGACTCAGTAATTGAACTGCCATTTTCTGTTCCTATTTCAGTATTTAATTCTTGTTTAAACAATGATGTTTTGGATAAATGTTTTTCATAGGTGCCACTAAAACGCACAATGGGCGTTCGCTCAGAATCGTCTGTTGTATTATCCTCATCAATCTTATTGCTCCGATAACCACCACCGGCAGAGGCTTCTAAATATGAACCGTCTTCTTTTTGCCAAAAGCGATTACCATAACCCGTTGAAGCCGAGCTTTGATATTCATAGCCAGAGAACAAATTCTTATCGTAAGCACCACGGATATACCAGAACTGGTGGTCGTTAAAAATATAGTCCGATTGAATAGCGCCACGATATTGTTCTTCGGTGGTGGTGTCGTCTGAATTGGCGTACAGCGAGGTGAAGGTATAAGTGTTACGCCATGTTTCTAGCTGTTGAACCAGATTGAACTTAGAGTTGATATTAGTCGTGTCACTGTTACCTGTTGTAAGGATGACACCTAACTCCACAGACCCTTGCCATGGCTTTTGTGTTTTGTTTTGCGGGTTTGTCTTTTTTTCTGGGGGGGAATCATTACCCGCTGCTTGGACTGCTTGTGTGGCAAGCAACGCAATAAGGGGTAAATGGTAGCTGGGTTTCATTGACTCTTCTCCCTGTTTATATAGCTTGATGACGCTTAATAATCGCCAGTGTGATCACCACTGTGACATAACAAAGAAACGAAACGGTCACGTCGCTTGTGTTGCTGATAAGGGTGTTTGTGTGGCTAGAAAACTAACATTTCTAAGCATAATATTCGGGCAAATAGCCAAGGTTACACCTTTGCTTCATGATATTTAGACACTGTAATCGCTTGTGACAGAATTTATATTGAAGAAGCGGGAACTTAGAAAGAGTAAAGCAGTGTGATCGAGGTTTCTGTGTCTGTTTTTGCGGTATCCATGGGGACTTTTGAAGAATACTGGGCACGATAAGATAGCTTCATCGCAAAGTTATCGACAATACTTACCTGCAATGATGAGACGGATTCTGTCACTGTGCCTAAGTGTTCTAAGTTCAATTGAGTGGTGAGAGATTGTCGAAATATGGCAGTCGGGGAGATTTTTTTTAATAACTTGAGAGCGAAGCGCGTGATAACACCCCGATCAAAAATGTCTTCTTCTGTGCCGGTTTCAATTTGATTTCTGCGGTAACCGACACCCACAGATGTTTCTAGAAAAGAGCCATCTTCTTGCTGCCATATACGGTTTCCGTAACCTGTGGAAACATTCGTTTTGTATTTATAGCCGGAAAAACGGTCTTTCTCCGCCTCTCCTCGCAAGTACCAAAATTCCTTATTGTTGTATTTATAATCACTTTGTAATGAACCGCGATAGATTTCACTGGTGGCCACATGGTCTGAATCAGAATTGAAAGACTCAAAAGCATAATGGTTACGCCAGTTCTTTAGGTTCTGGTGAATATGGAGACCGCTACTAAGGTTGTCGGTGTTACTGTTGCCGGAAGTCATTTGCAGACCAAACTCTGCTGAGCCTCTGACGCCGAGCTTGTCAGCTGTCTTATCTGCTGCAAATGCTGTTTGTGTAGCAAGCATCACCAAGATAGGTAAGCTGTACCTTAAAATCATGAAAACCTTTTTTATTGGGAAGGGTAAAATACCGTATCGTTCAAGATAAAGAGTGATAATAGACGTTTGAGCCAAGTGCTAAAAAAACGGTGAATATCCGAGAATTTAACATAAAGCTTGGTGTGCTTTTAGCCTTCTCGGCGGAAAATCCCCTCCCCTTAGGCTATTTTCATATTCGTGCTTTTATGCAGAGAAAAAACTGACAAAAGCCATTGGTGAAGCGTTATTCCTCCTGTGTTTAAAAACAATATAAAGTAAACTGACGGCTCAAATATCGAAGGAAGAAACGATGAGTCGGAGTCGTCAAACAGCACCGAACCTAGGTTATCTCAGTGCCTATAGCCCCCAACTACAGCAGCAAGCGCAGGTCTTGTTAGAGACAGAGAAAACAGCGGCATTTTTTTTGAAGAAATATCCTGAAGCGCATGACTTGAGTGCTCCTCGCTCGCTCTATGATTATACAATGGCGCTGAAAAACACATTTATGCGTAGCTCAGCACCGATAAGCAAAGTGGTCTACGATGACAAAATCCATGTCATTAATAACGCATTAGGTTTGCATACTTATGTTTCTCGCGTGCAGGGTAACAAGCTGAAGGCAAAGAATGAGATTCGTATTGCCTCATTATTCCGTCGTATGCCCGAGCCTTTATTAAAAATGATTGTCGTGCATGAATTAGCACACTTACGCGAGAAGGAGCACGATAAGGCGTTTTACAAATTGTGCTGTTATATGGAGCCGGAATACCACCAACTGGAGTTCGAACTGCGCTTTTATTTATGTCATCGCGAGCTTTTTGGTGATCTTTGGTAGCGCGTAAATAAGGTGAGAAAAGCAGGCTAAACGCAAGGTTAGCCTGCTTTTTTAGTATTAGGCCTTACTGCTTTCTAGTTTGAAGTCTGGTTTTACGGCGGTAATTTTCTTTACCAAATAGGCCAATAAAACACCGTACATTGGAATAAATAAACCGATACTAATAAATAGCTTAAAACCGTAATCAGCAAGTGCGATTTCCTGCCAATGTTGCGCCATAAAAGGATCAGGACTTTGGTAAAAAGCGATGCCGAAAAACGCCAAAGTATCCAAGCCATTCCCCAATACAGTAGACGCCGCTGGTGCAATCCACCATTGCTTCATTTGGCGTAGGCGATTAAACACTTGAACATCTAGAATTTGGCCAAGTAAGTACGCCATTAAGCTGGCGATGGCAATCCGAGCGACAAATAAATTTAATGAAGACAGGGCTTCAGCCCCTTGAAACTGCCCTTGTGCAAACAGCACAGATAACACATAAGACACCAGCAGCGAGGGGATCATAACGAGAAAAATGATGCGCCGAGCGAGTGCCGCCCCGAGAACTCGGACAGTGAGATCTGTGGCCAGAAAAATAAACGGAAAAGTAAATGCACCCCATGTGGTATGGAAGCCCCATACGGTAAATGGAATTTGTACTAGGTAATTGCTAGACGCGATAATCAGCAAGTGGAATCCAGCAAGATACCACAACGCCTTACGCTGTTGCTCGGGGGTAAAACTACTCATGATAACACCTTTTTTTTAATTTCGGCTGGAATGCTGTTTGGGGTGAGGGAACCCAAATAAAAACATTAAGATTTGCGCTATAAACTTTCGCTTTCGTTTGTTGGCCAAAGTTGGGTGCGATTATACATTAACCGACTGTTCAGGAAATAGCTTTTGGGATGTTTTTTATACAGCCTTTGTTTTCTTTTATTGTGTTTCTTTTATTGTAGTAATGGCCTAATACCTGTTCGTTGTTATCGCTTGTTAGCATCATAGCTCGACCCAACAATAGTTTAGGAGCCTGTGATGACAATAAAAAAAATTCTCATGATTACTGGAGACTTCACCGAAGATTATGAAACCATGGTGCCATTTCAAACCCTAATGGCAGTGGGGCATGCCGTGCATGCGGTGTGCCCAGGTAAAGTCAGTGGTGATACGGTAAAAACAGCCATTCATGACTTTGAAGGTGATCAAACCTATACCGAAAAACCGGGCCATAACTTCGCCTTGAATGCAGATTTCGACAAGATTCAAGTAGAAGAGTATGACGCTTTAGTGATCCCAGGTGGTCGTGCACCTGAGTATCTACGCTTAAATCCAGCCGTATTAGACATGGTGCGCCACTTCTTTAGCGCGAATAAACCCGTGGCGGCGGTTTGCCATGGTGCGCAAATCTTATCTGCAGCTGGCGTATTAGAAGGGAAAAAATGCTCTGCTTATCCTGCGTGTCGTCCAGAAGTGGAGCAGGCCGGTGGTGAGTATGCTGATATTCCAGTCGATCAAGCCGTCACGAGCGGCAACCTAGTAACGGCTCCGGCATGGCCTGCGCATCCCGCTTGGCTGGCGCAATTTATCGCTTTGCTATAGATGGCAAGGTCTGTTGATTGACGCTGAATGAGCAAAGAGAAACGCCAATAATAGATGTTCCTCTTTGTGTTTCGGTGGCGTGACTCTCACTTTCAGCGTCTATTTTCAGGCTTTTTAGCTGGTTGCCATTTTAGATTTCTGTCGCTACACTTTTTGCTCAGTCCGCGAAGAGGTTAGCACCATGTGTAAGCTTTTTATTAATGCCGATACAGAGCTTTGGTCGTCGACCACGCATTCTTTGCGGATTAATGGCATGGTGACCAGTGTACGCCTGGAAAATGCATATTGGGCGTTGTTAACTGAAATTGGTGCTCGGGATGGGTTAAGCGTAACCCAGTTGATTACTCGTCTTTATCAAGAATCGATTAAAGTGGGCCATGATGTGGCTAACTTCACGTCCTTTTTGCGTGTTTGCGCGTTGCGTTACCAGGCGTTGCAGTTAAATGGTGACATTCCGCTGCAAACAGATGTTCCGATCGCCTCGCTCGATTCAGAGCGCATTTTACAAAATGAGTCTAAATCTGCGAGTCGCGGTGTTCACTGATACTATGTATCTGGCTGCCAGCTGAGCTTAGCCTTCTTCGTCGTCTGCGCTGATTCTTGCTAGGCGCGCTTCTTCTTCCGCTAATGCTTCTTTTATTTCAAGCAGTACAGAGTCTACATCGGCGGCTTCGGTTGGTTCTTCAAAGAGGCCGGTTAATTCTGTTTCTGGGGTGAGCTTTCCTGCTTCGTAAATAGACCAAATTTCTTTCGCGTATTGGGTTTCTAAGATCTCTGGCGCGAACATGCCGTAATAATCTCGCATGTTGTTTACATCGCGCTCTAACATCCACTCAGCATGGTTATTAGCAACCGCATCGACTGCTTGGGGCAGGTCAATGATGACTGGGCCGTCTGCATCCACTAATACATTAAACTCCGACAGATCCCCATGAACCAACCCGGCGCACAGCATGCGTACTATGTCTCGGATAATAAGCTCGAAATCTTCGCGAGCTTGCTCTGCCGACATGGAAACATCGTTGAGACGTGGTGCGACATCGCCGTTGTCGCCCATGATCAGATCCATCAGCAATACCCCATCAAAACAGCCATAGGGTTTAGGTACACGGACACCGGCATTGGCAAGTTTGTACAAGGCATCGACTTCGGCGTTGTGCCATAAATTTTCTTGCTCTTCACGACCAAATTTTGAGCCTTTCTCCATGGCTCGAGCACGGCGGCTGTTTTTGACCTTGCGGCCTTCACGATATTGCACTGCTTGTTTAAAGCTACGTTTACTGGCTTCTTTATAGACTTTCGCACAGCGAATTTCAGAGCCGCAACGAACAACATAAACAGTGGCTTCTTTACCGCTCATTAATTGCCGAAGTACTTCATCGACCAAACCGTCTTCAAGAAGTGGTTGAATTCTCTTAGGGATTTTCATGCTACTCCTTGTGTGGGTATTAGATAACAAAGGTTACTAACAGAAGTAAAAAACAAAAACATATTCCTTATTTTGGTCAATTTAGACGTCATGGCGTCACGATATAGTAGCTCAGAGCAGATCAGACAGTTACCCCCTGTTTTTCTTTTTTCCAGGGCAATCGGTGCCTCTGATGACAACAGCGACTTTATTTTATCAGTAATACCGCTAGGAAAGGTGCGAATAAGTTGTCTCAGTATCAGGCTTTAAGAAAAATCGTCAATAGGTCTACTATTTAGATCCGATACTCGTTGCGCACTGCTCGCTTTTCTCCTCGTGCTGAAGCAAGAAGCGTTGCTCATACTTCCCCTAGATAACCGATTTTCTCAACCTTGCTTGCCATTATATCGTAAATGAAAACCTCCCAGAATGACTCTTAATAGCACGCGCTTTTGCAAATTTTAGTACAAGCAAGAGCACACTGGCTGCGTGGTGGTCTGTTTATTCAGGTATAACAGAGAATACATTGACCTTAAGTCAGTAAATCTTTTTACTAGCGCTATTGTTTTTCCGTATTTCATTTTGTTTTAAGGCAAGTACAACGTGGCTATTTCTTCTAAATTACCCGCAGTGGGTACCAATATCTTCAGTAAAATGTCCGCATTATCCAGCGCAAAAGGTGCGATTAATTTATCTCAGGGGTTCCCTGATTTCAAACCAGACGAAGGTTTATTGCAGCGCGCCTCAACAGCACTATTACAAGGTAACAATCAGTACGCTCCAATGACGGGCTTGCCATCATTGCGCGATGCCATTGCCCGTTTGATTGCTCGCCATTATGGACGACAGGTTAATGCCACAGAAGAAATCACTGTGACCAGTGGTGCTTCAGAAGCCATTTTTAATGCTATTACCGCTTTGATCCAGCCAGACGATGAAGTAATACTGTTTGATCCTGCTTACGACCTTTATGAACCCGCCATTACATTGGCTGGCGGTGTCTGCCGACGGGTAACGCTTACTGCGCCTGATTTTCGACCTGATTGGCTGGAGTTTGCGTCTTTGCTAACAGAGAAAACGCGCCTAGTGATTATTAACACGCCACATAACCCTACGGGCAGTTGTTGGAGTGCAGAGGACCTAGACGCTTTATGGCAGGCGATTAAAAGCCAAGATATTTATGTTTTATCCGATGAAGTGTATGAATTTATTCACTTTTCTGGGCAAGCGGTAAGTGTGCATAAACACGCAGAGCTAAGTGCGCGAAGTTTTGTGGTGTCTTCGTTTGGCAAGAGCTTTCACCTAACAGGCTGGAAAGTTGGTTATGTAGTGGCACCAGTGGCACTAACCGAAGAGCTGCGCAAAGTTCATCAATATGTCACTTTCTGCACGGCCACGCCATTGCAACAAGCATTGGCGGAGCATTTAGTTGATGTACCAGAAAGTAGTGCTGAATTAGCAGGCTTTTATCAACAAAAACGGGACGTATTAAGAGAAGCCCTAGCAAGTAGCCGATTTGATTTATTGCCTTGTGATGGCACCTATTTCCAGTTGTTGGATTACCGCGCCATTAGTGAGCTTGATGACGTGGCATTTTGTGAATGGTTGATCGATGAAGTGGGAGTGGCCGCGATTCCTGTCAGCGTCTTTTATCAAGATGCACCCCAAGACCAACGTCTTATTCGTTTGTGCTTTGCTAAGGAAGAACATACCTTGGTGGAAGCCGCACAGAAATTAAGCCAGTTATAACAAAAACAGTAGAAGATTGCCCATGAACGTTTGGGTAATCTTCTATCATTGATTATGCGCCTTAGACTGGCTTATCGTCGGTTTCTTCTTGGCTTTTTATCTTTGCGCGTCTCTTTACCTAAGGCTTTGGCTCGTAGCGTTTTTTTCGATGGCGGACGTTTATTGCTGCTTTCTTGTTTGTCTAAATCAGGTTCAAAGCCTGGGAACCACTGAGGGTTAAAGCTCTCGCCGACTAACTTCTCTATATCATCTAATAAATAGTTTTCTTTGCTAGAGACTAAAGAAATCGCCAGCCCTTCTAATCCAGCACGACCGGTGCGACCAATACGATGAATATAATCTTCCGCGTTGTATGGCAGCTCATGATTGACCACATACTGTAGTTGTTGGATATCCAAGCCTCGAGCGGCGACATCGGTTGCGACTAGGGCTCTTACTTGGCCTGCTTTAAAGTCAGACAAAACGCGATCACGAGCCCCTTGAGACTTATCCCCATGGATAGCTTGAGTGGCTATGCCATCTTTTTGCATTTCTTTTGCCAGCGCATCTGCACCTTGTTTGGTGCGAGTAAATATTAGTACTTGTTGCCAGTTTTTTGAGCCAATTAGGTAGGACAATAAGCCACTTTTTTGATCGTTATCGACTTGATAGACCAGCTGCTTAACCTTACTTGCGGTCGCGTTACGCTGATCGACTTCTATCAACTTTGGATCGTTTAGCAGGGTTTTACTCAGCGCAAAGATATCCTGATTGAAGGTGGCGGAAAAAAACAATGTTTGTCGTTTCTTTGGGATTTTCGTCAGAATACGCTGAATATCGACGATGAAGCCCATGTCGAGCATGCGATCGGCTTCGTCTAGTACCAGTGTTTTTAGCCCATCGAGTTTGACGAGGTTTTTCATTAGTAACTCTAGTAAGCGGCCAGGCGTCGCAATTAATACATCACAGCCTTTATTGAGAGCATTGATTTGGGGGTTGATGCTTGCTCCGCCATACACCACGACCGACTGCAGCGATGTGCCTTGGCTGTAAGTCGCAAAACTCTTGTATACCTGTTGGGCAAGCTCGCGTGTTGGCGCTAGGACGAGTGCACTGACTTTTTTATATTTCTGGTTGGCCAAGCCCGCATCGCTGGTTTGGTCTAAGTCAAATTGCTCTAGCAAACGGTGCAAAATTGGCAAAGCAAACGCGGCCGTTTTACCGGTTCCGGTTTGTGCGCCAGCCATCACATCCCGATCTTTTAAAATAGTTGGGATGGCCTCTTTTTGGATGGGGGTAGGGCTACTGTAACCACGCTCAGAAACCGTGTTAACCAGTATTTTATGAAGGCCTAATGACGCAAAACTCATGAACTTGCTCGCTTAATGGTAGACGAATAACAAAGGTCATTAGTGTAGCATTTTACGGCACCAGACGGGCTGTTTTATACCGGCCATTGGTTGCTACTTTTGAGCACTCTTTTTAGACGGTGTTTGACCTGATTGAACTCTTTTGGCAGATGCCCGCGGTGTGAAACAAGGTAGATAGGGTAACTAAATTCAGGAGCATTAGGTACCCGCTTGAGGTGGCCCTGTTGCAGATATTGGTCTACTACTCGGGTCCTAAAATAACCATTCCCCCCTTGTTTTAACATGACTTTTAACGCCATTGGGCCAAGTGAAAATTGCATTGCCGTTTGCCGATTGAAGGGCAAGCAGCGGTCGAACTGTTGAGCAAATTCTTCGCCCCAATCGATATAAAGGTTGGGTTCTGGCGTGTGCACAGAGGCGACATGAATGAGTTTTTCTTCGGCAACTTGCTCGATGTTTAAATCAGGGTAGTAGCGAGCGCTGTGAACCACGGCCGCATCCAAGCGAAGCGTTCGGATGGCATCATAGAGTGCGTCAGTGTTATCTACTTGGCTGTGTAATTGTAGCTGCTCAAATTCTGCAAGCTGAATCAGCCATTCCACCATAATGGGGTTCCATAAGCTGTTTTCCGCGCCGAGAGATAAGGTGGTTTTACTTTCTGTTAAAGGGCTGCAGCAGACTTCTTGTGCCGCCTGCCATGAGGCGATCATTTCTTTAGCATACCGCACAAAACGCTCGCCTTCAGGGGTGAGGCGTGCGCCACCGCGATTACGGATAAAAAGCGTACAGTTCAGGTTGGCTTCAAGAGAGTGAATTCGTGCGGTGATGGTTGTTTGTGTCACATGAAGCCGCTCCGCTGCCCTAGCAAAAGTGCCGGACTGCATAATTTCAAGAAAGGTTTTTGCTAGCTCAATATCCATATGAATCCAGTTTAAGTGCAATTTAATTGAACTTATGATTGTTTAATATTCATTATACCGATCTTAAAGAGTTCCGTACTATAGCCACTCAACTTTTTACCCTCGTCTACGTTTTCTTTATTATGCAGCTGTCTTTTGTTAAAACGTTTTGTCAATTTATTGGCGTGGAAGCCAACCGAACATCGCATCTAGAGCGGATAGTGTCTGGTATTACCACCTGCTTAGCGATTGCCATTGTGGCTTTTGTTACTCAGTGGAGTTTGTCGACGGATGCACATATCTTGTTTTTTGCTTCAACCGCGGCGACGGCTTTCCTAGTATTTGCTTTACCCCATGGAGCCTTATCTCAGCCGTGGCCTGCGTTGGCTGGTCAAACCTTGTCTGTGGTGGTTGGCGTGGGCTTTGCCAGTGTGTTGGATAGCAGCCTACTGACCGCCGCATTGGCGGTGGGTGTGACGGTGATTTTGATGCATTATTTGGGCTGTTTGCATCCACCTGGTGGTGCTACCGCCTTCTATTTTGTGACCAATTTGCCGCAGATTAACTTGGCGCAATCCGTGCTTGTTTTCATCGTTAATATTTTGATTATCCTAGCGTTAGCCATGGTGATAAATAATCTGTTTCATTGGCGGCGCTATCCACTGTTTTGGTTGAATAGAAAATCGACAGAGAAACACGCTCATCAAGTAGCGGCCAACCTTGAGCAGTTTAATGTAGAAGACTTACATCAAGTGCTACAACAGCAAGATGTGTTTGTTGATGTTAGCTTGGATGAATTACAAAGCATTTATGATGCGGCGCACACTATTGCCGAGCAACGGCGTGCGGCCGAGGCGTCCACCAAGGCCAAACGCAAATTTTTAACAGCGGCTTAAAGTGCGTTATTTGATTGCCCGTTGGCTGAGTGTAAGGCAAGAAAGGCCATACAACAGCAGAATTAAAGCAGAGAAAAAAGTAGGCTCAATACCCCAATGAAGACTGATTGGCCGGATCATGATAAGGCTAAACGCGACGGGCAAGAGCAGTAAGAGCATACGACCAATGCTAATGGTTAGTACATATCCCTCTTTACAGCTCTGGCATGCTTGGGGCCGAAAAAGGCTTTTTTTAAGCAGTGAAAAGGGCAGTTTTTCTTGGCAGTGTGGGCACTTCATCTGGTCAATCTAACTCTTTGTTATTATGAATACTTGCTAGTTTGCATCAGTCTTAAAGGTCATACAAGTTGTGCTGTCCTCCTGCTAAAGAGTGGCCGATCTTCGACCACTCTTGATCCGCTGATAACAGTTTAGTCATATCAAACTGCTCTGAGAGAAGCGCCAAACATAAGCTTGGCTTTGGCGTCTTTGTGTTGGCGCTGCGCAACACCCTGTCTAACTTGGCATACCGTCGAAGACAGGGAGGTCGGCAAAGCCATCGTCCCAATTGCCTTTGCTGCCGCTAAAAACATGGGCTTGAGGCGACAGCTCCAGACTTGTATCCAAGCAGCCTGCCGGTACAACAACGATTCCTCGCGCTTTGATTTCTGTAGGAACATTAGAACCACAGACGGAGCAGAAGGTACGTGAAAAGTTAGTTTCTTGATGTTTGTAAAAGCTGAGTTTATCCGCCCCGCTTAGCCAAATTAACTCCGCTCCTGGAGCGAAAAGGTTAGCACAATGGGCGCTCCCTGAGCTTTTTCTACAGCGGCTACAATGGCATAGGAAAAATTTTTTAAATTCGCCGATCAATTCAAATTTGGCCGTGCCGCAGAGGCAAGAGCCAGTGTGTGTTTGGTTCATAGTTTCGTTCCTTCTGCATCTGTTGAGGTCACTATCAGCGCTTTATGCTAAGAGTAAATTAACGTTGATATTGGATCTTATATCACTCATCACGCCCTATCGTTATGGCTTATGTTCGGTATTTGGCGCGAAACAGAGTATGTCCTTCTTTTGAAAAGCCAGTAATTTCGGGGCTTTCAAGGGGGGCGCGCAAGTTATCTCCCTGTTTGTAAAGAAAATATAGGTTTTGATACGGCTTGATGCCATGTATCATGCCCCACTTTTATTTTCAGCCATATTTATTGGGCATAGCAAATCAACGTAACATATAAAAACTAGAGAGAGTGTTATGAGTACAACAATGAAGGTGTTACTGGGGATGGCGTTAGGTATCGCCGTTGGGTTAATTATCAACTTAACGGGATCCAATGTATCCGGTAGCTGGGTGAATCAATATTTAACCAATGGCTTGTTTCATGTTGTCGGCAGTATGTTCGTCAATGCATTGAAAATGCTAGTCGTGCCTTTGGTCTTTTTCTCATTGGTTTGTGGTGTGTGTGGAATAGGTGACATTAAATTGCTTGGCCGGATTGGTACGAAAGCATTTGTTTTGTACCTGATGACCACGGCAATCGCCATTGCTAGTGCGATTTTCTTTGCTTCTGGTTTAGGAATTGGCGAAGGCATGAATGCCGTTGCTAATAACAGCTTCACAGGTAAAGAAGCGCCACCGCTGTCTTCTGTTATCATCAATATTGTGCCATCTAATCCGATCAGTGCTATGGCGAAAGGTGAAATGCTGCCAGTTATCTTCTTCTCGATCGTATTCGGTGTTAGCTTGCTAATGGTCGGTAGAAAAGCGGATTCAGTGAGCAGTTTTATCGAGGCCCTGAACGAAATCATGATGAAAATGGTGAACGTGATTATGGCCGTTGCACCTTACGCGGTGTTTTGTCTTATCGCGAAAGCCATTGCTAACCTAGGCTTAGATCTATTAGAGCAGCTCTTGGGTTATGTATTGGTGTTGATCGGCGTTCTGCTGTTCCACTTGTTTGTGACTCTGCAGATTATCTTAAAACTTATGTCTGGCTTAAACCCATTAACCTTTATTAGGAAAATGCGTAGCACGCAGATCTTTGCTTTTAGTACGTCGAGCTCGAACGCGACTATTCCTGTGACTTTACGTACCGTGACAGACCGTCTCGGTGTTAAAAACTCAGTTGCTTCCTTTACGGTACCGTTCGGCGCCACTATTAATATGGATGGTACGGCGATCATGCAGGGTGTTGCCACTGTCTTTATCGCCAATATCTACAATGTTGACCTTGGTATGATGGGCTACCTTACAGTTATCCTAATGGCTGTGTTGGCTTCTATTGGTACAGCAGGTGTACCTGGAGTGGGCTTGATCATGCTGTCTATGGTATTTGCTCAAGTTGGTTTGCCAATCGAAGGCATTGGCTTGATCCTAGGGGTCGACCGCTTATTAGACATGATACGTACCGCTGTTAATATTTCTGGTGATGCGGTTGTGAGTGCGGTTGTGGCGAAAAGTGAAGGTCAACTAGATGAAAGTGTCTACAATGATCCTGACGCAGGCCATCATACTGCTAAGACAGACTCCGGCCAGGCTTAAGCCTATTTGTAAGCCGTAGTCGCGCGTTAACGAAAGCGCCGTAGTGAGGTGAATGCCATAAAGCATCATGTCACTACGGCGTTTTTTTATGTGTTAAAACGACATAACAATACGTCCTGTAATATCGCCTTTTACCATGTCGTCAAAAATATCATTGATGTCATCTAATGACTTTTCTGCAATGATAGCTTTGACCTTACCGCGAGCAGCAAATTCTAGACATTCTTCTAGGTCCTTACGGGTGCCGACAATTGAACCAATTACACTTACGCCATTCAGCACTGTATTGAAAATAGGCAGTGGCATGTCTTCGGGTGGCAGGCCAACCAAGACACATTTTCCACCACGGCGAATCACATCATAACTTTGCCTAAAGCCGGCTTTACTCACAGCTGTGCAGACAGTGGCATGAACGCCTTGGGTGGTATCTAGTATCTGTGTGACCACATCGTCTGTCTTGAAATCGAAAAAGTGTTCGGCACCGAGTGACAGAGCCAACTCACGTTTGGCGTCACCAGTGTCGACGGCGACCACGCGAAAGCCCATGGCGACCGCATATTGCACCGCGAGATGCCCCAGCCCACCGACGCCAAATAATGCGACCCAGTCACCTGGTTTTGCCGCTGAAACTTTAAGTGCTTTATAAGTAGTTACACCTGCGCAAAATAATGGGGCGGCTTCGATATAGCCTAAGCCATCTGGAACTTTAACGACATATTCAGCGTGCGCAGCGCAGTATTCTGCGTAACCGCCATCTACGGAGTAACCGGCATTTTGTTGAGACAAACACAGGTTCTCATTGCCTGTTAAGCAGTATTCACAATGCCCACATGCGCTGTATAACCAAGGAATGCCAACACGATCGCCAAGGGTTAAATGCTTTACGGCGCTGCCGACTTCGACCACTTCACCAACCCCTTCATGTCCTGGGATAAAGGGAAGAGTAGGTTTGACCGGCCAATCACCGTGACAGGCGTGCAAATCTGTGTGACACACGCCACAGGCATGTATTTTGACCAGCACTTGATGTGCTTCGATCCTTGGTTTCGCCACTTCTTCTATATTGAGAATGGCGCCAAATTGACTGGCTACTGCTGCTTTCATAACAAACTCCATTTAGTTTTTATTAAGTGAGTGTTAAGGCAAGGTTTAACAGCATCAAACACCTGCCTTCCTTCTACTTTAAAAACACTGCAGAGAAAAGTTTTCCTCATAGTCCATTATGTTTGCACCTGAGTACAATTTACCTTTTGGCATGAAGTAAAACGTCGGTAATTCTGCGTTTATCGTCTGCTAAGAGTGAGCTTGAGTGCCTTGTGGTTTGCGAATTATTACAAAAAGGGGAGCATGTTTTGCGGTATATCTGCTAGCTTCAAGAGAAGTAAATCAGAGTGTTGTTGACACACTTGTGTCAACAATGATTACCTTGGAGATGTACTTGGTATTTATTTTAATGCACTTGTATTGGGCTGGTGATGGTTTTCATATGTTTTGAGGTGTGCCAAGTGCGTATCATGGAGTATGAGAAATAGAATGTTTAATACACTGAAAGGACGCCTTTATTTTCTCTCTATATTGATTGTTATGCCTTTCTACTTTTTCACTTACTTGAGCTTCGATTACAGCCGTGACATTATCGAAGAAGAGTTTCTTGTAACGGCTGAAATAGTGTCCAATCAAGTGGCAGAAAATCAAGAAGAGCTAGTGTCTTCCACTCGACGCTTCTTAGTAGCGCTTGCCTCGCTACCGCAAGTTCGACAGCCGAACTCAGAACATTGTCGACGTTTTGTCAGCGACCTTACCTTGTTATTTGAACGTTATATCAATATCGGCATCCCGAATGATGAGGGGATATTGACTTGTAATGGGACAGCGCTTACCTCCCCTCTCGATGTATACGATCGTCAATATATCCAACAAGCGATGAACCAAGACCGTTTTACGTCAAGCGGGGTACAAATTGACCGTGCGGTTGGTCGGCCAACCATTAATTTTGCCTACCCTATTCATTTAGAAACGAATAATAAATATTCCTTAGGAGTGGCGGTCGCCGTTATCACTCTAGATTGGTGGAACCTCTTGTTAAGTAATAGTCAGTTACCTGAAAAGAGCGTGGCTTATGTGTTAGACAGTACAGGAAAAGTGGTTGCCAGCTACCCGAATGATCTTGTGTTTGAGCCCCCTCAAACTTTTAACACCATAGTTGAGGGAAATGACGATATCTATCGTGTATTCGTTCGAAATTCAGTGTTTAACGAAGACGGACAAGTGTTACTGACTTTTCTGACCGGAGTGTCAGTAGATAAGCCTATCTCCATGGTGAAGGAACGCTATACGGTGATAGTGGCCAGCTTTACCCTGATGGTTATCGTGATGTTGGTGTTGTTGAGGGTGTTTTTTATGAACACTATATCTAAGCCACTGAATCGTTTAGGTGAGCTCGCTATGCGCCTCGGGAGAAACGAGAAAGTCTATACGGCATTGCCGATTGGCGTAAAAGAAATGGACGATTTACAAAACAGCTTTTTGGATATGGCCAAACACAAAGTCCAAGCTGAGGAGCTCATCGTACAACAGGCGCAAACAGACAGCTTAACCGCATTGTCCAATCGTGACGCACTCAACTTTAATCTAGCTAAAATACTGTGTGAGAATCAAGATAACCGCCAGGTCGGTGTTATCTTACTTGATCTTGATAACTTCAAAGAAGTGAATGATACCCGAGGTCATGAAACGGGAGATGTAGTACTGAAAATGATCGCCTCTCGGCTTATTCGCTGTGCCCCTTCGGCTAAGCTCATTAGTCGAATTGGGGGCGATGAGTTTATTTTGTTGCTGGATAATATAGACGAAGAAGAAATAGTGGCATTGAGTGAGCAAATTAGACTCTTAATTAAAGAGCCCTTTAATGTGTCACATTTTGAAATAGTCGTAACGGCGAGTATTGGTATTGCCCTTTTCCCAGACGACGGGACGAATGCCAAAGAGTTGATGGTTGCTGTTGACCAAGCCATGTACTTTGCTAAACAAAGTGGCCGAGATGCTACACGGCGCTTTAGTTGGGAATTAAAAGAGGCGCTAACAAGCAAAATAGAGTTGATTCAAGATCTGCGCCACGCCATTTTGAACCAAGAATTTCACCTGCTCTATCAACCCATCGTTAACAAATATGGCAAGGTAACCAAATTCGAAGCCCTTATTCGCTGGGTGCACCCCGAGAAAGGGTTAATCCCACCTGACCGATTTATTCAATTTGCAGAAGAGTCAGGGCAAATTGTTGAGATAGGACATTGGGTCATTCAGGAAGCGAAGCGTGCTTTGGCATCTATTCGTGAGGTGCACGGCGATCAGGTTCAAATCAGTGTAAATGTTTCCCCAATACAGCTGTCTAAACAACAAGGTGAAGACGGTCGTTTGCTTGCTGAGTTACTTCTTCACAACACGAGCAGTCGAAAAATACAGCAACACAATGGCTTAATCGTGGAAATCACGGAACACCTTTTGATGAACTCTGATGAAAGTACTCGAAAAGCACTTTTAGCCTTTAGAGAAGAGGGTATTCAAGTGGCCTTAGACGATTTTGGCACAGGTTATTCGTCGCTTGCCTATATTATGAATTACGATATAGATTACCTGAAAATAGACCGTGAGTTTGTACAGAAACTTGGCGCAGAAACCACCTCAGAAACCTTATGTGAGGCCATTATCTCGATGGCTCATGCGTTGGGTGTGTTGGTAGTAGCGGAAGGGGTGGAAACCCAAGAACAAGCGGATTTGTTATTAGGTTACGGCTGTGATTACCTACAAGGCTATTACTTTTCTAAGCCGATCCCATTGCAAAAAGTACTCAGTTATCAACAAGGTAAGGTGTTATTGAGCTAGGGTATTATCGAGTTAGAGCGTCCGATACTAGGTAGCAATAGACTGGTTCAAAACAAAAAATGGCCAGCTGAGACAGGTCTCAGCTGGCCATTTATTTAGAGGTTTTGCTGCGAGTTATTGAACTTTGAAATAATTAATATCGGCTTTAAGCTTTTCAGAAAGCTGTTGCAAAGCAAGGGTTTCATCAGCATTCACCTGCAGTGCTTGGCTGGTTTCTTTTGACATATTAGCAACCTCTTGAATTTCGCTATTGATCTCAGCGACCGTTGCGACTTGCTGAGCGGTGGCAGCGACCACCTCGAGCACATTCTCTAAGGAGTTTTTCGACTGCTGCTGGATTTCATTCAACAGGGTATTGGCTTCTTGGGTAAGCAATAAACCATTTTGCACCTTAGGCACCGTAGTTTCCATTGCTTCTACGGAAGCCTTGGTTTCCTCTTGGACTTGCAAAATCATTTTCTCAATATCGCCAGTGGCATCGCCAGTACGTTGTGCTAAATGGCGTACTTCGTCTGCTACAACCGCAAAACCTCGGCCTGTTTCGCCGGCACGAGCGGCTTCAATGGCAGCGTTTAATGCTAATAAATTGGTTTGTTCTGAAATACCGCGAATCACATTGATAATATCGCCAATGCTACGGGTGCGCTCCTCAAGAGTGTTAACTTGTTCCACTGTGGCTTGCACGGTGAGAGACACTTGCTCAATTTCTGTGGCGACTTTTTGTACTGCCGTTTGCCCTTTCAAGGAAAGTTCAGCGGTGACATTAGAGTTGCTTTCGGTTTCACGAACACGATTTGAGATAGCGTTGATACTGTCGTTCATTTCGACCAGTTTATGAGCGGCAGAGTTGGTGTACTCTAGCTGAGTATCGGCAGCAACCAATGATTGTTTGGTGCCAGATGCCACGGTTGCTGAGCGCTGAGACAGCTCATTAGAGGACCTCATAATACCGTTAACGATCGAGACCAGTTGTTGCTGCATTATTTGTACTGACGACATCATGCTGTTTGGACAGCAAGAAGAGACGGAGCCAGTTAAGTCCCCCTTGGAAATCTCGGCAATCACATCCGCCGCTGCTTGAGGCTCACCTCCTACCGCATTTTTAATTCGGCGACCGATTAAATACGCCACGCTAAGGCCAATAATAATCGCGACAGCAGCAAGGGTTATCATCCAGCCTTGGAAACTACTGGAAACTTCTCGGGTCTCCCGAGTAGCTTGTTGATTGGCCATTTCTTCAAGATTGATAAAGGCGTTGATGGCCGCAAGCCACTCCACAAAAGAGGGCTTCGCTTCGTTTAGCAATAGAGCATGAGCGGAGTCTAAATCATTGGCTTGTTTGGCGCTGATGATCCGTTGAATAAGCGGTAGGGTTTTTTCTTCAATACTTTGTATTTTGCGGTAAATGGATTGCTCTTGTGCCGTCATAGGGAGCTTGGCTGAGCTAAGCATGTTTGCCGACTTCTGATAAAACTGATGAAGCTCCTCAATGTCTTTGATGACAGCAGAAACCTCGTTGTTATCTCTGGCTAAAACCACATCACGCACCGCAATGGCACGGTCGTGAACACTGCCTCGGAAATCAATGGCATAGCGTTGTTTTACAGAATTAATGTCAGTCATCTGAGTGATTGTACTGTCGATGAAGTTCACTCGATGAATTGCAATTACTGTCAAAATAACCGTTAGGGCTAAAGTAATACCAAAGCCAATAACAAGGCGAGCATTAATCGTCATAAGTTAAATCCGTTAATCTATTCAAGCGTTGCAGAAAGCAGACAATAGTTGGTCCACAAAAGGGGTAGAGAAGTTCCAGCCGTAGTGCTTTACCCTATAATATAAAAGTGAAGGAAGAGTGTAGCTTAATTTATGGCTTAGAGTCTGTTGTAGCGTCTGTTTTTCGCATCCGCGCTAAGACTCACGCCGTATTATTTTGCAGCCATAGGGTTAGCTGTGTGCAATCACATCATTAATGGCTTTTGATATTAGGTCTTGTCTCATAGTGGTATCTGAAACAGGGCGCTCAAACCAGAAATTCATCGGTTGATCAAAGCCAATACCATGCATGTAGTTGTAAAGTGCTTTACGCAACCCTTCACCTAGCATTTCATGGTCTGTGCCGGTTGGGTCGGTGAAGTCTACATCGTTTTCTGCGAACAGAATCTCAGGGCGTTCATCTAGGGTGATGCCATAGTCGTCAGGATTAATGCCAATCGGACTGTGTATGGTGGCGGCGAATCTATGCCAAAAGGCCGATTGGAAGCAGCCTTGAGCCATCATTTGGCGTACCATTTCTAGTGCATCAATGGTTTCTTGTTCGGTTTGCGTTGGAAAACCGTACATAAGATAAGCATGGACTAGAATGTCGGCGTCACTGAATGCTTTAGTGACTCGCGCCACCTGTTCGACGCTGACGCCTTTTTTCATCAACTTAAGCAATCGATCTGAGGCCACTTCAAGGCCACCACTGACGGCGATACAGCCAGAATCTGCTAACAATTGGCAGCGCTCTGGGGTAAAGGTTTTTTCGAAGCGAATATTGCCCCACCAACTGATAACAACGCCGCGTTCGATTAAGCGATTCGCTAACGCAAACAAGGCTTTTGGTGGCGCGGCTTCATCCACAAAGTGAAAGCCAGTTTGTCCGGTTTCTTCGATTAACTCTTCAATTCGGTCGACCAGCAGATCAGCCCCTGCGGCATCGTAGCGGTCAATGTAATCTAAGCTCACATCGCAAAAGCTACACTTACGCCAGTAACAGCCGTGGGCAATGGTCAGCTTGTTCCAGCGGCCATCACTCCAAATACGATGCATTGGATTGAGCATTTCACAAAGGGACAGGTACTCGCTTAAAGGTAAGCCGTCGTAGCTTGGTGTACCCACATCGGTTTGGGGAATGTCGTGTAACTCCTTGTTGTCATTCAAATGCACATAAGGGATGCCACTTTCATCTTCAGCAAGAAAGTAAGTACGCACTAACTCGTCGATTTCGCGCTGTCCGTCAAAGAACTCCAGCAGCGTCATAAATGGGCGCTCGCCGTCATCCAAACAGATGAAATCAACAAACTCAAACACGCGTGTGTCTTTCAGGGCACGTAGCTCGGTATTCACAAAACCGCCCCCCATAACGACTGGCAAGTCTGGATTAATCGCCTTGCAGGTTTGCGCAATGCGTAATGCGCCCAACATATTGCCCGGGAAAGGAACGGTTAAGGCCACCACGCTGGGTTGGGTTTCTTCCAAATATTGCTCAACCAATTGTTCTAGGATTTCAGAACTAAAGCTCGGCTCGCCCATTAGTGTGTCATATAAGTTATCAAAACTTGGGTTCGCCGCAGCAAGGCGTTCACCGTAACGGCTGACTTCGAAATAAGGGTCCACACCTTGGGTGATTACCGCCGACAAATCATTGATAAACAGGGTGGCTAAATACTTGGCTTGATCTTGCACCCCTAAGTTACCAAACGCCGCTTTTAATACATCGCCCGAGACGGCTTCCATTTGCTCAATGGTGTCAAAAGCTGGGCCTTCCGGTAGGAAACGACGGGAGATAATGCGCAGGGCAAGGCTTGGGTCTTTACCTTGTAAAAAGCGGATCACGGGCTCCACCGCGAGACGATAGCGGTCAAACTCTGCCAAGAAGGTGAAAATCACATCGGGCAACTCGTCGTCTTCAAATTGCTCGAAGTTGTCTTCCACGTGCTGACGAATAATGTCCAAAGCAGGGGCCGTCATCATCTCAAGAAACAGCTCAATGGCAGGGTCACGTTGCTCTGCCTCATAGCCCCTAGAGCGTAAAAAACCCGTAAGATACGCCGTCGCTGGATACGGTGTATTTAACTGAGTCATTGGAGGGGTCATTAGAAGAACGGTCATAGCCTACCTTTAAGGGTAACAAGGAATAAAAATAAGGGAGCATTCTAGCAGCAAAGAAGGGGCATATCTTGCTAATTATCGAGTATAGGCTTTAGGTAAGCCGTACCTAGCTGCTGCATTTGCCGCTCGATCCAATTGACCCGTTGACGAAGGTTTGAGGTTAGGTGATTTGGGCTTCGGGTACGGGGGCTGGGTAATAATACCGCCAATCGTGCGGCTTGATTGCTTGTCAGATGGCGGGCGGATTTGCCAAAATAATACTGGCTAGCGGCTTCTACGCCATAAATCCCTTTGCCGAATTCTGCGACGTTTAAATACACTTCTAAAATGCGTTTTTTACCCCAAATAGCTTCAAGGCTGATGGCTAGTCCGGCCTCTAACCCTTTGCGAATAAAGCTCCGGCCAGGCCAAAGAAATAAGTTTTTCGCTGTTTGTTGTGTAATGGTGCTGGCACCGCGCAGACCTTCGCCATTGTCATATTGGCTAATGGCTTTGCTTATGGCAGTAAAGTCGACGCCAAAGTGATTGGGAAAACGCTGATCTTCTGAACCCACTACCGCTAAGGGCACCTGTATTGGCAACTTATCGATATCCACCCACTGTTGTTTGACTGGGTAGTCACTTTGCAGCATAAAAGCCGTGGTGGGGGGAGATACAAAGCGAAACAGCAACAAAACCAACGCAAAGGCGACCAGCAGACGCCACATGACAGACCAGATTTTAGCGATAACACCGTGTTTGCGTTTTGCCATTTATTACCTCAAAGGTGAGCAAGGGGTTACCCTTTTAATATAATAGCAACTTTTTACACTAGCATGTCTAATGACTTAGACGCCGCGAATGCCATCTTTACAGGAAAGGGTCAGACCTTTTACGTATTGATACGCAGACCTTATCTCTCGAGTCCTGTAGCCTTCACCCGCTAAAAATTACTGTCAGCTCTACATCACCTTAGCTTAATTTATCGCCACAAGGACAACCTCAGATGGCCAATTTTAATACCCACGTTACCGTTGCTGCCGCCATCAGCGCGCCATTGGCAGCCAGTGCTTTTGTAATGGGATTTGCGCATATGAATGAAGCGATTTTCTACGCTTTGGCTGGAACCCTAGGAGGGCTTTTACCCGATATTGACGCGGATGAATCGATAGCCATCCGGCTGGTGTTCCGCTTGTTCGGCGCACTGGTTGCAGGCTTGATCATCGCCGCTTGGGTAAATCAGCTGCCTCACTGGCAAGTACTTGCACTGGCGGCGACAGGCTACCTAATCGTACGCTTCCCAATACAATGGCTGTTTGAACAACTCACCATCCACAGAGGAACATTGCATAGCTTACTGGCCAACGTCATGTTTGCCGCTATTGCCGTGCCGATTGCGTATCATGTGTTTGACCTTAGTGCAAAAACCGCATGGGGCATCGGCGCTTTTATCTTCCTAGGCGCCACCATACACCTGATACTCGACGAGCTATACAGCATCGAACTCTCAGGCATGCGCATCAAACGCTCTTTCGGCACCGCACTCAAACTCACCGACTGGGGCGAACCGCTCGCCTCATTAGTGCTAGTACTATTCTGCGCCGCAGGATACTGGCTAAGCCCACCCCCAGATGCTTGGCTGTCTGTTTTGAAACTCTATTAATAAACTTGGTGTTGTTCTGCTGCTACTATGCTCATAAAGGTTTCATCGGATGGCATTTTTTCTAAGCATTTGGCTGGATAGTGTGTGTTGTCGAGTACCTGAATTCGCATAGTTTTGCTCATTATGGTGATTAAGAGCAGTTTTTGAGCAGAACTTTGCTCATTTTAATGTCATAGTTTTTAGAGGGTTCGCATTGCAATGTTTACTCTAGTTGGCTATTTTATGCTCACAACTTATCCTTCTTCCACGCGTGGCGACATACAGCCCCCTGGAGTTGGACGAATAAGCCGGCCTAGTGTCGGTTTTTTCACTTCTAAAGTCTTGGAAGGCGCTGGTAAACCATGGATATGGAAAGTCCTGACTTAGTTTCTTCTGTACCTTTACTATTAGACTCGATGGTCCTCATGACATTCAATCAATTGTTGTAGATATAGCATTGGGAAACAAACTTTTTAAAGAGGATATCGAGAAGCTAACGGGTAGGCGAGTGACGCCAAGAAAGCGAGGTAGGTAACCGGGTCAGATGGATTAAATTTTCATCTGACCCCAATTGTTAGCTGTGTGATTTTCGCTTGTAAAGTTACTCTCTAAAAAATAAAGGATGAATAATGAAGTTCTTAGTTTGGTCTGTTATGTCTAACTCTTGTTTATCAAAACTGGAGTAGATGATGAGTGAGTCTGATTTTTTAATCCCTACAATTCCAATCATGAACCAAATATTTATCAGATCAAAAGGGTTGGTGACAATCTTGTTATGCTCTATTCCCTCATTATCTTTTGATTTCGATATTAAAAACTCTTCAATTTTTTCAAATGTGTTTTTATTTTCTAATATTGTGAAATTAGAATTAAGTAAGAATGAAATTCCATCGATATAATCTTTTATATGAGGGTATAAACTGATCCACTCTTTTACTAATGCTTGTTTTCTTGAAGTATAAAACTCTTCTTCTGATCGTAAAACTAAATTCTCGTCCATTTCATTGAGTCCATCAGAATTTGATAGACAGATATTTATGAAGTCAATAGCATCTCTAGGCCTTAGCATTGTTCTGTCTAAAATATAATTATCGACAGTAGTGTTTTTTATCGGAAAGCTAAAAACATCGGAAAAACTAACATCTGATTTAGATTGATATCTATGTTTTATTAAGTGATTTATACGTTTGTCTAATATTTCTGATATTTCTTGCCTACTCCATTTGATTGGCAAAATGAAAGCCTTATCTTTTTCCTCTTGTCTTAAGTTGTTTTTATATATCCCCATCATAATGTCGGTTCTGATAGATATTAATATTTTTACAGATTTAACGTTCACTAATTCTTTGAAAGCATCTAAAAGAGCATTAATGAAATCATATCTTATTTCACTAGAACTAAGCCAAGACTTATCGAGATCATCAATGCTTATTACTATTTTTATTTGATGTTCATTACTAAATTCATCTTCAATTATTTTTATAATTTCTTTTTGTTTTTTAAGTAATTCTGAGCTTACATATCTGGATGTTTCTCTTTGGATTTTTTGAGAAGTATCAGAAGATGTACCGCCACTTATGCCTATGCCTGAAATGCTAAAAGATGCTTTTAAATCATTTTGCATTCTATCTGTCATTTCAGAAATTATGTTATCATTAAAAAAACCATTGCTGAATGACTCTATATAATCCTTAGCTAATTCAATATTGTATCTTTTCTTTATTGTACTTAAAGGTTTCTTGAGTAAGTCCATGAACCTATCGGTATCAATTGTTTCTATTATTTTGGTTAGTAAAACATGAACCCATAAAGATTTATAAAAAACTCTTAAATCAATTTTTTCATCAGTGAGTTGTGATATGAATACATTATTTTTTATATGTTCAAAAACCGTAGACTCTGCTTCAATTTCATTGGTTTTTTTGATTCGATGATCTTCTTTTATCTGTTTTAGGAGTGCCGTTTTTCCAGAACCGGTTCTGCCCACTATTATTCTTTTGGTAAAATCCATATTGTTTTCAAAGTTGGCAAGAATTTTGTAGACATTCGACTCAAGGAAGCAACTAGATAGAAATGAGTCGGATTCAGCATCTAAATTACCAATAGTGTCGTCAGATCTAAACTTGTATGGAGTCATTTTAAAGTCCTTTTATCTTTGGTCATATGATTAGTTCGAGGGGTTAAGCACCTAACATATTTTTTTAGGAGGAGGCGCTTAATACGCCTCGTCCTAGTTGTTTCCAATTCTCGCTTCCACAAGTAATGGTACGTCGATTTTGCTGCTATTCAGCATAATACTGACGATTTTTTCTTTGGCGGCGTCGATGTTTTTTGCAACCACTTCGAAGATCAATTCATCGTGAAATTGCAGGATCATTTTCACGTCTAGGCCGGCTACCACAAGTCAGTCGTGAATATCGCTCAGGGAGCACATCCCTATATAGCATTTTGATTCATGAACCTTTCGTATATAATTAGTTCCAACATGGCCCCTTTCAATGAAGTTGCTTGCGACGAATTTGCTTAGGGGTTTTTATCTTCTCAATTCTTCAAACCGCTTTATATCACAGGCTTGCACAATAGTTCACTAACAGACTGTTTACTGTCCATCCAGTTACTTGTTGTTGCGCATCGCCAATGCAATGACTTGCGGATATGTGGATATACATCAGATAAACTCGCACTGTTAAATATCGGTTCATGGTGACCACATCGGTTTCTGAATTTTCGTATGATGTAGCATGCGTCTTTTAATGCTTTTCTGATTTCCTGTGGTGTCATGGATGTCGGTGCATTTGGAAAAATTGTGGTGATATATGGTTTCCATATGCGGCCATCATGTCGGCTGGTAAGCATATTCTCAAACCACACAAACTTGATTTCGGGAAGTAGCTTGCCGACTCCTTGGTAGCCGTTGCGCAACGCCGCCAAAAGCGTTTGCTTATCTAAGTGGTTTAGCGAGTTTTGAAAGACTGTGTTGGTTGGCCAGTCACTGCCGTAACGTCCGCTAATGGCATCAGAAATAGCATTACGAATGGCAACTTCGTAAATATGTATTGGAAAGAAGAATCGACTGGAAAGCTCTGCATTCCATTCATAGAGCCTTAAGGTCGTTACAGTGCAGTTATGACCAAACGATGTTATTACCGCTTGGCGATATGTTGAGAACCGATTAACGGAAAGAGCGTACTCTATAGCGTTATATGGCATCCTTGCCTCCTTAAGTTGTCTTGACGGATACACTTCTTTTGGCTAGCATTATCAACGAGAGCTTCGGATATCCCTGCTTAGGCAGCCCACCGAAGACAGACGAAATAGAAAGCCATGCTCATGCATGGCTTTTTTTGTTCTAGGGTTTATCAAAGCCCCTAGTGCGCCTCGTCCCAGTTGTCTCCAATGCCTGCTTCAACCAATAAAGGCACGTCGATTGTGCTGCTGTTTTGCATGATGTCTGTGATTTTTGCTTGGGCGGCGTCTAGGTCTTTTTCGGCCACTTCAAAGATCAATTCATCGTGTACTTGTAGGATCATTTTCACGTCTAGGTCGGTGTCGGCGAGCCAGTCGTGCATCTTGATCATGGCGCGTTTGATGATGTCGGCGGCGGAGCCTTGCATCGGTGCGTTGATCGCGGTGCGTTCGGCGGCTTGGCGCATCATGGCGTTTTTCGCTCTGATGTCAGGCAAGTACAAACGACGACCGTAGATGGTTTCCACAAAGCCTTTTTCTTTCGCGCCTTCGCGGGTGTTTTCCATGTATTGCTGTACACCTGGGTAGCGTTCGAAATAGCGTTTTATGTATTTCGCGGCTTCTGGGCGGCTGATGTCGAGTTGTTTCGCCAGACCAAACGCGGACATGCCGTAGATCAGGCCGAAGTTGATGGCTTTAGCACGGCGGCGTTGCTCTGTGGTGACCTCGTCTAGGCTGACTTCGAAGACTTCGGCAGCGGTGGCTTTATGCACATCGGCGTCTCTAGTGAAGGCATCGAGTAAGCCTTTGTCTTGTGACAAATGCGCCATGATGCGAAGTTCCACTTGTGAGTAATCGGCTGCGATGAGCTTGTAACCACTTGGCGCCACAAAAGCTTGGCGAATGCGACGGCCTTCTGCCGAGCGGATCGGGATGTTCTGCAAGTTTGGATCCGTGGACGATAAACGACCGGTCGCCGTGATGGCTTGATGGTAAGAGGTATGAATGCGGCCCGTTTTCTGGATCATTTCTGGTAGCTTGTCGGTGTACGTTGATTTCAACTTAGACAAGGTGCGGTGTTCCATGATCAAGCGTGGCAGTTCGTGGTCTTGTGCCAGTTCTTGCAAGATAGGCTCGGCGGTAGATGGCTGGCCTTTTGGTGTCTTCTTGATGACAGGCAAACCTTGTTTTTCGAACAAGATGACTTGCAGCTGTTTTGGCGAGCTGAGGTTGAAGCTTTCGCCAGCATGCTCGTGGGCTTTGATTTCCAGCTCTTGTAACTTACCGGCGATCTCTGCACTTTGCGCGTGCAGCAAATCAGGGTCGATCAAGGCGCCGGTTTGTTCCATTTTTGCCAATACGGGTACAAGAGGGCATTCGATGTCTTTAAAGATGCTGACCAATTCTGGTGTTTTTTCAACTTGTGGCCAGATCGCTTGATGAAGGCGCAAGGTAATATCGGCGTCTTCTGCGGCATAGAAAGCGGCTTGTTCTAGGTCGATTTCATTAAAGGTTTTCTGTTTTTTGCCCTTACCGGCCAAGTCTTCAAAGCTCACACAAGTATGGTCTAAAAACTTCTTCGCCAGGGTGTCCATGTCGTGGCGCGAGCTAACCGAGTTGTACACGTAAGATTCCAACATGGTGTCGTAGGCGATGCCGCGCAACACAATGTCATAGTTATTCAATACGTTAGCGTCGTACTTAAGGTGTTGGCCAACTTTTGCTTTGCTGTCATCTTCTAGCCAAGGTTTGAGCTGTTCGAGTACCCAATCGCGATCGAGCTGTTCTGGTGCGCCTTCGTAGTCGTGGGCAAAGGGAACATACGCGGCAACGCCGGCTTCTACTGAGAAAGACACGCCGACTAATTCTGCGGCCATGTAGTTTAGGCTGGTGGTCTCTGTGTCAAAAGCGGTCAGTTCAGCGTTTTGGATTTTCTCAAGCCAAACGGCGAAGGTCTCTTTATCCAACACTGTGGTGTAGTCTGCGACAAGGTTAGGCGCGACTGGCACGGCGGCTTGCCCATCTGTATTAAGCGTGTCACTGGCGGTTTCGACGCTTGGCGCTTGGTCAAGCTCTGCGACCCAACGTTTGAACTCAAGCTTGGTGAACCACTCTCTTAAAGCATCTTTATCAGCTTCTTTGTTTTTCAATTCTAGGGCATTGAACGGCAGCTCCACGTCGCACTTGATGGTGGCCAAGGTGTAGGACAACTCGGCCATTTCCTTGTTGTCTTCCATCTTTTTCGCCAAGGTTTTCGAGCCGCGAAAGCCTAAGGCTGCGATGTCGTCTAGGCGAGTGTAGATGTCTTTGATGCTGCCCAAGCCTTGTAAGAGGGCGAGTGCTGTTTTTTCGCCAACACCTGGTACGCCAGGAATGTTATCGACCTTGTCACCCATTAGGGCCAGATAATCGATGATGAGTTCTGGTGGAATACCAAACTTATCTTTTACGCCCTGAATGTCCATTACAGTATCTGTCATGGTGTTGACCAAGGTGACTTTGTCAGTGACGAGCTGAGCCATGTCTTTATCACCTGTGGATACGATCACTTCACGGCCTGTTTCGCCCACTTGTTTGGCGATGGTGCCGATGACGTCGTCGGCTTCTACACCGTCGATGATCACTAGCGGTAAGCCCATGGCTTCTACCATGCGATGAATCGGTTCGATTTGCGGGCGCAAATCGTCCGGCATAGGTGGGCGTTGTGCTTTATATTCGCTGTAAATCTCATCGCGGAAGGTTTTTCCTTTGGCATCAAAAATGATCACCATAGGGGAGTCTGGGTAGCTCTTGATCAGGCTACGGATCATGCTGATTACACCGCGAGTCGCGTTGGTCGGTTGGCCATCGCTGGTGCTCATCGGTGGAATCGCGTGGAACGCTCGGTAAAGGTAAGACGAGCCGTCTACCAGAATCATTGGTGGAGTGTGTGTCTTAGAATCGGTAGCCAAAATGAAACCTCTGTATGAATCGGCGATTATTGCTGCCTATTCTAAGCACTTACGAGGATTTTTTCAGTCTAAATTGCGCATTAACTGTCAAAAGCTGTTTTGGCTGTCAGCTTAGATTAAGTCGAAAATCGCCCCAGAAATAGAGGATTTCCATCACTTCGAATTGACCTTTCGTCGCTTATTGTGGAGCATAGACGTTTTCTTAATCGCTCTATCCCCTTGACGATCAATAGGTAGCAAACTTGGCTGTTTACACTTCCCTCTCGGACTCTGACATGAAGGCCCTAGTGGCTGATTATTATTTAGGTGAATTGGTTTCGTACCAAGGTATCTCTGGTGGTGTGGAGAACACCAACTATTTTTTAAACACCACCACGGGCAAATACGTTCTTACCTTGTTTGAAGAGTTTGAATTTGATGAAGTGCCTTACTTTTTGGATGTGGTTGCGCACCTTAAACACAAAGGTTTTAACGTCCCTGCTGCCTTGATTGATATTCATGGTGAGCGCTTGCGGGTGGTCAAAGATCGCCCTGCTATTATTGTTGATTGCTTCCCAGGCGATGGTCTTGAAAGCACCAGCGTAGAAAGCTGTGCGCTAATGGGCTCTGCTTTGGCACAGCTGCATATTGCTGGAGAAGATTTCCCGGAGCACAGAGAGAGCCACCGCGGTGAAGCTTGGTGGAAGGCAACAAGTCAGGCAATCGCACCTGAACTGGAGCCAGAGCAAGCACATCTTTTATTATCACAAATTGATGCCTTTGATGAGTTTGTGAAGCAGCACCCAGATCTGCCTAAAGCAACCATTCATGGTGACTTGTTTTTTAACAATACCTTGTTTGAAGGGGACCAACTGTCGGCGATTATCGACTTTTACAATGCGTGCCATTCTTGGGTGATGTACGATTTAGCGATCGTCGTAAACGATTGGTGCTCGGATCTTAATAGCGGTGAATTAGACATGGAAAAGTACCGTGCTTTATTGCACAACTACATCCATGAGCGCCGTCCGAGTGCTGAGGAAATACTGGCTTGGCCACACATGTTAAGGATTGCGGCCGTGCGTTTTTGGTTGTCTCGCCTTGAAGCTTGGCATGGTGCTAAAGACGACCCAGAGCGTTTAGCCCAGCAGCATGATCCAAAAGAATTTCAGCGAATATTAGAAGCGCGCGTGCGTCATGCTCCCGCGTTAATGGAGTAGCACTTGTTCCGATTAATTGGGGTTTTATGGTTTGCCTTACTTGGTGCTAACTCAGCGCTGGCGCATCCACATATTTGGGTGGATGTTCAATACCAAGCAGTAGTAGACATGCCCGCCATAGAAACCTTGAACGCGACTTGGTCGTGGGATGTGTTCACTTCGTTGAGTTTGCTTGAAGCGTATGATGAAAACGCAGACGGCAAGTTTACGGGGAATGAGCGTGCGCAGTTGTTAGAAGGTTTGCAAAACCTTAAGAAAGACGATTATTTTGTACAGCTAAAAGTAGCGGACGAAACGCTAAAGCCAGCATCCGTTACCATTAGCGATCTTGGTATGAAGGACAAAATGCTTTGGATGACGCTAAAGGTAACCTTGCCGGCGCCAGTTAACCTTGAAACAACAAAGTTAACAATGGCATTTGGTGACCCTGAGTATTATTTTGCTATGGTGCCACTGGAAGTCGGCTTGCTTGAATTGTCAGGTAGCCTTGCGGAAAGCTGTACTCCAATGGAGCAGGATGCCAAAGAGTTAGGTATAGAAACCTGGGTCGCTTTAAGTTGCCAACCTTAATAAAGGCAGGCCAGTTAACCGATATTCCCTTTAGATTTGCCTTTAAAACAGGAGCGTTTGGATGCTAGAGCATTTTCACTGGTTGTCATTTTTGGCTGCGATTACGGTGCTAACTATGAGCCCGGGTGTGGATACCATTTTGGTGATGCGCAATGCGGCAGCGGGTGGTTGGCGTTTGGGTTTTCTCACTAGCTTGGGAATATGTATGGGCTTGTTTGCTCATGCGACCTTGTCGGCGTTGGGGTTATCGGTGATTTTGTTAGGCTCAGCCAGTTTATTTACGGGGTTTAAATTATTAGGTGCAGCGTATTTAGTGTATTTGGGTGTGCAAGCGATTCGCAGCGCAATGAAGCCCACCGGTATGTCATTTAACGATACTAAACCGAGCAAGGCATTGACTGGCTGGGGCAGTTTTCGTCAAGGTATTTTGTCTAATGTATTAAACCCTAAGCCGATTATCTTCTACATGGCTTTTTTGCCGCAGTTTATTGACCCAAGCCATTCTGCCTTAGCGCAGTCTTTGTTTATGGCGTCGCTTCACTTTGTGATCGCGATGGTGTGGCAGACGTTTCTTGCCCTTATGGTGCATAAAGCGCGTGTTTGGCTAGCGCGACCAAGAATCGCACAGACACTAGATAGCGTGACTGGAGTATTGCTGTTAGGTTTTGGTGCTAAGCTCGCGTTAACCCAACGTTAAACCTCATTTTCAAAGCCGGTATAAAGCAGAACTTTGTGCCGGTTTTTCTTTTTTATTCACCTATTTGTGCATCGATATCCAGTGTGTTTTTGCTAGAATTGTCGCGTCTTAGAAGGACTCTTCTAGACGCAATATTCAATGCGTCACAAGCGCATAAAATGAGGCAGGCCACAGCGGTGATCTCGCAAGGCTTAAACGATAAATTAGTGATCAGCAAAGGTGCTGATGACGTCTTCTGGTATTCCCCTAAATGAGCTTATTGATCTCAACTTGGATTAAATTCTTTTTCCTGTTTGCCCCTTTCTTTGTGCTATCGATGTTTTTGGCACTGACCCGCGGCGAAACCTCTGCAGTGCGTCGACAAGTGGCAAATAAAGCCATTATCTCGTCTGTGGTGATTTCATTGATATTGTTTTTCTTCGGTGGCAGTTTATTTGCTGTGTTGGGAATTACCTTGGATGCATTCCGCTTGGGTTCTGGCGTATTGCTGTTCCTATCGGCATTAAGCCTAGTCAGGGACGGTACTCGAAATCATGCGGTCGGCATGCCAAGTGAAGAGCGTGAAGATGTTTCGGTTGTGCCGTTAGCTGTGCCTATTATTATTGGTCCAGCAACCATTGGTACTATTCTGGTTTATGGTGCAGAGCTGCATGGCTGGGAAATGGCATTAGGGCTGGGTGGTCTGCTATTGGCCTTAGCGAGTCTGACCTTGATATTGTATTCTGCCTCTTTGATTGAGCGCTTACTGGGTCGCACCGGGTTGAATGTACTATCGAAAATCACAGGGCTTATTTTGGCCGCCATGGCGTCGCAAATTTTTATGAGCGGTTTAATGGGGTTTCTACAGCCTGTTATTGGCCAGTGATTCGGTTTTGTGGTGAAGATTGAACGCTGAATTAAGCCTAAAAAGGTGTTTTTTCGTTTCTGCTTCTTCTTGATTTTATTTTGTTATAGTATAACAGGTTGAATCTTTATTGAAGTGAGTAGGTTATGGCGAGAAACGCCTTTCTTTTCTGTTTATCCTGCCTGTTTTGCATTACTCCAGTCTATGCGGCAACGAGCCTGTTTGGCTACGATGCGTTTATTCATTGGGTTGTTTTCGAGCAAGTCAGTTTGCATCGAGAATTAGCGGGGGCTGTACAAAAGCTAAGCCAAGATGGTAGCCCTGTTGTGTTGTGGAGCTTGGTGTCAGCGAGCTTTTTGTACGGTATTTTTCATGCCGCGGGACCGGGCCATGGCAAAGCGGTTATTTCTGCTTATATGCTGGCCAGTAAAGCCCCCTTACGACGTGGCATTGTGTTGTCTTTTATATGTGCTGCCGCCCAAGGGTTAATGGCCATCTTGCTGATTATTGTCGTTGGACAGCTTTTTTCTTTAGCTGGAAAAGCGACCCAAATTAGCCGCTTTTTTGAATTGGCGAGTTTTGCTGCGGTGGGGGCGATCGGGCTGTGGATGCTATGGCGTCTAATGCGAGGTAAATCCAGTTGTGGTCATGATCATTCTCACGACCACGACCACGACCACGACCACGACCACGACCACGACCACGCTCATAGCCAGTTGGGCAGGGTGCAAGAAGAGCAAACGGCAGACCGTCGTAGTTGGTTCGCTATGGTGTTAGCTGTGGGTATTCGTCCTTGTAGTGGCGCGGTGCTGGTGTTGCTGTTTAGCATGAGTGCAGGCATTTTCCATTGGGGGGTTCTCGCCACTCTGGCGATGTCTTTAGGCACAGCCATCACGGTGGCTGGGCTTGCAGCGGTCAGCGTAATTATCCGTGACAGTAGTTATTTAATGGGCGGCAAACAAGGCATATGGCGACAAAGGCTGTCCCGTGGTTTTGGCTTTTTTGCGGCAATAGTATTGATCATTATCAGCATCTCAATGATGTGGAGTTACAGCAGTAATGCAGGAAGGGTCTTCTAATGAGTGAAGAGCATCACCCACATACGGGTCATAACCATAACGATTGTATTGAATCTGCGCTTGAAACAGCAGAACAGCTATGTGCTGAACAAGGGCAGCGTTTAACTAAGGTGCGTCGTCGAGCATTGGAGCTTATTTGGGAAAGCCATCGCCCTTTAGGCGCGTATCAGTTGTTGGCAAAATTGGCCGAAGAGGGTTTTAACTCGGCGCCACCAACCGTCTACCGGGCCTTGGACTTTCTATTGGCGGCAGGTTTGATTCATAAAGTTGAATCAATGAATGCATTTTTAGGTTGTGTTCACGCAGATAAAGCCCATAAAGGCTACTTTTTGATTTGTGATGAGTGTCACAATGTCATGGAATTTGATTATCAAGACATCCATGCTTCACTGATAGCCAGAGCCGCAGAACAGGATTTTGAATTACGATCAGAAACCATCGAGCTTACTGGACTGTGTTCTGCCTGTAAAAAAGCAGGAGCTTCCCTATGAGCCAACGATTAGTCACCTTTGATAAAATCGGTATTGAATTTGGTGGGCGAGCCTTATTAAACAATATCGATATGACCATTAATGAAGGCGAAATCGTAACGCTGATTGGTCCCAATGGCAGTGGCAAAAGCACCTTGATTCGTACTCTATTGGGACTTCAGATGGCCACGACAGGGGAAATCATCCGTAATCAATCATTGCGTATCGGTTATATGCCCCAAAAATTGCATATCGATCCCACCTTACCGCTCACCGTTAAGCACTTTTTGGCTTTGGTGCGAGGAGTGGATAAAAAACAAATTGTGCCGACCTTGGAAAAAGTAGGCATTGCACATCTTATTCATTCCCAAGTACACGTCTTATCTGGCGGTGAAACACAGCGTGTTTTATTGGCACGAGCTTTATTGAATAAGCCTAATTTGTTGGTCTTGGATGAGCCTGTTCAAGGGGTAGATGTGAACGGTCAGGTAGAGCTTTATAACTTGATTGAAGGCATCCGAAACGAACTAAACTGCGGTGTGCTGATGGTGTCCCATGATTTGCATTTGGTAATGGCAAAAACCGATACCGTAGTGTGCATCAACCAACATGTGTGTTGTTCCGGTAGCCCGCAACATGTCACAGGGCATCCGGCGTACCAAGCTTTGTTTGGTATTCCTGGCGCAGATGAGTCGATCGCGATTTACGCCCACCAACACGATCATGTACATGATGAACATGGGTCTATTTTGTCTGAAGATGGCGATGCACATACGCATTGCACTCATCATTAATCGTCAGCTTTGGAGCAAACGCTAACATGTTAGAATTTTTAATCAGAGCCCTGCTTGGTGGTTTAGGCGTGGCGGCAGTGGCCGGTCCATTAGGCGCCTTTGTTGTCTGGCGACGGATGGCGTATTTTGGCGATACCTTAGCGCATTCTGCCTTGCTGGGGGTCGCACTGGGCTTTTTATTCAATATTAATTTAAACCTTGCGATTGTCGTGTTGTGTGTTGGCTTGGCAGCCGTTCTGGTTACGTTGCAAAAAAAGCACATCATAGCGACCGATACTTTGTTGGGTATTTTGGCACACTCTTCTTTGTCTCTTGGGCTCGTCGCGGTGAGTTTTCTGGACAATATTCGCATCGACTTGATGGCGTATTTATTTGGTGATTTGTTGGCTGTAAGCCAAACGGACCTTTACTGGATTTATGGTGGCGGGTTAGCGGTCTTGGCCTTGCTGGTGGCTTTTTGGAAGCCCTTACTGGCAGTAACGGTCAATGAAGAGTTAGCGAAAGTGGAAGGTTACCCAGTAGAAGCGATTCGCTTATTAATGATGCTGCTGGTGGCGTTAGTCATCGCCGTAGCGATGAAGATCGTTGGGGTTTTGTTGATTACTTCTTTGATGATTATTCCAGCGGCAACGGCTCGAAAATTGTCTAGCACACCAATACAAATGGCGGCGATTTCTAGTGTGATTGGTTGCTTGGCTGTGTGTGGTGGCGTTTGGGCGTCTTACCATTGGGATACGCCAACAGGACCAAGCGTGGTGGTTTGTGCTGCGTTACTTTTCTTGATCGCGTATACCTCACCGCTAAAGCGTCGCATTGCTTAGCATTGGCTAATTAAACGCCATGACTCCTGCTTAAGCCTGATTTGATCAACCGATCAGATCAGGCTTCTCTCTTTTTTGTTGATATCTGTAATAAAGCCTTATCTTGTAACGTCTTATCTTGTAACGTTTAGACGGTGCTTAGGCCAAGATAGGGCTTCCCTTTTGTCCCTTTGCTGACTGAGCCTTTTAACGGTTTCATAATTTCTTTTAAATGCGGGGAAGTACTATGCTGGGATTCTCAACGATTAGAGGCCGCCTGTGGGGCAGCTATCTGGTTCTGTTCATTTTATTGTTATCTGTGCTGTTCTTTTCTGTGACGCGCTTTCAATTTTTGTCCAATAATATCAAAACAATTGTTGGTGAAAATGCCGCCTTGGTAGATTTAACTGGCGAGTTAAATGTGAACGCGGAAAGCTTAGCGAGCCGTTTATTGATGCTGTTTGTGTTAGAAGACAGAGATGCTCGGATCGCTATTTATAAAGAAATAGATGACCGCAACCGGATGATGGATGAAAGCCTTGCCAAGATGGAAACCCTGGTGCAACTGCCAGAAGACCAGCAGATTATCGAACGTTTAAAAAACCAACGTGGGGTTTATCAAAAAGCACTTCAAGCAACAGTAGAAGCCCTTGAACTTGGTGAGTTAGAAGAAGCCAAAAATTTAATGGCGGGGCAAACGCGCAGTGATTTACAAACCTTTTTAGATCAAACCTCCGTCTTTGCGGATCGTCAGCAGTCGCTGATTCAATCCAAACAGCAACAGATTTTATCGGAAACTGAATCTGGCATTATGCTGATTCTTGGGCAAGGTGTATTGGCCCTTATCATAGGTGCGGTCATGTCTATTTTGATTACGCGCAGTATTGTGAAACCACTTGGGCAAGTGGTGCAGTTATTGGATCGTGTTGCCAAAGGCGATTTATCCCATGATGTTCGAATTAAGCAAAAGGGTGAAATTGGTCTGCTGGTAGAGAGTGTGACTAGTATGCGTACCAGTCTTGCGGGGGTTATTGAGAAAATAGATGACAGTGCTCAAACTGTGGTGGCTGCGGTCAAAAATATTCGCACCAGCATGGAAGGCGTGCAGCAAGGTTCTCGTCAGCAACAAACTATGGCAAATGATATCCATGGCTCTGTTGGTGAGTTGTCTGAAGGGGTGAAAGTGATGGCGGAACACCTTAGTGTCTCACGCAATCAAGCGGAAGCGGCGCATCATTTGGCACAACAAGGCAAAGCGGTTATCACCTCAGCGGCTCAGGACATCACCTCAGTTGCTGCTTATATTGAAGAAACATCCCACTCTGTTGCCAAGTTAAAGGAAAGCACTTCCACTGTGTCTAATTTGGTAAATAGCATTCGAAATGTTGCCGAGCAAACTAATTTATTGGCGCTTAATGCTTCCATTGAAGCGGCACGAGCGGGTGAGAGCGGCCGCGGTTTTGCCGTGGTTGCTGACGAAGTGAGAAACCTTGCCACTAGTACCGCAGAAGTAACGGAATCCATAGATAAAGTCATCACTGACATTAGCGGTTTATCGATTCAGTTATCGGACGAAATGTCTAAGGGCCAAGAAAAAATGCGTGCAGGCGTGACGCATATCGAGGAAGTTGTCGCACCATTAAGCCAGTTAGAAGCAGACTCTGCGGTGTCGCTAAACAGCCTTGATGAGTTGTCTCAGTTGGCTCAGCAACAAGCCAATGAAGTGCAAGATATTGCCAACCATACAACCTTGATTGCTGAGGTCACTGAGAATAATGGACAGACCTCATTGCGTTTGAGTCAACTAACCGACGAGCTGTTTGATTCAGCAGAGCAGACTAGAGAAGCGACTTCTATCTTTACTTTGCCTGCTCGTTAAATGCTTGTTTTAGCGTTTAAATAACCAGTGGTCTAGGGAAAGGACTCCCGCGCCGCGATACATAAGTAGTAAAGTAATAGTGAGCCATGTGGTGTGGGTAGGGTAAGCATCTGGATAGATGAAAAGCTGAATAACTAAGGTCATGCCAGCCAGGCCCAGTGCAGCGAAGCGAGTAAAGAATCCAGTTAAAATCAGAATAGGTAAAACATGTTCTGCCGTGGCAGCCAGTAGGGCGCCAAGTGCAGGAGACAGTAAAGGAAGGCTATATTCGTATTCAAATAGAAACAAGGTGGACTCTTTTAAATGAGGCCATCCTAATTGTAGATTGCCACTAATGATATCAAGTGCAAAGCCCTCTATTTTAGTTTGCCCTGATTTCCAAAAGACCGCCGCGATCGCAAACCTTGCGATAAAGAGCACCAGTGACTCGGGGATTCGACGAAACAAAGCATCGCTTTTAGATAATATTAAAGACAACATTTTTTACCTCACTGTTTACCGTTATTCAGCGGCTAATGGCTGATCAGAAATGGTGGTAATTAATTTCCACTCTATTAATTTTGCCAAAACAGCCCCTAGATCGAACTCGTCTGAGTCTGGTAGCGCCTCTTCCAACTTTTTGTTCTGTAATAACTGTTTGAAGAAACATGCTTCTTGGTAGCTAATCACATGTAATTGAGCGACTAAATGCGACTTCGCAAGGAGTAAATATTCGCCTTCCTGAATGGCAACCTGATTCAAGCGCAGGTCTCCATCATTACGATGTGCATGGTAGAGTGAGCCGATCGCAAAAGGAGACGCCAGTAATAGCGAGGTGGGAGGTAAACTTAAATACAGCGCAGAGGGGTCGTCTACTTGAGCAAAGGCTTCTGCTATTTGTTCATGGTTTAGTGTGGCGTGTTCTACGTCATGGGTGAGTGCCAATAAACTGTATTCGAGGGCGGCTAAATCAGCGAGATATGGCAGGCTCTGGGCGGCTTCAAATTGACGAATGAAGTCTGAAAAAAGGTGACCATATTCGCTGATAATAGGGGATTCTGGTGGCGATACCAGCAAGTACTGTTTTGCCATAGCCCGAAAAAAATCATCCCCTACCAATGCCTGAGTAACAGGGAATATATCGGACAATGCATCGATCAATGAGACCACAACATTGTTACGGTAAACGTTCAGTCGGATTTCTTTTTCTTGCAGGGTCTGGGCGTCTATTTCGCTATAAAAACGAGTGTCTTCAGACAATAGAGCAGCTTTAAATTCGTTGTTCATAGGAATTGCCCTCTAATGCCGTTTGGCGAATCGTGTCGGCATAGCGTGCTTCTGCAAGCAGTTCCGTTAATGGCGGAAGGTTACCATCGCGTTCAATCAGTGTTGGACAAGCCTGACCAAGAGCGTCTAGCTGAACACAGGTATATTGATAAAGTGCCCATACATCCTGGGACACAGGCTCATCATGGCTGTCTATTTTCAATGGCAATGTGGTGTTGCTGTCTATGGTGTGACCAGCAAGGTGCATTTGCCCCACGGCATTTAGTGGGAAATCATTGAGGTAGTCGTATGGGTTGGTTCTATTGTTAAAACAAGATACTTCGACATTATTCACATCCAGTAATAAGCCGCAGCCAGTGCGTTTGGCAATTTCACGAATGAAATCCGTTTCGCTCATATTGCTGCGTGTGAACTCAAAATAAGTCGATGGATTTTCAAGCAGAATTTGTCTTTGTAGATACTCTTGAACTTGCTCAATATGTCGGCACACACGGTCTAATGTTGGGCCATCATAGGGTACTGGTAATAAATCATTTAAGAACTGACTATGGTGTGTCGACCATGACAAATGTTCTGAAAAAACAACAGGTTGAAGCTCGTTAACCAGTTTGGAAACGCGCTTTAAATGTTCGATATTTAGGGGAGTTTCACCACCAATGGACAGCCCAACACCATGTACGGTGAGAGGGTAATGCTCGCGGATTTTATGCAGATAATGGCGCGCAGGTCCGCCGTTACTTAAATAGTTTTCGGCATGAATTTCAAAAAAACCTACCTCAGGTAGATCCGCTAATATGCTGTGATAATAAGCAGGTTTTAAGCTGATACCAGAGAGGGATGAAAAGGTCGAAGAAGCAAGTGTTGCATCTTCGACTTTTGGTGTGAAACGAGACATGAGAATGTGAGTCCGTTTACTTAGAAAGCTTTCAATTGGCCGTGGCCAGTTGGGGATGTCTTAGACTCCATTTCTACACAAGTGCCCGCTGGGACAATTTTCCAAGCATTACTTTGGTAATCCGTTTTAGATGTACCTGCACAAGATGTACCTGGGCCTGCAGCACAATCATTTTGACCTGCTAGTGCTACGCCGTAGCACTTTTCTTTACCAGCAGCTTGAGCAGGAACAGATACTGCAGAGATTGCAACGGCAGTACCAAGTGCTAGGGCTAGAGATGCTTTTGTATTTTTCATGGTGATAACCTCATTTTCTATTAATTAGTATGTCAAAGGGATAACAAGCAATGCCTTATGCTTTGCTTGTGTTACCCATCTTTGACGAGGGGGAAATGGGTTTTCTTACACAAATTATTTAAAAAACTAAAAAAAATCATTTGTCGTCAGGGTCTTTTGTGTAACGCTTTGAAATAGAACGCAATTCTTCCATTTGTTGTGCAAAGCGACGACAGGGTGGGCACAGGGTAGTATGTACGCCAAGGGATATTTTTTCTTTAGTATCGAGTGGTCTATCCAACTTTTCAGACAACAACTGAGTGGCTTGTTGGCAGTTCATCATGATGTTTTCTCCGTTTGATACCAGTTATCCTCTAAACATTTTCTTAAGCGTAGGCGAGCACGATAAAGGGTGACATTGAGATTGGTGACGGTGAGATCTTCGTTATGGCAAATTTCTGTGGTGTCCATTTCAAGAAATTCCCGCATCATAAAATAGCGGCTGTATTTTTCGGGGAGGGCGTTTAGGCAGGCGTCAAATACTCGCCAGAAATGTGCGTTTTCAACCCCGTGATCTGGGGTATCCCATTTTTGAGGACGTTCACTTTTTTGCCAATGACCGTGTTTGTTGAATAAGACTTCAATCAGCTCTTCGCCATTTACGTTCGGCCCCTCTTCTAATTGGCTGGCTGCTGTGTAGCGCTTTTCTTTGCGTAATAGGTCGATTAGCTTATTTTTCAGGATCGAGAAAACCCATGTTTTTAGTGCTGCTTGGCGCGAAAAGCGATCTATATTCTTATAGGCGGACAACATGGCTTCTTGAACCGCGTCTTCAGCCAGTTGGTCATCACGGACTTGTAGGCGAGCGAATTTGAGCATTTGTTGCCGCAGATCATTCATAAAGTCCGCGTTGAGGAAAATGCCAGCGGCATTAGGAGGAGTTGGGTCGGATGAGATACTGGCGTTTGTCATTTAAGCCTCTACGGATAATTTATTACCATTGTAGACTGCCGAAACGCGTGAATGTTCGCTGCATAGGAAAAGATTTGCTAAGAAAGGTAACAGCGCTTATTGATTAAGCGCTGTAAAGGTTTGGTTGATCTTATTCACACTGTACGGTGGTGTGATGCTGCCAGCCAGCTGATTATGCCTGTTAACTAACAGCAGTAGGCCTGGAGAAGCCTTGTCGCCTACTTTATTAAGTAAGGATAAGGTTTGTGCATAGGAAGTATCGCCAGGGCGAAGGACCGCTTGACCATTGCTTTCAAAGGTCGACATTTCTCCTTGGCAGATTGCGTCACAGAGCTTAGGTTGTACTAATAATCCATACCACTGATGTTTTTTAACCTTACTCAGCGTGGATAAGTCCGGTAAATCTCTTGCTTCAGGCAGTAACTGAATATGTAACTCGGCCAGTTGGTCTGCTGATAAGTGCGGTTCTTCGAAATAATTACGAAAACTTTCGCTTAGTCCACAGAGAATGCCAGCGACGGCGATAAGAGTAAAAATCCACGCGGCGGTAGAGTTATTTTTACGTTTCATTCGGTATTTTCTCGTTATGTTTTAGGCCTGTTGGGCAGCTTCTGCGAGGTATTCGTCCTTTAACTTAACGTAGTTAAGGCCAGCATACTGAAAGTATTCGATTTCTTTTTCAGTTAAAGGTCTTGCTTGTTTCACGGGCGAACCTAGATACAAAAAACCGGATGTTAAACGTTTGCCAGGGGGGACTAAAGAACCTGCACCAATGATGACTTGGTCTTCGACGACAGCACCATCTAAAATGGTGGTGCCCATACCCACTAAGACTTTATTGCCTATTTGGCAGCCGTGTAGCATAGCCATATGCCCAATAGTCACATCGTCACCGATAGACAAAGGGTGACCTTCTGGCTTGTAGGCACTGGCGTGGGTGATGTGCAGACAAGAGTTATCTTGGATGCTAGTGCGGGCGCCAATGCGAATATGATGCATGTCTCCTCGAATAGCGACCAGCGGCCAAACAGAGCTGTCGTCACCTATGGTGACATCGCCGATAATCACCGCATTGTCGTCAACCCAAACGCGTTCACCTAATTGTGGAGTCTTACCACGAAACGATTTCATCACCATAGAGCCTCTCTTTTATGGGTGTTTTTGTGTGCAGTAAAGGTGAACTATCGACATGATAGCGATAGCATCATTGAAAAAAACCAAACACCACATATCTTATTACACATAGATTACTTTTCATAAGGCCGCGAAATAGTTGCCTTAACCATTTTATGAAACGCGATACACAAGTAACCATGATGGTCTTAGCGCGTTTTTCGCATAGAAGGATACCATGATATGCCACAGTCCGTATGGGATGCGACCAGCTTACCAACCTTTTCTACGCTTGATGTCGCCAGTATTGAAGCGGAATTGACAGAGCGTTTGCGAGATACGCAAGCGGCGATAGATGCGTGCGTGAACGAAAACAGCGAGCCGACCTGGGAAAGCCTAGTGCTGCCATTGGATCAGCTGCATGATGAGTTGGCTAATTTTTGGTCGCCTATTAGTCACCTTAACTCTGTTAAAAATACCCCAGAGCTGCGCGAAGCCTATAACGCTTGTTTGCCGAAATTAACTCAGTACTACACAGACCTAGGCCAAAATAAAGCACTCTATCAAGCTTACAAAACGTTAGCAGAAAGTGAAGCGGCAAATGAGCTGTCCGCGGCACAAAGAGAAGCCTTGGTGCAAACCATCCGTGATTTCGAGTTATCCGGGGTTGGCTTAGAGGGCGACGCCAAAAAACGTTATGGCGAAATCAGTCAGCGTTTGTCTGAATTGAGCAGTCAATTTGGCGAAAATGTATTGGACGCGACTCAAGCTTGGAGCAAGTTAATCACAGATGAAAGTGAGTTGGCTGGATTGCCTGCATCTGCATTAGCGCAAGCGAAACAAATGGCAGAAGCGAAAGATAAAGAAGGCTGGTTGTTTACCCTAGATTTCCCTTCCTACATGCCGGTGATGAGCTATGCGGATAACGCCGCGTTACGCGAAGAGATGTATCGCGCCTTTGCAACTCGCGCTTCTGATCAAGGGGGGGATATCAAGTTTGATAACGCGCCTTTGATCGATGAAATTCTAGCGCTACGTCACGAAATGGCTCACATTCTAGGTTTTGATAACTACGCTGAGTTGTCCGTGGCGACCAAGATGGCCGATAACGGTCAGCAAGTAATCGACTTCTTGCAAACCTTAGCGAAGCAGTCGAAAAGTTCAGCAGAACAAGACCTTGCTCAATTAACCGCGTTCGCTAAAGACGAAAATGGTGTAGCAGAGTTAAACGCGTGGGACATGGGCTACTACGCAGAGAAATTACGTCAGCATAAATACAGTATTTCCCAAGAAGAGCTGCGTCCCTATTTTCCAATGAATAAGGTGTTGTCTGGTTTGTTTCACGTGGCACAAACTTTATTCGGTGTGGATATCCGCGAAGAGAAAGTATTCGATAGTTACCACAAAGATTTGCAATTATTTACCATCAGCAAAGAGGGAGAAGATATGGCTCGTTTCTATCTAGACCCTTATGCTCGCGAAGCAAAGCGTGGTGGTGCCTGGATGGATTCTTGCCGCACGCGCCGTCGTTTGAGTGACAATCGTCTGCAGCTTCCTGTTGCCTACTTGGTGTGCAACTTTACTCCGCCAATTGGCGATAAGCCAGCGTTATTAACCCACGATGAAGTGACAACCTTGTTCCATGAGTTTGGTCATGGTTTGCATCACATGCTTACTCAAGTGGATGTATCGTCCGTTTCAGGTATTAACGGTGTGGCATGGGATGCGGTTGAGTTACCAAGCCAATTTATGGAAAACTGGTGTTATGAGCCAGAAGCCTTAGCGCACATTGCGGGTCATTATGAAACAGGCGAGCCATTGCCGACTGAGCTGTTAGATAAAATGTTAGCAGCGAAAAACTTCCAATCAGGTATGCAAATGGTGCGTCAATTGGAGTTTTCTTTGTTTGATTTCCGTTTGCACCGCGAATACCAGCAAGGCATTTCTGTTCAGTCCGTTATTGACGAAGTGCGTCGTGACGTTGCGGTAACAACGCCACCCGAGTTTAACCGTTTCCAGAACGGTTTCTCGCACATTTTTGCTGGGGGCTATGCGGCAGGGTATTACAGCTATAAATGGGCTGAAGTGTTATCAGCGGATGCTTTTTCGAAATTTGAAGAGGATGGCATTTTCAATAAAGACACGGGAGCCCGCTTCCGTGATACCATATTAGCCAATGGTGGCTCTCGTCCAGCAGCAGAATTATTTGCTGAGTTTCGTGGTCGCGAGCCAAGTACCGACGCTTTATTAAGACACAGTGGTATTGCAGCCTAGCTGTAGAATGCCGCATCGCGAGCGCGGCTAACAACGACAATAAAAAAGCAGCTTAATGCTGCTTTTTTAGCGAAGCGAATAGGCAATATTATGACAGTAAAACGTTTTATCGCAGGGGCAGTATGCCCTCGCTGTAGTGAAATGGATAAAATTCGTGCTTGGCGTGATGATGACGCAGAGAAGCAATACCGTGAGTGTATTTCGTGTGGTTACACGGATGAGCAGTCTACCGTGGTTCAAGCGCAACCAACCGAAATCCCAACCCGTGTAAATACTCCCCACAGCGGCGCGCCAGAGGCTGAAGAAGTGGTGATCAACTTTATTCCAAACCCTGGAATGACGAAGCACTGATTGTCTTTTGTGTTAAAGCTTATGCTATAGCGCTTTTGTAAAAACGGAGTCCTAGATAACGACTCCGTTTTTTTATGGATCACGCTGGCTACCTGTTGTGGCTAAAAAAGCGATGTTTCTCAGTCTGCGTAACCGCTACCAATGGCATTAAAAGGCATCTTGAGCCCAAGCTCTGGGACTTTTAAACCAACCCAAGCCGGGAAGGTGTTGCTATTCGGTCCAGGAAACACGGTATATTGATCCGCCCATGGATAGTGAGCAACAGCTTGCGTTATCTGAGGTATTAAACGCTGCGCTTTTTCCCCTTGAATCGATAGTAGTTTTTCTGGCTTAGCACCGTACCAGTAGCGGTCCGGCGTTTTCGTCTGATATTCATGGAGCGCAGGTAACCCGCTCTTTAAACGCCAGCCAACCACTTCATATACTTTGTATTTCTCTGCATGCTGCTCTTTTGTGGCAATCCAAGTATGCACCGCAAACCAGCCTCGCCAACTGAATGCATCCGCCGCGTAAACTTCAATAACGGCCTCTTGGTCGGTTTCTGGGTCAGGCGCGATACCTGCCGGCTCACGACTTGCCGTTTGCCAATCGCTGTTAGAGCAGGCATTGAGCAATAGTGCTACGAACATGACTCCAATGTATTTCAGCATCATCTGACTCCTTGTGGGTTCATCCGCAATTTTGGCGCCTTGTGCCGCCACAGTGCAAGTGTGTTTAGTTTCCCTAATGGGCAAAGTTTGATTGTTTTATGCCGAACTCGGTCACTGCCTATGGTGGTTTACTAGCGCAGAGGGGAAGTGAGAGAAGGGGCTGTTTATTAGCACTTATCGCCAAAGAGAGAGGTGATCATGAGGCTTAATATTAGGTGTTGAAGGGCTGATTTGTCAGAGCCAGAAGCGGAGGAGATCGGTCAAGTAAAGAGGATTTATCCTTAAAATTGCAAAATAGGGAAAGAAAGTGCCCACAAATGGTTCATTTATGGGGCGTGATGTTTTATGGTGCCCCACTTAAAAAATTTGATGGATCCTTTCCCATGACTTCAAATCTGACCCCCTCCTTGTTTCAACGCTATATGAAAGGCAGCTTGGTTCTGCAAATTATCATTGGTGTCGTATGTGGTATCGCACTAGCGTATGCGTTACCAAGTGCTGCTCAGTCAGCTGGTTTGCTTGGTGGCTTTTTTGTTAAAGCGCTGAAAGCCATAGCGCCTGTTCTGGTGTTTATTTTGGTGATGGCATCGATTGCTAATCATAAGCAAAATGAGCAAACCTTTATTCGACCTGTGTTGGTTTTGTATGGTGCCGGTACACTAATTGCTGCGTTTGTTGCTGTGTTGTTTAGTTATGCTTTTCCAACACAATTGGATTTAGTGACCGCCGACCTGAGTCGTTCAGCACCACAGGGCATTGCAGAAGTATTACACACCTTGTTTTTCAACATGGTTGATAACCCAGTGAATGCCTTAGTAAAAGGTAATTATATTGGTATCTTAACCTGGGCTGTGTGTTTTGGTATTGGTCTACGTCACGCTTCTGAAATGACGAAAGAGTTACTGCAAAACCTAGCGGATAGTGTGACTACCGTAGTGGGTTTCGTGATCCGATTAGCGCCATTTGGCGTATTTGGTCTGGTGGCGAATACAATTGCAACCACAGGTTTTAGTGCTTTATTAGGTTACTCTCACTTGTTGTTAGTGCTGATTGGCTCTATGTTGTTTATTGCTTTAGTAACCAATCCTCTATTGGTATTTTTGAGCACTCGTCAAAACCCTTATCCATTAGTTTTTCAATGCCTAAAAGAGAGCGGTGTCACCGCGTTCTTTACTCGTAGTTCCGCAGCGAATATTCCGGTAAATATGGATCTATGTAAGCGCTTAGAGCTGGATGAAGACACCTATTCTGTATCGATTCCACTTGGAGCCACCATCAACATGGCAGGGGCTGCTATTACTATAACGGTATTAACTCTAGCAGCGGTGAACACCTTAGGTATCCCAGTGGATTTTGCCACGGCCATTTTACTGAGCGTTATAGCGGCTGTGTCTGCTTGTGGCAGTTCTGGTGTAGCTGGTGGATCGCTGTTGTTGATCCCATTGGCCTGTAGCTTATTTAACATCCCAAATGATGTGGCAATGCAAGTCGTGGCTGTGGGCTTTATTATTGGTGTGTTGCAGGATTCTGCAGAAACGGCACTGAACAGCTCGACCGATGTGTTGTTTACCGCCGCCGCTTGTCGTGCGGCGCAGCGTTAATAGTAAGAGCCATGTGTTTTTGCAAAAAAGCCGCGTCTGTTTAGACGCGGCTTTTTTGATGAGTTTTGCCACAGTGCCACTGTGGGGGTTATTCGTTGCTGTCTTTTCTAAGCGGCTGGGTGGTGAGTAGTTGGCCGATTGCTTCAGCGTTTACAGGTCGCGAGTAAAGCCAGCCTTGACCGATAGCATCTGGGCTGCGTTCAAGAATATAGTCTTCGGCACATTGATCTTCGATACCTTCGAAAACCACATGCATTTTTAGATTTTCAATCAGCTGAAAAATACCATTAAGCATGTTTTGGTTAATAGAGTCAGTACCAATGGCTTGGGTAAACATTTTATCTATCTTAATTTCATCTGCTTCAAGAGCACTTAACCAAGAAAGGTTAGAGTAGCCGGTACCAAAATCGTCCAACGATACTTGATAGCCTTTTTTAATAAATTGTTTAGTGGTGTTCGACATCGCTTCTTGATCGGCAGCTGAACGTTCTGTTATTTCAAAAATAAGCTGCTCTTGCTTAATTCCATGACGCTCTACCAAGTCATCTATGAATGAGAGGAACTGGGTGTCTGTCAGGTCTTGAATGGATAGGTTAATACTGACAAAGAAGGATTCATTATTAACAAGATAGTCACGCATATCCATTAATGTTTTTTCTACGATAACTTTGGTTAACGACTTAATAAGATTGTTTTGTTCTGCTAAGGCAATAAACACATCAGGAGAAACCGCCCCATAGGTATCGTCATTCCAGCGTGCCAAGGCTTCAACGCCTACAACCTCACCTGTTTGTAACTGTATTTTGGGCTGATATTGAACATGCAGTAGCTTTTTCTCAATGGCTTTTTTCAGATGAGAGCCTAGAGAATGTTTGCGCAAACGGGCAAAAGAGACGAGTAAAGAAGTAATGCCGCCAAATAAAAAGCCAATGACAATAATAACGGTGTGATAAAGATATGAGATCCCAAAAATACCTAACTGAGAATCTACCGCTGTTGTACAGACAACCGTGCTGCCTTGTGAGCAGAGTTCAGTATGTATTTTTCTTCCTTCTATTGGCAGCCAGAAAAAAGGATCTTGCTCCCCTGATAGTAGCGCCACTGTTTGCTGCTTATTGATGTCACCGAATGTTTGGTAAATGTAATCACTGCGCTTTGTGGTCAATACAGCAGAAATAAATTCAGGGACACGAGGTAAATTGGTAAAAACATAATGGGAAACAAAGGCAATGCTGTTTCCTTGGGCAACAGCATCACTGCTGATGCCTTCCTTTGGAATATCTTTAAGTTGTTTCCAAAACTGATAACCATCCGGTGTTAGTTCACTGGAATGAGGTAAGTTTCTTTGATGAGTTAATAATCCCCAACCTGCTGAGCACTCGATCGCACCGTTTTTTAATCTTCCTATATCGTGAATAAAGTCAAAATCCCAAAGCCCCGTACGTAAGTATCCCATATCTTGTGGAGAACATTGAGGATAGGGAGATTGACTAGCAAACTTTAACGATAGACGGCTTTCTTTATTGGCCTTAAGTGCCCGACTCAAGATAGCCTCAGAATACTCCAGAAGAAATTCTCTTTCGTGACTTATAATGACGACATGAACAACACAAATGGTGAGTATGGTGCCCAATAAGCCAGACAGTAATGCCATCCAATGCATTTTCTTCGGCAGAGTGAAAAAAGAGGGTGCTGGTTGAGAAACTCTATGCATTAGATGTCTAGCTCAAATATTTTAAAGTTGATATTGAGCCTAGGCTCTGGGATCGCGAATAATATAGAAAATATTTGTGACAAATGTGCGCAGTTTGTGTAAATACGAAGTTTTTTGTTAAAAACAACACTTATCTTTATTTGCTCAGCGTTTTTTACACATTAATAAACACTTTAGTCGTTTTCTCTTTTAGGTGTTCTTACTTTTCTTCTTCTCTTTACTTTTTTAAGTGTTCGGTTTTTACGCCGCATCTTGGTTTTAGCTATTGTGATTTAATTGTGTACTAAGTATTAATACGTATTGTGATGTGTTTTTTTCCGTATTCGTACGAATAGCTTACAATGATAGGGTAGGCGATTATCCAGTCTGCTTGATCCCGTTTTAAAAATAATAAACAACAGGACATAAAGATGAACTCTTTAAAATTCACCACATTAGTGGCTGCGGCAGCAGTGACTATGACAACTTTCTCTATGACTTCTACGGCTGCTGACCGAGTATATAAACTCAAAATGGCAGAAACATGGACCACAAATTTCCCTATCTTTGGTGATGCGCCGCGCAATATGGCACGCATCGCAGACGAAATGTCCAACGGCCGTTTAAAAATCACCATCGACTCTGCGAACAAACACAAAGCGCCGTTTGGTATCTTTGATATGGTTCGTTCTGGTCAATATGATATTGGTCACTCCGCTTCTTATTATTGGAAAGGTAAAGTCGCCAACACGCTTTACTTCACGACCATGCCTTTTGGTATGACCGCCCCTGAGCAATATGGCTGGTTCTACGAAGGAGACGGCATGAAGCTGATGGAAAAGGTGTATAAGCCATTTGGCCTATTGTCTTTCCCAGGTGGTAATACCGGCATGCAAATGGGTGGTTGGTTTAAAAAAGAAATCAACACAGTGGATGACCTAAAAGGTCTTAAAATGCGTATTCCAGGGTTTGCTGGTGAAGTGCTTGCTAAGTTGGGCGCGAAACCAACCAATATTCCACCTGGTGAGCTATACACTGCATTGGAACGTAACACCATCGATGCATTGGAGTGGGTAGGTCCTTCTCTTGATTTGCGCATGGGCTTCCATAAAATCGCACCCTACTACTACACGGGTTGGCATGAGCCTGCGACTGAGTTGCAGTTCTTAGTGAACGAGCGTACTTGGAAGCGTCTTCCAGATGACCTACGTGAAATTCTTCGTGTTTCTATGAAATTGTCTGCTTACGACATGTATATTCAGTCTTACCATGAAAGTGGTGTGAACTGGGCGACCATGAAAACGGACTTCCCAAATATTCAGGTGAAAACCTTCCCAACGCCAGTCCTCAAAGCCATGAAACAAGCGAATGACGAGTTGTTAGCAGAGGCGGCAGCAAAAGATCCTCTTACGAAAGAGATTCTAGACTCGCAAAAAGAGTACCTGAAAACCGCTCGTATTTGGACGGACATCTCTGATCGTGCTTACCTTGATAGTTTAGACAGTATTTCTGAATAACCCTCTTACGACGCACAATAAACCCTGTTTGTTGTGCGTCTTTTCTAGGAGTTTTGCATGTTTTTAACAAACCTAGAGAGAGGAATTACTCGTTTCTCTAACCTGCTTGGTAGTATTTCAACTATCTTGCTTATCGCCTTGTTGTGTAATGTTTTTTATGACGTCTTATTGCGTTATGCCTTCAATGACGTGTCGATTGCAATGCAAGAGCTTGAGTGGCATCTGTACTCAACGATTTTCTTATTAGGCATACCTTACGGTATCCAGCATGGTGGTCATGTTCGTGTGGATCTAATTTATGAAAATTTGTCCATTAAAAAGCGTGCTTGGATCGATTTATTAGGTTGTGCCTTCCTCATGCTGCCGTTTACGTTATTAGTCGGTTATTACGGTGTTGGCCACGCGCAAGAAGCGTTTGCCCTAGGCGAGGGCAGTGGTGACCCTGGCGGTCTTCCTTATCGCTGGATCATTAAAGCGGTAATCCCATTTGCTTTTTTCTCCATGGCCATCAGTGGCGTGGGTATGATGATTCGTTCTATTAATGCCATTCGCGGTATCAGCGAAGATGGCTTTAAGAACCCACCGATTCAACACTAAGCGCATTTCCAGCTCATTGCATATAGGTCATTTATGATTGGAATTATTATGTTTTTCGTTGCCTTAGCTATGTTGATGCTAGGGTTCCCTGTCGCTTTTACTTTTGGCGGTATTGCACTGATCTTTGGCGTCTTTGCTGAAGGTTTTGACATGTTTGCTTTTATGCCTTTCAGGATTCAAAGCTACATGGAAAACACCACTATGATGGCGGTGCCTTTGTTTGTTTTCATGGGGATTGTGTTACAGAAAACACAGCTTGCTGAGCAATTGCTGGAAGCGATGGGTAAGCTGTTTGGTCGAGTCCGTGGCGGCTTGGCGATTTCTACTATCTTGGTAGGCGCCCTATTGGCAGCGTCGACCGGTGTTGTAGGGGCGAGTGTGGTGGCGATGGGGCTTATCTCTCTCCCTGTTATGCTCAAGTACAAGTACAACAAATCCCTTGCCTGCGGCACCATCTGTGCGTCAGGTACCTTAGGTCAGATCATTCCACCATCGATCATCTTAATCATTTTGGGTGATGTATTGGGCATTCCAGTGGGCGATTTGTTCCACTCGGCAATCTTGCCTGGCATGGTACTGATCGGCTGTTACATTGTTTACATTTTAATACTGACTTTTATTAAACCTGAGTTAGCACCGGCGTTGCCGGAAGACCTAGACGATGAAACGCGCGCAGAGCAGATTATCAGTGCGTTAAAGGCGATTATTCCACCGCTTGCTTTGGTATTAGTAGTATTGGGTTCTATTTTCTCAGGTATTGCCACGCCAACAGAGTCATCCGCTTTAGGTGGTGTTGGTGCGATTATTCTTGCTCTTTTATACGGTAAGTTTAATTGGAAAATGCTTTATTCAAGTAGCATGGAAACAGTCAAAGTGACTGCTATGGTATTTGCTATCTTGATGGGTGCGACGGCCTTTTCCATGGCGTTTAGCTACACAGGTGGCGATCAAATCGTTGAAGAAGTGTTACTGAATTTACCTGGTGAGAAATGGGGCTTCATTATCTTAGCCATGATCGCTATTTTGATTCTTGGCTTCTTTATCGACTTTGTTGAAATTGCTTTTATCATTGTTCCAATCTTGGCACCGGTGGCTGAAGCGTTGGGAATCAATATGGTGTGGTTTGCTATCCTGATTGCAATGAACTTGCAGACCTCTTTCTTAACACCCCCCTTTGGTTTTAGTTTATTCTATCTCAAAGGTGTTGCCCCAAGTTCAATTAAGACAACAGATATTTATAAAGGTGTGATGCCTTTCATTCTGATTCAAGTCTTGGTACTGGCGAGTCTTATGATCTTCCCTGAGTGGTATGGCATGGGCTAATAACCGCCAAATTTGGTTATTAACAAGCGGCGATGCCTTAGCAAATGGCAGCGCCGCTTTTTTTTGGGTGCGATTCAAATTTTTATCATCATAAGTAGGCTTTTCCGTGGGACTAAAAATAAAAATCATTCTGCTAGCCGTTGTTCCGCTAGTAGTTTCCACCGTCATTATTATTTATTTAAATCAGAAATCAGCGCGGGATCTGGCCGCCGATGAGCTGTCTATTTATGAATTTAATTTGGTCAATGCCAAAAAAGAAGCGTTAAGAAGTCATGTCGAAATCGCCATGAGTGCGATTCGTCCTATTTTAGAAGATGACTCGTTAGGAGATATGGAAGCCCAAGAGATAGTGAAATCGATACTAAAGGGATTACGTTATAGTGATGACGGCTATTTTTTTGTGTACGACAGTAATGGTGTGAACCTAGTGCATCCGACTCAGCCTGAATTGGTTGGGGAGAATTTATGGCTCTTTAAAGACACGTCGGGCAACTATTTGATTCAACATTTAATGGCGGTGGCCAAAACCGGGGGAGGCTTTCATCGTTATATTTGGGAAAAACCACCTTTAATGGAGCAAGAAGAAAAGATTGGCTATGCGATCATGATAGATCGTTGGCACTGGATGCTAGGCACTGGGCTTTATTTAGGGGATGTATATCAAGAGTTGGCCAAAGCCAAGGCGACGATGAATGCTAATATCCGACGCAGCTTTTTTCTCGTTAGTGTGGTCGCGAGTATTACTTTGATTTGTGTGATTTTATTGGGTTTGGCGATTAACCTGCATGAACATAAGCTAGCGGACTCTCGACTAAAAGCCTTAGTGCAGCGTTTTATGCGTTTGCAAGTGTTAGAAAAGCGCCGCTTATCGCGTGAGTTACATGATGGAATCAATCAAATGCTGGTGTCTTGTAAGTTTCGAATAGAGCTGGCGGGCAACAAGTTACAACGGGATGATGATAAAGCGGTAGTTAAAGAGGAGTTGATCAAAGCTGAAGGCTTAATCAATCAAACCATCAATGATATTCGTCAGGTCTCCCACGACCTTCGCCCTACGGTACTGGATGACCTTGGTTTAGAAACGGGTTTGAAAGGCCTGATAGACCAGTTTCAAGAAAGAACCCGCATCAAGGTAAAGTACAGCTTTAAAGTAATAGACGAATTACCTGACGAAATTGAAATCGCCCTATATCGGTTTGCCCAAGAAGCGTTAACGAATATTGAAAAACATTCGCAAGCGAAGAATGTCATACTGCAAGTTTGGCAGTCGCAGCAGCGTGTTATTTTTGAATGTTTAGACGACGGCAGAGGCTGTTCTCATCAATCGACTTTGTCGCCAGGTATTGGGTTAATTAACATGCGTGAGCGTATTGAATTAGTGGGTGGTGACTTTGTTTTTCAATCTCAAAAAGAGAAAGGGACGAAAGTCAGTGCCATTTTATCGATCACCTCCCCTATAATGGACTAACACATAATAAAAAGAGAGATTGGAATGACAATTGAGCCATTGAAAATACGTGTGTTGTTGGTGGATGACCATATGTTGGTATTAGATGGCCTGCAAGCACGGTTGGAAATGGAAGCAAATATTGAGGTTATTGGCACCGCATCTAATGGGCTTGAGGCGCTTGAAAAAGCACAGCAATTGCAGCCAGATTTGGTGTTAATGGACGTCTCTATGCCGGTCTTGAATGGACTTGAAGCAACCAAGCGCTTTCGTAGTGAACAAGCCAATATTAAAATCCTGATGCTCAGCATGCACAATGATAAAGAATATATTTTGTCGTTGATTCAATCGGGAGCCAATGGATACGTACTAAAAGATGTGTCGTCTGAAGAGCTGGTTCAGGCGATTAATATGGTGCATCAAGGTGGCACCTATTTTAGTTCAAAAGCCTCCGATGCCTTATTTGGAGAGAGTGCCAAAATTCCTTCGGAAGAAGAAACCCTATCTCCGAGAGAGAGTGCGGTGTTGGTTGAAGTGGCGAGCGGTTTTTCTAATAAAGAAATTGCCGTGCGCTTAAATATTAGTGTGCGTACAGTCGAGACGCATCGCCAAAATATCAAACGCAAATTAGACATCCATTCTTCCGCTGGGTTAGTGAAATATGCGATTGAGCATGACCTGATTAAATAAGTTGTCCCGTGGTGATAACAACCAAGCTAGTGGAGTGCAAGCACCCCAAGGAGGTTTACCCTACGATCAGGGCATAGCACCTTGGGGTGTTTGAGTTAAACGATAGGCTAACTTTCCTAGAGCTTGAATCGCGTGACTAGATTATCGAGTTGGTTTGATAAAGTTTGTAAGTTGCGACTAGCAGCGGTTAAGGAGTCGGCAATGTTGGCCGTTTCAGCCGTAAGTTGGTTAATTTCTTCCACATTCTGGCTTACTTCCGTCACCACAAGGGATTGTTCTTCTGTTGCCCTTGCCACCTGAATGTTCATCTCACTTATTTTGCCAATGTGAGAAGTGATTTGCACTAGCGCATTATTTGCATCGCCGGCTTGTTCCACTGCAAAATTACTTTGCTCTTGGCCACTGCTGATTGTCGATACCGTTTTTGCGGACTGGGCTTGCAGTTGATCAATCATTTTTTGTATTTCATCGGTGGAGGCAGAAGAGCGACTGGCTAAGTTACGAACTTCATCTGCGACCACAGCAAAACCTCTACCTTGTTCGCCGGCCCGTGCTGCTTCGATCGCTGCGTTAAGGGCGAGTAAATTAGTTTGTTCAGAAATACTCCGTATAGTGTCTAAAATACTGCCAATAGAGTCGGTTTGCGATGCTAAAGAGTTGATGTCGATACTGATATGTTCGATTTCCTCTGACAGCGAGACCACACCTTGGCGTGCTTGACCTACCAAACTGGCACCTTGATTTGCTTGCGAGTCAGCTTCTTGTGCTGCTTTTGCTGCATCCGAGGCATTGCTCGCAATGCTCTCAACCGTGGTCCCCATTTGATGAATCGCGGTAGCAATTTGGGTCGTACGATCGCGCTCGTTTAATGCGTTATCATGAGTTTCTTTGGCCTTGCTAGCCACATTGTTTGCAGTGTCTGCAAGTTGTCGAGAGTTCTCCGCAACCGCTTCAATGGCGCTGCGGATTTTGTCCGAAAATGTATTAAAGTGGCGGCCAATGTTTGCCAATTCATCGTCACCTAGCAGCTCAATGGTAGAGCCTAGATCAAGGTTGTCACTGGCTTGAGTGATATGTTGTTGTAGATGACGGACGCGCTTATTCAACCTACGTAAAATGATCAAGCCAAGCAATATCGATGCTGCCAAAGCAATGATGATGACGCTAATGAGTTCGTTACGGGTGACTTTATATTTGCTGCTGCTTGCCAAATAGCTGGCTTGGCTTTGGTCTAATAGCTGGTCTAAAAGCTCATTAACGGCTTTGCGCATCACGCCATAGCTGCTGGCGTATTGATTGCGATAAATGCCTTGTGCCGTGGCTAAATCCCCATTTTCTATGGCGTTTAGCATAGGCTCCAGTTCATTGCGTTTCACCTTGGCAAAGGTGTCAATTAAGCTTTGTACCTTGGCTTGAATCTGCGGGTCAACCTGGGCGCCTAGTGCTTGTTGGAGCGCCTGATCCATTTCCGGAATGTCTTCAGTACGCGTCTCATTAACGCGGGTTTGTACGCCTTTTGTGTCTTTCATGGCTGAGATTTCTTGCAGCAAAATGACATCAATACCGACGCGCATCCGAGGAATGCGTGAAGCCACTTCAGCCAGAGAGCGCATTGGAATATTGGTATTATCCGCGAGCTCCTCTGCTTGATCTTGCATATCGGATAAGCCGCTTAAACTGCACCAGCTAACCAATAGTAAAGCGACACAGGGAATGGCGATGATAGAAACAAATTGCGTTTTGAGCGTCATTTTATTGAACACAGTATCTTCCTGATGTTGTGATGGCGTGAGAATTAGTCAGTAATAAAGACGGCCAAATGTTATTTGGGCACTGTTTATGTGGTGTGCTTTGGACGAGTTACCAAAATTAACAAATATCTTTATTAGATGATGGATCGGGAGAATATGGCCTTAATAAGGATTTCTCAAGTGAAAAATGCGCTTTGTTTGATTTCGCTGCAGTCACAGTGAATTTAGTGCTTTAACAGGCGGAATGGATGCGCTGAATCGAAGCGGGATTGGTCTTAAGTTTATTGGCAGGGCGAATCGGGCGAGGGGCAAAATTACCGCCACAATTCGGGCATACCCCATGTAATACCGTGTCGACGCAAGCAGAGCAGAAAGTGCATTCAAAAGAGCAAATCATGGCCTCAGTAGAGGATGGAGGAAGGTCTTTATTACAGCATTCACAATTTGGTCGAAGCGCCAGCATACTGAGTCCCTACTTGGTCGTCGTTGATTCATATTAGCAGAAGTAATAGCCATGGCGAAATCGCCTATTCGGTTATCAATGTCGTTTCAGCTGCTCGCAATTAGTGCATTCATTTACTAAGTTTGAAAAGGAGATTTAAGCCGTTGCCATTCAGGTTGCGGTAGATTAATGCAGAGGCAATAGGAGCAACAGGAATGTTATTCGGAACACGGAAAGCAACAGTAAAATCCGAACCATTGAACGCCCCTGAAGGGGCACAGCAGCAGGTTCAAGATGAGCTCAATGCGATTAAATCAAACACGGCTTACATTAGTTTTAGCGCTGACGGAATTATATTAGATGCGAACGCTATTTTTCTTGAGGCAATGGGGTTTTCATTAGAGGAGATAGTCGGCCAACATCATCGAATTTTTTGCGGGCCAGAGTATGTAAAATCCCCTGAATATAAAATCTTCTGGGATGATTTAAAGGCGGGCAAATCCTTTACCGGTAATTTTCTACGTTTTAAGAAAAACCAAACTCCTGTGTATTTAGAAGCGAGCTATTTCCCTGTTCTTGGGCCAGATAGACAAGTCTCTAAAATCATCAAGATCGCCAATGATGTGACCGACACCCAAGCAGACCTGAACAACAAGGATGCTGTATTGAGTGCATTGGATCGTTCTTTAGCTGTTATCGAATTTTCTCCTGATGGCACTATTTTAACCGCAAATAGAAACTTTCAGCAGGCCATGTGCTACGACTTAGAGAGCATTAAAGGTAAGCATCATAAAATCTTCTGTGATGAGCATTTTTATAAAGATAACCCTGATTTTTGGCAGCAGTTAGCGAATGGCAAACATTTTTCTGGGCGTTTTAAGCGGTTTGATGGCAACGGTAAACTCATTTGGTTGGAAGCGACTTACAACCCTATCTTTGATGAACAAGGAAAAGTTTATAAAGTCATTAAATTTGCCTCTGATATCACGGAGCGAGTGACCATGGCACTCAATGCGATCGACTTAGCGGCCGCAACGTCAGAGCAAACCAGCCAAGTGGCTTCAAATGCGGTGCAAGTGCTTAATGAGTCGGTAAAAACCTCCATTGATATTGCAGACAAAGTAAGCAGTGCAACAACGACTGGAGAAGAGCTCAAAGCACAATCTAAAAGCATCGCCGAAATAGTGGTAACCATTCGATCTATTGCTGACCAAACTAATTTACTAGCACTCAATGCCGCCATTGAAGCGGCCAGAGCAGGGGAAGCTGGGCGAGGCTTTTCGGTGGTCGCCGATGAGGTTCGTCACTTAGCCAGCAACACCTCCGAAGCGACCGCTGAAATCGCAAAGGTTGTTGAGCGAAACCATGAGTTGATCAGCGTAATGGATCAAATTCTCGGCTCTGTATCTGGTATCGCTTTACATGGAAAAGAGAGTATTACAGATGTCTCAAGAGGGTTAGATGAGATAACGCAAGGCGTACAAAGGTTTGTTGAAATGGTTGATAAAATGAAACCTTAGCAAGCATTTCTCAGTAGGCACTTATCAGTGAGTGCCTAAGGCAATGATTAGCTTTCTTCTCTTGATCATCCGCTGTTTTGTTCAAACTGGAATTAATGTTTGAACAAAAATGAGTTAAGGCGAAGGGAATGGATCACTATAAAATGGACGTCAATTATGAAGCATTCAATACTTGTTATATTTCCTTTTCTCGTGGCTTGCTCAAACACGCAGCTAACAGTGGTCGACAGCCTCACTGTGGCAGCTAAAAATGATGGGGTGTTGATGACGCCTTCTCGTTGGATGGTAACAGAGCATCCTTTGCAGACAACCTATGTGTCCATGAATGGACAGCTTGGTGTTCGCGCTGGACAAGTTTGTATTGCAAGTCGATTTCGTTCCCCTTTTAACAGTAATTGCTTATTGGCTGGAAGTTTGTTTTTAGACAAAGAAGATAAAGAGGTCAAAGAAGAGGGCAATACTCAATTACGAGAAGGAAAGATCTACAGAGAAGTCTACCAGCCTACTGCTGAGTTGGTAAAAACACTGCAAAAGGACTCGAATGCCATAACTGAAGAGGCGCTTCCGAAAGACTCCATCATGGAATTAATGAACACTGTTAATACAGAAAAAACACAAGCTGTTCTATACGCTACAGCGGTATTAAATGATCTCCAATGCCAACAAGATCAAGGAGGAGATGCTTGTGCAGAAAAGGGCGTCGCGAAAAATACGGCGTACGAGAATTTGATTGAGGCGAGAAGTAAAGTAGAGCTATTGATGAACTTGCCGAATCGACTGGTTTACAATTGGTCAGAGAACTACACCTTAACTTCAGGAGCTGTAGTCAATGAAAACAATAAAGCCAATGGTGGAGCTGAGCGGTCTAGCGCTGGTTATACGATTGTTAATGGGCTGGTTTTGGAGCGCTATCAAAGCTCTTGTAAAGAGTTAGAGCTGCTTAAGAATTTGCCAAGTTACAAGCGAATGAAGATTGTGACTATGACATTGGCGGCCAAAGAGCTTTACTATAATGCAAATCAAGATACGTCATTATCCTTACAAGCCGCATTAGCTGTCTCTCCTGCTGAGCTGGCATCGCTTAAAAACGCATTAACCAGCGAGCAGAACATCGCGCTTGAGGCTGCATTAAACTTCAGTACGTCTATTTCATCTCGGGGCTATTTCACCGCTCCTGATATCTCTCTAGAGGACTTTAAAGAAAGCGGCCTAACTAAAACGCCTCAGTCAGGTCTTGTTTACTACGCTGTTTTATCTGATATAGGGACACTCGCCTGTGATAATTAGAGACTTTGCCTTTGCATAGGCTTTAGAAAAAGCCCTTGTTTCAATCAGCTGTTTTCGCTTCTCCAGTTCAGTGAGAAGAGGTAGCATTGTCTATACAAGATGGGGCAGAACTCGGTCCACTTGTTGAAGGGCACGTTTGGCTGAGACATCGTCTGACGTTACCTGATTATTTACCTGTCATTTAGCTTTAGTGTTCTCAATTCCGTCATTTGGCGTGCTTTTGGGCATCAGCAGGTGGCTTTAGCTGCAGCCATGCGACTCATGGCTGAAGGGTGACAGGCGAATCAACTTTTATTAATGCTTTAGCATTTTCTCCTACTCGTTTTCATTAAGGCATCTTATGTTTTGTCACCAAGACGGTTCCGCTCTTTTGTTGCACAAGCTTTCTGGCTATGGTGTTGCGTTGGCATGCGGCTTGTTTTTAGTGTCTATTATTCCAGGCGCAAGTTGGGCTTATATGTTATCTGCTTGCTGCTATTGGTCTGTTTTTATCATCGCTTGGCCAAGGCTAAACCCTCGTAATAAAAAGCAAATTAGGCTGTTACTTGGGGTGGCTATTATCGCTCTGGTTGTCGCCTATTTTTATGATGTAGATTTGGATTTCTTTTCCCTAATAGAGGGTAATTTAGGTATTGTTGCCATGCTCTCAGGGGTATCTTTACTGGGGTTATTACCAGATTCGGTTAAGCAAAAAACGCCGATTCTCGGTGTAAAAGGCGTGCTGAGCACTTGGTCTAGTGTGCATGTGTTAGGGGCTGTTATTAATATGTCTTCCGTGTTTTTGGTAGGGGATAAACTACAACGAAATACGGGGTCTTTGTCTCAGCCACAATACTCTATATTGATACGAGCCCTGACCAGTGCAGGCTTTTGGTCACCATTTTTTGCTTCTATGGCGGTGGCCTTGTCGGTTGCGCCTAATGCGGAGTTTCACCAATTAGCCATTATTGGTGTGCCAATGGCAGTGATGTCTTGTCTGATTTCTTTATGGGAGTTTAACAAGAAGGGCACATTAGCAGAGTTTGCGGGCTTTCCTTTGGCGTTTCATGCTTTGTTGTTTCCTATTAGTTTAGCCAGCTCAGTGTTGGTGTTTCATTATTTTATCATGCCTGATTTGGCTATTTTGTCGATCGTTACCTTATTAAGCCCGATTTCGGTTATTACCCTGTTGCTTGTTAAGAGTGGCTCTCGATATACCAAACAGAGGCTGGAAGACCATATTCATATTCGCCTGCCTAATATGGCGAATGAAGTGTCTTTGTTTTTATCTGCAGGTTTGCTGACGAAAGCGGTGAGTTTGGCACTTGCTGGTGCGCTTGGAGAGAGTTGGTCCTTGTTTGACTCGTTTGGTTTTGTAGAGGCATTTGCTTGTTTTATCGGTATCTGTGGCATCGCTTTATTAGGCTTGCACCCGATTGTGGGTATTTCCTTAATGAGTTCATTGGTGCCCGCTGAAGGCGCGAATAACACCTTACTGGCTTTTGTATGTCTTTGCTCTTGGGGGGTGGGAACGGCAATTAGTCCACTATCAGGGATTAATTTGTCGGTGGCTGGTAAATACGCTGTGGATAATTTCCAGCTCGCACGTGCTAATTTGTTGTATGGGGTGGTGCTGTCGTTAGTGGTGGCGGTGGCGATGTTTTTCCTCGCTTGGACGATTGGTGTTTAAGCGCAGAAAGGGGCCGTCTAAGGGACGGCGCTTGTTTCGCGGCTTTAGCTTACTGTATTAGTCACTTAGCAAGGCCGCAGCACTGCCACAGACAGTCATTACAAACAGGAACCACTTAAGGTGTTTGGGGTTGGCTTTAATGGCGAATTTAACGGCGAGATGAGAGCCTAACATGGTGCCAGAGGCCAGGATCAAGCCAGGAACCCAAAGGATTTGATCATTCCAAATAAATACCCCTAATGCCAATGCAGTAAAGCCGATAGTACAGACCATTTTTAACGCATTGGTGCGCACTAGGTCATAACGCAGTGTACCAGCCAATGCTGCAATCAGAATAAAGCCCACGCCCGCTTGAACAAAACCACCGTATACACCGGCAATAAATAGTGCCACCCAAGCGCTGGGTTTTTCGGATACTTTGAAAGGCACTGTGCCAGCAGGAGGTGCGATTAACGCGGGACGCACTATCATGATCACGGTCATGCCTATCATAGCGCTTAATAATAAAGGTTTTAGCCAGGCTTCAGGGGCATAACTGGCGGCAAATGCGCCGACGACGCCACCCAGTAAAGACGGAATCATAACTGGCATGATGTCGGCACTGTCGAGCTTTTTCGCTTTTTTAAAACCCGCTACCGCAGTGAGGTTTTGTAAGAAGACACCGACCCGATTGGTTGCATTGGCAATATCGGCCGGCATTCCCATGACCATCAGTGCGGGCAGGGTTAAGTTAGAGCCGCCACCGGCAAGTGTATTAATAATACCGGCAATAAATCCAGTTCCGATCAAGAGCGAGACGGTGAAGAGGCTGTAGTCCAAAAGAGTATCCTTACATCAATCAAGGCAAACAAAAAATATTGAGCAAGGATACTACTAAGAAACCTAGTTTTATGTGAAGCAAAGAGTGCGGTACTAGGTTTTATAATCAATATAAAGCAAATAAAGGCGTTCTAAAGCGCGTTTATTGCAGATGGTTTTCTTTCATTATTTGCTCATCAATGCCTTTTAACTGCATTTCATCCATCATGAAATTTACCGTATTCAATAGACGCTGTTCACCAGCTGGAATTAAATAACCAAATTGGCTTTTTGTGAATGGGTTATCTGCCCGAGACGCCTCTAGTTTATTATTAGTTACTTGGTAATAAAGTGCTTCTGGCGTTTCCGTTATCATTACATCGACCTTGCCGCTCGCAACGGCTTTGGGTACATCCAGATTGTTTTCGAAGCGCACCAGGGTGGCATTAGGCAGGTATTGCTCAGCGAACTTTTCATTGGTGCCGCCAATGTTCACGCCGACTCTGACTTCTGGGCGATTGACTTCTGCTAGGGTGTCGAATGCGTCGCGTTTTCCACTAGCAACAAGGAAACATTTACCAAATGTCATATAGCCTTGGGAAATGTCCGCGGCCATTTGACGGGACGTCCGGCGTGTAATCCCACCCATTGCAATGTCATACTTGTTGTTTTGTAGATCCGGAACTAGGTTTTTCCATGTGGTCTGAACAAACTTTACTTCGACACCCATTTCTTTAGCGAAATACTTTGCAACATCAATGTCATAACCGGTGAATTTACTGCCGTCGTAATGCGAAAAAGGGGTGTAATCCCCCGTTGTTCCTACTGTGATATAGCCTTGTTTCTGAATCTCTTCAAGACGATCGGCTTGAGCAAATGCACTAAAAGTTAGTGCCGATGTTATTAATATAAAAGCAGCTGTGCGTTTCATAAGGTGTTTTGTGGGTTCCAAATAAGAGAATAAAAAATTAGCAGGGTGACGATAACCGAAAGCATAGAATACGCCAACTTTATCGAGTCTCTCTTTCAATAGTGTAAATATCAACTGACAATGTGCAAAAAATCGATTATTTTTACCTTATGCTATTAAAGAGGTTGCCGATAAGTAAGTTAATCGGTCAGCGATTAAGGGAGATAATCGCAAACTTTATTTCTATTCCAGCAAAAAGTCCGGGGGTCTTTGGATCTTTAGTGATTGTTCTATAAAGCTTACCCCCCCTTTTTGGTTAGTTCATGAGAGGTCTCAATGACAGTTCGGTCGAAGATTATTGCGTTAGTGGCGGCAGGAGTAATTTTGCCTGTGTTTATTATTTCAGCGGTAATTATAGGGAGCGTCCGCTCGAATGCACTGGCTGACTTTTCGCGTCAAAGCCAGTTAGAAATGGGACATGTCGATTCTTTATTCTCCATGTACCTAAATAATCTAGCGGAAAACGCCGCATTTTTTTCGCGTACCCAAGTGCTGACAGATCTTACCCCAGGCAGCATTACTAGTTATTACGGTAAAAAATCACAGCAAATGACACCAGATCAAAACTCTGAAAAAGAGCAGGCAGCCTTTGCCTTAATGGATGCATTTGGCCAGACCCATCCTGATTTGAAGTTTATTTGGTTAGGGTCAAACGACAAGGGGTATTTGCAGTGGCCGAAAGGAAACAGTGTTGATAATTACAATCCACTGGTTAGAGATTGGTATCAGCGTTCTATTAATAGCAAGGATAAAGCCGTACGAATTCCTGCCTATAAGGATTTATCAACAGGTGCGCCACTGGTGGATTATGTACAGGGGTTTGACGGTAAAGATGGCTTCGAAGGCACCGTCGGTGTTGATGTGACCTTGCAAAAGCTGACAGAGTTATTGTCCACAGTGAATTTTGGTGGTGAGGGTTATGTCGTGATGGTGGAAGACACAGGTACCATCCTAGCGGATCCAAAAGACCCTGAAAATAACTTTAAAGCACTGGATCAGGCCTCCATTCCGTATGGCGAGCTGACCTCAAGTGAGGAGCTTCAGCATATTCAAATTGATGGGCAAGACTGGTTTGCACGGGTTCATATATCGCCTGTTTTAGGTTGGAAATTGATTGGCTTTGTGCCTGCGAAAGTCGTTTATGGCGAAGCCAATAACTTGCTAATGATGACGCTGCTGATTGCCTTAGTCATGATTGTCATTTTTGTGGTGATTGGCTCCGTGCTTGCCAATATCGTCATTCGACCAATTAAAGTGATGGCCGCTCGTCTAGAAGACATTAGCCAAGGCGAAGGGGATTTAACGCAGCGCTTAGAAGTAAAAGGTAATGACGAATCGGCACAAATGGCGGCCGCGTTTAATCAGTTTGTGGCATCCATTGATGGCATCATTAGTCATGCAAAATCTTCCTGTCATCAGATTAGCGACGTGGCGCAACGCTCTGACGATTTATCGTCTGAGTTAACATCAGTCGTCTCCCATCAGGTGAACTCAGTCGATCATGTGTCTACCGCGTTCAATGAAATGGTAGCGACGGCAAATGAAGTGGCTTCGAACTGCAGTACAGCGGCGAGTGCGGCTGAAAGCAGTGAACAGCAAGTTCAAGAAGGCAATAAACTGATTCAAGAAACCATGGATTCATTGAAAGGTCTAGAAACAGAATTGCTCAGTTCGAATGACTCAATGAAAGCATTATCAGAAGAATCCAATAACATTGTTAGTATTCTGGATACGATTAAAGCCATTGCCGAGCAAACTAACTTACTTGCTTTGAATGCGGCCATTGAAGCGGCGCGCGCCGGAGAATATGGACGCGGCTTTGCGGTAGTGGCGGATGAGGTCCGTACCTTGGCTGGTCGTACGGCAGAATCGACGGATGAAATTGATAAGCTACTCACACGCTTGCAGCAGCAAACGAACGTATCGGCAGGTAAAATGGCGCATAGTGTGGATGTCGCGAAAGGATCGGTGGATCTTGCCGCACAGACTTACACTGTGTTCGAACAAATTTTAGCGTCTGTTTTGAGTATCAAAGACATGATGATTCAGATCAGTGCATCAGCCGAAGAACAGCATTTGGTGGCAGAAGAAATTAACACTAATGTGATTGTTATTCATGATGGTACTGTGAAATCGAATAACCTCTCTGAGCAAGTATCACAAACCGCAACCGCATTGAATAAGTTATCCAATGATTTGCAAGGTATGGTAGAGAAATTTAAGTCGAGTCATTAATAACTGATAAGAAACTCAGACATGGGCTTAGTCGCTAGCTGCGCGACTAAGCTAGGATGAAGCCAACGCCCACAAGGTTTTTAGCCAGATGGGCGTTTGGGTTTATTCAGAGCGCTCAGTCATACGAATGATTAAGCTTAAAATGCCAGCAATCGTCGCTAATGATACGACACCACTCCAACCTAAACTCATCAACGCCAGACTGCCTAATGCAGAGCCCACCGCCATACCAATAAACATACAGGTGAAAAATAACGCGTTAAGGCGGCCGCGTGCCGTCGGGTCTATGCCATAAATTAAAGTTTGGTGAGAGACGAGCGCCGCTTGAACGCCAAAATCAAAACCAAAGGCTGATACTAAAATTAACGCGATTTGCCCATTAACCGACAGATAGGGTAGGTAGAACATAATCACAAAGGAAAACACAACCAAAGCGGCTCCCACTTGTGTGACTCGAGAAGGGCCTTGTTTATCCGTCAGTCTGCCTGCCAGCGGGGCCGCCAAAGCACCAGCTGCGCCAGCTAACCCGAAGGCTCCTGCGGTCGCACTGCCAAAGCCATAATTCTGCTGGAGCATGACCGCCAGTGTGGACCAAAATGCACTAAAGGCAAGGGCCAGTAAGCCTTGTGAAAATGCGGCTCGACGCAAGGTAGGGTGAAGGATCCATAAGGTTAGCATGGAGCGCATCAGTTTGAAGTAGCTGACGCGGGTTTGGACTTCTAGATTTGGTAACACCCGCCAAAGTACCAAGGAAATAGCCAAAATGCTGGCCGCCGCCGCTTGATACATAACACGCCACCCGACAACTTCTGTGACTACGCCGCTTACTACTCGTGATAATAGAATCCCGATTAACAATCCTGTCATGACAGTACCAACGGCTTTACCACGCTGCGCGTCGGGCGCTAATATGGCCGCGGTTGGCACTATATCCTGAGCCATGGTTGCCATAATACCAATGATCAAACTAGCGACTAACATGCCATTTAAAGAAGGCATAAAAGAACATAGAATGAGCGCTAGGGTGAGCATTAGACCTTTGGCTAAAATAACATGGCGGCGGTTAAAGCGGTCTCCTAATGGGATCAGCAGCAAAATGCCTAACGCATAACCGATCTGAGTCAAGGTAGGAACCAGGCCAGTTGTGCTGACGTTGGCGTGAAAGTCTTGGCCAATGTTACCGAGCATAGGCTGATTGTAATAAATCGCAGCCACACTTAACCCTGCGCCGACCGCTAGGCTGAAAAGAAGCGAGCGTGAAGGTCCTGCTTCTTCCTGCTGGGAAGTTCCAATAGAGCTTGTTTGCAAAGACATAATAGGATCTCGTTCTGATAAGAAGCGGTTAGGATTCGATTATTTTTAGCCTTTTTAGGAAAAAATTGGTAGCCACAGCAAAGGTAAAACTGATATACGTTAAGCGTATGAAAAAAATCAAATCAGGTGGCATCGACCGTATAGAAATGATGCAAACTTTTGTTCGTATCGTGGAAAGCGGTAGCTTGTCAGCGGCGGCATTACAACTTAATACCACACAACCAACGGTCAGCCGTCGTCTAAAATCTTTGGAAGCTAGGTTAGGCGCTAAGTTGATTATGCGTACAACGCATGCGATGAAGCTGACCGACGATGGAGAGCGTTGTTATCAGCATGCAAAACAGCTGATCGCAAGCTGGGATGCATTAGAAGAAGACCTTATTAATGCCAATGATGAGCCGGTTGGCACGCTAAAAGTTCGAGCTCCCCATGCGTTCGGACAAGATCAGTTGATTGCTCCCTTAGTGCGCTATCTTGCAGAGCATGGGCAAATTTCTGTGGAGTGGATGCTCAATGACCATTCACCTGACTTTATTAATGATGGGATTGACTGCGCCATTCGTGTGGGTGAAATTACCGACTCATCTATGGTGGCTATTTTATTAGCTGAAGTGCCACGTATTGTCGTGGCGTCGCCCGCGTTACTGGCTGATTATCCTGATGTCAAAACGGTTGATGAGTTAGCAAGATTGCCTTGGGTAGCGCTAAGTACTTTTTATCGCAATAAGGTCACTTTGAAATGCGCTGCACAAGGGATCAACCGAGACCTTGAATTTACCCCCAGATTCGTTACAGACAGCCTATATGCATTACGTAATACTGTGCTATCAGGGGTTGGTGTTGGCGTTTCATCAGCTTGGATGGTCAATGATGATCTGGCTTCAGGGGAACTCGTACAGCTGCTACCAGAATGGCGTGCCGACCCGTTACCGGTTTATCTTGTTTACCCTTATGCGAGCTATTACCCAGCTCGCTTAAGAAAGTTTTTTGAACTCATCCGAGAAGTTATGCCCACCTTAGTGGGCGCCAGACCGCCAAGTCCAAGAGCGTAATGATCTCAGCAAAGTGCAGATTATATTTCGTTCGTATTGGCGTTGTTTAGGCTGTTTCTAGCGCAATGGTTTAGCTTAGAATCTATATAGTTTTTAACCAATAATGCGAGCAAAATGGTCACACCAATACTGCGTGCGAAAATAACCAGAAGCGAAGCATCGGTAGCGGCCGCAGGCCACGCAATCAAAATGGCAGAGCTAATATACAAAGAGCGTACCCCCCCAAGCTAAGTGCTCATACAGCCAACCAGAAAAGCCGATACTCATGGCAGCAGTTGCCAGTGTCGCAAAGGTGATAGCAGCAATGATGCTGGATGTGGAGCCGATTAGTAGTATGCCGGGCATGGTAACAAATAAGAAAGGCACCAGTAATTTCACAAAGCCTAAGCGCATAGATTCGATGGCTGTTTCATTAGGCTTGGCTCCGGAAATAGTCGCCGCGGCATAAGCCGCCAAAGCCACTGGTGGAGTGATGGCTGATACCAAACCAAAATAGAAAATAAACATATGGGCAGAAAGCGTTGCCATTCCCAGCTGTGTCATTGCTGGTGCAACCAGGACAGCGAGTAATAAATACGCTGCGGAAGTGGGTAACCCCATACCGAGAACAAAAGAGGCTAAGGCGGTTAATAACAGTACGGCCCATAAGTTGCCGTCCCCTAGCTCAATAATCAAGCCAGATAGCATGAGTCCCATGCCGGTTAAATTCAATATGCCAATAATAACGCCAGCTGCAGCAACAGCGGCAACAATAGGTAAGGTTGATAAAAGCGTCTCTTTGCAGGCCGCAATGAGGTCTATTAGGTTCAGACGAGTAGTTTTTTTCCATGGACAGACTAACAGTCCAGTAATAATCCCCATCACCGCGGCTTGGGTTGGCGATTTTCCTGATACCATGAGAGCAATCAGTATAACCAGTGGCAGCAGCAGATAAAATTTCGTTTTGAGTGTGGCGAGTAACAGCCTCCAGCCTGCTTCAGGGTCGCGCTCTAAACCTAGGCGACCCGCTTCCAGACGAACAGAAATCATTAGTGCTAGGATGTACAAAAGGGCAGGAACCAGAGCCGCTAGAGCCACTTCTGCGTAAGGGATGCCGATCATTTCAGCCATCAAAAACGCCGCCGCTCCCATGACAGGAGGCATAATTTGCCCTGCCGAGGAGGCGGCAGCTTCGATCGCGCCAGCCAGTTTCGCGCTGTACCCCACTCGCTTCATCAGAGGAATAGTAAAGGTACCTGTTGTGACAACGTTCGCGACGGCACTGCCATTGAGAGAGCCTAGTAAGGCACTGGATAAAGCAGCAGATAAACCAGGGCCACCTTGAACTCTGCCTGTTAATCCTCGTGCAATATCGACAAACACTTCTCCTGTGCCAATTTTGGTTAAAATGGCCCCGAATAAGCCAAAGAGAAAAATATACTCAACTGCCACTCCCATAGGCACGCCGTAAACACCTTCTGTAGAGAGCATTAATGTAGAGGTTAAACGACTCAGGTCATAACCACTATGGCCGTATTTTCCTGGTATGAGATAACCAAAATACGCATAAAGAAAAGCCAGCGTCATTAATGTAATTAGTGCCCAGCCTACCGCCATACGAACGAATATAAATATCACGGTAATGAGCGCGATAAAAATCCATAAATCCATCCCAATCGACATAGCTCCGCGCATAATAATATCGATGTAGTGTTCCCATAGGTAAGGACCAGGAATCAGAGCTATGACAGCTAACAGATAAAATACACTACGTTGAATAGCGTGTTGATAGCGCAGCCCATAAAGCAACATAGCAGCAGATGCGACAAGAGAAAAGAAAGAGGATCTCAATAGTAAAGCGGTAATACCGCCATAATAAGCGCCATATAAAACCAACCCTGCAATGCTGATGGCAATAAGACTAAACAACAAAGAAACGAGGTTCTTCTCCCGCTTTCCTGCTGTTAGTGATGGGATGAGCAAACTTTGCAGAGTGTTTTTCCACATGGCCGATACTCCTATTTATTTTGTGTTTATTTGATCGAAGTATTGTTGTGCTCCTGGGTGTAAAGCAATGGGGGTGTGTTCTGCCGTAGTCAGTGAAATTGCTTTAGCTTGAGGGTGAATCTGTCCTAATGCGGTTAAGTGAGAAAAAACCGTCTTAGTGATCTGATAAATACTTGATTGGTCTTCTTTACCACGAGTAAATAAAATAGCCGGATCATTAATCATAGTGACGGGTTTGGTTTGATCAGGGTAAGTATTGGCTGGCAATGAATAGGCTTGATAGAAAGGATACTTCTCGATCAAACTTTCAAGTTTATCAGGTGCGGCAGAAAGTAGGGACATCTGTGTTTGTGAGTCCAAGTCGATCAATGAAGAGGTAGGTGCACCGGCTAAAACGACGGTGGCATCTACTTGCCCATTAATCAGTGCTTTTACCCCTTCAGTATAAGATAAGAAGCGTGGTGTTATGTCACTGAAAACCCCATATTCTTGCAATAAACGCGTTGCCAAGACCGCAGCATTACTGCCCGGAGGCCCTACACTGACACGCTTTCCTTTAAGTTGTTCAAAACTATGAATATTGGTGTTAGAGGTCGTCGCTACTTGCAACACGGCAGGATATAAATAAGCAATCGCTGCAACGTCTAAGGGGCCACTTGCTTAGAAAGGGCCTAAGCCATTTTTTGCTTCAAATAGTGTGGAAGAAGAGGATAGCCCTAGCGTCATCTGGCCTGCAGCAACACGATGATTGTTTTCGATTGACGCTCCTGTTACTTCGGCACGGGCAGTGGTGTTATCCATGTACTTGTTAAGTATTTCAGAAATGCCTGCGCCAATAACATAAAACAGACCGCCGGTACCGCCAGTACCAATAGAGATTCGTTCTGTCGCCATGACTGGGGTAGTCATGAGAGCGGCACATAGTGAACTGGCAATGAACAATGTTTTAAACATATTTTCTCCCTGTTATTTTTATTTGTGTATTGCGCGAGACGGGATAGGTTAATTTCTAATCGGTATGACTTCCTCTGTAATGTAGCTCATATCTTTTTATAACAGAATGGCTTATCTCTTCTATCAATAGCAGTGGCATAAAATCAATAATGGGCCGTTGTGAGAAAAAAATGGCGATAAGGTTGCCCTTATCGCCATTTTTGATTTTTTGTCTGTTTGCCAGTGAGTTAGAAGGCGCTAGCGACTTCTTTTGCTTGCAGATAAACGCTCTCTAGGCCGTTGCCTGAGATGTACCACAAAGCAGGGTTCAGGTTGCTGACTTTAATGTCTTTGCCGCCCAGTTCTACTAGCTTTTGTTTAAGTGCTGCTAGGTCTAGTGCTTCTTCAGGCTTATTAATGGCGACACTGCGATCTACTACGTACAATACATCTGGCTTCATCGCCACAATGTTCGCAGGTGTTAGTGGTGTGAAGCTACGGTTACCACGTTTCTTCGTTTCTACACCGGCAGGTAGTTTCGCAGGTGTAAGCCCCATGACCTGCTCAACGACAGGGTAATTACCCATAATCAAATGGCCATTGTTATGCAGAACTAAAACAAAATGTTTGTCAGGGCCAACTTTGGCTTTTAACTTATCGATATTGGTATGCAAATTAGTAAGTGCGGCTTGCGCTTTATCTTCTACGCCAAATTGTTGACCAATATGCTCAACTTGGGCGGTAAAGTTTTTCCAGTAATCTTTATTATCAAAGCTCACATTTTCAACAGGGGCGATTTTCTTAAGCTCTTCTTCGTGGCTTTTTTGGCGGCCACTGATCATAATTAATGTCGGATTTGCGCTGCCTGCAGCTTTAATATCGATGTTTTTAGCGTTGCCCACATCCGTGTATTTGTCTGTGTTATATTCCGCTAAATAATCCGGTAACGTTTGTTTAGGAACCGCGACAACTTGGCTGCTTAAGCCTAGCTCTGTTAGCGTGTCCAAACTACCATAATCAAAGCTCACAATACGCTCAGGTTGCGCTGCCATCGCGATTTGGCTGGCTAGGATTAACGCACTTGAAGCAACGATACTTTTTACCTTCATTTAACTCTCCGACTCATTTGGTTATTGTAATAAATGAGAATCATTATCCCACAATGTTAATAAGTCGGAAGTCCTCGAACGAGGGACGCGGTGTTGCGTTCTATAAAACAGCCTAGTGAGAGCGGATCTTTTTTTATGGTTTGAGCATCGCAGAGATGATTTTTACAGTAAAATCATGAAAAACTTTGACCGAAAGGTCAATTAATATGTATTTAACTCATTGCTTTTATTGATAAGGTCGTTGAATGACTGCACATACCTCACCATATGAGACAAAAACAGCATGGCTAGAAGTGATGCTGCTGTGGGCCGCTGGCATTTCTGTCGCGATGCAATTTGCCAAGTTTTCCATCGCGTATGATGCGCTTCTGATTCACTACCAAGAAGGTGCTACGTTAACCGGTGCCGCGATTTCTGTGGTTGGGGTAGTTGGTCTTATTTTTGGGGTCTCGGCAGGTGTTATTGTCGGCCGGGTAGGTTATCGGCGTTCTTTGATTGGGGCGTTAGCACTCGGTTCTATGATGTCCTTTTTGGAATCCTTGATGCCAAACTTCGAACTGATGATGGTGTGCCGTGTGATCGAGGGTTTTTCTCAGTTGGGGGTAGTGGTTGCCGCGCCGACCATGATTGCTCGGTTAAGTGCGCCGCAGCATAGGTCCATTACCATGGGGCTATGGGGGACATTCTTCGGGGTAGCCTTTGCCATTAGTGGGTTATTTGGTGAAATGATTTTGCGCCATTATGGCATGGGCAGCTTATTTTTCGCCCATGGTCTGTTTATTGGCGGCGTTGCCTGTGTGTTGTTTTTCCGCTTAGAGCGGAATAATACTTTGTATGAAAATCAAAGCAATACACAACAGAGTAAGCTCCTCGCCCAGATGTCACAGGTTTACCGTAACCCCAGAAATATATTGCCCGCGGCAATCTTTTTGTTTTACACCTGTATGTTTGTGTCGCTGTTAACCTATATTCCGCGTTTAGTCGAAGACGAGCATTTGCGTTCCATTATTAGAACCTGTTTGCCTTTAATGAGTATTGCTGGAACTTTTTTAGCGGGGACTTTGTCGCAGTACCTGATGCGCCCTCAGAACGTGGCGATTATGGCCTATTCTGTTATTGCTGGCAGTGCGATTATGCTGAGTTTCTTTACTAGCGCGCCGGTTTTATTCTGTATTCTAGCGGCTGTTATGGTGCTGTCTGCGGGTATGGTAACAGGTGCTTCCATGTCAATGATTCCTGCGATAGCACGCAACCCTAATGAACAAGCACAAACCTATGGTTTAGTGGCGCAACTTGGTAATTTAGGCTCCACTATAGGGCCTCCGAGTTTTGCGACCATGTTGAGCTTGTTTGGCGTTCAAGGTTTGGTTGCGCTCGTGTTGGTTTTTTGTGTTTGTGGCGGTGGCTTAAGTTTGATCGCAAAACGATTTAAAAATAATTCATCTTCATTGTAAGTTTTTTGAGTTGGGCGCGTCTAACGATTAGTAGCCTTAATCTTATGCCTATGTTGTTACTGATATAGACGTAATGAGAGGTGAGACCTCTCCGCTTAGTAGGCAAATCAACTTAATGTAATTTTGGAGTTTCGCAATGAAGAAAATCGGGTTAGTAATCGCTATCCTATTATTGGTGGTGGGCTTTTTCCATTACGACCTTGATCGGTTATTAACTCTTGAGGGGCTAAAATCAGGACTGGTGCAGTTTGAAGTCTGGCGTGCAGAAGCACCACTGCTAGTAGGCAGTGCTTTCTTATTACTTTATGTTGTCGTAACGGCATTATCATTGCCAGGTGCGGTGATAATGACATTGGCTGCCGGCACCTTATTTGGTTTGTTCTGGGGCACGGTAATCGTTTCCTTCGCAAGCTCCATTGGCGCGACCTTAGCCTTTTTAGTATCACGTTATTTATTACGCGACTGGGTGCAGGCTAAGTTTGGTAGTCGCTTGAAAGCCTTTAATGAAGGTGTTGAGAAAGACGGCGCCTTTTATCTATTTACCCTTCGCTTAGTTCCAGTCTTCCCTTTCTTTTTAATTAACTTATTGATGGGCCTTACTGCGTTGCGTGCGTTTACCTTCTACTGGGTTAGCCAAGTGGGCATGTTGGTCGGTACCGTTGTGTATGTGAACGCAGGCACCCAGCTTGGCCAATTGGAAAGCTTGTCTGGCATTTTGTCGCCTTCTTTGTTGTTCTCGTTCGTGTTATTGGGCGTTTTCCCTTTGGTGGCGAAAAAACTATTAGATGTGATCAAGGCGCGTCGAGTGTACGCCGGCTTTAGCAAGCCAAAAAGTTTTGATCGTAACTTGATCGTTATTGGTGGTGGTGCTGGTGGGTTGGTGAGTGCTTACATTGCCGCTGCAGTGAAGTCGAAAGTGACCTTAATTGAAGCCCATAAAATGGGCGGTGATTGTCTAAATTACGGTTGCATACCAAGTAAAGCTATTATCAAAAGTGCGAAAGTGGCCCATCAAATGCGTCAGGCGGAGCACTATGGGTTGGAAAATGTTGATCCCAGGTTTTCGTTTAAGAAGGTCATGGCTCGCGTACATGATGTTATTAGTAAAGTAGAGCCTCACGATAGTGTTGAACGTTATACGGACTTGGGCGTGGATGTTGTTCAAGGCTACGCGAAAATAATTGATCCTTGGACCGTTGAAATCCAGCTAAACGATGGTGGCACACAGCGCCTGACGGCTCGAAGTATTATTTTAGCGACAGGTGCGCGTCCATTTGTGCCGGATTTACCAGGTCTAGATGACGTCGGTTATTACACCAGTGATACCCTGTGGGGCGAGTTTGCCAAGTTTGACGAGCCGCCAAAACGTCTGGTGGTATTAGGCGGCGGTCCGATCGGTTCAGAGCTGGCGCAAAGCTTCGCGCGTCTAGGCTCTAATGTTACTCAGGTTGAGCGTTCTGAGCGCATCATGGTGCGAGAAGACGAAGAAGTATCAGCCTTAGTACAACAGAGTATGGAATCGGATGGCGTGACTATTCTCACCTCACACAATGCAATTCGTTGTGAGAAAGACGGCGACATCAAACGTCTTATTGTGGAAAAAGACGGCGTTGAAAGTGTCATTGAATTTGATGCCTTGTTATGCGCTGTGGGTCGCCAAGCGCGCCTTGAAGGTTATGGTTTAGAAAACTTAGGCGTCGAGACCAAGCGCACTATAGTGACGAATGACTATCTCGAAACCTTATTTCCAAATATTTTTGCAGTCGGCGATGTGGCAGGACCTTATCAATTTACCCATGTGGCAGCACATCAAGCTTGGTTCGCCGCGGTAAATGCTTTGTTTGGTACCTTTAAAAAGTTCCGCGCGGATTACCGAGTCATTCCATGGGCGACCTTTGTTGACCCTGAAGTCGCCCGGGTTGGTTTAAGCGAGCAGGATGCGAAAGAACAAGGCATCGAATATGAAATGGTGCGATACGGCCTGGATGATCTAGACCGCGCCATTGCGGAGAGTTCAACTAAGGGGTTTGTTAAGGTCTTAACCGTACCTGGTAAAGATAAGATTTTAGGCGTCACCATAGTTGGAGAGCACTCTGGCGATTTGCTGGCTGAGTTTGTGTTGGCGATGAAGCATGGTCTTGGCTTAAACAAAATTCTAGGGACGATTCACACCTACCCGACCTGGGCTGAGTCGAATAAATACGCAGCAGGTGAATGGAAGCGAGCGCACACTCCTGAGCGAGCATTGGCCTGGATAGAGAAATATCACACCTGGCGTCGCGGCTAACCCAAGCCTTTCCATACGCCCTGATAGGTATAACTGAAACGCGCTAAGGCATTCGCTTTAGCGCGTTTTCTTTCATTGCTTGCCAAAAAAGGTTGGCTTGATAGCTTAATGTTTGGTGCCTGAGTTTGATCATGAAAATGGGTAACTGGTTATGCGACATGAAGTTTTCGATCTCGATAGGGACTAACGCACCAGAGGCTAATTCCGCTTCTACCATATAGCGCGGCATACGCGCCCAGCCAAAACCATTCACTAGCAGTGATTTCTTTGCAAAGTAGTCATTAACATACCAGCGCCTTCCTGTCGGCAACAGATAACGATGGCCGCTTTCATTCTGATTTATTGCGGAATTATTGACCAGAATATGGGCGGTGGAATAGAGCTGAGGGGGCTTCAAACGGTTACCTTTTGGGTTTAGGCTCGCCAGTAGATCAGGTGACACCACGGTAATCACCTCAATGCGAAACAGCTCAATAAAAGCGTGTCGATCATCGAGCCCATAGCGCGGCCCGATTGCGACTTCAGATTTGTCCTTTTGTAAGTTCTCACTTACCCCATAGAGATGATCCGTGGTGATATCGATCGACCATTCGGGGTGCTCGGATTGAAAGTGTTTAAGCATTTGCATCGCATCATCAGAAAAGCTGCTCTGGCTTATACAAAGGCGTAATGGTGCATCGGTGCCTTGTGCCAAATTGTGCCCCAGCGTTTCTAGCTGTTGCACTTGTGACATGAGCTTTTTACTTTGTGAAAAAAACGCTTTGCCTTCGGTGGTGAGAGTCGGGCGATAACTGTCTCGATCAAATAGCTGTATCTCATACTGTGCCTCCAAGGTTTTCACCGCGGCACTGATACTGGGTTGAGTTTTATGGATAGCCTCAGCAGCAGAGCGAAAGCTACCGGTTTCAACAACGGCAATAAATGCCCTGATTTGATCTAACTTCATGATAGAAATACCTGATCATTTCAATAATAAAACGAAATTATTTTTAGTTCATTGTTTGGCTTATCATAGCCTATATCAAATGAAACTGTATTTATTTAAAAGGAGAAAATGTTGGATATATCATTCGTTGTCTTATTGATTGCGGGTTTGATTACGGGATTTTCGAAGTTTTCTGTTGGCGGCATGGGGTTGCTTATTCTGCCAATCGTGATGATTGCATTTCCTGGGCCAGAAGCCTTAGGTATCTTAATGCCATTGTATGTGGTCACCGATTTGATGGCCGTATTCAGCTATCGGAAAAATATTAATTGGTCAGTATTGTGGCGTCTGTTGCCGTTGGCTTTTCTTGGCGTGTTTGTCGGCGGCAAGTTATTAGCTGGTCTCGATGCAAGCCAATTTGTTTATATTTTGGGGGTGATTGTAATCGCCATGATTCTATTAGGCTTGTACTTGGACTTTCGTCCCGCTGGGTTTATGCGTAAGCCCATTATGGCATATGGTATGGGTTTTTTAGGGGGGGTTGTTAGTACAACGGCGAACGCCGCTGGGCCACTATTTAGTTTGTTTTTGTTGGAGCAAAAACTCGACAAAACCACCTATGTGAGCACTCGAGCTTGGGCATTCTTCATTATCAACTTGATGAAAGTGCCACTTTATATCAGCTTGGGATTATTGTCGGTTAGCACCGCTAAAATCAGCGTCATGGCGTTCCCTGGCTTATTGATTGGTTCCTTTATTGGTTATCACTTTTTGAAGAAAGTGAATCCGGTCCAGTTTAAGTGGTTAGTCCGGATTCTGTCTTGCATGGCCGCGTTTAAACTTTTTCTGTTTTCGTAAGGGTTTCTAATGGGCGTTTTCTTCTGGTATTGCGTAATTGGCGGATAGAATCAAAAATCAGCAATGCCAGTGCGCCCCAAATCAACCCGAAGGTAATCAATTTCTCAGAGCTAAGTGGCTCATCGTATAAAAACACGGCCAGCAAAAACATACCGCTGGGCCCGATGTATTGGAAAAAACCTAACGTCACCATGCTCACACGATTCGCTGCAGCGGCAAAGCACATGAGCGGCACCATGGTAATGGGGCCAGCTGCGAACAGTAACCAATTGGTGAGGCTAGGGTTGGCCAGCATATTAGAGGTAGAAGAGTGTATGGTGAACATGTAAATCAATGCCACAGGCAACATCAAGAGGGTTTCGACAGCCATGCCGGTAAAGCTGTCGACGGCAACTTTTTTACGCACTAGACCATAAAAACCAAAGGTTAGCGCTAGCGCCAAAGCCACCCAAGGTAATGAACCAAACTGGATCACTTCAAACGCCACTGCGGCGAAGCATAAGGCAACGGCCGCTTTGCGCATAGGATCGAGTCTCTCTTTAAAGAAAATCATCCCCAGCATAATACTGATTAATGGGTTGATGTAGTAACCTAGGCTCGCGCTAAGCAGTTGATTATGGCTAATGGCCCAAATAAAAACGCCCCAGTTAGTACCAATCAGCAGGGTTGAAAGAAGCATAGCTGCTAGGGTGCTCTTAGCACTAAATACCTGCTTCAGCTTGGCTGTTTTGCTCATCACGACAATAAGAATCAACACGATTAAACAAGACCAAATCACCCGATGAGCGAGTATTTCAGTGGTTGGAATGAACGACATTGATTTGAAATAAATTGGCGCAATGGCCCATAAAGTAAACGCCGTAAGAGCATAAAATATGCCGCTATGGGAAGACTGGGGCATGACTACTTCCTTGCTATTGTTTAAACGAGCCTCTTTTTACCACTCGAATTCTAAGAAGTCAGTTAGAATCTTGCTTTGTTATTCATTTCTTGTCGAAATACCCAGCCAAAGCGGCGTCGTGACTCAGTATCTAGAAAAGACTGAGCAAACCCATTCGCCCCGATTCTAGGGGTAACAATAATTGCCATAAATCAGAGGTAAGCTGAAGCAAAGTATCGGTCCTGAGCGTAATCGGGCCCATGAGATAGCGGTTTACAGAGGGGTATCAATGTTAAAATATTTTAAAATTAATAATGGCTTAATCAAGGAAATCCCTAAGGGTGAAGGCACGCTTGCTCATCGGCAAGCCGAAGCCGATTGGATTGATGTTATTGAGCCGGACGAAGAAGAGCGTAAGCAGCTGCGCATGTTACTGCGTGCGGATTTACCAGAGTCGGATGATGTAGAAGAAATCGAAGCTTCAGCACGTTGTTTTGTGGACCAAGTTGGAATACATGTTCACTCTTTATTTTTGACTCAAACGGAAGGCCGCCATAAAACGGCTACCGTGGCTTGTATCTTACAAAAAGACCGATTAGTGACAGTGCGAGAAGGGGAAATTGCCGATTTCCGTTTGTTACGGATGCGTGCAAGAGGGGGCCAAATTGCCGCAGATTCTCCAGCACAGTTATTGGTGACCATGCTTGAGCATAAGGTTGAAAACCACGCCGACATACTAGAAGACTTGCATCGTCAGTTAGAAGAAGTAAGCCATCTCGTGTTGGAAGAAAATGAAACGGAGCTGGATAATATCATTGCCAAGTTAGCACGCTTAGAAGACAGCAATGGTAAAATTCGCTTGTGCTTGATGGATACACAACGGGATATTTCTTTTCTATTACGCCATTTAATCAGTAAACAGGGTTATTCAGAAACCTTGCGCGACATTATGCGAGATGTGGATACCTTAATGTCACATACGACCTTTTTGTTCGACAAAATCAACTTTCTCATGGACTCCACCCAAGGCTTTATTAATATTGAGCAGAATAAAATCATTAAGATTTTTTCTATTGCGTCTGTGGTGTTTTTGCCACCTACTTTAGTCGCCAGCATTTATGGTATGAACTTTCATATCATGCCTGAGCTGAATTGGAGTCTTGGTTATCCGGGAGCATTAGGGTTAATGGTATTTTCTGGCTTTGCACCTTACTGGTATTTTAAACATCGTGGCTGGTTATAACGACACTCCTGAACAGCAGAATAATACTCCCCTTAGTGTTGTGCTAAGGGGAGGGAAGCTTACCTTAAAGCTTTAAGGTAAGCGGAATAGACCCAAACATGTTTCTGGTGAAAGACAATTTCACGCCATGCGCCGTGTTGCCTAATCACTTTGACCTTCACACCGTGGTGTAAAGTTCCAATAATTGGGCTGTTGGTGGTAGGTTGTGCACGCATATTAAGCTGCTTACTCGTCACAATATGTGGCCCGCTATGGAAGACCGTCGGTTTTCTTTTTGTCTGTTGTTTCTGATGCTTGCTAACGGCTTTCTTTTCGTGGCTCGTTGTTTGGTGTTTTTTAGCTGCGGGTGAAACGCTTTTGTGTGTTGAATGCTTGTTTGTCTGACAGTTTATTTTCTGGTTATAACAAGCGGCATTATGGTTTGCTTGCTCCCCTTTGGCGAAAGAGAGAGTCGGTACTAACACACAGCCAATGAGGCAAATGATTTTGCTGGTGAATCTCATACTAATATCCTTTTTTCTATGCCCAATGTATTTTCAGGACAAGGATAGAGGTTTGTGGATGAGGTAGTCCAATAAGGAAAAGCCAACTATCAAGCGCTCAAAAATGATAATTGGCTTTTGTTACTTGCTCTTTTTATAGAAAAAACCAATAAATAACATAAGCTTAGGGTTATTTATTGATTTATCTAAATCGAATGTGACAGGACTTCTGCTGTTTTGTTTGCATTGTCTTGTCAGAAATTTTGCACAGCATAGAAGAGAAAAATGACAAAGGCGTTACTGTTTTAATCGCGGTCTAAAGATTCTTGTTTTAGACCGCGACGATAACCCCCATGACATTTATAAAAAGTGATTGAGAGGTTCAATAGGCTGAGTGATAGACAGCAAGTGTTGTTCGTTTAAGTAGTTCAATAGCTCAGTATTCACATCGCTCTGAATGCTGGCAATGCCTTGATTGCCAAAGATACGGTTAATCTCAATAATATAAGGCTGTGATCCTACCATGGCGATGTCGAAGCCCGCATGATTGATATCTAAGGTCTGCGCGACGTAAGTTACGAGATCTTGGGCTTCTTTTGGAATTAACGCGACTTCGACCTGACCGCCTTGGCTAATGTTATTATGAAAGCCGTTATCGGACTGTAAGCGCCAGTATCCACTGACCACTTTATTGCCGACCCAAATAATCCGCAGATCTCTGTCTATTGGTAAATATTCCTGAACGTATATAACGTCACTTTTGCTCAGATATTCGCGCCATTGCCCCAAGGTTTCGATTAAAAAGACCCCATTACCCATACTGCTTTTCGGTATTTTGGCAACAAAAGGTGATGCCATGGTGTCCCAAATTTTATCCGCCTCGTACGGCGTGTTGGCCGTAATCAGGGTATAAGGGTGTTGATTCGGAACTATAGTTCGAAAGGTCCGCGTCATCTCGATTTTGTCATGACCGATTCGATAAGATGCAATGCTTGGAAATATACGTTTTTTTAAACCGTATATTAAGGCATTGAGCTGCCAATACTGCGGAAATAAGAGCCAGTCTGCTTGTTGAATCTCGTCAAGGTGATCATACATAGATTCAGGTTTTATGTAGCGCACATTCGGCAGATGTAAGGTGCGCAAAGCATCGAAAGAGATGAGGTTCATTTAACAATAATCAATGGCCAAATAGGCCGCGATTTTAGAGCCAAAGAGGCGTAAAAAGATACGTTTATTTGATTAAAAAATGAAAGAGTTACTCGCATTAAAATAAGCTTGGTCGGTAAGGGCTGTCTTCTTAAGGTATAGGTGTGATGTCCTTTAAGATAAGCACCATTAGTAACGGTTTTATCAAAAAGTTAAAGGTTGTCTTTGCTCTTTGTCATGAAAGTTTAATTTATTGCGTTGGGCTTGGTTCTGCTCTTGAAATAAGGAGTGGGTAAGGGGATCCTCTGCAAATAATGTGGCAAGGTGGAAATGATAATGTCTTCAAATATAGTGGCCGTTTATGGCTCTTTTAGAGCAGGTTTTGATAATCACGAATTATTAGCGAACAGCCAGCCCATTGGAAAAGGTTGGCTAACAGGCTATCGAATGGGTAATTTTGGTGACTTCCCAGGTGTGGTTTTTACCCATGAACATAATCATCGAGTGCGAGTCGAGTGGTATAAAGTGACGGACAGCACATTGGAAGCAATGGATCGTCTTGAAGAATACGATCCGAATGCTGTTGAGCGCTCACTGTTTGTCAGAAAACAGGTGCAATCACCTTATGGCAAAGGCTGGATCTATGTTTACAATCAACCTTTCCAACATGTCGATCTGATTGAGTATGGTGATTGGGAACGAGCGGCCATACGCCCAGCGATGCATCGCGAAATCCCCGTCGTATAAAGCTTGGTGCGGATAAGCTTGCATGCCCCAATTTGGATGCAAGCTTATGCCTTACTTTGATAGCGGTTTTATCCGCAGAGCGTCCTCACAGCCAATAAAGCTCATGTTGGCTTATTCCTTGCTTGGTTAAAAAAACACCAGACGCTAGGAGTATACAAGATGGGAAGCAACGATTACCCCTTAACCGAAGTGCCAGAGACCGATCGCAAAGGTCTGCTATCAACGAGTATTGTGCTGCTTGGTTTTACGTTTTTTACTGCCACAATGTTTGCCGGAGGTAAAATAGGCAGTGCCTTTAGTTTTACTGAGATGATGATAGCCATTGTGATTGGCAATCTATTACTCGGCATTTATGCCGCAGCGTTAGCCTATATCGCCTATAAAAGCGGCTTAAATGCGATCTTAATGGGGCGTTTTTGCTTTGGGGAGAAGGGCAGTAAGCTGTCTGATTTTATCTTAGGCTTCACGCAAATAGGTTGGTATGCCTGGGGAACCGCGACTATTGCTATCGTGCTGGTCAAAACTCTGGAGCTAACGCCTAGCTTAGAACCTCTTCTGATTATCTTCTTCGGTTTTGCTTTTTGTATCACGGCCATGATCGGCTACAAAGGGCTTGATTATCTTTCTCGACTCGCCGTGCCAGCTATGCTGCTGTTCATCTTGATCAGTTTTTATCAAGGTATGGGGGATCTGTCCGATGCAGGCGATGTATTTGGGCAAACACCAACCACGACGATGAGTATGGCAACGGCCATCACTATTATTATCGGCACATTTATTAGCGGTGGCACCCAAGCGACAAATTGGAGCCGGTTTGCGAAGTCTGGGAAAGTAGCGGTTTGGGCAACCTTACTTGCTTTTGTGCTAGGTAATGGCTTGATGGTGGTCACTGGTGCCCTAGGCAGCTTGCTATATCAGCAAGCGGATATCGTCGATGTAATGATAGCGCAAGGCTCTATTTCACTCGCCATACTGATGTTGTTTCTTAACCTATGGACCACCCAAGACAATACTATTTACAACTTTGCGGTTGCTGGTTGTAACTTGATTCGCACCGAAAAGCGACGCTTTGTCACTGTGATAGGAGCAGGCATAGGCACACTATTAGCTTTAGGTGGAATGTACCATTATCTGATCCCGTATTTGATTTTACTAGGGACATTTATCCCGCCATTAGGCGGTGTGATTATGGCGGATTTTTGGCTCAAACATCGAGGGCATTACCCCGTATTAGAACAAGCCAAGTTGGCTGATTTTAATTACTTAGGTTTGGTGTCTTATGGCATCGGGTGCCTTTGTGCTTATTTTACTCCGGTATTGCCTCCCGTTATCGGAGTGCTGGTCGCCGCATTGGTTTATGCCGCCTTATTAACCAGCCAAACTAAAGTAAAAACGGCGGCTATTTAATAAGCGTTTCATAAAAAGCGTATAAGCGGCTTAGCAGCTTGCTAAGCCGCTCGATATTATTCAATTTCTTTAGGGGCGTGTTTTAGGAAAATACCTAGCGAGATTAATAGGAAGCCAGCACAACTGACGATGGCCACAGGGTAATAAAGATTACCCGCCATATCCATTTGGCTGTATTTGATGACCATAATGAGCCCTTCGAGCGCCAAGGCAACGCACACAGTACTAATGAAGCGAGGTAAAGTACGGCGCATCATAACCACGACATCATGCTCATCATCATTGCCGTACTCTTTATTAATCACCATGGCCAACTCAAAAACGGCAATCGCAATAATGTTAGAGTTGATGATTTTTATCAGAGTTTGAGTGATGTCTTCACCGTTAAAATAATTACCCGCCGCTGAAATAAAACTGGTGATAACCACCAAACCCGCCAATACAAAGAAAATATAGGAGAAGCTTTTAGCAAATAGTTTTTGAACACTGAAACTCATAAAGTAAATCCGCTTGTTATCGTTGCTCTCTACAGTACGGACTTCTTTTCAAATTATCAGGGTTTGCAGAGGGATGCCGCAAAGGTTCCATAGTCGCCAAAATGGCTGGGCATTCTTTACAGACATGATATTGGGATGATGACTCAGTGCCTAATCATCAGAGGGAACAAACAAAAGACCCCCATCGTGCTACTAAATTGCATTATTTTTGAGGTAACTTACGTGAGTGTTAATTTGCACGTTAATGGTGCCAAAAAAGCATGAGAAATTATTTTATCCCCAATGGCCATGCTTTTCTCTGGCCCCGCGTATTATGCCGATGATTCCCATTAGCTGGTGATAAGCACAGCGAAAAGTTTCCCTGTGATTTTTTTATAAGTCTGTTTAATAGTCTTTAACTGTTGATCCCTAGCAGCTTCTTGAGAACGAGACTCGACTGCGAGAAATCAAATTTAATATTATTTAAGTCTTTGATTTATAATGAATAAAAAATAATCCGTCGAGTTCGATGCTAACAAACGCTTTTTCTTTTGCAGTAAAAGTTAGTGTTATATCAGTATTTTTAGTCTTTTTTTCACCTGCTTACCTTGACATTAAACGGTTTTTTTAACCAATCCTGACCAAATAGCAAAAATTGCTTAAAAATCAATCCAAGAGTCGCATGTCAATAGCTAAAGTACAAAATAGACAAAATCATTAAAAGCTTTCACAAAGTTATCCACAAGCTCTCTCCTGTTCGAAAAACAAACAGAATAGGTAATATTAGCGCGAAATTTTAACTTTTCAGCTCTGTATGCTTTGTTTTTTTAAATTGTGTATCTCAAAATTTTATGGCGGCACGCTATGATCAAAAACAGCGATATAACATTCAGCAAAGGAGGCGTCATCATGAAGGTTACTTTTATTGGTTTGGGCACAATGGGTTATCCAATGGCGGGTCATGTAAGTAAGGCGGGCCATGATGTCACTGTCTATAACCGTACTACAAAAAAAGCTCAGGCCTGGAGTGAAGAGTATGCCGGTGCTTTTGCCTTAACACCGGCGCTCGCCGCTAAAGATGCAGAAATAGTATTAACCTGTGTGGGTAATGACGATGATCTACGCGCTGTTTACCTCGGTGAAGAGGGGGCTTTTCAGCAAGCGCAACCAGGCACACTCTTTATTGACCATACCACGGCTTCTGCCGAGGTGGCGCAAGAGTTGAACTGTGCTGCGCGGGAAAAAGGTCTGCTGTTTTTGGATGCGCCTGTTTCCGGCGGCCAAGCAGGCGCGGAGAATGGCGTATTAACCGTGATGATAGGGGGCGAGGCGGCGCATTTAAAGCTGGCTCAACCGGTATTAGATTGTTATGCAAAATCGACCACCTTGTTAGGCCCAGTAGGAAATGGGCAATTAGCTAAGATGGTAAATCAAATCCTGATCGGTGGGATTTTATCTGGTTTGTCTGAAGGGGTGAGTTTTGCGCAACGGGCTGGCTTAGATATCCCTACTTTGGTGGAGACTCTCAAGCACGGTGCAGCGGGTTCTTGGCAATTGGAAAACCGAGGTGAAACAATGGCAAAAGACGAGTTTGATTTTGGTTTTGCCATTGAATGGATGCATAAGGACCTGAGCTTATGCTTGGCTCAAGCAGAAAAAATGGGATTGTCTATTCCGCTGACCAAAGCAGTCGATGAAGATTACCAAGACTTAATGGCAGACGGACGTAGCCGACAAGATACATCGGTACTTATTAAAGCATTAGATAAAAAGGGCTGAGCCGTCAGTCGCGGAATCATAATAAAGCACTAAGCTAATGTGCGCAGTGAATTAGGCCATTGTCAGGGAATGACAGTGGCCTTTTTTGTTTATGTGTCTGCTGTGAAAGACGACTTTTTCTCTATTATCTGTCTGCTGTTTATTTTATTTGTTAAAAAAATGCTGACTTTCATCTTCTCTAAAAAAACCTAATAAAGCGTCGATCCCTTTGATTTCGGGTGCTTCCTCTATGCATGATAATTACTTATTCATTACACGTATGGGACATATCGTTATTTCGATTGGTCATTTGTGAAAGCTTAAGTAGTCTTCAAGGAGGCTGTTTTGAGCGGGTTCGCATTTTAGCGCGCAATTAACAGTCAAAGGGGGCTCAAGGATGAGGCAGGACACCCCACTTAGATACTTGTCTAAGTGGGGTCGTTTTAAAGCTATTGTCGTGTCACCTTGCCTCTCAAATATCACAAAGTAACGATTCACCTTGATTCTACTTCCCACGTGTTTAACACGATCATAATTACGCTAATGGAGAATGAAAATGAAAAAAGGGTTAGCAGCATTACCGTTTGCCGTCATGGCCGCGGCCGCTATTTCCACGTCAGCTCAGGCGGCATCAACACTGGTATATTGCTCAGAAGGCAGTCCAGAAGGTTTTAACCCTTCTTTATACTATTCTGGCACTACGTTTGACGCCTCTTCTAAGCCCATCTTTAATCGTCTAATGGAGTTTAAGCTGGGCACCACTCAGGTTGAGCCAGGCTTAGCGAAAAGCGTGGACGTTTCTGATGATGGCTTAGAATATACCTTTCATCTACGCCAAGGCGTGAAATTCCAAGCGACTAAAGATTTCAAGCCAACACGTGACTTTAACGCAGATGATGTGCTCTTCTCCTTTAACCGTCAGCGTCTCGACAGTAACCCGTACCATAAAGTCGGTGGTGGCTCTTACGGTTACTTCAATGACATGGGGATGGGTTCTTTGATCAAGGATATTGTTAAGGTTGACGATTACACTGTTAAATTTGTCTTAAACCACCCTGAAGCCCCTTTTGTTGCCAACTTGGCGATGGACTTTGCGTCTATCTTTTCGAAACAACAAGCGGATCAATACCTGAAAGCTGGTACGCCAGAAAAATTAGACCAAGAACCCGTGGGTACCGGCCCGTTTCAGAAAGTTCAGTATCAAAAGGACTCTTTAATCCGTTACGTGGCGTTTAAAGACTATTGGAAAGGCAGAGCGAAAATCGACCGTTTAGTTTTTTCTATTACCCCTGATGCCTCAGTGCGTTATGCCAAGCTAAAAGCCGGCGAATGTGACGTAATGCCGTATCCAAACCCTGCTGATTTGGCGCAAATGAAAGCGGACCCGAACATTAACTTGATGAGCCAAGAAGGTTTAAACGTCGGCTATCTTGCTTTTAATGTAGAGAAAAAACCATTTGGTGATGTCAAAGTTCGTCAGGCGCTGAACTACGCGACGGATAAGCAAGCAATCATTGATTCCGTATTCCAAGGCGCAGGTAAAGTCGCTAAGAACCCAATTCCACCTACCATGTGGTCTTACAATAGTGCCATTACAGATTACCCATATGACCCAGCGAAAGCGAAGCAATTGTTAGCTGAAGCGGGTTATGCAGATGGTTTTGAAACCACCATTTGGGCGATGCCAGTGCAACGTCCATATAACCCGAATGCTCGCCGTATGGCAGAAATCATGCAAGAAGATTGGGCGAAAGTAGGGGTTAAGGCGAACATAGTGACCTACGAGTGGGGTGAATACTTGAAGCGTGCGAAATCTGGTGAGCCAGACACGATTCTCATTGGTTGGACCGGGGATAATGGTGACCCAGACAACTTCCTGTATGTGTTAACAAGCTGTGACTCTGTGGGTGGCTCAAACTATGCTCAGTGGTGTAATAAGGCCTATGACGACTTGTTAGTGAAAGCGAAACGTAGTTCTGACATTGATGAGCGTAGTGACTACTACAAACAAGCTCAGGTGATTTTCCATGATCAAGCACCATGGATTCCTGTTGCTAACTCAGTGGTTTATGAGCCAATCCGTAAGGAAGTGAAAGGCTACAAAATTGATCCACTAGGTGGTCATTACTTCTATAACGTAAGCAAATAGAAGTAAGTTCCATTCGGACCTACTAGAGTGTTTGTTTGCTGGGACGCAAGCAAGCACTCTGCTGACCGAGTAATTCGCTCGATCGAGTTAAATCGCAAGAGAGCCAGTCCTTTATGTTCCAATTTATATTCCGACGTTTGAGTCTAGTCATCCCTACCTTTATCGGTATCACCTTATTAACCTTCACCTTGATTCATATGATCCCAGGGGATCCGATTGAAGTGATGGCAGGTGAACGTGGTGTGTCACCAGAGCGTCATGCTGAGTTAAGCGCTCAGCTGGGTTTAGACAAACCTCTGTATGAACAATATTTTCATTATGTGGTCGGCATTGCACAAGGTGATCTAGGTCAGTCGTTAGTGACCCGTGAGCCAGTCATGAATGAATTTTTAACCCTGTTTCCCGCCACCGTAGAGCTTGCCATCTGTGCCGCTATATTCGCCATCCTCGTTGGCTTGCCCGCCGGTATTTTTGCCGCAGTAAAGCGTGGCACTGTGTTAGATCATTCGGTGATGACCCTCTCTTTAACAGGGTATTCCATGCCGATATTTTGGTGGGCATTACTGCTGATGTTGGTGTTTTCCGTGACTTTAGGCTGGACGCCTGTGTCAGGGCGAATTGATGTGGTTTATTGGATTGATAACACCACAGGTTTTATGTTGATTGATTCTTGGTTGTCGGGTGAAGAAGGGGCTTTCAAATCGGCTGTGTCTCATCTGATTTTGCCAAGCATTGTTTTGGGAACCATCCCAATGGCCGTTATTGCTCGTATGACACGCTCTTCCATGCTCGAAGTACTAAGTGAAGACTACATTCGTACCGCTCGTGCGAAAGGCATTGCGCCGTGGCGAGTGATTGTTATTCATGCGTTACGTAATGCCCTGATTCCTGTTATTACCGTTATTGGTCTGCAAGTGGGGACCTTGTTATCAGGAGCGATCTTGACCGAGACCGTGTTTGCTTGGCCCGGTATTGGTAAATGGCTTATCGAGTCAATTAGCCGTCGAGATTATCCAGTAGTTCAGGGCGGAATCTTGATTGTTGCGACCATTATTATTGTCGTGAACCTATTAGTGGACATCGCTTATGGCGTTGTGAACCCACGCATTCGACACAACCGATAAGGAGGCGCTTTATGACGACTAATACCGTATCAGCACCAGCGCCAAGAACACCGATACAAGAGTTTTGGCATTATTTTAGTAGCAATAAGGGCGCGGTCGCTGGATTGGCCTTTATTGTCTTGATCTGTTTTATGGCGGTTTTCGCCGATATAGTGGCACCACATTCACCTTCAGCCCAAGCGCGTGATGCATTACTGTTGCCGCCAGCGTGGCTGGATGGTGGCAGTTGGTCCTATTTGTTAGGCACTGATGACGTAGGCCGAGATATCTTTTCGCGGCTTATTTATGGGGCGCGACTGTCGCTGTCGGTTGGCGCGTTTGCGGTAACTATCTCGTTAGTGGTCGGTATTTTGCTTGGCTTGGTGGCTGGCTATTTTAAAGGTGTAGTGGATATTTGCATCATGCGTCTTGTCGACATCATGTTAGCCATGCCGAGCCTGTTGTTAGCGATCGCAATCGTCGCTATTTTGGGGCCAAGCATTTTTAACGCCGCACTGGCGATTTCCTTAGTGTCACTACCAAACTATGTGCGATTAACGCGAGCCGCGACCATGACAGAAATGTCACGAGATTATGTCACCTCGTCACGTGTGTTGGGCGCCAGTCCGTTGCGTTTGATGTTCGTTTGTATCCTGCCAAACTGTTTGGCGCCACTGATAGTGCAAGCCACATTGGGCTTTTCGAGCGCTATCTTGGACATGGCAGCATTGGGCTTCCTAGGATTAGGGGCTCAGCCACCGACGCCAGAATGGGGTTCGATGTTGGCCGATGCTTTGCAATTTGTACAACGCGCGTGGTGGGTGGTGACCTTCCCCGGATTAATGATCTTGATCACAGTGTTGGCATTTAACCTCATGGGCGATGGCTTACGCGACGCTCTTGATCCCAAGTTGAAACAGTAGGAGGTTGTGATGTCACTGCTACAGCTGGAAAATTTAAGCGTTACCTTCGGCAATTTCCGCGCCGTGGATAACATCAGTTATAAGCTCGAGGAAGGGGAAGTTCTCGGTATCGTTGGCGAGTCGGGCTCTGGTAAGAGTGTCAGCTCCTTGTCTGTGATGGGCTTGATTGACTTTCCCGGCAAGGTTGGTGCAAACCAATTAACTTTTGCTGGGCAAGACCTACAAGCAATGCCAGAAAAGCAACGTCGTAAATTGACGGGCTCGGACATCGCGATGATTTTTCAAGACCCAATGACTAGTTTGAATCCGTGTTTCTCAGTGGGTTATCAGATCATTGAAGCACTCAAAACCCACCAAGGTGGTAGTAAAAAAGCGTTAAAGCAGCGTGCCATTGAATTGTTAACTCAAGTTGGTATACCGGCGCCTGAATCGCGTTTGAATAACTACCCTCATCAACTTTCGGGTGGTATGAGTCAGCGGGTGATGATCGCCATGGCGATTGCTTGTAACCCTCGTTTATTGATTGCCGATGAGCCAACAACTGCTTTGGATGTGACTATTCAGGCGCAAATCATTGACTTGCTGATCGAGTTACAGCGTAAGAAAAAAATGGGCTTGGTATTGATCACCCACGATCTGGCACTGGTGGCCGAGGTTGCTCATCGGGTGATCGTGATGTACGCCGGCCAAATTGTAGAATCTGGTCCAGCGGCCGAGGTATTTCGAACTCCGAAGCACCCATACACTCAAGCCCTGTTGGCTTCGTTACCAGAGTCGTCGTCTGGCAAAGCACGTTTGGAGGCCTTGCCAGGTGTTGTACCTGGCCAATATGACCGCCCACAAGGCTGTTTATTAAGCCCTCGTTGCCCTTACGCTCAAGAGCAATGCCATAAGGTGGAACCTGATAATCAAGGTCCCTTAGACCGCCAAGTAAAATGCCATACTCCATTAGACAGTGAAGGGAGACCGGCCGCATGAGCAGATCACAAGACAATGCATTGATCCTCAATGCGGAAAATTTAAAGCAGCATTACCATGTGAAGCAGGGGATTTTTAAACCCGACGCCGTGGTCAAAGCGGTGGATGGGGTTAGCTTTACTTTGGAAAAAGGCAAAACGTTGGCGGTGGTTGGCGAATCTGGTTGTGGTAAATCGACCTTGGGTCGTATGTTGACCATGATCGAAACACCAACGCAAGGTCAGCTAGCGCATCTTGGACAGGACTTGTTAACTCTGTCTAAAGATGAGCAGGCAAGCTTGCGTCAAAAGATTCAAATCATTTTTCAAAACCCTTATGGCTCCTTGAACCCACGTAAGAAAATTGGCTCGATTCTAGAAGAACCCCTGGTGATCAATACCAAGCTTTCTAAAGGGCAGCGCAAAGAAAAAGCCCTCGCCATGATGGCAAAAGTGGGTTTGAAAGAAGAACATTATGAGCGCTATCCGCATATGTTTTCTGGTGGCCAGCGCCAGCGTATCGCTATCGCGCGAGGCTTGATGCTTGATCCTAATGTGATTGTGGCAGACGAACCTGTGTCCGCATTGGATGTCTCGGTGCAAGCTCAAGTGCTTAACTTGATGATGGATTTACAGCAAGAGTTTGGCTTGAGCTATGTGTTTATTTCCCACGACCTCTCTGTGGTTGAGCACATTGCAGATGACGTGATAGTGATGTATCTAGGTAAGGTGGTGGAGCAGGGATCTCGCCAACAGCTGTTTGACAACCCCAAGCACCCTTATACCTTAGCCTTGCTCTCTAGTACTCCGCAGCTGTCTCCAGATAAACGCCGTCAGCGGATTAAGTTGGAAGGTGAGTTGCCATCGCCACTGAATCCACCGTCTGGGTGTGCATTTCATGGTCGTTGTTCTTACGCGAACGATCGTTGTCGCAGTGAAACGCCGGTCTTGAATAAGGCAGAAGAAGGGCATTTTATTGCATGCCATGCGGTGGAAGAAAATCGCCTGGAACCGCTTGCAGTAGGTGTCGCGTAAGCGAATGAGAGGCTTTGTTAAAAAACGCCCTGCGGGGCGTTTTTTGTCTAAAATGACCGCATTAAACGTCTGTTCTTGGGCGGAATTTTAACTGTAGACCCATAATAAAGTTGCGTAGGATCTGGTCTTTGCAATCGCGGTAATGTTTGTTGTCAGGCTTACGGAAGAAGGCACTAAGCTCGTGTTTGCTCATGTTAAATTCAGCCAATTGCATGATCTCAAGAATCTCTTCTGCCTTCAGATTGAGGGCAATACGCAGCTTCATAAAGATCATGTTATTGTTTAAACGTTTTTCAGGTGCTGGCTGTTCACCTTCACGCTTGCCGCGGCGCACATTGATAAAGCCATTTAGAAATCTTGCCATCTCTATATCGACCATAGAAGCGTAGCCTTCTTCCTCTTCTTTTTTCATCCACGCGATAATTTGCTCTCGGTTTACAGCATGGTCGGCCGCCGCAAAGATTTCTTTTACATAAGAATCTTTAAGGTCAAAAGTGTAGCGAAGGCGGCGTAAGATATCATTATTGGTCAAAATAGAGTCCTAGTGTTAGGTGTCCAGTACAATCAGGGTGAATCACTGGCGATTCAGCTTGCGACTTTAACAGATTTTAGCCTGTTGTTTGTCAAAGATTGACTTTTTTAGCCAAGCTGGCGGCATCTGGGTAGTAGCGGGACGACATAAAAAAACCTAACATACTGAGTATGTTAGGTTTTTATTGTTAACACCTTAATCGGCCTGATGGGCCTTGTTAGTCTTTACCAAACAGGTCGCGGGTATAGACTTTATCTGCCACGTCTTGCAGCTCTTCGGTCATTCGATTGCTCATAATGACATCCGCAGCCTCTTTAAACTGAGCAAGATCACGGTAGACTTTTGAGTGGAAGAAATGCTCATCGTTTAATTCTGGCTCAAACACAATGACTTCAATGCCTTTAGCCTTTAAGCGTTTCATCACGCCTTGGATCGCAGAGGCGCGGAAATTGTCTGAGCCGGTCTTCATTACTAAGCGGAACACACCCACAATTTTAGGGTTACGCTTGATGATGGCATCGGCAATAAAGTCTTTACGAGTGGTGTTGGAGTCTACGATGGCACGAATCAGGTTGTTAGGAACGTTGTCATAGTTGGCCAACAGCTGTTTGGTGTCTTTTGGTAGGCAGTAACCGCCGTAACCGAATGATGGGTTATTGTAGTGATCACCAATACGAGGGTCTAAGCCAACGCCTTCAATAACTTGCTGCGAGCTGAGCCCGAAAGCTTCACAGTAAGAATCCAGCTCGTTAAAGTACGCTACCCGCATAGCCAAATAAGTATTGGAGAAAAGCTTAACCGCTTCGGCTTCAGTGGCATCGGTAAACAGAGTCGGCACGTCTTGTTTGATCGCCCCTTCTTGCAATAACCCGGCAAACACTTTGGCACGTTCAGAATTTTCCCCAACAATAATACGCGACGGATGCAGATTGTCGTAAAGCGCCTTACCTTCCCGTAAAAACTCAGGGGAGAACAGAATATTGTCAGTACCAAACTTTGCTTTTACTTCTGCTGTGTAGCCAACAGGGATGGTCGATTTGATCACCATAACAGCATTTGGGTTTATTGCTAAGACATCTGCAATAACGCTTTCTACTGAGCTGGTATTAAAGTAATTGGTTTCAGGGTCATAGTCGGTAGGTGTCGCGATGATGACAAATTCTGCATTTTGATACGCTTGTTGTTTGTCTTCGGTAGCCACAAAATCGAGGCTCTTAGTGGCCAGAAAGTCTTCGATCTCAGTATCACTGATAGGCGATTGGCCTTGATTTAGCAGGGTGACTCGTTCTGCAACGATATCCACTGCAGTGACTTTATGGTGTTGAGCCAGCAGCATGGAGATGGACAAGCCGACATAGCCTGTTCCTGCGACAGCAATATTGTATTTTTTAGTGGTCAAAATAATTCCCTAAATCTTCAGTCTATTTAATTCGTTAGTCGATAGAATTCACGATACCAGTCGACAAAATTCTGCATGCCGTTTTCAATGCTGGTGGCGGGTTTAAAGCCTGTACTTGCCACTAATTCGTCTATATCGGCAAACGTCAAAGGCACATCTCCTGCTTGCATTGGTAGAGAATTCTCTTTGGCTTTCTTACCACAGGCGCTTTCTATTGCATCAATGAAACGGCGCAACTCAATCGGTTGATTATTACCAATATTAAACACCTTATAAGGTGCCTTAGCGGCAGTAATATCGCTCTGCATTGGTGCAGGGACAGTGTCAATAACACGTACAATACCCTCAACGATATCATCAATATAAGTAAAATCACGCTGCATTTTACCGTGATTATAAACATCAATTGGGCGATCTTCGAAGATGGCTTTGACAAATTTGTAAGCCGCCATATCGGGGCGCCCCCAAGGACCATATACAGTAAAGAAGCGAAGCCCTGTGGTTGGAATGTCATAAAGATGGCTGTAGGAGTGAGCCATGAGCTCGTTCGACTTTTTGGTGGCCGCATAAAGGCTAATAGGATAATCAACCTGGTCTTCTGTGCTAAAGGGCTGTTTTTTATTCATCCCATACACCGAGCTGGAAGAAGCATAGACTAGGTGCTTAACCTTGGTTTGGCGGCAGCCTTCAAGAACATTGGCGAAACCCACAAGGTTTGAATCAATATAAGCTTGTGGGTTTTCAATAGAGTAGCGCACACCAGCTTGAGCCGCTAAGTTGACGACGACATCAAATTGCTCTTCATCAAAGAGGGCAGCCATGGCGGCTTGATCGGCTAAGTCCATTTTAATAAAACGAAAACGATTTTCAGCTTGATGCTCATCCGCAAAGCGTGACACGTCATCAAGGCGTGCTGTTTTTAAGGCTGGATCGTAATAGTCATTGAGGTTATCAATGCCGACGATCTCATCTCCTCGAACCAAGAGCGGTTTAATTAAACCATGGCCAATGAACCCTGCGGCTCCGGTTACTAATATTTTCACATCGTCTCTCTTAATCTAAAGATAAGTTATCAGCCATAGTATAAAGAATTATGAGCTGAAAAAAGATGAAAAAAAGGCACAAAGGGCGAAACATTCGTATTTATTACCTTGTTAAACAAACATGACAATAGGCCACTTTTTATCCCGCTTGCTTTCTGGGTAGTGGATTTTTGTTCCGTGAGTGACTGGTTGAATGAATGTGCGCGCCTTCCTTCGAATGAACCTTGGTTTGATCAGACCTTTGTAAGGTTAAGAATGATTCGCATTTTATGAGTGAATTAAACATCAAAAAAAGCAATCACCCTCGGTTTGTAAAGGGAAAAACTGAGCCGATATTTATTTTGCTAAAACACTTGATAACCAAGGCTTTTAAAATAGTGAATAAATGCATAACATACACAAACTTTACACTATTCAGAGCAATTTTGAGTGATTGAAAATGAATGGATAGTGGTGCGTTAAGGATGCTTATTATTAATAAAAATGAGTTTTATAGTCATACTTTTTTAGCAAAAAATGGTTTGGATAGGAATATAAAATGCGCTTAAGGAATATTATCTGGTGTGTGGCTCTTGTATTAGTTGGCTGTGCCAGTTCGGTAGAGAAAGCACCCGATAAAGAACAGATTAAGGCGTTTTATATAAAACAGCTGACGGTCAATTTGTCAGAGTCGGTTGAAGCCATTCCGGGCAGTAAACAATTTGCCTCTGAAAGTAAACTGAGCAAAGATTTCGCCTATTCGATCCATAAAAACCTAGTCGAAGCAGGTATCTACGCATCGATGCCGGGCCCTAATGTGGCCGAGTTAGATATCACTATTGATTATTTACGGCGTTATAAAATAGGTGGTCGAGCCCTGAGTCGGCCGTTGGTATCGCACCAAGTTATTATTTCTCAAGGTAATCAAAAAATAGCAAAGTTAACGCAGAAGAATTACACACCGCTATACGGTTATTTTAAGGCGGTTTACGTCAATATCGAACGTGCAATTCATCAATGGGATGAAAAAGACGAACACATAGATGCGGAAAATATTAGTGAGTCTCTAGTGGAAGACTTAGAAAGAAAATACGATCTTTAGTTTGGTGCACTAAATTAGCGTCTTGTCGGCGTAAAAAGAATTAAAGGCGTGATCCTGATAGTCAGAATCACGCCTTTTTATTATGAGAAGGGAAGTTTAGCTGTGGCTTTCCCCTAATCTCATCGGTTTACTTTTGTTGCCAAGATTTTAGTAGCTCATCATAAGCGACGGTCACCCCTTGAGGTTTCTCATTCGCTAATTTGGCTTTTGGTGCTCCAGGTTGTGCTAACCAGTAAGCCTCATCACGTGGTTCGTTGAGCTTAGGACCACAATTCGGCTGTACTTTAGCGCGCTCTAGGCGACCCATTACTTTGTCTTGGGCAGCTGCAAGGCCGTTCAACGCTTCTTGAGGTGTGGCTTCACCACTAGCGGCTTGCGACACATATTGCCACCAAAGTTGCGCCAGTTTTGGGTAATCTGGCACGTTAGTACCGGTTGGGCTCCATTCGGTACGTGCTGGGCTACGATAGAACTCAACCAAACCACCTAGATTTGGCGCCGCGTCTGTCATCGCTTGTGAATTGATGTCGGATTCGCGGATCGGTGTTAGGCCTACTAGGGTCTTTTTCAAAGACACGGTTTTAGAGGTTGTAAACTGAGCGTACAACCAAGCCGCAAGACGGCGCTTTTCTGGAGTCGACTTCATAAAGGTCCAAGAGCCTACGTCCTGATAGCCTTTTTTCATGCCTTGTTCCCAGTATGGCCCAACTGGAGATGGAGCCATGCGCCATTTTGGCGTGCCGTCTTCATTCACAACTGGCAGACCTTTTTTCGTCATGTCAGCGGTAAAGGCGGTGTACCAGAAAATTTGCTGGGCAACGTTACCTTGAGCAGGAACCGGGCCAGACTCAGAGAAGGTCATGCCTTGTGCTTCTGGTGGCGCGTAGCTGCTTAACCAATCGACGTATTTTTGTGTCGCATACACGGCTGCTGGGCCATTGGTCGCACCACCGCGAGACACGCTCGAGCCGACAGGCTGGCAGTTTTCAACACGGATACCCCATTCGTCTACCGGTAAGCCATTCGGCAAACCTTTATCACCAGCGCCTGCCATAGAGAACCAAGCATCGGTGAAACGCCAGCCAAGTGAAGGGTCTTTTTTGCCGTAATCCATATGGCCATATACGCGCTTGCCATCCAAGTTTTTCACTTTATCGGTGAAGAACTCAGCAATATCTTGGTACGCAGACCAGTTGACTGGCACCCCTAAATCGTAGCCGTAAATGGATTTAAATTTTGCTTTTAGATCAGGACGAGCAAACCAATCGGCACGGAACCAATAAAGGTTGGCAAACTGTTGGTCAGGAAGTTGATACAACTTACCATCCGGTCCTGTGGTAAAGGATAATCCAATGAAATCATCTAGATCCAAGGTTGGCGAGGTGTAGTCTTTACCGTCACCGGCCATCATATCGGAAATAGGCACCACTTTACCGTAACGGAAGTGAGTACCAATTAGATCCGAGTCATTGATGTAGGCGTCATAAATGTTACGTCCTGACTGCATTTGCGTTTGCAGCTTTTCAATCACATCGCCTTCTTGGATCAAGTCATGGTGAAGTTTAATACCGGTAATTTCAGTAAAGGCTTTCGCCAATACTTGAGATTCGTATTTGTGCGTCGTCAGTGTTTCTGACGCAACGTTGATCTCCATACCTCGGAAGCTTTTGGCGGCCTCAGTAAACCAGTGCAATTCCTCGAGCTGTTGCTGTTTGCTGAGCGTCGAAACAGTAAACTCGTTGTCTACCCATTTTTCTGCGGCATCTGAGTATTGGTCAGCCCACAGCGAGGCAGAATGAAGCATCACCGCGATGGGTAAGGCTGCCAGTGCAATTTTTTTCTTATTGTAGTGCATGATGTACCTCAACATAGTTTAATTTCCTGATGGCATCCGTGCCGTATCGTCCTGGTCGAACGGATGGTTTAGCCCCAGCGCATTAGGATAATCATCCAAATAGCGCAAAGAACAGTCGCCACCATAAGGTTTGCATCCGTTAGTGCAACGAATGCCAAGTGAATAAAGGCACTGCTAAGCAGGCCAATAAACAAACGATCACCGCGTGTGGTATCAAGTGGTAAAAAGCCTCGACGTTCCACACAAGGAGATGCAATTTGCCACGCGGTCATGCCCACTAGGATGACCCCAATGCCAATAAAAAAGAGCGCGGTTGGTAATGTCCAAGACATCCAAGCCATAATAATTCTCCTTACACTCGGCCAAGGGCAAAGCCCTTCGCCACATGGTTACGAACAAAGTAAATGACCAGCATGCCTGGGATGATGGTGAGCACACCCGCGGCGGCGAGGAGCCCCCAGTCCATCCCTGACGCGGAAACGGTACGCGTCATAATAGCGGCAATCGGTTTTGCCTCGACTGAGGTTAAGGTCCGCGCTAGTAGTAATTCGACCCAAGAAAACATAAAACAGAAAAACGCCGTTACACCTATCCCTGAGCGAATCAACGGAATGAAGATGCGCACAAAGAACTTCGGAAAGCTGTAGCCATCAATATAGGCGGTTTCGTCTATTTCGCGAGGCACCCCACTCATAAAGCCTTCTAATATCCAAACCGCCAGTGGCACGTTGAACAAACAATGCGCCAGCGCCACGGCAATGTGAGTATCAAACAAGCCGACAGATGAGTAGAGCTGGAAGAAAGGCAATAAGAACACAGCTGGTGGCGCCATACGGTTCGACAACAACCAGAAAAACATGTGTTTATCACCCACAAAGCGGTAACGGCTAAAGGCGTAAGCCGCTGGCAAGGCCACTAACAAGCTGATCACCATGTTCATCACCACATATAATGTGGAGTTGATATAGCCCATGTACCAGGTTGGGTCGCCAAAGATCTTAGCGTAGTTTTCCAAGGTGAAATTCTCAGGGAAGAAAGACAAACCACTGAGGATCTCGGTGTTCGTTTTAAAGGACATATTGAGCAGCCAGTAAATAGGCAGCAGCAACAAGACTAAATACAGCACCATGCCTAGGCGGCTGCGGCGTGTTGCGTTGCGGGCCTTGCGCTCTGCATGGCTGTATACCGGCGCTTGTATAGTCTCGGCAGTGCCGTATTTTGCGGCGGACGGTTTGCTGTCGTGTGTCGTAGATGATTGCGTCATGATCCGCTCCTACTTGTCTTTTTGCATGTTCATGATGGTGGTGTAGAACACCCAACACACCAACAAGATGATAAGGAAATACACCAAAGAGAACGCCGCCGCTGGGCCTAGGTCAAATTGGCCAATGGCTTGTTGTACTAAGGCTTGGCTTAAGAAGGTCGTCGAGCTACCCGGGCCGCCACCAGTGAGCACAAAAGGTTCGGTGTAAATCATGAAGGAATCCATAAAGCGCAATAACACACCGATAATCAGGACGTTGGTGAGTTTCGGCAGCTGGATATAGCGAAACACTGCCCAGCGCGACGCTTGGTCGATACGTGCCGCTTGATAGTAAACTTCTGGAATCGCTCGAAGTCCGGAATAGCACAACAAGGCGACCAGCGGAGTCCAGTGCCAAACATCCATTAAGACCACGGTTGCCCAAGCATCAAAAGGGTCAGACGCGTAGTTATAATCGACACCTATGGTGCTCATGAACGCACCGAATAAGCCGATGTCTTCGCGGCCAAAAATTTGCCAGATAGTACCGACTACGTTCCAAGGAATGAGCAAGGGAATCGCCACCAGAATTAAGCACAGAGAAGCACTTTTCCCTTTGGTTGGCATCATCAAGGCAACGCCAATGCCCAACGGAATCTCAATCAACAAAATCGTCAATGAAAACAGAAACTGGCGAATCAAGGCATCATGCAAACGACTGTCTAGCATCACTTGCTTGAACCATTCTGCCCCCACAAAATAGCTGGTGTTTTGATCAAAAATATCTTGTACCGAATAGTTCACCACCGTCATTAAAGGGATGATGGCGGAAAAGGCGACAATGATAAAAACCGGTAAGACAAGGAACCAGGCCTTGTTGTTTTCGACTTTAGTTTGCATGCTCTACCTCCTGATCAACCGTGACTGACATGGGGCCATTGGGGTCGACCAAATACTCATTCACATAGACCTTGGTCCACTGTTCTGGAAAGCTGACGAAGACCTGCCCAGAGGGGACTTTTTGGTCTTCACTCAGACGTGCTTTCATCATCTGGCCATTAAATAGGAAGGACAGTATTTTGTATGTTCCTAGGTCCTCTACATAATCGACTTCCACTTGATAGGCGTCGTCGTTTTTGCCATCCCAAACGTGAACAAATTCAGGGCGAATGCCCAGCGTCACTTTAGCGGCATCCATGTTTTTGAGCGCAAGTAATACGTCATCTCGAATCGAAATTTGGAGATCACCAAACATCAATCTAGGGTTTCCTTGGCTGTCGGGAGTGAGGTGCGCGTCAAAGAAGTTCATCCCTGGGCTACCAATGAAATACCCGACAAAGGTGTGAGCTGGGTTTTCAAATAATTCTCTAGGAGTGCCAAATTGGACAATTTGGCCGTTGTACATAACGGCAATTTTATCGGCAAAAGTAGAGGCTTCTAATTGGTCATGGGTGACATACACCATGGTGATATTGAATTGCTCATGGATCTGCTTGAGCTTGCGGCGCAGTTTCCATTTTAGCTGCGGGTCGATCACGGTTAAGGGTTCATCGAATAGAATCGCCGACACATCATCACGGACTAAACCACGCCCCATTGAGACTTTTTGTTTCTGATCCGCAGATAAACCTTTGGCTTTGCGTTTCAGTTGGTCAGACAGCTCTAGGATCTCAGCAACTTCATGAACTTTTGAGGTGACTTTATGCTCTGGCACACCAATATTTCGTAGCGGAAAGGCGAGATTGTCGAACACAGTCATGGTGTCGTACACCACGGGAAACTGGAATACCTGAGCAATATTGCGTTCTTCTGGTTTCAGTTCATTGACCCGTTTGCCGTCAAATAACACCTCACCATCGGATGGCTCTAGTAAGCCAGAAATTATATTCAGCAAGGTGGATTTACCACAGCCAGATGGGCCAAGCAGCGCAAAGGCGCCCCCTTGTTCCCAGACGTGAGACATTTCGCGAATGGCGTAGTCTTCTGCTTTGCTTGGGTTCTCGCTGTAGCTGTGAGCGAGTGCATTGAGTGTGATTTCAGCCATAATCTTAATCCCTCATTCGCGCTGGTGAATGCACCATCATGCCTTGGCTATCGAAGGCATAGAGTTTGTGCGTGGGGAAGTACACCTTGATCTCTTGATCAACTTGGTATTCGTGTACACCAGATAAATGGAGCACCAGATCAAAGTGTGGGTTGTGAACGTGTAAGAAGGTTTCGGAGCCACTGATTTCGGCCAAGTCGACCTTAACCGGTAGCTCTAAATCGTCGTCAGAATGGGGTACTAAGCCGATGTGTGAGGCGCGCACACCAAACTGATAGGCCCCTGGAGTGAGTGCGCGCAAATCACTGTTAAGTTGGAAATGAACGGTTTCATCAAAGGTGACTTCATTATCACTGACGCGGCCAGGGACGACATTGATCGGTGGTTCAGAGAACATCTCGGCGGTAATGATGTCTTTTGGCTGGTGGTAAACCTCGGCGGTTGGCCCCATTTGTAATAGTTTGCCTTCGTGCATGACGGCTGTGTTACCACCCAGAGCTAACGCTTCATTGGGCTCGGTGGTAGCGTAAACGGCGATGCAATTGCGGGCTTTAAATAAGGCGCGCAGCTCTTGGCGTAATTCTTCGCGTAATTTGTAATCTAGGTTAACCAGAGGTTCGTCAAACAGAATGATTTGTGAGTCTTTCACCAGAGCACGCGCCATGGCGGTACGTTGTTGTTGGCCACCAGAAAGTTGTAGCGGTAAGCGATCTAGGAATTCATCGATACGCAGCATTTCGGCAGTTTCACGAACGCGCTTGTCGATTTCTGCCTTGTCGATTTTGGCCAACCGTAGTGGCGACGCGATGTTTTCGTAGACGGAGAGGTTGGGATAATTGATGAACTGCTGATAGACCATGGAGATATTGCGCTCACGCACTGCCATGCCGGTCACATCGACGCCATTCATCAGAATTTTTCCTGTGCTGGGTCTATCAAGACCCGCCATCAATCGCATCAGCGTTGTCTTACCTGACAGTGTTCGGCCAAGCAGAACGTTGAAGGAGCCTGGCTCAAGCGTCAAGTCGACGTTATCGATCCAAGTTTCACCGTCAACAACGCGTGACACATTTTGCAGCGTCAAAGACATTGTAGGTACCCTTTTTTGTTATTGTTGTTTGTTATATCGCTTTATGTTCTGGTGTGATTGCAGGTTTTTTCTGCGCTGAAAAATACAGACTGTTCAACCTGTTCAGTGTTAACAAAATGAACAGGTGCAAAACCGAACATCACATCGTTAGTCTCTTCTTACAAATCCCATGCCATGATTTTTAAATACCTCTTTGTTTTGTTTATCTAGTTGATAATGTTGAATAAATTTAAATATGTTCGAAAAAAATCAAAGTGTTCTGTTGCGAAAAATAACTGTTCATGACTGTTCAAAGTGTTTACAGTGGGTAAAAATAATGAACACTTAATGCACAATGTGCGGTTTTATAAAGACGTATTTTAGTGTGATAAAAGTGTCAGACGGATTATCAAGTGGGGACTTAATTTCTTGCTTGAATATGCTTTGGAGCCTGTGGTGGACAACAAGGAACAACAAAAACAACAGTCAAAGAGCGCCTTAGACAATAAGGTGGTCAAGCCGCTTGATGAGCAAAAACAAAGTCATAAAGAGCGTATACAAGACTCTTGGTATCGGTGTGAGCAATTTGGCTTGGATCACAATAGCCGGCCTGATTTTGCAACCCTGCCGAAAGGTTCACTGAATGATCTGATGGATCAGCATCGGAGTTTATTGGAAACCACCGAAAATGAAGTCTTGCCTTATTACGAGAACATTTTAAGTAACTCGGCGTGTATGATTGTGCTCGCAGACCGCCAAGGCCATGTGCTCAATACTTGGGGGCAGCCGCGTTTTGGCCGTGCAGCTGATCACGGCTTAATCGGTGGCAATCAATGGACCGAAATGGGAGTAGGCACCAATGCGATAGGCACCGCATTGACCACAGGTGAAGCGATACAAGTTGGTCGTGATGAGCATTATTTACGGGCCAACCGGTTTATGGTGGGTTCCGCCTCGCCAATCTACAACACGAAAAACGATTTAGTGGGCGTATTGGACATTTCTTCCGACGCTTATCTGCCCCAAGATCATACCTTTGGCATGGTCAAGCTGATGTCACTCAGTGTGGAAAACAGGTTGATATTTTCGGCCTTTCAACAGGATCATTTTATTCTGAGTTTTAACACTAATGTGGTCAGTTTAGACAGTCATTGGTCGGGTATTTTGGTATTGGACGAAAGTGGCACTGTGGTGTCGGCTAACCGTCGCGCAGAAGTTGTCTTAGCCAGAGATTTGGCGCTGTTAAATATCAACCAAGTATTTGATATCGAAATGCGCGAGATACGTCATCACCCCCCAAGCATGCCGATTAAGCTACGAGCATTAGGGCGTTATCAATTTTATGTCAAAGTGATTCCGCCGCTACAACAAATCATGCGGGTGCCAGATTTTCGCCAGCGTGCGGACTATGTGCCACCATCTAACTCATTGAAAGAAAATACTAAAATTTCTGAAAAGGTGAATAAGACGATTCCTGACAATGTGATTCCTCTAGACGAGTTACAGCATGGAGACGAGCAAGTAGAGCGTCTGGTCCGACAAGCCCATAAGATCATGGAAAAGGATATTCCGATTCTTATTCATGGGGAAACCGGTGCTGGGAAGGAAATTTTTGTACGCAGTTTGCATTACCATAGTTCACGAGCGAGCAATATGCTGGTGGCGGTAAATTGCGCTGCTATTCCTTCTGAGTTGGTTGAGTCTGAACTATTTGGTTACGAAAAAGGTGCATTTACTGGGGCACAAAATAAAGGCTCTATTGGGCTGATTCGACGTGCCCATCTTGGCACATTGTTTTTGGATGAAATTGGTGAAATGCCAATGGCGGTGCAGTCGAGATTGCTGCGCGTGCTGCAGGAGCGAGTGGTCACCCCATTAGGCTCTACAGAGACCTATCCGGTTGATATTAAACTGGTTTCTGCAACTAATCGGGCGCTTAAAAAAGAAGTCGACGCGGGGCGATTTCGACAGGATTTATATTATCGGATATCAGGTTTGAACATTGAATTGCCGCCATTACGTCAGCGCAAAGATAAGGCCAAATTGATTCAATATTTGCATCAGCGTTTACGTCAAGAAGAACCAGGCCCTGAGCTATCGAAGGCTATGTTAGCTCTGTTAGTACAACACCCTTGGCCTGGCAATATGCGTCAGCTCGCCCATGTCTTAAAAGTGGGAATGGCAATGGCAGATGAAGAAGTACTGGAGGAATGGCATTTACCGGACGATTTCTTTGAAGACCTGCATCACAAGCGTTCAGCAGACACCGCACTGGAAAACCCAGCAGATGGAACGAATGAGCCGTTAGAGGATCTGATTCCTCGGTTATTAAATGAATACAAAGGAAATGTCTCACAAACCGCCAAAGTAGCAGGTGTGAGCCGTAATACAGTGTACAAATACGGGAAGCTCAAATAGTGTAGTGGCTTTCCAAGGCAGAATGGAGCGGGCTTGATTATGACATATAAACTGTTAATGGGATTGGCATTGACGCTTCTGTTGTCGGCTTGTAGCCAGCAAACAGTGCGCACCGATCAGGTTAGTTTGCCTTTATTAACAGGCTGGCACGATGGAGAGAAGGTTTTTTATATTACTACCGATGCCTCGGATCGGGAGATCGCAAAACAAAAAAATGCCAATTATGCGCCGCGATTAAGTGATGCTGTTCCTAACTACCCGAAGCCACCAAGGGTAAAAACAGCCCTTGAACGTGTTTATGCATTTCCCCATGGGGAGCAGCAACGCAGCGTGTTTGCCTCAGTACCCGCGCCATTGGGGTATCAAAGCGAAGATCGTCATTATTCACCATTGTGGCTAATGTATGTAGTGACTTGGGCTGAGCCTTCTCAGGCTTATGAATTAACTTCTGAGGAAGCCATTTTTGAGGCGCAGGACCAAGGTTTGGTGACCATCAAACGAACCCAGGTTGTACTCAATTGCCCAGTGGTTGCCGCGCCTCACTAGCAAACGGTTTAACGCGGCCGATATTGGTCACCCCAAGAGGTTAGAAACTGGCTGAAGTGCGCCAAACGGCTGGGTAAATACTTTTGCTTATGCCAGACGAGATGCAATTGGCGAGGGAATGTTTGGTCGACCTCTAACATGCAGATCTTGCCAGTTGAGAGCTTTTCTTGTGCCGCTAAATTAGAAATAAAGCTGATACCTAGACCTTTTTCGACGGCCAATAATACCGACTCTATGCTGCTTAGTTCCAATACCGACCGCTGATCACCTTGAATCGCAGGTCGGATCCAACGTTCAAACTGTTGGCGGCTGCCGGATGCCGGCTCACGCAATATCCACATTTCTTGATGGAGTTCGTTTAGCGTGAGTTTGCTTCTTTGTGTGAGTGGGTGATTGGGAGCGCATATCAGTATCATATGATCTTTGATCCACGGTGTGGTTTGTAATTCTGGACGGGATTGCTGCCCTTCGATCATTGCCATATCTAAATCAAAGTTAAGCAACATCTGGCAGAGAGTGTCGCTATTCGTGATGGTGACCTTGATTTCTTGGTGTTGCATCAAGCCTTGTTCGGCTAATAATGAAGGCAGCAAATAGTTGCCAATTGTTTGGCTGGCACCAATGTGTAACTCTCCTAATGTGTCCGCATTTTTGCCAAACGTCAGTTCAATATCTTCGGCTCTGGCGATTAACTCATCGGCCATTGGCAGCAGTTGTTTGCCTTGCTGATTTAACTTTAGTTTAGGATGTACACGATCGAATAATGCCGTCTCTAAATGGTTTTCAAGTTGTTGTAACGATTGAGACACGGCGCCTTTACTAAGGAACAAGCTGTTGGCGGCGCTGGTTAAATTACCGTGGCGCGCGATGGCTGCAAAAACGCGGATTTGTTGCAGGGTGATTTTCATGGTTTATGGGTGGTTACTGGGTCTAAGTGCAAGCATTAAATTAGGGTGTTTTGCCAATATTCTCTTCTCCCAAGAAGGGTGTTGACCATACTTTCTTTGTAGAAAGTTCACAAAAATTCTGACTTTCATAGGCACGAATGATGAGCGCCGGTAGTAAGCGGAAAGTTGCGAGCTTTGCACCTTTAGGTGTGGCAGGACAGGTACTAATTGTTCTGATTGCAGTTCATTTTCAATAAAAAAGGCTGGCATCATGGCCATGTGTTCGCCTTTTAATACAGCGGCGCGCAGCATCCAAATGGTGTTGGTTAAGATATCAGGACTAATGGTGACTTCTTGAGGATGGTCCTGTGCCATGAAACGGATAACGCAGTCAGGGTCGATATGATTGTTATGGGCAAAACGATGTGCAGAAAGCTCGTTAGCTTGTTGGGGGATACCGTGCTTTTCAAGGTAGTCAGGCGTCGCTACGATTAAGCGTCGTAAAGGTAAAATATCCACTTTTTCTAAGATGCTGGTTGTTCCACCGGGAGCCTGCAAACAAACATCATAGCCTTCTTGGACTGGGTCACAAAAATGATCATTCTGCTGTAGTTCAATTTTAAGATCTGGGTGTTCTTGCTGAAATTCGCACAGGTCATCGGCTAAGTAAGCCGAATTGAAGGAAGAAATACAACTCACCCTAAAATTCCCTGTTAGCCCCCACTCGACTGAACTAACGGCCGCTTTAGCGCTGTCTAACTCGGCCAATAAATGCAAGCTTCTCTGGTAAAAATCAGCCCCCCCGTCAGTCACGGTTAAGCGTCTGGTCGAGCGCAATAGCAGCTGCAACTCAAGATGTTCTTCGAGCTGATTGATGCGTTTAGTTATAACGGATTTAACCGTGCCAGTTTGGCGTGCAGCTTCCGTAAAACTGCCAGCTTCGACCACTTTGACAAAGGTGCGAATGCATTCCAGCTCATTCATGACTAGGCAGATATTGTAAGCAAAATACGAACATAGCGGTCTCTTTTTATTATATTGTGAGCTCGTCGGCTTTTAATTATCTTAACTGAGTGTTTATCGAATGGGTATCCCTGATAAACAAGTATCTGTGCAGATTTTATGCAAGATGGGCCAGATAGGAGCAGAAAAAAATCAATAGACTGAGCGCTAAGCCCACACCCTCAGTCGCCATTTAACCTACTAACAAGCAATCGGATACGTGAAGAAGTGGTTGGGTTATTGAGTGAAAACTCAAGGCCACGGCCTCGTCACGCCTTGCTTTGGAGAAAAATAATGAAAAGATTAGCAGGTAAAGTCGCAGTAATTACGGGCGGTTCGCAAGGCATTGGTGCCGCTTTTGCCAGAGGTATGGCAGCACAGGGTGCACAAGTGGTGATTGCCGCTCGGTCTGACTGCTCACAGTTGGTCAATGAGATCCGTGAAACCGGTGGCAAGGCCATTAGTTGTCAGGTCGATGTAACAGATAACGCCTCACTGCAGGCGATGGTTGCGCAAGCGGAGGCGACCTTTGGTCCGATCGAAATACTGGTTAACAACGCTGCGCTTTTTTCCGCTTTGACCCTGAAACCATTTACCGAAATTGACGAAGATGAATGGGATCAGGTTATGAGAGTGAATGTGCGAGGCCCTTTTCAAGCGACCAAAGCGGTCTTGCCGAGTATGCGACGTAATGGTCGAGGCAAGGTGATCAACATATCTTCTGGCACTTTTCTAAGAGGCGCTCCCATGTTTTGCCACTATGTTTCTTCCAAGGGAGCTGTGGTTGGGCAAACGCGAGCCATTGCCACTGAAGTCGGTAAAGACAATATCCAAGCGAATTGTATTGTTGTTGGTCTAACGGAAAGTGAAGGGGTTGTGAACCATCAGCAGATGTTGGGAGCCGCAAAAGAGGGCACGCTAGCGGCGCGTATTATTAAGCGTCCGATGGTTCCTGATGATCTGCTAGGAACCTTATATTTTCTCAGCAGTGAAGACAGTGATTTTCTCACAGGGCAGTGTGTCAACGTTGATGGTGGTGCGCTTAATTATTGATAAATAAGATCTTTTTATTGTTTGCGAAACGCGAACAGACAGAGCACTTTTGCCTGTATTGTGAGCAAAAAGGGTTTTATTTATATTGAATATGCGGCTTAGGAGAGGATGCTTTTGTGCGCAAGACAAGCTTCTCAATGAAGTGATCTTGCTCGAGCCTGAACGAGCTGCAGAACATGAAAGTCATTGAAGTATAAGAAAAAGTGGACTTTCAAAATGTATTGGGCTGAGGAGGCACACATGGAAAACGCAAGAATTGACGCCGTAGTAAACAAATATCAAGACATTCCTATTCAAAAATTCGGCGAAGGAATTGATCTGCGTCGGCTGAATATGAAAACGGTTGCTATGACCTGGGTGGAAATGAAAGAAGGTTACGCTTCTCCATTGCACCGTCATGAAGATGAACAAACGGTTGCTGTGATTAGTGGCCGCTTGCGCGCTCGCAGTGGACCACAAGGTGAGGAAGTCTACTGCGAAATGGGTCCGGGCGACATTTTAACCGTGCCTTCTAACGTGATTCATCAAGTAGAAGCATTAGAAGATGCGGTTTTTTGTGAAGCATTTGGGCCTGGGCCAAACCTCGAAAAAGGCATTCAGACCGTGTACATGCGCAAACAGCAAAAAGCGGCGCAAAAGGTCAAAGCAGCAGAGCAAGCCGAAAAGAATAACTAAGGGCGGGGCGAATCAGTCGCCTCATCCCAAGGGTATGGTTTAGCAGCTTGTATTCTTTGTTAAGCATCCGATCAATAGGCTCACTATTCAGATTTGATGCTCGCTGTGAACAGTAAGCTTTTATCCACACGCTGAGGCAAAGGGGCTTGTTCGTATCTTGCCGAACAGTGCAGTAAAACACAGAGGCGAAGCTTCGCCTCTGTCACTAAACCAACAATAATAAAGACAAAGAGGGGTAGCAACATGGCAACTATTACTTATATCGAGCACTCTGGAGAAACGCATAAAATCCATGTAGAAAATGGTAAAACGCTGATGCAAGGGGCCGTTGATAATTTAATAGAAGGTATTTTAGGGGATTGCGGCGGGTGCTGTAATTGCGCCACCTGTCATGTCATGGTCGATGATGCTTGGGTTAGTAAAACAGGCAGTCCGAGTGAGCAAGAAAGCGAGTTACTAGATGCGGTCCCAGAGCCAACCGAAACGAGCCGTTTAGGCTGCCAAATTATTGTTTCTGATGATTTAGATGGCTTGATTGTGCGACTACCTGAAGAGCAGTTTTAATATGGAAGACAAGACCTGCATTATTATTGGCGCCAGTCATGCTGCTGCGCAACTTGCTCCCAGCTTAAGGCAACAAGGCTGGCAAGGGAAAATTATCCTGATAGGAGAGGAGCCGCATTTACCTTACCATCGACCGCCACTGTCGAAGACATTTCTTAGTGGCGAACAAGATGTTGAAAGCATGTTGATTCGTCCCGCTGCTGTTTATGAAAAGTTTGATATCGAAGTGCGCTTGGGAATGCGAGTTGAAAGTATTGACCGCGCCAATAAAACCGTGACCCTGGTGAATGGAGAATGTTTAGAGTATTCGAAATTAGCCTTCTGTACTGGTGCGCGGCCACGCCAAGTGGACCTGCCAGGTGTCGACCTGAAAGGAATTTACTACTTAAGAAACATTGCCGATGTAGAGCGGATAAAAAGCCGTGTTATCGCTGGCAATAGAGCAGTGATTGTTGGTGGTGGTTATATCGGTTTAGAAACCGCAGCCATGCTTAGTAGTCAGGGCATGAAGGTGACTGTGGTAGAAATGGCGCCTCGCGTATTGGCACGAGTGACCGCGCCAGAATTATCCGCTTTTTATCGGCGTTTGCATCGCGAAGAAGGTGTGTCGATCAAAACCATGGCTAGTGTTACAGGCTTTCAAGGTCGCGAAGGGCATGTCAAACAAGTGCTCTGTGCGGATGGCGAAGAATTGCCCGCAGATCTGGTTATTATTGGGATTGGCGTGGTGCCGAATGTGGAACTTGCAGAAGCCGCGGGCTTGGTCGTGGACAATGGCATAGTGGTGGATCAATTTGCCCAAACGTCGGACCCAGATATCGTCGCTGCAGGCGATGTCACCCACCACCCTAATTTAATCTATAGCCATTCATTACGATTAGAGTCTGTGCCGAATGCAACGGAGCAAGCAAAGTCCGCCGCGGCAAGTTTGTGTGGTAAAACGCTGGTGTATAATGCATTGCCTTGGTTTTGGTCGGACCAATATAAGGTGAAGTTGCAAATTGCTGGGCTTAGCCAAGGGCATGATCAAGTTGTCATTCGAGGCGATCATAAGACAAGCCGAAGCTTTGCGGTGTTTTATTTGCGTGAAGGTAAGTTGATCTGTGCAGATTGTATTAACCGACCACAAGAGTTCATGATCAGTAAGCGCTTGATTGCCCAAGGGCAGTCAGTCGACCCGCAACGTTTAGCCGATGAAGCCATTGTACCGAGGGACTTTTGAAGCGGCTGGTTTCTATTGTGCGACCAAGTGAACGGTTAGCAAAAAGAGCGGACGCTTTTTCATTGAAAGCGTCTGCTCAGTGCCTTGTTAGCCGTTAAATATCTCGCGATTTAGTACTTCTAGAGAATCAGCATGTTAAAGAGAGTTCGTGACCTAGCGTCTATTGTGCCAAGTTCAATGGCAGGGTTAGCCCTTGGCATAGGGGGCTTAGGGCGACTCTGGAGCTTGTTTCTAAACAATACTATGTTAGTGCAATATGCAGCGGCGCTGATTGCGTCCTTATTATTATTGATCGTACTGCTAAAATTTGTCTTACACCCCGCGTTACTGGGAGCAGACTTACGAGACCCGATTCAAGGCAGCAGCGCACCGACTTTCGCGATGGCATTAATGGTGGTTAGCCTGTCACTTGACGATCTACTTCCTGATGTTGGAGTGGTGGTTTGGGGTTCTGCTGTGCTATTGCATTGTGTGCTACTGGGCAGTTTTGTTTACCATCGTGTGAAGCATTTTCATATGCTTGATATGGCCCCGAGCTGGTTTGTGCCTTTTGCTGGTATTGCACTGGCCGCCGCCAGCTTTCCTGTTGGTTTCCAGCGGCTAGCAGAAGGTATTTGGTGGTTTGCTTTTGTTGGCTATTTATTACTCGTTCCCTTGATGCTGTATCGTTTGCTTTATGGTGGAGCCTTAAGGGAGGATGCCAAGCCAACACTCGCTGTGTTGGCAGCCCCCGCCAGTGTTTGTTTGACGGGGTATTTGACCATCAGTGAGCTTCCTTCTGAACAGATTGTTGCTTTGTTATTAATCATGGCATTGATCAAGACGAGCGTCGTTTATGGTTTTTCTATTTATTTAATACGTTTGCCGTTTAGTCCAAGTTATGCCTCTTTTACTTTCCCATTGGTTATTTCTGCCATCGCGTTACTAAAGGCCCAGCAACACTATATTCTTTGGCAGGGAAATGAATTTATGATCTTGCTATTAAAGGGAGTAGGCATGGTTGAGCTACTGATAGCAAGCCTTGTTGTTGCCTATGTCAGTGCTTGTTACCTTCGTTATTATTTCTTTACTCTAAGACGCAAATTGGCCTTTGCCTGATATTTGCCGTTGAACTACCCTTTATTTATTGAGCGGATAAATAGGGGTGCACCATGCGAGTAGAAAAACTTAGTGAACTCGGTATCTCCAATGCGTTGAAAGCGTTAAATAATGAAACCGTATCTCCCTGGACGATTGAAGACAATAAGCTTACCAAGCTTTTCCAGTTTAAAGATTTTCAGCATGCGTTTGGTTTTATGACCATGAGCGCTTTGTACGTAGAGAAGAAAAATCACCATCCTGAATGGTCTAACTTATACAATAAAGTCAAAGTGCAACTGACGACTCATGAAGCAGGTGGCGTCTCAGAAAAGGATTTTGATTTAGCGAAACGTATGGATCGTTTTGCCGGTTAAGGGCATGGGGTTGAGCAAATACTATCTTGCGGCGAAGGAAGGCCTTTGCCGCTGTCTATATTGATGAGCTCGTTATTAGGAAATGGTCACGAGGCCGACTTTCAAGCCAAAAGGCTGAAAGACTTTATTCACCACATCTGCGCTGTAGTTACCTTTGTTATTTTCATTTTCTGACAATGTTTTACGTGATACACCAACCAGTTGTGCATAATCTTCTTGTTTTAACCCAAGTACTTGAATGCGTAGCATCTTTAATGCTTCCCCTTGGGAGAGTTCACCAGCCATCATACGACTGATGATGTTCTTCATAGTTTTTTTCTTTTCTTGATTATCAAGCGGCTGAGAATTTTTAGATGCTCGAGTTTGTTGCGTGTCTTCTTGTGTCGCTTTTTTTATCGTTTCTTGCTGTTTAAGTTCAGCTCTTTTAACTGCTAATGCTTGTTCGGCCTTTTTGCCTTTCTTCTTCGCTTTTTTGGCAGCTTTATGTTTTAGCTTATGCTCTTTAATAGGATAAATACTTTCGATCTGACCTTTCATCTTCATCATATTGGCCCCCCCTAGTTTATTAGCTGAAATATAGATTAATACGAGCTAAAACCAATGATAGATCATTACTGTTTCATATTTGTGTCAATAAATAAAATTACTGTGTACTAAATGTAACTTAACAGAAAAAATACGGGAATGACCATAATATCAACAACAAAAAAGCCTATTGAAGTGTATCAATAGGCTTTTGGTAAAACGGGAAGGTAAGGAAGGAGCAAGCAACGCTTCTTGCCTCAGCTGCTAAAGGCAAGTTTGCAGGCGCCTTGGTTAATTTATTATGAGGCGCTGAGGTCAGCTTCAGCTGCAGCGAGCATGGTGAATTCTTCCTCAGGCGTTTTCGCAACCAAATGTTTTTTGCTATATAAAAAGTAGTAAGCGGCGCCGATTACGAACAAGACCAAGGTGTAGTTAAAGGCTCTAGGGTCGTAAGCGTAGACACCAGAAAGGGCTAGCAAGGACAAAATAAAGGCAATGGATGAGGTAACGATGCCGCCAGGTGTTTTATAGGGGCGAGGCATATCAGGCTGCTTGATTCTCAAAAGAATATGGCTCAGCGCCATTAAGGCATAAGAAACAGTCGCACCCACTACCGCCATCGCAAGCATCAAATCGCCTTCACCAGTTAAAGAGGCAAAAAAGCCTAAAATACCAGGAACGATCAACGCGCGTGCCGGAACTTTGCGTTTATTTGTGACGGATAAATTCTGAGGAATATAGCCCGCACGAGATAAGGCAAACACCAAGCGGCTGTAACCATAGATGATAGAGAAGAAAGAGGCAATCAAGCCAGCAAGACCAAGTACGTTCACTACCGTGCCTAGTGTTTCATGACCCGCGACATTGAGTGCATCGACTAAAGGAACAGCACTTTTTCCTATCGCATCTGCACCTGCAGCGCCTGCCAGTAAGAAGACAACTAACAAGGCGGTGAACAATAAGAAGATCATTGCACCAATGATACCTTTAGGGACATCTTTTGCTGGGTCTTTGGCTTCTTCCGCCGCTAATGGAACCCCTTCTACCGCTAGAAATAGCCACATACCAAAAGGCAGTGCAGCCCAAACACCGTACCAACCCATTGGTAAAAACTCTGTTGCTCCTGCGGCATCACTAACCGCCACATCGAATAATCGACTGGTATCAAAGTCACCGATTAACGCAATAGCAGTAGCGAGGATCGCAATCACAGCCAAGCCACTGATGACCATCATAACTTTTAACGCTTCGCCGGCACCGGCTAAGTGAATGCCAATGAAGACAAGGTAAAATGCGGCATAAACCCAAGGACCATTGACGCCAATCAAAGCCTCAACCGCAGAGCCAATAAAAATAACAATGGCAGCAGGGGCAAGCGCATATTCAATCAGTACGGCTAGGCCAGTTAAGAAGCCGCCGGTGGGCCCCATTGCTTGACGCGCAAAACTGTAACCTCCGCCCGCAGCAGGAATGGCCGCAGACATTTCTGCCAAGGATAACACCAAGGTGAAATACATGACGGCCATGAGTGAGGCGGCAATTGCAAAACCACCCCAACCGGCTTCAGCAATACCAAAGTTCCAGCCAGCAAAATCACCGGAAATAACGTATGAAACGCCTAACCCAGCGAGCAAGACCCAGCCAGCCGACCCTCTTTTTAATTGGCGTTTTGCCAAATACTCTTTATCTAATTGTTCAGACATAAGTGTTCCTTTATTGATAGTTTAAAAGTCATTTGTGATTTTCTAACGCTGTACGCGTTTATTTTTTTATGGTTTTTTGCATGGCGAAGGCAGCATTCACTGCCTTCTATTGGGACACGAGAAAATTTGTAGTGGTATTGTTTGCGAGTGCGACCTCATCATCGGAGCGGTCTTTTAAGGTCACCCCCGATTGCTGCCGCCGTCTGGCTTCAGTGAGTAGGTAATAGGCTTTTTTTGCCGCCTCTTGGTATTTCAAACCGGCAGGACGGACATTGGAAATGCAATTACGATAAGCGTCCGTGTGGCCCACTTTTCCCTCCCAAGTAAGATAGAGCCCCAAGCTGTCGGGTGAGCTTAAACCGGGGCGTTCACCCACCAAAACCAACACGCATTTGGCGTTTAAACGCTGACAAATATCATCACCGATAGCGACTCGCCCCTGCTCGACTAGGCAAATGGGCGCCAGTGTCCAAGGTTTTTTAGCTTCTGATGATGTTTCTTCTGCAAGAGCAGCATCATCGTTATGGCTAAGTGGCAACAGTTCAAACAAGGCGTTCAAAAAAGGTAGCGTGTTCTGTTGCACGGCCAGAGCGGATAAACCATCGACGATGGCAATCGCCAGATCGTAGCCCTCTGGATAGTTGGTTTTATGACAGTCCAGTTGATTGGCAGAAGAGGCGTCTAATAAACGTCCGAAGTCAGGGCGTTGCAAATAAGCAGACCTGTCTATTGCACGGCTATGCAGCAGTAGCGGAGCGCAATCTGGCGCCCAATTTTGGCTGACCAGGTGACGGCTTAAATCGGACAGATCTAAGGGGGTGTGTACAGCGTCGATTGCTTGCGCATGGGCTAATTGAAAGTCCAGCAGGTGTTTGGTCGGTAGGCTGATTCCTGCTCGTCCTAATCCCACACGGGCGTCAGTAAAAGCGTTCAACTTACGCCAAGGGTTCGCCGTTACCGGTTGTTGGGCATCATGGTGTGGCTGGGTTGGGCTAAGCTGTGGCGTGTTCTTGTTTGATTTATCCATCACTGGCCTCCAATCATACGCTTGAGTGATTGCTGAAAGGCGTCTGGCAGCTGATGATTGAGTGTGAATTGCTCATTATTTTTAGCTATTTCCATTTTGGCTAACCAAGCATCGAATTCTGGCGCTGGTTTTAAACCTAATACTCGACGGGCATAGAGTGCATCGTGAAATGAGGTCGTCTGGTAGTTCAACATGATGTCGTCAGAGCCTGGGATGCCCATGATAAAAGTGCAGCCAGCAACGCCGAGCAGTGTGAGCAAGTTGTCCATGTCGTTTTGATCGGCTTCAGCGTGGTTGGTGTAGCAAACGTCACACCCCATCGGTAAGCCGAGTAATTTGCCGCAGAAATGGTCTTCTAATCCGGCACGGGTGATTTCTTTGCCATCATATAAATATTCAGGGCCAATAAATCCCACCACAGTATTAACCAACAGAGGGTCAAACTTGCGTGCTACGGCGTAGGCCCGAGCCTCACATGTTTGTTGATCTAAACCATGATGAGCATTGGCGGACAAGGCGCTGCCTTGGCCGGTCTCGAAGTACATGACGTTATTGCCAACGGTGCCACGTTGCAACGACAGTGCGGCGTCTTGGGCTTCTGCCAATGTGTTGAGGTTAAAGCCGAAACTGTCATTGGTTGCTTGTGTACCGCCGATGGATTGGAACACCAGATCAACTGGCGCACCTTGATCAATGCATTCAATCGTATTGGTGACATGCGTCAATACGCAGGATTGTGTTGGGATCTCATAGTGCTGAATCACTTCATCCATCATGCGGATCAGGCGTGAGGCTTGTTGTACGTTATCTGTCGCAGGGTTAATACCAATAACCGCATCGCCGTTAGCGTACAGCAGTCCATCGAGCATACTGGCCGCAATCCCTGTTAAGTCATCAGTAGGGTGATTCGGTTGCAAGCGTGTTGAGAGATGCCCAGGTAAGCCAATGGTGTTTCTAAAGGCGCTTTTTATCTGACATTTCTTAGCGACTAGGATGAGATCTTGGTTACGCATAATCTTACTAACAGCCGCCGCCATTTCTGGCGTGATCCCCGCGCGAATGCTTTCTAGGGCCGATGTTGTGGCTAAGTCACTCAGTAGCCAATCGCGGAAGCCGCCAACGGTCAGGTGCGAAACAGGCGCAAAAGCAAGCTTATCGTGATCGTCTATGATTAAGCGCGTGATTTCATCTTCTTCATAGGGAACCAGTAATTCTTCTAAGAACAGGGACAGAGGTACATCGGCTAATGTCATTTGTGCGATGGCTCTTTCTTCAGCTGTGTGAGCGGCGACACCCGCCAACCGATCGCCAGATCGAGCCGGAGTTGCTTTGGCCATTAAATCGGCAAGGTTGGTAAAGCCAAATGTGCGTTCACCTACCGTATGACGAAATTGAAAAGCAGAATTAGGGTGGTTCATAAACAAAATCTCGTTGTTATTTTGTTTTGACTCAGTACTAATAGGATCAGCTAAGGAGAATCAAAACAGGTATAAATGTTGCGTATATAGAGCTTAATAAATACCACTGTGTGTGGTTATCGAATATTGGCAAAAATTAAAAAACTATATTTATCAGTGGTTTATGGTTTTTATTGAGTAGTATTTTGCACAATTCCGTCATTCATTAGGAATCCGTTATGTTTGATAAATGTATGAGTGCACCAAATGAGGGCGCTTTAATTAGCGTGAGTGAAGCGAGGGATGCCGATTTACACGCGAGCAATTTGACCAATTGGCAGCAGGAATACGATCAAACAAGTCGAGGGCGCTTTTACGGTCGTATTGTGGAGTTACCATTTGAAGGTTTGCAGGTATTTCGTGAACATACCAATCAGGCATTGCAACAGAAATGCGTTGTTTGGCCTAATTCTGTGTGGTTAGGTATTCCGCTGGCGGCGCAAGCAGAAAGTCGGATCAATGGTTTAGCCGTACAGTCCAATGCCATCATGTGTCGGCCTGGTGGCTGTCATTTTGAGCTGACGACGCCACAAGAGTACGATTTATATGGTTTAGTAGTGGACCAGCAAGCCTTGATCGCATTGGCCAACACCCATGGCGTTAATTTGCATTGGCAAGAGCTAACAGAACATGGGCGTTTAGCGATACCTGAGAAAACGTTGAGAGAAGTGCGTTTCTTATTAGCGCGACTGCTATCAGGCGATAAGGGGAGAGCGCCGCGTAGGTTACAATATGATATTGTGATGATGGCCTTATTGGAGGTGCTCAAAGCAGAAACGCCACAGCCGGTAAAAATACAGAGTTACGCACACCGGAAAAATGTCGTGGATTGTGCTCGACATTTTTTGGATCATCATTTAGATGAGCCTGTCACCATCACTCAGTTGTGTGACATTACCAACGTCAGTCGCCGTACCTTGCAGTACAGTTTCGAAAGCATTTTGGACATGAGTCCGATTCAGTATTTGCGTATTAGTCGCTTGAATGGCGTGCGCCGCGCCTTAATTAACGCGGGTCATAATTCCGCCGTCAGTGAGATTGCGGTACGCTGGGGTTTTTGGCACCTAAGTCAATTTGCGAAGGACTACCGTTGTCTTTTTGGTGAGCGCCCATCAGAGACTCTAGAGCGGCGAGCATAGCAAACCGAGTTATCCATTCTTTGTCTTACTTCTTTTTCCCTCTACTCTTTATCTTGTTATCACCACAAAGCCTAGCCGAATAAAGAGGCGGACAGAATTAACCTAGGTTAATTTTATTTGTGTTTGTTTCTTTTAATCTTGGCACTCATAAGGTCGTTATAGAGGAGCTCAATATGAGAAGACTGACACCGCCGTTACAAGCGTATTTGCTTGATTTAGGACTGACACCGCCAGACTTTCCTTGCCTAGCGTTTGTTGATGAATTACAAGCACGCCATGTAGCCCAGCATAGTTTTAATAGCCTCTCGGTAGCCCTCGAAGACGACTTGCCGCTAGATATTGACGCGCTCAGCAATAAGTTCGTCAAGCGTGGTTTAGGGGGGTATTGTTTCGAACATAATAAACTCATGTTTGAGCTGCTCAAAGCGCTAGGTTATGACGTTCAACTTGTCTTAGCTCGGGTGTTGAATAATCGAGATATCAGTGCCCCGCGAACGCATAGAGTCAGTGTGCTGAGATTAGAAGGTAAGCGCTATTTATTAGATAGCGGATTTGGTGCTAATGGGCCGATTGCTCCCTTACAATTAACTCCTAATGTGCGCCAAGTTGCCGGACAAGATAGTTATCAAATAGTGGCTTACCAAACTGCGCATGGGGATGAATATGCATTACAAATTGAGCAGCAACAGACGTTATTTACCCTCTATCGTTTTGACTTAGCTTGTTACTCTGACGCAGATTGTGAACTGGCGCATTTTTATTCACATAAGCATGCCAATGCCGTGTTTGTGAATAACTTAATGGTGAGTATAAAAAGCGCGCAAAGCACGGTTTCTTTGCAAAATGACGAAATGAGAGTAACCACTCAAGGTGTCACTCGAGTTTATCGGATAACGTCTGCCGAATTGTTGCAGCGGCATTTGCTGGAGAGGTTCTCGATTACTTTGGAAGAGGCTGCGGTAGCGCGTCTTTTTGAACGCTTTATTGCTCCTAAACTGGCCGTCGAAAACAGGCTGGAGTTATGAGTCATCTATGTAGCTTACTGCTTTGGGCTTGGTTAATGGCTTCGTCCTTTGTGGTGTCTGGAAATATGTCAGCCTATGCCAGCCCGTTAGCCACGTCTGGCTTGCGTTTTTTATTAGCGCTTGTGGTGATGACGTTGTTGTTATTGGTGAGTTGGCAACGAGCTCAACTGAAGCCGCGAGAGCAGTGGCGAAAGCTGTTCCACTCGTGGCAAAGAGTAAGGCAATATTTGTTGATTAGTGGCGCGCTAGTCGGCTTTTTTGTTGGTTTATTTGCGGCCTTGCCACTCACCACGCCATTACACACATCGGTGCTTTATACCCTGGTTCCTTTATTGGGGGTGCTGATTGCCAAGATATGGCTGAAAGAGCATACCTCACAATTACGGGTGCTGGGCTTTGTGTTAGGCACAATAGGCGCAGTGAGTGTGTTGTTGGCAACCCAGCGGGGGGCAAGTTTGCAATGGTATTCAGGGGACGCCATCTTTCTTGGCGCATGTGTCTTATTGGCATTGCATGTGGTGGCGGTACAAAACTGGGGGCGTGCTCTGGGCGCTTTGCCAGGGGCCTTTATGATCATGTTGTTCGGCTCAATATGGCTGTTACCTGTCACTTTACTTTGGGGTGAGCTTAGCCATGTAATGTGGTCAAGCAGTGGTTTTTGGGTGAATATTTTGTATCTCACAGTCTTTACGACACTGTTGACCTTTGTATTGCAGCAGCGTTTGGTTACCCGTGTTGGCGCGAGTCGATTGCTGGCAATGTCTTATACTATTCCTGTTTGGGTTGCTGGTTATACCGCGTTTTCAGAATCCCACTTTTCCGTGCTATTAAATGGCGATTTTTTATTGGCTGTCTTGCTACTCTTGTTTGCGTTGGCTTTAATTGATGAACGCATTAAACAGAGAAGTCGCCTTGATGGAACGAGCACAGCTAGCAAATAATATTTTTTCCTATTTTAACGACTTAGGGGGTGAGATTGACTGGCGTGCATTGACCACGCCGCTTGATGTGCATGTCACCGAGAAGGGGCAGTATCTCTTTCAGCAAGGTGACAGCGCCAAGCGTTTGTATTTTTTGCATTCGGGATTGGTGCGCTATGTTAGCGTATCAGACCAAGGAAAAGAGTTTACTCAGACATTTGCGCAAGCCCCAAGAATCATCGGATCTACCCGTGCTATGGTCACGGGTTCTCCCGTGTTATTTGGTATTCAAGCTCTGGAAGACTGTGTGATTAGCTCCTATGATTGGGCTGAATTTTATCAACAAATGCGTCATGACAATGCTTTTCTAGAGTGCTATTTGCATTTTCTAGAGAGCATATTTATTGCGAAAGAGGAGCGAGAGAGCACATTTGTGAAAGATTCGGCGGAGCGTCGATACCTCAATTTTTGTCAGGCGTATCCAACGTTAAAAGAGCGCATTTCACAGCAATATATCGCTTCTTATATAGGCATTACGCCAGTCGCGCTTAGTCGTATTCGTCAGCAGCTCAAACTGAGTAACCAGGGGTAAGTTTATTTTCTCATCAGGTAAAGGAAGTAGGCTCCACCGAGCAGAGATGATAATAACCCAGCTGGGAATTGCCATGGAAACCACAAAACGCGCCCTACCCAATCTGCAATGACCATCACCAAAGCGCCCAATAAACAGGCCGTGACAAGCTGTTTCTTCGCACTGTTCTGGTGGAGCGAGCGTGCCATATGAGGAGCCAGTAGGCCAATAAAGGTCAGTGGCCCAATCACAGCGGTGCACAAGGTGGTGAGCGCTGCAATCAACAAGATTAAGACACGACGCACTAGGAGGCTATTTAATCCGACACTGTTGGCAGAGACCTCACCCAGCGCGATTAAGTCTAACCAGCGATGTAATAAAATCGCCAGAGTGCTAAAGATCAATACTCCGCTACCTAGTAATATGGCATCTTGATACGTTACCAAGTAGGTTGAGCCAGAGAGCCAAGTGAGTAGTGTGCTGACGTCTTCGTGTCCGGATGACATGACAATCCGCATCACGGCGTCAAGCCCCGCGCTTAGTGCGATGCCGGTCAGCAGAAGCTGTGCCGGTGCAAAACGATGTTTTTTCCCTAACCACCAAATAACCCCTGTCACGCTTAATGCACCCAGAGTTCCGAAGGCAATTTGTTCATAACGGTTAATGCTAAGACCTAATAAAGCGCAGATAACTAAGGCGAGAGCAGCACCAGAACTGATACCTAACACTTCGGGGCTTGCCATAGGGTTGTTTGTAAGGCGTTGTACTAAAGTGCCGGCGGTGGCTAAGCCGGCACCTGCAAATAAGGCGCCTAAGATACGCGGCAGGCGCAATTGAAGCATATTCTCGTTGATGAGCAGGTGCCAACCTTGACTGTCCTTGCCTATCCATAAGGCTGCTAGCGAAACCACAAACAGTGCAACCAGCAGGGCGAAGCACAAAGGTAAAAACTGTCGCTGACGAAAATTAGGGGCAGTGTCTTCAGTGGCACGCAGTTGTGAAGGCCAGGTCTGGCGGTTGAGCAGCCATAATAGAAATGGTGCGCCAAGCAGTGCTGTCATCGCGCCGGTGGGGAGTAAATCCCCTGTGGCTGCCGCAATAGGTTGAGTCAGCAGGTCAGCCAGCAGAAGCATTAAGGAGCCAATGACACCACTGATTAAGATTTGTTTACTAAGATGACGTACGCCTAATAAGCGCGTGATACCTGGCGCAACTATGCCAACAAAGCCAATAATACCGACTTCACTGACCACCACAGCAGTGACAAAAATCACCAAGCTAAGAGTGATCAGTTTAATGCGTTTCACATTAATGCCAATGGTATTGGATGCCTGATCGCCTAAGATCAGTGCCGAAAGAGGGCGCTGTAGTAAAAAGAGCCCCATGATTGGCAGACAAAGTAAGGGTAATAGCCGCTCTACTGATTCCCAACTATTTTGATTTAAAGTGCCCGCTCCCCAAATGAATACACTGCTTAAATAGCGCTCGTAAACCAACATCAGCATGGTGTTGATGGCCCCGATAAACAAACTGATAACCATCCCAGAGAGAACCAAATGAATTGGCGCTAAGCCTTTTTTGGCGGCAATCCAAAACACCAATAGACTGGCGAAAGCGGCACCGACAAAAGCAGGTATAAAGCTGGGTAAGGCGACATCTGCGGGCAACAACAATACCCCTGCAACCATGCCTAATTGTGCTCCAGATGCCACCCCTAAGGTGGTTGGTGCGGCAATCGGGTTACGTAGAATAAACTGCATAACACAGCCTGCAATCGCTAAAGAAAAACCACAAATAAGTGCAATGGCGAGTCTAGGAAGATAAGTTAGATGAACAATCAACTCTTTATAGTTGCTGGTGTCATAAGCAAATAGCGTGTTTTGAATCAGCGACCAGCCACCGGCATAAGGCACGGTGTATTGGATTAATAACGCAATCATAAACAGGCTAAATAAAAGGCCAAATGACAGAGTGAGACGAAAAGGATTGTTCATACAGTAGAAAGACCGTTATGGCTGTTTGGTGAGTAAGTTGACCAATTGGTTGCTGAACCGTTGAGCGGCTAAAAGTCCACCATAGCTCCAGATAGGCGGTAGCTCATAGACCTTGTGTTGCTGACTAAACGCCATGGCTTGCCATAATGGCGAGTTGAGGAGCTTTTGTTTTTCGGCTTTCTTGACGGACTGTAAGAGAAAAATGTTGGCTTGTTGATGCTCGGCAACTTTGGCTATTTCTACGCTGGAAAAACCCCAAAAATTGGTTTTTCCATGCCACTCATTTTTCAGCCCCATGGCATGTATCGTATCGTGGATCAATGAGCCTTTGCCTTGGAAGTGCAAGGTACTGTTATCCACAATTCGCACAAAGAGTAACGGGTCGATGGCAGGATGAGCCGCACGAATCTTGTCGCCGTTCTTTCTTAACAGGGTTTGCGTACGAGCAATCAGGTTGGCGGCGGTTTGGCTTTTGCCTAACACTTTACCCAATTTTAGCGTTAAGGTTTGTACATTCTTAAGTGGTGTTTTTTCGTCGTTGTACACATTAAACATAATCGTCGGGGCGATTTGGCTAAGCTTATCGTACGCCGGTGCAAGCCGCTTACTGATTAAAATAAGGTCTGGCTTAAGCTCTGAAATAAGTTCTAGGTTAGGTTCGTTTCGAGCACCCACATCGGCAATGCCTGCGGGCAGTGCCGGTTTGATGACCCACTGTTTATAACCGTCCATATCCGCCATACCTACTGGAGTGACGCCTAAACTTAGTAGGGTTTCTGTGGTCGCCCATTCAATGGAAATGATGCGTTTTGGAGGCGTAGTAAAGTCACTGTCGGTCAGTTCATGGGCTTGCTCAGCCGCCGCTATGCCAGAAAAAAGAAGTGATAAACAAACAAATAAATATTTCAAAATAGCCTCGTTAAGGAATATAGCTGATCGGATGACCGGTAATAGGATGTGGGAAAAGTGCCAAGTCCATGCCGTAGATTTGTTTCAGAACATCAACTTTCATAATGTCTTCTGGAGCGCCTTGAGCGATGACTTTGCCACTGTGCAGAGCAATTAAGTGGTCGCTAAATTTAGCAGCCATATTGATGTCATGGAGCACCATGATGACAGTCAAACCTAGACTTTCATTGAGTTCACGAATCAGAGCTAATAGCTCGTGCTGATGAGAAATGTCGAGTGCTGAGGTTGGCTCGTCCAATAAAATGCATTCACTTTGTTGTGCCAATAACATGGCGACCCAAGCACGCTGACGCTCTCCCCCTGATAAGGTGGCAACAAAGCGTTCTTGGTATCCCTCTAGGCCAACCTTAGCAATAGCTTGAGCAACCAAGCTATGGTCATGGTCGGTATAACGGCCGAATGCTCCTTTCCAAGGGTAACGACCAAAACGCACCAATTCTGTTACTGTGACACCCTCGGTGATTGGCGGATGTTGCGGCAAGTACGCGACCTTAAGCGCAAAGTCTTTCTGCTTAAGTTGCGTCACCTCTTGGTCATCGAGTAACACCTGACCTTGAGAGGGGAGGTTTTGGCGACTTAATAGCTTCATCAAGGTGGATTTACCGCAGCCGTTATGACCCAATAATGTTGTAACTACCCCTTTTTTAAAGAGGATATTTGTGGGCTGTAAAATGGTATGAGTCGATACTGCGAAAGCGGCATTATTGAGTTGAAACATAGGCTTGTTGTACTGGATGAATTTGCAACATACAATAGCATATAAAATCAATATTAATAATGCTTCTCATTTGAATTTGTGAGTGTTTTTACTCATGCATGCGAAGCAGCTGCATCAATAGTAGAGCAAAGGTGGCGGTAGAATGGGTCAGATTACGTGTTTGGAACAACTCGATGCCTTGTATGCGACGCCTCATCCAATTACACAAAATAAAGCGGTATACGCGCTAGATACTCACCTTAAAACCTTTGTTGCTCATAGTCCTTTTGTGGTGCTATCGACCCAGAATACAGACGGTTTGTTGGATGTGTCGCCGCGTGGTGGAGAACCCGGTTTTATTAAGGTGCTAAACGACACCCAGTTATTAATTCCGGATAGCCCAGGGAACAATCGACTGGATAGCATTAGGAATATACTGGTTAACCCAAACATAGGTATCTTGTTTGTTATTCCTGGGATCAACGAAGTGCTGCGCTTAAAGGGACAGGCGTCGGTTTATGATGACCCTGAGTTGTTGGCCTGCTGTCCAGATGGTGAAAAGCCCGCGAAATTAGTAATAAAAATAACCCTTCAGAGTGCCTACTTTCATTGCCCTAAAGCCTTGATTAAAGGTCGGGTGTGGTCGAGCGATGCTCATACAGATCGTGCAATATTACCCAGCTTGGGGCATATCATAAAGCAGCAGCAAGGGCTGCTCAACATAGACTAGAGGGCTGCCTACTCAGTTACTGACGTAGGCAAGCGGCGCATCATTCTCAAGCGGCGTTAATCTTCCGTTAAGCCGTCTTTTTCTTTGCTGATAATCTCTTCTAGTGCTTCTTTAAACACGTCAGCTGGCTGAGCACCTGAAATCGCGTATTTATTGTTGATGATGACAGTAGGCACAGAAGTAATGGCATTTTGCTGCCAAAAGGCCTCTTTTTGTCGAACTTCTTCTGCAAACTGGCCGCTTTCTAAAATGCCTTTAGCCGCTTTTGGGTCTAAGCCAGCCGCTGCCGCAACACCAGCTAACACCTCATGATCAGCCACATTTTGAGCGTGAGTAAAATGGGCTTTGAACAACGCCTGTTTGAGTTCAGCCTGTTTTTCTTCATGCTCTGCCCAGTGCAGCAAACGGTGCGCATCAAATGAGTTCCACATGCGACTCTCTGGTTTGAAGCTAAAGTCAAAACCGACATCCTGGCCACGTTCTTTAATGGCTTGACGATTTTGGTCTGACTGTTCCTTAGAGATACCGTATTTCTGCTGGATGTGCTGATCAAAATCTTGCCCTTCTTGGGGCATGTCTGGATTAAGTTCAAACGGTTGAAAAGTCACCGTGGCAGAAACCTGTTGCTCGAGTTCTGCTAGGGCCTGATTCAGATTTCCTAAGCCGACTACGCACCATGGACACATGATGTCGGAGACAAATTGAATATCGATTTGATCTTTCATTGTATTTTCCAAATAGAAACGAAAAAGGTATCCAGATATGTATGGGGATAGCGCTCAAGATTAAAACCAAGGCGCAGCAGTAAGCAAGCAGATTGCTTATGATTTACACAATGCAACCTCGGAGGCGGTGAGTTTTTAGTTGCTTTTTGGGTGTTATTTGGCGCACAGCTAAGCGCCAATATCATTAGACGGCAAACGCTTTCATAAAGGTTTGTACCGCGTTCTTAGTCCACTGTTCGATTTGAATCTTAGAAGGCACGGCTTCTGGGAACATCACACCAATCATATGGCCTTCGCCTCTTAGCATGCTGATAAAGAGCGCCGCTGCTGGCTCTACTCCAATGGATTGTATGTTGATTTCATTATGATCTGCTGCCCGTTCAAGGTATTCGCTGACGATTTCTATGGTTGCCTTAGGTCCAGAGTTATAGAAAGTATTGGCAATATTAGGAAAACGTAATGCTTCTGCTGCCGCGGTGCGGAACAAGGCGAGGTTATGAGCCGATAGGGTCATAGTGAGATAAGTGTTGCCAAATTCCGTGAGCACACGCTCTAGACTTACGGACTGCGTTTGAATTCTTTTTAACTGTGATGTGGTCTGCCAGCAACCCTGTTTAACCACGGCAAAAAAGAGCGCCTCTTTGTTTGGATAGCGGTTATAAACAGTGGCTTTCGAAACGCCAGCTTCCTTTTGAATCATGTCAGTGGTGGATGCCGAGAAACCATATTGCAAAAATATTTTAGTCGCAGCCTCAAGTACAAGTATTGCTTTTGGGTCCTGTGGTTGTTGCTGTTCTGAGGTCACAATTCTTCACCAATTTTCGTTTTTTGAGGAAATAGATTGTATTCGCATTCTATTCTTGACACAAGGTGTACCGATCGGTTTAAAATACACGAAATTCGACTGTGCTGATCGGCTCGATTTTTAGGTTTTGTCGCTTTTTAATAGGGTTTACTCTGTTCATTGAGTTTTTCAAAGCTAAACTAATCGGTTTACTTTATAGAGATGATATACGATATGACGAAGGGTTTGAAATATTCTCGTTGGCTCCAAGGTGGTTTGGTAATTACTGCCTTAGGGCTAATGACAGGCTGCGCTTTGATACCGGACAGTACCTTGTCTGAGCAGGACAGCAAGCCTGAGGTAAGTGTTAACTGGCAAACAATGAAAACAACGGATTCGGTGGCTAAGCCGGTTCGTTGGTGGTCGTTGTTTCATGATGAGGTGCTAACATCTCTGGAAAATCGTGCTGCGAGAAATAACTTAGATTTGCAATTGGCTGCGATACGCTGGCAAGAAAGCCGTGCTCAATTGGGATTGGTGTCTTCTCAGAAAAACATTCAGTTATCTGTTGATGGCGGGTTTAGTAGCATTGGTTTAAGTGAAGACGCTCCGCTTGCTTCTGTTGGCGCTCCGACGTCACGTATTGATACTTGGACCTTAAGTACTGGCGCAAGCTGGGAAATGGATTTCTGGGGTTACTTAAGCGACAAAGAGAAGGCCGCGAAAGAGCAGCTACAAGCGACCGCGTTTGAAAATGACATGGTGCAGGTGTCACTTAGTGCGGACATAGCGCGTAACTATTGGAAGTTGCGCGGTGTTCAAGCACAGCAGCATTATCTTAAAGAACAGATTGAGATCGCGGAACATCGCTATGAATTGGCGCAAAATCGCGAACAAAATGGTGTTGGCACTAACTACCAGACGCAATCTATGAAAGCAGAGTTGTCTAATGTGAAAGCCAAATTGCCTTCCTTAGAACATCAAGAAGCCGTGTTGAAAAATGCGCTAGCTATGCTGCTAGGTATGTCGCCACATGCCCTTGATGTAGAGCTAAGCGGCCAGCCTAAAGCACCTACTTTGCCAACGGTATTAGCTGTTGGGGTGCCGTCTGACTTAGCGCGTAACCGTCCAGATATCTTAATGGCTGGCGCGAAGTTGAAAGCAACTATTGCCCAAGTAAGCGCAGCGAACGCCGATTTTTACCCTCGTATTCGCTTGACCGCATCGGTAGGGGCTTTGTCGAATGACTTATCCGATCTAGGCAGCTGGGATTCTCGTCAATATTCCGTTGGCCCATCTTTCCATTTGCCACTCTTTGAAGGTGGTAAGTTACGTCAGACTTTAGCCTTATCGGAAGCACGTCAAAAAGCCGCCGCTGTTACCTACCGCAAAACCGTGTTGTCAGCATGGCATGAAGTGGAAAATTCACTGGGTGCTTGGAGCTCTGAAAGTGAAAGTGTACGCCGTTTAAGTGCCGCACAAGCGCAACGTGAAGTGGCGTTACATGCCGCAACAAGATCCTTCCAAGAAGGGGCGGCAGACCGCGGCGATGTGCTAGACGCGAAACAATCATTAGTGTCAGCTAAACGCTCATTAATGGATGGTAAAGTGAATCAGGCTCTGGCAATGGTCGCCCTTTATCGCTCCTTAGGTGGTGACTGGAGTGGTGATGTGAAGCAGCCTTTCACTGGTGAGAAGGTGGCAAAATGACCGCAGTAGTGCAAAGTCCAGCTGAGGACAGTGCGCCAAAAGTGGCTAAACCTGCGCCACCACCAGGTCAGCCTTTTGGAGTACGTCTTGCGATTGGTTTGCTGGGTGTCTTGTTGGCCGCGATGATGTCCGGTTTGAACAGTCGTTTGCCTTCTTTAGGTCAAGCAGACTTTCTCGGCGCCATGGGCTTCAGTAAAGACCAAGGGTCTTGGATCACCACTTGGTATCAGGCTGGCGAGTTGATGGCAATGCCGTTTGCTTGTTGGCTGTCGGTTACCTTTTCGTTACGTCGTTTCCAGATTATTGCGCAAATCGGCGTGATAACTATTGCCGTGTTTCTACCTTTTATCCAAAACGCTGAATTGTTCATGGGGCTGCGTTTTGTTCAAGGTTATTTCGCTGGCTCACTAGTGCCTATTTTGATGATGTCGGCGTTGCGTTTTTTGCCATTGTCGATTCGTTTACACGGCTTAGCCTTGTATGCGATGACGGCAACACTGGCGCCGAACGTAGCGGTGTGGTTAGCGGCTGTCTTCTTGGACAGAATGCATGACTGGCGTTGGTTGTACTGGCATGTCATTCCTTTAGGTCTGGTGTCGATCAGCTTTGTTTATTACGGCATTCCTAAGTTGCCACAAATGCGATCACGCTTGAAAGAAGCGAACTACTTCGGTGCTGTGTGTGCAATCTTCGGCATTATTGCGTTGACGATTACCTTAACTCAAGGGATACGCCTAGATTGGTTAGATTCTAACTTTATTCGCGGCACCATGATGATTGCCAGTGGCTTGTTGGTCTTGTTCCTATGGTCGGAATACCATCATCCAACACCTTTTATGCGCTTGCAGCTATTGTCGCGACGTAACCTAGGTTTGGGTTTCACCTTGTTCTTTGTGTTGTTGATCGTGTTAGCAAGTGGTGTTTCGTTTCCATTGCAATTGTTGGGACAAACTCAGGGATTCCGTATGGAGCAATTGGCCTCTATCGGGTTGTGGGTTGGTTTACCTCAGATTGTTTTGGGCTCAGTAGTCGCTTTCTTGCTGTACCAATCTTGGGTGGATGCTCGGGTGCTGTTTTCCATTGGTTTGGCGTGTATTGGTAGTGCCTGTTTGTTGGCTTCTAATGTAACCAGTGAGTGGATGACAGCGCAATTCGTTACCGCTCAAGTACTGCAAGCAATCGGTCAGCCAATGGCGGTTGTGTGCTTGTTGTTTTTGGCAACCAGTGTGGTGCAGCCGATGGAAGGACCGTTTGTGTCCGGCATCATTAATACTTTAAGAGCGCTGGGCACTATGGTGGGTGGTGTGTTGATTGGTCAAATTATGGTGGTTCGTAATCAATTCCACTTTGAGGATTTATTAGCCCATTGGAACACTGCATCCATTTATGAAACGCAAACCAGCACTACCGCTGAGTGGGCGAGCGAGCTGACTAAGCAAGCGGGGATACTCACGGGAGAGGATATTTTTACCATACTTGGCGTTGCAGCCTTTGTGATGATTCCGTTAGTGATGTGCTTGGTATATATCCCAGCACCAAAAGTGGTGAAACCTGCTTGATCCACAGCAATAAGTGAAAAAATTCGGCCTTTGTGCCTCTACTAATTAAGTTATTAAATAGGTTAGACATGATTAAGAATATTCGTTACTCCGCTGTCATTGCATTGGTTGCTGTTGTTGTGGGCGGCGGTGTTTGGCATTTAAACAAGCATGCATCTGATGATGCGAATCAGGCCACCGACGACGCTTATGTCGATGCCGACTTAACCGTTATTTCACCGCGTGTTAGTGGTGTTGTTGAGCAAGTGTTTGTGTCTGATTACACCCCGGTTAAAGCCGGAGAGCCATTGGTAAATATTGATGAGCGTGATTTGGCGATTGCTCATAAAGAAGCGCAAGCCGACATGATGACGGCCAAAGCTGCTGTTACCACTCTAGATGCGCAATTGGCTCGCCAAGCCTCTTTAATCAAGCAAGCAGAAGCAACGCTGCAGCTAGATAAAGCGAAATTGTCATTGGCTCAAACCAACCAAAAGCGCTTTAAAAACCTAGCACGAGATGGTGCCGGTACGGTATTAGCGAAGCAACAAGCCGATGCTGATTTGAAAACACAACAAGCGATTCAAGCGCGTGATGAGGCGATGCTAGCGTCAGCGAAACAAGAAGTTGGCATCTTAATGGCGCAACTACAACAAGCTAAAGCGAAGTTTGAGTCTGCGCAAGCTAAGTTGAATGGGGCTATTTTGCAACAATCCTACGCGAAATTGACGGCTCCTATCTCAGGCCTAGTAGCGCAAGTAAAAGCACGTAAAGGTGGCCATGTAAATGTAGGTCAACCATTGCTGACGATTGTGCCTATCGACAAGGTGTATATTGAAGCGCAATACCTTGAGACTCAGCTTGCAAATGTCGAAGAAGGTCAGCCAGTGACTGTTAAAGTAGATGCCCTACCAGGGGTAACGCTAAGAGGCACAGTAGCGCATCTTGCTCCGGCAAGTTTGGTGAGCTATTCCCCTATTGCACCGCACAATGCGACTGGTAACTTCACTAAAATCACTCAGCGTTTGCCAGTACGTATCCACTTGACGCCAGGCCAAGAGGCGCTAAGTAAACTGCGTGTAGGTATGTCGGTTCGCCCAGTGATTCATACCGACCAATAAAACGGATTAGCTCAACGTTAAATACAATGGTGTTATTTTTAGAGGTGGTTTATGAAAGGTTCTCAGATTACGTTTTATACTTATTACGGACGTGTTTATGATAATCGTAATGTGCCAGAGTACTTAATGGCGTTAGCCACTGAGTTATCGCTGCCAGGGGCAACCATGTCCAGTGGTTTGATGGGCATAGGGCATCATGGTGAAGCCCATAATAAAACCTGGTTAGATGATTCGGATGAGCCGATGCAAGTGACTTTCATTGTTACCCTTGAGCAAGAGGCAGAGTTATTTGAGCGTTTAGCAAAAGATCAGGTTAAGATCTTCTATACGCGTACTGAGGTAGATTTCGGTTACAGCGGCATAGAATAACGAGCTTTGTTGTAAGAAGATGCCTTTATCATGGTGATAAAAAAGGCGCGCTAAATACTATTTAGCGCGCCTTTTTTGTCTTAAAAGCAAAGAATCAAATAACGCCTAATTCAACCAAGCGTTCATGTAAGTAAGTTTTTGCCGTATGGCGCTCAGACAGTACGACTTCTGGTTTTGGGTGTAAGAAGAGCGGCAATGAAATGCGCGATTTGGTTTTGTCCGCCCCTTCTGGGTTTATCACTCGGTGTGATGTCGATGGAAAGTAGCCGCCAGAGGCTTCTTGTAGCATATCGCCAATGTTCACCACCAAGGTGCCAAAGTCGCAAGGCACGTCCATCCAACTGCCATCCTTTGCTTTCACTTGCAAACCAGGCTCATTAGCAGAAGGCAGTACTGTTAATAAGTTTATGTCTTCATGAGCACCGGCGCGAATGGCGCCAAGTTCTTCATCCCCTTTTAGTGGCGGGTAATGTAGAACGCGCAGCAAAGTCTGATCACTGTGATCAACCATGCTTGAAAGCGATTGTGAGTAGTGTTGAGCAATGTCAGCTGGGGTGTGTTTTTCGACCCATGCTAATAGCTCCGCCGCTAAACTGTTTGCTTCTGAGTAGTACTGAGCCAACAAGGCTTTTTTATCTTCTGGGCACTGACCCCAAGGGTAATAATGAAAGTATTCCTTGATGTCTTTTTTAGTGTGTCCTTTGGCCGTTTCCGACACATCCGGTGGAAAGTAGCCGTCCTGAGTGCCTTTGTTGTAACGATAATCGTATTTTTCTTCGCTATCAAAAAAGCCTTGCCATTCTTGGTAAATGGCACTGACTAGGGATTTTTGGATTGGGTGATTCTTCAAAACGCCAAAGCCGGTGTCGTGAAGGGACTTAACAAAATCTTCTTGTGCAGTGGCGCTGGTGTAATCTACGGCTTCTAATTTCATAATACTTTCCTGTTGGCTAAAGGCCATGTCGTTATGCTCGCGACGAGGCGAGCAAAGGCAATATGACAAGTACAACAACGAGGGTTGTTACTTGCTAAGAATAGGATAATGCAACGAAGCAGGGAGTTAAGAAGACCAACCGCTGTGGAAAAAGAGACGTAAGTCGATGGACTCCGCACGGTAGTGACGTTGCCAATCAGCCAAATCCATCGCGCCGCCAAACGCAGCGACATATGTCGGTGTGCTTAACCTGGTAGACGAGGATTGAAAAGACATGGTTGTCATTCCTTAAATGGGTGAATGGTGTGCTGATTAGAGGCCCAAATGAGCGCCTCAAAGTGAATAGTCTACCGTTTGGTCAGGATGTTTTGAAGTGAAAGTGAGATTAATTATGCGTTCTTACTGGGCAAATGCAGAGCATGGCCTATACTGCAAAGGTCGGTATGTCTTTTTTAGCCGATTTTTTCTATGTAAAACAGCCTTGTTCTGAGGTGCTTCAATGACATGAGTTCCCTGCGTTTCCACAACAAAAGAGGGCAAATTAGTATGAATTCATTTTTCGATTCGTTTAAAGATCACTTTCTAATTTCAATGCCACATCTTGATGATCCGCATTTTCAGCACACCGTGGTTTATCTTTGCGAACACACCGAAGATGGTGCGATGGGAATTATCATAAATCGTCCATCGAATATCGATTTTACTGAGCTAGCAGACCATTTAGGCATACAGATTGCCTGTCCATGGCTAACGTCTGAGCCGATTTATAATGGTGGTCCTGTCGAGGCAGAGCGTGGTTTTATTTTGCATACTGCCGACAAATCCTGGAGCAATACATTAAAGATCACCAACGAAGTATCGTTATCGGCGTCGCTCGAATGCTTAGAACATATTTTTGAGGGCAATGGCCCAGAAGCGTTCCGTATTACGCTAGGGTGTGCGGGCTGGGATGCTGGAAAGTTAGAGTCTGAGATTGCGAATAATGATTGGCTGGTATGTGAGGCTGATTTAGACGTATTATTCCATACTCCAAGTGACATGCAATTTACCGCCGCCACTAAGGTGCTGGGAATTGACATGGCAAGACTTTCACCGGATATAGGGCATGGTTGATGACAGTCACACCGTCACAAAGCGATAAATCAAAGCCCAATACTGTTAATACGGTATTGGGCTTTGATTTTGGTACCACTCGAATGGGAGTGGCTATTGGGCAATCTATCACCGGCAGTGCAACGCCGTTAGCGCCACTCAAAGCGAAAGAAGGCATTCCGAATTGGGATCAGATACAAAAACTGGTTGATGAATGGAAGCCCGATGCGTTTGTTGTGGGCTTGCCTCTGGACATGGATGGTTCAGAAAATGAAATGTGTCAACGTGCGCGAAAATTTGCCAAACGCCTTCATGGGCGTTTTAACCGCCCTTATCATATGATGGACGAACGATTATCGTCCTACGAGGCTAAAGGTCAGGTGATTGCACGGGGTGGCCATCGAAACTTTAAAGAAAATTCAGTCGATGGGTTGGCCGCACAAATGATTTTAGAAACCTGGTTTATGGAATCAACCGCATAATCAGCAACGAACTGAGTGTTCATCGTTTATTGATATCAATTCATAGTGGAGTAGAAATGAAGTTAGATTTAGAGCAATCACTCGCGTCGATGAAAACACAACTCACCGCGTATTGTTTGCAAAAGGGCATTACTAACCCGATTGTCGTGGGTATTCACACTGGCGGGGTTTGGGTCGCAGAGCAATTGATGTCGGTGGTCGCAACCGATGCACCATTAGCCACGCTTGATATCACCTTCTATCGTGATGACTTTACCCGAGCTGGACTCAATCCCAAAGTAAATCAAACCTCGCTGCCTAGCATTGAAGATCGTCACGTTATTTTGGTAGATGATGTGTTGATGTCAGGACGAACGATCCGAGCTGCGATGAACGAGATTTTCGACTTTGGTCGACCTGCCAGTATTAGCTTGGCGATTTTGTATGATTTGGGGAAACACGAGCTACCGATTCAGGCAGATGTGATTGGTGAGCGGTTAACACTTAATCCTGACCAAAGGGTTAAGCTGTCTGGGCCGTCACCCCTTACGGTTTCTGTGATTGAAGCTCATTAAAGTGCTTATCTCACTTTATTTTTTAGTCTACTCGTACGACAATTAGCAGATGGATAAGGTGGTTAGCAAACGCGCTTGAAACGCTTGAAATCACAATAGAGTTTTCTCGCGAAGTGAGCGTTTAGCGTCACACATGCCCAGTTACGGACACCTCCTTACTGGGCATTTTCCTATCTTACACAGAGAAAGACGATACTGTCTTTGCAGTTTGAGGAAAGCAAACCATGATGCGATCCGACCCTCGGGCATTACAATTAAATGAACACGGTCAGCTAAAGCACTTTTTAACCTTGGATGGTTTAGATAAAACCATTTTGACAGAAATCTTAGATCGAGCGGAATCCTTCCTCTCGATGGGCGAGCAATCGGTTAAGAAAGTGCCTTTGCTCCGCGGTAAAACCGTTGTTAATCTATTTTTTGAAAACTCCACTCGTACCCGCACCACGTTCGAATTGGCGGCCAAACGCCTATCTGCTGATGTGATCAACCTCAATATTGAAACCTCTGCTACTTCGAAGGGAGAGTCGTTGCTAGACACTCTAAAGAACTTAGAAGCGATGCAGAGTGATATGTTTATTGTGCGTCATTCAGACAGTGGTGCGCCGCATTTTATTGCGGAACATTGTACGCCGAATGTCGCCATTATTAACGCTGGGGATGGTCGTCATGCACACCCAACGCAAGCGATGTTGGATATGCTAACGATTCGCCGTCACAAAGGTACGTTTGATGGCTTGAAAGTCGCCATTGTAGGCGACATATTGCACTCTCGAGTCGCACGTTCTCAGCTTCATGCCTTGACTACTTTGGGGGTCGACGAAGTGCGACTAGTTGGGCCAAAGACCTTGGTGCCAGAATTCTTTACAGAAATGGGCGCGACCATTTGCCATGACCTAGAAGCGGGTTTAAAAGATGTGGATGTCGTTGTCATGTTACGCCTACAAAAAGAGCGTATGAAAGGGGCTTTGCTGCCAAGTGAAGGAGAGTTCTACCGTCTATACGGGTTAACCGAGGAGTCCCTCTCTTGGGCGAAACCCGATGCCATAGTCATGCACCCAGGTCCTATTAATCGCGGTGTGGAAATCTCCTCAGAAGTGGCGGATGGCGAGCGCTCTGTTATTTTGAATCAAGTCACTAATGGTATTGCGGTGCGCATGGCAGTATTGTCCATGGCGATGAGTGGTCAGCTGCAGAGCAGTGAAGTGCAAACGGCAGGGGATGAATAAAATAATGAAATTACGAGTGCAAAATGGTCGTGTGATCGACCCTAGCCAAGCATTAGACCGTGTGACGGATCTGTACATAGAGAATCAAAAAATCGCTGCAATAGGTGAGGCGCCAGCCGGGTTCGAAGAGGCCGAGGTGGTCGATGCTCAAGGGCTTTGGGTGTTGCCAGGCTTAGTGGATTTAGCGGTAGCATTGCGTGAACCGGGTTATACCCAGAAAGGCAGTATTGCCACAGAAGGGCGCGCGGCTGTGTCTGGTGGTGTGACCACATTAGTGTGTCCGCCGGATACTAACCCTATTGTGGATACCCCCGCTGTTGCCGCTTTGATTCAAGACAAGGCTGATGAAGCAGGCATGGCCAATGTGTTTCCGCTGGGCGCCTTGACTCAAGGGTTAAATGGCGCGCATTTGAGTAACATGGTGTCATTAACAGACGCCGGTTGTGTTGCCTTATCAAATCATCGTCGCCCAATGGCCAGCACCAAGGTGCTGTCACGCGCGTTAGAGTACGCAGCAACCCATGATTTACTGGTGGTTTTTCAGCCAGATGAAGGCAGTTTGTCGGAAGGTGGCTGCGCTCATGAAGGGTTGATGTCGACCATGCATGGTTTGGCTGGCATCCCAGAAACGGCAGAAACCGTCGCTCTGATGCGTGATTTGCTGTTGGTTGAAAAAACGGGCGTACGCGCCCATTTTGCTCGCCTGTCCTGTGCTAAATCTGTGGAAATGATCGCCGATGCTAGAGCATCGGGTTTGGATGTGAGCGCCGATGTGGCAGTACACAACTTGTTGTTGAGTGATCAGGTGCTTAACCAATTCAACGGCCACTATCATGTGTTGCCGCCGTTGCGCAGCGAAGGGGATCGTTTAACCCTGATTGAAGGCATCAAAGCAGGGGTGATTAGTGCCATTTGCTCCGATCATCAGCCCCATGAAAAAATGGCAAAAGTTGCGCCTTTTGCGGCGACAGAGCCCGGCATGGCGAATGTGGAAGTGTTGTTACCACTTGCTATGCAGCTAATGGATGAAGGGGATCTGGATCTGGCTACTGTGTTGTCCTGCCTCACCGCCGGGCCAGCTTCTTGCTTTGGCCTAGAAGCGGGAACCCTATCCGTTGGTAGTTTTGCTGACTTTGTGTTGTTTGACAGCACGGCACAGTGGGAATGGACGCTTGAAAACCGCAAGACCAAAGGGCAAAACTCCCCTTATTTAGACGACCATTTCACCGGCCGGGTTATGGCGACCTTTATTTCAGGGCAACGGGTTTACCAACTGGTGTAATACGACCTTATCTGCGAATTAATAGGACAAAGCGTAAATCCCTTTAAGGCTTTGTCCTATTTGCCTATTTAGCCTTTACTTTTGTAATTGACTGGTTAATCTGATAATCAAGTCTTCCTAATTTTGGTTCATTTACATGGCGTTTGATGCTTTACCGCTTGATATTCAAGAATTACAAACTCGACTTCTCCAAACGGAAAAAGAACGAGAGTTATTGGCGCGCCAGAACGCTGAGATGGCTCAGCACTTGCGTTCTATTGCAGAAGGGAAATCTATTTCCTTCTTTTGGGATCAAGTACTGGACGATTGCAAGCGCGATTTACCGAATGCGTATGTAACCTTGTTGGCGCAAGCGGAACAAGACCAAGAATGGCACCTAGTACGTCATGATGACACCAATATTCAATTACTAACGCCCAACAGCAGTGAGATGACACTGCCGCCTGCGGTGCAGACCTTCACGCAAAGTCCGTCTTGCTCCATGCGTCATGAGGCAAATATTCACCAGTCTGCTGATTGGTCAATGTGGCATGCTTTTTTATCTGCGAATCACTTCAGCGATGTGGTCTTGGTTAATATCAATGAACCATACGATGGGGCCTATTTGATGTTGCTATTTGGGCGCGGCATCGCGTCTCTTGATGCTGCAACGACGCAGTGTTTGACAAGGTGTACGCACTTGATAGAAGCGGCTGCACTGCGCGAGCAGGCGGACCGTCTGCTGTTAGAAGCAAGTCACTTTGACCCACAAACAGGCTTGTTGAGAGCGTTTAGCTTCCAACATAATTTCTCCATCGTGCTAAAAGACTCGCGTCGTCACTTTATGCGTGTGGCATTGATTTCGCTTAAATTGCGTAGCGCCGTAGGTTCGAATGATGATGCGCTACTAAAAGACGTTGCGGCCAAGATACAAACCGCCATTCGTGATAACGACCTAGTGGCGTATTACGGGGAAGGTGAGTTTGTCATGGGGGTTTGTATTCGTCATATGCAGGATGCAGAAGTCATCGCGAGCAAGTTGATTGATGTTCTAACCGCTTCCAGCGAAACGCCTAACCGTCTTACCAAAGAGGGAGTTCGCATAGGTATCGCCTATTACCCAGAGCACTCGACGTTAGACGATCTATATCGTGCGTCCGGATATGCAACTAATTCTGTCGCAGAGCGGTCAGGTTATCGGATAGAGTTTCATGGTGCTCTTTATACCAGCAGCGCAGAGTTCTATACCTTTTAGTCGGTTATTTACAAACTAATAAGAGTGGTATAATTTCTCGCGGCTTTTTACTGTCTGGTGAAAAGTCTTTGGACGACCATTCCCGTTATCGATAACAAAGGAGCGTCAGCTGCTATGAGCATAGAAGCCAAGCTATCTCACGTTAATCAGCAAATTACCGACTTGAGTCACCGTCATCAGCGCCCTGATAACAGCGTGCGTTTGCTTGCGGTGAGCAAAACTAAACCGTTGCAAGCATTGCAAGAGGCTTATCAAGCTGGGCAGCGTTTATTTGGTGAGAACTATGTGCAAGAGGCGGTCGACAAACGCCAAGCATTGGCGCATTTAGAGGATATCGAGTGGCATTTTATTGGCCCCATTCAGTCTAATAAGTCACGTTTAATTGCCCAGAATATGGATTGGGTGCACACCATAGACCGCGAAAAAATTGCACGGCGTTTAAACGAGCAACGCCCCGACGATATGCCGCCATTGAATGTTTGCATTCAGGTAAATATCAGTGGTGAACACAGTAAGTCGGGCATTCGATTGGACGAAGTGCCAGCGATGGTGAGAGTGATTCAGTCACTTAAACAGTTGCGTTTGCGTGGCTTAATGGCCATCCCTGCGCCACAAGAAAGCGAACAAGCACAAAAAGAGGTTTATGCCCCTTTGCATCAAACCTTCCTTGAATTAGCAGCGACTGATAGCATGATAGACACATTGTCGATTGGTATGTCTGGCGACTTATCTGCAGCGATTGCCTCTGGCAGTACCATGGTTCGTGTTGGTACGGCTATTTTTGGCGCTCGCGACTATGCGACAGCATAATTTGAGTATGAATTACGTTATTTTACACTGAGGTCGGTGCGCTTGCGTAACTGGTTCTGTAATCATTAATTAGGATATGAAATGAAACCAAGTATTGCCTTTATTGGCGTTGGGAATATGGCGAGTGCCATTATTGGCGGTATGATCGAAGCTGGCTATCCAGCGGCTAAGATCATGGGAACATCACGCACTGCAGAGAAACGAGCCGCTTACAGCGCCATGTATGGTATCGAAATGTTGGACAATAATAACGCGGCATTGGACCAGGCCGATGCGGTTGTTTTATGTGTAAAACCCGCTCAAATTCAAGGGGTTATTGAAGACTTTTCTGACCATATACGCGCCGACCAAATCTTCCTTTCTGTGGCAGCAGGGGTGGAGTTAGCCGCGCTTGAAAAATGGCTAAATCAACCTGTTGCCGTGGTCCGTAGTATGCCAAATACACCATCACAAGTGGGTTCAGGTATGTCTGGTTTGATCGCAAACGCGCGTACCAGTGATGAACAAAAAGCATGGGTTTCGAGTGTCTTTGCCAGTATCGGAGACTCGGTTTGGGTCGATGATGAAGCGCATATGCACACAGTAACTGCGTTGTCTGGCAGTGCACCAGCTTACTTTTTCCGTTTCTTAGAGGCGATGATTAAAAGTGGCCAAGAACAGGGATTAAACGAAGAGGCATGTCGTCGTTTGGCGTCTTATACCATGTTAGGCGCGGCTAAGATGGTCACGGAATTGGACACGCCAATCAGTCAGTTACGCAAAAACATTACCTCACCAAATGGCACAACGGAACAAGCCTTGTTGTCATTTGAAGACGCTAATATTGATAAAGTAGTGGACGATGCGATGACTGCGTGCGCCAATCGTTCGAAACAGCTTGCTAGCCAGTTCTCTGGCCAATAGATTAACAAGGAACTTTTCCATGACGTCCGATCCATTTGTGTTCTTGATCAAAACCATTGCCAACTTGTATTTGTTTATCGTCTTACTGCGTTTGGTATTGCAGTTTAGTCGAGCGGATTTTTACAACCCGATTAGCCAAGGTATAGTAAAGGCAACGAGTCCTTTGTTGTTGCCTTTACGTAAGGTTATTCCGCCTATTGGCCGCTTAGATACGTCATGCCTGGTGTTAGCATTGGCAGTACAATTATTAACGACGACACTGATTTTCATGATGGCAGGGTTTAGTGCGACACCGGCTCATTATGCGATATTCACGGTAGTCGGCACCTTATACCATCTATTGGATTTGTACTTCTGGGCGTTGCTAATCTCGGTGATTTTGAGTTGGGTCGCGCCGGGAGCTACTCACCCTGGCGCAATGTTGGTAGGGCAGATTACCGCGCCCTTATATAAAGCCTGTCATCGTGTTATTCCGACTTTAGGTGGGCTGGATTTATCGCCTATTTTTCTCTTTTTGGCGATTTCATTGGTGAAGCAATTTTTAGCACCATATGCAATATAACAAAACTCAATTAGCTGTATACATATTGCGCATGTTAGTAATGTGATCAGTGAATTGAGAAAGGGGGCGTATTCCTATATGATGCGACCCCTCAATGGGAATACAAAGTGGACAGTAAATAATCAGCTTGCCGAGTTATTCTCTCTTTAATAATTGTTTGGATGAAAGCTATGAGTACGATTGCGGTTTATCCGGGTACCTTTGACCCCATTACCAATGGCCATACTGATTTGGTTGAACGTGCGTCAAAACTGTTTAAACAGGTTATCGTGGCTGTAGCGGCGAGCCCTAAAAAGAAGCCTGCTCTTTCACACGAAGTGCGTATTGCTTTGGCAAAAAAAGTATTAGGGCATTTGCCTAATGTGGAAGTGGTTGGGTTTGATAATTTGCTCACTGAATTTACCCGTTCAGTTAACGGGCAGGTTGTGGTTCGTGGGCTGCGTGCTGTTTCAGATTTTGAATACGAGTTCCAACTGGCCAATATGAACCGTGCGATTGCGCCAGACGTAGAAAGCATCTTCCTGACGCCTTCTGAAAAGCATTCCTATATTTCGTCTACCTTGGTACGAGAAATAGCGTCTTTAGAAGGTGACTTTGGTCAGTTTGTGAACCCTGAAGTGGCAAGTGTTCTAAGAGAGCACTATAACGCGTTAAAACGAAATTAAGTTATTTGGATCTAGCAAGGTTGCGCTTGCTGATCGTTAGGAGTGAGTGATGTCTCTAATCATTACCGATGAATGTATTAACTGTGATGTTTGTGAGCCGGAATGTCCGAATGAGGCCATTTCTCAAGGCGAAGAGATTTATGTGATCGAGCCATCTAAATGTACTGAATGTATTGGTCATTATGATGAGCCGCAGTGTCAACAGGTTTGCCCTGTGGATTGCATTCCATTAGACCCAAATCACAAAGAAACAGAAGAGCAATTGATGGAAAAATACCTAGTATTGACCGGTCAGTTGTAATTCCCATAGCCGTTAAAAAAAGCGAGGCATTTGCCTCGTTTTTTTTGCTTATTAGCAGGGCTTAAAAAATCCCTGAATGACGGCTTGGCTGGGCAGCACTTGTTTGTCCCCTACCAGCAAGATCAACGAACGCACTGAGACCTTCTCCGTTGGCTCGGGGTGAGTAACTATGTCCCCATCGGGGTTCTCAAACCCTAAGGCAGTTCCTATGTTATTTTGGATCAGCTTAGTGACAATATCCGCCCAAGAGAACCCTTCCAATTGGATCGTGACACGGATCGTGTGGTCGCCCTCATAACGAAACAAATTCTCTAATACTTGTTCTGTCCCTGGCGCGATCAGTGAGCGCACTAGCATCTCTGGATAAGCGCGTACTGGGCGAATGACCGCATTGGCGCCAACGGCTTTGAAACGCCCTCTGTTGCTGTCATCGATGGCTTCTGCGAGAACAAAGGCCGAGGAATTCAGCGCTTGGATTCTATGCAGCGTATCAAACAACACACTGTCGAAGTGTGGCGCCTGATAATCTGGGCAAAGGAGAATAATGTATTTGGCTTTATCCGCTCCAGCAGACAACAGCATACCGTTTGTGGTCGCATCGCCGGTCTGGTGAACGACACCTAAAGAACGCAGCTTTAATGGCAAACCTTCTGGAAAGTCAGGGGTGAGAATTTGAATCGGAATATCGGCTAACTCAGGTGTGTTAGTCACCTGTGTTATGAGTAAATCAAGGTACCTTTCGGCATCGTATTTTGGCGTATTAATGATGAGTAAGTGATCTTGCATAGCATTCCACTCCATGCGGCCTTTAATGCGCATTTCTTTGCGTGTTATCCGCAGTTCAATGTAATCACTGGCTATTTGGGCTAACAGAGTAATGCCCATGCAGTAGATGAGTACGATGGTGGACAGTTGTCCCCAAAAGGTAGCGGCAGATATGTCGCCATAGCCCGTGGTGCTGGTGGAGGTCATGGTCAGCCAAAACGCTTGCCACCAGTTCAGGTCTTCAAAGAACACCATCGCGACAGAATGCATACCAATAACAAGTAACAGCAACAAGAAGCGCTTTTTTAAGTCTTGTTTATCGTGAAGATAAACCTCGCTACGATACCGATAACGGTTATTTTTTTTATTGCGTCTTAAAAGTATGCCAAGCGAATTCATCTTGTCCCTGCTTTATTATTGGTCGCCATTCGGCATTTTATAGCCAAGCTGACGCCATGATTCATAGACCATAACGGCAACCGTATTAGACAGATTTAAGCTGCGTGAATTAGCCTGCATAGGTAAGCGCAAGCGCTGCTCTTTAGGCAGTGCTTCAATAAACTCCGCAGGTAAGCCTCGAGTTTCTGGACCAAATACGAGAACATCGTTCTCTTTGAACTCAGCCTCACTGTGAGGGCGGCTACCTTTGGTGGTGAGTGCGTACACTGTGCCGATATCATTCTGTTCCACAAATGCCTGAAAATCAGGGTAGCGTTTCAGATTAGCGAACTCATGGTAATCCAGCCCTGCGCGGCGCAGCTTCTTGTCTTCTAAATCGAAACCTAATGGTTCGATCAAATGAAGCTGGTAGCCAGTGTTGGCACAAAGGCGAATGACGTTACCTGTATTAGGTGGAATCTCTGGTTGGTATAAAACAATATGAAGCATTTATTATCTCCTTGATATCAGGAGATAATAACAGACCTCAGCGCTTTTCTAAGTTTTTGTTAAAAAAATTAAAAAAACTATTGACGAACAAAGTGACTCCTCTATAATACGCCGCACTTGCCCAGATAGCTCAGTCGGTAGAGCAGAGGATTGAAAATCCTCGTGTCGGCGGTTCGATTCCGTCTCTGGGCACCATGATTAAAAAGAAAGGCCATCTATTAGTAGGTGGCCTTTTTTTTGGCAAAAATGGTTTATTCCCAAAAAACCATGAATTCTTGATTTGCCCAGATAGCTCAGTCGGTAGAGCAGAGGATTGAAAATCCTCGTGTCGGCGGTTCGATTCCGTCTCTGGGCACCATCCTCAGTATTTTGTTAACTTCTTACTACCTAAAGCTCTCAGACCTCTTTTTTGATGGCTCACCGTTGTCTCTCAAGCTTTGTGTCGCCGTTTTAAGTCAAATTCCACATTCTTATTGAACATACCCATATTCCCTTGTGAACGCAGCTCAGAAGCTTTGGCTAACGAAATAAGTGGTTTATTTGGTGTTGTGGTATTTCCATTTCCGCAATTCATGTTGAAGTCGTGTGTGAAAGTGTACTCGGGCATTGATTGAATCAGAAGATAGATGAGTCAGTTATTGTGTTTAGCGATCGGATAAACCGCCTAGAGAAAAGACAAAGCCGTTAAGCATCTGGATAGATAAAGGAGTGTGACCTTCGACGCAAACCGCGACGCGACGGTGATGTGCGCCTGTGTAGTTTTGATCGCTCCAGTGTAGGATTTGCCAACACTGGAGCGATCAGATGGCCAGAAAAAGAAGACAATAAAAATGTTTTCAAATGGTGACAATTCAAGACAAATAAAACATAGTAAAATAATTTTCAGTATAGCTATAGGGAAATAAGGGATATGAAGCGAGATATGGATTTGGCTAGGAAAATCTTACTAGCCGTCGAAGAAAAGGATGATCATGTCATTCCTTTCGTACCAGCCATAGAAAATTACGATAAAAAACAGATTAATTATCATATTCAGTTACTAGATCAAGCAGGCCTTGTAGAAAGCAAAAGTTCTTCTACTCTCGCGGATGGTACTAAGTGGTCTATAAAAAGTTTAACTTTCTCAGGGCATGATTTTTTAGATGCTTCTAGGAACGACACTATCTGGAGCAAAGCCAAAGAATCCATCAAATCCAAAGGTCTCTCACTGACTCTTGATCTCCTAAAGATGGCATTAAATGATGCTGCTATGTCGCAGTTTAAAGGATAGTTTTTTATTATGAAGTTAATAAGTTTTAAAGCATCTAAGGTTCATGGATATTTAGATTTTGATGTCTCATTTAGAGATGATGTAAATTTTTTTGCTGGATTAAATGGTAGTGGAAAAACAACAGTCTTAAAATTGATTGTTTCCATGATATCCCCAGATATTAAAGAAATAAGGTCTATAGGTTTTGAAAGTGCAACCATTATTCTGGAGGAAAAGAATAAAAAAATATCAATTGCATATAAAAAAGATAAAGATAAAAAAACAATTTGTCTTTATCTTGATATAGATGGCGAATTTTTCTCTTGTCTCTTGAATGAGAGTGATAAAATTAGACTTGAACATAATGAAATGGAATTTGCTGATGAATCTAATGAAAGTGCAAGTTCTGTTATTAGTAAAATACGTAAAATAACATCCCCCATGTTTCTAAGTCTTGATCGTCGATTTATAAAAACATCTCAAGAGAAAAATAAAGAAGATTGGTGGTCAAGCGCTTTTAATTCGGCATCATCTAGAGAAAGAGATAGATTTCAAAGAAAAACTGGTGACACTAGTATAGATGAGGTCTTAAAACTCGTATCTGAAGAGTTTAGAGTAGCAAGGGTGCGTCAGTCTAGAGCAGAAAATACATTAAGAGATAAAATAATACTTGATTCATTGTCTTTTACTGATGCAAGTGAAAGTGCTCAACTTCCGAATGTTGATGCTTTAGCTTTGTTAAAGAAAAAACAATCAACAATTATAGATACGTTAAAAAACTTAGAATTATCTATAGATGGGTTTGAAACAAAGTTTAATGATTTTTTTACAAAATTTGAAAACTTAGCAAAAGCAATGGACAAAGAGTTTAAAGGAAACTCTAAATTAACGCCTGAACAGCAGGAAGATATGGTTGCTTGGTTTGTTAATCAGAATCAATTAAATAGAATTAATAGAATTTTTGAGTTGGTCGAAGAATATCAATATTCAAAAACAACATTTTATAGAAAGCTAGATAAGCTAACAAATATTATTAATAAATTTCTTTCTGAGACAGAGAAAAAAATAAACATTGATCAATTTGGAGATATAAGTGTATACATAAACAATAATAAAAAAAACTTGTCAATTTTATCTTCTGGCGAGCGGCAAATATTAATAATGTTTACACACCTTATTTTAGATAAAACATTGAGGAGCGGAATTTTTATAGTCGATGAGCCTGAGTTGTCTTTGCATATTTCTTGGCAAGATATGTACGTTTCAGCAGTTCAAGAAGCAAACTCAGGCTTGCAACTAATATTAGCAACACATTCTCCTGCAATTATTGGAGGGCGAAATCACATGTACGTTCCACTTGATGGAGAGCGTAAATGAAGATGTATCAGCTTCCTGTATGGTCAGAACCAGCATTAGACAGTATAGGCCTTCATTATAGAAAGTTGCAGGACATTGAGATTTATGTAGAAGATTTAGGGTCTGAAGCGTTCTATACAAAACTTTTTTCCAGAGTTGTAAATGATGAAGTAAGAATAAAAAAAATAATTCCATTAGGTGGGCGAAGTAAAGTTGTGAATAAGTGTAAGGAATATAGTGAAGAGTTCCCCGCATTATTCGTGATTGATGGTGATTTAGATCTGTTGCTTGGAGAAAGAGAAGCTCCACATAATGGATTGTTTCAACATAGGTTATATTGCATAGAAAATTATTTGTTTTGTGAGGATGCAAGTGCTGAGTTATTACAAGACTCACTTGGTAATATTTTAAAAGAAGATGCTTATGCTCAATTAGAGTGGTTGGATTTCAAAAGGCAATTAGAACGTGATTTGCTAGAATTGTTTAAAATTTATGCTGTTTCTTGGAAGGTTTTACCTAATATTACTACTGTTTCTAATAGTTATCATGAACTCTGTAAAAAAATCAGTAATCGTAGGGGCAGTGTGCCTTGCGAAAATAAAGTTTCGGATCTCATTCTTGAGATAAAAAACCAGATTATCGAAGCCATTGGTGAAGACGGTTTTGATGAAATTTATAGTAAGGTATCTGAATCTATTGAGGGGTTAGGGGATCCTCTATATGCAGTATCAGGAAAAGACTATCTTCTAAAAGCGCTAAGGGATTACTTGGGTTACAAAGGTGCTAATTATCCTCATAATGACGGGTTCAAGTTTAAGTTAGCCAGATATTGTAATTTAGAACCATTGAGTGAGTTGGGTGATGCTATAAGAAAAATAGTTGATGAAGGTGGATATATTCAAGAGATTTCCTGATTTTCCCTTTTGATTATACCCCCTCTTTTTAAAGAGGGGGAGGTTTTATTTTTTATTATTCTCTAAAATTGCATGATATTTAGGTGCCGATTTAAATTATTATCCCCCATAAGTTTCTGTGATAGGCGTTTATGGTTTTTCGGCTTTAAAAGTCACTCAATATTCGAACAGGACGCTTTGACAAAGCTATTGCCAAGCCCTTGTGGATATTTAGGGTCAGATGAAAATTATCACCCTCTCAAATTTCGATACTGTTCTAGCTTTAGTTTTGACTGCCGCTTTTCTTGTAAGCGTCGGCTAACCCCCACATAGAAATCTCCACCAAACACCATAAAGTCTCTTGCTCTCTCTGAATTGGAACGAAAGACTTATGTTTACCGC
>NZ_QUNG01000004.1 GCF_003387375.1 Marinomonas pollencensis | reverse complement strand
ACTGTTCCGATGAAATTGATAATTGGTTAACCCTCAAGGAGAAAAATAATGATAAAAATAAAAACGTTACTGAAGGGTATGGGTCTTGCGTCTGCAATGACATTAGCCGTTAGCGCTAACCATGCAATGGCTGCAACAACTTTGAAGTTGGCGCACGCTGCCCCTGAGTCTGATCTACAGCAGACAATGTCTGTGTTCTTCAAAAAAGAAGTTGAAGCTCGTAGTAATGGCGACCTAAAAATTAATATCTTTCCTCATGGTCAGTTAGGTACCGATGCGCAAATGATTGAAGGCAATCGTATGGGGATTATTGATTTCTCCATTGTCGGCTTGAATAACTACTCCGGTTTATTACCTGAGTCGGCGGCCTTTACCTTGCCATTTATGTTCCCGGACAGAGCCACTGCCTACAAAGTATTGGATGGCAAAGTTGGTCAAGGGGTGCTGAATGATATGCAGGGCTTTGGTCTGAAAGGTTTGGGTTACCCAGAAAATGGTTACCGAAACATCACTAATAATCGTGGCCCGATCCGTGAACCTGGTGATGTGAAAGGCCTGCAGATGCGCGTCAATGGCTCTAAAGCGTTGAACGATATGTTTGCTATTTTGGGCGCTAACCCAACTCAGATTCCTGTGGCTGAGCTTTATACTGCCTTGGAAACTGGTGTGGTAGACGCACAAGATCACCCAATCCCAGTTACGCTTTCTTTCAAATTCTACGAAGTACAAAAGTACTTGAGCTTAACTCAGCACGCGTATTCTCCTTTGGTGTTTACCATGAACTCTAAGAAGTTTAATAAGCTGAGCGACGCTGAGAAAAAAATCATTACCGATGTGGCAGCAGATGCCGTTGCTATGCAGCGTAAATTAAGCATCGAGAAAGAAGACAAAATGATTGCCGAGCTGGAATCCCACGGCATGAAAGTGAACCGTGACGTCGATAGTGCTGCGTTCCGTAGCGCAGTGAAACCTGTTTGGGATGCCTTCATCAAACAGTATGGCGACAACATGGTGAATGAAATTTTGGCTGCTTCAAAATAGTAAAATAACCAAATAGGGGCTTGGTCTGACCTGGTTCGCCCAGCCCCTCTTTTTACTATCGTAAGACATAGCGCGAGTCTATTTCTTACCTTGGTAGTGAGGAAATGAATATGTATCAAGCTCTGAAAGAACGAGTGTTGAAGGCGAATTTACAGTTGCCTGAGTATGGTTTAGTGACTTTTACTTGGGGCAATGTGTCTGAGATAGACAGAGAAAAAGGCGTTATCGCGATTAAACCATCCGGCGTCGAATATAAGCATATGAGCGTTGACGATATTGTGGTGATAGACCTAGAAGGCAACCGCTTAGAAGGCTCGTTAAACCCTTCAAGCGACACCCAAACGCACATTGAACTGTACAAGGCGTTTCCGAAAATTGGCGGCGTTGTTCATACGCATTCACGCCATGCGACTGTCTGGGCGCAAGCCGGTTTAGACATTCCTGCACTCGGTACAACTCATGCAGATTACTTCTATGGTGATATTCCTTGTACGCGTCAGTTATCGGCGGATGAAATTGCCAGTGAGTATGAAAAAAATACTGGGTTGGTGATTATCGAAGAATTTAACCAGCGGGGTCTGGATGCCATGGCGATCCCTGGTGCGGTTATTTCTGGCCATGCGCCTTTTGCATGGGGAAAAGATGCCTTTGATGCCGTGCATAACGCGGTGGTGCTTGAAGAAGTGTCTGCGATGGCCATTGCGACTCGCTCGCTTAACCTTGATATCAAGGTGCAAGAAGAGTTATTGGATAAGCACTATATGCGTAAGCATGGAAAAAATGCTTATTACGGCCAAAAGTAGGAGTGCAGCATGTACCAATTATTGGCTCTTGATTTAGATGGCACTTCATTAAAGTCGGATTTCACTATTAGCCCGGTGCTGGTTGATACGGTGCGAGTGTTAAGTAGAAGCATTCCAGTATTGATAGTAACAGGTCGACATCATACCGCCGCAGGGCCGTATTATCGAGAATTAGGCCTGACTACGCCGGCTATCTGCTGTAATGGCACGTATGTCTATGACTACCATCAGCGCGCCGTGTTGCATCATAATGCGATTGAAAAAAGCAAGGCTGTGCAATTTCTGCAGCTGGCGGAAGCGCGTCATCTTAAGATCGTTGTTTATTTGCAAGATGCCATGCTGTATTCCTCTGAGCGGCCTGTCATGCATGTGGCTAGATTGGCCCAGTGGGCAGAAGGGTTTGCCGGTGAGGTTAAACCTATTATTCGTCAAGTGGATGACTTCGCCACTGAAGTCGATGCTGCCAAACACATCTGGAAGTTTGTTGTAGAAGGAGACGAGGTAGACGAGTTTGCTCAGTTGCCTTTTATTCGCGAGCACTTTACCGGTGAGAAATCGTGGTCGAACCGTATCGACTTCGCCAGCATTGGCAACACCAAAGGTTCTGCACTGGCAGAACTCATCAAGCAAAAAGGCATCGCCGCAGAAAATGTGGTTGCGGTGGGGGATCACCATAATGATATTTCCATGTTGAAAATGGTTGGTATGGGGGTGGCAATGAAAAATGCCGATGCAGGCCTTAAAGGGCATGCCAAGATCATCACTCGCAATGACAACGACAATGACCATGGTGTAGCAGAATTACTGTATACACTCTTTCCTGAATACCTAAAATCTTCGCATCCGCTAGGTGGTCAGTGATGAACTATTTTATTGGCTTAGATTCCGGCGGCACGTTTATGAAGGCGGCCTTGTTTGATGGCTCAGGTCATCAGATTGCGATTGCCAAAGTGTCGGCGCAAGTCGTGAATAAGCAGCAGGGTTGGGTAGAACGCGATTTAGATGCTTTGTGGAATGATGCCAAAGTGGCGATTTCTAAATTGCTGGATAGCACAGAGGTGTCTGTTGATGACATTAAGGGCTTGAGTATTTCAGCCCAAGGAAAGGGCGTTTATCTACTGGATAAAAACCAAAAGAACCTGCGCAACGGAATTATTTCTTCAGACTCTCGCTCTTTAGACATAGTGAAACAATGGCAAGCCGAGGCGTTGCCTGAAACCATTTATCCGATGACGTTGCAAACCTTATGGACTGGGCACCCGGTGTCGATTGTACGCTGGTTGAAAGAGCACGAGCCTGAAAACTACAGTCAGATTGGCGCAATTTTAATGGCCCATGACTATATTCGTTTTCGCTTAACAGGCGAAGTAAATGCTGAGTTAACCAATATTTCTGAAAGTAATTTTTTCAATGCCAACACAGGGCAATACGATCCAGAATTATTGGCCTTGTTCGGTATTGAAGAAGTGTTTGCCGCGTTGCCGCCTATTATCAAGCCTGATCAACTAGCCGGTTATGTGACTGCTGAGGTAGCAAAAGAAGTTGGCTTAAAAGCAGGCACGCCAGTATTTGGTGGCCTTTTTGATGTGGTATCCACCGCCATTTGTTCTGGCGTTGATGCTAATGCGAACTCGTTGAATTATGTGATGGGTACTTGGGCGGTGACATCGGGTATTGCTGACGCCATTACCTCCCTAGATTATCGATATGTGTATGGGCATTACGTGGTGGATGGACAGTATATTATCCATGAAGCAAGCCCAACTTCAGCAGGCAATTACGAGTGGTTTGTTGATTATCTTGGTGAAGATGGCGAGTTTAATCACCAAGAAAACGAAGACTTAGTGGCGGCATTAGAACCCGCCAGCAGTGAATTGTTTTTTGTGCCTTTTTTGTATGGTTCCAACATGGGATTAGGCTTGAAGGCGGGGTTTTATGGTCTGCAAGCCCACCATACTAAGGCCCATTTGATCCAAGCGATTTGGGAAGGGGTGTTGTTTTGCCATAACGTACACTTGGATCGGATGCGCACACGCTTTCCTGATGCGACTTCATTGCGCGTTACCGGTGGCTCAACGGGGTCAACCGTTTGGATGCAAATGCTGGCCGATTTAACCGGCATGTCGATTGATATTCCTAGCATCGAAGAAACCGGTTCTTTGGGCGCGGCGTTAGTCGCCATGGTTGGCGCCAAAGAGTATCCGTCCATCGAAGCTGGATTAGCCGCCATGAAGGTCGACAGTCAGCGTTTCGAACCTAACTCGGCTCACTATGACCAATATCAGCGCAAGTATCGTCGCTATCTACAATTGGTTGCTTTTTTCAAAGAATTCGAGGAACAGAAGAATGACTAAACCTTTATTGCAAATGGCGTTAGATGCCACGGATTTAGACACCGCTTTTCAGTCCGTTTCTCGGGTGGCTGAGCAGTTAGACGTGATCGAAGTGGGGACCATATTAGCCTTTGCTGACGGGGTTAATAGCGTCGCTAAAGTCCGTGAAAAGTACCCGAATCATATTGTTGTATGCGATATGAAAATCACCGATGCCAGTGCCATTCTAACCAAGTTAGCGCTAGACGCGGGGGCAAACTGGGTTACGGTGAGTGCTGCGGCTCACATTGAAACGATTCGTGCGGCAAAGAAGGTCGCAGACCAGCATCAAGGTGAAATACAGATAGAACTTTACGGTCATTGGACCTTTGAAGATGCCAGAGCATGGTACGATATGGGTATTACTCAAGCCATTTATCATAGATCACGAGATGCAGAACTTGCCGGTGTTAGTTGGACAGACGACGATCTTAGCAAAATGCAGCAGCTTTCTGATATCGGTATTGAGTTGTCCATAACAGGTGGAATAGTGCCTGCAGATTTATACCTATTTAAACAAATAAAAGTGAAGTCTTTTATTGCTGGCCGCGCGCTGGCAAGTGACGAAGGTGTGTCTATTGCAGAAGCATTTCATCGCGAAATAGCAAAATTCTGGTAGGTCCTTTTTATGAGTGAGCAAATCAAATCATTAATCAAGGCGTTAAGTGTCTTAGAGTTCTTAGGGAAATTTCCTAACGGGACCTCTTTGAATCACATTTCCCAAACGCTCAAAATGACAAAGTCTTCAGTGCATAGGGTGTTATCTACCTATGAAAGTGAAGGCTATGTTGTGCAGCTGTCGAGTGGCGGTGATTATCGACTTACCATGAAATTGTTGCATGTAGGGCAGAGTGCTCTGAATTCAGATGTTACCGGTTATATCAAACCTCATTTAACGGGGTTATTAGAAGCGGTTAATGAAACCGTTAATTTCATTTCCTTTGATGGCGACAATATTATCTTCAAAGATAAATTGGAACCAAGAGACGCTTCTTTTCGCACTCGTACCTATGTGGGTTTGCATTCTCCTGCTTACTGTTCTGCTGCTGGGAAATGCTTTTTAGCCTTTGCGGATGATCAAGTTCGTGAAGCTTACTGGCAGCGTAATGCCAACACAATGAAGCGTTTAACTGAACGAACTATTTTAGATAAAGAGGAATTTTTTGCATCCCTTGATCGCATCAAAGAGCGTGGTTATGCGATTGATGATGAAGAAAATGAGGCGGGTATTTCCTGTGTTGCTACGCCTGTTTTTAATAAAGAGAAGATGCCGATTTATGCCATCAGTATTTCGTCATTAACCCCTAAAATGAACAGTATGGGTTTCGAAAACCTTGCACAACGCTTGGCGAATACCGCAAAGGCAATCGAAGAAACCCTATCTTGAGGCCATGAGATGATCAATTTTGATAAAAAATTCCGTATGGGCATTTATGAAAAAGCCTTACCTATTGAACTGTCTTGGCGCGAAAGGCTGACCAAAGCGAAACAGCTTGGCTTTGATTTTGTTGAAATCTCGGTAGACGAAACGGACGACAGACAGGCTCGATTAGACTGGTCAGATGAAGAAATTTATGGCTTACGAGATTTATGCATAGAGCTGGATATGCCATTGCAGTCCATGTGTTTGAGTGCGCATCGTAAGTATCCATTTGGCTCGATGGACGATGCGGTGCGTGAGCGTGCCTTTGAGATCATGGAAAAGGCCATCGCCTTTGCTTATAAGATGGGCATTCGCTGTATACAAATGGCAGGCTACGACGTGTATTACGAGCCTCAGTCCGAAGCAACCCATGAACGCTTTATTGAAGGTATGCAAAAAGCCACCAAGATGGCTGAGCGTGCTGGTGTATTACTGGGGGTGGAGATCATGGACACGCCGTATCTAAATTCGCTCAGTAAATTTGAAGTGCTCAAACAGAAAATCCCTTCCCCTTATTTTATGGCGTACCCAGATGTGGGCAATATTTCCGGCTGGAATCACCATGTGCCAACGGAATTAAAACTGTCTCACCAGCACATAGTGCAGGTGCATTTGAAAGACACCTTGCGCGTTTCCCCGGATTGCAAAGGTCAGTTCCGTGACTTGGTAATTGGTGAAGGGCAGGTTGATTTCCATGGGATTTTCAAAACACTGGCAGAGATTGATTATGCCGGTCCATTGGTGATTGAAATGTGGGCCCAGAACGAGAACTGGTTTGACGATATTGCGAAAGCAAAAGCGCGCTTAGAAACCATTGCAAGAGAGTCTGGTCTGGAGTTGAATTAGCGCGGATGGCTTTCTGTTGCACTGCAAAAGCCAAAAAGCTAGATAAATAGCATTACATAAAAGCCAAAAAACATACCGCGAAAATGCCTTTTTTTAGCGCTTAAAAAGGTAACAGGAAGGTTAGCCTAAGAATCCGCAGGTGTTTGGCTTAGCTGCTTTACTATATGGACAATACAAAGATGAGTGAGATGAATAGAGAAACCTATTATGGCGTGCTGAGAGACTTTAAAGGCGGCCAGTTTGAGTCCATCAGTCAGGATTACCATGGCATGTGCCGTGCTCAAGATGAGATGATTCGGAGCCTGCAAGAAAAAGGCGCGACGATCAAAGGTTGGAAAATAGTCGATGAGAATGAAGTTTTCATTATTTCGCCTATTTTTGATTTTCAATTGGTGAATAACCAGAATCACGTCTTCTCTCCAGCCAATGTTACGGGGTTTGAGGTGGAATTGTGTTATCAAGCAGTGGTTCCTGAAAGCGTTGATGAAGTGGAGGCTGTGGTTAACGCCTCTTCGCCAAAAGTGGCTATTGAGGTAATGCGTGAAAAGATTAACCCACTGAGTCATATTGCGTGTGACTTCTTTTTTAACTACGGCATTATCGTTGCTGATGCTTCTGTTGTGGGGGATTTTCAGTTCAACAAGAGTGGTTCAGATGAGGTCTTTGAGTACCAAGCAACAGACTCAACATTACTGGCTGAAAAGCAATATTTCTTAAAGCAAGGCTTGATTGAGTGTGTACGTCGTGGCTACCAAGGCGAGTTCTTTTTCATGACAGGCAGCCTTAATGGAATGTTAGCAGCAGAGACACGTTTAGGCAGCAATGCCATTGTTGATGATGGGCAAGCCATTATCCGTTTTGATGTGGCCAATTAGCAGCAGATCTTTAACCAGTATGGGCGATAAAAAAAGGACAGTCTGAAAATCAGAGTGTCCTTTTTTTGCCTAAGCGATGGAGTAAAACTCGATTATTTATTGATTGCCAAAGAGTCCAGCACGCCTTGGTCTGGGGTTTGTTGGTCCGCAGGTGCGTTCTTGTTGGTGCTTTCTGATCCTGTGTTAGCGATAACATCGGGGGCTAATTCGGAAGAGAAATCCTCTTTTATCCAGCGCAGCATAGACAGGCTCATAATAAAGAGCACAGGGATCATTGGAAGAGCAACCAGCACAGTGGAAGTTTGTACTATTTTTAACCCTCCGACAGAGAGTAATCCTACCCCAACCAAGCCCAATAAAAGTGCCCACAAAATTCTGTTCCAACGAGCAGGTTCCTGGTAGCCACTGATTTCTTTAGTACAGACGGCTGCAAGCATATAAGCAGAGGAATCCACGGTGGTCGCTAAGAATATAAAACACAATAAAGTGAAAAGTGGAATGATGAGGTCTGAAGCTGGCAGCTGTTGTAAAACCGCTACAACCGTAGCAGGAATGCCTTGTTGACTAAGAATCGTTTGTAGGTCGACGCTGCCGCTGACATCTAGGTTAAGCGCGAAACCACCCCAGATAGCAAAGAATGCCCAGCAACCAAATGAACCCCATAGTAGACCATTAAGAATAATGTCTTTAATGGTTCGTCCTCGAGATATCCTAGCGACAAATAATCCCATCATAGGGGCGTAGGCAATCCACCATGCCCAGTAGAAGATAGTCCAATTTTGTGGGAAGCCACTTTTGGCAATTGGGTCAGTCCAAAAAGCCATACGAAAGAAATTATTTACCAAGAGCCCAAAGCTATTAACCCATAGGTTGAGGATGAAAACAGTGGAGCTTGCGAACAACACAAAGACCAATAATATTAACGCCAATACGGCATTGATGTTCGACAGTGTCTGGATGCCTTTGTTTAGGCCGTTGTAAACACTCCAAGCAATCATCGCGATCCAAGCAGACAGTATGATCATCTGAAGGCCAAAGGAGTCTTGTAAGCCGAACATGGATTGAAACAGCTTAGAGACCAGCGGAACAGACAGGCCGAGAGAGGTTCCTACTCCGCCGACAATAGAAAAAATAACAATGATATCAATGGCTTTACCAATAGGGCCATCAACCAATCCGCCCAATACACCACGACATGCTTCACTCAACCTAAGTACATTCACTTTACGAACATACAAGGCATAGCCGATAGGAAGAGCAGGCATCAGGTATACCGCCCAAGGAACCACACCCCAATGAAACATAGGGTACATAGCAGCCCATTCAACGGCTTTGGTGGTATTGGCAGGGATCTCCATTGGCGGAGAAGATAGAAAGTAGAGTGGTTCCACAAAGGCCCAATTACAAATGGAAATGCCTATGCCGGCACAAAATAGCATGGAAACCCACGGTAGTTTGCTAAATTCAGGGGCCTCATCTGGGTCGCCTAATTTGATACGACCGACTGGGCCAAAGGCTAACCAGACCACAAATAGAAAGCTGCCAACACCGGCGAGAAGGTAAAGCCAGCCAAAGGTGCCAGTGCACCATGCGAGTAGCTGATTGACGACAATTTTACTGGCTTCAGGGGTGATAAGTAGTGGAGCGCTTATAGCGAGAATAACTAAAACCGAGGGTAAAAGTAGGGCAAGGTCGATTGCCACTTTTTTATTTTTCCGTGTACTCATTATTGTTTACCAAGATTGTATTTGTTTAGAACTCTGTATGACTGTTTGCTGTAACTCAATTCTCTTTAGGTTGATAAAAGGCGGCCTTATGCACTCAATGTTAGGTTGCATCGCAGGCGAGCATTTATTGGTTAGGCTAATTCCTTATTAGCGAGTTTATGTGCGCAGAAAAGTGTCCGAATGGTGCTGGCAAGACAGCAACTTGTGAGAGAGTCTCGTTGATTTTTATACACTTTTTAATTACGCATGAAGATTAGAGCTGTAACTTATTATTTTAGGTAACTATTTGTCAATAAATAATTTTTATTTGTTTTTCTACCTTGGTCAAAAAAAACCATGAAAAACAGGGGATTAAATGCTCGAATTTAGGTGCTTTTCAGGCGTGTTTGCAAGTGGAATGGCTTTCAGTGATTTTCAATAAATACAGCTCTAACGAGTCTGCTTTTGGTAAGCCCTCAATTGAGCGTTAATATGCGGCGCTAAGGCTTTTGTGAAAGCTCAATAAGACCCCGGACAGAGTCATTCCCCTTATTAGAGGCTTGATGGTGGAAGCGACTGAGGTGATAACCGTTACTTTTTCTAGAGAGTGGGGTCGAGGTTAGAAAAGTTCTCTAAGTTACGCTGAATACGAGAAGAGGTATGACAAATTAACGACTAAAAAAGCGATAAAAGCAGCACCTTTATCGCTTATGATTTTACTGGGTTTTCAGGCCCTCAGATTGATAACATGAGATTGCTGAGGGCCCATGGCAATTAGGACAATTTATTTTGGATCGCTTTGTCCACAGAGAAGCGTCCAGCGCCTTGGATCAGGATGGCGACAGCGACAACAAATAAGCTTAATGCGTATTCGTAGCCGCCATTAGATGCGAATAGGCCATGGCTGATGTGTACGCTGAAGATGGCTATTAGCATAGTAAACGCGACGACAAATGCTGCTGGGCGAGTCAATAAGCCAATCAATAACGCCAAGCCACCAAAGAACTCTGCACTGCCAGCCAAAAATGCCATCAAGTAGCCAGGGTTAAGGCCAAGGCTGGCCATGAATTGCCCAGTGCCTTCTAGGCCATAGCCACCAAACCAACCAAACAGTTTCTGGGCGCCGTGGGCCATTAGGATGATGCCAATAGGCGCACGTAGAATAAGAGCGCTTAGGCTGTTGTTTGTGCTAATCAGTTTTTTCAAAAGTGGTAAGCTCATGTATGACTCCGTTGTTAAGAGGTTTAACTCAGTGTTTAGAATATACGCACATCTTACTATCAATAATATTTATAATTAACATGGGATACATTGAATTATTAGCAACAAAATGGAGATAATAGCATTCTGATGAGTGAGGGGATGATATGGATAGGATAGATGCAATGCGGACGTTTGTGTCTGTCGTGACGGAAGGTAGCTTTAGTCGCGCGGCTGAGTATTTGCAATTATCTCCGCAGTTAGTAAGTAAGTATGTTTCCCAGCTAGAAGAAAAGCTGAATGTACGCTTGTTAAATCGTACAACACGTCGGGTGAGTCTCACGGAAGCCGGCATACAGTACCTGCAACACGCCAAACAAATACTGGCGAGCATAGATGAGATGGAACAACAGTTAGGTGGTTTGCATCAGAACCCGAAAGGCACCTTGCGTATTAGTGCTCCGGTGTCCTTTTCGATCAAGCACCTGGCTCCTTTATTAGCCGATTTTCAAAAGCATTATCCGTTGATCGATTTGGACTTGCAGCTGAATGACCGTAAAGTCGATGTGGTTGAGGAGGGGTTTGATGTTGTGCTGCGCATTGGTGAGCTAAAGAGCTCATCGCTGGTGGCTAAATATGTTGCCCCGATAAGGGTTATCCTCTGTGCCTCCCCTGAATACCTGAAACAGCATGGTACGCCGTCTAAGCCAGAAGATCTTAAGCAGCATAAATACCTCCACTATAGTTATCTTGAAATGGATGAGCGCAATGAGGTTTTTGCTTGGTTACGCAGTAAAAATGTAGAACAAGGGGGACTGTTCGAAAGCAATAATGGCGATGTCCTCGTTGAGGCGGCCATTGCGGGAGCAGGTATCGCGCTGCAACCTACCTTCATAGCAGGCGAGGCAATTAGAAAAGGCCAGTTAGTGCCGCTGCTGTTAGATTATGAACCTAAGGTGATGGGCTTGTACGCTCTTTATGCGCACCGCAAGCTATTGGCAAGTAAGGTGCGCTGTTTTATTGATTTTTTAGACGGCTATTTTGGTACGCCTCCGTACTGGGATGCTTTTGACAAGGACGCTAACTCGCAAGGTTAGAGCGGTGTACGCCTGCAATCATACAGCGGACTGATCCTCCCGCACTTTCGATGGTCGGGATGGCAAGTGGTAGCAGGGTAACAGATTCTTCAATAAGGCTTTTTTGCGCTACGGTGAGTGCATCAAAAGCGGTTTGTGAAAGCGCCAGTAGGTTTTCATTCGTGCCGCGTAATTCAATGGCGTTGCCGCAGAAATTTCGAACTTGCTGGTTGCTTAAATGAATGACTGATAGGCCGCTTTGTTGAAACAGGCTAAACAAGGCTGGGCGGTCTTTTTCTGCCACCATATCCATACCGATCATAACGAACTTAGCACTGATGCACATCATCACATTGGTGTGGTAAATCGGCACACCATTTTCATCCGCAGCATCAAATAGCACAGCTTGATAACCCATTTCTCGGCATACCTGCCGAAACAGCCCTTCACTGGTTCGATTAGAGCGCGCCGCATACGCAATATTGTGCTGGTGGTCGAAAACAATCGACCCGGTTCCTTCTAGAAACGCTTGTTCATCAGCATGGTGTCGCAGATTGATGTGGGTTTGGTAGTCATAGTGGGCGCTCAGAAAATCCATAATGTCTTGGCGATATTCATGGCGACGGTTTGGGGCGTACATAGGGTATTGGATTAGGGTGCCATTATGGTGAGTACTGAACCAGTTGTTGGGGAAAACAGAGTCTGGTGTCGCGTTCGATTTATCCTCAAACACATGTACTCTAACCCCTTTATCTTGCAATTTTTGCACGGCTTCAGAGACTTCATTGTAAGCGCTTAATGCGGCATTTTTACTTTTGCAAGCGTATTGAAATGCATTATCAGCCATGGTTTCAGGGTTAGAGATAAAGCAATGAGGGCGCACCATAACAATGGCTTCAGGAGATTGTGTTTTAGTGATGGTGTGGTTCATGTTAAGCCCCTCTGGAACAGATGAAAGATGAGTTGCCATATTAAAGGGAGTGAACGTTGTTTAAAATGTCATAATTTAATACTATTTGATGAGTTTTTTATCAAATAGTCAGGTTTAGTTGGCACTTTGATAGGTTTGCCAGATGAGGTGATAGTGATGAACCCCTATATTTATGATTCCTTAGATTCAGATTTGATTTCTGAATTGCGCAAAGATGGCAGGGCCTCGGTCTCGTATTTAGCGGACACCTTAAAAGTCTCTCGTGCAACGGTGCAAAACCGACTGGATCGATTGGTGTCGAGTGGCGTAATTTTGGGCTTTACCGTGCGAGTTCATCAGGAGGTAGAAAAAGAAACCGTGCGCGCGATAATGATGATAGAAGTGGCTGGTCAGTCGACTTCTCAGGTTATTAAAAAGCTGCGCGGCATTCCAGAGTTGGTGAAGCTGCATTCAACGAATGGCGCATGGGATTTGGTTGCGGAAGTGCAAACAACCAGCTTAGGTGAATTTGATCGTGTGTTGCGCCGTGTGCGAGAAGTGGATGGTATTTTGAACAGTGAAACCAGCTTGTTACTGTCGACTATGTAAAGGGCATTGTTCATTAGCGCCAACCAGTAGTGCTAATGAACAACGTATCTCGATTACAGGTTAACTGCAGTTTCTTCGGCAAAACCTAACATGATGTTGAGGTTTTGCACGGCGGCGCCAGAAGCCCCTTTACCAAGGTTATCGAGCTTAGCAACCAACACACCAGATTGATTGTCTGGGGCACTCAATACAGACAGCTCAACAAGGTTGGTGTTCTCTAAACCATGAGGTGTTAAGAAAGGCGCGGCGGCATCTTCAACAGCGTTAAAATCATTCACCTTAACAAAGCTATCAGAGGCATAAACGTCAGCCAATTTAGCTTGCAACTGGGCCATGGTGGTTTCGCCTGTTAGCTGAATCGGTAAGAAAGTCAGCATACCTTGGCTAAAGTTGCCCACACTTGGTACGAAAATCGGCGCTTTGTTGATGCCAGACCAAGTTTTAATTTCTGGTAAATGCTTATGGTTAAACGTCAGTCCGTAAGCACCAAAGATTGGCGCGTCTTCACCGTTTTCGTAACGATCAATAAGGGCATTACCGCCACCGCTATAACCAGAAATAGCGTTAATAGAGTAATCCCCAGCCGCAGGCAACAATCCCGCTTCCACTAATGGTTTTAGTAATAGAATTGCGCCAGTAGGGTAGCAGCCAGGATTGGAAACGAATTGTGCGGTTTTGATCTTGTCACGTTGGGTAACGTCCAACTCAGGTAAGCCATATACCCAACCTTCAGCCACACGGTGAACTGAGCTGGCATCCAAAATACGGCAGCCTTCTTCTTTTGCTAAGGCGACGCTGTCTTTCGCGGCATCGTCAGGTAGGCAAAGCACCGTTACATCAGCCTCTTTCATTAGGCGACGCTTTTCTTCTACATCGCGCTTTTTCGCTGGATCAATGCTAATAATGTCGATGTTAGGGTGATTGACCAAACGATCTCTTACTTGCAAGCCTGTGGTGCCAGTTTCACCATCAATAAATACTTTTTTCACTGCCTAGGGTCCTTTACTGTCTGTCTTAACGCATCGTGACTATGTCACCCAAACGAGCTATGTCGTTGGGTTTTCTATGGCGGTTAAGACATTGTTAATGCATAGCGAAGAGTGTAAAGCATCCCGCTTCGAGTGAATAGTTAAGCGCCTTGCTAAATGGCGAAAAATAGCTTGGAACCCTGACTTTTTCTTTTTTGATCCTGGTGCATTTGTAAAAGCCTTCTACCCTGTGGCAGGCTTGGTCCCGAAAAAGTACATGAGCCAATTTACTAGACAGAGATTCGCTATGAGCAATGACCTTTTACTCGTCACCAATAATGAGAAATACAGCGCTAAGCTGAAAGCCGCTTTTTTATCACGTCGTCCAGAAATCAACGTACTACTTGCCGATGACAGTGGTGCAGAACGGGCAACAATGGCCCTTTGTTGGCATCCAGGAAAAGACTTACTAACGCGCTTTCCAAATTTACAGTGTCTTCATTCTGTGGCCGCGGGCGTCGATCATTTTGGTGCTGAGTTACTCACCTCGGGCTTACCGATTTGTCGAGTGGTTGATGATCATCAAAAGCAAGGCATGCTGGAATACGTATTGTGGGGCGCTCTGACAGTACAGCGTAACTTTGACAAGATAAGTGCCAATCAAAAGGAGTCAAAATGGCAAGGCTTTCGCCAGCGCCCTGCATCTGATGTTCGCATAAGCGTTTTAGGATTGGGCGAGTTAGGGCAGTTTGTTGCGCGTGGCTTAGCGCAATTTGGCTATAGCGTATCGGGTTGGTCAAGAAGTCCTAAAAATCTGGATGGTATTCACTGCTACCAAGGGCCAGAAGGGCTAACTGAGCAGCTAAAAGAAACTGAGTTACTGGTGAATTTATTACCGCTAAGCCCAGCAACAAAAGGCATACTGAACAAAGACTTATTTAATAAAATGCCAGAGGGAGGCTACCTCATCAACGTTGGTCGTGGTGGTCACCTGATACCAGGTGACTTAATTGACGCGATCGATTCTGGTCATTTGCGAGGAGCATTACTAGACGTATTTGATCAAGAGCCCCTGCCAGCCAAAGACCCATTATGGACCACCAAAGGCGTCACAATCACCCCGCACTTAGCCTCCGATGCCTCACTTCCTACCATCATCGAACAAGTCGCCGACAACGTATTGAGCTTTGTTAGCAAGGGTGAGCTGACTAATCAAATAGACTTAATAAACGGCTACTGAAGTCGAGAGCCAGATCACAATGTCATTGTTCCCTCCCCTTATGTCTTCTAAGGGGGAGGGTTAGGGTGGGGGTATCTCCTTGTTTTGGTTATTTTATTTGCATTAATGACGAATAATAGTGAAAATCCTTAGATAAACAGTTTGTTTTTAATGAAAAGGAATTTCATTTTATCCATGGCGACTTCAGCTTCTAATTTTGTCTTTCTTAAAGGCCACGATGACTTTCTTTTCACTATTGCTAGGGCAGCAGAGAAGAATTACTCTGATAACACGCCTTCTCGAAACTGGCATTTAGATTGGCAAAATTTATTGGGCTGTCGCAACGGTGGCAGCCAACGTAATGTTGTTGATGCGAGCCAGCGTTTTACCAGTCCTGAAAGTTCTTGTGATGTGCCAAAAGGTGAGAAAAACCTAGACGGTATTATTTTGAACCCACTCCAGATCCCCGCTTTTCCTAAGTTGTTTTCCTGTGACAGATCCACAGGCGCTTTCTCTGTTGATTCAGACGCTTGTCAGCAAGCGGAGGTGGATGAGGCCGTCGTCCAAAATACGATTGATGAGCTGAATCTTGATGCTGAGCGTTTAAAACGTTTTCGTAAAGTCACTCTAAATAACCTCAATACTCAAATGACAAGCTTAGTAAGAGAAGGATTGTCTATTGGGGAAGCCCGTGAAAAATTGGCCAAAATGACGTTGAGAAAAAATAGCGCTGGTCATTGGCCTAAGTTTTTTACCAGCATACGCCGCTATCTTGGTCATGGCGCAGAAGATCAACTAAGAGCGATTCAGTACAGGGGTAACTGCAAAGAAATCGCTGCTTTTAATGTGTGTCTTTATATGGAATGTGATACTTGTGAAAGTGATCAAGCAGCAAGAGTAAATCGAATTTCAATAAGTAATCTATGATCGTGTTTATAGATTTGCAAATTTTAAACGCGGAACCTAACCAAAAAATCAATTAAATAAACTATAAGTTTAAGGATAAACAATGTCATCTAAGATAAATAAAATACAAAATCATAAGAATCTATTTTTGAGGTTTTTTAAGTCATTTTTAATGATTTTATTTGATTGTTCGATACTGTTGTTGGGGGTTATGGTTCTGTTTTCTATATTTTATATGCCATTTGAAGATAGTTTTAGATTTAACGAGTTAGATAACTCAGAAATACTTACATTACTATTTTTTTCTTTTTTTACATTGAAGTTCTTCAATAAAAAAGAGTTTGAAGGTTGTGGTTCTTGGGTTCGAGTTAAGGGTTATTTGCTAGCTATTTTAATTCCTGTGTTTATTTTAATTTTTGTTTTTATTGTTTTTTCCTTTCTTAATAAGCTGGATTCTTATGAGTTGGTGTCGAGTTTAAAAAGTTATTTTTCTTTTGTTGTTATGGTTGTTACTTTTGTTTTATTTTTTCTTTCGAGTTCAAATAAATTAGATTGGTTTAAAAAGCTAAAGAAACGTTTTAAAAAATCGATGAAGGTGGTCAATTTTCATATAATAAAAAAGTTTTTTTCTGGTGGCGAAGATGACACTACATCAGCCTCTTCTAGTTCAACTCAGTCTGATAAAAATTAAAAGGATTTTAATGTGATTAAAAAACAATGGGTGAGATTTATTCTGATAGCGTTGCTAACAATGAGTGGCAATAGCTTTGCTCGTAGTGATATTCCGATTGAAAATGGTTCAGGCTTCTTAGTAAGTGCTTGCCAAGAAGTAGTTGATATTTACGATGCTCATGGTAAAGAGAAGTTTTTAGCTTCTCAGCGTACTTCTTTAGCAGAGGGTATTCGAACAGGCTATTGTCTGGGTGTGATTATGCAGTACCGACAGCATGCAAGTTACTGTCGCTATGCACAAAACAACGTTTTAGAGATGGCTCAAGCTATTGCGCGTACCAATATGACTGAGTCCCAGTTAAAACGCACTAGAACTTCAGATATGTTGCAGGAAGCGTATTGTGGGTCTTGATTTCTACAGTGTTCCAGAGGCGTTAAAGTTTTTGTTTGGTTCACAGGTGTTAGTGGAAACGCCGTCTTTGCGAACCAGGGCTAACTCTTTTCTTCGTAATGGGGTCGTGAGTTTTCAAGCGGATTTGAATGTCCATAAGAATACAAATACCATTCAAGAAAGTGAACTGGATACCTTGTTTAACGCTATGCTGTTGAGCGCTATTTTTGCGGATTCAAAGGAAGTGAAAGCCATTTTCTGTGAACCTGAGAAGCGCGCTCAATGTGCAGGAGTGGTAAAGGCTATGTTTACTCGTCAGCATTCGTTGGCGGGTATTGCGCTTTCTAGTAGTAAAACGTCGGCTTTTGTTACGTGTCTTGAGGGGGATTTTGACCTTAGAGCGGAACGTTTACCCAATCCGTTTAAAGCTTTGCCTCAGACCACGCTTGGAACGAACTCTTCATTGCTTCGTGTGTTACTAGCTCAGGCCGCCGTGCTGGAGCCAATGGACAGCATTCTTATTAAGTATTTGGATGGCGAATGGCTCGAAGCCAAGGCGTTGATTGACGAGTTAGATGAAACCGCACATGGTGTGGCAGAGCTGAAGGCGGAAATTGATAAGAAGATTCATGACGCAGAGGAGGTGGATGATCTTCTCGATTTTATGCTCAAACTTTAGCGGTCGCATCGTTAAGAGTGTGAACAATAAAAAAGCAAAATAATTTAACAAACTGCTATGTTGTGCAGTGCACAAGTTGAATCTAGGTTTTGTTGCCAACATCCCGTTGGCAACAAAACGGAGATTCAATATGAAATCATTTGCTACTGGCACACAACGTAAAACTGACTTGGTTATTAACTTCCACATGACGGAAAGCTGCAACTATAAATGCAGTTACTGTTATGCCATTTGGGACGACCTCGAAGCAAAAAGTGAGCTTCATAGGTCATCTGATAAAGTGGAATCCCTTCTTGAAAATCTGGCGTCTTATTTCCTTTCAGACAATCCATTAAAAGCCCGTATGGGTTATGAAAATGTACGTCTCAATTTTGCCGGTGGCGAGCCTATGTTGCTGGGTCAGCGTTTTATCGATGCAGTGAAGCGTGCTAATCACTTAGGTTTTAAAACCTCACTTATCACCAACGGTCATTATTTAACCAGTGAGATTCTAGATGATATAGGCGCCTCTTTGGATGTGTTGGGTATTAGCTACGATTCGGCTGATCATGATATTGCTAAAAAAATAGGTCGGGTGGATAGAAAAAATCGCTGGATTACAGCGGACGATTTACTGTCGATATGTTCCCGTTATCGGACCTTAAACCCAACCGGTGTGTTGAAGCTTAATACCGTGGTAAACACGGTAAATAAAGACGATAGCTTGCTGCCTTTAATGACTCAAATTAATCCAGATAAATGGAAGTTGCTTAAGGTTCTGCCTGTTCATAATCACGATTTGGTCATCTCTCAAGATGAGTACCTAGCCTATGTGAACCGTCATCAGGTGTTGTCGGATTTTATTGTAGAAGAAGACAACGACGCTATGACGCACACTTATTTAATGATTAACCCAGAAGGCCGTTTCTATCAAAATTCAGAAGCAGGCTCAGGTTATTTATTGAGTGATTCAATACTTGCAGCCGGTGTAGAAAAGGCGCTAGAGCAGATTCCTTTTGATGTTTCTGGCTTTCAGCAGCGTTATCAGCTTATCCCTGCTGTCGAGGTGTAGGATGATGAAACTCATAATCCAGGGGTTGGATTCTATTCCTCGATACTTGCGTAAAAAAGCAAAAAAAGAAGCTTTACAGTTATCTCGTTCACCAGAGAGTAATAGGAGGTGGAAAAAAATGCACAGCAAGAAAGGTATGATTCGCAGCAAAATTAACCGCTCTTATCGTTTGGTTGTTTGCTGTTCTGATATTAAAACAGGTCCTTATTTTGCTATGAGCCACGCTGAGTTTGATCGGCGTTATAGCTAGGAGGCAATGATAGAGCCGTGGCTAGTAAATAGGTTGCGAAGTAAGAAGGAGATCAGCTTTGCATTGCAAAAGTAGAACGACTTGTCTATTCTGTGTGTAGACAAGTCGTTCTACTATCTAGGAGTGAACCCATGAGTGACGAAGCGAAAGCCCCTTTTCCACCTTACACAGAGGAAACAGCCAAACAAAAAGTGCGTATGGCAGAAGATGCTTGGAATACAAAAGACCCAGTTAAGGTATCTATGGCGTATACCCCAGATAGCCGCTGGCGAAATAGAGACACCTTTCCTGTGGGGCGAGAGCAGATCCAAGAGCTGCTGACCAACAAGTGGCAGAAAGAGCGGGATTATCGTTTGGTAAAAGAGTTATGGGCCTATGACAACAACCGCATAAGTGTACGCTTTGCCTACGAATGGCAAGATGCTGAAGGCAATTGGTTTCGTTCTTATGGCAATGAGAATTGGCAGTTTAATGAGCAGGGGCTGATGCAGGAGCGCCATGCCAGCATTAATGATTTGCCTATTGCAGAAAGCGAGAGAAAGTTTCATTGGCCAGCAGGGCCGCGGCCGCTTGACCATCCAGAGCTAAGCGAAATGGGCCTGTAGGGATGCTGACAAGGCGTAGGGAGGGAGCGAGCAAGCCGTTTCAGCCTCAAGCTTTCACAGAAATTCTCAATTAAGGCGCGCAGCTGATGGCGTGTCGCCCCCTTGCGAAGCATCATATGACAAAGCAACGAAATGGCTTTGTCATTTTTTTGTGTAACGTTTTGCGGCTGGGTATTGGCTGAAAAAGCTGCGCCCTATATTATCTTATTGTCGAGCTTGTAAGGAGGGAGCTAAGTAACTGTCTGATATAAAAGATTAATTTCTTATCCTTTCCGGTTTTCTTTGCTATTTTTCTAGCTTGCTTCTTTCTTTGTGTTGGCTGTTTCTCGTTGAGAGACGCATTTTTTGTAGATTTTCATCTATTGATGACAGTTTTTTGTCCAATTCTAGTAGGTTTTCCCTGTATAAAAGAGATCCTTGAGTAAGTTGTATCAAGAGCGACTAACCTTAGAGGGTATGACGGGGAAAGAGGGTTATATACATGGTTTATCAAGTTAAGCGCAGTGATTTAAAGGGGACCTACAAGTGGGACCCTGTCGAACATAAAGGCCCGAATGACGATATTGATAAAGAAAATGGTTTTGAAATATTGGCGTTAATACAAGCCTTTTATAATGAAAGAGAGTGGCTAACCGACAGCAATATACATGCGGTTGAAGCGTATCTGAAATTGTCATTTTTGAATGAAGTGCGCTCCCCTCAAAAATTAGCCAGTTACCTGCGAAGCGAATTTTCGTAATGCTTTGGTAAGTCGATGTTTTGTTGAGTCGAAGGCGGCGCTTTAGGTTGCGCTGTGGACACATCAGCTGATGTTTTAAAATTATATTTGTTTTAGCAAGAGGTTTTGTATGCCGGAGACGGAAGAAAAAGTAATAGGGCGCTTAACGACTCGTACGGTTGCGATGCCAAGTGATACTAACCCCGCTGGTGATATTTTTGGCGGTTGGGTAGTGTCTCAAATGGACATTGCAGCGGGTATTTGTGCTGGGCAGCGAGCACAATCTAGAGTGGTAACGGTTGCGCTTGATGGTATGAGTTTTATTCGTCCAGTTAAAGTTGGAGATATTTTAGGTATTTATACTCATGTAGACTCAGTTGGCCGTACCTCTATGAACATTCATGTGGAGGCGTGGGTAAGACGTGGCCGCATTGGTCAGCGTGAAAAGGTCACCGAAGGAAATTTCAAATTTGTCGCGATCGATGAGGAAGGGCTACCGATGCCAATCCCGAATGAAGCGGATTTGCCAGATTACGTGCTAGAGCATTTGTCTGAAGAGAATCAATAACAGGCATAAAAAAAGCCCCGAAGCATTTGCTACGGGGCTTTCTTATGTTGGTACCAGTAGGCGGACTCGAACCGCCACGCCTTTCGGCAACGGATTTTGAACTTATACTGTCTTTACAAAAAAGCTTGCTAATCATAGACTTATAGTTACTTTTAAAGTTGCTATGCAACTTTCTATACAACTATGAGCATCAGAGGATGAGCTATGGTAGCAAAATACGAGCGTTTAGCGAAGAATTTAGCGATTTATCGTCTTAAAAACTCTAAAAATTTTTATGCTCGTATACGAGTAAACGGAGTAGAAATTAAGCGAAGTTTGAAAGTTGCAGATGAAGATGAAGCAAAATTTCGGGCTTGGGAACTCCGTTCCGAACTTGAAAACCGAAATAAGCAAGGGTTAACTATTTTAGCTAATAAAAAAGTTTATGTTGAAGACATTATCAACAGTGTAATTATTCAGTTAGATAGTAAAAAAATACAGCTACAAATCTATAAAGACTATAAAACAGTTTTTTCAAATTTTATCATTCCATTCTTTAAAAATGTCGAAATTGTTGATTTTACAACTAAAAAAATAAGAGATTATTTTGATGGTCAAGAATTATCAATCACAAGAAAAAATATAAATAAAACGTGTTTTAAGATGATTTTTGATTATTTAGAAGAAGAAAAAATAGTTAAAAAGAATGATATTCCTGTTTTACCAAAAATTAAAGCTATGAAAATTGAAACGAGAGACGCTTTTAATGGTGATGATTTGGCAATGATTTTAGAGCACCTGCCAAAGTTTTACGAAGTTGAAAAAAATGGCAGGAAAGCTAATTTTAAGACCGTTGAGTATAGAAAAATATTAAATGAATACTTTATTATTTTGTTAGAAACGGGTGTAAGAACGGGTGAAGAATTTATAAACTTACACTTTAATGATATAAAAAAGAAAAAACATTCTTACTATAAAGATAATTTATTAATAGAAAATGATAATTATCTTGTTAAAATCACGAAAGGAAAAACAAAAAAATATTCGAGCGGTCGAGTTATCGCATTAAGTTCAAAAGCCATTAATGCAATTGTTAATATTGCAAAAATCACTCAACAAGATAAAAATATCACAATAGACAATTTTATATATAGTGACAAATTAATTTTAGAAACATCTTTTGGTAAAATTGCAGAGTTTAGCGATATCTTCAAGCAATTCACAGACTATTTAAAAGAAAATAATTTAATAAACACTCATTATACTTTATACAGTTGTCGCCATACCTTCATTACTAAAAGATTAATGCAAGGTGTAGATATTTATCTAATTGCAAAATATGTTGGTAGTTCTGTTGAAATGATTGAAAAGCATTATGATAGTTATAAATTATCACAGCAAGCGCATATAGATAGTTTGACAGATTTTAATCGCAGTGAGTTAGAATTAAAAGCTATCCTAAATAATGTATCTTATACAGATTATGATGATGTTCCGCCGGATTTAACCGAAGAAGAAAAAATCAGTTTAGATAAACAAGCAGAAGAATTTTTCAAATATAATAAATAATATATCAATATCTTTTTCAGAAAGGGCACGAAGTGCCTATTCTCTTTTCTCTTTTTGCTTCTCTAATGCCAATTTGACAGATCAATATAATATGATAAATAAAGTATATTGCGAGTTGAGGCTTGGGTTCCCCATTCCGCTCGATTTTCTCCGAAAATAAAAAATTAAAGGTAATTTTTTAAAAAACATTGAAGAGATAGAGGTATATATAATTTTCCGCATTAGCATTTGGATAAATTATTAAAATAAAAAGTGATTAGAATGAAAAAATTAAATAAAAACAAAAGAAGAAAAAGTATAAATATTAGGCTCGATGATTACAACCATAAATTATTAAATGAGATAAAAGCAATCTCTGGTTTTAGAACGTGGGAAGAGTTTATATTGCATTATATGAATAACGGCAGAGGCTTTAAAAAAGTATTAGTAGATGAGGAAGGCCAATCTTTAAAAGCATTAAACCACCTGATTAGATATGGAAATAATCTTAATCAATTAGCCAGAAAAGCAAATGAAAATAATTTACTTGATGAAGATGATATTAAAGAAATTAAGACATTTTTAAAAGAAGGTATTAAAGCAAGAAACTATTTCTTAAAACACGTTAAACCTTTTAATAGGAGTAAATAAAAATGGCTATTTATTCTTTAAAACACGAAGGTCAAACGCTAAAACAATTAAAAAAAGTTATTGCATATAATACCAATGATAAAGATGGATTAAACTCATTAAATAACCCCAGATTGATTTCTGTTACTTCTAATATCGGTTATTGTGAAAATACGAATAATAAAGATGATTATAATGACTTAATAGATAATTTTATAATGACAGTAGATAGTAATTCAAAACTTTCTAAAAACAATAGACAAAGACATATTTATGATCATTCTGTGATTTCTTTTTCAGAAGAAGATGATAAAAAATATTCTATTAAAGAATTAGAAAAAATGGCTATCGAAACGGCTAAGCTATACGAGCCAGGTTTTGAAGATACTCCATATCTCATCTATCCACAGATGGACAGTGGAAAGCTCCATTATCACGTTGTAAGAGGCTTACACGATGACAATGGAGATTATCACAGAGTAAAGAATTCTAAATTAAAAATGCAAAGCGCAGCCCAAAAAATTGAGAAAAAACACAACTTAACTTTAACAGGTAAAAATAATCCAGAAAATTATATATTTAAAATGGACGATAACGGAAAAATGGAAAAAATATATTTTCCAAAGAAATATGAAAATACTAAAATCTCTAAAAATAAAAAAATTGAAAACAATCATATTATAGATTTAAAAAATAAAGAAGTTGATGCAATAGATTTTAATAAATCAAAGATAGTTAATAAAAAAAATAAAGAACAAAATATAGCCAAATCAAATTATAAAAAAACAAATGATTTTGTTAATGATAAATATTCTAAAATAGAAAAATTAAAAGAACCTATCAATTATAGTTTTTTAGATAATATTAAAAATCAATTCACAAATCAGAAGGAATTAGATAAAGAATATAGAAATAAACTTATTAAAAGAGAAGAAGGCTATATTGATTCTGGAATTAAAAAATATCATACAGATTTATCAGATAGAAAAATTAAAGTAAAAAGATATAATTCTGAAATAGACAAAGAAAATAAAAAATCAGAAATAATAAATAACTCAATTAATTCTTTAAAAGGTAAAAATAGAAGAAATGATATTAGAGAAGAAAAATATGATACTTTTAAAACTAAAATTAATGACTTATATAAAAAATCAGAAAATGCTATGTCTTTTTTAAAGTTACTAAATGATGAAAATATTGAAATATCTGTCATTGAAAGAAAAAACCGAAATGGTGGTATTACTTTCACAGATTTAAAAAATGATATTTCTCTATCTGGTAGTAAAGTAAACTCATATTTTTCATATGGTAAAATGAAAAAAAATGATAAACATCTTTTTGACTTAATACATAATTATGAAAGTAATTCTATTAAAAAATTAGAGAATGACTATAAAAATGAAACTTTAAAAATAAATGATAATTATAAAAAAATTGAAAAAAATGGAGAAACTTTAATTTACTATAAACTAAAAGATAATGAAAAAAGACCATACAATTACAATCTAAAAATCTCAGAAAATAAAGATAGAATTTCATTTGGTCAAAACTCAAATGATTTTGATTTAAGGCTATCATATCAATGTGCGAAAGAGATGGGATGGAAAAATGCCACATCAGAAAATAAAGAGTTATCAATAAGATTAATGAAAATTGCTTATAGCGAAAATAAAGATGATTTGCTATTTTTTAGAAGTAAAGAAAAGCTTTCTTTAGTTGATCTTAAAGAGGTTACTAATGGAAAGCGCCTTAAAACGAAGCATTTAAACGAATTGTTAGACAATGATATGCTTCACGAAAAAGACGCTCAAAGGGTAAAAGAAGAGCTAAAAATTAGAGGTTCTATTCAAGAAAAAAGCTTTGATTGTGATGAGCCTATAAAAAATAGCGTTAAAGTAAGATTTCGATAAAATAATTAATTTTAATAATGAAATTTATAATGTTCTTCCAAAACTTCTGCGTTTTGATTTACTGGGTATTTATACTCAAAATCTACATTTATGCTTTTGAAAGCGTTTTTAATCTGTCTTATTCTTTCTTTTCGTTGTTTTTTCTCTGGAACTTTTAATACATCTAATAAATAATTTAGATGTAAATATCCTTTTTTATGATTTTCAATTATTAAGGCTAGTTTTGTTGCTTTTATATCTCTACAAGATTTTAATTTTTTCAATTCAATTTTATTAAATCCAGTATTTTTTCTCATTTCTCTAATATATTGATATGAAAGCTTAAAGCTGACTAATTTATTATTTACTGAAATAGTATCAAAAAAAGGTGATTCTAATGAGTTTATGATTTCTTCTATTGTATTAAAAGTTAATTTCCCAGATCTAGGTAAAAAACTATTTTTACCTAGCAGGCCATCTATGGTGAATGTCTGTATATAATCTACTTTATTTTTTCTATAAATTATTGTTGATATTGATAATATAGCTAAAAATACTTTAAACTTTACATTGTCTTCAAAGTCAAATAGATATTTGTGTAATTCATTTTTAGGCTTCATAATTTCTTTTGTTAATGGTAAAAATATTAATTCGTTCATTTCTTATTATTCCTTAATTTAAGCTTAAAAACTTCTTATTTAGAATAATTCTTTAACAATATATTGTTTGACAAATTAATATTTGATGATATATTTTTAATTATTCCCGTGAGAAAGGAAGTTTTTAAAATCATATGCATTAATTTGTATATGATTTTTTTGTTTCTAATATTCAATTAAACATAAATTTCAATAATGTCAAATATAGATAATGCGAAATGACCACCCCCTCTAATGCGAAGTGGCCACCCCTTCTAATGCGAAGTGAATACCCCCCTATTAATATAAGATATATTAATAAAAGAATTATTAATATAATAGTGATTGCTCTGTTTTATTAAGAGCATTAAGAGATAAAGAAATATGCCGCTTCACGGCTTCTGATGAAGGTCCGAAGAGCGAAGCAATGAGTGTATTAAAGAGTGCTTAGATGGTATTTCTGGCAGTGCCTAAAAGGAAGTAACATAAATAAGATATTTAAAGCATTGTTAGTCTATTGACTTTAATTGACTTTTTAGTATATTTTAACCTTTTTTTAAAGGAATAGAGATAATGACTGACATTGAAGTTTTTAAAGGAATTAAGGTTGATATTTTAGATATAAAAAAATCTCTCGCTGAAAATGACATAAATTCATCTTCAAAAAAGTACTCAGTTTTGAAGGAAAAGCTCAGGAATATGTCAAAAAAAACAAATGATGCTTTATATTTTTCTTATGCGATAGATGAAATACTCAATAAATCTTTTACTGCTAGAAAAAACACAAAGAACTTAACTCTTATTGCTCAATGTGTTGCAGACGCTAATAGTTATGTAGATTATTACATTGATATAATTAATAGTGATAAATTAATATAAGGATATTTTAATAATGCGTAAAGAAAAATTCATTCCTTTGAGTGTTGTTATGATCATTGCAGGTTGTGCAAGCTCACCCTCAATTCAATATAATTATGTAGCTAAGCTTAAAAAAACCTTAGTCCCAAGTATGCAGCAAGAAACTACTGTTTTTGTTGGCGATGCTATTTTGTCAGACAGGACATATTACGAAGTAGAAGCTTTGCACCTTAACGCCCCAGCCGCTTATGGGCTGTATCATTTTTCAAGTGGCTACTATTCGAAAATAGGCTCTGATAAGGATAGTGATTTTTATTCACCTTTTCCAATAGGTGAGCATAGCAGTTCTACTAATTTAGAAGGTGATGCTCGTAAATACGTTCAAGCTATCGCAGTAAAGAAAACTGGCGTTGGACAAATATGCCCTATACATTTAATTTCAGGCATGAAATGTATTAATGCTGATATTGAAATAGAAAAAATTCAAGCTAAAGATAGGGACTCTTTTGAGCAAACTCTTTTATATAATGGTCGTGTAGGTAATACAGTTAATATTGGGTACAGGGAGTTTTCAAATGGGCTTGCTCGTGCTGCATTTACAAATAATGTTGGGTATGATTTAAGTCAATCTAAGCAAGTGTCTTACAAAGGGGCTAGAATAGAAATTCTATCGGCTGATAATAGTAAGATTACATATAAAGTTATTAGTGCTTTTTCTCATTGAGTATATTACTTTATTTTAAGTATTTTTAGAGAAAAAAAAGCCACTCATTGAGTGGCTTTTTTGTATGTGGTAGCGCTGGGCGGACTCGAACCGCCACGCCTTTCGGCAGGGGATTTTGAATCCCCCGTGTATACCAATTTCACCACAGCGCCATATTTTGAAAAGCTATACAACTATTATACAACTTTTTTTGATATGTTTTATTTTTCAAGTTGTTGATATTAAAGAGATTTTACCCTAAAAATCAATAGATACTTTCGATTTTGAATCCGTCGTGTCTACCAATTCCACCACACTGGCCTTGAAAAAGGTGATGCGTATTCTATGGTTTTTCTCAGCGCTGTCAATCAATTAAGCTAAAAAAATTAATTTAATTGCTGCAGCACCTCGTCGGCCCACAACATGGCGTCTAAAAATGCGCGATTAAGCTGTGCGCGTTTCTGGTGAGGGATTCGTTGTAGCTTGCGCCACGCCTGCTGCTCTAGATTCATGGTTTGTTCTAGGTAGTTACCAAGAGGTCCTTCGAACTTTAAGATGGCATCCATCACATCTTGGCTAAGAGCGACTTGGCCTAAGATAGCGGATTTTTCCATGGCAAATAACACATCAATACCAGACATGACCCCAGTAATAAAAGCGGAGTCTGCCATTTCTTTGTTGTCTAATTCGGCAATAAGTTGGCAGCAGCGGGCTCGGGTCAGTAATATTTTGAAGAGAGATTTTGGTTGCTCAGAGTTCGACGTTAATGTGATAAGCAGTGCCCAGCGCTTTAGCTGCACCAAACCCAGGAACACGACAGCGTCTTTGATAGAGTCGACTGTTTTGGGGATACCACTGACTGGGCTTTTTAGGATGCGTAGCAATTGAAATGAAAGCGTAGGGTTTTGCGCCACCATATTGGTGATGGTATCAATGCTAATGTCTTTGTCTTGCAATGCATTTACTAAGGTAATGGCGCTTTGTGCTGCAGAAGATATTTTTTTGCCTTTGATAATCTCAGGTCTTTGTAGGAAATAGCCTTGGAAAAGGTCAAACCCAAGTTCTCGGCAATAATCAAACATGGCTTGGCTTTCGACTTTTTCTGCTACCAGAATCAAGCCTTTTGCTTTGAGGGCTTTGATCTGCTCTAAATACTCTTGTGGGGGGGTAGTGAGAACGTCGATTTTCACGATGGAAACCCAAGGCAGTAGGCTTAGGTACTCTTTATCGAAGTGGTAGTCGTCTAATGCAAAGCGGTAGCCTGCTTGTCGCCACTTTTTGACGGCCTCGATAAATTCTGGAGTAAGTTCCTGATCTTCTAAAATTTCGATGTACATGGTTTCGGGGGAGATCGGGAAGAAGGCATCGGACAACATTAGGTCAGTTGTCATATTGATAAAAAAAGGTTTTCTTAATTGCGTTTCTAAATGGGTGATGCCGATACAAAGGTTGACCAGCACTTGACTGGTTGCCAGCTCACCGTCTAGAACATTGGCGTTCTGGCTGTCTTGCCCGCGAAACAGCAATTCATAACCAAACAGTTCTTTAGATTTTTTGAAGATGGGCTGTTGCGCCATCATTAAATCGTCTAAAACATGAGGAAAATCAACCATAATTATTACCCTTCCGGATGACTATACGACGCTGATAAGCGCCACTTCTTCCCAGCAATTGAATTATAATAAAAGCACAAATTACGTGTTCTCCACAATCTTATTTAGTAGGTAATTTCTGAGGCCAAATCTAGACGAGGATCAATTAGTTAAAACTCAGCATGAAAGGGTTGACAGTGCCCCGAAGCGGCCATAAAATCTTGCGCTGTTTTGAGGGGCTATAGCTCAGCTGGGAGAGCGCTTGCATGGCATGCAAGAGGTCTGCGGTTCGATCCCGCATAGCTCCACCAAAACAATCCCAGGACATTTTTGTCCAAGAGTGACCTTATCTTATCGATAAAGCGACACTGTTTGGGGCTATAGCTCAGCTGGGAGAGCGCTTGCATGGCATGCAAGAGGTCTGCGGTTCGATCCCGCATAGCTCCACCATCCTTGATACATCCTCTGAAATGAATCCCCTAGCGAAACGAATATAGTCTTCTTTTTTGGCGCCTTGAAGGTTAGGCTTAACTCTGTCTGCTTGTTCTTACTTTTCATTGCCGATAACAAGGATTCGTGCATGTTTCAGCTTTATACAGGTAACCGTCTTGAAGATTTAGCGGTACTGCTGGCAAAAATATTGGCGCTTTCTCCGCCGCAAAACCCGTTCAAAGATGAGCACATTTTGGTGCAAAACCCTGGCATGGCCCAGTGGCTAAAAATGTCGCTGGCGGAATCTCATGGCATCGCTGCAGGGCTCACGTTTCCACTTCCTTCTACTTTTGTTTGGCACAGTTTTGCGCAAACCTTGTCGGATATTCCAGGGCAAAGTGAGTTTAACAAACCGTTTCTGGTTTGGCGCCTGATGCGGTTGCTTGATGCACGTTTATCCGATGAAGAATTTCAGTCATTAAGCTGGTATCTGCAAGACGATGATAGCCAGGTTCGGCGCTTTCAGTTATGCACCAGTATCGCGGATATTTATGACCAATATTTGGTGTATCGCCCGGATTGGATAAAAGTCTGGGAAGGCGGGGAGAGCCAAGATGAATCCTTAGCTTCACTGTTTGAACAGCAGCCTTGGCAGGCCATTTTGTGGCAAGACTTGGTGGCGGATGTGAGTCAGCGAGGCGAGTCTTTATACCATCGTGGTAACTTGATCGAAGCCTTGGCGGATGCCACGCGCTCGCAGACGCGACCGCCAGATATGCCTGAGCGAATTTTTATCTTTGGGGTGTCTTCACTGCCGCCTAATACCTTGGAATCTCTGCGGGTGCTGGCGTCTTCTGGCTGGATAGAAATGCATTTATTTTTGCAGAACCCGTGTCGCTTCTACTGGGGCGATGTGGTTGATAAGCACTATATTGGCCGGGTTATTAAGCGCCAAACCCTAAAGCCAGGTCTAAGCATGGACACCTTGCATTTGGATGCCAACCCGCTGCTCGCAAGCTGGGGACGATTAGGGCGGGATTACATCGCCCAACTGCAAGAAATGGCCGACAATGAACTGGAAGTGTTTGAAGATTATCTCAATGAATCGCAACAAGGGTTGCTGCAATGGGTTCAGCAAGATGTGCTGACATTAGAAAACCATGGATCTGCTGAAGAGCGGGATCCAAGCGTTGAAATGGCGCACTATCGTCACCCAATCGAAAAACAAGATCAAAGTGTCCGCGTACATTTATGCCACAGTCCATTACGCGAAGTGGAAGTGCTACACGACCAGTTGTTGGACATGTTTGAGCGCGATCCTAGTCTGACGCCGAAAGATATTATTGTCATGTTGCCTGATGTAAACACCTACAGCCCATTTGTTAAGGCCGTATTTGGTGGCTCAACAGGAGCATCAGAAGGTCATGGTCATAAGAGGATTCCGTTTGCCTTAATTGACCAATCCGGCGGCATGGAAAACCCGATAGTAGATGCCTACCTGTATTTATTAGGTTTGGGTGAGAGCCGCTTTACCTTATCTGAGCTGATCAGTGTTTTGGAAGTGCCGGCGGTGTTGGCTAAATTTGAATTGACGCCGGAGGAGTTGGAGCGAATTCGACAGTGGTCTGCTGAAGTTGGGGTGCGTTGGGGGTTAGACGCACACACGGCAGAGCATCACGCGCTGCCAAGCCAAGAGTCGCATACCTGGCTTAATGGTGTGCGCCGTATGTTGCTCGGTTATGCCATGGGCCATGATCATATCTGGGAAAACACCTTAAGTTATGGGGATGTAGAAGGCCTTGAAGCCGCCGTCGCTGGTAAGCTGGCCGAGTTTTTAGCGGCAATTAATCAAGCACAACAAAGGTTACAGGCGTCGTTAACACCAAAAGACTGGATCGACATGCTTTACTCGCTCAGTGAGCAGTTCTTTTTGGTGGAAGAGGACGACAGTTTCCCAACCTTATTAAGTAAGCAGCTGGATACCCTGACATTACAGTGGCAGCATGCGTATTTTGATGACAAATTAGATCAGCAAGTCATCCGTCAGTTGCTCACGCCTATGTTGCAGGAAGCCCAAGGTGGGCAGCGTTTCTTAGCGGGTCGAATCAATTTTTGTACGTTAATGCCAATGCGTTCTGTGCCTTTTAAAGTGGTTTGTGTACTTGGTTTAAATGAAGGGGACTATCCACGTAGCGTCGCTCCGATGGGCTTTGATCTAATGGTGGGCAATTATCGCAGTGGCGACCGCAGCCGTCGCGAAGATGACAAGTACCTGTTTTTAGAAGCGCTTATGTCAGCTCGAGAGTGTTTTTACCTGAGTTATGTGGGTAAAAGTATTCGAGATAATAGCGAGAAAAACCCCTCTATTTTGGTCAGCGAATTACTCGAATATATGGCACAAAGTTGTGTCTTTGTCGGCGATGAAACGCTGAGTCCAGAAGAGGCACAAGACGCATTCTTGAGCCAGTTAGTGATAGAGCATCCATTGCAGCCGTTTAACGAAAGCTATTATCAACAAAACCCTCGTCTTTACAGTTATAGCGAGCAATGGTTACCGGCAATATTAGCTTCTCATATAGAGCACGATACGCCTAATATTCATCCTTTGGCGGCGCAAGAGAGCAGTCGTGCAGAATTACCATTAGAAGAATTATCTCGTTTTATTGGTAACCCAGCGCGCTATTTCACCCAGCGGCGATTAAAGGCGTTTTTGAGTTTACGGGAAGAGGAAGAGTTTGAAGATGAGCCTTTTAATCTGGAAGGTTTATCTGGGTATTTGTTACGGGAGGACATGCTGGACGCGTTATTGCAAGGCGATGATGAGACCTTTTTTAAGCGTCTTCCATTAATGGGTGTGCTGCCTTACGGCGCCTTTGGTCGTTTATCTTTACAGCAATACCAAGATCAATGTCGGCAGTTAATTCAAGTGTTGCAAGGCTATGGTTTTGCCCATTGTGAACCGCTAGAGGTGAATCTTCAGCTTGGCGCATTTGCCTTACAAGCTTGGTTAAAGCTGGACACACCCACGACGCGTTTATCCTATCGTATTGGTGATCTTTCCGCTCACCAGAAAATGCAGGCATGGATTGAGCATTTGGCCTTGTGTGCACAAGGAACCCCGAAACAACATCACCTAGTGAATCTGGCTAAAAATGGCAAGGTTACTCAACATGGATTTATTATTTTGCCCCCGGACGAGGCGAAAAATCATTTATCGCAAATAATAGCCTTATTGCAGCAAGGCTTGTGTGAGCCGATTCCTTTGCCTTCAAAAAGCGCCGACGCTTGGTGTAAAAGCTATTGCGCTTCAAAAACCGCAGAAGATGAAGAAGCGGCTTGGCAGCAAGCACTAAAAATTTATCAAGACAGCAGCAGTGCATTTAGCAGTAGTGAAGTAGACGATGCCTACTGGCAACGCTATTTTCCATCTTTGGTTGAGCAGCGCGAGCGCTTTACTCAGTTATGTGAAGCGATTTGGTTACCAATGCACCGTCATTTGGAGTTGTTTGAATGAGCGAAATTACATCAGCGGGCGTCACCAGTGCCGAGTCATCAAGGTCGATGGCCCCAACCAACATGGCGCAGACGGTACAGTTGCTGGATGCATTAACCTTTCCTCTGTTTGGAAAGCGGCTTATCGAAGCCAGTGCTGGCACAGGTAAAACCTATACCATTGCCAATCTTTATTTACGCTTACTGGTCCCTACGGGGCTGCCAGGTGATCTAGAAAAACCGTTAACGGTGGATCAAATCTTGGTGGTGACCTTTACCGAAGCAGCCACCGCTGAGCTCAAAGCGCGGATCCGTGGCCGTATTCGAGTTGCCCGTAAAGCCTTGATGATGGGCGCCACCAAGGATGTGTTTTTGCAGGACTGGTTGGCGAATATGACAGACAGCCAGCAGTCCGATGCCATTGAAAAACTGCTCTATGCAGAAAAGCAAATGGATGAAGCGGCGGTGTTTACCATTCACGGTTTTTGTCAGCGGATGTTGAGTCAAAACGCCTTTGAAAGCCGTATGTTGTTCCAACAAACCATAGAAACAGACGAGCAAGCGCCTTTAGCCATGGCGGTTAAAGACGTTTGGCGTAGTGAGTTTTATCCGCTTGATGACAGTAAGGCGGCTTTGATTAAACCTATTTGGTCTTCTCCAGACGCACTGCAAAAAGATTTGTCCTTGTTGCAAAATCAGCCAGACGCAAAGTTAGTCACGCCAGATTATGATTGGCAGTCGGCTTTAGCGGCCTCTCAGCAAGCGATTGAAGTGGTGAGATCCACCTGGCTCGAGCAATCTCAAGACATTATTGATGCATTAGAGCACAGTGGTATTAAGCGTACTTTCTGGCGCAAAGACCCATCCAAAGATATTCAAGCGATGACGCAATGGGCGCAGTCATCCCGTTTTGAGCTGGATAAAAGTCTGGAAAAATTCGACACCAGTGAGCATGCCACCCGTTTGAGTAAAAACGGCGAATTGCCAGCCCACCCTTTCTTTAGTGCAGTACAAGCGTTAAGAGAATCTTTCCCTGAGGCGGGCCGATTAAAGGCGGTGTTGTTGCAACAATTATGGGAAAAAACCCAACAGCGCATGGCGCAGTGGAAACGCAGCACACAATCTTTGACCTTCACGGATTTGTTAACCTCTTTGGATGTCGCCCTAGAGCAAGATGACGCTGGCAAGCTTGCAGAACGTATTCGACACCTCTATCCGATAGCATTGATCGATGAGTTTCAAGATACAGATGCGGTTCAGTATCGCATTTTCTCCAGCGTCTATCAGCCTGCGGATACAGACCAACAGCGCTTGGGCTTGATTATGATAGGCGACCCGAAGCAGGCGATTTATGCTTTTCGCGGGGCGGATATTTATACTTATTTGTCGGCGAAACAAAGAGTAGATAGCGTCTACTCTTTGGCGACCAATTACCGCTCATCTGCGGCCATGATCCAATCGGTCAATGCCTTGTTTAGTACCCATGAGGCCCCTTTTAGGGTGGAAGGCATTCCCTTCGTTGAAGTGCAAGACCGCGGCGTAGCAGGGCAGTTTTTACGCCAAGGGGAGCAACAACCTGCGTTGCAGTTTCTTTACCAGCAAAGTGATGAGCCTGTTTCGAGTGCTCAGTATCGAGGGGCCATGGCAGAGGCGTGCGCAGCGCATTTGCACGCCATCTTGTTAGAAGGGCAAAGGGCAGAGGCTTGGATCGGTGAACGAGGCGTACGGCCAAAAGACGTGGCTTTGTTGGTGACCAATTTTAGCCAAGCCAATGCCTTAAAAGACGCATTGCGCAAGCGCGGGATTCCGAGTGTTTATCTGAGTGATAAAGGGTCGGTGTTTGAAACCGTAGAAGCTCGTGAACTCTTGATTGTGCTCACCGCTATCTTGTCGAACGCCCAAGAAAGTAAGATGCGCTCTGCACTGGCTACCAGTTTGGTTGCCTGGTCATTAGAAGACTTAGACACCCTGAATCACGATGACGTAGTGTATGAAAAGTGGGTGCAGGCGTTCCAGAGTTATTTAACCCTCTGGGACAGCCAAGGCCTGTTGCCTATGCTGCGAGCTTTTATGGCGGATGTGGATCTAGCAACCCATATGTTGCAGCAGATAGGCGGTGAGCGAAAGCTTACTGACTTTTTGCATCTGAGTGAAAAACTACAGCAAAAGTCACTGGAATTAGACTCCAAAGAAGGCGTGTTGCGCTATTTACGCTTGGCCATTCAAAACCCCAATGGCGACAGCGACGAGCAAAAAATTCGACTAGAGACGGATGCGGAATTGGTTCGTATTGTGACGATTCACAAAAGTAAGGGGCTAGAGTATCCGATTGTTTATCTGCCATTTGCCTTAACGCCGTTTCAAAATCGTGGCAGTTCGGCGCTTTACCATGATGATCAGCAACAGTTATGGATTTCTATTGACCCGGACGAAGAAGAACAGGAGCGCCATACCCAAGAGCTGTATGCCGCCGAAATTCGTTTGGCTTATGTGGCGTTAACTCGCTCTAAAGAAGCCTGTTTCATTGGTTGTATGGAAGTAGGTAAGGGCGCGACGAAATCTCGGGAGGCCATTTGCGACGTTCATTTAAGCGGCGTGGGGGCTTTACTGTGTGAAGGCGAACCCTTGGAAGCGGGAGGCTTAGTGCCAACGCTGACTCGCTTAGTGGCGCGCCATGCTGAGGGCAAAATGAGTCTGGTGAATTTGCCTGATGAAGCGCCGCAATTAGCGCGCTTTGAAATGCTAGAAGAACGCCAAGATACGCCCCAAGCAAGACGTTTTACCGGCCGCGTAGAGCGAGATTGGTGGGTTGGTAGTTATTCTTCATTGGTTGTAGAGGCGGCCGAGCAGCAGGACCAAAGCTTGCCCGGGTTGGATGAAATGACGCGCTTGCAGGATGTTTTTGAAGAGCTAGCAGAAGGGGATTCATTGCTGCTGGAAGAGGCGGGAGAAGTCTCGCAGAATCGTTTTAGTTTTCCCCGTGGCGCTAAGCCAGGTACCTTTTTACATGACACGCTTGAAGGCAAAGGGATCCAAGAGGTGGTGAGTGAGCCCAGTTTTAGGGATTTATTAAAGACCAGCAATCAAGCTAGCATGGCTGCATTTTATGAGCGTCAGGGCTTTGCCGAGTGGCAATCTGTGCTCAATGAATGGCTGGTGGACATAGTCAATACTGAGTTATTGGAGGGCGTGTGTCTTGGGGATCTTCCGGTTTCTGCTTGTCGCAAGGAAATGGAATTTTTCATGCCGGTAAATGGGATGAATGCCTTGCAACTTGACCGTATTGCGCGTGAGCATGATGCGGTGTCTCGTTCTGCTCCAAACATTCAAGATCGACCATTAAAAGGCATGCTAAAGGGCTTTATCGATTTGCTCTTTGAGTGGCAAGGGCGATATTACGTATTGGACTACAAATCTAACCATTTGGGCGATGATTTTTCTGCTTATCAAACCGCTGAAGTAGAGCATGCTATTGCGGAGCACAGGTACGATTTGCAATACCAGTTGTATACCTTGGCACTGCATCGTTTGCTGAAACAGCGGTTACCAGATTATGACTATGATACCCATGTTGGTGGTGTGGTGTATTTGTTCTTAAGAGGCATGACGCCTGGGCAAAGCACGGGTATTTTTAACACGCGACTGTCAAGGCAGCACCTTGATGCTCTCGATCAACTCTTTAGCGGTACATTGACGCAGGAGGAAGGCCAACTTGGACTTTTCTAATCAATTGGATTTATTGGCCGAAGCCGAGTTAAGCAGCATAAATCCGCTACTTGCTTGGCAAACATTGGGGGTATTGCGCCCGATAGATCGTCAATGGATTGAGCAGTTGGCTGACCACGCCGGAGAAAATCAGGGAGCGGTTCGCATTGCAGGTGCATTATGCAGTGCCTATCTTGGTGCTGGGCATATTTGTGTGGACTTAGCGAGCTTATGGTATACGCCGCCAGAAGGAATTACAGCGAGAGAGCTGCAGCAAACCTTGGCTGCCAATGCTGTTTATTCGATTGCCGATTGGTGTCATGTGTTGCAGCAAAGTGCTCTAGTGAGTCTTGCACCAGTTGGGAATACAGGGACTTTGTTAGAAAATCCCATGGTGCTTAACCAGACGCGGTTGTATTTATATCGTTATTTTCAGTATGAGCAACAAGTGCTGGATTACCTAAAAAAACAAACCAGTGCCCCCCCTTTTACACCTGATGCGGCGCTTATTGAACGTTTGTTTCCTGACAAAAATGAGACCGTCGATTGGCAAAAAGTGGCGGTCGCTAATGCCGCCAGTTTGCCGTTTTCAGTGATCAGTGGTGGCCCAGGTACGGGGAAAACCACAACGGTAACCAAATTGCTGGCCTTATTGGTGTCCCAATCCATCGCCCAAGGTAAGGCGTTAAGGATCCAGTTAGCGGCCCCGACGGGCAAAGCCGCAGCGCGTTTGACCGAGTCTATCGCTAAGGCAAAAAGCTCGTTGCCACTAGCGGCGGATTTGCAAGCCGCAATTCCTGAGCAAGCCAGCACTCTGCATCGCTTGTTGGGCAGTGATTTTGGTCGCAGTCGCTTCAAGCACAATAAAGACAACCCGTTGCATCTTGATGTGCTGCTGGTGGACGAAGTGTCGATGGTGGATTTGCCGATGATGGCAAAGCTGATCGACGCTTTGCCAACGCACGCGCGGTTAATTTTGTTGGGCGATAAAGATCAATTGGCTTCGGTGGAAGCGGGCAGTGTCTTGGGGGATTTATCCTTGGGCATTGAAAATGCGTATTTTCAAGCGGATTGGGCGCAACGCTTAAGCCAGCTTACGGGGGAAAATGTCAGTCAATTTGCTAACCCTAAAGCACCGTTAATCAGCCGATCATTGACCTTATTACGTACCAGTTATCGCTTTGATGCGAACAGTGGTATTGGGCATTTGGCAAAAGCTATGAACGCAGGTAATGCACAAGACGCTCTGTATCAGCTGCAAAATAACCCTAATGATGTGCATTGGCAAATACCCCCAGAGCAACAGACTAAGCCAAATATTGCCGCCTTGGCGAAGGGATATGATGAATATTGGCAGGCGGTGCGTGAGCAGCAAGACATAGGAACGCTTTATGAGGCTTTCTCACGCTATCAAATATTGACCGCGGTGCGCCAAGGGGAATTTGGTGTGGAGCAGGTTAATAAGCAACTGGAGCTGTACTTTTATCAGCGCGGACGGGTCAAAGATCCCCATGTGTGGTATCCAGGAAAAGCTGTCATGCTGACCCGTAATGACGCCAGCCTTGGCTTGTTTAATGGCGATATTGGCTTATGTATGCCAGATGAGTCACAGCGCTTACGGGTTTGGTTTATGCAACCTGATGGCTCTTTTACTGGCTTATTGCCCAGTCGATTGAGTGCATTTGAGGTGGTGTTTGCGATGACGGTGCACAAATCACAAGGGTCTGAATTTGAGCGCGTCGCTTTATTGTTACCGCTGACGCCTTCGCCAGTGCTGACGCGCGAATTGATTTATACCGGCATCACGCGAGCGAAGCAGGACTTTACCTTGTGGGGGGCTGCACACCTGGTTCAGGTGGCGGCGCAATCTCGGATTCAGCGTAATTCCGGCTTGCCTGAGGAACTTTGGCCCAACGCTTGATAATCAGGTATTTGTCACCATTAATAGAAAATCCTATAGGGGAATAAAGTGGAAAAGCAATATTAGGCTTTTGTAAGATTCTTGCTGTGATTCTTTTATGGTAGGGTAGGCGCAAATTTTGACACTAAATACAGTAACAAGAGAGTAGTAGCAGTAATGGCAAAAGAAATTGTTTTAACCGGTATTACAACTTCAGGTACACCGCACCTAGGAAACTATGTGGGGGCGATTCGTCCAGCAATTGAAGCAAGTCGTCAAGAAGATACTGACGCCTACTTTTTTATGGCCGATTACCATGCTTTGATTAAATGCCAAGACCCTGCACGCGTGCAGCAGTCGCGCCAAGAAATCGCCGCGACCTGGCTTGCTTGTGGCTTGGATACTGACAAAGCAACTTTTTACCGTCAATCCGATATTCCTGAAATTGCTGAACTGAACTGGCTGCTGACCTGTGTTACCTCAAAAGGGTTAATGAACCGCGCCCACGCTTATAAAGCGTCTGTGGATGCAAATATAGCCGACAACCAAGACCCAGATTTTGGTATTACCATGGGCTTATTCTGCTACCCAGTATTAATGGCGGCAGATATCTTGGCATTTAATGCCAATAAAGTGCCTGTGGGTCGAGATCAGATTCAGCACATTGAGATGGCGCGTGATATCGCCGGTCGTTTTAATCATTTATTCGGTCAGCACTTTGTCTTGCCAGAAGCGGTTGTAGGCGAAGAAGGCTCTATTTTGAAAGGCCTAGATGGCCGCAAAATGAGTAAGAGTTACAACAATACAATTCCGCTTTTTGATACTGAGAAAAAACTTCAAAAAGGCATTAATAAGATTAAAACCAATTTATTAGAGCCAGGCGAAGCAAAAGATCCAAATGACTCAACTGTGTTTGATATCTATAAAGCTTTTGCAACACCAGAGCAAACAGAAGAAATGCGCAATAAATTTGCAGAAGGTATTGCTTGGGGGCAAGCGAAGAAGGAACTTTTTGAGTTGATCAATGGTCAACTAGCTGAGCCTCGTGAAAAGTATCTAGAACTGATGGCAAACCCTGCACAAGTGGAAGCGATTCTTCAAGCGGGTGCAGAAAAAGCACGAGCTCGTGTGCGTGGACTTATTTCCGACCTTCGCAATGCCGTGGGTCTTGTCAATTTCAAATAAATTGGAGAATTTTGTGAAATCAACAGTATATGCCATGTTAATGGCGTTTGTTCTAGCAATGGGCGTAGGCGGTTTTAGCGCGGATGTCCAAGCGAAGAAATTTGGTGGCGGAAAGAGCTTTGGTAAGAGCTTTTCTATTTCTAAATCAAAGAGCAGCAGTGCTTCTACTATTCCGAAAGCGACTAACACCGCAGCACCGAAGAAAAGTGGTTTTCTTGGTGGTCTAGGTGGCGGCCTATTAGGCGGCTTGTTGGCTGGTGGTATTTTTGCTGCGCTAATGGGCAGCGGCGCATTTGACGGCATTTCATTCGGCGATATCTTATTGTTCGCTGTGATTGGCTTCTTGATCTACAAGTTTTTCATCGCGCCAAAACGTCGTGCAGCACAGGCTCAAGCAGCAGGTTATGGCACAACAATGAATCGTGAAGCAGCGACTTCTACACGCGATCAATTTACACCATCTCCAATGTCTGGCGTGCCAGGTTTTGGTGGCCAACCAGAGTTTCAGTTGCCACCAGGATTCAACGAGCAAGCGTTTGTTGCTGAAGCAAAGAATCATTATATTGCACTGCAAAAAGCGTGGGACAATAATGACTTTGACGAGATCCGCAGCTATGTAAGTGCTGATCTTTATACTATGCTTCAGGAAGAAAGAGCCAAGCATGGTGAAAACATGCCTCGCACTGAAGTGATCTCCTTGATGGTTGAGCTTGTTCGTGGTGAGTTTATTGGCTCTATCGCGTCCATCTCACTAAAATTCTCGGGCTGGATCAAAGAAGGCGACCAAACTTCTGATACCAATGAAGTTTGGCACTTGGAAAAGAATATGTCAGATGAGAAAGGCAATTGGACGATTGTTGGTATTGAACAAGAAAACTAATTGTGGGTTCTTTCTGAGCTAGGTTTTACGCGGAGTCATTGATGCAATGGCTCCGCGTTATTGTTTTAATAAAATCGAATATGGAAGTAAGTCATGTCAGAGTTGGCGCCAATTAAAGAATCTGGAAAAGCCTTAGCGGATAGCAAGAAAGGTGAATTGCTACAATATCTTACCTTTAAATTGATCGATGAAACTTACGGCATTAATGTTTTACAAATCAAAGAAGTGCTTCGTTACAGTGAAATAGCTCCAGTGCCTGGTGCGCCTTCTTTTGTTCTAGGTATCGTTAATTTACGTGGTAACGTAGTGACGGTAATCGATACGCGTGTCCGTTTCGGTTTGCCTGAATGCACTATTACGGATGACACTCGTATCATCATTATTGAGCACGATGGCGAGCAAATTGGTCTATTGGTCGATGCTGTTCAAGAAGTATTTTATCTTTACCAAGGTGAAATTGAGCAGAGCCCAAGTGTCGGTAACGATGATGCTTTGATGTTCATTCAGGGCGTTTATCAGAAAGACGATGAATTGGTGATCTTGCTTGAATTAGACCGTATGTTTGAGCCTAATGACGCGCTTGGCCTTGAAGCAATGTAATCAAATGCCTTGCCATTAAGTGCATACGCAAAAAAAACCATGCCGAAGCATGGTTTTTTTATGTCTAAAATAGCGCTTATTGGGAGGCTTTGCTTAACGGTCCCAGTAAGCCTCTTCCAAGCTGTCTTCTCGCTCTGGAAGGCCACGAGATAAGCGTGGAGCGCTTTGTGCGAGAATTTCATAGCTCACGCGATTGGCGTATTTACATATTTGCGCAAAAGAAGAGTAAGCCAAGAAAGGGGCCGCGTGTTTGCTTGAATTAGGTTGGGCTTCGCGGTGAAAATGGTTGGCAGAAATGTCGTGTAGCAATGCCGACAAGGCGCCATCCCCAGCGCCATTGGTGTTGCGGATTTTTTCTGGGCCACCCATATATGGGTCAATATGAGAAAAGACTTTTATCGGGTTCTCACACGCTTGGCGCATCATTGGGCGGCTGAACTCCCAGCGATTAAAGTCTGCAATATTGGCGGACTTTATTGGGTTGGTGGTCTCTCGCTTTAGGCTGCTTTCTGTATGGCCACATAAATATAAGCCATCTGGCCCTGCGGTAAGCAATACCATGTCCACATAATCTAGAATCGCATCGGCCGCTTGTAATGGATCCGCAAAGCCGGTTAATGCTTCGGCTTCAAGCTCGTTCATGGCCAATACATTTACATCGCGTTTAATGAGCTCAAGCAGCTCGTCGTGATGGTCGTCAACCAGGTGTTTAGTGCCAAGGGTTAACACAGTGGGAATATGGTGCTTATTGGCATAAGCCATAGAGGTTAGCATCGCCTGTTTAATGGGTTTTCCTTGATGACGCAATGGGTAGGCACAGCTAACAAAGGCCGCGGCACCAGCGATAATCTCTTCAGGAATGTGGTCGTGGCTAAGTTCATCCATATCTCCAGGAGCAATGGCAAAGGTGCGCTCGCCATCGGGAGTGATTAAGGTGATACCACGGCCAATATCACCGCTCACACCTTGTAGGTGATTCATATCAACCTTACTGCTGGTATGGCAAATGTAGTGATAAGCTGGTGAGCCTAACGCGATGTTGGCGGACATAACGCCAAGTAGCACGGATTTGTCATCGGCTAACACTGAGTAGTTATGTATGGTGTTGCCGATGGTGCCGCCAGCAAAGTGATCAGAAATGCTTTGCTCGGCGGTTAATCTTTCATATATGGCAGAGGCGGTATCAACATCGACTAAGTTAGATAAGCCTTTTTGAATGTTGAAGTTTGTTAGAAAATCATCAGAGATATTGGCAATAACATCGACAATGGTCTCGTCTAGCCCGACAATATAGGTGTCTTTATCAGGACGAACTTCAGAGGTAGGCAAAATAGGCTTTGCTTCAGAAACCGGGAAATAGTGTTTGATTTTACGTCTACCTGGGAATTTCATACTTTTTGTCCGCTGAATAAGTTAATGGTTTTATTTTATCAAAACATTGACCGATCGGGCAGTTATCTAAAATAAATGTAAGAGAAAAATGAACGAATCACAGCTTGATCGATATAGCCGACAACTTTTGCTTCCCACCTTTGATATAGAAGGGCAATTAGCTTTGTCGAGTGCCACCATCTTGGTGGTTGGTATGGGTGGCTTGGGAAATATTGCGGCCACCTATTTGGCCACAGCTGGCGTTGGTGAATTAATACTAGCAGACGGTGATCATCTAGAGTTGAGTAATTTGCCACGCCAAGTTCTTTATAATGAGTCCTATCTTGGCCATAACAAAGCGGATGCGGCAAAAGCAGAACTGCTCGCCAAAAACAAAGACTGTAATATTCACGTTATTACAGAGCATTTGGTGGCAGACACGTTTGCGCAAGCCGTGGCGAAAGCCAGTGTGGTGCTCGATTGCACCGACAATTATCAAGCCCGTCAAAGCATTCATCGAGCGTGTTTCGCAGCAAACACTGCGTTAGTCAGTGCGGCAGCGATACGTTGGGAAGGTCAGTTGATTAGCTTTCGCTATGAGCAAAATGACACCCCTTGTTATGAATGCCTTTACCCTTCAATGTCTGATAGCCAGCTCAGTTGCAGCGAGAGCGGTGTGATTGGCCCTGTAGTAGGTTCTTTAGGCGTGTTGCAGGCGTTGGATGCCATTAAAATTGCCAGTGGTTGTGGGCGAGTAGAGCACGGCTTGCTGAAATTATTCGATGGTTTAGAAGGGCGTTGGCGTGAGATGCGCTTAACTCAAGATCCTGAATGTGCCTTTTGTGGTACTCGAACTGCGCAAACGGCGATACGACGCGGTTGAAAAGCCATAGAAGATCCCTATTTTAGTTATTAACATTTTTCGCTAAGCATTTTGGCGTAGATTCGTTAGAATCCGCCTCAAGAATTTTATCTGGCCATTTTTGTCAGAAAACACTTATTTACAGGAGCAAATTACATGAGCGATGTGAAACACGCTAAATTAATGATTTTAGGGTCTGGCCCTGCTGGCTATACCGCTGCAGTTTATGCGGCTCGTGCCAACTTAAACCCTGTAATGATCACTGGTATGCAAATGGGTGGCCAGCTAACGACCACCACAGACGTAGATAACTGGCCTGGTGATGATCTGGGCGTTCAAGGTCCTGAATTAATGGACCGTATGCGCAAACATGCAGAGCGTTTTGAAACTGAAATTATCTTTGATCATGTTAACAAAGTGGATCTGAATAACCGTCCTTTCCGTTTGGAGGGGGATAGCGGCGTTTACACTTGTGATGCTCTGATCATTTCAACGGGTGCTAGCGCTCAGTACCTTGGTCTTGAAAGTGAAACGAAATTTATGGGGCAAGGGGTTTCTGCTTGTGCCACTTGTGATGGTTTCTTTTACCGTAACCAAGACGTTGCTGTGATTGGTGGTGGTAATACGGCGGTTGAAGAAGCCTTGTATTTGGCGAACATTGCGAAAACTGTCACTGTGATTCACCGTCGCGATAAATTCCGTTCTGAAAAAATCTTGTCTGACAAATTGTTGGAAAAAGCGAAAAACGGCAACGTGAAAATCGAATGGTACTCAGAGCTAGATGAAGTGCTAGGTGATGATACTGGTGTAACAGGGGTTCGTATTAAAAATAGCCAAACCGGTGAGAAGAAAGATCTAGCGGTAGCGGGTGTTTTTGTGGCGATTGGTCATAAGCCAAATACAGACATCTTCCAAGGTCAGCTAGAAATGAAAGATGGCTACCTTAAAGTGCAAACTGGTTCAGAAGGTAATGCTACGCAAACCAGCATTGAAGGTGTGTTTGCCGCTGGTGATGTGAGCGATCACATTTACCGTCAAGCGATTACTTCTGCCGGAACAGGTTGTATGGCTGCACTTGATGCTGAGCGTTACCTAGACTCTTTAGCATAAGTTTTATTGAGCCGGAAATAAAAAAACCGATCCTAGGATCGGTTTTTTTATGTCGGTAATACTCCGCTAGCCAGGGGGCTAACGGATTAATAATTACTGAGCGTTGTAAGCTTCTACGCCTTCAACTAGGGCTTTTTTCGCTTCTTCAGCGTTCGCCCAACCTTCTACTTTAACCCACTTGCCCTTTTCAAGAGTTTTGTAGTTTTCGAAGAAGTGTTCGATCTGGTCACGTAGCAATTGTGGAATGTCGTTCACATCTTGGATATGACCGTATTCTTTGCTTAGTTTCTCGTGTGGAACAGCAACCAATTTTGCGTCCAAACCAGCTTCGTCAGACATGTTTAGCACGCCAACTGGACGGCAGCGAATAACAGAACCAGCAACCACTGGGTATGGAGTGATGACGAGTACGTCAACTGGGTCGCCGTCGTCTGCAAGCGTGTTGTTCACGTAACCGTAGTTCGCTGGGTAGAACATAGGAGCCGTCATGAAGCGGTCAACAACAAGCGCGTCCATGTCTTTGTCTACTTCGTATTTTACCGGGCTTGCTTGAGCCGGGATTTCGATGATTACGTTAATGTCATTTGGCACATCTTTGCCAGCAGGAATTTTACTATAGCTCATTGTTTTATCTTCCAATGGTGTTAAATATGGTCGACATTATAAAAGCTCACTAAGGTCTATGCCAGTTATCGAAGCAATCGTCTCGTGTTTATTTGCAAAAATTTTAGGAAAAATGCTTTAAATTCGCTCGAAAGCTTTATAACTTATTGCTTTCTTTCTAGATTTAGCTAGTCTTACAGTGTGATCAAAATATAGTCGCGGAGACGAAAATGACAAAATCTGAGCTGATAGAACTGTTAATTGATCAGCAATCTCACTTGCCAGTGAAGGATGTTGAAGAAGCTATTAAGACAATGCTTGATCATATGTCTGATGCTCTGTCGAATGGTGAGCGCATCGAGATTAGAGGTTTTGGTAGTTTTTCATTGCATTACCGAGCACCAAGAATAGGCCGTAACCCTAAAACGGGTGAGTCAGTTGAACTGTCGGCAAAGTATGTTCCGCACTTCAAACCAGGTAAGGAATTGCGTGAATTGGTGAATCTTCCTAATGCTGAGATAAACGAACTTAACTAATTTTCGTCTTATGCCTCGAAATTTGTTAGCTATCACGGCATAATGTTGCCATTCTAATTTGGTGGGTTGTTTTATGCTTAAATGGCTGAAAAGAGTTGTTTTTACAATTCTGATTGTCTTTTTCCTTGCCGTTGGTGTGTTTTTCGCCATCAAAAACCCCCAGCTTATCCATCTTGATTTGGTTTTTTGGCAAGGACCTGAATTAAGTGTCGCTTTGTACATGCTTCTCTCTTTCGCTATCGGGGCTTGTGTTGCTCTGCTGGTGAGCTCTGTCACCTACTTACGTTCTGAACGCCAAGTTCGAGTACTTAATAGACGTCTTGAAAAAGTACAGCATGAGGTTGAAAGCTTACGTAAAGCCTCTCTTGCTCAAGAGTTGTCAGTAGGGAAGGAGTAACGGCGTTGACCGAAGTTGGGTTGTTTATTGTTCTTTTTGCTGCGCTATTTCTAGGCTGGGCAATGGGGCGGAAAAACTCGGTCAAAAAGCCTAAGCGAGATAAAAAAAGTGTACCACCAGACTACTTTCGCGGGCTTAATCACCTGCTTAATGACCAGCACTCAGAGGCCATAGATGCCTTTGTTGATTCCCTAGAAGTCAATTCTGATACTTTTGATATTCACCTCACTTTAGGTAATTTGTTTCGTAAAAAAGGCGAAATTCAAAAAGCCATCAATGTGCATCAAAACCTACTTGCACGGCCAGAAATTACACAGCGCGAAATGCGCATGGTACAACTTGAACTGGCCAGTGACTTCATGTCGGCAGGCTTGTTAGACCGAGCAAGCCGTTTGCTTCTCAATATGGCTACCGCGTCTAAGAAGAGCGAATTTCATTCAAAAATCTTAACCTTGTTGGTCGACCTTTATGAGTTTGAACAAAGTTGGGATAAAGCCATTCAAATTAGCAGTGAGTTGATTAAAGACTCTCCAACGAAAAAAGAAATTAAGCGCTTGGCGCATTTTCACTGCGAAATGGCTGAAATTTTATCGAAAAAAGAGCAATGGAAAGAAGCCTTTCAGCATTACAAGCAGGCTTTAGGGGTTGACCCTAGCTGTGTTAGAGCCAGTGTGGGAGCGGCCAATGTGCTGAGTAGCCAGCGCCGTTATCGCGATGCGATCAAAGAATTAAAGCAGGTAGCTGAGCAGGATCCAGAGTTTATCTCTATCATTATTCCTCAGCTAAAAGACTGCTACCAGCGTGTTTGGGGTGGCAGTGGCTTTATTAAGTTTCTCCAGGAGCAAAATCAGAAGAAGCCATCAGCGGCTTTGATTTTGGCCCTTGCGCAGCATTATATGGAAGATGATAAAGAATACGCCGAGATGTTTTTGGTCGAACAATTACGCTCGCACCCAACATTAAAAGGCTTTCGAGAGCTGATTAACCTGCAGATGAGAGATTCCCGCGGGCAGAATCAGCAACACCTTGAAGTGTTATTTGAATTGATCGATCAGCTGGCTCAGGTAAAACCACAGTTTCAATGTCGTCAATGCGGTTTTTCTGGTTATCAGCTGCATTGGCAGTGTCCAAGTTGTAAAAATTGGGGCGTGGTCAAACCGATTCATGGTCTGGAAGGTGAATAGCTTTTTTTAAGCTAAAAAATAGTAGAATACCCAGAGTAATAAATCGCATTGTTACTATTGTCGTTGAGGATAATAGTGAGCAAGTTAATATAGAAAAAGAGGACCTTGAATGAGCTGCCAATCCCCTATAGTGGTTGCCCTAGATTACCCAACCATGGCGCAATCTATTGAGATGGCGAAACGACTAGACCCTAGTCAATGTCGCGTTAAAGTGGGTAAAGAACTGTTTACCACAGCAGGTCCTGCTATTTTAGATGCGCTGCATAAGTTGAATTTTGATGTGTTTTTAGACCTGAAATTTCATGATATTCCTAATACGGTGGCGAACGCAGTGAGCGTGGCAGCCGACGCTGGTGTTTGGATGGTAAACGTTCATGCTTCTGGTGGTCGTCGTATGATGGAAGCATCAGCAAATGCACTGGCACAGCGCGCAGACAACCAAACCCTTCTGATTGCGGTCACTGTATTAACCAGTATGGATCAATCGGATCTTGCTGAAATCGGCATTGATTTGACGCCAGAGCAGCATGTGAAACGTCTTGCTAGCTTAGCGCAGTCATCGGGAATGGACGGTGTCGTTTGTTCCGCGCAAGAGTCCTCAATGTTGTCTAATGAACTAGGCAAAGACTTTGTACTTGTGACGCCGGGCATTCGTCCAGCGGGTTCTGCACAAGGCGATCAAAAGCGTATTATGACGCCATCTGAAGCCATGGCAGCAGGCAGCCATTATTTGGTAATGGGGCGTCCTATTACGCAAGCCGCTGACCCTGTTGCCGTGTTAACTCAGGTTAATACTGAGTTGGGTGTTTTTGCTTAATCTCTGATTACTTGCAGAATCGCAGAAAAGCTCTTACGCTAAAACCGTGATCCGTTCTTTTTAATTAAAGCGCAGATCACGGTTTTTTTATGGCAGGACGTCATATCACTCACATAAAAAGGATTTTACGATGACTTTAGTTAAATACATTGCTTCGTTTGTACGCGCTTCACTGCTCATGTTTATGCTTTCCCCATTGCTGGCTTTTGCCGCCCAACCACTGGACATTAATACGGCAACAGCGGACCAAATTGCCGCAGTAATGTCAGGCGTCGGCGCAAAAAAAGCCCAAGCGATTGTGGCATACCGAGCCGAAAACGGCCCTTTTAAAAGCGTCGATCAGTTATCTGAAGTAAAAGGTTTAGGCGATGCTCTTGTTGAGCGTAACCGCGATCTAGTGCAAGCGGGAATGCCGCAAATGCTGGATGGGCAAGAGGCGACACAGTAAAGTATTCGCTCTCGATATGAGAAAGTAGCTTTATATTGCTGAAAAAGCGATGGAATGACTTTCAGAAAGCCAAGCTAATATGACATTAGCTTGGCTTTCTTTTGCCTATTAAAGCTAGTGGAATGCCTTTTTTGCGTCCTTGTAGGTGTCTCTATATTCTTGTCTTTTTCTTAGTATAATCAGATTTGAAGGCAAAAATTTGCTACTCTATTGAGTCGTTTGTTACTCCTTAGGAAGAAGTCGTGTCACAAGAATTTCAAGTTGTTTCTTCATATGCCCCTGCGGGTGATCAACCTAAAGCCATTGAAAAACTCGTGCAAGGTGTGGAGGCTGGGTTAGCGCATCAAACGCTGCTCGGTGTGACAGGCTCTGGTAAAACCTACACAGTGGCAAACGTGATTTCTCAAGTAAAGCGTCCCACCATAGTCATGGCACATAACAAAACGCTGGCCGCGCAATTGTATGGTGAATTTAAAGAGTTTTTTCCAAATAATGCGGTTGAGTATTTTGTCTCTTATTACGATTATTACCAGCCAGAAGCCTATGTGGCTGCATCGGATACCTTTATTGAGAAAGACGCCTCCGTCAACGAACACATAGAACAAATGCGCTTGTCTGCGACTAAAGCCTTATTAGAGCGCGAAGACGTTATTATTGTCGCCACGGTTTCCGCGATTTATGGCCTGGGCGACCCTCAATCTTATTTAAAAATGATGCTGCATTTAGATCGAGGAGATCGGATTGATCAGCGAGCGGTATTACGTCGCTTGGCTGAGCTGCAATACAGCCGTAATGATTTGGTGCTGGAACGTGGTAATTTTCGTGTACGTGGCGATGTGATTGAAGTGTTTCCGGCGGACTCTGAAGATACAGCGATTCGTATTGAGCTGTTTGACGATGAAGTGGAAAATCTCTCTATGATTGACCCACTGACCAATAAAACGATTCGAAAAGTGCCGCGTATAACCATCTATCCTAAGACACACTATGTGACGCCAAAAGAAACCGTAGTGGCGGCGATTGAGCGTATTAAAGTGGAGCTTGATGAGCGTTTAGAGCAGCTCAAATCGCTTAATAAATTGGTCGAGTTGCAGCGTCTTGAGCAGCGCACTCGATACGATTTAGAAATGATGCAGGAACTGGGTTACTGCTCAGGCATCGAAAACTATTCGCGTTATCTCTCTGGGCGAGAAGAGGGCGCGCCACCACCAACATTGTTCGATTATTTACCCGCCAATGCCTTATTAGTGATCGATGAATCTCATGTGACCGTGCCGCAAATTGGCGCTATGTACAAAGGCGATCGCTCGCGCAAAGAAAACCTAGTTGAATACGGCTTCCGTTTGCCATCGGCATTAGACAACCGGCCAATGCGCTTCGAAGAATGGGAGCAAATAAAGCCGCAAACTATTTTCGTCTCAGCGACGCCGGGCAAATACGAAGAAGAGCATCAGGATTGGGTAGTTGAGCAAATTGTCCGTCCAACAGGCTTGGTTGATCCTATTTTAGAAGTGCGCCCTGTGGCCACGCAAGTGGATGATTTATTATCTGAAATCAATAAGCGAGCCCCGATCGGCGAACGCGTATTGGTCACCACATTGACTAAGCGCATGGCAGAAGATTTAACCGATTATTTAAACGATCATGGAGTGCGAGTGCGTTATTTGCATTCGGATATAGACACGGTCGAGCGGGTTGAAATTATTCGTGATCTACGACTGGGTGAGTTTGATGTTCTCGTCGGGATCAACTTATTGCGAGAAGGCTTGGATATCCCTGAGGTCAGCTTAGTGGCCATCTTGGATGCCGATAAAGAGGGCTTCTTGCGCTCAGAACGATCGTTAATACAAACCATAGGTCGTGCTGCTCGTAATGTGAATGGTAAAGCGATTCTTTATGCGGATCGAATTACAGGTTCGATGGAGCGCGCGATGAGTGAGACGACCCGTCGTCGCGCCACGCAAGAAGCTTATAACGAAGAGCATGGCATCACTCCGACAGGTATTAATAAATCGGTTGAAGACATTCTAGAAGGTGCGTACAACCCAGGCGCTGGTAAAGGCCGAGGCAAGCAAACCAAAAAAGTGGCCGAAACGGCAAAAGATTATCAAGTAGAGAGCATGGAAGATGTTGCGCAAGTGCGTAAAGCCATGGTGCAATTGCAGAAAGAGATGATGCTTGCTTCAGAGAACTTACAGTTTGAGCTAGCGGCAGGTTATCGTGACCAGATTCGCCAATTACAAAAAAAATTAAAAGAGGTGGGGGAAGGCTAAGCGCCGCCTTACTGGACTCAAAGCGAGGATATTATGGCCATCACATTACGTAACTACAATATTGTTCGAGTGATCGATAACGGTGTTATTGTCAATTGCACCGTACTCTCAATGTGTTATGAATTTGCCACGGTAAAGTTCCGTGGCAAAGAATACAAAGTTCCTTATCATCTAATTGATGAGGTTGTTGGGCATGAGTTGTTGATTCCAGTTTGATCATGGAATTAGGCTTTTTCCTCTGAGAAAACAAACACTTCAAAAAAATGCCGCAAGGGCTTGTCAAAGCCAAACTCCTGCGTATAATAACCAACACTTTTTAGGACTATAGCTCAGTTGGTTAGAGCGCATCCTTGACATGGATGAGGTCGGCAGTTCGAATCTGCCTAGCCCTACCACTTATTTAAGTAATAAAATCAAGGGCTTACATTAATTTGTAAGCCCTTTTTTGTTTTTGTTTATCTCTTCTTTATCCCGTTTTTATCCCCAGTATCCCTTTTTTAGTAGCGGTTAGCCGCTGTATTTCTAGTTGTTGATGTCTTTTAGGTGGGGTTATTTCATGCCCTTTTTTGTTCGCGTATAAAAAAGAGAGCGGCTAGCTCTCTTCGTCATCAATCAGTTTAGCTAACTCTCGGGGGATTCGTTGATCTTTCCAGTTGATGTTACTCATATCAATTGTGCTGATATCTAGTCCTGCTGCGACTTGTAATGGCTGAGTTTGCTCATGACCGTCTATGTAGTGATTTGTCATAGATTCCGTTGCATGGCCAGAGCCTTTTAACAGGACAGCCTTTTAACAGGACAGGCATATTAAAAAGTCAGCATTAACGGGGCTCTTAGCAGAGGTGTCCTGATAAGCATCATGTAGACGAAGGGTCGAACCCTTTTTTGCCCACCCAACTTCCTAGCTCCAAAAGAATGCTTTTTAACAGGACAGGCATCTTAACAAGTCAGCATTCACGGGGCTTTTAGCGTGTGTGTCCTGATAAGCTCTGCCTACTTTTTAACAGGACAGGCATCTTAACAAGTCAGCATTTACGGAGTTCTTAGCATGCCTGTCCTAGTAAGTACCGATAAGTCAGTATTCACGGGGCTTTTAGCGTGTGTGTCCTGATAAGCTGCTTTTTCAAAAAGGGCTTTGACCCTGATTTCACCTAGGTGCTCTCACTGCTTTTTAACAGGACAGGCACTTTAAGATGCCTGTTTTTCTCGGCATCGTTTGTTGCTTATCCAGCTAAAGAGGAAGCTGCTTTTTCTATAGAAACACAGTTTACGCGACGCGAAAGTCCCGCGAGGGCAATATGATGCAGTAATGCTTCGCGGGTAGTGCAGGCTTTCCCAATCACTTCAACTTGGTACTTTTCAGCTGAGGCTGATAAGGCTGTATGGGTAATGCAGTGTTGTGTCATCATTCCGCATAACAGCAATGTTTCTACATTCAAAGAGGACAAAACTTCTTCAAGATTTGTCTGCTCAAATGAGTCTGCAAAATGTTTTATGACAAGGGGAGCGTTCGGTGCCAGTGCTGTGATTTGTGGGTGGAGCTCGACGCCATGGGTTGCAGGGTTAAAAAACGGAGCGTCTCCCTCGGCAGGGTCGGCAACATGCTGAATGAAAATAATCGGTGTGTTGTTTGCTAACGCGTGCTTCATGGTGTCTAAGATATTGTTCAGCACAGACTGGGTGTTCCATAAGGGGAAAAGCCCTTCATCAAAGTAGTCATTCTGTACATCAATTACTAATAATGCGGTTTGTTTCATGGTTTGTACCTCTTAAGATAAAAAACCATGATGCCGAGAAAAGTACTTCTATCTAAGTGGCAAATTTGCCATATTAGAGTCCAATAGTGACAAGAAAAGCCAATGCTATGACAATTTATCAATTTGCCATCATTCAATACCCAAACAGTTTAAAGTCAGCCATATATGGCTTAGAAGAAATGTTTATTCTAGCTAACCGTTTTTGCCAAGAAGCCGGCTTAGCGGCACGAATTGAAACGAGCATTTTACGGTTAGATTCCCTATTGCTAGGCGCCTCGCTTCCAGAGCAGGGTTATCACGCTGTGTTGATTCCGCCAAGTTTAGATAGAGCGGCTTACGAGACTGTTTCGCCAAAGTTAATAGATTGGCTGAATGAGCAGCATAAGCAAGGGGCGATATTGTCTAGTGCCTGTGCTGGGGCATTTTTTATTGCGGAAACAGAAGCGTCAAAAAACCGATGTTTAACCACTCATTGGGGATTGGCTGAGGTGTTTAGACAGCGCTTTCCAAGCCACCAATTGGATACATCGAAGATCTTAATTGATCAAGGGGATATTATGACAGCTGGGGGGATGATGTCTTGGATGGATTTGGGCATTGCTATGGTCCAGCGCTTTACTCAATCTAGCATAGTGAACCAGCTTAGTAAGACGTTGGTGATGGATACGGGGGTCAGAGAGCAGTCCTATTATCAGCAATTTATTCCTCGTTTTGATCACGGAGATCAAGCCGTGTTGACGGTGCAGCATTATTTACAAGCTCACTACTCTGAGCTAAACCGTATAGTGAGTTTGGCGAAAATAGCCAACCTTACCCCTCGAACCTTGCTGCGCCGCTTTCATAAATACACAGGGTGGACTCCTTCTGAATATATTCAGAGATTGCGCATCCAAGCTGTGTGCAATGGTCTAGAAGAATCCACTCAGTCATTTGAAAGCCTCGCCATCAAAGTAGGTTATGAGAATGCGGGGAGCTGTCGTAAGGTTTTTCAGAAAATTATGAGGCTAACGCCGAGTGAATTTCGTCGACGCTTTAAGGCAGCCCAAAAACCAATAGCAAGTGAATAACCTGACCTAAGTGCTAAACAGGGTAAGTGCTAGGTGATGAAGTTTGATTAGCTGATTCTGAAACTTGCATAGCAGGGCGACAGAAACATAAAAGGAGCCATATGGGCTCCTTTTATTTGGCTACAGAATACGCTTTAGTAAGCGATCAGCACGGGTGCGAATGACGCGTCTAAGCAGTCGTTTCACGCGTACCGGGTAATGGCGGAGGCTTTCCAGTTGTTTATAGCTTTTGATGCGCTGGGTATGGGTGAGTATATTGTCGAATTCAGCAAGAAACTGTGCTTCTAATTGACCTTCAGGATCTTGAATAAAGAGGCCATTTTCAAGGTCTAATGACCAAGCTCGAGGATTAATATTGTTGCCAGTTAGCAGCATGGCTTGTCGGTCAACCCAGATGCCTTTTAGGTGATAGCTGTTGGCGTCGTGTTTCCATAGATGAATAGCAAGGTCGCCAGAGCGAATATAACTTTCGTTGGCACGGGCAAAACGACGCAGTGTTATTTCATAAAGATAAGGTAGGCCACCGATCACTTTAAAGGGTTGTTCTGGGGGAATATAGAAGTCGTTTGCTGTTTTGTCGCCAATGATAATATGCACTTTCACACCGCGTTTTATCGCTCTTTTTACTTCTCGAATGACGGTTTTCGGTGGATTAAAATAGGGCGTGCAGAGATAAATTTCCTGTTTGGCAGACGCCAATAACTGAACGATGGTTTGATTCAGCTGGTTGTTTCGCTTGCCAACTCCTAATAGCGGCGTAATGGCAATATGACCTTTTTCCATTGCTTGATGACTGACCTGGTAGGCCGCTTTTGATAAGGCAATGCGAAAGCGTTTAATGCTTGATCTGATTTCTTTGGTGGTAGGTAGGTTACCTTGAGAAAGGTCATATACCGCTGGATGATCAATCATTTGCTGGCGAATAAAGTCTGTCATGCTGTCGGCTAACGCTGCATTAGTCACGACGTGATAACGGTCAAATCGATAGCGTAGCTGCTGATGAAGGTAGATGTTGTTTAAGCTGGCCCCGCTGTAAATAACGGTGTCATCGATGATAAAACCTTTGAGATGCAAGACACCAAAAACTTCTCGGTTACGAACCGGAATGCCATAAACGGGAATCTTGTGTTCGTGCTGCTGGGCATAGTCTTGGTAAAAAGCCGCATTGCCTTGGCTTTTATCTGCGCCAATTAGGCCTCGTTGTGCTCTATGCCAATCCACACAAATGGCAATATCTAAATTAGGATTCTGTTGTTTTGCCTGATAGACAGCAGACAACACGGCTTGTCCTGCCTCATCGTTTTCAAGATACAGTGCGGTTAAGTAAATGCGTTGTTTCGCGTTTCTAATGGCATCGAGTAACTGCTCACGGAAAGATCGGGCAGAATGCAGTATTTGAAACTGCTCGGGGTGAATCGAAAAAGAGGGCAATGAATCAAATGAAGATCTAATTGGCATGATACCAGCAGGCTACCTTTTATGTTGAGCTAACGAATAATTATAACAAAATCGCCGTTTTTTGCCCATAAAATAAGGGTTTGCTTTACTTTTTATTTTCAAATCGACATGTTTTTTGAGCAAAGTTACGGTGTTTTCTGAGCGCTAGAAGGGCGCTTTTGTTTCTTTGCGACATGCTTGTTCCCTGATGGTGCAGCTTGTAATGAAAACAGATAGTCTTTAGGTAGCAGAAAATCTCATCTCTAAAAAAAGGGAGTAATGATGTTAGAAGATGACGACATAAAGCGCGCGCAAAGGGTGCTTGTTCACGGACAAGGGGCGGGGGAGGTGCTGTTTTCTCATGAAGGCCTAAGCCTTTGGGGAGGGGTAGACCCAGACACCAGTGAAGTGATTGATCGTCATCACCCGTTATCTGGCCAACGGCTAGCAGGTAAGGTTCTCGTTATTCCCTGTGGGCGAGGCTCTTGTACGGGCAGTGGGGTATTAATGGAGTTAATGCTAAAAGGCCTTGCGCCCAGTGCGATTATTATTAATCAGCCAGAAGACATTTTAACCCTAGGTGTGCTCGTTGCGGAGGAAATGTTTGAAACTTCTATTCCTGTGATTGAAGTGTCTAAAGCAGCGTTTAACGATTTAGAAAATGAAGATTGGTTGTCTGTGTCCGGGGACCTATGGTGTCGCTCTAGCAAATTGGCTCCACCTACAACTCTGCCCCTTATTTCGTCTGCTGAGCTGACCTTATCTGAGTTTGACCAAGCTTGTTTATTGGGTGAGCATGGTAAGGCTCATCAGGTGGCCATGCGTATTATTATTCGCATGGCACAGCTGCAAGGTGCGCCTCATTTAATAGATGTCTCTCAAGCTCATATTGATGGTTGTATTTATACCGGTGAAGCCGGTTTACGCTTCGCTCAAACACTGGTGTCATGGGGGGCTAAAGTTGCGGTGCCGACCTCGTTAAACTCGATCTCGGTAGATCGCCAGCGTTGGCAAAAACAATCCGTGCCAACTGAATTTGCACAAGCTGCCAGTGACCTTGCAGATGCTTATTTAGCGATGGGCTGTGCAGCGACTTACACCTGTGCACCTTATTTATTAGCAACGGCTCCTAAACAAGGTGCGCATATAGCGTGGGCAGAATCCAATGCCGTGGTGTTTGCCAACAGCGTATTGGGTGCGCGCTCGTTAAAATACCCTGATTATTTAGATATTTGCATTGCTATTACGGGCCGTGCTCCTCATGTTGGCTGTCATTTGGATAATCAGCGAAAAGCCCATTTAGTGGTCAAGGTGGCTAAGCCTGTCACAGCGGATGAGTCTTTTTATCCGTTGTTAGGCTATTGGCTTGGCAAACAAAGTCAGGGCCGCATTCCTGCTGTTGTAGGTTTAGAGGCGGCACAGGTAACACAAGATGATTTAAAAGCCTTAGGGGCGGCATTTGCAACCACCTCATCGGCCCCCATGTTCCATATTGTTGGTGTGACGCCGGAAGCAGGCAGCCTAGAAGGGGTTATAGCTCAACAAAATGTCACTCAGGTAACACTAAGTAAGGCTGAACTTGCTGCCGTTTGGTATTCGCTGAATTCTACCAAGGCAGAGCAGATAGACATGGTGTGCTTAGGCAATCCGCATTTTTCATTGAGTGAAATAGAGCACCTGACGGCGCTCTTGTCGGGCAAGGAAAAAGCCGATAAGACGCGTGTCGTCGTTACTTGTAGTCGCGCTGTTTATGATGCTGCACAAGCGCAAGGTTATGTTGCGCCATTGACGGATTTTGGTGTGGAATGGATTACAGATACTTGTTGGTGCATGATAGATAAGCCCATTTTGCCAATGTCAGCACAAACCATGATGACAAACTCAGGTAAATATGCCCATTACGGGCCGGGTATTTCTGGTTGTGGTATGCGTTTCGGCAGTTTAGAGGCGTGTGCAGTCGCCGCGCAAACCAGCCTGCAAAGGTTTGCTTTACCCCATTGGTTGGCGGGTGTTTCCGATAGTCTATGATTAAACGTAAATGGCATTTTATTCCAAGCAGTTTCTGGAGGCATGATGGAAATTCGTAAAATTAAATTCTCTGATGTTGAGCAAATTACGGCGATTTATAATGTCTATGTAGACAGCACCCAAGTGACTTTTGAAGAGGCATGTATCACCCCAGATGAGATGCACGAACGGGTCGAAAAAGTCATTAAAAGCGATTTGCCATGGTTGGTATTGGAAAGCGAGGAAGGGGATGTTTTAGGCTATGCCTACGCTTCACCATGGCATCATCGCAGTGCTTATCGCTTTACTGTAGAAACAACGGTCTACCTCATGCCTGAAGTGCAAGGGCAAGGCTATGGCACCATTTTATACGAAGCTTTATTAGCCTTGCTGCATCAGCAAGAGATCAAAAGTGTTATCGGTGTGATTGCGTTACCCAACGAAGCGAGTATTGCCTTACATGAAGCATTAGGCTTTGAGAAAGTCGGTGAGTTTGCTGACGTTGGCTTTAAGTTCGAGCAATGGGTCAGTGTGGGGTATTGGCAGCTTCTTTTAGAACAAAGTGATTGATCAGTCACTGAGCGATATAGCCAAACACAGCGCCGAGTGCTGTATTTGGCTTTTCTGTTAAGCGTTTGATGCCGCGACTAACTGTTGTAGCTTCTGGCAAAAAATCTTCACTTCTTGTTGGCTGTTATAATGCAAGCAGCCAACACGCACCACGCCACCTTGGTCTGTTAGACCCAGTTGATCATACAATCCCTGCGCATAAAAATTGCCGTCCCAAAGACAAATTGCTTGCTCACCAAAGAATTCTGAAATGGCTCGGGGCGAAATGCCCTTGATGCGAAAAGCTATGGTTGGGGTGCGCTCTGCGACACGCTCTAAAGATTCAATACCGTATAAGGTAAGGTTAGGGATGTTTAGTAACTCTCGGATCAAGGTCTGGCTTAAGGCCTCTTCGTGATTGCTGATCTGCTCAAAAGCCGATATCAGACGGGTGCGCCGATCACCATTTTGTTCGCCTAGAGACGCTAAATAATCAACGCAAGCAATGTATCCCGCCATGGCTTCGTAGTTTTGAGTGCCTGTTTCCCAGCGATTTGGGTCGATGTTTTTGGCAGGCGCTACCTTGTAGGGTGTCAGCTGAGACAAGGTATCGGCTTTTGCGTAGAGCACGCCCAAATGCGGGCCAAAGTATTTGTACGCAGACGATACTAAAAAGTCGCAACCCAACGCTTGTACATCAATGGCGTGATGGGGAGCATAATGCACAGCGTCTAAGTAGGTGAGGGCAGTAGAGTGTTTTTTGACGCGCTGCATCACCTCATTGAGGGGGACAATCGAGCCTGTTACATTGGATGCACAAGTGAACGCAACGAGGCGAGTGCGTTCATTGAGTAAGCTTTCTAAGTGAGTTAGGTCAAGCGTACAGTCGTCTTCATTTACTTGTACATAATGTACTATTACGCCTTTTTCTTCGGCTAATAATACCCAAGGTGAGACATTCGAAAAGTGGTCTAGATTGGTGACAATGATTTCATCACCTGCTTGCCAATCTCGAGCAATGGCCCGACTCATATGAAAATTAATGCTGGTGGCGTTGGCGCCGAAAATAATCTCTTGCTCACTGCGGGCGTTGTATAAATCTTTGGCTGCTAAGCGAGCTTGGAGCATGACCTTTTCTGTTTCTTTGCTGGAAAAGTACGCGCCGCCCAAATTGGCATTAAAATGGCCAAGATAATCTTGCATAGCGGTGAGTACACTTTGGCTCACCTGTGAGCCGCCAGGACCATCTAGAAAAATCGCAGGTTGGCCATTGTGCTGATATTGTAACGCCGGAAATAAGGCGCGGCATTGCTCTAAAGGGTGCATCTTTTTCTCCACTATTATGTAGGCCAATAAACCTTGTACGATTAGTGCACTAAGTTAGCTGTTAAAACAAAAATATCCATGTAGCCAAAGTCGCCATCGACAGGGTTGATAGGCTGAGCGCTATGGAAAAATTTACGGTCGTTTAACACCACGAACTCTCCTTGATCGAAGTCATGGCTAATCATGGCAGGGCTACTTTCATTAAGATGAATATTGATGTTGCCGCCTTGGATGTTATGGCGTGCCATGACATAGATAGCAATACGATCAAAACCATCTTGGTGCACCCCTTCAGGAGCCACTTCGGCGGTTTTATGGTCGGCAAAAATGCGCAGTTGATGGACTTCGATTGGCGTATTGTCTTTTACCTCAGCCATTTTCTGGAAGTGCTCAAACAGCTCTGTAAAAGCAGGGTCTTCAACCGTTTGATCTTCGATTTCAGGGTAAACGCGAACCACATTGCCTTGAAAATGATTAATGCTCTCATCTTGTACAAAAGCTTGCGCAGCAAGACGTGACAATCGTTGATTGTTCATGACAAAGCGTGAATAACGGCGTAGTCGAAATGCACCGTCCGCATACGGGCTGGCAGGCAAGTTCTCAAAGGAAGATGCGAGGTGGTTCACACTGTCTGGTGTCAGCTGGCCAAGTTCAAGGTAGAAGTTGTCTTGATTGGTTTTGTCAGTAAACATGAGCGGATCCTCAATTAAGCCTATTGGCAGATCGTGCGCAATGGCATTTATTGTTGTTTTGGGCATTATTCGCCTTGTGAGCGTACTTCTAGTGTAGCGATTAATGGCCAAAATAGTTTTGCTTTTTATGTGCTAATTTGGCCATTTAAAGGTTATCTAAACCTTATATTTATGATTTTAGGAATAATTTATTCAAATTAGTCGAAGGCTATTAGATTGTTGAATGAACCGCTGAGGCAGTAATAAGGGGACTGTGATACGGCATTATTTAAGCTAAATAAGAGTCATGGTGTCGTGTTGAGCGTTGAGACTAGATGTGAGCAGAGGTATGACAACAAGGCGGGATAACGGAGCTCATATTAATAGATGATCGTGTTTTAGCGCGCCTACTACTTTAGTCGTAGTGTGACACTTTTGTCTCTCGCTGACGTTAGGATAGGGGCATATTCTAATAAAAAATGCTAGGGATAGATTATGGCTTATGTTCAGCTTGGGAGCCTATTTGCTCTGTTGATTTTATTCGTGGTTGGTTATTTTCAAAGCGTTATACCACCACTTTATAGTCTACTAGGTGGTGCTTTTAGTTTACTCGCTTTGCTTACTCAAGCAGACCTTGGTCTGTACCGTGTGCCTCGTGCTAGAGAGCGCCAAGAAACCTCTTCAACAGATTATTCCCAGGTGAGTAAAAATGTCACACGGGCGACTTCAAACATGGCAATAGGGGCGGCGGAAGTCTCCCATTTTGTTGATGTTTTAAATAAAGACATTGGTTTTACCAGTGATGACAGTTCACAAATTTCTCTGGCGGCCAAAGCGCTGTCTGATACCAGTGTGAGCTTATCGGATAATTTAACTCAGGTAGCTCGGACCATGGGCGATACGGCGCACTCCAGTCAAATAGCTCAGTCTGCGTTGCAAACGAGCCGTGACCAAGTGGGTGAATTAACGCAAAACGTCCAAGCGGCCAGCGTACAATTGAGCCAACTAACGCAAAGTGCCGATGCCATTGATCATATAACGATGGTGATCAAAGGGGTGTCCGAGCAAACTAATTTGTTGGCACTAAACGCCGCCATCGAAGCGGCAAGAGCCGGTGATCAAGGTCGTGGTTTTGCCGTAGTTGCTGATGAGGTGCGAGCCTTGGCGGGTAAAACAGCCGATGCGACAGAACAAATATCCAAATTGCTGATTGAAGTGCGGCAAAATAGCCAGCTAAGCAATACGCAAATGACCGCCTTGAAAGCCTTAAGTGAGTCTCTTTCTGAAACCTTATTAGGGGAAACGGAGCGCTTTATGGTGTTAACCAGAGAGGTGCAAGAGGCCTCTCTGGTATTGTCTGAGATTGAGCATACGGGTGAATCGTTAGGCGCCACCAGCCTACAGATTACCACCTCTATATCTCGCATCAGTGACGCGCTTGATAATATTAACCAGCGCAGTGAGCAGTTATCCAGCGAAGCGTCTGGCCTTAGTGGCGGGGCTGAAGTGGTGTTTAGAGAGTTGGCAAGCGTAGACCAGTCACTGTTTTTTTCTGACTTAGTAGCGGCCGCACAGCAGGCCGCCAAAGCCATTGCTCAGCTTTTTGAGACGGCAATTGCAGATGGTGAATTATCTCAAGATGAAGTGTTTTCTACCCAGTATCAAGCGATTGAAAACACCCGACCACAAAAATACAGCACACCGTATAACGCTTTTACCGATCGTACTTTCCCTCAGTATCAGGAAAAAATACTTGAGCAGCACAGTGAGGTGATTTTCGCGGGGGCAGTGGATGTGAATGGCTACTTCCCGACGCACAATAATAAATTCAATCAGCCACTAACGGGAGACTACGAAACCGATCTGGCAAACAATCGCAGCCGCCGTATTTTTGATGACCCGACAGGACGCCGCTGTGGTGCCCATCAAGAAAGCTTTCTGTTACAGACCTATAAGCGTGATACTGGCGAAATTCTTCATGATTTGTCAGTGCCTATTATCGTGCAGGGTCGGCATTGGGGTGGTTTTCGAGTCGGTTTCAAGCCTGCATTATAAGCAGGCTTGTGCTTGATGATTGCCGTGTGATGAAGACTACCAGCCGAGCTGGTTGGTTAAGTTAATTTGGCTAGTAGTACACCACGATAATCGCAAATGAGTTGTTTATCCTCAATATGTAACCCTGGGGTTTGGTAGAGCACATCGATTTTCCCCGCATTGCTTGGCAAAGGCACATGGAGCAGTTGGTCATCTCGATAGAACACCAACCAAAGCCGGTTGGATAAGTCCGCAGAAGTGAGTGTTAATGCCAAATAATCTCGCTCGCTTTCCGCCCAGTCGAGCTCAGACATAGGTTGGCTTAATTGATTCAACCATTCGATATGATCTGGCTCAACGTGTTGATACAGTGGGTCATCTTCAAGATAGACTTCTGCCAGTATGGGGTAGGCTTTACGAATTTTCATTAGGCTCGAAATCGTGGTTTGTAAGGCTTTGCGGGCCTCGCTTTGTTGCCATGAGAGCCAGGTTATTTCATTGTCTTGGCAATAGGCATTATTGTTACCTTGTTGGCTGTGAGAAAGTTCGTCGCCGCCTAACAAGTGAGGCGTCCCTTGGCTTAACAGTAACGTGGCGATAAAACAAAGTTGCTGGTTAAGGCGTTGAGCTTGTATCTCTAGATTATCCGTGGGGCCTTCGTGGCCGAAATTCTGACTAATATTGTCACCGTGTCCGTCACGGTTATTTTCCATATTGGCCAAATTATGTCGGCGGTGATAGGAGACTAAATCATTGAGCGTATAACCATCATGATAGGTTATATAGTTAACCGAATGTAATGCGCTACGGCGACCTTTATGGAAATAATCTCGCGACCCCATAAGGCGGGTTGCGAAGATAGGGGTTACGCCTTCATCACCGCGCCAAAAACGTCGAACTGTGTCGCGATATTGATCATTGCACTCTAAAAAACCCCGAGGGAATTGACCGACTTGATAGCCATCCGGGCCAATGTCCCAAGGCTCCATAACCAAGCAGGTGTTGCTTAATATAGGGTCCTGTAAAATAGCTTGTAACAAAGGCGCTCTAGGAGTGAACTGATGCTCTGTGCGGCCTAAATCGACTCCCAGATCGAAGCGAAAACCATCCACCCCCATCACCTCGACCCAATAGCGCATGCTATCGCAGATCAAACGAATGGACGCCGGATGATAAGTATCAAAGCAATTGCCACAGCCGGTGTAATTTAGATATTCGCCTTCTGCGTGGCGATAGTAATGGGCGTTATCCAGCCCGCGATAGCACACGCTGGATTGGTTAAGTTCACTTTCCGCGGTGTGGTTATAAACGACATCTAAAATTACCTCAAAGCCTGCGTTGCGTAAGCCATCTACCATTTGTTGAAATTCAACAATCGCATCTTGTTGCGCATAAGAAGTCTCTACTGCAAAAAAGCTAATAGGGTTATAGCCCCAGTAGTTTTTTAGCTTAAGCTCTTGTAAATGTCTTTCATTTGCAAAGCTAAAGCAGGGCATCAATTGGATGGTGGTGATGCCTAACTCTGTGAGGTGAGCGATGCCAGGTTCTGAAATAACCCCCAAATAGGTGCCTTTTAAAGCATCATCAATAGGCAGTTGTTGGCTGAAACCTTTGACATGCAACTCGTAAAGAACGCGCTGTGAGGGGAGAACTTTGGTGCGTTTTGGTCGGTTGGGTGTTGGTCTTACGGTTTTGACAATGGATTTAGGCACACAGTAGGCAGAGTCAACCAAATGCGCTTCGCCTTGCTCATTAATGGCTGCTTGGTCAGCATGCCAAACCAGCTTGCTAGTTAGCGCTTTTGCATAAGGGTCAATCAGTAACTTGTATTCATTAAATAGTCGCTGATGGTTTGGTTCAAACGGCCCTTTAGCACGTAATCCATAGCGTTGGTTTTCAGTCAGCCCTAGTACTTCCATATGCCAAATGCCACGTTGTTTGGCGACAAATGGAAGGCGTTCTACTTCATTATCTTGCTCATCAAAAAGGCACAGCATTAACTTGGTGGCGTCTTCTGAAACGACGGCAAAGTTGACACCATTGTCAGTCACACTGGCCCCTAACGGAAACGCGTGACCATTGTTAACGGCATAGCTGTTCATTACATCTCCTTAATGACGCTGCGCCCGTGATGCACGGGCGTTGGTTGGTGCCATAATAAAGCAGTAAGCCTCTTACTTAATTCCGCAACGAATGCCGTAACGGCTTGGCGTTATGTTTATCCGAGCCATTTTAAAAAGAGAGCAGAAAGAGGGGGCACTTTCACCTCGATGCTGTGCGTTTTACCATGACTCTCGACGGCTTCTGCTGTGTATATATGATCACTTGATAAGCCTTCATAATGCAGATAATCGCTGCCTTGGTATTTCCCTTCATCACTGTTAAATACCACTTGGTAGCGTCCAGATTCAGGCACTCCAATTCGGTAATGGTCTTGGGGGACAGGAGTAAAGTTAGTGATGGCGATGCCGTGTTCAGGGCTGTTTTTCGCTTTGCGAACAAAAGCTAAAATGCTGTTCGCGCTATCATCATAGCTTATCCATTCAAAACCAAGACCGGAATGGTCTAGTTGCAACGCGGTTTCACTCTTGTACAGCTGATTTAGTTCTTTGCTCAGTGTTTGTTGCCCTTGATGGTAGTCGATATCGAGTAAATGCCAATCTAATGAGCGCTCGTGGCTCCACTCACGACCTTGTGCAAATTCGTTCCCCATGAAATTAAGCTTCTTACCAGGGTGGAAATACATGTAGGCGGTAAAAACACGTAAGTTAGCGAATTTTTGCCATGGATCACCTGGCATTTTTTCTATCATGGAGCCTTTACCGTGCACCACCTCATCATGAGACAGAGGCAGCACAAATTGCTCGTCGTAGGCGTATACCATGCTAAAGGTTAACTCACCTTGGTGATATTTTCGGTGCACAGGGTCTTTTTTAATGTATTCAAGAGAGTCATTCATCCAGCCCATGTTCCATTTGAAGCCAAAGCCAAGGCCCTCCATATAGGTTGGCTTAGACACACCAGGAAACGCGGTGGACTCTTCGGCTACCGTAAAGCAGCGCGGATGATTGAGGTAGACGGTTTCATTTAAACGGCGCAAAAATGCTATGGCTTCGTAGTTGTGATTGCCGCCATCCTGATTAGGGACCCATTCTCCTTCTTCTCTCGAGTAGTCCAAGTAAAGCATGGAAGCGACGGCATCGACACGCAGGCCATCAATGTGAAATTCTTCTAACCAATAAACCGCGTTACTGATTAAATAATTCACCACATGTTCTTTGCCAAAATCATAAATCAGAGAGTTCCATTCTGGGTGCCAGCCTTTCTTGGGGTCAGGGTATTCGTATTGCTTTGAGCCATCAAAATTGGCTAAGCCGTGACTATCAGCAGGGAAGTGCGCTGGGACCCAATCCATAATAACGCTGATCTTCGCTTGGTGAAGCGCGTCGACCAAGGCTTTAAACTCTTCTGGGCTGCCAAAGCGTGAGGTAACCGCATAAAGGCCAACTGGCTGATACCCCCAAGAGCCATCAAATGGGTACTCGGTAATGGGTAATAGTTCCACATGGGTATAGCCCATTGTTGTTACATAAGGCACTAGTTCATCAATGAGCTCTAGATAACTAAGCGGCTCATTGTCTGCTTTACGGCGCCATGAACCAAGATGCAATTCGTATATGCTCATTGGTTTTTCATAGAGGTCTTCTATTGGACGCTCGGTCCACGCCGAGTCCTGCCACTGATGTTTATGATCAAAACAGGTAACACTGGCAAAAGAAGGAAATTGCTCGATTCGCTGGGCATAGGGGTCAGTGCGATGGGGCAGTAACTCGCCATTGTTGGCGCGTATCTCATATTTGTAACGCACGCCATGATTAACATCGGGAATAAACAGGCGCCAGATACCATCACCACTACTGGACATGGGGTGCGCGCTGCCGTCCCAGCCATTAAAGTCACCGACCACTGAAACTGACCGCGCTGCGGGAGCATAAACCGCAAAACGGGTGCCGTTTATGGTCAGCGATGAGTCGATTGGAGCGCCAAGTGGAATCGCACCTTGGCTTTTGTATAAGTTTGCATGGTGATGTTCAGGGTCAGAAAACGTGGTATCTGAAAATTGATAAGGGTCCACTATGGTGAATATCTTATCGCCATAGGCCACTTTAAGCCGGTAATGGAAATAGTCTTTTTGCTTTGGCAGATGCAAGTGGAACAAGCCTTCTTTGGTGACTTGAGTCATCTTACCTATAAGGGTTTCATTGTTTATTTCCAATACACTGATTGCGGTTGCGCCGGGGCGCCAAACAGTGAGAGAAAGTCCTTTTTTATTGTCTTCTTGATGTAATCCTAAGCAACCAAATGGGTCGGCACAACGGGCGTTCAAAACATCGTTGATAAGAACATTTTTAAGCAGATCCATTCACTTCTCCAACCAGGGTTTAGTGTTTTTTATCAGATTGTATATTGTGTTGTCGACTATGAAGCTTACTTACTGACCAACGTAAATATTGATTGGCTTTACTGAGTGTCAATTGGGCAAACTCGTCTAATGCCGCCTCGGCTAAATTGTCTCTTGGGTGATCTGCCCGATATTGTTTTGCATGATCGAGTGAAGCGTGGGAGACCAGCACAGGTAAATTGATTTCTTGCTCAAAGCGACAGTGTTTATGTTGCTGGCAAAATTGAATGTAGGCATACAGGCCTTCAAAGATTAAGCTTTTATACCAGCTTGGGTGAATGTCTGAAGTCAGTGACTCAATAAGAACCGCAAAGGTGTCTTCACCTGGGGTCATAGAGCTGAGAGTGCGTTTACAGTCAAGTGTGGTGTTGCTCTGTAAGTCACCGAAGACAATGGTGTCTGCATGGTGAAGGCTTTCCCAAAGTTGCTGTAACATTGACTCTGGCAATTTCGTGATCATTCCTTGTTCCTCCCGCCAGTCAAACCAGTCCACATCCTTCATATTTATATCATTGGCATCCACATTGTGGTGGTAACGCACATTATTAGCAACCTGAGTGAATTCTACGTGTTTTTGTTTGAGCACTTTAGAGAGTGCGTTATAGAGCTCATTTGGCGAGACATGTGACAGAGTGTCAATGACTGGGCTGGTTTCTTCCGGGTCAAAGTGGCGCGCACAGAGCATCGCTAAGCTGTGTATGCGTAAGGTTCGCACTCCAGCAAAGTAATCAGGATGTACCTTGATCAAGGTGCCAGCAATGGCGATCAGTTCATAACTAAGTACCATGCTTAAAGAAGACGATGAAGTGGATTTGAGCAGCGCTAAAATTTCATCTTGGTGCAATGGTAATGAAATATCGGTTTCGTCTTCTGGGGTTTCGCCAAGCACGAGTAATCGTTGGCGTACTGTAATGTCGGCGATATAGGTTGCCAGATCAGTAGAGGGTTTCAGCATTAAAGAAAACAATAAGCGAGACGCTTTCCAATTGCCGTTTAATAGCGCTTGAGTGTAAACCGAATTCAATACTCGATAAGCAGTAACGGCCGGTGTTGAGCCTGGAACCGTGTTCATCAGTGAGCGCCTCGCCCCGAGCTCAATCAGGCAATCAATAGCTTCTTCTAGGGACGGCTGCTCGTTTAAGCGCGCCAGTAATTGTTGTGTTTCTAAGGTGTGAGTTTGGCTCGCATCATAATCGCTTGGTGTGCTAGAAAGCTGCCATGGAATTTGGTGTACGGGTAAACTCGTGCCAAGATGATGCTGCTCAGGAGAGGCGATGGTGATGGTTCTTCGACTACCGGATTTAAACGCATTTTTTGCCGATTGAGGAATTACCCTAAACTCTTCGAGTTCACGGTTTTGCAACTGACGAATAAACTCAAACAGCTCATCTGCGCCTTGCATTTCACTCATGGCGTCATCAATTAGCACAGTAAAAACGGCATTAGCCGGGTAGTACCAATGCTGCCCAATAATGCTTAATTCATTACGAATATGGGTTTGAAACAACGCCGGGTCTATTTTCCGATAATCCTTGTCTTCATTTTGGATCCAAGACAGGCAAAGGTAATTGTCCTCATTAATGTGAAAAGGCTGTGACGTGGCTAGGCTGTTTAATGCACGATTTGGCCGACCTTTTAAGCCTAAGCTGGTTGAAACCCCTAGGTGTTGATAAGTCTCTACCAATTGTTTGGCGCTGATGGTTTTTAATGGCGCAATTTCATCGACGGTTTGACATAAGCAACCCGCCGCGAGAAGTTTTTCTTTCACCTCTTCATTTTGTGCCAAGATAACCATGGAGGTGGTGACTTTATTCGGGCGATATTGGATTTTATGCAGACCCAAAGGGTCAAGGTCATTGGTGGTAATGAGCTCGTCATCCAGCATTGTTCCTACCAAATATAGGCTTTGCGCCCATACTAGTGGGAGGTTGTCGTTGGCAACTCGAGTTTGCGATCCAGGTTTTTCTTTTTCCGCTAAAATATTTTCTTTGGGTACATAGTAGAGTTCAGGCAGCAACATCTGGCCGTCTTTTTCAACCATGAGTCCTTCAAGCTTGTAGCGGTAGTAATTGGCACTTTCCCAATCGCGAGCAAATAAACGGCCAATATACAAATAAGTGAAAAAAAGTGGCCATTCGGATTCAATGTGCTCAAAATTGATCAGTTCGTTGTACTCATAGTAAATACGGCTTTGATCTTCTAAGACTGACTGATGCCCATCTAATAGAAAGCGTTTACAGCCGTATTCACCACCTAACTTATCCAGTATTTCTTTGCGGGTACGACGCGCTAGTTTCTCATCGTTAACGGCAAAAGCTGGAAAACTAATGATACTTAACAGGGCGCTGTCGACTTCTTTAGAACGTGATTCTTTCGGCAGCAAGGATTGCAGCACCGATCCAGCTCGTGCTACTGCATCGGCAAAAGAGTGAATAACCGCCCATTCTGGGCCATCCTCTCCGAAAAGGTTTAACCCATCTAGGGCTTCCATTGCCGCTTTTGCCATGCCCACTGAGCTTGCGTTGATTTCTGCTTTACCGTTGTTGACTTTATTGCCGCGTTCCCAAATACCATAGTCAGGTGTGCGATAGGTGCGAGAAATATAATAAATAAGGTTTTGAATAAAGTTGGCTTCATCCCGTGAAAAAATAACCTTACTGCCGGCTTTTGTCATTTGCGCCAGCATCAATAAATAAAAACTGGTGGCGTCAATTTGCAAGTGTCCCCAAGCATCATCGGCAACGGCTTCAAGGCCGGTTTTTGTGTCGTACTTAGCGTGTAGGGCATCTTTAGGGTCAAGGCTGTGCTTGAAGGCTTCTACTTTATGGGATTGGCGCATCATGGCGAATAGCAAGCCGCGCATCATTTTAATGCAGGCGTGTTCTAATTCATGGGCGCGTTTATCTGGGTTTGAGGCTCGTTTATAAGCGAGGGACAAAGCCCAAACAGCTTGAATGCTGTAGACATTATCTCGTACCCATGCGTCGGTGTAATTGCCATGGTTGTTGATACTGGTACTGGCTGGAAATAAACCTGTTACAGGGTGCTGACGAGAGAGAATAACCGCTTGAATATGTTGATAGAGAGAATCTAGCTTTTCTTGTATATCGAACGCCATATTTAGATGCCTCTGAAGCGAATACGCTGTGAATCTGCTCTTGTGTCTACAAGGTAGCGTGAAACAATAAGTAGCGGCCCGAAAGAAGCAGAGCCGTCCTTTCTCTGCTCTAAGCATATGGTGACTGGCGTTGAAGATAAAGTGGTAAAGTCATTTCTCCTTTATTCTTCAACGGCTTTGCTAACGTTCGTCGCTGTTGCTAAGAAAGCAAGATTGATGCCTATTTGTTGCCGCTCTTCACCTTGTCTTGCACACTCGCCTAGTTTCACTCAGCTGTGTTGATTAAACGTGATAGAGCGGCAGGGGATTAAATGCTGAACTGTTTGACCAAACCGCGTAATTGCGCAGCACAGCCTTGTAAATTCTCCACGGAGGTTTGAATGTCATGGGAATTTAAAGTGGTCGCTTCACATACTTGAGCAATCTTTTCTAAGGTTAGGTTTACCGTGTTAGAAGATTGATGCTGACGGTTCGCTGCTTGGGTTATTTGGCTGTTTAAGTCTGAGATAGACAACACGCCATTAGCAATATCGGTAAATGCTTGGCTTGCTTCTGCGGTTTTTTCGGCGCCTTCGTTGGCGGTAGTCTGTGCGCTTTCCATAACACGAACAGAGGCAAGCGTTTGTTGGGTGAGCTCTTCAATAAGGTTACCAATCTCAGTTGCGGCTAATTGTGAGCGTTGGGCCAACTGGCGAACTTCGTCTGCAACCACGGCGAACCCTCGACCTTGCTCTCCTGCTCGTGCGGCTTCAATGGCAGCATTAAGAGCTAATAAATTCGTTTGATCGGCTACCTCGGAAATAATGCTTAAGCGATCGTTGATGTTGTTTACATCGGTTCTTAATTGCTGTACTTGCTTAGTGGCGTTACCGACTTCTGTGGAAAGTTGCTGGATTTCTTGTTGCGCTTTCTTCATTACGCTCAGCCCTTGTTTAGAATGCTGACCAAGTTCTAGAGCGGTTTGGCTGGCTCGCTCGGCCATTGTCAGAGTTTCTTCTACGGCGCTAAGTACACCATGCATCAAAGAGGAAGTTTGCTCTGTGTCGGTTAACTGTACGGTGACACTGGAGACGGTTTTTTGAGTTGACTGACCGGTTTTATCAACAATATCGTCCAGCGTTTCACTGGAGTGACTGACCTTGCCAACAATAGACTGAAAGTCGCTCATCATGCGGTTAAATGCCCCCGCCATTTCTCCCATTTCATCCTTGCCATCAAAATCGACACGACGTGTTAAATCGCCTGATTCTTTTACCGCCGTCATGGTGTTGCAAAGGCTAGTGATTCTGGCTGTGACCAAATGGATAATATAGAGAGCAGTGCCGCCGACTAACACAGTTAATACGCCTACTAGTACGGAATAATCTATCATCGCACTAAAAAACATCTCCCAGACTTTATCCATTGATTCTGTGGCCACTAAGGTAAGCTGCAGCGGGGCAACATAGTCTGCGCTTGCAATAATCCGGCGAGCTTGGTTAGCACCATCTTGGTAATCAAATTGAAAACTATGAACAGAATAGGGCGTGGTGTTGTTTGCTGGGTGTTGGTCGGCTAGCGCGGCGAGCAACGACGGTGGCGCGGTTTGCTTTGCATAATTTTCAGCAGCCACAAGCAGTTTATTGGAGTCATCTAACACCCATAAGCCTTGTTGATCACCATAACGGATATGAGAGAGCGCGTTAATGGCTTGCTGCCGAGCTTGTTCAGGGGAAAGTTCGGCGTTTTTTTGGGACTGATAAATCGGTGCGATAATAGCCTGCGCAATGTGCAGTACATCTTGCGTGTGGCTTTCTCTATCGTGCATGCTGCTTTGGAAAAGCGTGCCGAGCGAGACTAAAATGAGAGCGCTTGTACCAATCGACATCAGCGCGATAATTGCCCATAGTTTATAGCGTATTTTGATGTTATTAATCCGGTTTAACATAGGCTTTTCCCTAGAATATGTTGTCCTTATTCTACGGGTGAGATGACAAGAACTCGAACCAAAAACCTTGATCTAGATCAAGCTAAACGAAATCTGTGTGGTTCGGTTGGATGTTTTTTGCATTTTTAAAATGCCCAAAAAGCAATCAGTTATTGGCTTTTTTATTTTATAAAGAGTGAAACAGAGGCCTTTTTTGCGCTGAAACAAGGTAAACTTTGATTCTCACACTGGGTGAGTAGAGGCCGAGTTTTTATTTGAGTTATCTTGTCGTTTTTGCTGTTTCGTTTTTATCCGCTACGATACTGCCGTTAGGCTCTGAAGGGGTCTTGCTTTATTATGCCAGTGACACCAGTTTAGCGGTGTTTTGGCTATGGCTGTGGGCCAGCGTCGGTAATACATTAGGGGCGTTAGTAAATTGGTATCTAGGGCGTTATTTGGTCGCTTATGAACACCGGAAATGGTTTCCTGTGAAAGCCAAACACCGCGCAACTGCAGAAGTTTTTTTTAATCGATATGGTTTGTGGACTCTGTTTTTCACATGGTTGCCGGTAATTGGTGATGCTATTTCTTTGATTGCAGGTGTATTTCATTCACCAATAAGGTATTTTTTACCTTTCGTTTTTGTCGGTAAGGCGTCAAGATATGCATTACTGTTATGGGGACAAAGCTGGTTACTTAACGGTTAGCTGAGCTCTATTTTATTGCTGTACACGGAGGATTGGATAAATGGGTATAATGAAAAAACTCTTGTTGGTGTCTGTAGCTTTGTCGCTCAGTGCTTGTTCTGTGTTTGAAGGTAAAAATACTTTTATGACCTATCAAGACCTTCAAGATAAAGTGAAAACACATGATACAGAGCTACAAGATATGCAAGCTAAGCTCGATCGTGTTGATCAATTAGAGGCGGAAGTGGCGGAACTTAAAAAATCGCAAACCGGTGGCACTGCCAACAACCCAGCGATGAATACTGCTGACGCGGCTAATGCCAGTACAGATGGTATGCCGATGCCTGTGGCGAATGTTGCCCCTGCGGTAACAGCAGCACCTGCACCGGTGAAGCCAAACTACAACAACACACAACAAAACGTCGCGACGCCAGTAGCCGTTCAATCTACTCAGCAGTCTCAAGATGTGCGTTATGGGGTTCAGCTTGCTGCCTACGCGAGTCAGGGTGAAGCGGCACGTGGTTGGCAAGTATTACGCAGTGCCTCTCCGGATACTTATGTTAATTTAGTACCGCACGTTAATGAGAAATCCGTTAATGGTCGTACTATGTATCAGCTAAAAGTAGGTCCTTTCTTAGATCGAGCTTATAGCGTTGACTTTTGTAATATGCTCAAGCAAAAAGGTCAGGATTGCTTGATTAGCCGTTACGATGGGCAGCCATTGTAAGCGTGTTTTGCTTCTATCCTTGCTTATAAAAAAGCGCGCTATGATTAGCGCGCTTTTTTTTACCTTTTTTCTAGTCTGCGTTAGCTAGAAAGAAACTGGGTTATTTAGCGTTGTGATTGATGCTCAGTGCCATGGCTTCGGCGATTTTGATGCCGTCAATGGCCGCAGACATTATGCCCCCAGCATATCCAGCGCCTTCACCTGCTGGGTATAGACCTTTGGTGTTGATGCTCTGGAAGCTATCATCGCGCTTAATGTTGATGGGCGCTGAAGTGCGTGTTTCGACACCTGTTAGTAAGGCATCTTCAAAAGCAAACCCTTTGATTTTTTTGTTAAACGCAGGAATCGCCTCACGAATCGCTTCAATACAGAAATCAGGTAATGCGTCGGCCAAATTGGTTAACTTAATGCCAGGTTTGAATGAAGGGATAACACTGCCCAGCTCAGCAGGAGTTTCATTTTTCAAAAAACCACCGACAGTTTGCGCTGGGGCATCATAGTTGCTGCCCCCCATGACAAAGGCATGGCTTTCTAGTTTACGTTGAAATTCAATCCCTGCCAGAGGCCCGCCTGGGTAATCAGATGGGTCAATACCGACAACAACGGCGCTGTTTGCGTTGCGTTCATTGCGTGAGTATTGGCTCATACCATTGGTAACAACACGATTTTCTTCTGATGTTGCAGCAACCACTGTGCCACCTGGGCACATACAAAAACTATAAACAGAACGGCCATTCTTACAATGATGCACCAACTTATAATCAGCGGCTCCCAGAATCTCGTTGCCCGCATTTGGCCCAAAACGCGCTTTATCAATGGCGCTTTGTTCGTGCTCGATCCGAAAACCAACAGAGAAAGGTTTGGCTTCAATATACACGCCTTTTTCATGCAGCATTTCAAAGGTGTCGCGAGCACTGTGACCAATGGCTAAGGCAATGTGTTTGGAGTTGACGCGTTCCCCATCAGACAGTGTGACGCCAGTGATCTGGTTGTCTTCAATATGGATATCATCGACTCGAGAACTAAAACGAATTTCACCGCCTAGTTCAATAATTTGGGCGCGCATTTTTTCGACCATGGCAACCAGTTTAAAAGTACCAATGTGTGGCTTGCTGACGTACAGGATTTCATCTGGTGCGCCGGCCGCAACAAACTCATTGAGTACTTTACGGCTGTACTGCTTAGGGTCTTTTACTTGGCTGTAGAGCTTGCCATCGGAAAAAGTCCCAGCGCCACCTTCGCCAAATTGCACGTTAGATTCTGTGTTGAGTACTTTCTTACGCCAAAAACCAAATGTGTCCTTGGTACGTTCACGAACTTCTTTGCCGCGCTCTAGAATAATAGGTTTGTAGCCCATTTGCGCGAGTACTAACCCTGTTAATAAGCCACAAGGACCAAAGCCAATCACAATAGGGCGCTCTGTGAGGGTGGCAGGGGCTTGCGCAACAGGATGGTATTCTAGATCAGGCGTGGCTTTGATTTGCTGGTGGTCTGCAAATTGGTCTAATAATGCTTGTTCGTTCAAGGTTTCAACATCTAGCGTGTAGATCAAAAGAATAGAGGCTTTCTTTCTGGCGTCATAGCCGCGGCGGAAAATAGAAAAGCGAACAAGTTGTTCTGCTTTGATGCCCAAAGTGGACAAAATAGCGTGTTCTAAAGCGGTGTCATTATGATCCAAAGGTAGCTGGATATTCGAAAGTCTAATCATAGAGAAAATTGGGTCTTGAATGAGTGAGGCTATGGTGAGCCGGGGCTGCAATAATAAGCCATTTTAAGAGAAAAATCTGGTCTGAATCGACGAATAGGGCGTCATTTTCCTCTGCTGTTTACGATTTTTAGCTGCCCCTGCGGATGGTGTTGTTGATCTATTGATCATAGAATGACGTGGAATAAACAGTACAATTTGTTGATTTAAATCCCTTTTTTAAATTAGCGAGTGAGATATTGGAAGGGATATGAAAAAGACAGATAAAAAGCGTGAAAACGCACTTAGAGAAGCCTTGACCAAAGTTTGTGATCAGATGCTAGGCGAGGTGGCAGGGTTTGTGTGGCTGACACATTTGGTGGATTTTAATCGATTTCCTCAGTCGGTTAAAATTGTCTGTGTTTTTGAACGCGATGAAAACCTCGAAAAAGCGCTGGCAGAGGGGCAAGATGCGCGCTTTTATCAAGCCATTGATGAGCAATTTAAGTTGGCCAATGTAGGAATTAAAAATAGTCGACCTTATGTGAGCTTTGACACTGAAGAAGCCTGCGAAAGGTGCCAGCAAGGTAATTGGAATCAGCGTTTTAAACGGCTTTCGTTACATTAAAATGTGACTCTCAAGGCCTAATGATACACATAAGTGAGTCATCTAACCGATGGCGTAAATCTGGCCTGAATCCATTTTGGTTGTAAAGTATTTTGACCTCTTGGTTAAAATTTTGTATTTGTAGAAGGTTCGGCCTGATCGTGTTGATGGCTTGTAAGTCCTTGTTTTTGCTAATTCATATAAAGGAGTTTTGAAATGGTTTCTGCGACATTGCGTACTTTAGTTGTCTCAACCGCCTTAGTGGCTGGCAGTATTTCGCTTCCAGCTTGGGCTGAGGATTCTTCCTATACCACAAAAGATTTAAACGAGCAGTTGGTGATGGCCAACTTATGGATGCAGGCATCGGCTGAATTTAAAGCCTTGTCTTATCAAGCATTTAATCTTGCCAAAATGCGCTTTGATAGCTATGCCAATGCACATAGCGGCACTAAGAAAATCGCCATTGTGGTTGATGCGGATGAAACCATTATCGACAACAGCGCGTACGAGGCTTGGTTAGTTGGAAGAAATGAAGGTTACTCTGGTAAAACATGGGGTGAATGGATGAACGCAGCCGAAGCAAAAGCATTGCCAGGTGCGGTAGACTTTTTGAGCTATGTGGCTCAGCAAGGAGGCGAAATCTTCTATCTAACTAACCGCAAAGTGAGCGGCTTAGAAGGTACGCGTGAAAACTTAAAGGCATTGGGTTTTCCTCAGGTGGACGATGAACACTTGATGTTAAGAACAACGACCAGTGATAAAGAGCCTCGTCGCATGAAAGTGGCAGAGAAGTATGATATCGCCTTGCTTATGGGGGATAACCTACATGACTTTTCCAAAGACTTTAACACCAAAAGCTTAGCGCAAAGCTATGCGGCAGTGGAGAAGAATAAAGCACTTTTTGGCACTCAATTTATCATCTTACCCAACCCAACTTATGGTGATTGGGAGGGTAAGGTTTACGATGGTAATTGGGGGGCATCGGCGGCTGAGAAAGATAAAATGCGCAAGGCGCATTTAGACCCTTGGCAACCAAAGCAGTAATTCGCGAGCAATACATCGAATAGAAATAGGCTGATCTAGGATCGGCCTATTTATCTTGTAAAGTGCGAATGTAATAGCCAAGTGCAGAGGACTGCCAAATAAATGTAAAGCCTCTTTCATCGCGGCTATTTTGCGATAGGCTTAAGGGGGGATTGATGACAGATGAGGTCGCATTGAAAAAGCCAGGTGTTTACATTATTTGCTGTGTGGCCATCGCAGTAGCGTCTTCTGTTCGTGCGCAAAATGAGCTGGTTACTCAGCAGCGCCAAGTCGAGTTTGACCGAGTTATAGCTGAAAATAAAACCATAGGAAGGACAACACAAGAAAGGATCGAGCGTCTTAGTAAGGTGTTATTGGGTGCTCCCTATGTGGATGGAAACCTCGGAGAAGGGGCAAAGGGACGCTATGATCAAGACCCTTTGAGTCGCTTTGATGTCTTTGACTGCACAACGTATGTAGAAACTGTGCTGGCAGGGGCCATGTCACAATCGGTTGATGACTTTTTACCTAACCTGAAGAAAATTCGTTATCAAGATGGTTATGTGTCTTTTTCCTCTCGTAATCATTTTCCAAGTGCGGACTGGCTGCCGAATAATCGTTGGATGTTAAGCGACGTGACGCAAAAAATAGGCGCATCACAGACTCGATTTGCGAAGACATTGATCGATAAAAAGTCTTGGTATCAGCATATGAGGATAACCCGTTTACAAGGTCTTGAGTTACCCTCGGAAGCGAAAAAAAACAGGCTGTTGGAGCTGCAGCAGCTGGGAACTCAATATGCACCAGAATGGGTAACGACGCCTTATATCCCTCTCACTGCGGTATTTCAAAAGTCGCCGGTGTCTGAGCAAAAACACGCACAACAAGTCAGCGCGATGCACCACTTAGAGAATGACCCAAAACTGAGTAAAAAAGCGAAACAAACGGCATTGCGGGAATTGGCTATTAAGCAACATCTAGAGAATTCAACGATCAACACGGCATTATTAAAGCGCATTCCCAATGGTAGTGTGATTAGTATGGTGAGGCCAAACTATCAAGTGAAGCAATGGATTGGCACGAATATGAACATCACTCATCAGGCTATAGCGATACATAAAAAGGGTCGTTTATACATACGTAATGCCAGTTTGCTGAAGAAAGAAGTGGTTGATCAGGATTTTGTGACTTACTTTTCCCGATATTTAGAAAACTCCTCTCTTAAGGGCTTCAACGTCCAACTCCCCACCTTTTAATAGGCAATGTTTAGTCTTGTAGGGGCGTCTTAATCTTTTGCTCTTACGTTTGTTATTTGTCTGTAAGCTTTTATTAGCCGTTTTTATCGCAATTTCTTGGTGCCAACGAAAGCTGACGTTGGTACTAAGGAATCACCAAAGCGCATCGTATTCTCCTTATAAATAGAATGGTGCAAAGCGCGGTTGCTTCTTCATCAAGTCGTTTTCCGACATTAAGCGCTTTGCTGATACAGACTTGTTTATGAAAGGTGAAAAGACATGACTAATGCTAACCATCCAGCCCTTCTCGGCTCACTAAGTTCTACCGCACCAGCGGATGAAATTATCAATTTTAGCCCCGGGCCAACCTCTCTTCCAAAAGCAGTGGAAGACAAAATAGCAGCCTGTTTTACCCAGCCTGGATTCACCTCATTGGCGTTGTCACACCGTGCACCAGAGTTTTTAAAAATACTCGATCATACGGTTATGAAAGCCAGAGAGGTAATGGAAATACCGGATGATTATGAAGTGCTTTTTACCCATGCGGGGGGGCATGGGCAGTTTGCAGCACTGCCATTGAACCTTTGTCATAATTCATCAGATGTGGCTTCTTATGTGGTCAATGGTACTTGGTCAACAAGGGGTGTTGAAGAGGCGAAAAGGTATTGCCAAGTGCACACAATTGATGGGCGTGATCCAACAACAGGTGCTTTTACCAGCTTTCCTGAATTAACAGAGGAAAACATACATCCTAATAGTAAGTATGTTTATCTTTGCTCCAACGAGACCGTTAATGGCATCGAGTTACATAAGTTACCGAAACTTCCAGAATCCCTGAAACATATCCCCTTGGTCGTCGACGCGAGCTCTGATTTTTCTACTAAGCCGATTGATTGGCACGGTAGTGGTGTTGGTGTGTTGTTTGCCTGTGCGTCTAAGAATATTGGGCATCCAGGGGTCACTATGGTGGTTGTTCGTAAAGACTTATTAGGCGATGGGAAAGCCTCTCCTTTGTGCCCAGGCGTATTTAACTACACCACCAATTGTGACGCTGGAAACCTATGGAATACCCCCGCAACCTTTAATATCGAGGTGGTGGGTTTTGTTATGGATTGGATCGAAGCTCAAGGTGGTGTGTATGAAATAGAGCTACGCTCCATCGCCAAAGCGGCGGCGATTTACGATGTGATAGACAGTTCGAATGGCTTTTATGGCACACCGGTTCCAGATAAAGCATTGCGCAGCCGAATGAATGTCCCTTTCAATATTAAAGGTGGTGATGAAGAAGCAACCAATGCTTTTCTGATCGCCAGTTGGGAAAAAGGTATGGTTGGGTTGCGTACCTTAACGCCGTTCGGTGTGGGTGACTACCTAAGAGCCAGTTTGTACAACGGCGTGACAGTAGACGAAGCCAAAAAACTGGCTGACTTCATGCGCGAATTTGCACGCAACTACGCATAATTAGAGAGCCTGTTTTGTAGGTTGCGAACGCTATAAAGGAGCTTCTTGCCTTTGCACTAGCTTTTTATATTCAATTGAAAGCAGCAGAAGGAAGAGGCTTCTTTGTATTTTCTGTCTGGGGGGTTGAGGCAGTCGAATAGATAATGCAATAACATAGTTTGGCAGCCAATTTGCGTTTTGTGATTGCACTATATCTATGCCAAACAAGAAACCAGATGGTTTTATTTGGTGCGGATTATAGATGGTGTTTTTTGCTTTGATTAATGTTCTGGCCAAATATTTAAAATAAGTATTTTAAAAACAAAGGCTTATTGTTTTTGGCACAATGTGTGCTTTTTCTGGGGTATGTTCGTACCCTTGGGAAGTCGAGCATCACAATTTGCTAAAATAGAGAGCTAGGGTTCCGGTTTCGATTATATCGAAATGACTGGTCCGAGAGCTTTCGACCTTGGATGTTTCAAGGTTACACGGAGGGATAAAAGCCCGGGAGACCACATGGCGATATTGCCAAGGGTACTCCATGTGTAACTAAACAAACTGAAAAGGTGAATTCAATGAAACACTCTGCGAAAAAAGTAACCATTCTGCTTTGCTCCCTCCTTTTATCCGCTAATGCATTAGCACAAGATCACTTTAAGGTGTGTTGGTCTATTTATGCTGGTTGGATGCCTTGGGCTTATGCTCAACAATCTGACATCATCAAAAAATGGGGTGATAAATACGGTATTGATATCGACGTTGTGCAAATGAATGATTATGTCGAATCTATGAACCAATACACAGCAGGTCAATTTGATGGTTGTACCATGGCGCAAATGGATGCGCTTACCATTCCTGCAGCGAGCGGTGTTGACAGCACGGTCTTGATCGTCGGCGATTATTCAGATGGCAACGACGCCGTTATCCTAAAAGACAAAACGGGTCTAAAAGACATTAAGGGACAGAATGTTAATCTAGTGCAATTTAGTGTGTCTCATTACTTGCTTGCTCGCGCTCTTAACTCTGTTGGTATGAGTGAAAAAGACGTCAGCGTGATCAATACCTCAGATGCCGATATGGCCTCTATTGCCAGTACCAAAGATGTGACCTCTGTGGTGACTTGGAATCCCATTGCCAGTGAAATACTGAACATGCCAAATACTCACAACGTCTTTGATTCTTCTAAAATCCCAGGTGAGATTTTAGACACCATGATAGTAAATACTGACACTTTAAAAGAGAACCCTGATTTTGGTAAAGCCTTAGTGGGTGCTTGGTATGAGATTATGGGATTAATGCAAGGTGACAGCGCGAATGCCAAAAGCATTCGTACTGATATGGCGAATGCGGCCGAAACCGATCTTGCCGGCTACGATGCTCAATTAGCCAAAACGCACATGTTTTATACCCCTCAAAGTGCCCTCGAGTTAACCAATAGTAAAGAATTGTTTGCCACTATGAAGCATGTGGCCGAGTTCTCATTTGAACACGGTCTACTTGGCGATGGCGCCCCAGATGCAGGGGTTGTGGGTATTCAAATGCCATCGGGTGTTTACGGTGACGAGAACAATATCAAACTTCGTTTTGATCCTACCTATATGCAAATGGCGGCAGACGGCACTCTGTAACGCATCCAAAAACCAACGACGTGTATGCGTTAATGGGCTTACAAGGAAGTAAGCCCACAGCGGTGAAACGTCGTCCTGGGATCAAATTATGAAGAAACTTATCAACTATACCCCAAGTCGAAGCAACGCAATCTTATTAGGTTTACTGCCTTTTGCTTTGCTGATCGTGCTTTACATGATCAGCTCTGATGCACGCTTGGCAATTAACCCAAGCGATAAGATATTGCCCTCTTTTAGTAGCATGGGGGAGGCCATGTATCGCATGGCATTTACCCCAAGTCGTCGCACTGGAGACTATGTCTTCTGGCAAGACACTTTAAGCAGTCTAATGCGGTTAGGATCAGGTGTGCTTATCGCCGCTTCAATAGGTCTATTTCTAGGCCTGATGACAGGCGCTTTGCCTTTGTTAACTGCGAGTTTGTCGCCGTTACTGACGGTCATATCCCTGGTGCCGCCATTGGCGTTATTGCCAATCTTGTTCATCGCAGTAGGCTTGGGTGAAACCTCAAAAATAACCCTTATTGCTATCGGTATAACCCCTTTTATTGCCCGCGATATTCAGCGCAGAGTACAAGAAATACCCTCTGAGCAATTGGTGAAAGCACAAACATTAGGGGCCAGTACCAGTCAAATACTCATCCGTGTGTTGTTGCCTCAGATACTGCCGAAATTGATTGATGCTGTGCGTTTGTCTTTGGGAGCTGGGTGGTTGTTCTTGATTGCCGCTGAAGCGATTTCCTCTACCGATGGCTTAGGGTATCGAATCTTCCTAGTGCGTCGCTACCTCTCTATGGATGTGATTTTGCCCTATGTGGCTTGGATCACCTTGCTGGCTTTCTTGGTGGATTACTTATTGGGTCGTTTAAACCGACGACTCTTTCCTTGGAGTTTGGAGGCGCGCTCATGAGTCAATTAGAAGCAAAGCAAGCTGCAAAAACCATGATACAAGCGAAAAAACTGGGTAAGCGCTATGGCCAAGATGTGATCCTAGAGCGTATCGACATTGACGTAAAAGAAGGTGAATTTGTAACCTTGGTTGGCGCTTCTGGGTGCGGAAAAAGCACCTTTTTGAAAATGCTATTGGGCATTGAAACCGCCACTGACGGTGAGCTCTTGCTGGATGGTAAACCGGTACCGAATGAACCTGGCTCAGATCGTGGCATAGTGTTCCAGCAATATTCTGTCTTCCCACATATGACGGTACTGGAAAATGTGGTTGCGGCAAAAGGTTTTGAGAAGCGCTCCATCAGCGGTTACTTATTTGGTAAGGAGAAAGCCTTAGCGAAGCAAGAAGCCAGCGATATCTTGCAACAAGTGGGATTAAGCCACGCCCTTAATCGCTATCCACATGAATTGTCTGGTGGTATGAAGCAGCGTTTAGCAATTGCACAGGCGATTATTTGTAAGCCGCGAATTTTGCTTTTAGATGAGCCTTTTGGTGCTCTTGACCCCGGCATTCGTGCAGACATGCATACCCTAGTGCTGGATCTATGGCAAAAGCACAAACTGACGATTTTTATGGTTACCCATGATTTGAAAGAAGGTTTTCACTTAGGCACACGCTTATGGGTATTCGATAAATTACGTCATGACCCCCATGCGCCAAACGCTTATGGCGCTTCAATCACTTATGACTTACCAGTAGGTCATGCTCCCGCCCCATTGTATGAAGAAATTGATCAGCGTATCCGACCTGTTTTTGATCCTTCCAAGGATACGACTGATGACACCACGGAGAACGCATTATGAAGAAGTATGAAACCCTTATTCCTGCTGCAAGCCATTGGTCACTAAAAGTACGTCGGGGTATGCAAATGACCCTGACGGACATTGCAGGTGATGGCAACCTAGGCATGGTGTTTTATAACCCTGAAAACCTATTAGAGCATTATAACGCACCAGATACGTTAAAAGGCCAGCACACTTTTAGGCTCACCAAAGGCCACTGTTTGTATTCTGATATGGGGCGTATTTTCGCTTCAATTATTGAGGACTCAGTCGGTTGGCATGAAACCGTATGTGGTAATAGTCATGCTTCCCATATTACTAGCAAATGGGGCGTTCGAGATTACCAGAGCGATCACAATGAATGGATGCAAAATGGCCATGATGCCATGCTGGTTGAAATGGCCAAATATGGCTTGACTCAGGCGGATCACGCGGCCAATTTGAATTTATTTAGTCGAGTCAGTACGGATGCTGAAGGCAATATGGCGTTAGTGGAAGGAAACAGCCCAGCGGGCTCAAGTGTCACTTTGCGCTTCGAAATGGACACGCTAGTCATGCTGCACACCTGCCCGCATCCCTTGAGCAAGGCCGCCAGCTACCCGAAAAAACCTATCTCTATCCTATTAGAAAAAGCCCAACCTGTTGCCGACGATGATTTCTGCAAGATGTCTCGACCTGAGAACCAACGCGGCTTTGCCAATAATGAACTGTATTACCTGGGTGCCCCAGCCAATACAACAGACGCTATGGAGGCGTAACCCATGATTAAAGAAAGTGTATTCACGACAGACAGTGCAGATGAGGCGTTTCATATTGATGCGGGTGACTATTTTATTGGCACAGTAAAGGCGGGCAGTACTTTTCGAATTGTGGATTTAGAAGGCAATCAGGCGGCGGATACCTTGTTTTATAACGCCAACAAACCTGCTGAACGTTATAGCGCAACAGATACCATTCGTGAACAAGGCAATGTCTATTTAACCGCAGGTTCGGCGATTCGGTCGAATGAAAATAATGTCATGTTAGACATAGTGGCAGACACCTGTGGTCGCCATGACACACTCGGCGGCGCGTGTGCCACAGAAAGTAATACTGTGCGTTATGACTTAGAAAAGCGTTGTATGCACGCCTGTCGTGACAGTTGGATGTTAGCCATTGCTGAACACCCTGAATACGGTCTGTCGAAACGTGACATCAGCCACAATATTAACTTTTTTATGAATGTTCCAGTCACTCAAGAAGGTGGCCTAACCTTCGAAGACGGTATTTCAGCGCCCGGTAAATACGTAGAGATGGTGGCTAAAATGGACCTTATTATTTTAATTTCGAATTGTCCTCAGCTGAATAATCCTTGTAACGGTTATAACCCAACCCCAGTTGATTTACTGGTATGGCATCCCTAGCGATTGCTAATGGATATAAAAATTCATTCTACAAAAGAACACGCTAGATAACTTTAACCGCTCAGTGGACGACCACTGATGTAGTTCATTCCGGGACGGCCCGGCAAGGTTGAACCATGTTTAACAAAGTATTAATCGCCAACCGTGGCGCCATTGCGACACGCATTATTCGCACCTTACAAACAATGGGTATCCAGTCTGTGGCTGTGTATGCTGAGTCGGATGCTAAAAGTCTTCATGTAAAACGTGCCGATGAAGCCTTTTCATTGGGCGAAGGCAGTGCCGCTGACACCTATTTAGATATGGAGAAAATTCTTCATATAGCCAAACAAAGCGGCGCCAAAGCGATTCATCCAGGTTATGGGTTTCTAAGTGAGAACGCCAATTTTGTGCGCCGCTGCGAAGACGAAGGCATTGCGTTTATTGGACCTACAGCAGAGCAAATGATTGAATTTGGCTTAAAACACCGTGCTCGCGAACTGGCCGAGCAAGCCAATGTTCCGCTTTCTCCAGGTTCTGATTTACTGGTTGACCTTGATACTGCCTGTCAGACGGCCAACCAAATTGGCTACCCTGTGATGTTAAAAAGTACCGCTGGTGGCGGTGGTATCGGCATGCACCTGTGCCATGATGAAAACAGTTTACGAGATAATTTCGAGTCAGTACGTCGTCTAGGAGCAAATAATTTTGCCGACGACAGTGTGTTTATCGAGAAATTTATTGCTCGAGCTCGTCATATTGAAGTTCAAGTTTTTGCTGATGGCAAGGGCGGTGCTTTGGCGTTGGGCGAACGTGATTGCTCTAGTCAGCGTCGTAATCAAAAGGTAGTAGAGGAATGTCCGGCCCCGAACTTGACGGATGAAGTGCGTAGTCAGTTGCACAAAACCGCTGAGTTGTTGCTGTCTTCTGTGAAGTACCGTAATGCCGGAACGGTTGAATTTATTTATGACATGGACACGGATCAGTTTTACTTTTTAGAAGTGAATACTCGGCTACAAGTAGAGCACGGCGTCACAGAAATGGTGTATGGCGTTGATCTGGTGGAATGGATGGTGCGACTGGCCGCCGGCGAACCACTGGCGCTTGAAGACAAGCGTAACAAGCTACAAGCCAATGGCCATGCGGTGCAAGTGCGCATCTATGCCGAAGACCCTTATAAAGACTTTCAACCATGTGCCGGCCTATTAAGCCAAGTGAGCTGGCCAGTGGTCGAGCAGGCGACCAGTTCAGAGGTTCGAATTGACCACTGGATAGAGACAGGAATACAAGTCTCGCCGTATTTTGATCCTATGTTAGCCAAGGTGATTGTGCATCAAGAGACCCGTGATAAGGCGTTTGCAAAGCTCCATAGCACGTTAGAAGAATGTGTTTTGTATGGCACAGAAACCAATTTGGATTACCTTAAAATTTTAGTGACGGACCCGGTCTTATTGCGCGGTGAAGTAAGCACTCGCTACCTGAATGAATTTGTCTATCAACCGGCACGAATTGATGTCTTAAGTGGCGGTACGCAAACCACCTTACAAGATTTTCCTGGTCGTCAGCACCATTGGAATGTGGGCGTTCCTCCTTCTGGCCCGTTTGATAATTATCACTTTCGTTTGGCCAATCGCTTATTGGGGAATCCACTGGACGCCGCGGCGATGGAGATAACACTTCAAGGGCCGAGTTTGCTGTTTAGCTTTGCGACCTTGGTGGTGATTTCAGGCGCCAATATTGAGGTAAAACTGGACGGTGAAGCGGTTCTAAATAATCAGGTTTTAGCCATTAAGAAAGGTCAGACATTGACCTTTGGACGTATTAAAGAAGCCGGTGCCCGCGCTTACCTTGCGGTTTCAGGTGGCTTTGATTGCCCTGATTATTTGGGCTCAAAATCCACTTTCACGCTCGGTCAATTTGGTGGTCACAATGGTCGGGCACTGCAAACCGGAGATGTGCTTCACACCTTAGCTAAGCCGTTAACTGAAAAAACAGAGGCAGCAGAGCCGACCCCATTACTGCCAGCAGGCTTACTACCAGAGCTAACCAATGAGCATGAGTTGCGCGTCATTTATGGCCCCCATGGTTCGCCGGACTTTTTCACCCCAGAAGACATAGAAATGTTTTTTGGAACGGCCTGGGAAGTGCATTATAACTCCAGCCGAACCGGCGTTCGTTTGATCGGCCCTAAGCCTAAATGGGCGCGTGATAATGGCGGTGAAGCGGGCCTTCATCCATCCAATATCCATGACAATGCCTATGCCTTTGGTAGTGTTGATTTCACTGGGGATATGCCGGTTATTTTAGGCCCAGATGGGCCATCTCTTGGTGGTTTTGTTTGTCCTGCGACCGTGATTAGTGCTGACTTATGGAAGCTTGGTCAGCTGCGCGCCGGCGATAAAGTTCGTTTTGTTAGTGTCAGCTTAGACGATGCGAGTGCATTAGAGCGTGCGCAAAATACCGGTTTGACGGAGCTCATCTCATACGAACAATCTATTATTCCACGCGCTGCACCACATCTAGAGGGATCACCGATTTTAAAAACATTATCAGCGGATCGTTTTAAGGACGAGATTGTTTATCGTGCCGCAGGTGATCACTTTTTATTAGTTGAGTACGGTGAGCAAATACTGGATATCCGTTTGCGCTTTCGGGCTCATGCGCTGATGCAGTGGCTAGAGAAAAATAGCCTTTCTGGTATACGCGAGCTAACCCCAGGGATTCGTTCCTTGCAAATCCATTATGACAGTCAAGTGTTACATCATCAGCAGTTACTGGATCATCTAGAAGCCGCAGAATTGGCGTTAAGTGAGAATTTAGCGGAACTGACGGTGCCTTCTAGAACGGTCTATTTACCCTTGTCTTGGGATGACAGAGCGTGCCAAGAAGCCATTGATAAATACGCTCAATCCGTGCGTTCTAATGCCCCTTGGTGTCCGAGTAATCTGGAGTTTATTCGGCGTATTAACGGCCTTGAAAGCATTGCCGATGTGAAAGACATTCTGTTTAGCGCCAGTTATTTGGTGATGGGGTTAGGCGATGTCTACCTAGGGGCACCTGTTGCCACACCAGTGGATCCGCGTCATCGATTGGTAACGACAAAATACAATCCAGCGCGTACCTGGACCGCAGAGAACTCAGTCGGTATCGGTGGTTCTTACTTGTGTGTGTATGGCATGGAAGGGCCGGGTGGTTATCAGTTTGTTGGTCGTACCTTGCAGATGTGGAATCGATATCGTTTGACCAGCGCCTTTACTAAACCTTGGTTACTGAGGTTCTTTGATCAGATTCGTTTTTACGAAGTGAGCCATGAGGAGTTGGAACAGATTCGTAAGGATTTCCCCCATGATAATTACCCGATTCGTATTGAAGAAAGTACCTTTTCCTTGTCTGAGTACGAAGCCTTTATTGGTGAGAATGAACAGAGCATTGATGCCTTTAAAGAAGGTCGCAATCAGGCGTTTGAAGAAGAGCTGGCCAATTGGCACGCCAATGGACAATTTCATTATGACACCGATGAAGCACAAGCCGTTGAAACAGAGGTGACTTGGAGTGAAGACGCCATTGTAATCGATAGCCCAGTATCAGGCAGTGTTTGGCAAACTCAAGTCGAAGTAGGACAAAAGGTAGAAGCTGGCCATTTATTGGTCATTCTTGAGTCAATGAAAATGGAAATCCCTATTTATGCGTCCAGTGCGGGTGTGGTGTGTGATTTGTTATTAACAGACGGCAGCCGTGTGAATGCTGGGCAGGCTATTGTGGTTTTGGAGGAAGAGGCATGAGTATTACTATGACGACGAGCACGGCAAACGAGCCTCTGGATATGGGATTCTCAGCGTTACGTGCTGCTTATCAAGCGGGCACGACGACACCTGAAAGTGTGATGGCGGGTATTCGTGAGCGCGCGGCCGAGTATGTGGATCACAATATTTGGATTCATTTATTAACGCAATCTGAGCAATCAAGATGGCTTGATGGATTAAAAGACAAGGATCTGGCGACTCACCCTTTATGGGGGATACCGTTTGCCATCAAAGACAATATTGATCTAGCAGGCATTCCGACAACCGCGGGCTGCGAGGCTTTTCGTTATGTTCCTGAATCTTCCGCGAAGGTTGTTCAGCAGCTGGTTGATGCCGGAGCTATTCCGGTAGGGAAAACCAATTTGGACCAGTTTGCTACAGGGCTCAATGGCACTCGGTCGCCATTTGGTGCCTGTCATAATGCGTTTGATTATGACTATATCAGTGGTGGTTCAAGCTCAGGCTCAGCCGTGTCTGTTGCGTTGGGGTTGGCCAGCTTTAGTTTGGGCACAGACACTGCAGGCTCGGGTCGAGTGCCAGCTTGTTTTAATAATTTAGTCGGAGTGAAGCCCACTATTGGATTGTTGTCTGCCACTGGGTTGGTGCCTGCTTGTCGCAGCCTGGATTGCATTACGATATTTGCCTACAACACAGACGATGCGAATATTGCCTTAGCGGCGAGTGAAGGCTTTGATATTCACGACGGATACAGTCGAGAGAACCCATATGATAATCAGGCTCGCCAATATGGTTTGCGTACAGGTTCCTTAACCGTTGGGGTGATTGCCCAGCATCAGCTGAAGTTCTTTGGTGATAAAGGCTATGAAAAAGCCTATATGGCGACCTTAGAAAAGCTCAGTGCGGAAGGCTTTGTGTTCCAAGAAATAGACTATGCGCCGTTTGATGAAATAGCTCAATTGCTTTATGAAGGGCCTTGGGTAGCGGAGCGTTATATTGCCACACAGCCGCTGATCGATGACAACCCTGACGCTATTTTTCCTGTGGTGCGTGAAATCATTGCCCCAGGAGGCAAGCCGCCCGCGACGAATTTATTCAAAGCGCAATATCGTATTAATGCGTTGAAACAAATCTGTTTGGCTCAGATGGCGAACCTAGATTGTTTACTGACACCCACCGCAGGACGTCATTTTACGGTAGCTGAGATGCTTGCTGAGCCAATTAAACACAACAGTGAATTGGGCTATTACACCAACTTCATGAACTTGATTGATTTGGCCTCTATTGCGGTACCGACCACTTTAACGGAAGCGGGAATGCCATTTGGTATTACCCTAGTTGGACCTACCTTTAGTGATCGTATGCTGATGTCGATTGCCAATCGGATACAGCAAGCCATGCCGTTGAAAAAGGGGGCCTTGGAAAGCATGGCAACGCCAACTAATGCGCTTCCGGTAAAGAGTGCAACTAGGATAGAGGTGATGGTGTGTGGGGCGCATTTGTCCGGTCAGCCACTGAATTGGCAATTGACAGAGCGCGGTGCCAGTTTGGTCGAGAAAACCACCACGGCGGCCATGTACCGTATGCATTTATTGGCTGGTGGGCCGCCACTTCGACCTGGATTATTGTTGGATAAAAACAACGGGCAAGCCATAGAAGTGGAAGTCTGGTCCGTTCCTAGCGAAAACTTCGGCAGCTTTGTGGCTGGTATCCCAGCGCCACTGGGCATAGGTAAAGTGACCTTGATAGATGGTCGTCAAGTGTCTGGTTTTATTTGCGAACCTTATGGCTTCGATGATACGCAGGATATTACTCAATTTGGCGGGTGGCGTGATTATTTAGCGTCGCGAAACGAGTCGTAACTCGATTTCTATGATAATGAGAGCCTCTTTTCTTTTGAAAAGGGGCTTTTTTATAGGGCTTTTATCGCGAGTTGGCGATAGGGGGGGATTATGGCAAGGTTTGACCTTTTTTAGCACTGTGTGGACACATAGTTGAGCAAGATAAATGCTATCTTTGTTGCTTAGATAGGACGTTATATTTTCCTTCTTTACGGAGGAAGTGCGTTGAATTCATTGTTGTTATTGCAATATAAGAGTGAGAAGAGCTTATGACACAGAAGACGATACTGTTTGATATTAATGAAACCGTGTTAAACCTTGAGACCTTAAAGCCTAAGTTCAAGGCGGCCTTTGGTGATGACGGCGTCATGTCTCTGTGGTTTGCCAGCTTGTTACACTCTTCAACTGTGTGTGTGGCAACGCAGGTGAAAACCGACTTTGCAGCTTTAGCTGGCGTGGTATTGGACGCTGTTGCAGTGCGCAAAGGGGTCGCGTTATCGGCACCACAGCGTGATGATATTTTAACAGGCTTTGCGAGTCTTCCTCCCCATGATGACATTCAGCCCGCCTTACAGCGTTTAAAAAGCGCGGGGTTTCGTTGCGTGGCCTTTTCTAACTCATCGCTTAATTTGATTGCGACACAAATCAACAACGCGGGCTTGTCCGAGGTGTTCGATGATATTTTGTCGGTAGAGTCCACTGGGAGCTTTAAGCCAGATCCAAAAGCCTATCAATTTGCCGCAGAGACATTGGGCTTACCCCTTGCGGAGTTACGCCTTGTGGCAACACACGATTGGGACACCCATGGCGCCTTGTCAGCAGGAATGAAAGCAGCCTACATAGCTCGCACACCAGCGCTTTATCACCCTTTGTATCGTTCACCAGATATTCATGGCAACCACATGGGTGATATTGTCGACAAAATAATTGCGGTAGAATGCTGTTAGATTCTTTTTCTGATAACAAGGTCAAGCTTAATGCACTCTAATCGCGATATCATTGCCCGCCTACGAGACAATATTCCCTCCTTCAAATGCGTAGAGGGCTGTCATGATTGTTGCGGCCCAGTCACCACTTCGTCAGAAGAGATGTCACGTTTGCCAGTAAAAACAGAGGCAGAGCATGAAGCGGCGTTAAATGAGTTTAACTGTGTGCATTTAGGTCCTGATGGTTGTACCGTCTACGATGAACGGCCATTGATCTGTCGTCTGTTTGGCACTACGCCGCGTATGGCTTGCCCGAATGACAGAAGGCCTGAGCAAATGGTGGACCCAAAGATAGAGGAAGAGGTGCATCATTTTATCGCGACCACACGGCAGGTGTTAGTCTAGAGGAGGGCAGCGGCTTTGGTTTTGGGTCCGTTGTACTCTGTTGTGTTCACCTTCTGAATCTGGTTTACCATGCGTCTTGATAAATTTGTTTGTAAAAGCACCGAACTGTCCAAAGAACAAGCCATTAGAGCGATTCATCGAGGCGAGTTGAGCGTGAATAATGAGGTGGTTCTCAATGAGGCGCATCAGGTGCATGAGAATAATCTTGTTAAGTTGTTGGATGAAACGCTTAAAGCGCGGGCTTTTCGCTATATTATGATGCATAAACCCGCTGCCACCGTGTGTTCTAATATCGATGAAGTGTACCCTTCTTTGTTTAATGGCTTGCAGATTGAGAAACCTTCCGAGCTGCATATAGCCGGGCGCTTGGACGCAGACACCACGGGCCTGGTGTTAATCACCGACGATGGACGTTGGTCTTTTGATATCACTCGGCCTGAAAAAAAGTGTCATAAAGTCTATCGTGTTACCCTGTCGCGAGCCTTGTCTGAGCATCAAGCGGCGCAGATTGCAGAACAATTTGCCCAAGGCATTTTGCTGCAAGGAGAGTCTCAACTTACTCAGCCTGCACGCTTGCAGCGGGTCACTCAACAGCAAGTATTGCTAACCCTGACAGAAGGTAAGTTTCACCAAGTAAAGCGCATGTTTGCCGCCGTAGGAAATCGTGTCATTGGTTTGCATCGAGAGCAAATTGGCGATGTTCGTCTAGATATTGATGTCGGACAGTGGCGTTATTTGAGTCAGGATGAAGTGGCTTCATTTGGCCGTAATCGCTAGTTTTGTCATCCTCCGCCCCTTTTTTATTGCCGCTCAACGCAGCAATAACTCCCTTATTCCTAGAGCAATAATGCTATGACACGAAAAATATTAAGTAATAAAGGTAAGCGCAGTAAAGACCTTACCCCGGAAGAAAAACCTGAGGATCTGTATCCGAACGATCCCAAAAAACGTTTCTTAAATGGGGTGGCTGTGCATCCTTCTCCGGCTATGCGTTTGGCTTCTAGTTCTACTGAGTTGTCGATGCGCGCCATGGATTTGATAACGCCGATAGGTCTGGGACAGCGAGGCTTAATTGTCGCACCTCCTGGGTCTGGTAAAACCACTCTGTTAAAGCATATTTGTCAGGCTGTGAGCGGTGCGTACCCAGAGATTAAGCTGTATGCCTTGCTGATTGATGAACGCCCTGAAGAAGTCACCGATTTCAAACGCAGTGTGTCAGCAGAAGTGCATGCGTCGTCTTCGGACAATAGCCACGTAGAACATGTGCGTGTGGCCGATGAGTTGTTGGAGAAGGCAATCATTCAAGCAGGGGAAGGCGAAAATGTGATGATAGTGATTGACTCTCTGACGCGCTTGTCCCGTGTGCATAACGCAGGCCAGCGTAGTAGTGGCCGAACCATGTCGGGCGGGGTTGATGCGCGTGCGTTAGAGATTCCTCGTAAACTGTTTGGCGCGGCCAGAAAAATTGAAAACGGTGGGTCATTGACGATTCTTGCGACTGTGTTGGTAGACACGGGAAGCCGCATGGATCAGGTGATTTTTGAAGAGTTTAAAGGCACAGGCAATATGGAAATTGTCCTGTCACGGGAGTTGGCGAGTCAGCGCATTTTTCCCGCCATAGATATTGCGAAAAGCAGTACCCGTCGTGAAGAGTTGCTTATCGAGGAAAAAGACCTTGAAGCGGTTCGTCAGTTACGTCGTTCCTTTACCAATCTTAAGCCCCTAGAGGGGACTCAAAAGCTGTTGTCTTTATTGAAAAAACACCCAAGTAACGCGGAAGTATTGGCGCTGTTTACTCCCCAATAAACATTGTCAGAGTGCCAACAACGGCTATTTTGTTAGCTGTAACGACAAGCTGATTGGGTAGTGGTCAGATGAATGAATGTCGCTATGTACCTGAACATGAGTCACCTCGAAACCACGACAATAAACATGATCAAGGTGTCGGAATAAATGGTTTAATCGTGGCTGACGTACCATGTCGACTTGCTGCAATGAATATTCAGCGGCCAGCTTGTTAAAGCTCGCCAGCCTTTTTTTATTCCAGGTATTAAAATCTCCCGCTAATACAATAGGGCCATTATGCCCTTGTAGTGTGTGCGAGATTTGTTCTAGGTGTGCTCTGAATTTTCCGATGGCAACAAAGTTGATGAGATGGGCGTTGATCACCAAGAGAGAAGACGCTGTCGTGCTGCCAATATCGACTAATGGGTATTCAATGGCCAACAGCATTTTTTTGGTTTGGGTGAGTGGCTCACCATGTTCGGAGGCGGAAAAATACTGTGATTGTGCAGCCACGGAAGCCCCTGTTTTCACCCCCGTTTCTATGTTGCTTTTGAGGTTTCGAAAACTGCTCGCCATAATCCATTGATGCTGTAAAGAGTGATGAAATAGGTTATCAAACGGGGTGTTTAAAACGGCCTCTTGCAACAGGATTAAGTCTTTGTTGTGAATGAGAGAGGAGAAGTCCTTTTGCCAGCCTTTTCGTTTGCATTTAAATACATTCCATAGCAGCAGTTCGATGTTTGGTCCTAGGGCTTGCTTAGGGGCATTGCCCATTAGGGTAAGAGATTCAACGGAGCGATAGCGTTGTGTGATCATAGCAGGCCTCGGGTATCTATAAATCAGCCTAATAGGCTGATTGTTGACTCGTTTTATGGGCTCTATAAATAGGGCGAAAATAACCGAAATAAGTTATTGCGTATTTTTTTATAGAGCGCCAATTGGTTTACCTCTTCTGCTCGAACTGGCTCGGCATTTTTTTGTTTGTCTTTGAACAGCTGGGTTAATTGAGCATTTAAGTTGCTATCAAAACATTCTAGATTAATTTCGAAGTTAAATTCTAAACTTCTCGCGTCCCAGTTGGTGGAGCCAATAAATGACCAAACATCATCGATAAGAACGATTTTGCTGTGATCAAATGGTCGACTGTTTTTATAGATACGAATACCGTGCTCAATGATACGAGAAAAGTTGGCTTCCATTACCCAGTCAATAAACGGAATGTTACTGCGTGCAGGAATGATAATATCGACCGCGACGCCACGAAGCGCGGCGGCATGAAGTGACGTCATGAGAGTTTGATCAGGAATAAAATAGGGCGTTATGATTTTGACGCTTTTTTGGGCGCACACTAACGCGTTTATTAGCGTCCAGCGTATTCTATTATGGTATTCATCCGGCCCATCTTGCACAACGCGAGCCACCACTTGGCTAGGCGCTGTTGTTGACTGAGCCGATTGTCGAGCGGCGCTTGGGTCAAACAATGGAAACTGAATTCGCTCGCCAGTGGCAAAGAACCAATCCTCTACAAACACCTTGCTAATTTGGTCAATCACCGGGCCTGTGACTTTAAAATGAACATCATCAATTGGGTGTTGTGATGTGTTGACCAGATTGTTTTTGCTCACATTCATGCCACCAATATAGGCCACATCACCGTCAACACAGAGTATTTTTCGGTGGTTTCTTAAATTAATAAAGCGAATCCCAGTTAAGGAAACAGCCGGTAGAAAGCGGGCTGTATTTACCCCTCTTTTGGTCAAGGCTCGATCTGATTTGCGCCAGCTATAGCCGACCCCAATACCGTCTAACAGCACATTCACTCTTACCCCTCGTTGTTGTGCATCGGATAAGGCGGTGACGAATTGTCGGCCGAGGGAATCGTAGTCAAAAATATAGCTTGATAGCACCACAGAGTGCTGGGCATGTTTAATGGAGCGGATCATTTCGGGATAAGCGCTATCGCCATTAATTAACGGAGTGACCTGATTGTTCGTGGCAAAGTTAACCGGATGAATAGCGTAAGCGGCTTTAATCGCAGAATGCCAAACCTCTGGGAGTTGATGAAAATCAAGCGCGGAACAAGGCTGACGAAAATCCGCTTTGAGGGGGTGTGGGTGCTCACGTTGCGCCAGTCGTTTAATACGATTGATGCCAAATAGCCAATAGAAGAGGCTACCGATAATAGGTGAAAAAATCACCAGACCAATCCACGCTAGTGAAGTGCGGTCATTCTCTTTGAAGAGCAAGATATGCAGCGAACTTATTAACGATAAAGCGATATGCATCAGCAGCACATTGGTAACCCAATGAGCATAAATCCAATCAATTAATGAAGCCACGATTTGCATAAATTCCATCCTAGCGAGTCGTTGGTTAGCAATAAAAAAGAGGCCGATAGGCCTCTTTAGCATTCTACTCCGAGAAACGGTCTTTAAGAAATCTGTCGGTAATCGTGCTACTGACTTTTTTGCTTGCGTTCTGTTTTAATCGGATGCTTTGGTTTGCTGCCCGTTCTTGGTTTAGACGGGCCTTTGCGTTCAGGCGCTTTACTCTTACGAACAAAATTCAACACAGAAACAGGTACGGTTTTTCGAACCGGGAATTCATCGATTTCTTCACGTTCGATAACATGTTTCAAACGGCTTTCGATTGCGCATAGGTTTTTAAAGTCTCCCATGGCGACAAAAGAGATAGCTTCACCATCTGCACCGGCACGACCAGTTCGACCAATACGGTGAACGTATTCTTCTGGTTTGAAAGGTAAGTCGTAATTTACCACACGGCTCAGATCGCCAATGTCGATACCACGTGCGGCAACGCCGGTCGCCACGAGATATTTTAATTTACCAGACTTAAAGTCAGCGAGAATTTTTTCACGCATGGCTTGGCTTCTATCACCATGAATCGAGTCTGCTACTATGCCGCGTTTAGCCAGCTGTGCAACCAGCTTAGCGGCACCGTGTTTTTTCTCGATGAAGATCAGCGCCTGATCCCATTCTCGCTCTTTGATCAAATGGCTAAGCAATGCTGATTTAGTGTCTTTATCAACGGTAATTAACCATTGTTTGATCGTTGGTGATGTCTTCGTACGCGGTGAAATCTTTATTTCTGTGGCGGCTTCACTGACTTTGCTGTCGGTAAAATCATAAGACAGTGAGCGCACACTGTCTGTGATGGTCGCAGAGAAGAATAGATTTTGACGGTGTTGAGGCAGACGATCTAAAATTTTGTACAGATCGTCCGAGAAGCCCATGTCGATCATTCTATCGGCTTCATCTAATACTAAGATTTCAAGTTCATCAAAGTGAATGGCACGTTGGTGCGTCAAATCAAGCAAGCGGCCTGGTGTCGCGACCAAAATGTCTACACCTTCAATTAAGCGCTGCTTTTGTGGCTCGATATCCACACCACCATAAACGGCGAATGAGCTGAGCTTTAAATTTTTGCTGTAGAGGGCAATATTGGCTTCTACCTGTACAGCCAGCTCACGGGTCGGCGTCAGGATAAGTGCCTGTACACGCTTACCACGTAGAGTCCCTTCCTTGTTCAGCTTTTCCAGAATCGGCAGCACAAAGGCAGCGGTTTTACCGGTACCGGTTTGAGAGGTTGCGACAAGATCTTTACCAGACAGAATAACCGGAATGGCTTGTCTTTGAATCTCAGTAGGGGTGCGGTAACCCAGTTCTTTAGTGGCTTTTACAAGAGGACTAGAAAGCCCAAGTTTTGAAAATGGCATAGATGCTCGGACAGATTGTCATAAGGAGAGTAGCGCGCAGTATACAGTAAAAAAGCAGGTAGAGAGATTTTGGCTTGAGAGCTGCCAAAATAAAAAATGGTGACTGTAAAAAGTCACCATTTTTTAAAGTATTAGATCGGGGGAATAGCAGGTTTGCAACTAAGCAAAACGTTGTTCAAGATAACGAATAATGTCTGAAGACTCATACATCCATTCTACTTTGCCGTCTTTTTCAATACGTAAACAAGGGACTTTTACACGACCACCGCCGGCTAACAATTCCTGACGGTGTGGTGATCCTTCAGAAGCGCTGCGCTTTTCAATTGGCAGGTTCAGCTTGTATATCGCGCGGCGAGTTTTGATGCAGAAGGGGCAGGCAAAAAATTGGTAAAGTGCCAGTTGTTCCACTTCTTTATTTACTTCTTGTTGCTGTTCTGGCGTGCGTTTTAGTTTGGATCCACGGGTGACGAGGTCAAGCGTCGCAATAATCACGCCTAGTGCATTGCGGATAAGCTTTATCAGTATTTTCATTCGGGCTACTCGTAGTGTTTGGTCAAGAAAAGTATTTTATTAAATGGTCAGCATTCTAACGGTAAAGTGCGCTTGGGTTAAGTATTAAGAAGCAAGTAGCGTTTAAGTTACACGATTGTTAAGGGTCGTGTTCTGGTTTTAAAACTTGTGTTTTTGTTAAGCATCTGGTCAATACTCTACTGTTCTCATATTGAGACAGAGGGATTTGTACCTTACTTAACTCCTTATTTGTGACAACTTATCTGGTTTCGAAGTTATGCGGCTTCTTGTAATAATAAGCTAGGCCTGCTGGTATAGCCTTGCACTTATGAGCAGGAATAACGCATACGACGCGATGACAGCTTATATGGTTAGCATCAATAAGCGACGTTTCGTGTCACATTAACGATGAGGTAATGACATGACAGATATTGATATTGGCATTAATAAAGCAAATAGATCTGAAATTTCAGAAGGCCTAAAACGCCTGTTAGCCGACTCTTATACCCTATATTTACAAACACATAACTTCCATTGGAATGTCACAGGATTACAGTTTCGCGAGCTGCATTTGATGTTTGAAGAGCATTATCAAGAGTTAGCGACTGCGGTGGATGACATTGCGGAGCGGATTCGGACGTTAGATGTCCCAGCGCCTGGTACGTATAAAGAATTTGCCAAATTGACTTCAATTGAAGAAGTGGATGGGGTGCCGAGCTCAGCAGAGATGGTGAAAATCTTGACGAAAGGGCATGAACAAGTGATTAGAACATGCCGAGATGTATTGAAAATAGCACAAGAAGCGGATGATGAGTCTTCTGCTTCTTTAGTGTCTGATCGCATGCGGATACATGAAAAAACCGCTTGGATGCTAAGAGCAACTCATTCTTAGTCGCTCTTTTGTGGCGCAACAACAAAGCCAGTGAGATCAAATCACTGGCTTTTTTTTATTTGTTTTGCCTAGCGCTGGATTGGCGGTAGGTTTATTGTCGTGATCACTCGCTTAACCCTTGCCTTATAGGTGATAATGCACAGGAGCATATTGCTATTGTTAAGGATTCATCATGCACTTGGATAAAGCAAAAAAACGCATCGCAAAACAAGTTAAAAAAGGCTTCAAAGGATACCCTGCGATTGAGTTAGAGTATTTTGGTAGCAATAAAGAGTTGGCCACAGAAGTGGTGATTCGTTTTACCATGGAAGAGGGGGACGCTTGCCAAGAGCAGCGTTTTAATGCCAAAAATGATGTACGAGAAGATGAAACCATCCAATCTGTTTTGGTTAAAATCATGGAACGGGCGGATGCCAAAAGTGTGACCGAAGTGGCGGGTGTGACCCTGCTTTAAAGAAGGTTAACTGGAGCATCATTCGCCGTAAAGAAGGCGAACTTGCTCTAGGAAAATGTGCTTATTTGAAGAATCCTGTTTGCTACGCATGGTCTATTGCCTTTTTACGGGTGTATCCTTTTATCCTCATTAGTTAACCGCGCCCTTTGATGCGCTAATTAGTAAGGATTCACCATGTCTCTTTCCACTGCCGATTCCACTGGTCCTCTCAAACGTTTACGCCGCCTTCGCGGCACACCCGCTATGCGCGATTTAGTCCGCGAACACGATTTTTCCTTAAACGATTTAATTTACCCTTTATTTATCGAAGAGGGGATTAAAGAGTCCATCCCGCTGACGAAGTTGCCGGGTATTTCACGTTTGCCGGAACAGGCTTTGGCGCAAGAGGTAAAGGATTTATTTGCCTTGGGGATTCGCTATGTTATGCCGTTTGGTATCAGTCATCACAAAGACGCTTTGGGCAGTGATACTTGGCGCGACGATGGCTTGCTAGCGCGGATGATTTTAACTATCAAAGAGACCTGCCCAGAAATGATAGTGATTCCTGATATTTGTTTTTGTGAATACACAGATCATGGTCATTGTGGCGTGGTGCATAATGGTGATGTCGAAAACGACGCCAGTGTTGAGAATCTGGTGAAACAATGTGTAACGGCGGCCAAAGCAGGGGCAGACATGTTAGCACCGTCGGCAATGATGGATGGGCAAGTATTGGCGATTCGTCAGGGCTTAGACGCTGCAGGTTATAAGAATGTGGGCATTTTGGCCCATTCAGCTAAGTTTGCTTCTTCTTTCTATGGCCCATTTCGTGAAGCAGTAGAAAGTGAATTGGACGGCGATCGAAAATCTTACCAGCTTGATTGTGCGAACGGTCGTCAGGCCATGCAAGAAGCCTTATTAGATGAACAAGAAGGGGCAGATATCTTGATGGTGAAACCAGGTACGCCCTATTTGGATGTACTGGCTAATTTGCGCCAAGAAACACACTTGCCACTGGCGTCTTATCAGGTGGGCGGTGAGTACGCGACTATAAAATTTGCGGCACTGGCGGGTGCCATTGATGAACAGCAGGCGGTGTTTGAAACCCTAGTCGGTTTTAAGCGTGCTGGGGCGTCTTTGATTGTCACGTATTATGCTAAACAAGTGGCTCAGTGGTTAGCAGAATAAACGCAGAGTGAGTGGGCTAAAAACAAAAAAGGGCTAATCCGATTAGGATTAGCCCTTTTTATTTAACAAGAATTAGCAATAGGCGCTATTTATTTTTCGCGTCTTCTGCTTGTTGTTTCTCGTAACGCTGTTCCCAGAAATCCGCGCCTTTAATGCCAAGTGCTTTCGGGTTGAAGGTGTATTTTTTAACACCTTCTGCTTTTTGACGTTCGTAGTCACGCAGTGCTTTCATGGTAGGTTTTGCTAGGAAGAAGATCACTAAAATACCGACAATGTTAATCCATGCCATCAAGCCGACACCTACATCACCTAGGTTCCAGATGTAACCTGCGGTGTTAACGGTACCGTATGCGACCATGAACATGATCAATAATTTCACTAGGGTTAGTGGAATATTGAATTTCAACGCACGACGCAAGTAAGCAACGTTGGTTTCTGCAATGTAGTAGTACGCCAAAATAGTGGTGAAGGCGAAGAAGAACAAGGCGATGCCCACGAACATAGGACCGACGCTACCAAATACACTTGCCAACGCCATTTGGGTAAAGGCTGGAGAGGAAATGATAGTAGAAGGGTCAACGTTCTGAACGATGAATTGTCCGTCTGCTAAGCTGCCTTGTACATTGTATTGTTGAGTGATTAGAATCATCAATGCCGTAGCAGTACAAATGAATAAGGTATCAACATACACAGAAAAGGCTTGAACTAGACCTTGTTGTGCTGGGTGTTGTACTTCTGCCGCTGCAGCAGCGTGAGGGCCAGTACCTTGACCTGCCTCATTAGAATAGACGCCACGTTTTACACCCCAACCAATCGCCGCACCAAAACCTGCCTGAGCGGTAAAAGCATCAGAGAAGATCAGTTTGAAAATGTCAGGCACTTGATGGATGTTTAGGAAGACAACGATCAACGCCATCACAATATAACCAAGCGCCATGAAAGGCACGATGATCTGAGTGAAGTTTGCAATGCGTTTGATGCCACCAAAAATGATGAAGGCCAAGACCAGTAAGATCACCGCCAAGGCCACCAATTTGGTAGAGCTAACATCGCCAAAAGCACTGGATACTAGGTTACCTGGGCCGAAAATCTCAACCACCGCATTCCCCACGGCGTTGGCTTGAATACCAGGCAAGAAAATACCACAGGCAATGATAGAAGACAGAGCGAACAACACACCCAACCAACGCCAGCCTAGGCAACGGTCGAAGTAATAGGCAGGACCACCACGGTATTGGCCATCTTCACTGACTTTATAAAGCTGACCCAATGTAGATTCTGCGTACGCTGTGCTAGCGCCTAAAAACGCCACCACCCACATCCAGAAAACGGCACCTGGGCCACCAAAGCCAATGGCAGCGGCAACACCTGCGATGTTACCGACACCAACACGACCAGATAAAGACACTGCGAGGGCTTGAAAAGAGGAAATGCCCTTGTCTGATTGATTTGAGTTAAGCAGTAAGCTACACATTTCTTTGAAATGCCTAACTTGAGCGAAGCGGGTAAGGATGGAATAAAATAATCCTGCGCCAAGGCACAGATAGATTAAAACTGGACTCCAAATGGCTCCATTTAAGAAATCAATGAATGCTTGCATATGATGTTCTCCAAAGTGATTGCTTGGTAAGCATTGTTATAATTTTCGCAACGGCTTATTAGGTGCTAATAATCCAAAGGGCTTCTATCAGCAAGTCATTATCTTGAGGGAAAGATATCAATGAGTTGAATTGCTAAGCAGAAAAGCGGTAGCAATCTAGCATGAAAAATGGAAATGAAAAAGTAAATCGGAGTTTCTTGATAAAATTAGTGTTTTTTCTGATAAAACAACAAGGTGTGGATGTTTTTTAAGCAGCCCTGAAAAGCAAGAAGCAGCAATAGGCTGCTCCTTGCGGTTAACGAGGATAGGCTATTTAAAATAGTAGTGTGCAATGACTTCTTTCTGTTGTCCCCATTGGTCAGATATGCCGATTCCAACGCCTATGATTTGGCCTTTGGCCATAGGTGGGTGTGTTTTCATCATGCTATGAAAGGCGGCTAATTTTGGGCTAGTTTCATTCGCCAGTAGCGTTAAATGGGGTTGGAAGTTTTGAAAAACGTTAGGGCTGCCATAACGTTTAAATGCAGCGAGTTTATTGGGAAAGTTTTTTACCCAAGTAGGAAGAGACGCCTGTTGATTTCTCATTGGTTCGAGCGCCAGTGTGATTTCGTCAGCAAGCCTTTGTAGCCGACCCGAAGGTGAGATATCAATAAAAGCCCACTGGCTTTGAGTGACGGTAAAGCCTTGGGCTTGAATAGGAAAGGCTTGAAAGCGAGCCACAACTTTTGCAACGGCCTGCTTGATGGATTGCTCTGAACCTTGTGGGTAGTCTGTCAGGTATAAAGTTGCGTGGACTGGAAATCCTTTTTCATAAAAACTGGTAATACCCTGTTTTTTTAGGCCCTCGCTGGTCTCTTGGACTAAGTCTATGATCGGCTGAGAGGGAATGGCAAAGACATTAAAGCTAACAGATTGGTTTGCTGCATGGGCAGAAAAAGGCAGTAGGCTAAGGAGAAAAGTCAGTACGAATGTGAGTGGCGTGAAGGTGCGTGTCCTAATCATAAATGAGGTCCTTTTACATTATTGATAAGCCAACAGAAGGCGAGATTCAGTGGGTCATAATAACCAGTAAAGCAGAGCTTAATGAAGTCTAAATGACACGCGAACCTCAGCTTTTAGGTTGATCCTCTAGAGGGCGTGGGAATGAGCAATAAAAAGCCGGTTTTCACTGACTGACCTGTTGATAAGGCCTGCAGTAAAAACCGGCGGTTGGTAGCCAACTTGTTTGTGCTAAGTTCGCTCCTAAGAAGCCGTCAGGGCGTTACTTTTAGCGTAGCTTCTATTGCCAATAATAAATATGACTAAGAAGATAACCAACCCGACTATTTGCAACCAAATATCAAAGTATGGCCACAGCATTAATACTGAGGCAGCTAACGCTAATATTCTGGCTGGAATAGAAAGTTTGTCTTCTAAATACCCTTCCATGGCAGCCACTAACGCATAAAGGCCGAAGATGGCGAACAAGGTTAGACGAATCAGAGTTTCTGTATCGCCGCCAATCAATGGTGTGTAAGCCATCAACAGTGGCACGATATAGAGTCCTTTGGCGAGCTTCCAAGCCATCATACCAGTACGCATTGGTGGGGTTTTCGCAATGGCCGCAGCGGCAAATGCGGTTAAACACACCGGAGGCGTCACATTACTGTCCTGGGACAACCAGAATATGATCATGTGTGCGGTAACCAAGATCATGGCCACATTGTTTGCGCCCAGCGCTTGATCCATCAGCATACCTTTAAAGTCTGCTGGAACCTGTGCTAGCAAGGCGGCAGCTTGTTCCATCGGCATGCCTTGAGCCAGTTGTGCAATGGCGCCAGGATCGACCAACATAAAGACGGCAGTAGCGGCTTGAGGCAAGTTACCACTGCTCATCATTTCTAATAATTGGCTTTCGGCAATTAGGTTAAAAATAGCAGGAGCAGATAGTGTTCCTAAGACAATATAAGATGCAGTAACAGGCAGCCCCATCCCCAATACTAATGAGGCAATGGCCACCAATACTAAGGTTAGGAACAAGCTACCGCCAGCCCAATCGGAAATCATAATTGAGAAAGTGTTGCCCACACCAGTGGTGCTGATGACATTCACAACCAAACCGATACCGATAAGCAGAACCGCGGTTGTTGACATGTTTTTAGCGCCTTGAGCCATGGCGTCTAAAATGGCAACAGGGCCCATTTTATGGCTCTTTGAAAGCCATGAAGAGACAATAACGGCCAGAATACCTAGACCTGCAGCATAGGTTGGTGTGAAGCCTTGGACGAGCAAGGTTACCAATACAGCCAATGGCAGAATGTTATGCCAACCTTCTTTTAATACCTGTGAAATCGGTGGGCCATCTTCTTCAACAGAAGTGACATTTTGTCGTTTAGCTTCAACTCGGACAAAAAAACCGACCGACAAAAAGTAGAGAATAGCTGGGATAGTTGCGACACCAATAATGGTGACGTAGGACACTTGGGTATAAGACGCCATGATAAAGGCGCCCGCGCCCATAATAGGAGGCATCAGCTGTCCACCGGTGGAGGCAGCCGCTTCAATGCCCGCGGCGAAGCGTGCAGGAAAGCCAGCTTTGCGCATCAGTGGGATAGTAATCACACCGGTGGAGACAGTGTTGGCCACGGAAGAACCTGATACAGAACCCATCAAACCGGAGCCTAATACAGCGACAAAGCCTGGTCCGCCAATCATCTTGCTGGCCAATGAACGGGCTAAAGCGATGATAAAGTCGCCAGCACCTGATTTCACCAAAAAGGCACCAAAGAGGATAAACATGAAGACAAAGCTCCATGAAATCCGAGAAATAGAGCCGAACATACCGTCGGTACTAAAGAAGCTTCGGTAAAGCAGGGTTTCAAGGCTTAGGCCAGGGAAGGAGAAGGGCCCACCAATCCATTTTCCCCATAACACCACATAGGTAAGCGCGACAAGAATGAGAAAAGGAATGAACCAGCCACTGGTTCGGCGTATGAGTTCCAAGGACAGTAATACTGCAATGCTGGAGACAATCCAGTCACTGGTGTCGAAGGTGACACCGCGGGCGTACAAGGCGTCTTCAAAAAAGACGATGTAGAGCACCATCCCGATCAGGGCTAACACGATCAGAATGTCAAAAAATAGGGCGATTTTACTATCGCGCCACTTTGGGTTGGCTGGAATCAATAATGCACACAAGGCGCCAAAGCCGGCAAAGTGAAAAGCGGAGATTCTTAGTTCAGGTAAGGTGCCTATAGTATTGATATAAATATGGGCAACGGCAAGAAATATAGACAAGGCGAAGACAAAGCGTGTCAGCCAAGTACCGTCGCGGTGTTTGGTTTCGAATTCTTCTAAATTGATATCATTCTCGGAGGAATCTATCGAATCTTTTGAAGCGGTCATAAAACAGCTACCTTTGTACAAACAGGAGGAAAGCAGAAAGCAGGGGGCAGTATCGCCTCATCGAGGCGATACTGCCGAAGGGTTTAATTATTCAATAATCAGGTCTGCTGGGATTTTAATCCCTTGTTCGCGGTAATAGCGAGCAGCGCCTGGGTGCAGTGGGACTGGTAATCCTGCAATGGCTTTTTCAAGTGACATCACCGCCGTTGCTTTATGAATTGCGCTTAGGTAGCCTAAGTTTTCATATAACGCTTTTGTTAGCTGGTACACGTCCTCGTCTGACACATCAGCACGTGTTGCTAAGAAGTTAGGTTGAGCAATGGTATTAATTGGTTTGCTTTGACCTGGGTAAGTATTGGCCGGTACGACATAACGGGTCCAGAGATTGTAGTTGCCATTGGCTTCTTTCACTTGCTCGTCAGTGAAATCCAAAACGGTAACATTGTCGCCACCTAATGACGCGTACAAACGAGTCACCGCACTAACTGGTACGCCAGCTGGTGTATTCATGCCATCGATGTTGCCGTTTTGCATGGCATCAGCGCTGGCGCCGTAGCCCATGTAGGCCAAGCTAAAGTTGTCAGGTTGAATGCCTAACCCTTTAAAAATTTGACGGCCTGAGCCTTCAGTACCAGAGTTTTTTGGACCAATCGAGAATTTGTTGTTAGTACCTTCGATTCCTTTTAGGTCTTCAATGGTGCCTGTTTTAACTAGATTAGATCTTACTGAGAAATGCTCAACGTTTTGCCATAACATAGAAACAGAGCGCAATTCCGTCTGTTTGCCTGATTGGGTTAATGGGCCTTCGCCGTTCCATGCCCAAGCGCCGTAAAGGCCTTGTAGAATGGCAAATTGTGCTTGGCTTTCTCTAAGTAGTTTGATGTTTTCGCCTGACCCTGCTGAGCTAATAGCGGACAAAGACATGCCAAATTTAGGCTCTAGCTTTACTTTACTAAGGGTGGCGATAGCAACACCTACTGGATAATAGGTTCCGCCAGTGGAGGCGGTTGCAAGAATGTAGTTTCTATTGTCTGCCGCGATACTGTTGCTTGCTGTTAAGGCAATGGTTGCGGCAGTGGCTGTAGAGAGAATCGTTTTTGTAAAAAATCCCAGTTTCATTTTATTTTTCTCCTTGGAGAGAGTCTTATTAGTTATTCTTGTTAAGGTTTTGCTCACGGCACTCATTTCGTCAAGTACAAAATTGGACGCTTTATGATTACAGGGTAGTCACTTATGGCTGAAGTGGACTGCAGTTTGTAAAAAAAATTCAATGAATAGGCCGTAATAATACTTGGGGCTTGTTTTATTATGCACATTTATTCCGTTTTTATAACCAAGTGTAAGGGGATTGTCCATGAAAAATGCAAATATCAAGGTCGTGATGTTTGATTTAGGAGGGGTGTTAGTCGACCTTGGTGATGTGAGTCAAATGCACGATATGCTAAATACTGAAGGTGAAGAGTCTGAGGTGTGGCTAAAGTGGTTGCGTTCTCCTACCGTGGCGGCGTTTGACTCAGGCAAAATCAGCTTTGATGAATTTGCCAAGCGATTACCAGAAGAAGTAGGCAGTTCAGTGGCTGTAGAGACCTTCAAGCAGGCCTTTCAAGCGTGGCCAAAAGGCTTATTTGCAGGGGCTTTAGATTTAGTAAGATCGGTAAAGCCACAATATCACCGAGCGATTTTATCGAATACTAACGCCGCCCATTGGTCTCGTCTAATGAACGAAATGGCGCTTGCGGGAAATTTTCACAGTTATTTTGCATCGCATTTGATAGGGTCGGTAAAGCCGGATCGCGCTATTTATGATTATGTGCTTGATGCGTTACAAGTCGCGCCAGAAGAAATCCTGTTTATCGATGATAATCAGGTGAATATTGATACAGCGCAATTAATGGGCATTCAAGCGTATCGGGTGAAAGGGGTTGAGGAAGCAAAAAAGGTATTAAATTCCTATAATGTATTACAGAAATACGCGGTACTTGCGGAAAAATAATAACATATTGCGCTCCTTTGACAGGACGTCATTGTCGTCGAGATAGCAAAATAATTTGAATAGGGTATTTCTTATGCGTTCTTTTGATGGGCAATCTTCAGGTATTTATTCACGAGTCCGACCGACCTACCCTGCGGAGCTGTATTATTGGCTTTCGCAGCAGGTTAGCACCCCTGGAACAGTTTGGGATGCGGCATGTGGTACGGGTCAAGCTTCGATTGATTTGGCAGCGTATTTCGATCAAGTAGAAGCGTCAGATATTAGCGAATCGCAAATTGCAGAAGCTACCCCACATCGCAAAGTCAATTACAGTGTCTTTCCTTCGGAAAAAACCGAATACCCAGATAATCATTTTGATGCGGTATGTATTGGCCATGCTTTGCATTGGTTTGATTTAGATTTATTTTGGCAAGAAGTGCGCCGGGTGCTTAAACCTGGTGGGCTTTTTGTCTGCTGGGGCTACAACTGGTTCACACTTGGTGAGCCAGAAGATGTAGTGATTAAAGAGCATGTATTGCCGTTACTGTCTGCCTATTGGCCGGTGAAAAGTCGTTTGTTGTGGAACCAGTATCAGGATATTTCGTTTCCTTTTGAAGTGATTGAAGTGCCTGAATTTGATTTGTATTGTAATTGGTCTGTTTCTCAAACTATGGACTTTATTCGCTCATGGACAGCTGCCCAGCTGAGAATCCAAGATGAAGGCGATGATTTTTTAGTCGAGGCGGATCAAAAGTTGCGTTCGGTATGGAGTGACCCTTCCCATAAGAAACAAGTCACGCTGCCCTTTTTTGTTAGGGCAGGGCGAATGAAATAATGAACGTTAAGACTAAAGTGGAATAGATCATAGAATTTAGCAGGCTATAGTAGCGTAAGCATCCTTAAAATAACTTTAAAAATGGAGCGAGTTATGACGTCATTATACAGTGATAAAGCTAATGAAGTGGCTAATAACGCCACGGTCAGCCAAGCAGAATTCGAAAAACGCTACCAAGAATCGATTCAGAACCCAGAAGCATTTTGGGCCAAAGAAGGTCAGCGTTTAGATTGGATCGCCCCTTATACTAAGGTAAAAAATACCTCTTTCGAACGGGGTAATGTCAGCATAAAATGGTTTGAGGATGGCACTCTTAATGTCGCCCATAACTGTATCGATCGTCATTTAGCAAAGCACGCCAATAAAGTAGCCTACTACCTTGAGGGTGATGAAGAAAATTCAGATAAAACGGCCATTACCTACCAAACATTACACGATGAAGTGGCTCGTTTCGCTAACCTACTAAAGCGCCAAGGGGTCGGCAAGGGTGACCGGGTCGCCATCTATATGCCGATGATTCCTCAAGCCGTTTATTGCATGCTAGCCTGTGCGCGCATTGGCGCTATTCATTCCGTTATCTTTGGTGGTTTTTCGGCTCATGCCATCGCCGACCGTCTTAATGACTGCCAGGTCAAAGTGGTTGTTACCGCCGATGAAGGTCGCCGTGCGGGCAATACAATACCGTTGAAACATAATGTGGATATGGCGCTAGAAAACAATGCTTGCCCGTCTGTCGAAAAAGTCATTACCTATCGCCACACGAATAAAGAGGTATCTTGGTTCGAAGGACGTGATCTAGATTGGGCGCAAGAAGTAGAAAACGAAAGCACCGAGTGTCCAGTTGAGCCAATGAATGCGGAAGATCCTTTGTTTATTTTGTATACCTCAGGATCAACCGGTAAGCCAAAAGGGGTGGTGCACACAACCGGCGGGTATCTAGTGTATGCCGCGATGACTCATGAACTGGTGTTTGACCTTAAACCAGACGATGTCTACTGGTGCGCTGCAGATGTCGGTTGGATTACTGGGCACAGCTACATTGTGTATGGACCTTTGGCTAATGCAGCCACCAGTATGTTGTTTGAAGGTGTGCCAACTTACCCTGATTCAGGACGGATTGGACGTGTCGTTGATAAATTCAACGTGACTATTTTATATACCGCGCCGACCGCCATCCGTGCCTTGATGTCTAAAGGTGAGGAGGCTACCTCTACCAGTAAACGGGACTCGTTACGAATTTTGGGCAGTGTGGGAGAGCCAATTAACCCTGAAGCCTGGTCTTGGTATTACACAGAAATTGGCAACGCATCTTGTCCTGTGGTGGACACTTGGTGGCAAACCGAAACCGGCGGCATGATGATGACACCGCGTATCGTACAAACCGATATAAAGCCAGGCTCTTGTACTGGACCTTTGTTTGGGGTGCAACCAGCATTGTTAGACGCACAAGGGGTAGTGCTAGACGATCAGGGGGTCAAGGTCGAAGGTGGTCTGGTTATTACCGACTCTTGGCCAGGCCAAGCGCGTACGGTTTATGGCGATCATGAGCGCTTTGAGCAAACCTACTTTAGTACTTTTGAAGGCATGTATTTTACCGGCGATGGGGCTTGTCGAGACGAAGATGGCCATTATTGGATAACCGGTCGAATGGATGATGTGTTGAACGTTTCTGGACATCGCTTAGGAACAGCAGAGATTGAAAGTGCGCTGGTGGCTCATCCTGCGGTTGCCGAAGCGGCTATTGTTGGCTACCCCCATGATATTAAAGGCCAGGGAATTTATGTTTATGTGTCCTTGGTGGACGGGACAGAGCCAAGCGATGACTTAATGAAAGATCTGAAGCAGTTTGTGCGCAAAGAAATTGGCCCGATTGCGACCCCAGATTTGATTCAATGGGCAACCAAAGGCCTGCCAAAAACACGATCAGGTAAAATCATGCGTCGCATCTTGCGTAAGATTGCAGCGAATGAGCAAGACCAGTTAGGAGACACAAGTACCTTGGCTGACCCAAGTGTGGTTGATGATTTGATTGATAACCGTTTAAATATGTGATCTTAATAACACTTTAAAAAAAAGAGTCGTTAGTGATTTCACTTATTATTGCAGATGATCATCCTCTGTTCCGTAGTGCCTTAAGCAGTGCACTAGGAGCAGAGATGAAAGGGATTTCTATAGCAGAAGCTTATGATCTGGATTCCACTTTGAGCTGTTTACAGCAAATGGAGGATGTGGATCTGCTGCTGTTGGATTTAAATATGCCTGGTAGTGGTGACTTATTTGGCTTGATTCGTATTCGTACGGATTTTCCTGATATACCGGTTGCTGTCATTTCCGGCAGTGATGATGCAGGCATGGTGGCTAAAGTGATCGAAGCTGGTGCCCTTGGGTTTATCCCTAAGACCAGTGAACCGGTAATTTACAGCAATGCGATTAATGCAATTTTAGCTGGGGATATCTGGCTACCTAAGTATCTCGAGTCTGAGCTACAAGGCATGCCTAAACCGGATTTGAGCATGCAGCATCGTGTGGCAGAGCTCACACCACAGCAATATAAAGTGTTGTGTTATTTGCATGAAGGACTGTTGAATAAGCAGATTGCCTATGAGCTATCGATTTCTGAAGCAACCGTCAAAGCCCACATTACGGCAATATTCCGTAAGCTTGAGATTAATAACCGTACCCAAGCGGTGTTGGTGGCCAGTGATCTGAAGTTACAGATAGGCAACCAGAAAACCTAGCTTTCCTCTTTCTCTTTTTGGCAGTGGCGACAGGAAGGGACAGGGTCTATCCCGCCTTCATGCCATGGGTGGCATTTTGCCAATCGTCGTATACCTAAATAGATTCCCTTGATAATTCCGAAGCGCTCAATGGCTTCTATCATATAGCGAGAACAGCTTGGGTAAAATCGACAATTATTGCCAAGCAAGGGGCTGATCAAAAACTGGTAGCCTTTGATGAGCTTAATAAAGAAGGTTTTTATCATAAGGTTGCTTTGTCTTTTAAAACGCGTTTTAGTGTTTGTTTTCACCCATATAAAACGACTATACCATGCCAGAACAAATGACACATTTCGATGCCACTCAGATAGTTGCCTATCAAGGCGAACCTGGTGCCTATTCGCATTTAGCGTGCAAACACACCTTCCCAGATTGGAAAATGGCCAACTGTGCCACCTTTGCAGATGCCTTGCACATGGTAGAACAAGGTGACGCCTATTATGCGATGATTCCAGTGGAAAACTCTACTGCAGGTCGCGTAGAGGAGATTTACCGTGAATTAAAGCGTACTCAGCTGTATGTGGTGAAAGAGCATTTTGAACCGGTAAATCATTGTCTGATGGCGCGCCATGGGATGACACTAGAGCAGGTAGAGAGGATTGGCAGTCATCCACAAGCATTGGCGCAATGCGATACTAATATCAAAGCATTAGGGGCAAAAAATCTTGCCATGTACGATACCGCGGGCGCGGCAAAACACCTTGCTGAGCAAGCTGAGGAAGGATTAGCGGTTATTTCCTCTGAACTAGCGGCTGAACTGTATGGGCTGAATATCTTAAAAAACCATTTTAATGATACTCAAGGCAACACAACGCGCTTTTTAGTGTTTGCTAAGCAGCAAAAAATGCCTGCTTTTGAACCCCAGAAAACCTACATTACTTCGTTTATGTTTCGCGTACGCAATATTCCAGCCGCGCTATATAAAGCCATGGGTGGTTTTGCCACTAATGGAATTAATATGTTGAAGTTAGAGAGTTATATGGTGAATGGGCACTTTACCGCGACTCAATTTTACGTTGATGTCGAAGCGCATTTTCAAGACCCTGCGATGCAGGTGGCATTGGAAGAGTTACGCTTTTTTTCCGAAGAAATTCGCATGTTGGGCACTTATTATGCCGATGAGTATCGTTGCCAAGACTGACGAGCAACAGTGTGCTGTAACACAGTCAATCTCTACGGAGGCTACTTCATTTCATCAATCTGTAAGAAAGCCATGTTACCTATGTAGTTAAGCGGGTATGAATGCAGTCTGCTGGTAGGCCATTTTAGGCTCAGTATTATGTGCGCAACCCATATTTAGAACGACTGCATAGGTCTAGCTGATGAGTAAATTCTTTAAGATGGTTGTTAACCGTAGCATTCGGTTAGTGGGTAATTTGGTGAAAGCCTTTTCTTACCTGTTTCACCTTGTCTTCCCGAACCTTCGTTTTGTTATTCCTGAATATTCAAAAGCGAAGCTAACGTCTCGACATCGCTCTGCCATCCCTAATGTTATTTGGCAAACAAACTACTCGAACCGTTGTACTTTACCTGTGTATGTTAATTACCTTTTTAATCGACTTATGTCGTTGGATTGCGATTATCGCTATGTGAGTACTGAGGCTCGGGAAGCTTTCCTGCGTGATCATGCCCCTGCGGATGTCTATCATGCCTATCTAAAGCTCAATGACGGGGCTGCACAGGCAGATTTATGGCGGGTTGTGAACTTGCATTTGAATGGCGGAATTTATATGGATATAGATGCGTCCTTGGTGTGGCCAATTAGTCAGACTTTAAAGCCTGAATACGATGCTTTCTATATCAAGTTCAAAAAGAACAACACGCAATTTACCAATTTCTTTTTGGCTACAAAACCTGGAAATCAACACTATCAGCAGGTGATAGAAAAAATCGTGTCTAATATCACCCATTATCATGCTTTGAAAAAGAAAGGCGTTTACAACACAACAGGCCCAACGGTGTTAAATCATGTTCTAGAGGGGGAGCAAGTACACAGTTCGCCGCGGGGCTATGTTTGCATTCAAGGAGCTTTCACTAATGAGTATTTTCAGTATCTTGATAAACCGAAAGGTAAGTGGACGCATTTGCATGATGACGATTTGATTAAGGCTGTGTCTAATCGTTAAGCCGTATTCCCCTTGCTGTCGTTAAAAGCGCCCTGATAAACAGGGCGTTTGTCGTTGTATTGCACCCTCAGTTTATCATTATTTGCTTAAAAAACGCTTCACTAAGCCGGTAAAGGCTGCGGGTTTCTCTGCGTGCAACCAGTGTCCTGTTGCAGGGATCATTTTGAATTCAGCGTTAGGAAAAAGTGTCATAATCGCACTTTGGTAATCGGCAATGATGTAGTTGGACTTCTCGCCCTTGATAAAAAGGGTCGGAGTATCGATAGCAGCAACGATTTCTGGTTTTTTAAGAATGGTCGGATAACTGTTAGCAATATTGTCGAGAGAGATCATTAATCTTAACCCCTCTTCTTTTTTTGTAAGATTTTTCAGTAAGAACTGTCTAATAGGTAGGCTTGGTTCAAATTGAGCCAGAATGGTATCTGCTTGTTTACGGGATTGAATATCGGCTTGGTTAATCGCTTTGAGTCCTTTGATTATCTCGGTATGACCAGGTTGATAATCGACTGGGGAAATGTCTGCGATGATTAGCTTAGTTATTTGATTAGGCTGGGCCATAGCGGCCATTTGCATGGCAACTTTACCGCCCATTGAATGTCCGAGCAGGCAGAACGACGTCAGTTTCGTTGAGTTCGCCCAGTCTAGAATAGCCGTCGCCATTTTAGGGTAGCTTGCATCTTCAAGGGGAGAAGAGTGTCCGTGATTGGGTAAATCTAGGCAGTAAACAGTGAAGTGTTCAGTAAGTGATTGCGCGATAGAGTGCCAGTTGTCTGCGTTGCCAAAAAGACCATGAATGATGACAAGAGCTGGGCCAGCTTCTCCGTATTGTTTTGCGTGTATCATAATAACCTTATTGTTCAACATCAAATTTAACCTATTGTAGCAAGTCTTTAGACGCTTCGCTGCCATTCAAACAAGGCACTTTTTATGCTAGATACTTTTTTTATTCGTACGTTAAAACAACCGTTGGCGCGCTTGGCAAAGGGGTTAGATGGTTTGGGCGTGACGGCCAATGGCATTACTCTAGTGGGTTTTTTGTTTGGCATAAGTGTGTTGCCAGCCTTGTATTATGAAATGACATTTTTGGCTTTATTACTGGTTCTTATTAACCGTGCAATGGATGGTTTGGATGGTGCGGTGGCACGCATTCAAGGGCCGACGGACTTGGGTGGTTATTTAGATATCACGTTGGACTTTATCTTTTATTCCGCAGTGGTGTTTGGTTTTGCCTTGCTGAACCCTGCTGAAAATGCGCTGGCGGCGAGCTTTTTGATTTTTGCTTTTATGGGTACGGGAAGCAGCTTTTTGGCCTTTGCCATCATGGCGGAGAAGCGCAATATTGAGCGTTTGGATTACGGTAAAAAATCGTTGTATTTTTTAGGCGGGTTAACCGAAGGTACAGAGACCATCTTGTTCTTAGTGCTGATTTGCTTACTGCCTAATTACTTCTCAGTACTGGCTTATGTGTTTGGTGCAGCGTGTTGGATCACAACGGTAACCCGAATTTACGCAGGTTACCGTACTTTGTCTTAATCAATCCGAGCTTAGATGCCGTGGTTAGTCGTGAAAAAAAGCAATCTCAATGTCGCTTTTTACAATCGCACAACAAGCGAGCATATAGCCACTGTGGACCCAAGCTAGGGGTTCAAATGGGTATTCCACTTGTCCCCATAAAAGCTTGATAGAGCAAGAAGAGCAGTAACCTTCGCGGCACTGGTATTCTATGTGTATTCCTGCTCTTTCAAGCTGTGGGAGCAAGGGCTCGTCTTCAGTGACAAGAAATTGCTTTTTCCCCAGTAAGACGCGGTGAACTTGGTCTTTAGACGGCGTACCTTGTTTAGAGGTCGAAGTCATCGAAGTCTGAATCGTCTAAGTTATTGTCTGTTTGACCTACCAAATAAGAGCTGATTTCCGCTTCTTGTGGAGCAACCTGAACGTTGTCACTGACTAACCAAGCATTGATCCAAGGGATTGGGTTGTGCTTAGTGCCGAAGTAGGCTTCTAGACCAACCGCTTGCATGCGTACATTGGTGATGTATTCTACATATTGACCCAAAATTTGTGCGTTCAAACCAATCATTGAACCGTCTTTGAATAGGTAGCTTGCCCATTCTTTTTCTTGCTCAGCGGCTTCAATAAAGATGTTGCGCACTTCTTCTTGGCATTGTTCAGCAATCACGGCCATTTCTGGATCGTCTCTGCCTGATGCCATTAGGTTGAGCATGTGCTGGGTGCCAGTTAAGTGAAGGGCTTCATCACGGGCGATCAGCTTGATGATCTTGGCGTTACCTTCCATTAGTGTGCGTTCCGCAAAGGCGAAGCTACAAGCGAAGCTGACGTAAAAACGAATGGCTTCCAATACGTTAACAGACGCAATGGTCAGATAAAGGGCCTTTTTAAGGGCTGGCATAGAAATCTCAACACTGCCTTTGCCTGGGACATTATGCGTGCCCATGCCCAATGTGTTGTATAAGCTGACCATTTCAATTAAACGATCGTAGTAGACGGACACACTGTCGGCGCGCTTAGTGATCTCGGAGTTCACGGTAATGTCGTCAAAGATAACGGTTGGGTCGTTGACGATATTACGAATAATATGAGTGTATGAGCGGCTATGAATGGTCTCACTAAAGGACCAGGTTTCGATCCATGTTTCTAGTTCTGGAAGCGAGACAATCGGTAATAGTGCCACATTAGGAGAACGGCCTTGCACACTGTCGAGTAAGGTCTGGTATTTCAGGTTGCTTAAAAAGATGTGCTGTTCATGCTCGGCCAGCTGTTGGAAATCTTTGCGATCGCTAGAAAGATCCACTTCTTCTGGGCGCCAGAAGAAAGACAATTGCTTTTCAATTAGCTTTTCAAAAATAGGGTGTTTTTGCTGGTCGTAGCGAGCAACATTGACATTTTCACCAAAGAACATAGGTTCTTTCATACTATCGAATTGCTTGCGGTTAAAAGTCGAATAACTCATTGCTCAGGGGATTCCTTAAATTCATCAGGCCATTCTAAAAAGAAAAACCTTAGAGAGTGATTAATTTTCTGTTTCGCTTTACACAACTAAGCCCCATCCTAGGATGGGGCTTGTGTCTGTGTTATTTAAACCCGGTTAGCCGGTTAGTAACACAGGGCCTGTATAACAAATTTCAGACCTAAATCTTACAAGCACCGCCAGCGCAATCATCAATGTCATCTTGCTGATCGTCCGCACCATCACGAGTGTTATGGTAATACAATGTTTTCACACCCAGTTTGTAAGCGGTTAGAAGGTCTTTTAGGATCACCTTCATTGGTACTTTTTGAGACTCAAACTTCTGTGGATCGTAGTTTGTGTTTGCTGAAATCGCTTGGTCGACAAATTTCTGCATAATGCCCACAAGCTGCAAGTAACCGTCGTTTGAAGGGATGGTCCATAGTAGCTCATATTGCTCTTTTAGGCGATCAAACTCAGGCACAACTTGCTTAAGAATACCGTCTTTACTGGCTTTCACAGAAACAAAACCACGTGGCGGCTCAATGCCATTGGTTGCGTTACTGATCTGAGACGAGGTTTCAGAAGGCATCAGTGCGGTTAGGGTTGAGTTACGTAAGCCATGTTCTACTATGTCAGTACGCAATGCTTCCCAGTCATAGTAAAGCTCTGGTGAAACTATGTTATCGATTTCTTTTTTGTAAGAGTCGATTGGCAAGATGCCTTTTGCATAAGTCGTTTCGTTGAAGGCCAAACATGGACCAAATTCTTTCGCTAACTTGTTCGATGCTTTAAGTAGGTAGTACTGAATCGCTTCGAATGTTTTATGGGTTAGCTCGTTGGCACTGCCATCTGAGTAACGTACGCCATTTTTCGCAAGGTAGTAAGCGTAGTTGATAACACCCACACCCAAGGTACGGCGTAGTTCAGTGGCGCGTTGGGCCGCTGGAATTGGGTAATTTTGGTAATCCAACAAAGCGTCTAGTGCGCGAACGATCAATTCAGACAGCTCTTCTAGCTCGTCTAGGTTTTCTAAAGCACCTAGGTTAAAGGCAGACAAGGTACAAAGGGCGATTTCGCCTTCTGGATCGTCGATGCGGTTTAGTGGCTTAGTAGGAAGTGCAATCTCTAGACACAAGTTGCTTTGCTTAACCGGTGCAACGGCAGGGTCAAACGGACTGTGTGTATTACAATGGTCGACGTTCTGTAGGTAAATACGACCTGTGCTAGCACGCTCAGAAGCAAATAGAGTAAACAACTCAGATGCTTTAATGGTTTGCTTACGAATGGTGTCGTCTTGCTCATATTTAAGGTACAGACGATCAAACTCTTCTTGGTCAGCAAAAAAAGCATCGTAAAGGCCTGGTACGTCAGAAGGGCTGAACAACGTAATGTTGCCACCTTTGATCAAACGCTGGTACATCAGGCGGTTAAACTGCACACCGTAATCTAAGTGACGAACGCGGTTTTCTTCAACACCACGGTTGTTTTTCAACACCAGAAGACTTTCTATTTCTAAATGCCAAATTGGGTAGAAAACAGTCGCTGCACCACCTCGAACACCGCCTTGTGAACAGCTTTTTACAGCTGTCTGGAAGTGTTTGTAGAACGGAATACAACCTGTGTGGAATGCTTCACCACCACGGATTGGGCTGCCCAAGGCACGGATTGCTCCGGCATTAACGCCGATGCCTGCGCGTTGGCTAACGTATTTCACAATGGCACTAGAAGTGGCATTGATAGAATCTAGAGAGTCACCACATTCGATCAATACACAGCTGCTGAACTGACGTGTTGGAGTACGAATGCCAGACATGATTGGTGTCGGTAGGGAAATCTTGAACTTAGATACGGCATCGTAAAAACGCTTGATCAATTGCAAACGTTCATTCTTGTCATAGCCGGCAAACAAGCAAGCTGCCACCAAAATATAGATGAACTGTGGGCTTTCGTAGATCTGACCTGTCACACGGTTTTGAACTAGGTATTTACCTTCTAGTTGTTTAACGGCCGCATAAGAGAAGTTCATATCACGAGAGTGATCAATAAAACTGTTTAACTGCTCGAAGTCTTCTTTTGAGTAATCTTTTAATAGATTTTCGTCGTAACGCTTTTGCTCAACAAGGTTTTGCACATGATCATAAAGATGCGGTGGCTCAAAATCACCAAATGCCTTTTTACGCAAATGGAAGATCGCAAGACGCGCTGCAAGGTATTGATAATCTGGGGTGTTTTCCGAGATTAGATCCGCCGCTGACTTGATCAATGTTTCATGAATATCAGTTGTTCGAATCCCTTCAAAGAACTGAATTTGGGCTTTTAATTCGACTTGGGAAACGGAGACATTGTCTAGGCCATCTGCGGCCCATGTGATGACTTTATGAATCTTCTCAAGATTGATGTTTTCGGTCTTCCCGTTACGCTTAGTAACTGTGAGAGTGCTCATGCCTTAACTTCCCATTAGTGCATTAAGTGGTTTAAGAGGTGTTTACTCTATCTAGTGTTGGTGTGGCTGTCTTAACACTATATATAGTGTTTATGTAACCTGACAGTGCGAACAATAGTGCTCTTTTTTTTAAAAATCAAGACTTGAAAAATCGTCAAACTTGAGAGTTATTTGTATCTGTAAGTGCCTACTAACTAGATTCCCCATAAGAAGCGGAAACTTGGTGGGAGGCAATATAAGAATGGCTTTTTTTAACTATTTTTACGAAAAAGAATAAGCCTTTTTTCTTGCCCAAACATCGAGCAAGGTTAACTGCTTAGCACTATTTTGGTGAAGGCAACTAAGGCAAATAAAATAACTTGATGCACTAGGTAGATAGGCAAAGCAAAGCGTCCCATTATGCTGAGAAGTCGGCTGAGAAAATGATTGGGAAGAGGGCATTGGTGCCAATTTAGATAGCCTAACAAAGGTCCGATGAGAACCACGCCAATCCAAGGTAGAGGAAACAAAATATCCAATGTTTGATGGGGTAAATTTAACTGGTGTACGATACTAGGAAAGAGATTAGGGAAGTGTAGCCAAGTCGTTTCGCTGTGAATCACTAAGATAGCGCTACCGATTAGGCTGCTAATAATAGGATAGCGACTTAGGGGGCGCACTAAGAAAGTCGCAAGGAAAATAAAGTGCAAAATACCAAAAAATATCCAATGATCCGGCAGGGCAAGATAAGTACCAAGCGAAATGAGCGTCGCCGCCAGTAACACTTTTATATCGCGTTGCCATATGACAAGCCTGAGGGATCGGCGGTTAGACAGGTAAGTAGACCAGCCTACGGCGGTGAGAAATAAGGTAACAATGAGGCGTCTAAAGTCGACCCAAAAAGGGTCTGAAAATGAGAACGAGATAAATCCAAAGTTGCCTAGATCCCAACAAAAATGAAAGATCATCATCAGCAATACAGCCAACCCTCGATAGGCATCAAGGAATAAACTACGTGAAACCGTTAACGCATCAGAATGAGCTGACATGGGAGTCCAAAGTAAATGTGGCTAAGCGAAGCAGGCCATCATACCGATACTCAATTTCGAGCTCAAGTACTCCAAAGCGACTGTCTTATCTGAAAGAACGGCTAGTGTGGGAGCAAGAGAAGCTACTGATGTATGGCCGTGAAGTCAGTGTACCGCGACGGGTTGCCTTTTTGGGGGATGCTGGTCTTTGTTACCATTATTCGGGCAAAGACCATTATGCGCATGGTTGGCCTGATTGGCTGTTGTCTACTAAGCAAGAAGCTGAGTCATTATCAGGTCAAGCGTTTAATTGTGTGTTATTAAATTGGTACCAAGATGGTAGCGATTACATGGGGTGGCATTCTGATAGTGAGCCAGTATTGGGGCCAGCTCCTGTGGTTGCTATGTTGAGTTTAGGGGCGCAAAGGGAGTTTCTATTTCGCTTGAAAGGCAACCATAAAATAAAGTGGCAGTTAAGCTTAGAAGATGAAAGTTGGCTAGTGATGGCCGCATCCACTCAGGCCCTGTGGCAGCATAGTTTGCCAAAAAGAAAGAAAGTACAAGAGGAGCGAATTAGCTTAACGTTTCGGCTCCTCTTATGATAATGGGCTGGTTTCCGCTTAGGGGGCTTTGCGCTCTAGCGTCCACTGATCATCTTTTTTGGTGAAGCAGAGTCGGTCGTGAAGTCGGCTAGGGCGACCTTGCCAAAATTCAATAAAAGTCGGCTTCAATGTGTAGCCGCCCCAATTGTCAGGGCACGAGACTTTCTGATCCGCAAAGGCGTTTTCTTCTGCTTTGAAGGCTTTTTGCAGCTCATCTCGGTTGCGGATTACAGCACTTTGTTTTGAGGTGCGAGCCGCTAATTGGCTACCGCGAGGGCGACTGGAGAAATACGTTTCTGATACCTCGCGAGGCACTTTCTCGACTTCGCCTTCAATACGAACTTGTCGCGACAAAGTAGGCCAAAAGAAGGTCAAACAGGCTTTGTTATTGTGCGCCAGTTGTTGGCCTTTGGCGCTGTCGTAGTTGGTATAAAAGGTAAAGCCTGATTCATTATGCTCTTTGAGTAAAACCACACGGGTGTGAGGTTGGCCTTGTGCGTCGACTGTGCTGATCATCATGGCCGTTGGGTCATCGACGCCTTCGTCAATCGCAAACGCAAGCCATTGGTCAAAGAAAGCTGACGGGTTATCGCCAACGCTGTCTTCGAGCAGATCTTCAAATTGATAATCGCGCCTAATTGCGTGTAGATCACGGTTCATAATCAAATCCTATAAGTAGAGGTCGTCATGACTTTTGAAACCTGTGTCATGATGGCCATAATCGGTTGTGGAAAAACATAACCGCCAGACGCTAATGCTGCTTGCTTGTGTTTGGCCTCATCAAGACGCATTTGTGTCAGAATGGCTTTACTCTTGGCGTCCTGCTGAGGCAAAGCATCCATGTGTTTGTCTAAGTGAACGCAGACTTGGTCTTCTGTCGCTGCCACAAAACCAAGACTTAACCTATCGCTGATCAATCCCGCGCTGGCACCTATTGTAAAAGACGCGCCGTAAAATAATGGATTTAAGATACTGGGGCGGCTGCCTAGCTCATACAGGCGTTGTTCACACCAGACTAAGTGATCCACTTCTTCTTCTGCAGCGTGCTCCATCTCTTCTCTGACTGCGTCTAATTTCGCCGTGCTGGCTTGGCCTGCGTAAAGCGCTTGCGCACAGACTTCGCCGGTGTGATTAATGCGCATCAGTCCTATCGAATGCTTACGCTCGGCGTCGTTTAATGGTGTGTCTTCGAGATTGTTTGCCGGCGATGTCCGTTGAGCACTGGCAGCATGAGGTATGAGGGTCTGCAGGGCCCGATCAAATTGCAATACGGCTTTATCTAGAAAAGAAAACATCTAATCTCCTGTCATTAACCTGGTGGCCAGGTCATAGCGCGACCACCTAGTACATGCATGTGAATGTGATACACAGTTTGGCCACCCATTTCATTGCAATTCATGGTGACACGATAGCCTGCGTCGCTGATGCCTTTTTGTTTAGCAACTTTGGCGGCAACGATAGGGAGTTTACCCACGATTGGTGCGTCGGCATCCGTCAGATCGTTCAACGTACTAATATGACGTTTTGGAATGACTAAAAAGTGCGTTGGCGCTTGCGGCATTATGTCTTCAAAGGCAATGACATCATCGTCCTGGTACAAAATAGTGGCCGGTATCTCGCCTTTGACTAATTTACAAAATAGACAATCCATAATATTCCCTTTGATTTCATTGTTTAAGGCGTTAGGTGTTTTTTCAAGTGTCTGTTCGCAAAGGCTTGATGCGGGGCAATAAAGTGGTTCTTAAGCGCTCACCTTTACGAGTTAGGCGTAATAATTGCTGTAGCAGCTCCGCTTCCAATGCACTGCAAGGAATGAGCTCATCAAAGCCAATGGTTTTTGCGTAATCGCGGGACATTTTAACATTATTTGTGATCAGTAAGCATTGGTCTTCCGGTCTCATGAGAGGACGGATTTTTTGACAGCTAATATGGGGTATATGTCCGCCGTTATCAAACAGCACAATCACACTGCCGTTACGTCGTGTTTCTGGCTTGTCTAAGAAGGACAGTAGCTCATCAAGCAAAGAGAAGTGTTCAATGCTGTAGGGCTGTGCTTGTAAAATATTAAAGGCTTGTTGTAAGTCTGCGTCGTGCTGTCCAAATAACACTAGGTCATAATAAACATCTTCTTTCTGTTCTAGGTTCATTTGGCGCACGTGTGCATGAATAGGGATGTTGATGGTTAATGCGCGAGCTTGCTCATGAAATGTGGTCTTGGTGGTGGCATTTAGCTGTTCTACCAACAACATAATATAGCTCATTCCTAGATCAACGGAACTGTCGTGGGGGGATACCCTTGTTGGTAACGGATAGCAGCGCAGCTCAAGAGCGGTGATGCCTTCGCGCTCTAGGTCTTGCCGTGTAATTTCCAAGGTTAAGGTTTGATCCGTATAGTACTTAAACTCTAACAGCATGGCTTCAATGAGGCGTTGAATGAGCTCAGCGTTGTGCAATAGTTCAACATGGTTAGCATTTTTTACTATGATGTCGATGCTGGCGTTATCTTGATCAAGCTGTTGGAAGCTGTTGTACGCGTCATCAATGATGTTGTTTAGAAAAACCGGCAAAGACTGCTCTGTTGCTAGCGAATTATCATAGTTTTGTTCTGCATTAATATAATAGTCGAGGCGCTCCGCTAAATTCTGTAAGTTATTATTGGCAACTTGGCCATTGTGTACCAGAGGTTTATTTCTTTCGTTTGTGATGTTTCTTTCGATTTGCGCAAAGCTGCCGTCGATTACATTAAGTTGTCGGCGTAGACGGCTTGATAGGTCAGATAATAGATCAAGCAGCTTAGTTTGGGAGTGGCGGGTTAACCTAACATGATGCCTGAGCAGAGGGTTCAACTGAGCGATCATGCCGGTAAAGTGAATCATGGCTTCGATAATGATCGCAATAGTGAGTCCCCATTCGTAAATGCTGGGATTGGGGAGCACGCCATAGGCAGACATAATCCAGATGGAATACCCCAACAGCAAGACAACGCGAGCGATTAAATAATATCCAGAGAATGGGCTGTGTTTTAGAAAAGCATAGACTGCCAGTGCGGTGAGAAAAAATAGCGTAGAAAATGTCATTAAAGACAAAAAGAAAATATTGATGAGCTGTGGCTCAATGGTAAATATTGCTGTGCCTATTGCATTGATTACTCCCAAAGCGATCATGGCTTTATCTATATTGGGAAAATAGGACTTAGTGTCTAAATAGAGGCGAGAGAAAAAAGTAATAGCGACGCCGCAAGACAATGCTGCAAAGTTGTAAATCCGTTCTTGAATACCTATCCGATCGGGAAAAAACTGCGATAGCTGTCCATGCAATGCCAGGTGCAACAGGGCGATACCGAGCAATAGCAGACTATACAGAATGTACATCGGGTGTGAGCTTTTGAGGTAGAAAAACAGGTTGCTCACGAACAATACCAGCAGAATCCCCATCAAGAGCCCGGTAAACGAGAAATCCTTTTGTGAGTCAAGGGACATCTGAGACAGGGTTTTTAGATGAATCCTAGCATTAATGGGTAAATGAGATGACAGCTTGATATAGACAGTAAATATCGGTGGTGTGGCGTTGGGCATAGGAAACAAGTAGTTGGGGTGCTCAACGAGGCGGCTACTATAGGGGCGTGCTTCGCCAAGCCGTGCTTGGGCCTGGCTGCCATACAAGTTAGGAATGTAAATGTTGAGGTATTCTAGGCGTGGGGCGCTTACCTCAAGCAATACAGGTTCGTTTTTTGTGATCCTAATGGCTACTTCAGTACGTAACCAGATATTACCTTTGACTAAACCAAGTTGTAAAAAGCGATCATTGACAGGCAAAAACTGTGACGTATAGGCTTCTGACGCAATGTTATCTATGGTCAGTTCGCCCGTTTCGTCGATAATGTATTGTGCACTTTTTGATACGTCAAAATCGCTGTGATTATCGTCTATCAAAGCAATATTGTTAGCAGCCCAAGAAAAATTGGTTGCACATAATAAAAAGAGTAGAATAAGTCGTGAAAACAAAAAGCTAGCCCAGCCTATTTGAAGTAAGGCTAGTATTATTAACTAGATAGGGGATGAAATGCTATATCCAATTTTAGTGGAGTATTATGTTTGGTTTGGCTTAGCGCTATTGTGCCTTACTTGGTTCACTCGCCAACATACACCAACAGCACGATCCCGCTTCATGTACGGCTATAGCTTGATCATGGTTCTTGGCTTTTTACTGGCATTGGATTGGGTGGCAGGTGTGATCTTTGGTTTGATTGTGTTGGAGGTTGGACGCACATTTAAGCAATGGTTGAACAAGAAAGAACAGCAAATACAAAAGCCAGACTAACAGACTTAAACGTCTTATTTGATGACCTCACTTAGCAAAACGACCGCGGCTAAACGAGCGGTCGTTTTGTATCTGAAGCACATGTCTGGTTAGATTATTTGAACGAGATAGACGCTAAGATACGACGCTCACCTTGAAACGGTTGGCGGGCATGCAATACGGTGTGGTTATTGATCCACAATACATCCCCAGCTTGCCAAGGGAAGTTAACGCAGCTGTTATTCATTTCTTGGATGAGCTTATTTAAAACCTGGTCGTTCATCGGCTCGCCATCCGCTGTTGATACGGCGGATTTACCTTGGTTGCGAGCGTCATTCCAGCCGGTATAAACCGCGCTAATGGAATTAAAGAATACCTTTTGTTGGGTTTCCTCATCATAACGAATGGCGGGTAAGGCTTTCGTTTCAGTTTTCAAGTTGCCATCTTCTAGCCATTCCCATGACATACCGGCTTCGCGCATTTTCTCTTCAGCTTGCTCGTTATGGATAAGGTAATAGATAGAAAAAAGGCCTCATCTAGAGGCCTTTTTAATGCTTGTTTGTCAGCAGAACTGGGTATTACTTTTGCTCGCGAGCAATGGCACGGTGGCCAATGTCGGTGCGGAAGTAAACTTTATCCCATGACAAGGTTTTAACCACTTCGTAAGCACCAGCTTGCGCATCAGCTACTGTGTCGCCAAGAGAGACAGCGCACAATACGCGACCTCCGTTGGTTACCACTTTGCCATCTTGTAAAGCAGTACCCGCTTGGAAGACTTTTTGGTGTGTTGGTAGCTGTGTGTCTAAACCAGAGATGACATCCCCTTTAGGGTAGCTTGCAGGGTAACCGCCGGCGGCTAAAACAACGCCTAAGCTTGCTCGTGGATCCCAGTCGGCTTCTACGCTGTCCAGTTGACCATTGACCGCAGCTAAACACATTTTCGCCAAATCAGAGCGCAAGCGCATCATGATAGGTTGTGTTTCAGGGTCACCAAAGCGGCAGTTGTATTCCAGTGTTTTTGGTGTGCCATCGGCGGCCACCATGACACCAGCGTACAAGAAACCGCGGTAGCGATTGCCTTCTGCGTTCATGCCTTTAACTGTTGGCATGATGACTTCGTTCATGATGCGATCGTGAATCTCAGGGGTGACCACAGGAGCAGGGGAGTAGGCACCCATGCCGCCAGTGTTCGGGCCTAGATCACCATTGTCGCGCGCTTTATGGTCTTGGCTGGTTGCCATAGGCAATACGGTTTCGCCATCCACCATACAAATAAAGCTGGCTTCTTCACCCGTTAGAAATTCTTCGATAACAACGCGGCTGCCCGCATCGCCAAACGAGTTGCCTTGCAACATGTCTTCAACTGCAGCGATGGCTTCTGCTTCTGTTTCTGCCAAGATAACGCCTTTGCCTGCGGCAAGGCCGTCGGCTTTAACCACAATTGGCGCGCCTTGCTGCTTGATGTAAGCGACAGCTGGTTCGATCTCGGTGAAGTTGCCGTAAGCCGCCGTTGGGATATTGTGGCGAGCTAAGAAATCTTTGGTGAAAGCTTTAGAGCCTTCAAGTTGCGCTGCAGCGGCTGTTGGGCCGAAGATAGCTAAACCCTCTTTCTCAAAGGCATCTACGACACCGATAACCAAAGGTGCTTCTGGACCAACGATGGTCAGATCGATGCTTTCTTGTTTAGCAAATGCCACAAGGTCAGCAATGTCGGTCACGCCAATATTAACGTTTTCGACTTTATTTTCTGCGGCTGAACCTGCGTTACCAGGCGCAACAAAGACTTTTTCAACGTCGTTGGATTCTGCGGTTTTCCATGCCAATGCATGTTCACGGCCGCCGTTACCAATAATCAGAACTTTCATTCTTATATCCTTTCTAATATAAGCCAGTGGGTGACTCCACTGGCAAATCGCTAAATAGTGACACTGCTAGAGTGACGGCTGTTTAGTGGTACGTTTTTAAACGTGACCGGATTAGTGGCGGAAGTGGCGCATGCCAGTGAAGACCATTGCCATGCCAGCTTCGTCTGCTGCTGCGATGACTTCTGCATCACGCATAGAGCCACCTGGTTGAATTACTGCGGTAATGCCTGCTTGCGCCGCCGCATCAATACCATCGCGGAATGGGAAGAACGCATCAGAGGCCATTACAGAGCCAACCACTTCTAGGTTCTCATCCGCGGCTTTAATACCAGCGATTTTGGCGCTGTAAACGCGGCTCATTTGGCCTGCGCCCACACCGATAGTTTGCTCAGCTTTAGCATAAACAATGGCATTAGACTTAACAAACTTAGCCACTTTCCATGCGAACAATAGGTCATTCAATTCCGCTTCACTTGGCTGGCGTTTTGATACCACTTTAAGGTCATCTAAAGTGATGGCGCCGTCGTCACGGTCTTGAACCAATAGACCACCGTTTACGCGTTTGTAATCTAGCGCAGCAGGTTTGTCAGCTGACCATTGGCCACATTCTAGCAAGCGTACGTTTTGCTTAGTTGCAACGATATCGGCTGCTGCTTGGCTGACGCTTGGGGCAATGATGACTTCAACGAATTGACGATCGACAATGGCTTGCGCTGTGTCGGCGTCTAATTCTTGGTTAAAGGCGATGATGCCACCAAAGGCAGACGTTGGGTCAGTTTGGAAAGCAAGGTCGTAAGCCGCCAGTTGATTGTCAGCTGTTGCCACGCCACAAGGGTTAGCGTGCTTAACGATAACGCAGGCTGGCTTGTCGAAGCTTTTAACGCATTCTAGAGCGGCATCTGTATCGGCGATGTTGTTGTAAGACAAGGCTTTACCTTGAATCTGTTTCGCTGTGCTGATGGACGCTTCTTTTGGATTCGCTTCTACATAGAACGCCGCTTTTTGATGTGGGTTCTCGCCGTAGCGCATTTCTTCTTGCTTGTTGAACTGCAAGTTAAAGGTACGAGCGAAATCTTCACTGCCACCGGCGACTTTTTTGCCTAGGAAGTTAGCAATTGCGCCATCGTAATGAGATGTGTGTTCAAACGCTTGTACCGCAAGATCAAAGCGTTGTTCGTAGGTTAGGCCACCGTCTGTTTTTAATGACGCCAGTAGAGCATCGTAGCTTGCTGGAGAAACAACAATCGCTACGTCTTTATGGTTTTTCGCTGCAGAGCGAACCATAGTTGGGCCACCGATGTCGATGTTTTCAATGGCCATTGGTAGATCGCAGTCAGGACGTTCGATGGTCGCTTCGAATGGGTATAGGTTTACTACTACCATGTCGATTTCGTCGATGCCGTGTTCTTTCATGATCGCGCCGTCGATGTCACGACGACCAAGAATGCCGCCATGCACTTTTGGGTGCAAGGTCTTCACACGGCCATCCATCATTTCTGGGAAGCCGGTGTAATCAGATACTTCGGTCGCTGCTACTTGATTATCAAGTAGTAAGCGGTAAGTACCACCAGTAGAAAGAATTTCGACGCCCTGTGCAGTCAGTTCGCGTGCGAATTCGACAATGCCTGTTTTGTCGGAAACGCTGATTAGAGCTCGTTTGATTGGAGTAACAGTAGTGTGATTTGCCATTGTGGTTCTCGCAATTGATTAACGCTAAATAAACAAGGGGAAGGTAAAACGAAAAAAGGGCGAAATCGCCCTTTTCTCAATGGTTAAAGCATGCCGTACTGCTTTAACTTTTTGCGCAACGTGCCTCGGTTTAAGCCAAGGATAGTTGACGCCTTTGTCTGATTGTCTTTTGTGTAGCTCATGACAGACTCTAGCAGAGGTGCCTCAACCTCGGCTAAGACCAACTGATACAAGTCAGTCACAGGTTGCCCATCCAAGTGAGCGAAATAGTTTTGCAGTGCTTTTTCAACATTGTCACGAAGAGTTTGTGACTGCTCTGAAGAAGCAGCTTGAAACGTTTGAGTATGAGTTTGTTCTACCACAGAATAACCTTCTAGTTTAAAGCTAACCATTTAGTAATAGTCATTGAGCATAGACCACGGCAGATAATATATCAGTCGCGCCTATGAAATCTTTGTCTATTAAGTACAAGGTTCGTTTGTCATATGACAAACAAAAAATTCGTTCAATTGATCGAGCTGTTCTTGCGTATTATCAATACGGTTAAATAGGCTACGAAATTGTGTTTTGTCCGCCAACGTTTGCAGGTACCAGCCAACGTGTTTGCGTGCAATGCGCACACCTAGGTAATCACCATAAAATTGGTGAAGAGCCTTAACATGACTGATCACTAACTGTTGCACTTCTAGAAGAGAAGGAGGTGCTAACAGCTCATTGGTTTGTAAATAGTGGTTTATTTCCCGAAAAATCCATGGTCGTCCTTGTGCGGCTCGACCAATCATCACGCCATCTGCTTTGGTGTAATCCATAACAGCTTTGGCGCTCTTAGCGTCCTTGATATCGCCATTAGCAAACACTGGAATAGTGAGTTGCTGTTTAATGCTGGCGATGGTGTCATATTCGACTTGGCCTTTAAATTTGCATTCACGAGTTCTTCCGTGAACGGCTAACGCTTTAATGCCAATGTCTTCTGCCATCTTGGCAATGGTAACACCGTTTTTCTGGTCTAAACTCCATCCTGTTCGGATTTTCAATGTAACAGGAACCGACACACTATTTACTACCGATTCTAGTATTTCTCGAACCAACACTTCGTCTTTTAACAGGGCTGAGCCTGCCGCTTTATTGCATACTTTTTTTGCTGGGCAGCCCATATTGATATCAATGATTTGCGCGCCAAGCTCAACGTTTTGTTGAGCCGCTTCTGCCATCATTTGTGGGTCACCACCAGCAATTTGTACGGATCTCGGAGAGACTTCGGCATCGTGAATTAAACGATGGCGACTCTTGGTTGAGTTCCATAGACGAACGTCGGACGTTACCATTTCTGAGACGACCAAACCGGCACCTTGATCATGGCAAAGACGGCGAAAAGGCAAATCTGTTACACCTGCCATAGGGGCAAGAATAACGGGTTTGTCAACGCAATATGAGCCAATAGCAAATGCCATGTTGTTCCTGAATACTGAATCGGATGTTAAAGATCGGCGACAATGTCGAGCGGGCGTGCATAATACCTAGTCAATCGGCATTTTTGAAGTCTTGACAGCACAAAAATTGGCTAAATTTTGTGCTTATTTTGTCGCAGGCCCAAAATAACCCTAAATTAGTATGAACGAGTCTCAGCTGGGAAAACGCGCAGCTGGTGAGTAACCGCTCTTGCGCCGGGGTCGCGGATTGGAATAACCAAGTGGATTGGCGTGTTTGGTGGCATATAGGTGATGTCTAAGAAGTCTTTGTCTAAGTAGTTTTTGGGGGCAAAGAGGCGAGCCGCGACCGGAGCGCCATTAAGGTCAAAAAACTCCAGAGCGATCTTAGGCATAGGTTGAGCGTAGCGGCTGGTGTTGGTAATGATGGCGTTGACTAACAGTGCATTCGTTTGTGTCGGGTGGCTCTGAATACGTACGTGTTGAATGCTGATGGCATGAATGTCCACAAAAGTCGGTAATGTACAGCCAGTATAGGTGCAAAAGGTACGGTAGAAAACGCGGAAGTTTTCTGATTGGCTGCCTTGCACAAAGAAGTGCCCAGTGAGTTGATACAAAAGAGCAAAAAGCGCCATTAACGCAGCTAAAAACCACAACAAGGTGCGCGGTTTTTTGTGGTTTTTTTGCTCTTTTTCATACTCACCAATCAAGGGGGCTAAATACTCTTGGCTGGATATTTGGTTCAGTGCGCTGTTTTGTTGAGTGACTCGGTTCGGAGACTCTACCTCAGCGGCATTTTGTGCCAGCGAGTGCAGTGCGACCATATAGTCAGGCTCTGGTTCTTTTGATTCAGGCTCTGAATCTGTGTTTTTCGGGGGTGACACAAAGTGTTCAATGGTTTCTTTTTTAATAGGCTGAGGCTTGGGTGAGGCGCTTAAGGCGGCCTCTACTTCTGCCAGTTCTAATTCCCAAGGGGCTGGTTCATCGCCATTGTGGGTTGGTCTTTTTACGCCGTTAGGAGGATTCTTTTTAACTTGCTCATCCTTGTGCGTCCCTGAGTTAACATGAGGCTGAGGGCTTTCATTGGATGAGCTGTGAGAGGGCGCTGAGACAGGCTGTGCCGGTGTATCAAATAGCGGGTCGTCTGGTGTGCCTGGGGCTAAATCATTTTCATCAAAGAGCGTCTTTAGCCATTCTGGGTTGACGGGCTCATCATCCGCAGAAGTAAATAACATGCTTTTGTTCTGAGGTGTTGGCTCGTTTGATGCTGGCTCGTTTGATGTCGGCTCAGCAGGGGCTGTGCTATAGGTGTTGTTATCTGGTGTATTGTCACTTACGGGTGGTGTAGGAGTGGTCGATAAGGGGGTGTTGCTGGCTTCCATGGCGTCAAAAATATGAAAGCATTGGCCGCAACGCACTTTTCCTTTTGCCATGTTCAATACATCTTCGGTTACACGAAATGCAGTGGAACATTTAGGACAACGAGTAATTAAACTATCGGTCATTGCGTTACGGCCTTCCTTATCGAACTTTCACAAATTACGGTGTCGTTTTATGCGTTTTTAACGCCAACAATGCGTACCCACTCTTCTTTTTCGGTGATGGATTCAATGGTAAACCATTCTTGATACGCCTCGATGACCTCTTGTGCTTGATTGGCCAAAATACCAGACAATGCCAACTTACCGCCCGTTTTTACCAAGGCTGTAATGGTTGGAGCCAATTGAGCAAGTGGGCCAGCTAAAATATTAGCAACGACAATATCCGCTTGTAAGTCAGATTCATACGGCGGCAGCTTAACTTCAATGCGTGCAGGGTCGATATTGTTACGTTCAGCATTGGCTTGTGTGGCTTGAACGGCTTGCGGGTCAATATCGATACCCACCATGTTATTGGCGCCCAGTAATAAACCTGCAATGCCTAGAATGCCAGAGCCACAGCCATAATCAATGATGGTCTTGTTTTGACAGTCTATGCTGTCGAGCCATTGTAAGCAGAGCGCTGTCGTTGGGTGGGTGCCAGTACCAAATGCCAAACCTGGGTCGAGCATTAGTGTGATGGCGTTTTCGTCCGGTACTTCGCGCCAGCTTGGGCATACCCACAGGCGTTCGCCAAATTGAATCGGGTGGTAGCTGTCCATCCACTCCCGTTCCCAATCTTTGTCTTCTACGATTTCGATTTTTAGTTCAAGAGAGTCGGCATCGCCTAATGCAGCGGCTTTATGTTCAACCGCGGGACGAATGTGCTCAAGATCAGCATCCGCTTCAAATAAACCAGTGACCTTGGTGTGCTTCCATAGTGGAGTAGTGTTTAGGTCTGGTTCATAAACTGGATCGTCGTGCACGTCTTCAAAGGTGACCACGATAGCGCCGCAATCTAGCAGAGTATCTTCAAAGGCAGGGACGTGCTCAGGGGTAGTGTTTAAACGTATTTGAAGCCAAGGCATAAAACAGAATCCGAAATATAAACAAGCAAGGGATAGGATAACGAAGCTGGGGAAGGTTCGCGAGTAGAAAATGATAACCCCTAGCGATTTTTACGGTCGCTAGGGGTAAAAGCATCAGCGATTAAAGGCCGAGCTTCTTCTCCAAATAATGGATGTTAACACCGCCGGCAATAAAGCTCGCATCGTTTGTGAGGTCTTTTTGCAGATCAATGTTGCTCTTAATGCCATCGATGAAGGTTTCATCAAGTGCACCAGAAAGGCGTTTCAGAGCCATAGTACGATCCGGCGCATGACAGATGATTTTGGCAATCATGGAGTCGTACGTAGGGGGTACTGAGTAGCCACTGTATAGGTGAGAGTCAACGCGTACACCATTACCGCCAGGGGCATGGAAGTAGTTCACTTTACCTGGGCTTGGCATAAAGGTTTTCGGGTCTTCTGCGTTAATACGAGCTTCTACCGCATGGCCGTTCAGCTTGATGTCTTCTTGTTTAAGAGACAAAGGCAAACCGCTGGCAATACGAAGCTGTTCTTTAACGATGTCAACGCCAGTTACCATTTCTGTAACAGGGTGTTCTACTTGTACACGAGTGTTCATTTCGATGAAGTAGAAGTGACCATCTTCGTATAGGAATTCAAACGTACCAGCGCCGCGGTAGTTGATCTTGATACAAGCATCAACACACGCTTGCAAACAAGCCTGACGAGATTCTTCGTCCAGCATGGGTGCTGGTGCTTCTTCCAATACTTTTTGATGGCGACGTTGCAAAGAACAGTCACGGTCGTATAGGTGTACTGCATTACCTTGGCCGTCAGCCAGTACTTGAACTTCTACGTGACGTGGGTTTTGTAGGAATTTCTCCATGTAAACCGTGCTGTCACCGAAGTAAGAGCCTGCTTCAGATTGGGTAACACTGATGGACTTCAGTAGGCTGCCTTCGTTGTGAACAACGCGCATACCACGACCACCACCACCTGCAGCGGCTTTGATGATAACTGGGAAGCCGATTTCACGGGCAATACGGATACATTCTTCGTGGTCTTCTGGCACTGGGCCGTTAGAGCCAGGAACGGTAGGAACCCCCGCTTCTTTCATTGCTTTAATGGCAGATACTTTATCGCCCATAAGGCGGATTGTTTCTGCTTTAGGGCCGATGAAGGCGAAGCCAGAGCGTTCTACTTGCTCAGCAAAATCTGCATTTTCAGCCAAGAAACCATAGCCTGGGTGGATACCAGAAGTGTCTGTCAATTCTGCTGCACTGATGATAGCAGGAATGTTCAGATAGCTTTGTGCTGAAGGGTTTGGTCCGATACAGATGGATTCGTCTGCTAGGCGAACATGAAGTAGGTCGCGGTCAATCTTAGAGTGAACCGCAACGGTTTTGATACCGAGTTCTTTACACGCACGTAAAATACGTAGCGCGATTTCGCCTCGGTTTGCAATCAATACCTTATCGAGCATGATGAAACCTATTGCTGTTGATTAAACGATGGAAACGAGAGGTTGATCAAATTCAACTGGCTCGCCGTCTTCTACTAGGATGGCAGCAATAGTACCAGACTTATCAGCTTCGATTTGGTTCATCATTTTCATTGCTTCAACGATACAGATAGTGTCGCCAACATTGACTTTTTGACCAACTTCAATGAAAGGTTTGGCGCCAGGAGCGGAAGACTTGTAGTAAGTTCCGACCATTGGAGAATTTACTGTGTGGCCAGCAATTTCTGGTGTTGCCGCTGGTGCCGCAGAAGAAGCAGGTGCTGCTGGCGCTGCCGCTTGAGGAGCTGCTGGTGCCGCAACCATTTGTGGTGCTACTGCAACAGGTGCGCCGCCACGACTGATACGAACGGCTTCTTCGCCTTCTTTGATCTCAATCTCATAGACATTAGATTCTTCTAGAAGCTCGATTAGTTTTTTAATTTTGCGAATATCCATTGTTACTCTCTTCTTTCGGTCAAAATTGTTTAGTGTTTTTATAAACACTAATCATTATTAATTCGGCACGCTCTGGCAAAAATAAAGATCTTTTAATGCAGAAATTGCAGAACAGCCGTCCTGGCAATTCGCTAACATTAAACGACCAAAGGGAAAGGGTCAGAGTCATGTGGCGAGAAATTATCGTTAAAAACCGTGAAATTGTCCAGTTATGACGTAAAAAAACCAAAAATCGCTCGCTTAGGTTGTTATTTAATCAGTGGTAAACTTTACCTCGTTTTATTTAATTGTTTTTCACGAAAAACTGCAGTCTCGTTAAAACTTCCGCCTTTGTCGGCTCTCCAATCAATGTTAAGTCTTTTTGTTCGTTACCTTGGGCGTCTAAAAAAACCAAGGATGGTGGGCCAAAAAGAGCAAACTTAGCCATTAACGCTTTATTCTCAGGTGTGTTTTTAGTGACGTCGACTCTAACCAGTTGCACCTTCTCTATCAGAGGGCGAACGTCATCGGCTTTGAAAATTTCTTCTTCCATGACTTTGCAGCTAATGCACCAATCAGCATATAGGTCTAGCATTATGGGACGAGGGTCTTGGTTGGCCAATAGAGCAGGAAGTTCTGTTAGCCCGCTTATCGTGGTTTTAAATAAAGGAATTGATTCTGAGCGTATGCCTTGTTGATTATTGACAATGGGCTTTAATGGGTTGGTCGCACCACTGGCTGCACCGTAGAGCTCAAACGCTCCGATAACACCAAAAAACAGGGCGCAAAACCAGCGAACAGGGTGGGAGTATGAAGACGTGGCGCGATGCAAGAAGTAAGCGCTAATCGCAAAGGCCAAGGCTGCCCACAAAATGAGGTGGGTAATAGCGGGTAGCCAGCGGGTCGCTAACCATATTGAAACCGCCAATAAGGTAAACCCCATGATGACTTTTGTGTCGTGCAGCCAGGGGCCGTTTTTGGGCAATACTTTGGGGCCGAACAAGCCAACTAAGAGTAACGGAATACCCATTCCCAAAGCCATGACAAACAGCATGAGGGCGCCATACCAGATATCTCCTTGGCTGGAAATGAACAGCAATATCCCCGCCACTGGCGCAGAAACACAAGGTGAGACGATGAGTGTGGCGAGTACTCCAGCAATAAAGGTATGAAGTGTTGTGCGTATGCTTGAAGTGGTGTCAGGGTTGCTGCTTTGCTGTAAACGGTTTTGCCAAGATAGCGGCAGACGCAATTCATAAACACCAAACATGGCGAGCGCCAGCGCAATAAAGAGAGCCGCACTAATGCCCAGTAAAATAGGGCTTTGTAATTGTGCTTGCAGATTGAGTTGGGTGCCAAAGACACCGGCAATAGCGCCAATGGCACCGTAAGTCAAAGCCATAGCCAGGACATAGACGACACTATAGTAAAAAGCACCAAGTTTAGAGCGACGGGTTCCTACCACGATGGCGCTGACAATCGGGATCATAGGCAGTACGCAAGGTGTGAGAGAGAGTAGCAGCCCAAAGCCAAAGAGTGCCGCAATGGCGGTCCACAGACTGCTTGATGCTAGTAAATGGCTAATAGACGACGCTTCAGAAGGGGAAAACTCAGGTGCTTTTGAGATCACTGGTGATGGTGTTTTGTGCTCAATACTAGGTTTGGTTTGCTCACTGTTTAGCGCGCTCAATTTTTTTTCTACTGGCGGAACGGTAAATTCAATTGGCTCTACTTGTGGCGCGTAGCAGAGGCCTTTTTCAGCACAACCTTGATAATGTAAGGAGGCCTTGATTTTAGTGCCCGCCGGCAAAGTAATGTCATAATAAATAGGAATCGAGAGGTTGTGTTTGTATACAATGACATCACCGAAGTATTTGTCGGTTTTGTCTTCTCCTTTCGGCAGCGCCGCGAAATGCAGTTTATCGGCTTGTGGCCCAGAAAGAGAGAGGCGGTTCTGGTATAGATAATAACCATCATGGATCAGCCAGTGTGCTTTGATTATACCATTTTGAGGTGCATCAACAGACACTTTAAAAGCTTGTTCAACGGGTAGAAAGTTAGGCTCTAACGAATTATTGGTGGGGGCAAAAGTAAAGGCAAAAGCTGTGCTATTAACCAAGAGTAAAACAAGTACAATCAATGTGCGCATAATAATCTTTCATAAAATAAGTTAGAGTGCGTGAATCTATTCCATCACGCGAACAGCGGATATAGACTATCAAGCCACCAAAAAGTTGCCACTGATAAGGGGGTAAATTGAGTATTAAAGCGATATCCTTACTGTTTGCTGTCATTTTCCTAGCAGGGTGTCAGGGAAATGTGAAAAAATCAGCTGCCTCCAAGCAGCAAGAAGACGCTTCTTCCGTGGTGGCTGGAGCAAGTGCGTCAGAACCCATCAACAGCGAAGCGCCTGCCGCAAAAAAAGCGTTAAGGGTTACGAATGAAAATGCCATCAGTCCCTATCGAGCACTGACAGAGCAATTGATTAAACAAGGTCAGCAGGCGTTAGCGGAACAGCGTTTGCTAACGCCTGAAGAAGACAATGCAAACTTGTATTTTCAGGCTGTATTAGGACGAGACCCAGGTAATTACCAAGCGACTCTCGGCATCGCCAGCATCGTTGACAGATATAACGAATGGGCGTGGCGGGCTGCACAGCAAGGCAACTATTCAATGGCAGAACGGTATTTGGATTCAGCGCGCTTAGCTAACCCAGAAGACGCCACTATTAGTCAAATGTCAGCTCGGGTCGAGCGCTTAAAAAAGCAACGGCTAGACGCGGCAAAACAACGTCGTACCGCTCCCGCTAAATCTGCGGCTTCTTCATCCGTTGAGCCGTCCGTCAAGCCAGAGCAACAGAGACAACCAGAGGCAAAAGAAGGGCAGTTCTTTTTGCCAAAAACACTATTTAGTTTGAGCGATGATGAGATTATTGAGAAAATGCAGCCTATCATCGACCAGGTAGCAAAAGATAAAAGTGATGTGGCCATTTATTGGCCAAATGACAAAGAAGCACGACTGCTTTATCAAATTATTAATAGTCGTGTGCTTGATTATCGTGTGCGAGCAATGATTTATCATCGTGCAAAATACATGGTGGAATTACAACAGAATTAAGGTGAAAAATGATGGCGAGTGTATTAAGTAAATTGCAGTTTTGGAAAACGAGCTCCCATATACGCGGCTTATGGAAATGGCTGCTGGCACTGGTTTGTATATTAGTGATTTTGTTGTCGATACTCGGTATGTATTGGAGCAATGAGCCAAGTCAATTTGATGTGGTTGCCGAAGCCAAAGCAACGGCACAAGCGCGCGATGATCTCGATGAGAATAAACAGCTGGTTGTGGGCTACACCACCGCCAATACTCTGCACGAGATGGTGGATACTTTATTGAATAAGCCAGGTGGGTTTATTTCTAATGATGTGATGCCGCCAGGTATTTTTATGGACAACATGCCTTCTTGGGAATTTGGTGTCTTGGTACAAACTCGCGATCTAGCACGTGCGATGCGTAAAGAGTTTAGCCGCTCGCAATCCCAATCCACCGAAGATGTGAACCTGAAAGTCGCTGAGCCGCAGTTTAACTTCGATAACAATAGCTGGGCATTGCCGTCTAGTGAAAGCGAGTATCAGCGTGGTAATCAAGAAGTACTGTCGTACATGGATCGCTTGTCGGGAAACTCTTCCCAAGCACCCGCGAAATTTTATGCCCGTGCTGATAACCTAGTAGATTGGTTGTCAGATGTTAGTACGCGTTTGGGTAGTTTGTCTCAGCGTTTGTCTGCCAGTGTGGTGAAAGTTCGTGAAAACACAGATTTGGCCGGTAATAAAAGCGCACAGGAAGCAAGCAACAATAACAACGAAGAAGCTTATAAATACGTTAAGACTCCTTGGGGTCAGATCGATAACGTTTTTTATGAGGCACGCGGCACAAGCTGGGCCTTGATTCACATTCTTAAATCCGTAGAAGTAGATTTTGCACCGACATTGCGTGATAAAAATGCATTGGTTAGCTTGCGCCAGATTATTCGTGAGTTAGAAGCGACCCAAGAAAGTATTTGGTCACCAATGATTCTAAATGGCAGTGGTTTTGGTGTCTTGGCGAACCACTCTTTGGTGATGGCGTCTTACCTTTCTCGTGCTAACGCGGCCTTGATTGATTTGCGCAGTTTGCTTGAGCAAGGCTAAGCCGCGACAGCTTCAATAACGACAGTCTTAGAGACAATAGCGGTATGAATACAAAGCAAAGTCATTTTATTCGTGCCGCTGTTTTAGACGACGCCCCGGCTATTTTAGCCATCTTTCAGCAAGGTGACCCGTTTGCGGTCACGACCAATCGACAAGACTGCATTAGTCTGCTTGATGTAATGGAATGGCTTGAAACGGCCACTGACAAGCACCCCATGTTGGTGGTTGAATCCCATGGCGAGGTGCTTGCTTGGTGTTCTCTTGAGCCTTTTTATGGTCTTCCGGCCTTTGATAAAGCGTCCGAATTTAGCCTCTATGTTGCTCCTGAGTATCAACATAGAGGGTTGGGAAAACAGCTTGTTCATTATTTATCTCAGCACCAACACGACATTGGCTTTACCCATCTGATTGCGTTTATCTACGCCAGTAACGTACGTAGCCAAGGCTTTTTTGCTAAGCAAGGGTTTGAGCAGTGGGGGTTATTGCCCAACATTGCGCAAAATGGCAGCGTCACAGAAGACATTCACCTTTTTGGCAAAGAGTTTGACGCGCTAAGTTAGTACCGTTGTCGAAATGTTAGCTCCATCGTTTTTATTTTTTTGCCCTCTTTTAAAGATAAAGAGAACATTGTCATAACAGAGCTGTCATAACGCCGTGATTAAAATTACCATAGGCGATAATTCCCTTTGAACGCTTACCCTAGAGTGACCTATGAACACGAAAATTTATAAAGCCGTTTTTGCCCTCGCCAATGAGCTAATGTCTTGTGCGAACAAGAAGAATCAAGCTGGCTTTGATGAGCATTATGCTCAGCTTAAGAAAATCTGTGAAGACAATGACAAGACAGAGAAAGACCATCCGGTGCAGTGGGAAACACTTGCAGATTTTACCGATGATATTGAATTGGCCATCGCCATTTATGGTAAAGCCTTAGCAAAGGCGGAAACGATCAATTCAAAAGACTATTTATCTTCTATTGGCTACTCAATGGCCTGTCTGCAAGCCGAGTTTGGCGATACGGCAGGGGCTATCGCCTCGTTAGAAAAGGCTAAAATCAACAGTAATAAAATCATTGATAAAGAACTGAAAGCCGACATCCACGATAGATTAAAAGAGCTACAAGACGCCTAACCACACTCTACAGCACGTTACTCAGACAATATGGCTAACGTGCTTCTTAGATCGACTTCTTTCCTATACTCCGCTCATTATTTTCTCGCTTTTCATCTCTGTCGTTTTAAAATGATTCGTGCTGTTTTGATTGTCGAAAAACGCAGAAAGGCTCACTAATTTATTGCCAAGCTTGTCTAACGTAAGAGGGAATATATGTTTACATTGGATGTTGAAAAAGACTTAAAACTGGCTCTGGTTCACAGTACATTTGCTCCCTTATATTTGGATATTGTGACGAAAGAGCGTGACTATTTGGGGAAGCGGCTGGCTTGGCCGCCACAGGCTCATGATGACGGTTTTTTCTGAATTTTATTAGTCGCTCTTTGCACGACTACGCTGATGGAAAATCACTGGTTTGTGCAATATTTTATAATGACACCTTAGTGGGTAATATCAGCTTTAACAGCATCGATTATGATCTGAAGAGGGTGGATATCGGTTACTGGCTAAGCGCTAATTATCAAGGTAAAGGGATTGTCTCTAAATGCGTTACTAAACTAATAACCATGGCCTTTACTGATCTCAATATGGAGAAAGTCCAAATATCAGCGGCGCTAAACAATCAGCCCAGTCGCCAAGTGTGTGAGCGCTTAGGTTTTAAGCTTGAAGGCGTGATTACACGAGCTGAAAAGGTGAATGGTCGAGTGCTTGATCATGCTATTTATGGATTAAGTCGAGCAGATTGGCGTTAGGTTTGGTCAATATTTAGGAGATGCTCATGCTAGTAAAAGAAACGACGGGCCTTATCGTGGTGGATATTCAAGGTAAGCTTGCTCGCCAAGTCTACGACAGTGAATTCTTTATTTGCCATTGCGAAAAGCTGATTAAAGCTGCCCAAACGCTCGCTTTGCCAATTATTTACCTTGAACAAAATCCAGATAAGTTAGGTTCCACAATAGAAGAAATTCATTCGTTATTAGCCCCATTGGCGCCAATCGAAAAGTTTACTTTTAATGCTTGTGAAGACGCTAAGTTTGTCGAAGCGGTACAGGCAGAATCACAGGTAACCACTTGGCTAGTGTGTGGCATTGAAACGCATATATGCGTCTATCAAACCGCCATTGGCTTGTTGGATCGTGGTTACGGTGTGCATTTGGTCAGTGATTGTGTTGCTTCTCGAACGCAGGCTAATAAGCAACTTGGGATAACCGCACTGATGAATAAAGGCGCGGCAATCACAGGCTTAGAAATGTGTCTTTACGAACTGGTAAAAGACAGCAGAGCACCGGAGTTTCGTTCTCTTCTCGGTTTAATCCGCTAGGGTGTTAAAGCACGAATGAGAGAGTGTGAAACCACTCCCTTTTATTTAAAAATCAATAAGCTGGAGTGGTTTGTTGCTGTTATCTCGATTAGATACGATTAAGCAGTTCTGTTTTTTTCGAGTTGTATTCGTTTTCTGATATGGCGCCTGCATCTTTTAATTTGGCCAGCTTCTCGATGATTTGTAGAGTCTCATCAATCGAGGTAGTGCCGGGCAGATTGGTGTGTTGTGGCGCATTATTAGTTTGCGTTAAATGGCTATCTGTTTGGTTATTTGTCTGGCTATGGTTAGTCGGCGCATAGCTATTCTGTGTTGGTTCAGCGAAATTACGCTGTGGGGTAGGCGCTATGCCTACGCCCGACACGATAGGCAAACTATTGACCGCGATAGTGCCGTATTGGCTGCTGAAGGTGAGAGAAGTATCGCCACCTTGTTGTTGGCTGACGCCACTAATATTGTTATCCAGTGTGTTGTAAACGGTCACTTGGCCATTAAGTTCCACCGCCAAACGATTAGGAAAGACAGCGTAGCGAATATTGTTTTGCGCGCCACTGCTAAATGGCTGCCCCAAATCTCCTGGCCACCATTGGTTACTGCCAGGTGTGCCTTTTGGAATCGGCACAAACACTTGACAGTTAGCTAGGCCATTGGCCAATTCATTACAAAGGTTGTCGACGGTATTTTTCAAACCATAATTGAACATGTCGCCTACCATGGTCATGCCACCGCGCATCCATTGACCGCCGCCTCCTAACTCTGGGCAATTGAATTGTGCCATGCTACCAGCGCCATTATTGACGGCGATCAGCATGTGTATTACTGCATCGACACTTAGGTTGTATTTTTGGCTAAGGTTATTAACTAATTGTTGTCCGTCTTGCGTTAAATTTTGCATATATGGCTCTTTTAATTAAGTTAAAAAACGGCGCGCTGTTTGGCTTTTTTACGGTTAGCAGGTTCCGTGAACTTGCTAGTCTAGCATAAGGGCGAGTGATTAAATGTGACACAATTGATTGTTTTTTAAACTCTTGTTTGTGGCGTTTAAATACCGAAGAGGTGAATCCTAGTCCACTCTCCTTTTTTGTTTAAAGGTGAGAGCGGACAAGGTCTTAGCAAGGAAGGCGAATACTGTGCGCAGGTCTTATGGTGTTTTAGTTAAGCTTGCACCAAGGCAGGCGAGACTGATGGCGAAAATGCCAAGCCATTGGAAGCTGCTCAATTGCTCATTCAGAATAATCGCACCAGCCATAGCGCTCACTGCAGGAGAGGCGCTCATCAAAACCCCAAAAATACTTCTAGGGAGTCGCTTTAGCGCATACATATCAAGTAAAAAAGGCAGCGCGCTGGATAAGAGTGCGATGACGAGGCCTAGCAGGAGGACGGTGGGCGTAAAGAGAGCGGATCCCGCTTGACTGATACCGATAGGCACCATAAAAAGTGCAGCGACAAATAGGCCAGTCGTGACACCCTTGCTGCCAAGTTGTGAGACAGTACTGGCCGTTTTGATATACAGCCCCCAGCAAATAGCGGCTAAGACGGCGTAAACAAGTCCAGTGGTGCTTAAGGCTGCATTAGCTTGGTTAAATGGCAAAAGCAATACACCGATTAACGCTAACAGAATCCATAAAATATCGGTTTTGCGTTTGCTTGAAAGCAATGAGATGGCGAGTGGGCCGAGCACTTCGATAGAAATGGCAATCCCAACAGGGATGTGAAGAAAGGCACGGTAGATTAAGAAGTTCATCAGCCCAATCATGGCGCCGTAAGTGATAATGCTGGGCCAGTAAGTGGCGCTGATCTTGGCGCTCCATGGCTGAAATGCGATAGCAAGGAGGACAGCGCTGATACCAATACGCAGCGCAGCGACGCCATCGGGGCCGACCATTGGAAAAATGGTTTTCGCAAAGGCGGCGCCAACTTGTAAAGAAATAAGCGACGCAAAGGCGGCTGCCATGGGAAATTGTGCTGAAGCTTTCATAAATCCTACTCGTCCTTGTGGTGATATTAATTTGCTTCTGTTTGACCCGATGTGGTGGCTCTGTTTGCCAAGTAGAGTATACAGAGCCACCACGAGGCTCTTCCATCCTTAGCTCTCTAGCGCTGTCGCAGCAAAGGTTAATTCGATCATGGTTAAGCGTTTACGCTCTTCTGCCATTGTGACAGTAGCTCGATATGCTGTGGACCAATGCCACAACAGCCACCAATAATATTTGCGCCAAGAGTATGCCATTGTTTTGCAAACTCAAGATACTCTTCCGGTGTTAGGTCTCGAGATGCGTGTGCACCTTCATTGGCTTTATGGTCAACTGGAATAGGGGCGAAGCTGTTAGCATAGGCACCAATGTTGATTTGCTTGGCAGACTCAGCGACACGGACAGCTGTCTCACGAATGGCTTGTGCAATTACTTCAGGTACTGAACAGTTAAAGAAAATGCCCTCTGTTTTTTCTGCAAGTATGGCATCCAGCGCGTCACTTAGAGGTTCCCCTGAACGTAAAGTAGCGACTTCCTTTTCATCATCGCTAAGGGTAAAAGAGTAGTAGCAAGGTTGGCTTGCTTTGCTGAGCAAGCTCGCGCTTACTTTTGCTTCTTGTACGCTGGAAATGGTTTCTACTAGCCAAAGATCGACATAAGGTGCTTGGGCTTCATATAAGCTATTTAAAATATCGAAAGCACGATCGTTTTCAAACAAATCTGGACGGTAAGAGCCAAATGGCGGTGGCAATGAGCCGGCGACTAGTACCTTTTGAGACGCTTTCTTAGCCACGTCTCTGGCAATAATAGCAGCTTGTTCTGCTAGTGCCGCTCCACGTTCTTGATACAGGTCTTCGCCAAGATGAAAAGGAACGCAGGCATAGCTGTTTGTGGTGATGATTTCTGCGCCGGCATCGATAAAACCTTGATGCGCTTGTGTAACGTACTGAGGCGCGACCATAAGCGATTCAGCGCTCCAGTATGGTTGTGAAAAAGGCGCACCCATGCGCTTTAGTTCGCGGCCCATGCCGCCATCTAGAATTGTTAGGTTTTTCATTGCTCGTGTCTTCATGGCTAAATTGAGAGGCGGTTATTCAACCATAATTTGGCGTTAATGATAATGAAACTTCGTCAAGGAAAGTATGAGAAGCGCTCAATCTTGCTAACTTGCGTCTTTATTGCACAGAGCATTGGCTAAGATGGCGCTGGTTGTGGTCTTGGTCGTCTTTTATCCTGCTTATATATCGCTTGATTCGATGGACTAAATCTTGCTAATTTGATGGCTCTGGTTGTTTTCTGAACACTTATTTGGCTTGTTAGAATAATATAAAAAAGGCGAGAGCGATGGCGATTAGCGATGAAAAATTAACCTGTTTTAAGCTGCATATTAAAGACCATATTGCACACATTCAGTTGTCTCGACCGCTGGAGCTGAACACCATGAATAAGGCGTTCTGGAAAGAATTGCCCTGGTTAATTAAACAATTAGACGAGCAGGCCCTAGCTCGAGTTATTGTCCTGTCATCGACCGGTAAGCACTTTAGCGCGGGTATGGATTTAGGGGTATTTACCAGCGGCGACGCAGTGCCACTAACCGGAGACCCGGGGCGGATGGCAGAAAACCTAAGGCGTGTGGTGATGCAGTTACAGGCCAGTTTGTCTTCTCTTGAGGAGGCTCGCCTTCCTGTTTTAGCTGCGATTCATGGTGGCTGTATCGGAGGTGCGTTAGATTTGGTGTGTGCGGCAGACTGCCGTTATGCTACGGAAGATGCCTTTTTCACTATCAAAGAAACCGAGCTTGGAATGACCGCTGATGTGGGAACCTTACAGCGTTTTCCTAAATTAGTTGCACCTGGTTTGGCTCGAGAGTTGGCTTATACCGGGCGCAAGTTTAGTGCCTTAGAAGCGAAAGAAATGGGCTTTGTTAACCGTGTTTATGCTGATCATGATAGCTTGATTGCCGGGGTGTTAGAGATAGCTAAAAGTATCGCGAAGCATTCACCATTAGCGGTGACGGGTTGTAAAGAAATGATTAACTATAGCCGGGATCATGGAATAGAAGACAGCTTAAAATACATGGCGACTTGGCAGGCAGGGATGTTTCGTCCTAACGACATGATGAAAGGATTCGCTGCAAAGCAGCAACAAACCCAAGCAAAATTCGACAATATTTGGCCACAGAAACCCTTGTTTGAGAAATAGCGAATTAGCCAGTGAATGCTTATGCTAGAGCCAGCTGACCTTGATAACAAAAATGCCTTAGTTGTTGTGTAATAGGGTCAATAAAACACATCTCTTTGGCGAGCAGTTGTAACGGCTGTGTGTAGTTGTCCTCACTGAGCGCTTGCAGGTGAGGGTAGTACCTGTCATTTAGAATCGGCCAACCAAGTGTTTGCATATGCACCCTTAATTGGTGGGTGCGCCCGGTGATTGGCATCAGCTCAAATAAGGCTTGTTGCGTGTTTTGTTGTACGCAGCGAATCACTGAATGGCTGTTGGCTTCTCCTGCGCTCACCTGCATTCGAAAGCTTGGTTCACCTGCCTCAAGACGATTTTTAACTGTCCACTCTTGCCCTACTGGCTTTTCATTAGGGCGAATATTAGCAATGGCCTGATAGGTTTTTTGAATCTGTCGGGTTTTAAACAGCTGGTGATAAGAATGACGTGTCGCTGGGTTGATTGAAAAAATGACCAACCCTGCGGTGACCCTATCCAAACGATGCAGAGCTTGTAAATTCGTCAAGCCAGTACGTTGGCGCAGGCGAGTCTGTAGGCATTCATTAACAAACTGACCACCGGGGGTAACCGCTAAAAAGTGCGGTTTGTACGCCACTAACAAATGCTCATCTTGAAAAACGATGGTTTCTTGAAAAGGAACCTGAGCTTCGTTTTCCACTTCACGATAATAATAGACCCTTTGTTGTGGCTGAAACTCAGTTGTTGAAGTGATTAGGCTGCCATCATGCCAATGGACTTTGCCCGCGGCCATGCGTTGCTGCCAGGTGTGCTTGTCAATGTAAGGGAATTTAATAATGAGATAATCGAGTACAGTAACGACGCCAGGGTTGTGCTGAGGTAAACTGAACTTTGAAGCGGAGTCAGAAATAGCCATGCCGTGCTCAAACCTTAAACCTGTACAGATGAGGGTGACATTATAACATGGTCTTAAGTGTTCTCCGGGCCTTGCCAATAAATCAAGTCACATAGAATAACCAAAGAGAGAAAATATGGAGCGCCCTACTAAAGAGCAGATTAAGGCATTGCCTTATTATATTGGCCTTGGTTTGTCGGATATTATAATCATTGAAAGTGAGCAACAAGCCAATGATGCGCTGAGCACATTAGAGAGAGAAGTCTGCCTAGGATTTGATACAGAAACCAAACCGACCTTTCGTAAAGGCGAAAAAAGTCCTGCACCGGCTTTAATTCAATTGGCGACTGAGTCGACAGGCTATCTTTTTCCGACCCGTTTTGAGTTTGCACTTAATGCCGCGAGAATGTTGCTAAGCAATGAAGCGATTCAAAAAGTGGGCTTTGGTATTAAAGACGACAACAAAGCATTGCGTAACAAGCTCGATATAGAAATTGCCAATACTCAAGATTTGTCGATTATTTTGAAGCGCAAGCTGGGTGAGAAAAATACCATTGGTGCTCGTGCCGCTGTGGCTATGGTGCTAAAACAGTGCCTAAGAAAAGGTGCCCAGATTTCAAACTGGGGAGCTTACCCACTGAAGAAAAGCCAAGTTCTATATGCCGCAAATGATGCCCATGCGGCAATTTGTGTTGCGAGCGCCTTGCGCCATTTGTGATCTGGAAAGCGTTGGAGGCGATGCTTAGCGATCACCTCCATTTTAGGCATGGGTTAAACTGCTACGGTTAGCTTGGCTGTTGAGTATTTTCTTGTTTGGCTTTTGCCAAGTAAGACGCCATTTCGCTTTTCGGTACCATACCACCGCCTGTGGCCCATACAAGATGAGTAGCATTGGCCATTTTACTTTCGTCTAATGCACAGCGTTGTCGGTACTCGGCGTTATTTAATACCTGTATTGGACCAATGATGCCGGCCAAGGCAGACGGTTCTAACAAGATACCCTCTAGCTCGCTCATATCACCTAGATGACGATACATGCGCTCATCCGAGAGCGTGTAGTAGCCATCTATTAAGCGCTCCATCGCACGTCCGACAAACCCGGAAGCACGCCCAACCGCTAAGCCATCCGCTGCGGTTAGGTTATCAATGCCAAGATCCTGAACCGAGATCTGATCGTGTAATCCGGTATGTACTCCGAGTAACATGCAAGGAGAGTGGGTAGGCTCAGCAAAAATACAATGTACGTGATCGCCAAACGCCATTTTCAAGCCAAATGCCACGCCGCCAGGGCCACCACCCACACCACATGGTAAGTAGACGAATAATGGGTGATCTTCATCCACTTTAATGCCTTGTTGAGCAAATTGTCTTTTGAGACGTTCGCCGGCCACCGCATAGCCCAGAAATAACGTTTGCGAATTTTCATCGTCAATAAAGAAACAATGGGGATCATTGGCGGCCTCTTGGCGACCTTGTTCTACGGCTACCCCATAATCTTGTTGGTACTCGACGACGTTAACACCATGTTTTCGAAGCGTGTCCTTTTTCCATTGGCGAGCATCTGCAGACATATGAACCGACACCGAAAAGCCCAGTTTAGCGCTCATAATGCCAATGGACATGCCTAGGTTTCCGGTTGAGCCAACGGCAATGCTGTATTGTGCGAAAAACTCTCTGAAACGCGTTGATGCTAATTTTCGATAGTCGTCGGTCTTCGAAAGTAAGCCTGCGGTGATGGCGAGTTGTTCGGCGTGTGACAGTACTTCATAAATGCCTCCACGGGCTTTGATTGAGCCAGAAATTGGTAAGTGGCTGTCTTTCTTTAGCCGTAAATTGCCTGTGATGGGCTGCTGGTAATGGCTTTCTAGTCGGCTTTTCATAGCAGGGATCTCAACCACGTCAGATTCAATAATGCCATGATTTGCCGCTGTTTCAGGAAATACTTCAGCTAAATAGGGGGCGAAACGAGCCAGCCTGTTACTGGCGTCTTGAATGTCTTGAGCGCTTAACCCGACGTAAGGTAAGGCGTCTTTTAGAGGCGTGATATTGGGGTTAAACCAACAGGTTTCTTGCAGTTCGATGAGCTGTTTTAGTTGCGGGTATTGCTGGATAAGTTGTGCGATATTGATTGCGGTCATTTTAAAAAACCTAATAAAAGAAAGGCATAGCGATGTATTTGATGCTCAGCCTGCTGAGAAAAATAACTGGGCAGGCTGAGTAGTGTTAAAGCATATGGGAGGCGTTCAAACACCCCTAAACTACATGGGCTCGAACACAGAGCCTAAACTAGGAACGAACAGTTTGTTGTACATGCGGCTGGCGTAGTCATCGGTCATGGATGCCATATAATCGCAAATAATACGTAGCCCATGGTGGCCTTCAGCGGTGTTTTTTTGCCATTCCTGGGCGATTTCCCGAGGCAGGAGTCGGCTTGGGTCAGCCGCCAGTGCTTCAAACATTTCTAACAACATTTGTTGGCCTTTGTAGACCAGCATTTGCACCTCTGGGCGTTGAATAATATGCTGCATTTCGAAGTTTTTTAAGAGCGCCAAGGCTTGTCGTTGGCCTTCTGGTAAAGCAACCTGAAAACGCAATAGAGGGTGTTCAAATGCGGTGTTTTCGACCACCTGACAAGAAGTAATAAACCAGCTGACAAGGCTGCCGATGGCTTCTTTGCGCAAATGGCTTTGGCGGCTAAAAAGCTGGGTTTTAATACGGCTAAGATGTTCCGTCAGAAAAGGCGATGCGAGGCTGGCGAGCTTAGGTTCTAAGTGATCGCTCCACATTTCCTTGGTTACCATGCCTAATACAATGGCGTCTTCTAGGTCGTGCACGCCGTAGGCTATGTCATCCGCTAAGTCCATAATGCTAGTGTCAAAGCTTGCATGGCTTGATTTGGCGTGACACTCGGGAGCAAAGCGCTGGGTGTGCTGTAAGGTGCTTTTGTCCTTGTCACTAAAGGGGGCGATAATCCATGAGAGCAAATCTTGTTCTTCTTGGTAGACGCATTTTGGTGGTGCCCAATCGCTGGCTTTAAACTGTCTGAAACGCTCTGGCTTTGGAGGGTAGTTGCCAACGACTTCATTGTGCAGAACAGGGTATTTTAAAATGCCTAATAAGGTTCGGCGGGTTACATCCATACCATAGAGAGGGGAATAGGAACCGCGTTTTCCTAAGATACGCAATGATTGAGCGTTGCCCTCGAATCCGCCATTTTGGTTCATCATAAAATTGAGCGCGACTTCACCACCATGGCCGAAGGGAGGATGACCAATATCGTGGCTTAAGCAAACGGTTTCAATGAGGGCGGTGTCTGCTAGCCAGCGCTGAAAAGGCGCATCAGCGGGCGCACTGTGTTTTAGCTGATGAACCAACCCATTACCGATTTGTGCCACCTCTAAGGAATGAGTAAGGCGAGTGCGGCTGTAGTCGTTTTGGCGGATAGCCAAAATCTGGGTCTTAGACTGTAAGCGACGGAATGCCGCGCTGTGAATAATCCGCGCCCGGTCTCGTTGGTAGGGGGTGCGGTAGTCATTGTCACGAGATGGTTGGTAGCCGGATTGCCTCTCGTGCCAAGGCAACATCTCATCTTGCTTTATAGTCATGCTCATACTCTACGTATGTAAGGAATTATCAGTCTTTCATTAAAACACGACTTAGGTCAATGTGTCCGTGAAAAGGCTTCGTCATAATGTTCCCAATTATAAGGAATCGTTATGTTAAATACTCATCATCTAGTGACATTTAAAACATTGGTGGAAACGGGTAACTTTACCCAAACTGCACAGCAGCTAGGATTGACTCAACCTGCAGTGAGCCAGCACATCAAAAAGCTAGAGCAAGGCTTGGGGGCAAGCTTGGTTATTCGCCATGGTCGAACCACGGAGTTAACCCATGCCGGTGAAGTCTTGTTTAAGCATATTCTGAATTTGGAAGCCTGTTACCAGCGTTTTATGGAAAAGTGGCAGCAAGAGGTTGTGGAGGAAAGGGATCAACAGGCGAGCTAACCCCACCTGTTGATTTACTCAGTTGCCTAATACAGGCTTATTGCTGCGCGGTAGGAATGAGGTTGCCGATGTGCAGGCCACATTCTTTGTGCTCAGACTCTTCCCACCACCAGCGACCTTCGCGCTCATGTTGGTTAGGTAGCACCGCACGGGTACAAGGTTCGCAGCCAATACTGACAAAGCCTTTGGCATGCAATTCGTTGTATGGCACATCAAACATCTTGATGTAGTTCCAGACGTCTTCAGATGACCAATTGGCCAATGGATTGAATTTATAAAGCGGCTTTTCCTCTGAGCTAAAAGCAGAGTCTAATTCAGCGAACGCTAAGACATTTCGGGTGCCAGGACTTTGGTCTTTACGCTGTCCTGTAATCCATGCATCTAAGGTAGCGAGTTTGCGTTTTAGCGGTTGTACTTTGCGAATGCCACAGCATTCTTTGTGGCCGTCTTCGAAGAAGCTAAATAGGCCTTTCTCACGGGTGAAGTTTTCTAATGCTTCACTGTTTGGTGAAAGGATGTCGATGTCGATCTTGTAGTGTTTGCGTACTTGCTCAATGAAACGATAAGTCTCGGCATGCAAACGGCCCGTATCCAGAGAGAACACTTTGACATTCTTGTTGGCTTTGACCGCCATGTCGATCAATACAACGTCTTCAGCACCACTGAATGAAATGGCGATGTTGTCGAACTCTTTCATGGCGTTATGAATGATTTTTTGCGCTGCGTCTTCTGTGTTGTTTGCAACGAATGACGTTAAGTCGAAAGTAGACATAGTCTGTTATACCACTAGCTAAATTTAAGTTGTCTGTACCATAACAATTTGCGCGGGCGTTGCAAAAGAAGAAAGCACACTAACCTTATAATGGCTTAGCGAATATGGTTGGAAAGGGTCTGATAAAGGCCGTAAAGGATCCCAGCAGTCACTCCCCAGATACGAATACCTTGATAATTTATTTCGAAATATCCCCGCGCCACTGTGCCCAGTTGTTTGGTCTTAAACTGATAATTACTGGGGTCTAATAAATAGTCTAATGGTACCCAGTGGACGGATTTTACTTCGTCTTCGCATAAGCTCATTTCGCTAAAACGCGTCATCTCGGCGACGATGGGCTTGATACAATAGCCAGAAATTGTACAGTACTCGCCGAGCTCACCAATAAGATCAAAGCAATCAGGCGCCAGTCCAACCTCTTCTAAGGTTTCTCTTAGGGCGGTGTATTGGATGCTGGCGTCGTCGGGGTCGTGCTTGCCCCCAGGAAAAGAAATTTGCCCAGGATGATTGCGCATGTGTAACGCGCGCTTAGTGACCAGTACATTAAGTTGGTCGTCTTCCGGTGAGCGCCAAATTGGGATTAATACCGCCGCGGAGCGGTATTTGAGTTTGTAGGCACTAGGCGACATGTCTTTGTCTGGGTTGTAAATCGGGTGTACTTCTTGTGTCGTGTCTAGCGCAGCGCGTATCTGATCTAAGTTAGCTAAGATAGGAGGGGCGTTTAAAAACTGCACAATGTCGGACATACTTCGGCCTATTTCAAAAAATCATCTTCAAGAGTATGAGTTAATTTACCTACTTTGGTAAAGGTTTCTTGGTACTCTTCATGGTATTTAGAATCAGCGACTAACCCGCCTCCTGCCCAGCAATGTAGCTGTCCGTGGTCTGCAACCAGCGTTCTGATGGTAATACTTGAGTCCATTTGGCCATTGACACTGAAATAGGCAATAGAGCCGCAGTAGACAGAGCGCTCATGGGGTTCGAGTTCATCAATGATTTCCATTGAGCGAATTTTTGGGGCACCAGTGATTGAGCCACCGGGGAAACTTTCATGGAAGACTCGGATAGATTGGTCTGCGCCATCGATTCTGCCTTCTACGGTTGACACCAAATGATGGACATTAGCGTAACTTTCGAGGGCAAAGAGTTTAGGGACGTTAATGCTGCCCGTCAGGCAGGTACGACCCAGATCATTGCGTAATAAATCGACGATCATTAGGTTTTCGGCTCGGTCTTTCTCAGAGGCCAATAATGTGTCGGCGTTGGCTTTATCTTCTGCAGGCGTTGCGCCACGGGCAATAGTGCCTTTAATGGGCTTTGATTCGACACGGCCTTGGTCACACAGTAAGAAGCGTTCGGGCGAATGGCTCAGAATGGTTTGCTGCTCGCCAAGTTCCATAAAAGCAGAAAACGGTGTGGGGCACACTTCACGCAAACGAAGATAGGCGTCCATTGGGTCGCCGGTATACTGAGTTGAAAAGCGTTGCGCTAAATTCACCTGATAACAATCACCAGAAAGAATGTAGTCTTTCACTTTATCGAACTTTGTCTGGTATTGGTGCGCAGTCATATTGGACGTGAATGGTGCTTTTAGCGCAAAGCTGGCCGCTTTGGAAATGCCATCAAGTGCTTGGTTCGCCAGAGGTTTATCTGTGTTATCCAGTGCTTTATTGATCAAAGAGAGCAGTTTCTCTTCCTCTTGTTGGGAGCACCAAGGGGTAATAATTAACTCGGTTTTCTGCTCCGCGTGAGAGGAGATAATAGTCCAACCATAAAGCCCCACACTGAGTTGATCTAAACTGATATCGTGCTGCACATTATCCGGTAAGGTTTCCACGTAGTGGCCGCATTCATAAGCATAATAACCAAGCAGGCCACCCACAAAAGGCAGCTCCTTAGGGGCATTTTTAGCCCATGATTCTTGTGTGCTTAGGGTTAGTAACTGTTCAAGTAAGGCGAGGGGAGAATCGGTCTTGGTAATGGTATAAAGTGGCTGGGCTTGTTGCTCATCACGCCATTCAAGGTGAAAAGTATTTTGTTTTGCGCAGACTCTAGCTAGCGGGTCTGCGACTAAAATGTCAAACCTAGTGTCAGGAAATTCATCGTGATTACTGTCCAATAATGCAGGGTAAGGCAGGCTCCTTAAGGCTTGGTATAGAGAGAGTAAAGAAGCCTGGTAGGGCAGTGTTATCCGTTTTATTTCTGGCATAATGGAACCACGATTTCAAAAGTTTACAATTGTAGTCCTTTAATAAGGGCAACCACAGGGTTATTACAAGTGTCTGATGTACATTTTCTTAGTTTAATTAACAGCCGTATTGCCTATCGACTTTATGAAAATAAAGAAGCGACCAGCGAGCGCCATTGTTTATTGCTTCATGGTGCGGGTGTTGCGGGTGAAATCACCTATTCACCGATACTGCCTTATTTTAAAGCCTGGCGTTGGATGTTGGTGCCGGATATCAAAGGCATGGGGGAGTCATTTCATCTTCACGGTAAAGAGGCCCCGGTTACCATTAGTGAGCTGACTCACGATATGGAAGCGCTGTTGGCGCACCTCAATTGGCAAGATTTTGATCTAGTGGGGTATTCACTGGGCGGTTTGATTGGCCTTAATTTAAACCATCGACGGGTGATGTCTGGGCACATGCCGCTGAAAATGGCACTGATGGAACCTGCGTCTTTAGACCGTGAAAACCTTGATGCCTTGACCGAAGTTCGCCAAAAGTATCGTCAAGCTTCCAACATCATTCGTGATACGGGGGATGTGGAGTTAGGCGTGGCCCATTTTATGGATGGTGTGTCGCCGAATCGTCGTAAACATCCGGTGGCTGAAGCAACAACGCAGTCTCGTTTAGCACATCGACCCCATGGTTTTTCTTACGCGCTGGATGCGGTGACGAATCATGTGGAAGTTTTAGCGCAAGCGCCAGAGCATAGAGACGCAATGATTCGCTCTGCCAAAGAGGTCTTGCTGTTTTCTGGTGAGTTAAGCAGTGAGCATTTAAAAACCCATTATCAAAAGTTAGCAGAGCAGTTGGAAGGCTGGCAGCATAAGGTGATGAGTGCCTGTGACCATTCATTACCATTCCAAAAGCCAAGACAAATCGCAAAATTTATTAATCAATGGTTTGACGCAAACTAGATTTTTACGCAAAGGTGAACTGTAATAAGTAAACAACAGCCGCAGCAGAGACGGCGCAAATACACTATGGATGGTGTGTGATACGTCCCTGAATGCAGCCTGTTGGCTGATCATAAAAGGCTAGGAATAAGGAGGTTTCTATGCAAAACAAAAAAGGCTTTTCACTCCTTGAAGTGATGTGTGTACTCGCTATTTTAAGTTTTTTAGCGTTGGTTAGCTCGGGAGTGATTATTCAGCACGCACAAACGAGCCAGCATAAAGCCATTCTATTAGAAGACGTTAAAAACCTGAGTAATGCGCTTCAGGAGGCTCGTTTACTGGCCATACAATCAGGCGACAGCAGTTATGTTTGTGGTGGCGTCGATTGTCAGGGGAACTGGTCAGACGGCTTTGTCGTAATGCAGCCAGAGTCTTACGGTGGCTTGTATCGAAGGGTGACGTTTGAGCACGATGTCAGCATTGTCTGGCAAGGTTTTCCGGCCAATAAATCCCGTATAACTTTCCTTCCTAATGGCCTATCCGGCTACCAAAATGGCACTTTCTTATTTTGTTATCTTGGCTGGCATACTCGTTTGGTGATTAATCAAAGTGGTCGCTTTTATGGTGCCGATGTGGTGGCGACAGAAGACAGTGATGGGGCGTGCTCATGAAACATCATGGTTCTGTAGGGTCTACTTTGATGGGAGGGTGGATCACTTTAGAGATTTTGCTGGCGCTGATATTACTGTCGGTGGTACTGCATTTGGTGCAGCGACAATCGGCTAATCAGTGGCAGACTATTCATCAAGGGCAGCAGGCAGCTAACCTAGAGCAGAATCAAAACAAGCAAGCCTTAATGGTTCAGCTTACTGGCTCAGGGAGCTGGTTAAGCAGTGAGTATTCGACACAGCATGGCAGTTATCCAGAGTGTCAACCCTGCACAGGCGCTGAGTTACGGGTGTGGTTTCGTGCTGCCCAGTATGAGGTTTCGCCTAAGGTGCAATCTATGGTACGTCAGGATGAATAACCAGCGGGCCACGTTGCGCGGTGGTTTATTATTGGAACTGATGCTGGTGTGTGCGCTATTAGCCATTATCTTACCTTTGCTAATTGCACCTCTTTGGCAGCTGCAACAACGACATGGCGTCGCGCTGACGTATCTTGATCAGTCAAAATTTCAAATAGCATTGGCGTCGCAGTTTGAGGCGCATTGGTCGCGATTGTTGCCCGCCGCTTGTTATCTTGATACTGGTCTGAGCCTAACCATAGGCACAGCAGATGAGCCTCCTGCACGTTTATCCCAGCGTTCACTCGTGCCGCAGTCGGACTGGCTAGAAGCGGTAGATTATGGCGCTTGTCGTGTGTCTTTAGGGACTGTAAATAGCCCGCTCGTTAGTGCTAATCATTGTGATTTAAGTGCTGGAGATTGGGTGCGAGTGGCCAGTTGTCATACCAGTGAACAGACCCAGGTGGCACAAGCGAACGGGCAATCCTTCACCCTAAATCTGCTCGATCAGGATATGCTTGGTCAAACCGCATTCCTTGAAAGCCAGCAGGCTTTTTATTGGTACGCAGGGGAAGGTAAAAATGGCCAGCCCGCTTTCTGGCGAACGCCTCAGTTAAGTGGTAACTCTTTGGAGTTATGGGCGGGGCTAATGGCCTTGGCTATTTCACCTTTATTGGATGAAAATCAAGACGGTTTGGTGGATACCATTGATGCACGTTATGGCACTTATTCATTAACTAAGGTACGGGCGTTATGGGTAGAGTATTTGTATCAATTGTCTCCTTGCCAAGCGGCGACGCAGCCACCTCAAACTCAGGTTTATAACACATTACGAGGTGAACGTTGGCAATACCTTGCTCCCTGTCAGGGTGTGGCTAAGCAGGTTATTGTGCTCAATGGTTTTGGTTGAAGAAGATGATAAAGCCTAGTTTATTGCGAGGCTGGGTGTCGGTGCCTATTTTACTTTTGCTAATGACAGTGGCGGGGCTCTCAGTGGCCTATCAGCAAAGATTAGAAGCACGTTTTTTATTGCGCTCCACACTACAGGAGCTGAATCAAAATCAGCAACTATGGCTGGCCTTTGAGCAAGCGGTTGTTGCGCCTGTGGTGTTCGCTCAAGCCAGCCAAAGCCAATGCAGCGGATTCTGTCAGCTGACCACGAACGCCTATGCTAACGACAGTCGCAATTGGCATCATGAGGATGCAACACTGACGTATATTTGGCGCTATTATGTTGATACAGAAGGAGACTATTTTTACCGGTTATGTGCTCGCTATCAGCAGCAAGATTATTGCTGGTGGTGGCAACAAGCTCGGCTGACAGGGCGTGGCTTTATTCAGGTCGTTGATGCGTCATCATGACGACTCTTTCTTATAGCGCGTTGCTAGAGAAGAAGGGCTTTTTTACCGATTATGCGCCCATTATATAACCTCAAGAGTCAGCCATAAGATTATTGCTGGTGGTGGCAACAAGCTCGGCTGACAGGGAGTGGCTTTATTCAGGTCGTTGATGCGTCGTTATGGCGACTCTTTATGAAACGCTTGTAAGTGCTCTTTACTGCAAAAAGCATTGGCATCTTGATCATGGATAGCATGGGATTTCGGGATATGAATATTGCACTGTTTGCAGCGTACCATGTTTTCCTGATTCTTTGGCTGGGCATTGTTGGCCGCCGAATCGGGCTTGTTTGAGAGCTTTGTACGTTGAAAAGCGACAACTTGGCGGTATAACCACCAGCCAATTGCGAAAATAGCAATAAAAACGATCAATCGGACGATCATATACTTTACCTAGGTTAGGGAATTCCAGACAATAAAGGGCATATTCTAACAGAGTTAACGAGATAGCAACTGTATGACATTACGAGTAGCAATGGCCCAGCTGGATATGCTGGTCGGCGACATAGCCAAAAACACACAATCTGTGATCGACGCGGCACACACAGCCCGAGACAATGAGCAGGCGGATGTGATTGTTTTTCCTGAATTGACCTTAACAGGCTATCCACCAGAAGATTTATTATTGCGCCCCAGTTTAGACCCGCGTATTGAATCTGCGTTACAGCGGATTCTAGATGAGGTTCATGACATTTATGTTGTCGTCGGCTACCCAAGACGTATTGACGGGGAGCTATTTAACTGCGCTGGGGTTCTCTATCAAGGCGCTATGCTGGCGGAATACGCTAAGCAAAAACTGCCTAATTTCTTGGTGTTTGATGATAAGCGTTACTTCAGTGAAGGCCGTGAAGCGGGTATTTTGCAGATTAAAGGGGTAACAGTCGGGCTAAGTATTTGTGAAGACATCTGGCACCCAGAGCCAATTGCACAAGCAAAAGCAGCCGGTGCAGAGCTGATCCTTAATCTTAATGCTTCGCCTTACCACATTGAAAAAATGGGCGAGCGAGAAGCCCTATTACATCAGCGCGCGACGCAAGTCAGCCTGCCGATTGTGTATGTGAATTATATGGGGGCGCAAGATGAGTTAGTCTATGAAGGCGGCTCTTTTGTGGTTAATGCAAAAGGCGAGAAAGTCTTCCAAGCGCCTTGGTTTGAGTCCGGTTTGTATTGCGTTGACATGATAGTAGACGACAGTCAGCCTAACAAAGTTGAGCCGGTTACCGGTAGCATAGCACCAGCATTAGACGTTGAGGCCAGCGTTTATCAAGCCATGGTGTTAGGTTTACGAGACTATATTGAAAAAAATCGCTTTAAAGGCATCGTATTAGGCTTAAGTGGCGGTATTGATTCTGCCTTGTCCTTGGCTGTTGCAGTGGATGCAATAGGTGCTGATCGTGTGCAAGCGGTGATGATGCCATACACCTATACCTCGTCGATCAGCTTGCATGATGCAGAAGAAGAAGCCAATTTGTTAGGCGTAAAATACAGTGTATTGCCGATTGAGCCCATGGTCTCCGCCTTTAGTGATGTGTTAGCACCAGAGTTTGAAGGGCTGGGTAAAGACACCACAGAAGAGAACCTTCAGGCGCGTACTCGTGGTGTTATGTTAATGGCGATGTCGAACAAAAAAGGCCTAATGGTACTGACAACCGGTAATAAGAGCGAAATGGCGGTGGGCTATGCCACCTTGTACGGTGATATGGTTGGCGGTTACTCAGTGCTTAAAGACGTGTTTAAAACCTTGGTGTTTAAACTGTGTCGTTACCGTAATACTTTAGGTTATGTGATTCCTGAGCGGGTTATCACGCGACCACCATCCGCGGAGCTGGCACCGGATCAAAAAGATGAGGATTCATTGCCTAGCTATGACGTGTTGGATGAAATCTTACGCATGTACATAGAGCAGGATATGAGCGCCGAAGCAATATTGGCGACGAATCAATTCGATCGAGAAACCGTGTACCGTGTGTTGCGCCTAGTGGATGTCAACGAATACAAGCGCCGCCAAGCGCCAACAGGTGTGCGCGTAACAGGGCGTGGCTTTGGCCGTGACCGTCGTTATCCGATTACCAATGGTTGGCATATTGGTGAATAAGCGATGAGCGTTATCGTCTAGTCGTAAAAATGGCCGCATTATGCGGCCATTTTTTTGTGCGCTTGTTGCTGCGCGAAGACGTTCAAATGGTCTATTTTTTATTGCTTTCGAAGGTTACTCGGCTAGAGTCTGCAAGTGTTTGGCTAGTGGAATTGACCAGCTTGCCTTGCTTGTTTTCGATAAAGAAGACTTCTAAGTTCTCTTTTTGAGCGATCTTAGCACCTTCTTTTTGCCCCAAGCACAACATGGTGGTTGCCCAGGCATCACTGACTCTAGGGTCGGTGCCAAAGACGGAGGCTGAGACCAAATCATGACTAACAGGCTGGCCGGTAATAGGGTTGAGTATGTGTGAGTACTCTTTGCCATTATCATCAAAATAGTGGTGGTAGGTTCCTGAAGTATCAAGAGATACGCCACTTTCATCATGAATGGTGACAATTTGATAAGGGGTTGGATTGCCATTGTCTGATACCGGACGTTCTACCGCGACACGCCATTTATCCCCATTAGGTTTGTGGCCTTTGATTTTCATGTCGCCACCAAACTCCACCAAGTAATTATTTACCCCGTTGGCTTCTAGAACTTGGCTCAACTTACGAATGGTATAGCCTTCGCCCATAGAGGAGAAATCGACCTGTAGGCTGGGGATCGTTTTTCGAATGCGTTTGCCAGCATCGTCAACTTCAAGCTTGTCCATGCCAAGCTCTGCTTTTGTTGCAACCAGCTCTTGTGCGCTCGGCACATGAAGAGATTCTTTTTTGAAACCCCATAAGTCAAATAGGGGGCCTATGGTTGGATCGTAGCAACCCCCTGATTTTTGATTAATGTCTTTGGCGATGTGAACGAGCTCTATAAAATCCTGGGATGCTGGCTGCCATGCGGTAGAGCTGCTGTGATTAAACTCTGAGATGTAAGAGTCATTTCGCCATGTGGAAAGCTCTTTATCGATCTGGGCTAGGGTATTGTTAAAGCGGCTTTTGATGTCCGCAACTGGCACAGAGGGATCAGACCAAAAACTGATGTGGTAGGTGGTGCCTTGGGCATAGCCTTCTACTTTTTCTATCTTTGGTGGCTGGCTACAGCCAGTCAAAATCAATGCGCTGGCGAGAGACAAGGTGCCAAAGCGCAGCACGGCTGGCAAAGAAAGTTGTGATTTGATTGCTGTAAGCATGAAATGAAAGGTCCATTCAAAATAAAATCTGCGCGCAGTTTACCAATAGCCTTAGCGTAACTCCACTGTGGAAGGGGGCGTGTGGCTTTATGAGGGAGATACAGTAGCGGGTTAGAGCGCTTTTTAAATTAGCTGAAGTAAGGTGTTGTTTGATCTTATAGAGGATGAAAATCTATCTTTTTCGAGCTTTTATACAGTTTATTCGCGCTCAATCCCTTATAATCTCAGGGCAAATTTTATCTCTTCCCAATGCGCTGTTAAACTGTGGTGCGTATTGTATTGGCGTTGCTTTAAGCCCCTTCACCGTGAACATTAAGAATTTATAAGACAACTATTTATGCTGAATCTTTCTAACACAATCCGATTAAATAAATACATTAGCGAAAGTGGTATTTGCTCCCGCCGGGACGCCGATCGCTTTATCGAACAAGGTAATGTGTTTATTAATGGCAAGCGAGCAAAAATAGGTGATCAAGTCGCGCCGGGCGATACGGTGCGCGTAAATGGGCAATTGATAGAACCTCAAGATGCAGAAGACTTTGTCTTGATTGCCTTAAATAAGCCTGTTGGTATTGTCAGCACCACTGAAAGTGCTGAGCGCAATAATATCGTCGATTTTGTTAAACACGGTGTGCGCATATTTCCGATTGGTCGTCTTGATAAAGACTCCCAAGGTCTGATTTTTTTGACCAACAACGGTGACCTGGTGAACAAGGTGTTGCGTGCTGGTAACAACCATGAAAAAGAATACCTAGTGACGGTGAACAAGCCTATTACCGAGGATTTCATTAAAGGCATGGCAAATGGTGTGCCTATTTTGGGTACTATGACCAAGAAATGCCAAGTCTCCAAAGAGTCTAATAATGTGTTTCGAATCACTCTGGTACAGGGCTTGAATCGTCAGATTCGCCGTATGGCCGAGCATTTTGGTTACGAAGTGGTGAAGCTTGAGCGCATTCGCATTATGCACATTGGTTTAAAAGGTTTGCCGGTGGGTGAATGGCGTGATTTTACGCAAAAAGAAATAGAACTGTTGTCGAAGGCCATCGAGGATTCTTCTTCTGAGGCGGACAATACCAAACCAGTCAAACAGGGGAAAAAAGCCCCCCACAAAGCGAAGAAAACCCCAGCCCCGCGCGCGAAATCAGGGGCCTCGCCGGCTCGTGGCAAACCAGGCGGTAAGCCGTACCGTCCTAATGGTGCTTCTAACACTCCGAACACCAAACATAAGCGACCTGGGGAGAATGGCCCTGCTAAAGGGGGAAGACCTGGTCAAAGACCTAAGCCCGCAGGCTCTCGACCTACAGGGTCAAAGCCAAATGTTAAGGGCAATCCACGTAAGCCAAGGGCGTCTCGCTAACCTCTTTTTTGTTGCTGCTGTTTTGCCTCTGGGGTTGCTGTCGCGACGAGCGGGCAGTTTTAAGTCGTGCAGAGCCGCCATATAGCGGACTAAAAAGACCACTTTGGTGGGGAGTCGGATGAAGCTTCTGCTTACCGATTGCTTTGACTAAAAGTCCACTAAAGCAATAGGAGACAGCGCCTTGAAGCAAGGTTGGTTTAGCGGAAATAAGACGGCGGCAACCAATAAGAAAGCGCTAAAGGATTGTGGACGAGAGCTTGCTCGTCCACAGAGGTAGGTTAGTGCTGTGGCAGGTATTTCCCCATCGCTAGCATCAAAGACTTATGTTTCAAAATGGCCAAGCACTCGCTTTCTTGAAGGTGTTCAGTGAGTTGCTCCAAATTCGCGCTTTTATCAATTTGCCATTCAGCACAAATGCGACTGCGACACAGGGTGTTTTCTTCTTCTTCGGGCAGCTGGGCAAGATACCAGTGGTAAAAATCGACATCCTGAACAAAGCGCTGTAATGCAGGTTGAGTGACTGGGAAATCGTCTTGAGTCACTTGCGCTTGTTTATCGTTTAGTCGTTTAACGATGCCGGTTGGGCGCTTTTCTTGAGATGCACGAAGTAACATGCATTTGGATAAAAGGTTACCTCGCTTTTCCCCACCACTTAACCAAGATAGTGGAATTGAAAACACCAAGCCTATGGTTATCGGTAAGGACCAGTAGAAAAGTTCAAGGCTTAGGAACAAGGCGCCAGCCGCCAAGCCAGCACCGAGAAGGGTGTGGGATAAGTGCGCGCGAGCCACGGTCTTCCAAGGTGTTGCACCATCATCTCGAGACTGAGGCTTCCAGCCACTATCGCGTCCTTTTAATACATCAAACACAACCAAAAATTGCGAGAACATCAAAATAGGCGCGTATAGTGCAGAGAGCAGCACTTCTAATAGCGTATCGAGTGTCAGTAAAATGGGGCCACCAAATGCAAGGCAGCGTTTGGGATGCACCATAGCGCTTAACCAACCATACACTTTAGGGGCTAAGACAAGCGCCATAGAGAGCTCGAACAGCAACAAGGCTTTTTGGAAATCAAATACTGGCCAAGTTGGGAACAACGAAGGGTTGGAAAAGTATTCAGGTCGCACAAAATGCGCCTGTACTGCCAGAGCAAAACCGACGGCAATCAGTAAAAACCAAAAAACAGCACTTAAATAGGAGAAGATGCCTGAAAATAGGTGCACGCGTGTCGCAAAGTGAAACCCTCGTGCCAATAAAAACGCTTTGTGTTGTAGGTTACCTTGGCACCAGCGGCGATCTCGGACCATGACATCGATGAGTGATGGCGGCGCTTCTTCATAAGACGCCTCTAAATCCATGTCAAAACGAACCCCCCAGCCTGCTCGACGCAGCATCGCCGCTTCCATAAAGTCGTGGCTCATTACATGACCGCCAAAAGGCGCCTTGCCGTCTAAAATGGGCAGGCCACAGGACTCAGCAAAGGCTTTGGTGCGAATGATCGCATTATGTCCCCAGAAGTTGGATGCGGTGCCATGCCATGCCGCCAAGCCAGAAGCATAAACAGGCCCAAAACATTGGTTGGCAAATTGCTGGATGCGACTATATAGCGTGTTGGCTTTAATAATGGTTGGTAATGTTTGTATTAACCCTAGACCAGGTTCCGCTGCCATCCGGCGAGACAGGCTGATTAGGCATTCAGCGCTCATTAAACTGTCTGCATCGAGAACAATCATGCTTTCATAGCGCGCCCCAAAGCGGGTCACCCATTCAGCGATGTTACCTGCTTTACGCTCGTTGTTATTGTGTCGGCGGCGGTAATAAATAGGGCAGCCTTGGTCCTCATGGTTGAGCAACGGATAAAAGGTGTGTTTTTCTTTAATGCAAGCAGCAGAGCGATTGCTGTCACTGAGAATAAAAAATGCAAACTTGCCGGGAGCTTTTTCTAACAGATCCGCGTGCATGGCTTCTATGCTGGCGCGGATGCGAGCTGGGTCTTCATTGTAAACCGGTAATAAAATAGCAGTAACGCCATCAGGTTCGGTTTCTTTAACGCTTCGAGAGAAGGGCCAAAGGCGGCATAAAAAGCCAATCGTTGCTTGTGAGAAGGCAAAAGAAATCCAGGTGAAGTTAATGCAAAACAACACCAAAAAGGCCCATTGTAAGCCTGCAATAGCGTTGGTGCTTAACACCGCGTACATTTCTGTCGCACCATACCAGGTGAGACCTAATGTGACGCAGATGACACAAAGGCGGGCGCATAAGGTACGCAGCAAAAAAGGCTTTATTAGCTTTTTCGCTGACTGACGTGGCTCGTTTACAGCATGACGAGGCATGTCCAGTGGTGCTTCTTGCGGTAACGCGAGGCGTTCTTGTTGAGTCATCATTTTTGTTTTAACCATCGATATAACCATGTGGACGCAATAGGTTGATTATTTTCTTTCAGTTGGGCGCGTAATTCGGCTACGTCTGCTTCAAGAGGGTCAAAGGTGATATACGCTCTAACACCATGAATATGAGGGTTTTTGATCACACGAGTACGGAGGATCTTACCTTGGCTCGCGCTGATATCCACAGTAACCTTATTGATGTCTGTTACTGTTAAATTACTGTAGTCGATCAGCAATTCTTGGCTATTCTCAAGCTCAGAGGCGGCTTTAGCGCTGCGTACGATATGTGGCTTTCCTGCCAGAGTTGGTGTGTCATTGGGCAGGGTAAGCTGGTATGAATATGTGTACGGCGTGTCTTTTTTAAGGCCGTCTTTTGGTTGCCAGTAGGCGACAATATTATCGTTGTGTTTTGAGTTGGATGGGATTTCTACTAACTCAATATGACCTGCTCCCCAATCATTGAGCGGTTTGATCCAGCTGGAAGGGCGATTTTGGTAGTTTGCTTCTAAATCTTGGTAATCATGGAACTTATTATGACGCTGAATTAACCCAAAGCCTTTTGGCGAGGTGTCAACAAAAGCGCTGATTTGCAGATTTTTAGGATTATTCAGTGGACGCCATAGCATCTCGCCTTTGCCGGTCTGGATCTGTAAACCATCAGAGTCGTGCAGCTCTGGGTGGTAGTCTGGCTGATCAGAGATATCCAACGAACCATCGTGCATAAACATGGAGGTCAGTGGTGCTAAGCCAACATGCTTAATGTCGACTCGTGGGAATAAGGTGGCTTGAACGTCGACACGGGTAGGGGCGCCTGGGTAAATACCAAAGCGAAATGCTCCTGTCACACTCTGGCTGTCTAATAGGGCATGGACCACAATGGCTTTTTGGGTGACAGAAGGTCGCTCGATCCAAAAGTGTTTGAAGCGAGGAAACTCTTCTCCCATCGGTTGTGCCACATTGATGGCCAAGCCGCGAAAAGATAAACCGTAGCTCTGGCCTTTTGAAATAGCACGAAAATAGCTGGCCCCCTGAAAGACAATAAACTCATCGTTTTCAGAAGATGAATTAAGTGGGTAATGAAGGCGTAAGCCTGCGTATTTACCTGCTTTGGCAATCATTTCGTCAATTTTAGGTGTTGGTGTGGTGAAGGACGAAGCGGATACGTCCAGTGGGAAACCGCGCCCATTTTCAACCACATCAATCGACACTAGGTCTTTGTATAAATAGCCTGGTGCAAATAACTGTATGGAGAAAGGTGTGGGTGTATTCCCCCAAACGGCTTTGTTCTGCTGGAAATCTATTTTCTGATAGGTTTCGGCGTCTAGGTTGGTGAGCATTTCTGGTGCCACATCAGGGGGAACCATGGGAGATTTAGCGAGATTTCTTGCAAGATTAATCACAGTTTGGGAAGAAAATGCATAATCGTTTTTTTCGTCTTTCTCTGTACCACTAACTGGCTTAGTATTCTCTTTGGCAGACACAGGGGATGCTGGCTGAACCACAGCAGTCGCTTCAGCCTCTTTGTTGGTCGCCTGTTGGGCATCGGATTGTGGTTTTATGGTGGCGTTATTAGTCGGTGTGTTCGTCTGACTGGTGGCAGCTTGCGTAATCGCGCTGAACAACACAGAGACCACAATAAAAAAGAATTTAAGTGATGTTAAATTATGCATAGTGAAAAAAATGAGCTCTAAGTAAACAGGCAGAACTGAATAGAAATTGTGTTCTGAATACTGTGATTGTATGAGCCTCTGACTCCTTGAGAATCTCTTTTAATTTAAAGTCTTATGATAAAGCTTTCGAGTTTACATAGTGAGTTTTTGGTGTCTGAGAAGTGAAAAGATTTTGCGAGCTTGTTGTCTTTTTTTGCAGGCAAAGTGCAAGTCCTATCCTTTTTTTTAAGCGAGTTTACGTTGTGATAAAAATGAACCTATTTGTGAGTAAAGTATCAAAATAGTCAAAACAAAGTGTGGCTCTACTTACAGAGCGTGCGATCGCAGGTTGTTTCCTCGGTGGATGCGCAAAAAAGTCGATTTTTGATAACTATATGCTGGGCTTTTCAGTGTTTGGCATTGTTTTACTACGCTATTTTTTAGGAAGGCCATGAGTCGCTTCAAATTTAATGAATATGCAACTGTGTGTGATGAATGCGATTTGGTGAATATCATTCCACCAATGGCGCAGAGTGAGAAGTTCACTTGCTCTCGGTGCCACCATTTACTGATAAGTCTACCGACTCATAGAATAGAGAAAATACTCGCCTATGGTGGCTCTGGTTTATTAATGTTGGTGTTGTCCCTAAGTTTTCCCTTTTTGAGCTTCTCGTCATCTGGCATCGGGCGAACCGTGACTTTTTGGCAAAGCATGTCAGTGTTATTAACCCAGCACTTTACTTTCTTAGGCGCATTATTAATTTTTGTTTTGCTGGTTTTGCCAATCTGTTATTTACTCAGTGTTGTGGCGCTGGCGTGGTTAATTAAAAAAAGAAAGAACAGAACCGTTCAGCGTTTATTGCTGCGTACCATCACTGTGATTCAGCCTTGGTTAATGGTCGATGTTTTTCTCGTCGGTGTGCTTGTGGCGTTAGTTAAGATGCAAAGCATGGCGGACATCAGCTTTGGTTTATCATTTTGGTCGTTCTGTGGTTATGTTCTGTGTTTGTTAAAAAGTGTTTCTCTCGTTGATCGACGCTGGTTTTGGCATCAAGTGGCTGGGGCGGCGATGAGTCCTGCTTCGGTTGCGCTGCCCGCCCGTTCGCAAGGTCTAATAGGCTGTCATTTTTGCGCGGCGGTGGTGGCTCAAGAAGACCCACATTGTGGGCGTTGTGGTCATACTACGCACAGTCGTAGGCCAGCGAGTGCGCAAATCACCATCGCACTGTTAGTGGCGGCGTCATTGATGTATATCCCTGCCAATCTACTGCCTATTATGAAAACAACCTTTCTTGGTGTGACTGAGCCTTCCACTATTTTAGGGGGCGTTTTTCAGCTGTGGGGCATGGGGTCTTATCCGATTGCGATTATTATTTTAATCGCGAGTGTGTTTATTCCGGTTGCGAAAATATTGGCACTGGCATGGTTGTGTTGGCAGTTGCGTTTTTCGTCACGTCATTCAACCACACAGAAGCTCAAGCTGTATCGCATAACCGAGTGTGTTGGACGCTGGTCAATGATTGATATTTTTGTGGTCGCGACATTAACTGGTTTGGTGCAAATGGGCGGCTTTATGTCCGTGCTGCCCGGTGCCGCGGCTTTATCGTTTGCGGCGGTGGTCATTTTAACCATGTTGGCAGCTATGTCTTATGACGCACGCTTGTTATGGGATCAAGAACAGCCTTAAAAAGTACGCAGTGTGATTAGTGCTAAAGCAATATTAATGAATAAGGGGATACACCTTGAGTGAGTTACAAGAGAGCAGCCAGTCGGTGGGCAAGGTACGCTTTAATTCGATTTGGCTTGTTCCTTTGCTGGCCTTAATTGTGGCTGGCTGGATGGTCTATCAAAATTGGTCAAGCGAAGGACCAGAAATTACCTTGATTGCCTCTAATGCAGAAGGGCTAGAAGCAGGTAAAACCAAAGTCAAAGCTCGTAATGTGGACATTGGCACCGTAACTAATATCCGTCTTAGCGGTGACTATAATACCGCGATTATCCAGGTTCGTATGAACAAGGATACGGAGAATATGTTGCATCAAGACGCCAAATTCTGGGTGGTTAAACCCCGGGTTGGTAAAGAAGGTATTAGTGGTTTAAGCACTCTACTGTCGGGGGCCTATATTGATATGGAGCCAGGAACCCATGGCGAGTTTAAATCTGAGTTTCAGGTGCTAGAGCAAGCGCCTCTCTCCACGGCAGAAGACAAGGGTCTTCGCTTAATGCTGGACAGTACTGGTAGTTCAAAGCTAGATGTAGGTACTGTCGTACATTTTCGTGGTTATGATGTGGGCTATATTGAAAAAGTGGGGTTTGACACAGCGGTTGGAGCAATAACCTACCAAGTGTTTATCAAAGCCCCATACGATGCCTTAGTAAGTCGTGGTGTTGAATTCTGGATGACACCGGGCATAGCGCTAAAAAGCTCTGCACAAGGTGTTGAAGTGCGTGTTGATTCATTGGAAACCCTGTTATCTGGTGGCATTAGCTTTGGTTTGGTTCATCGTCAGAAGGCGAATAAAGAGGTCGAAGACTTAACTAAGTTTCATCTTTATAAGTCAAAAGAAGAGGCGCAAAACCAGTTTTATAACCAGTTTATTGATTATGTGTTTTTGTTTGGTTCTGATGTTAGTGGCTTGACGGCGGGAGCGCCAGTTGAATTTCGTGGTATACGTATTGGTACGGTTGAGCAGGTTCCTTTTACTGGCTTGTCTATGGTTGAGTTAACCTCACTAAGTCAAGCGGCTATTCCTGTGTTGGCACGAATTGAGCCACAACGGTTAAATAATGGTGACCAAGATCTGACTTTAAAAGAGTGGCAAGACTTGTTTGACAAGCGAATTAAAAGTGGTTTTCGCGCGTCGTTGAAAACACGTAATTTCTTGACGGGCGCGAAATCTATCAATATTGATTCCTACCCTAACGCTTTGCCTGTAAAAGCACAAAAAGTCGCTGGTATTGATGTGTTTCCGGTAACCAATGCGGGCTTCTCAAATATTGAAAAGAAAGTGACAGAAATTTTAGATAAACTGGCTAAGGCACCCGTTAATGAAAGCCTGCAAAGTATTCGAAACACCATGAGCAATGCCAACGATACTTTAGCTACGGTAAAAGATGTGTCGAAAAATGTAGATGATTTAATCAACCAGCCAGGAGTAAAGCAATTACCTGATGAGGTCCTCGGCATAATGAATCAGGTGTCGCGTATTTTAGAGGCTTATCAAACCAATGGCGAAATTGGTATGCCCCTAAAAGAAAACCTTAATGCGTTGGAAAAATCTCTGAATGAGCTTCAACCCTTATTAAGACAATTAAGAAATAATCCGAATACTTTGATATTTGATAAGCAAGCACAGCCAGACATACAACCTAAAGCCGCACAGTAAAGAAAGGAAATGAAAATGAAAAGTAACACTGTAAAGGCTCTGATGATAGGTGGGTTGGCGTGGCTATTGTTAGGTTGCGCCAACACTCCACTGACCAGCAGTGAATACCTGCTGATGGATAATACACCTAAAGTGGTGATTGATGATGCGCGTACAGAGGTCAATATTCAGCTGCTGCCTATCCAGGTGGCCGACTATTTGGCGGGCAGTGAGATTGTCTTGTTGTCTAAGCAAGGAGAAGTGTATCGCTCGCAACAAAATTTATGGGCGGAGCCCTTATCCGCGCAATTGAATCGTTTGACCATGCAGGGCTTTATGCAGCGCTTACCACTGACCGATTGGTATCGAGGAAATCACTCTAAGATGAACGACCTGCTCAAACTGAGTATAGAAGTAGATGCCTTTTATGGGGACTTAGAGGGGCGAGTGCATGTCTCTGGGCGCTGGACATTGTTCTCAGCAAGTGGGCAAATTATGCGTGATAAAAGCTTTATGGTAAGTGAAAAATTGGCTCAGAGTGGCTACCCAAAGTTAGTGCAAACACTGGCAAAAACTTGGTTCCAGAAAGTGCTAGACCCGATATCGAAACAAGTGTCAGAGGCGCTTTAACCATCCGCTGCCCTAGTATTTTAATGCCGTTGGCTATTCACAGAGGTAACAGAAGACGAGTATATTGAAGCAAGCCGATACAGCAAAGGCCTTCAGCGAATAATAAAAAGGAGCGTTTTATGGAGCTTGTGGTTGGAATGGAGTCGACATGGTCATTACGCGTTTGGCTGTGCGCCAAATTAGTGAATATAGAGTTGACTGAAGTTGTTATTGATCTTTCTGTAGCCGATCATAAGACGAGGCTGAATCACTATTCTCCATCCGGATTGGTGCCAGTGTTAACCTCCGGTTCACTAGTCGTGCATGACTCGCTTGCGATTATAGAATTTCTTAATGAACTGACAAAAGGGGCTTTATACCCCCCTTCATTAGAGGACAGGGCGGTTGCTCGTAGTTTATGTGCTGAGATGCATTCGGGTTTTAGTCGATTGCGCCAACAGTGTCCTTTTCGTTCGTCAGGAGCAACACCATTTCAAACAATACCTGATGACTTGCAGCAAGAACTGTTGCGAGTGGAAGCTATCTTTGCGCAAGCAGAGGGGCCATTTATGTTCGCTACACCCGGTGCAGTTGATGCTTGTTACGCGATTTTAGCTTGTCGATTGCAGCAATACGGCATTTATTTATCGGGTGATGCTGGAAAATATCAACAAAGCTTATTGCAGTGGCCATTATTGAAAACTGCGCTTAAGCAAGCAGCGCAGTGGCAGCACAGTGTTTAAATAAAGCGTAGGCGATATATTTCAGGACCAGACAGATTAAAAGCTAAAAGGGCACATCATTGTGCCCTTTTTTTCTGATGTTCATCAAACACATCACAAAGTTGAATCTTTAGCGCTGTACTGCCTCGGGTTTTGCTCTTTGTTGGCGCTTTTTCAGTGCTTCATAAAAGGGAGCATAAGTGGGGCGATCAATGTATTTACCATCACCTGACTGGGCAATTAAGTTTCCTTGATGCCAGGCTAATTTACCGTTACAAATAGTGGTTTCTGGAATGCCATGAATCGTCATACCCTCAAAAATACTGTGTTCAATATTGGATTGATGTGTTTTAGCCGATAGGGTTTTTTGTGCATTCGGGTTCCAGATGACGAGATCGGCATCTGCGCCAACCCGCACACATCCCTTATTTGGGTAAATATTAAAGATCTTAGCGGTATTCGTAGAGGTCAGAGCGACAAACTCATTCGGGGTGATTTTGCCTTCATTAACGCCTTTTTCCCATAACACCATCATACGCTCTTCGACCCCAGCTGTGCCATTTGGAATTTGTGTGAAGTTGTCTTTGCCCATGGCTTTTTGTTCACTGCAAAAGGCGCAATGGTCAGTGGCGGTAGTTTGCAGTGTCCCCCCTTGCACACCTTTCCATAGGGCATCTTGGTGATGTTTTGGGCGAAATGGTGGGCTCATTACATGGGCGGCGGCAGTTGCCCAATCAGGGTTTTGGTAAACACTGTCATTGACCGTTAAGTGTCCGGCCAACACTTCCCCAAATACGGTGTAGCCGTGGTCTTTAGCATAGCGGATCGCATCCACCGCTTCTTCGGTAGAAACATGTACTAAATACAGAGGAGCACCTAGGGTGTTCGCAATGCTAATGGCACGATTCGCCGCTTCTCCTTCAACCGAAGAGGGGCGGGATAAAGGATGTGCTTCTGGTCCTGTGATGCCTTGTTCCATTAATGAATTCTGCAGATGATAAACCAGTTCGCCATTTTCTGCGTGGACCGTGGGTAAGGCCCCTAATTCAAGGCATTTTGTGAAACTTGCTACGAGAATATCATCGGTGGCCATAATCGCGTTTTTGTACGCCATAAAATGTTTAAAGCTGTTGACGCCGTGTTGCTTAACCAGGGTTTCCATCTCTTGTGCAACGCTTTCATCCCACCAAGTTATGGCAACATGAAAAGTATAATTTGAGTGGGCTTTTTTCGCCCATTCCCGCCACTGCTGGTAGGCCTCCAGTAGGGATTGTTGGGGGTTGGGAATGACAAAGTCTATTATGCTCGTGGTGCCACCTGCCAGAGCAGCTCGAGTACCAGAGGCAAAATCATCCTTCGCGACTGTGCCCATAAAAGGCAGCTGCATATGGGTATGGGGATCAATACCACCGGGCATAATAAGTTTATCGCTGGCATCAATTAGCGTCGCGTTTTCTGGTGGTGTTAACTGTTGGCCAATTTCGACTATCTTATTATTCACGCAGACAATATCAGCTTGATAGGTTTCCTCGTGGGTGACTATGGTCCCCCCTTTGATGAATAGGCTCATAACGTCGTCCTCTGTTTTGTGTTGTTATCATTTTTGTTAATCATCGAGAGCACTACCACCGGAACACGAGTGAGCTCCAGTGGTGGGCAAATACAGGTTAGTCTGTGCTGAAGATTTGTTAAGGTGACAAGGCCTCAGCCTGACCAACGGAGGAGGTCTGTAGCTTCGCAATAATGAAATACACCAAGGCGCCAGTAAAAGCGCCAGTGAACCAACCGTAGCTGTAAAACCAGCTAAGGGCAGATACATTGAGGGCAATCAAGGTAATGGCGACAGGTACCGCAAACGCGGTAAGACCTGCACTGTTAAACGTTGGGTAAAGGCTATTTGGCGTGTAAAGTGCAACCAAATCTAGGTGTTGTCGTTTGATTAAGAAGTAATCCACTATCATGATGCCGGCAATCGGACCCAATAAGCTGGAGTAGCCTAACAGCCAGTTGGAATACATGCTTTCGACACTCACATCAGATTCTAACCAGCCCATCTTTTTCAATAGCTCCCAACTCATCAGAGCAATACCAACAAAGCCGGTCAATAAGGCTCCGCGAGTGTGGTTAATGTATTTAGGGGCAATGTTTTGGAAATCGTTGGTGGGTGACACGACATTGGCTGCGGTATTGGTGGATAGGGTGGCGATGATGATCAATACCATGGCAATGGCGACCCAAAATGGGCTGTCTATTTTGCCAATCAGAGAGATAGGGTCGGAAATGGTTTCCCCCACCAGCGTTGACGACGCCGCCGTTAACACCACGCCTAAGGCCGCAAAGAAAAACATCGTTATAGGTAAGCCTATAATTTGCCCCAATACTTGGTCTTTTTGGGATTTAGCATAGCGGCTAAAGTCAGGGATATTCAATGATAGGGTGGCCCAAAAACCGACCATGGCGGTTAAACCACCGAAGAAATAGCCCCAAAAACCAGCCTCTTCAGGTCGATTAGCGGGCGTTGCAAGAATGTCAGTAAAGGAGACTTTACCGCCAGCCCAAATCATCAGGCCAATACTTACGATCAATAGCAAGGGCGCAGACAGAGTTTCAAGCCATTTTATTGACTCAGCCCCTCGGATCACCACATACATATTTAATGACCAAAAGATGAAGAAACCAATGACTTCGCCAACTCCGCCTAAGCTTGCCCAGCTAGAAGACACGGCGGACAAAAATAAATGAATGGCGAGGCCACCAAACATAGTTTGAATGCCGAACCAACCACAGGCGACTAGGCCACGAATTAAACAGGGAATATTAGAGCCGACAATACCAAAAGAAGAGCGTAATAAGACTGGAAAAGGGATACCAAACTTCGTTCCAGGATAAGCATTTAAGGTTAACGGAAATAACAGCACGACGTTAGCGACTAAAATGGTGAGTAACGCCTCCATAACGGACAAACCAAAGTACGCCGTTAATACACCGCCTAAAGTATAGGTGGGCACACAGATTGCCATGCCGACCCATAATGCGGTGATATTCCATTTATTCCATGTGCGTTCATGTACTTTTGTAGGCGCTAAATCATCGTTATACGCGCTACTTTGCTTAAGGTCGCTGTCGACCTCGAGTTCGTAAAACTCACCTTGTTGGACAGATTTACTGGTCATGCTTCACCTCTTCTTTTGTGATTATCAGTGTCAAGTCATTATCGCTAACGTATTGTTATTATTTTAATCTTGGTCAGGCTGTCACTTGCACAGCCCTTATTATGACGTTAAGCCTGGTGCTGTTTGGCAATCCGCTCACTGGCTTCAAGCATAGTATGTAGCAAGACATTAGCACCGGCTGCACATTCTTCAGGGGAGCTGTATTCAGCTTCATTATGGCTAATACCATTTAAACAAGGAGTAAATATCATGCCAGTAGGTACTAGGTCTGCCATATAGCAAGCGTCATGGCCAGCCCCGGCATAAATATCCATGTGACTGTAGCCAAGCTTTTCAGTGGCGGCTTTGACATCATCAGAAGCATTAAACTCAACAGGGGCGAAATACCAAAAAGGATCAATGTTGACGTCTAAACCGTGTTCCTCAGCAATTTTTTCAGCAAAGGCTAGGAGCTCTTCATGCATAGTTAATAGGACATCTGGCCGTGGGTTGCGTAGGTCGGCACTGAATTTCACATTACCTGGGATGGTGTTGCGAGAGTTTGGCCAAACCTGCATAAAGCCGACGGTTCCCAAACCGTTTTCATGTCGGTCGGCAATGGCTTTCATTTCAGTTACGATAGCAGCAGCAGCGAGCATGGCGTCTTTGCGTAGGTGCATTGGAGTGGTACCAGAATGAGAAGGGCGTCCGACGACTTCAATGTTGTACCAACGAATCCCTTGACCTAGGCGCACAATACCAATGGCTTTTTTCTCATCTTCAAGAATAGGGCCTTGCTCTATATGAGCTTCAAAGAAAGCCCCCATATTGCGGCTGCCCAATTCCATGTCGCCTAAATAACCTATGCGGGCTAATTCGTCCCCTAGGCGGATACCATTAACATCTGTTTTGTTAAGCTCGGTTTCTAGGTCAAAGCGACCAACATAAGTTCCAGATCCTTGCATCGCAGGCTGAAAGCGAGAGCCTTCCTCATTGGTCCAAACTGAAAACTCCATTGGCGTTGGGGTTTCTATGTTGTTTTCATGTAATGTGCGCAGCACTTCAACCCCAGAAAGAACGCCAAAAACGCCATCGAATTTTCCACCGGTTGGCTGGGTGTCGAGATGGCTGCCCGTGCCAACGGCAGGCAAATCATTATTAAGTCCTGGTCGGCGAGCAAAGATATTGCCAATCTTGTCTATGCTTATTTCACAACCGCACGCTTTACACCAAGCCACAAAAATATCTCGTGATTGCTTGTCTAGATCGGTACCTGCAAGGCGATTACAACCGCCTTTTTCCGTGCCGCCAATTTCACCCATTTCCATAAGAGTGTCCCAAAGGCGTTGCTCGTTAATGCGTAGATCTTGCATGTTTTTCTCCTAGATAGCGTATCTCTTTGAAATCATTTATTTTTACCAAAAGGTAAAAAACTTATCGAAACAAAATAAAACACTTATTCTTTCCGATAGAAGAAAGAATATAATGATTTATCATTGGTTCGTGATTGGCAAAAAGTGTATTAGACTTTACAGAAAGCAATTAGCAGGCCAACTTTTAATATTAGCAATCGAAGTGATATACTAATTTAAGTGATTTTCGATGCTACTTTAACGTTAGAATGAAGTAAATAAGATTATAAATAGTGATTTTTATAGGTGTTGTCAAATAAAGGTAGGGATAAGCTTTGATTGAGAAAAAACCAAAATATACTAAACAATCAGTGAATAGAAAGATTTTAGAGTCTCGTATATTACGGTCAGCAGAAATTGTTTTTGCTTCTAAAGGGTTTAGTGGTGCTTCAATGGAGCGCATTGCAGAAATATCTAAAATATCCAAGCAGAACCTTATTTATTACTTTCCAAACAAGGACTTGCTATATAGGAGGGTGCTTGAAGAAATTCTGGATATTTGGATCGAGAAGCTGTCTTTTTTAGAGAATCATGGCGATACACCAGAACAAGTCATACGCAGTTATGTGCGTGAAAAAATGCAGATCTCACGCCTCTATCCTAATGGTTCTAAGGTCTTCGCTCATGAAATAATCAGTGGGGCACCCGTGCTCAAAGACTACTTGATTAGTCATTTGAAACCGCAGTTTGAGCGTGACATAAAACTAGTTAAGTCATGGATAGATAAAGGATTAATTGATGAAATAGACCCAGAGAATTTGTTTTTTACCATTTGGGCGGCGACTCAAACTTATGCGGATTTTTCGACTCAGATTGAAGTTTTGTTAGGCAAAAAACAGTTGCAAGAAGAGGATTTCGAACGGGCTGAAATAGCGCTAACAGAATTTGTGGTGCGCGCTCTTGGTGCAAAAAAAAATAATTCACCTTCTTTCTAAATTATTTTTATATATTAAATCTGAAAAAACACCTTTCATAGTTCTCTTGTATAGAATAAAAATCTTTTCCATTCATGATCTTAACCGTTTAGTTAACTTTAAGGTTAACTAAACTTTAGTTTTTAAGTTCGTTGTTGGTGCGTGTCTGCACTAAAAAAAACAATTTACTCTATTTTAAAATCTTGATATTAATTTTTATACCAAATGGTAAAAAACTACATTCAATATTTGGCCGGGAGTAAATATGATCTCTGTTTCTGAAGCTATTTCTTATGAGTTTGTTACTGGACCAGACTTATATGCTCTTTGTCAGCAAGCGGCGAAAATACGCGATGCACACTGGGGGAAACAGTTAACTTATTCGAAAAAAGTGTTTATCCCCCTGACCAATATGTGCCGAGATGCCTGTGGCTATTGCACCTTTGTGCAGGGGCCTGATTCTCCTTATGCGAATTACATGTCCCCAGCAGAAGTGTTCAAAACCGCTTATGAGGGACAGCAGTTAGCGTGCAAGGAAGCCTTGTTTAGTTTAGGAGAGCGGCCAGAAGAGAGGCATCAAAAAGCCCGTGAGTTACTCAATAATTTAGGCTACCGCAGCACATTAGATTATCTGCATGATCAATGTGAGAACGTGCTTTTGAATACATCATTGTTACCCCATGTGAATGCGGGCGCCTTGTCTTTTGCTGAGCTAAAACAGCTTAAGCCGGTTGCGGCGAGCATGGGAATGATGCTGGAAACTGTCTCCAATGATTTACTGAAGAAGGGACAGGCCCATTATGCCTGCCCCGATAAAACGCCAAAACGCCGTCTTGATACGATTGAGCAAGCGGGAAAATTGGACATCGCTTTTACCACAGGCCTCCTCATCGGCATCGGAGAAAGCTGGCAAGATCGCATTCATAGCTTGCTGGCAATTCGAGAACGCCATCTGACCTATGGGCATATTCAAGAAGTTATCATTCAGAACTTTCGTGCCAAAGAAGGCACCTTAATGGCGGCTTATCAAGAGCCAGATTTAGAAGATATGAAACGCACTATTGCGGTTGCTCGTTTGCTGTTGCCTGCGCAAATTAGTATTCAAGCCCCGCCTAATTTAGAGCAGGAATACGGTTGTTATATCAACGCCGGTATTAATGATTTTGGTGGAATATCCCCCCTAACTAAAGATTTTATTAACCCAGAACGAGCCTGGCCACAAATCAGCAGCGTCGCGCAAGCCTGCCAAGGTTTAGGTTATTCATTGGCTGAGAGATTAACGATTTATGATCGTTTTTATCAGCAACAAGAGACGTATCTTACTCCGGATCTTGCCCATCGAGTGGCGTTATTAGCTGGGCAATCGGCTTACCCTAAATCGCATCAGTCAGGAGGTGTTCTAGCATGAATCCTATCCAGCCTAGTCATCAAGATATGCGTCAATCGACTTTTATTGACCACACGATCAGTACACCAGTAGAACGGATTTTAGCGCAATGCTTGCAAGGTGAGGAATTGTCAGTCGCTGATGCTTGTGTGTTGTTTGCAACCCAAGGAAGTGAAGCCCAAGCTGTGTTAGACACGGCGGATCAAGTGCGACAGCAACGGGTTGGCAATACCGGAAGCTATGTTATTACGCGCAATATTAATTTTACCAATGTGTGCTATATGGGCTGTCGATTTTGTAATTTTGCTAAGCAAAAGGGTGATAAAGAGGCAGAGTTTTTAAGCGTTGAGCAAGTGGCAGACAGGGCACAAGAAGCCTGGGAGCGTGGTGCTACAGAAGTGTGTATTCAAGGTGGTTTGCACCCAGATATTGATGCGGATTATTACCGCGACCTGATTGTTGCGGTGAAAAAACGGGTGCCTGAAATTCATATTCATGCCTTTTCCCCTTTTGAAATCTGGTACGGCTGTAAAAAAGCACGCCTTACCCCCGAGGTATTTCTAGCGGAGTTAAAAGCATTGGGCCTTGGCTCTATGCCAGGCACAGCGGCAGAGATTTTGGACACCGAGATCCGCAAGCAATTGACCAAAAATAAGCTCACCACAGAAGAGTGGGTACGCATTGTAAAAGCCGCTCACTCGGTAGGTGTTAAAACTACCTCGACCATTATGTATGGCCATGTGGATCAGCCGATTCATTGGGCAAACCACCTTAAATTATTGCGAGATATCCAAAAAGAAACCGGCGGTTTTACTGAGTTTGTACCATTGGGTTTTATCCATTATGAAACCCGTTTGTATAACGATAACCCAGAGCAAGTGCGTCCCGGTCCAACCCGAGATGAACACTTTAAAATGCACGCCATTGCACGGCTAATGCTGCAAGGTCATATTGATAATATTCAGGCATCTTGGGTCAAGATGGGGCCTGACGTGGCGGCTAAAATGTTGCGCTCTGGCGCCAATGATCTTGGTGGTACTCTGATGAATGAGAGCATTTCCCGTGCCGCTGGCGCCACCCACGGACAAGAGGTGATGCCAGCGGATATGGTCGCCAACATTCATTCTGCTGGGTTGCAGGCGATCCAGCGAAATACCTTCTATGACCCCATTGCACACTTTGCATTAGAGACGTCTGGTTTGCAGCGTATCCCTATTCAAGGAGTCGCCTAATGTCTGATTTGACCATTACTTTGCTCGCCGGTGGTGTGGGCGGTGCAAAGGCTGCAGAGGGGCTCGCTGCCAGTATTTATGCTGCCAACACCCAGGTGATTGGGAATATTGCCGATGACGAAGAATTCCATGGGTTATGGGTTTCACCAGACATAGATACCTTAATTTACTCCCTAGGTAATCAGATAGATAGGGAGCGAGGTTGGGGGCGTAAAAACGAGTCTTATCGCTTATTAGAGGAGTTATCCTTACTCGGCCAAGATACTTGGATGACGCTGGGGGATCTTGACCTTGCCACTCATATTTATCGCACTGAGTTACGTAAGCAAGGGGTGCGAGCCAGCCATATTGTGCAGCGTTTAGCCAAACGTTACGGGGCGAGCTTGCCGATTTTATTGCCCACCGATGATGTGGTGCAAACACAAGTAAATACCCCTTCTGGGTGGTTGTCTTTTCAGCAATATTTCGTCCGCGAGCAATGCAAACCTGAAGTGTTAGAAGTGGACTACAAGGGGGCAAATATTGCCCGAGCAACCTCAGAAGCGCTGTTTCAGATCGCAAAAAGTGACCTGATTATCATTGCGCCAAGTAACCCAATAGTAAGTATAGGCGCCATATTAGCAACCCCAGGGATCCAGCAAGCGATTGAAAACAGTAATGCTTATGTGCTGGCTATTTCGCCTTTAATTGCAGGTAAAACGGTTAAAGGGCCTGCGGATAAAATGTTGGCTAGCATGGGCCTTAGCACCGATTCGAAAGGTATTTATCAAGGTTACTCCTCTTTTCTCGATGCCATGGTGATTGATGAAGCAGATCGTGGCGATCTGCCTTGGTTGCATGATCAGGGGCTGGATGTGTTGGTCACGCCGACGCTAATGAAAACCCGTGAAGACAAATGCGCCTTATTAACCAGAGCGGTGGATTTCGCTCAGCAACGCCGCAAGCAGAGGGCCGCTTAATGACGCACTTATGTATTGTGATCCCGATGAAATCTCCCAGTTGTGCCAAGCAGCGTTTGGCGGGATGTTTGTCGGCGAGCGAGCGACAGCAATTGGCGGTCAGTTTGTATGCCAATACTCTGGCGTTTTTTCAGCAGCATTTTCCGCAACATCAGGTCGTGGTGATCAGTCAGTCCTGTGTTGTCTTGTCATTAGCTAAGTCCTACGGAGCTCACGGTCTGCGAGAAGAGGGAAAGGAGGGGTTAAATGAGGCGTTATGGCAGGCATGCCAATGGGTAAAAAAAGCAGGCTTTACTCATCAGGTGATAGTGCCAAGTGATATTTCTTTGTTAGATAAACAAGAATTTGATCTGCTATTTGCCGTCGCCACACAACAGCAAGTGGTCATTGCACAAGCCAAAGATGGAGGCACCAATGCTCTTGTCAGTTCTCCACCTGATGCCATTGGTTTTCATTATGGTCTCCATTCGGCGGCACAACATGCCCAAGCGGCTAAGCGCCAAGGTTTGTCTTTTTGTCAGCTGAGATTGCCTCATTTAGCACAAGATATTGACCAAGGGGAGGACCTTGATAGGGCCATTACACAACAAGCTGAGCATTTTTTGCCATGGTGTGAAACGACTCGAAAATGGCCAGTAAAGGAGCGCCAATATGCCTGATTCTATGACCATGTTTCGCCTTGAAGGCTTGCCAGATTTCCAACAAGGGGATGACTTGGCTGGCTCTATTATCTGCACTTTGGAAGCGCAGGATAAAGTATTAAAGGCCGGTGATATTTTAGTGATTGCCCATAAAGTGGTGTCAAAAAGCGAAGGGGCTTGTATCGACTTAGCTCAAGTGACTCCCAGTGCGGATGCCTTGGCGTTAGCTAAAACCGTCAATAAAGATGCTCGTAAAGTGGAGGTTATCTTATCCCAATCCAAGCGTATTGTGCGTGCGGTTAAACGCCCAGATCAGCAAGAAGGTGTGCTGATTGCAGAGCACAAAAATGGCTATGTCTGTGCCAATGCTGCCGTAGATGAATCCAATGCGGATCACCCTGGGCAACTGATTTTACTGCCGGAAGATCCAGACCTTAGTGCGCAAAGGCTGTGTCAGCGTCTTAGCCGCCACTTTTCCTGTGAAATCGGCATTGTCATCAGCGATACCTTTGGTCGCCCATGGCGATTAGGTCAAACCAATGTGGCCATTGGACTGGCTAATGTGCCAGCGGTGATGAAGATGGAAGGTGAGTTGGATGCGTTTGGTCGCCCATTAAGTGTCACGGCGCCTGCGTTTGCTGATGAGTTGGCCGCGGCGTCTGGTTTATTAATGGAGAAAAGCGCGAAAGCCCCGGTCATTGTGTTTCGTGGCCTTGATTGGCCGATTACTCAGAGCAGCAGCCAGGATCTTATTCGGGCGCAAAGCGAAGATCTTTTTAAATAACAAAAAGGCCCATTTAGACGGCTTTAAGAAAAGGGAAAGAGCATGAGCACAGAGAATGAAAAAGTCGCCATTATTGGTGGTACAGGCCCCCAGGGGAAAGGTCTGGCATTGCGTCTCGCGATGGCTGGAACCCAAGTAATATTAGGCTCCCGTGACGCTGCTAAAGCGCAACAAGTGGCCCAAACGTTAACGGCCCAGTTGGCAGAGCGTGGCGTCCAAGCTGAGATTACAGGATTATCCATGGAAGCCGCCACCCAGGCAGCAGACAGTATGGTTATCTTGTCTGTGCCTTACAGCGCCCATGATGCCACTTTGGATGCACTCAAGCCCTTGTTAGCGGGAAAAATTTTAGTGGATATTGTGGTGCCATTAGCGCCTGGTAATCCGAAGGCCGTTGAGATGCCTGCCGCTGGCTCGGTAACTGAACACGCGCAAATAGTATTGGGCGAGTCGATTCCCGTGGTCGGGGCACTGCACAATGTGTCTGCTATTACCTTGAACGATTTATCGCGTCCGATTAATTGCGACATTTTGGTTTGTGGTAATGATTTGGCGTCGAAAAAATCTGTTATTGGGCTGATAGAGTCCATGGGCACCAAGGCCTACAACGCAGGCTTAGCAGAAAGTGCCCGTTGTATAGAAGCCATTACCCCCATTTTGATTCGCTTGAATATCTCAAAGGATGTGCCTTTCAGTCACGCCGGTATTGCTATTTGCCCGCCTGAGCATTAACGCCATCTAGGGCGGCAATTCGCTGCGCCGCCAGGGGCACAAGGGGTCATTCAGAACGAAAAAGTCAGCGCTAAAAAACGATTAAAAAAGCATAAGAGGAACACATCATGGAATTCGGTATTACTTTTAAAGGGTTTGTTAGCCCAGATCGCGCACGAAATCTGGTTCGTCAGGCGGAAGCGGCGGGTTTCGACTATTGCTGGTTTTACGATTCACACATTTTGTGGCGCGAGTCTTTTGTAGCAATGGCCATGTGTATGGAACACACCAAAACCATGCGTTTTGGCCCCTGTGTGACCAATCCTAATATCCGTGATTGGTCATTGTCGGCCAGCTTATACGCAAGTTTGGCCCATCAAAGTAATGGTCGTTTTGATATTGGACTGGGGCGAGGGGATTCTTCCATGCGAGTGATGGGCAAGAAGCCGGCCACCTTAGCTCGCTTGGCTGAATTTACCACCAAGGTAAAGGCCATGGTTCGTGGTGAAGAAGTCGAGTATGGCGAATGCCCAGAACCGGTCAAACTGCCTTGGGCAACGGGCTATGATTTACCAGTCTGGATTGGCGCATACGGTCCTAAAGCCTTGGCCACAGCCGGTCAGGTTGGCGACGGTTTGATTTTGCAAATTGGTGACCCAGACTTGGTTAAATGGTTTAAGGACCAAGCGCTTAGTGCGGGAAAAGAAGCAGGTCGAGACATGTCGAATTTCAAAGTACAGGCCGCTGCCCCAGCCTATTTTGGCGACATGGATTACTGTATTGAACACACCAAATGGTTCCCCGCTATGGTCGGGAATCATGTGGCAGATATCGTTGAAAAATACGGTAATGACTCTGGATTGGTGCCAAAAAGCTTAACCGATTATATTGAAAAGCGTCGAGGCTATGATTATTCAAAGCACGGACAAAGCGATAATCCATTCTTAGACTTTATCAGCGAAGACATTGTAAAAAGCTTTTGTGTTCTCGGTACGGTGGAAGATCATATTGGCAGAATCAAAGCCCTTGAAGAAGCGGGGACGACGCAGTTTAATATCTACTTAGACAGTGGCGATGAAGAAGAAATTATTGCGCAATATGGCCGTCATATTATCCCTAAGTTTAACCAAGACTAGTCCTAAGCGTTGTGCTCACCATTCTAAATGGTCAACGATTATGTTGGCCATTTTTTATGCGTTATGGCACTGACCAGCGTGCTGTTTACGGTTTTAATTGTCTTACCCTTATTTTTTACAAAGTGCTGATGAAACCTTTGCTAATTACATCACTATACACGCTACTTATAGTAACCATTCAGTTATAAAACATAACCAAGAGGTTAGTTGATAATGAAGCTTAATTCTAACGGGCGTATAATGCCGCCCAATTCGTCATATGTAATTTAATGACATTTCAGGAGTATAGACATGGCAACACCTTCCCAGCACGACCTACGTAATGACTTTCGTGCCTTATTAGCAAGCAATCAATGTTACTACACAGCTTCTACTTTTGACCCTATGTCAGCGCGTATTGCTGCAGACCTTGGTTTTGAAGTCGGTATCTTAGGCGGTTCTGTTGCCTCTCTTCAGGTGTTAGCGGCTCCTGATTTTGCATTGATTACATTAAGTGAGTTTACTGAACAAGCGACTCGTATTGGCCGTGTGGCGCGTTTGCCGATTATTGCGGATGCAGATCACGGTTACGGAAACGCTTTGAACGTTATTCGTACCATCACTGAGCTAGAGCGTGCTGGTGTCGCGGCGTTGACGATTGAAGATACTTTGTTACCTGCTAAATACGGTCATAAATCAACGGATTTGATTCCACTGGAAGAAGCGGTTGGCAAATTAAAAGCCGCATTGGATGCGCGAATTGATCCTGCGATGAGTATTATTGCTCGTACTAATGCAGGCCAGCTAACGATTGAAGAGACGATCACGCGGGTTAAAGCTTATCAAGCGGTCGGAGTCGATGGTATTTGTATGGTGGGGATTCGTGATTTTGATCATTTAGAGCAAATCACTCAACACCTGACTATCCCTGTTATGTTGGTTTCTTACGGAAATCCAGAGTTAAATGACCGCGAGCGTCTAGCTGGTAATGGTGTGCGTATAATTGTAAACGGCCATGCGGCATATTTTGCTGCCATTAAAGCGACTTACGATTGCTTGCGCGAACAACGAGGCATTGCTGAAGGCACTCTTAATGCGTCTGAGCTGTCGACTCGATACTCCACATTAGAAGAAAACCGTGTTTGGGCAAACAAATACATGGATGTGCAGGAATAATTTTTCTTTCGCCGCTGTTCGTTTTATCAAAGCCAAGGATCACCGTGTGATCCTTGGCTTTTTAGTTTTTGAAGAAAGAGGCTGTTAGCCGATTTTATTGAACTCCTCATAGACTTTGCGTAGCCAGACTTTCATGCGCTGACGCTCTGCAATGTTCATGATGCTGCGATCATTAGCCACTGACCAAAAGCTGCTGTTATTAAAGTCAATTTTTTGTGTTAGCTTGGTTTGCAGCTTGGCCAGTTCTAGGATCAAAGCGTCCCTTTTTAGGGCTGTTTGATAGCCATCGGATTTTCTGAAGCGGGTGAAGTCTGTTCCTCTGCCTAAATTTTGTAGCACAATAAAGTCCACAGAAGGCTGCTGATAGCGTTCCAGTAATTGCTCAAGTAATTGGACTGAGTCTGCCCCATCGTCCATGACATGCCATAAACAGACTTGATAGCCCAGTTCATCGAGCAGACCAAAAACGTCGGTTTCTTCAATCCAGACGCCAAGTGGCTGGGCAGCTTGTGCGGCTAGGTCAATAATGAGATCTCTTTCAGGGTAGGCTTCAATAGCGGCTAACATGCCATCTAGGCTGTCTTCCTCACCCATAATAATCGGTGAAGAGTAGTCTTGATAAAAACGTGAAAAAGTCCCATGGGAAGAATCACAATCGAAGCCAATAAAAGGACGTTCGTGATCAATGTAATATTGAGCTAACACACGTGCGGTCATGGATTTTCCAACACCGCCTTTTTCACCACCAACAAAGTGTACTTTAGCCATCCAACTCTCCTTGCAATACATCATGTAATCGACGTTATCTTGGTTCAGTGTCTAGGGGAACCCCTTTTCCTAAGCAGATACTTTAGCAATATTTGATGACGAAAAGTGCCTTTTTCTGAGTATAAAAAAGCCAGCATGAGAAACATGCTGGCTTTGCTAACAAGAGTCGCTTTCTAAAGGGGCAAGCTAGATCAGTTCAAGCTCAAGCATGGCTTGGCGAATGGTCGCTTTGCTACTGTCTTGAAGAGGCACCACTGGCAGGCGACATTCTTCAGAACATAAACCCAGAAGTGACATGGCGTATTTTGGGCCGGCTGGGTTAGGCTCAATAAATAAAGCGCTATGAAGGTTGAATAATTTGTCTTGCAGTTGCGCCGCTTCGGCGAATTTGTTCTCACGACACAGGCGTTGCAGTTCAACAACTTGTTTTGGTGCTACATTGGAAGACACCGAAATACAGCCATTACCACCGCCCACGTTATAGGCAACTGTGGTGACATCGTCACCGCTCAAGAAACAAAAAGGCTTATTGACCAGAGCTCGTTCACGAATAGGGCGAGTGAGGTCTCCCGTTGCATCTTTTACCCCGATAATGCGAGGCAATTCGGCAAGACGAGCTAGGGTGTCCACTTCTAGGCCAACAACGGAGCGTGGCGGAATATTGTATAACACAATGGGTAATTTGCTGTTGTCATGAACGTATTTAAAGTGCTCGTACAACCCAGTTTGGTTTGGGCGATTGTAGTAGCCAGCAACATGCAAAGTGGCATCGGCCCCTGCTTGATAGGCAAACTCAGAATAATTCACCGCTTCGACAGGGTTGTTGGACCCAGCACCGGCTAATACAGGAACGGCCTTGTTGGTTTCTTCGACGGTGATTTCGATGACGCGCTTATGTTCGTGCTCACTTAATGTTGGAGACTCTCCGGTTGTGCCGACAGGCACAAGACCATTAATGCCTTGATCTATTTGCCAACGCACAATGTTACGCAACGCGTCTTCATCTAGCTGACCGTCACGAAAAGGGGTGATTAAAGCGGTAATTGCACCGTGGAACATACTCTAGCCTCATTAAAAGTGGGTAAGCATGTCGCTGAAGAGGAGATAAACCCGTCAGCGAGACATGCTGCCGGGGAATTTTTTATCTTACATCCACACGCCAGCGTTGCAGGGCTTCTTAGCCTTACGTTTATCGCCGTTGTGTTTTGATAAGATAGTATTAAGCATAATGATTATAAAAATCTAATGTCTATGTTGTTATCTATCATGCTGCCGTTTTTGCTATAGAAGGTCAAGGCTCGTAGCCCAATTATCTAGGATTTAGCAATTAATGCTGGCAAAATAATCTTCTACAGCATAGATGTTTTGTTTGATAAATTAAAATTGAAAAATAAGAGAGTTTAAATGGAATTTGCCACTTGGTTATCCTTGGCCGCTATTTGTACTATGGGGGCCATTTCTCCTGGGCCAAGTTTAGCGGTTATTTTAAGAGTGACTTTATCGCAAGCCCCTTTGCATGGCATGGTTGCTGCGATTACACACGGCTTAGGCGTTGGTTTTTGGGCATTATTAACCATGCAAGGCTTGGCTGTATTAGTGACTGAGCATCCTACTATATTTTATTTCTTATCGGTGGCTGGTGGTTTGTATTTGGCTTGGTTAGGAGTGAAGTCAATTCGCTATGCAGGTAAAGGGAATGATATTGATACTGTAGCGCTGAAGTCCTCTTATTGGGAATCGGCTCGTGATGGTCTTCTGGTTGCTTTGATGAACCCCAAGGCTGGGTTGTTTTTTCTGGCTTTGTTTAGCCAGTATGTGCAGGCAGAAATGGCGGCACTGGTAAAGCTTCAGCTCTGGGCAACTGTGGTTGTCATTGATGGTGGTTGGTATATTTTAGTGGCGTTATTGCTAGCGGGTGGACCGCTTTTAGCTTGGCTGCGTCGTCATCGCGTGTGGGTAGACAGAGGTATGGGTTGTCTGCTTATTTTATTGGCCTTAAAAGTGATATTAGGCTGATAAGTGAATTAAAATGAGTGCAAAAAAGAGGTTCAGACATTTTCTGAACCTCTTTTTTTATGCTTTCACTATGAGCCAAAAATGAACGTTTTTTGTTGATTTAGCTGCTTAGTCCAAATGTCGTAAGCTTTACTATTTAGGTGCAGTTTATCCCCTTCAAAAAGAGTGTCTTTAATGTCACCTTGTGAGTCCAGTAGGTTGGCAAATAGATCTAGGTAGCGGGTATTAGGTCGTGTTTTCGCCAAGCGCTCAAGTTGCGCATTGGCTTTTTCTATAGTGCTGCGCATGGCACGTCGTGCAGGGCTACATTTAATGCTTAACAGCATCACAGGAATACCCGGTAAATAACGATCGATTTTTTGCAGCAGCTCGATATAAAGCTCAGTGACCTTATTGCAATCACAGTGATTTCCGATGTCATTGTCGCCTGCATAAATGACCAAAGAGCGAGGGTTATGAGGCAAGATAATCCGTTCAAAATAGTAAACGCAAGCTTCTAATGTCGCGCCTCCAAAACCGAGATTAATGGCTTCTTTAGGGTGAAAATGCTCATCAAAATCATGCCATAAACGCATAGTAGAAGAGCCATAAAATGCCACTGGACGGTCTTTATAAACCTGATGTGCAGTGCGGAATTCAAGCTCGCGGACGTCGGATTCAAACTCGACATCCAGTTGGTTTAATCCCAAGACATTCGAACGGTAACCCGCACGTCCACTGAGGATAGGGTACTGGCGGATTTCTCGCGCAAGCTCAACGGCTTCGTTGACATAGCCACGATACTCTTCTTGGTATTCAGCTAAGAAGTGCGCAACCGCTTTCGGGTCTTGGATATCCACCCGATCAGACAATTTGAATGCCGGCTTGATAACCACTGTATAGATATTATGATCAGCTCGACGGTCAAAGTTAGCCACGGCTAGAGGCACAATCCAAGGTTCGTCGCTGCCCATGGACCCCGCTAATTCAAACGCGTGAGGCAAAAAGGCACCAGGCGACTGATGGGTGCCATAGCTCATGCCCTCGGGGGAGATCATTAATGGGTAGTTCTCTCTTAATGTGTCTTGTGACTGCTGAATGAACTGTGCGTATTCTGGGGTGCCTTTACATAGGTTTTCCCAGCTATCTACAAAGACATTGCCAAAACGCTCATAGTAATCGTCACGCCAGAATTCATTTTCATCACTGCGGCGAACAATACGCTGACCTGAAATACCGTATTCGTTGTCGATAATCATGGCGCTAATGAATTGCGCATCGATAGAGAAACGAAATCCATTCGGCAGGCGATTTGTCGGCGACCCTAACAGGTGGTTGTAAATAAATAGACTGCCGGCTTTTTTGGGCAGATTTTCTAGTCCTTTAATAACGTAAGGCACTTGTTGAAAAGCGAGTTTAAACTGTTCGGTGCCAAAGCGTCTGACATCCAACGCAGGGGTGTCTTTAGGTAAGCTGTTGATGTTGTCATAGGCTTTTTGCAAGTGACGATAGAAGGCATTTTCACGTTGCAAATCTTTTAATATATCCAGGCACATACCTGCGATGGTTCTTTCTAATACGCTACCGAAATGTAGGCATTTATACAGAACACCAAAGGCAGAGGCGGTGGTGATCGCACTTTTGAGTAGCTCACTGACTTTATAAAGAGGTGAACTGACGGGTAATACCGCGGCGTTTTGTTCAATCACATTGCTGACCGCCAATACTTCGTCGTTGGCGATTTGAGATAAGTAGCGCATGCGTGCAGCGAGTAGGTGAGTGCCGACGAGCCAGATCAAACGGTGTAAATATTTGACCGCCAGTTTTGGCATGCTTTCAAACAGAGACAAAAGTTTTTCTTTTGGGATAAACAAAATACTGCTGTCTCGGGAAGAAATAATAGACGTTCTGTTTTTGAGCTCATTGCCCGGAGTACACCAGACTAACAAAGTCCCGGCGCGGGAAATGGAGCGGGTGGTAATAATATCGCCGGTATCAGTTTGGTAACTAATGACCGCTTTGCCTTTGATCAGAAAATACAGGCCATCAGGATACTGATCTTGTTGAGAAATAATGTCCCCTTGGTGGGCCAATAAGATAGAAGATTGTTTGGCTAAGGCATGGATTTCTGTTTGGGTGAAGGTCTCACAAAATGGCGCGTAATTCAGTAACGCAGAGGACTCTTTTAGTGACTGTGTTTGTTGGTCTGGGTTGATAAACGGGCGGGTTTCTTCGAAGGCCAAGGACTCATTAGAAAAAAACGGACGCGTTTGGTTGTGAATGCTTGTCAGTACGGGCAGAGATTGCTCGTAGATAAAGCGCAAGAAGGTATTGGCGAAATCAATATCGCTGTCTAAAAGTTTTTGCAATGCGACGATTGGCAGCGCCAGTACCGTGGACGATTTTGTCGCTTGAAAGGTTGTCGCATAGCGTGATGGGTGGCGGAACGCGGACCAGCCAATCGGTGTGTATTTTTCACTGATTAAGCCAACATTGTAGGACTTTCCTTGTTCTCGGAGAGGGATAGAAATGGCAATTTCTCCGGTTAATATAAAATACAAAGAGTGACCTATTTCAAACTGCTTAGCCAGTAACTCGCCAGAGTTGAGCTTTCTTATGCTCGCAATATCAAGCAATGAGGTGTGCATGTCTTTGCTGATATCAGCCATAAAAGGCATGGCTTGTATCTGTTCAGTTATGTCCATCGTTATTACCTCGATTCTTTTGGCTCTTATTCAGGGCGTTTGATCGTCAGTGTTTGACCAATAAGTGCGTAATCGTTTCCACCAAGACGGCTTAGCGGGTTCAGTTGGGCGCTGTTGATAAGGTTACGCCCGTTTTCTTGTCGCAGAATGTCGTCGTCGACATGTAAGCTTAAAATTTCCAAATAACAGGCACTGAATGACGATGAGCCTATAGGATGCATGTCATAGAGGCGGCAGTGCATCGCAACTTTGGCGTCTGCAATGCGCGGTAGCTGTGTGGTGAAAGTCGTCAACGAGAGTGTTGATCTGGTTAATTCCGATTCTCCGTAAGCTAAGGTTGCGGCGCTGAGGTTTACTGCCTCAACCAGTTCTGCACTGGGAATATGCAAAACACATTCCTGTTCACGAATTAGGTTTTGTTTAGTGTCTTTTTGCTGTTCGGCGTTTTTATTGCCAATAGAGACAACGAGCAGTGCTGGATCGGGGCAAAGCGCAGAAAAGAAAGAAAAGGGGGCAAGGTTATAGGTCTGATTTTCATTGCGAGTCATGATCCAAGCTATCGGTCTTGGGGTGACAGTTTGGGTGATCAAGTGATAGCGGTCGGTGCCGCTGAGTTGATCAAATTGAAACAGCATAAATCTACCTAATCAAATCAAAAGTCAATACTGGTTAAATTACTACAAGTGTTGATGACTTGTGAATGCTTGATGAGAAAGTTAGGCAAATTACTTTTTTATAAATGCAGCTTTGGGAACGCAATGGCAAGGAAAAAAGTGCATTTAAGATAGAAATATGAATTTTGTTTTTTGAATTGTTTAGTTTGATTGTATTTTGAACGATCGAAAGCGCTTAATTTTCAGACACTTATTCACCTAATATCTTGTTTTGGTGAGGATATTATGAAATGAGACTTTGCATTAAAAGCCTTGAGTACGGCTGAGACTATGCTAAACCTAATAAACATACCCAGTTTCTTTCTGCCGGAAAATTTAGGTAACGCCCGTGATTTTAACGGCAATAACCTTGCGACAACGTACCATGAGAGGATGCAGTAATGAGTATTTTTGACCATGTCCAATCTCGCTATGACGCTCAAAAAGATGAAGAAATGTCTCTCGCTGAGTATCTCGCATTATGCAAACAAGATTCTGCTGCTTTTGCTTCCTCAGCCGAACGTCTATTAATGGCGATTGGTGAGCCTGAAGTGATTGACACATCCCGCGATACTCGGTTGAGTCGAATCTTTTCTAATAAACTAATCAAACGTTACCCTTCGTTCGAACATTTTTACGGAATGGAAGAAGCCATTGAACGCATTGTGGCGTTTTTGACCCATGCTGCTCAAGGTTTGGAGGAGTCGAAACAGGTCTTGTACCTGCTAGGGCCTGTAGGCGGTGGTAAATCGTCCCTGGCAGAAAAATTAAAAGAGCTTATGCAATCGGTACCATTTTACGCCATCAAGGGGTCTCCAGTCTTTGAGTCGCCGCTTGCCTTATTTGATGTCAATGAAGACGGTGACATTCTTCAAGAGGAATATGGGATTCCTAAGCGCTATTTGAAAAATGCGATGTCACCTTGGGCGACTAAGCGGCTAAAAGAGTTCAACGGTAACATTGAAGAGTTTAAAGTCGTAAAAATTTACCCATCTGCTCTTAATCAAGTGGCGATTTCAAAAACCGAACCAGGTGATGAAAACAACCAAGATATTTCAGCCTTGGTAGGTAAGGTAGATATCCGTAAATTGGAATACTTTGAGCAAAATGACGCCGACGCTTACAGCTATTCTGGCGGCTTATGTCGTGGTAACCGCGGTATTATGGAATTCGTGGAAATGTTTAAGGCACCAATCAAGGTGCTGCACCCATTGTTAACTGCGACGCAAGAAGGGAACTATAACGGTACAGAAGGGCTGGGCGGTATTCCTTTTGACGGTTTGATTCTCGCTCACTCGAATGAGTCTGAGTGGCAAACGTTTAAGAACAATAAAACTAACGAAGCCTTTATTGACCGTGTGTATACCGTCAAGGTGCCTTACTGTACGCGTGTTACTGAAGAAATGCATATCTATCAAAAATTGCTTGAGCACAGTTCATTGCAGCATTCCCCATGTGCTCCAGATACGCTAAAAATGTTGGCGCAATTCTCGGTTCTGTCTCGTCTCAAAGAACCTGAAAACTCCAGTTTGTTTTCTAAAATGCGCATCTACGACGGGGAGTCATTGAAAGACATAGACCCCAAAGCAAAATCTTTACAAGAATACAAAGACGCAGCGGGAGTGAATGAAGGGATGGACGGCTTGTCGACTCGATTCGCCTTTAAAATCCTTTCTCGAGTGTTTAACTTTGATCCAACAGAGGTCGCCGCGAATCCGGTGCATCTGATGTATGTCTTAGAACAGCAAATTGAGCAAGAACAATTTGACCAGGATCGACATGACCGATACTTACGTGCCTTAAAAGAATACCTAGCACCACGTTATGTGGAATTTATCGGCAAGGAGATCCAAACCGCTTACCTAGAGTCTTATTCAGAGTACGGTCAGAATATTTTTGATCGGTATGTTATTTATGCCGATTTCTGGATTCAGGATCAAGAATATCGTGACCCAGAAACCGGTGACATTTTAGACCGTTCTTCTATTAATGATGAGTTGGAAAAAATCGAAAAACCAGCGGGTATTAGTAACCCTAAAGACTTCCGTAATGAGGTGGTGAACTTTGTGTTAAGGGCGAAAGCCAATAACAATGGTAAAAATCCAAGTTGGTTGAGCTATGAAAAACTCAGAGTGGTGATCGAGCGTAAGATGTTTTCCAATACTGAAGACCTATTACCGGTTATTTCATTCAGTGCGAAATCGTCCAGTGAAGATAAAAACAAACATAATGAGTTTGTTAAACGCATGGTAGAGCGTGGCTATACTGAAAAACAAGTTCGTTTATTGTCTGAGTGGTACTTACGCGTCCGTAAATCTCAATAGAAAGTTAGGTCGATGTGGTATCAGCGAAAAGGCGGGTAGTGTTTATGCGTAAGACTAAGATGTACTGTCTGATCAGTGAAAGGAGGTGGGTATGTCATACATAATTGACCGCCGCCTAAACGGAAAGCATAAGAGCAGTGTAAATCGGCAGCGATTTTTGCGCCGTTATCGTGAGCATATTCGAAAGGCCGTGGAGGAAGCGGTAAACGAACGTAGCATTAAAGATCTGGATCGAGGTGAGAAAATAACCATTCCTCAAAAAGACATCCATGAGCCTACTTTCGGCCATGGTCAAGGTGGAACTGGGTCTATTGTACACCCTGGTAATAAAGAGTTTTCGACCGGTGATCGTATTCCTAAGCCCCGTGGAGGCGCGGCTGGGGGAAGTGGTAACGGTGACGCCAGTGATAGTGGAGAGGGGGAAGACGATTTTGTCTTCCAAATATCCCAAGAGGAGTTTCTTGATTACGTTTTCGAAGATTTGGCGCTGCCAAATTTGCTGAAAAAAGAACTCAAAGAGATCAAAGAGTATTCTTTAAAGCATGCGGGTATTGTCAGTGATGGAACACCGTCTAAGTTAAACATAGTTCGCTCTATGCGCAATGCGTATGCGCGACGTATGGTGATGAACGGCGGTGCAAGACGTGAGCTGAAAGAAGTAGAAGCCGAAATGGCTCGTTTAATGGCGGTGGATTTTGCGTTACGGGACAGCGCGAAAGTGACCGCGCTCGAAGAGCAGATTGAAATGCTCAAGCAGAAGATTGACCGAACGCCATTTTTAGATACGTATGATTTACGTTATAACCACCATATAAAGGAACCTAAACCCAGCAGCCAAGCGGTAATGTTTTGCGTGATGGATGTGTCTGGCTCAATGACACAAGAAACTAAAAATATTGCTAAACGGTTTTTTATTCTTTTATACCTATTTTTGCGTCGCAATTACGAAAAAATAGACGTGGTGTTTATTCGGCATCACACCAGCGCTAAAGAAGTGAGCGAAGAAGAGTTTTTTTATTCCCGTGAAACTGGTGGCACGATTGTCTCCAGTGCACTGACTTTAATGGATAAGATTATCGCCGATCGATACCCATCAGATGCTTGGAATATCTACACGGCACAGGCGTCTGATGGCGACAACTGGGACGATGACTCGACCACTTGTCGTAAAATTTTAGAAGACAATATCATCGATAAAGTGCAGTACTTTACTTACATAGAAATTACTCCAAGAGAGCATCAAAGTTTGTGGTATGCCTATGAACAGGTGCAAAGTGCGCACCCTAAATATTTCTCAATGCGACACATCACCGAGGTTGGCGATATTTACCCTGTTTTCCGGGACTTGTTCCAAAGGAGGCAAAATGAGTCAAGCGGCCAGTAAAGCGAAGCGTCAATATTTGTCAGAAGGGCCTGAGTGGTCTTTTGAATTGATTCAAAAGTATGAGCAAGAAATAGACAAAATTGCCAAAGAGTTTGGCTTGGATACTTACCCCAACCAAATTGAGATCATTAGCTCTGAGCAGATGATGGACGCCTATGCGTCTGTCGGCATGCCATTGGGCTATCATCACTGGTCGTATGGCAAACAGTTTCTCGAAGTGGAGCAAAATTACAAGCGCGGCCGCATGGGGTTGGCGTATGAAATTGTGATTAATTCATCCCCTTGTATTGCCTACCTGATGGAAGAAAACAACATGATGATGCAGGCGCTCGTCATCTCTCATGCGTGTTATGGGCACAACTCATTTTTTAAAGGAAACTACCTATTCAAAACCTGGACCGACGCCAGTGCGATTATAGATTACCTTGTGTTTGCTAAAAAGTATGTACAAGAATGCGAAGAAAAATATGGCATAGAAGAAGTGGAGCTGACGTTAGATTCTTGTCATGCGTTGATGAATTTTGGTGTCGATCGCTATAAACGCCCAGTGCCTTTGTCAGCCGAAGAAGAGCGCTCTCGACAAGAGGAGCGAGAGCAGGCATTGCAGCAACAGGTAAATGATTTATGGCGTACTATTCCGGTGCTGGGAAAGGACGAAGAGAGCATACGTAAAGAACGCATTTTTCCGTCTGAACCCCAGGAAAATTTGCTCTACTTTTTGGAAAAACACGCGCCTTTACTGCGTCCTTGGCAACGGGAATTGATCCGTATCGTCCGTAAAATGGCGCAGTACTTTTACCCACAGCGACAAACGCAAGTAATGAATGAAGGGTGGGCGTCATTTTGGCACTATACCTTGATGAACGCCTTGTACGATAAAGGGCTAGTCAATGACGGCTTTATCTTAGAATTTTTGCAATCACACACCAGTGTCGTGTATCAGCCAGGTTTCGATTCGCCTTACTATTCTGGTATTAACCCTTATGCATTAGGGTTTGCGATGTATTCTGATATTAAACGCATGTGTGAACATCCAACAGAAGAAGATCGTCGCTGGTTTCCTGACATAGTAGGGAAAAATTGGCTTGAGGTATTGGATTTTGCGATGCGAAATTTCAAAGACGAAAGTTTTATTTTGCAGTATTTGTCCCCCAAGTTAATGCGCGAATTTCGTTTCTTTGGCATGGAGAATGATGTGCTCGACCCATTTGTAGAAATTAAAGAAATACACAATGACGAGGGCTATCAAAAACTCCGCGAGAGATTATCTCAGCAATACAATTTAAGTTACCGTGAGCCGAATATTCAGGTACAAAAGGTCAATATTAACGAAGACAGAAGCCTGGTGCTGCGCCATATCATGGATGGAGATCGGCCTCTTAATGAAGACACAGTTGAGGTTATGAAACATTTCCGCAGGCTGTGGGGCTTCGAGGTGCGATTGGAGTCTTGGGGCAAAGATGGTTTAGTTCAGACTTACACCTGCGCTCAAGAAGAATGAGAGCAGGTATGTCAGAGACTGAAACCTAGCCGTTAATACAATTCAATAATGCTGTTAAAAGCAATCACAACTCGGTCTTTGTCACCAAAATAAGGCAAGGCCGAGTGTTTCAAATAAGAGGGAAAAAACACGACTTGACCCTCTATGGGAGTAAAGTCCCAAACCCCTTGAGCACCGAGATACGCTGTGCCAGGGTCCGTGTAATGTTCTGCATTTATGCGTGGGTCGTAAAAACGGTTTAATCCTCCACTGCCTGGTGTTGCCGCGTCTCCAGGTTCTAGGTAGTAAATACCACACCAAGAACAATTTGGGTGTGAGTGTACATCATGGTAGCCACCTTTTTGGGTGACGTGGTACCAAGACTCAATAATATGAGCGTCGGCAGTTGCCTCTTCAGGCCAGAATGAATGATTAAGGCTTGCCGCCACTTCTAAGGTTAATTCTTCTAATATTCGTTTGGTTTCCATCACAGTAGGGTCTTCTTGGTCGAGAAAATCCAAGGTGCTTTCATGCATCCCATGCTTGGCTGTGGGGGCGACAAGGCTATCAATAGCCGTTTTTTGAGCGGCTTTTTGTTGGTAGATTAGATCCAGTAGTGCCTCTTTTAGAAACTCATGGTCTGGTAATTGACTCACAAATAGAGGCGTATTCCAAACATTGAGTGCTTCTAAGGTGATGGCTTCATCATTCATTCTTTTCTACCTAATAACGTAAGAGAGTTATAAAAGTCGTGTGCGAAGGGCGCATGATAACAGGCTAAAAGAATAAATGAAGTCCAACTGGGAGCGCTTTTTCTCTAACTAGAAATGCAGGAATCCTTTGCTTAAGATTTGCCACCTACTGGTGGCTTGGTTTGCTGCTGGCTATTCCGGTCGTGTTTATTTTGCATGTTCTGCAACGGCTTGTTTTATCACGCATTATAGACAATTAATAAAATCAAAAAACTGTTTGTTTGAAGTCTGATTTAGCGGGCTCCTAGCTTCCGCCTTGTTCCACGAAGGCTTATACTGCGGCGTTGATAATGAAACTCAAAAACCAAACGCACAGGGGTGATCGCATATATGGAATTATTTTCAGACAAGCCAGGGGACGAAGGACTGATAGGGCGAGAGCGTCGCTTGGCAATGCTGGCAGTGATGACCACTACAACGATGGCGGTGTTCGATGGTTCTATGGTGAATATTGCTTTGCCGCAGATTGCGCGTTCATTACAGATTTCATCCAGTGACGCAGTACTGGTATCGAACAGCTACTTATTATCGACGGCAATGACCCTGGCTATATTTGCTGCTTTTGTAAAACAAGTCGGCTTCCGTGTGCAATTTACTATGGGGTTGAGTGTGTTCACTTTGGCCTCTCTGGGGTGTGCTTTATCGTCTTCACTGCCGATGCTGGTGGGTATGCGCCTATTGCAAGGGGTAGGAGCAGCGGCTGTGTTAAGTATTGCACCAGCCATTTTCAGATCTATTTTCCCCAACCGCCTATTGGGCCGTATATTGGGAGTTAACGCCTTATTGATTGCCAGTGTGACTGCCATCGCCCCAGTGATTGGTGGTACTTTAATATCAACCTTAAGTTGGCAGTGGCTGTTTATTATCAATATTCCTTTTGGCCTTGTTGCTTTGTTGTTAACGCAACGTGCGATTCCGGGAAAACAAAGCAGTGGACGAGAGGCGTTTGATATTTGGGGAGGACTTTTATCTGCGATAATGCTCGGTGCACTTATTATGACCGCCAATACTTTTTCTCAGGCCGGCGAAGTGGGTATTGACCTTGATACCTTGTTAACAGCTTTGCTTTACGCTGCGGTGTCTATGGTGTCTGGCATTTTGTTCTTTCAGCGACAAAAACGCGCCCCAAAACCTTTGTTGCCATTGCAGATTTTCGCATCATCGCGCTTCTCATTAGCTGCGTTAACTTCATTGGCTTCTTTTATTAGCCAGGGCATTATCTTTATTACCTTGCCGTTCCTCTTCCAAAACGTCTATGGCTATAGTGCTTTTGGCTCTGCATTGCTCTTCACGCCTTGGCCTTTAGGTATTATTTTGGCCGCTCCACAGGCGGGTAAGCTGGCTGATCGATATTCTGCGGCCTTAGTGTCAACGGTAGGTTTATGTATCTTTGTTGTAGGAATCGCACTGCTGGCGCTATTGCCAGAGCAGGCTTCAATTTGGGACATTGGTTTGCGCAGTTTGTTATGCGGCATTGGTTTTGGTTGTTTTCAAAGTCCAAATAACCGCGAGTTGCTGTCAAATGTATCGCGAGAGAATAGTGGTTATGCTTCGGGTATTTTGGCTATTATGCGTACCTTTGGCCAATGTCTAGGGGGCGCGTTTGTGGGCGTGATTTTGGCGCAATACAGCTTGTCTAATGGTACTGAGTCCAGCTTTATATTACGCGAAGCTCAAGGTGTGAAAGTGAGTCTTTGGGTTGCAGCGACGGCTACTATGTTAGCGATTATTATCAGTTTCAGTCGCTTGCGAGCGGTACAGAAAGGGGCCAAAGGCGCGCAATGAGTTTGTCGTATGTGCTGCCAGCGTTTAATACGCTGGCAAATCTAATTCGGTCGTAACCGGTTTAAAGCTACAAAACATCATCACAAGATTGCGAAAGCCTATGTCTAAATCTGGACCTTCGAGCCCTTTAATACCTTGGTCCATCAAGGCAAGATAATTCTGTAAGTACGGTAGCGTTGCTTGGTTATGGCGTGACATCGCGCTTTCGTAAAAAGGAATTCGCTTGTCCCAGATTCTTTGTGCTTGGCAGGCTTGGCGTAAACTACCGGTGCGCATGGCCTGCAATAAGCTCACGAGGGTCTGAGTTTCACGGTTAAATAGCCAGAGGATAATATTAGGTTCCACCCCTTCGCCCAGTAACTGGCTTAAGCAGTGCATGGCCTCTTTGGTTTTTCCCATTAGCAAGCGGTCACTTAAATCATAAATGGAATAGCGGCTGCTGTCCGCGACGGATTCTGCGACCTTTTCTGCGTCTATTTTCGATCCAGTGCCATGTAGTAAAGCGAGTTTTTCAAGCTCTTGGGAGAGGGCTAATAAGTTACCTTCCCCGCGTTCACAAATAATGCTGGCGGCATCTCGAGTCAAAGACAGGTCCAATGCCTGAGCGCGCTGCTGTACCCAAGCGGGTAGGCGATTTGTGTCTATAGGCCAAATTTGAACAAATACCCCCTGTGATTCCAGCTGGGTAAACCATTTGGCTTTTTGTGTGCGTGCATCTATCTTGGGCAAGGTGATCAAGATAGTGTTGTCTGGGGTAAGAGACTGGGCCAGTTGGGCCAGGGCTTTAGTGTGTTTCTCGCCCATTTTGTCTATCTGGATGTCAAACAGACGTTGATTTGAGAACAGCGATAAGCTTTGGTTTTCATTGATGACATCTAGCCAATCGAATTGTGCATCGGCAACAAAACGAAGGCGCTCACTGATGCCTGCCTGCTGGGCGGCACGACGAATGCTGTCGGCCGCTTCTTGGGTCAATAATACCTCGTCCCCTGAAATAATATACAAGGGAGCGAGATTTTTATTGAGTTGTTGAGACAGTTGATCTGCTCTTACTTTCATCAGTGAATTGGCCTGTATGCGAGCTTATTTAATGGGCGCGTAGCCTAAATCATAGATCAATTGGTTCGCCAGCTCTTCACTCATCTCTTCTTCTTTAGACTTGTTGTAAGCGGCTTTGGTGCTTTCTTCAGAATTCTGATTTGAAAGGGTCTTACTGGTGCTTACCGTACGAGGGCCGTATAACGATTTACCATCATCTTGACGAATGAAGTAGCTGGTGCGCATGCGACGTTCGATTTGCGTGATGTCATTAGACGAGTTACGCGCTAACACAGTATCCGCCGTCGTTATGGCGTTTACTTTTAGCTCTAATACATCATCCGCCGCATCTTTAGCGTCAACCACAGTAATGCCAGCACGGGTTAGGGCGATGCGCAAAGAAGTGTTAAAAGTATTGGATTTTGCTTCAGAGGTGAGCGTAATGGTTTTCAGAGCTTGTGGTATCTCGGCTTGCCCGCGTAACTGAAAGCCGCAAGCGGTTACACTTAGCGCGATAAAAGCAAGAAAAAGAGAGCGGGTAGTATTGTTAAAGAATGCTAGCATGGCCATGGTCTCTTATTTGGCAAGAATGAAAAGGGATGGCAATACCATCCCTTGTTGAACACATTAGTTGGCGACAATGTTAACCAAACGGCCGGGCACAACGATGACTTTACGGACCGTTTTACCTTCCAAGAATTTGGCTACATTGGGGTGAGCTAATGCTTCCGCTTCAATCGTTTTGTTGTCTGCACTTGCTGAGACGGTTAATTCAGCGCGTTTCTTACCTAGCACTTGAACCACGATGTTCAACTCGTCTTTAACGAGCGCCTCTTCATCTAACATTGGCCAAGGTGTATCCACAACATGGTCTGTATGTCCAAGGTCAGCCCATAGTTGGTGAGCGATGTGTGGCACGATAGGAGACAACAATAGCGTAGCGGCTTCTAGTGCTTCTTGAGCCACTGCTAAGCCAAGTGGAGAAGTGTCTTCAAATTTACTGATCTCATTACACAGCTCCATTACAGCGGCAATGGCCGTATTGAAGGTTTGACGACGCTCAATATCATCAGTAACTTTTTGAATGGTTTCGTGGGTCTTACGACGTAATGATTTTTGCGCGCCATTAAGAGCGGCAATGTCGAGTTTACCCACTTCACCTGCGTTAGTGTGACGGTAAGACAGCGCCCATAACCGACGTAAGAAGCGCGATGCGCCATCGACACCGGCATCGTTCCACTCCAAAGACTGTTCTGGCGGTGCAGTAAACATGATGAACAAACGGACTGTATCAGCACCGTATTTTTCAATCATTTGCTGCGGGTCAACGGTGTTGCCTTTGGATTTAGACATCTTAGTGCCGTCTTTATTAACCATGCCTTGTGTTAACAAGCGTTTGAATGGTTCGTCAGAGTTTACTAAGCCTGCGTCGCGTAGCAGTTTATGGAAGAAGCGTGAGTACAGCAAATGCAAGATAGCGTGTTCAACACCACCAATGTATTGGTCAACCGGTAGCCAGTAATTGGCTTCTTCTGTCAGCATGGCATCCGTAGCGTCAGGGCAGCAGTAGCGAGCAAAGTACCAAGAAGATTCCATAAAGGTATCAAAGGTGTCGGTTTCGCGTTCTGCTTCTTCGCCGTTAAACATGATGGACGAAAAGTCAGGGTTGTTTTTGATTGGTGAATTAACCCCATCCATGACGACATCGGTTGGCAGTTCAACAGGCAATTGATCCGCAGGAACAGGTACCACAGAACCGTCTTTTAAGTTGATGGTTGGAATTGGCGTACCCCAGTAGCGCTGGCGGCTAACACCCCAGTCACGTAGGCGATAGTTTACTTTTTTCTCGCCAATACCGTTGTTTTCCATCCAGCTGCAAATCGCATCGAAAGCGTCTTGGAATGCCAAGCCATCAAATTCACCTGAGTTGCATAATACGCCTTTCTCGGTGAACGCCGCTTGCTCTAGGTCTATTTCTTCTTCGCCAGCAGGCTGAATAACTTGCTTGATGGTTAGGTTGTACTTCTTGGCAAATTCGAAGTCGCGTTGGTCATGAGCAGGAACCGACATAACCGCACCAGAACCGTATTCCATCAACACAAAGTTGGCGGCAAAAACAGGGACGATTTCGCCGGAAATAGGGTGGATAGCTTTAAAGCCAGTATCCATGCCTTTTTTCTCAACCGTTGCCATGTCTGCTTCAGTGGTTGACATGAGTTTGCTTTCGGCAACAAAGTTAGCCAGCTCGGCATTGTTTTCAGCCGCTTCTAGGGCTAAAGGATGCTGAGTCGCGACCGCCACATAGGTGACACCCATGATGGTGTCAGGGCGAGTTGTGTAAACGGAAAGGCGCTCTTCTTTACCTTCAACGGCAAAACTAAATTCTAAGCCTTCAGAACGGCCAATCCAGTTACGTTGCATGGCTTTGACTTTTTCTGGCCAGCCATCAAGTTGGTCAAGGTCGTTTAACAGCTCTTCTGCGTAATCCGTGATACGGATAAACCACTGTGAGATTTCTTTTTTCTCTACTGTGGTACCACAGCGCCAGCAAGCCCCTTCTTCTACTTGCTCGTTTGCCAGTACAGTTTGGTCTTCTGGACACCAGTTAACGGCCGCTGTTTTTTTGTAGGCTAAGCCTTTTTCGACTAACTGGGTGAAGAACCACTGTTCCCATTTGTAGTATTCAGGTGTGCAGGTTGCGACTTCACGATCCCAGTCATAACCAAAGCCAAGCTCTTTAAGTTGGCCTTTCATGTAAGCGATGTTTTCTGTGGTCCACTTAGCCGGTGCTGTTTTGTGTTTGATTGCCGCGTTTTCTGCTGGCAAACCAAAAGCATCCCAACCCATTGGTTGCAAAACGTTTTTGCCTTGCATACGCTGATAACGAGAGATCACATCACCGATGGTGTAATTACGTACGTGACCCATGTGCAAACGGCCGCTTGGGTAAGGGAACATAGACAAGCAGTAGAATTTTTCTTTACTGGCATCGGCGACGGCTTTGAATACTTTGTTTTCATCCCAAAATGATTGAGCGGCTTGTTCAACCTGCTGAGGATTATATTGTTCTTGCATGATGTTTTATGGTCCCGTAATAGGCGTTAGGTTGGTCGTCACTACACACTTGCTTCTCTAACTAAGGAAAAGACAAGGATTGCATTAAAAATTTGCGTAGAGCCCAACAGAGTCTAAGAATATTCGCTATTTTATAGAGATGAAGCTCTAATGAGAAGGCACAGAGAAGAGGAGTTATGAAAACAATGAAAAAAGATGACCTAAAAGAGCAAAACAACACAGATTTAGTGGCTGAAGCTCGTAAGACCTTGCAAGGGGCGAAGGATTGGCTACTGGACGACGTGTCACTAATAAAAGCTTACTGGCACGACAAAATGGGCTATACCGAGGCCTGGGTGGATGCCAATTGGCATCTTATTCTAGATGAGGGGCATGAGCTGGTTGAGGAACTGGATGAAAAAGAAGATGCCGCGTTGCTATGGCTAATAAATCATGCGAACAATAACCCAGTCCCGCTTGAAGAATGTCATGTGGCTGGGCAGCCAGCTAAAGCTGGGGTTTATCATTGTATGTCTTGCGGCCACGATAACATCATGACAGAAGAAGGGACATTAGCAACTTGTGAAGTGTGTCACTACGGTTTGTTATCGACACATTAATTAGCATCTATTGAAGTAACTAAACCCTTCAGTGCAGGCCATTTGAGAGAGAAGGATTTGCACTGAAGAGTGAGTGACTTATTGATAAAGTCGGCTTTTTAATAGGCTTTTCTTTTCGCTGATACGGCGCTTGCTTAATGCTTTATTACTGCCGTAAGACAACACAAAAGTAATCAGCAAGAGCAATATCACTGGCCAATAGCCCCACTGTACATAGGGGGTAATGCCGCGTAATGTGTTTACTGTGGCGGTTAATGTTGTTCTTTCAAACTGCTTGGCTTCAGCAATAATGTCGCCATTTTGGTCGATAATGGCAGACACTCCGGTATTGGTTGCTCGAATCAAATAACGGCCAGATTCTTTGGCGCGAAAGCGGGCAATTTGCAAATGTTGCCAAGGTCCAATAGAAGCACCAAACCATGCATCGTTACTGATGGTGATCAAGAAGTCACTGTCACGTACCAACTGTCGCACTTGCTCTGGATAGACTATCTCATAACAAATGAAGGGCGCTGCTGCCCATTCACCAACTTGTAAAGTTGGCTGGTTGCTGTCTCCAGCCGAGAAAGACGACATCGGCATGCCAAAGATATCTAAAATAGGCCCAACCAGTGATGCGAGGGGTATGTATTCGCCAAATGGCACCAGATGGCGTTTGTAGTAAAGGCCAAAGCCGTTGCCTGTGGCCCACATCGCATTGTAGTAGATGTTGGTTTTTGAGTTGTAATCCGGCACACCTGTGATCAGCGTGGTGTCGGTGTCGGCTAACTGCTTTCTTAGGGGACTTAAGAAGGGGCGAACTTCATGGTAAAAATAAGTGATGGCGGTTTCAGGCCATACCACTAAGTCACTGTCTAGGTGTTCACGGGTGGCCTTTTCGTAATAGGCTAAAGAGCTTGAGGCCGTGCTTTGCTGCCATTTTAACTCTTGAGGCACATTGCCCTGTACTAGGGTGGTTTTAAGGGTGCCGGTTTGCGAAACCCACTGCTCAGGGAAGTAGTGCAAATACAGGCCTGCTGACCAAGACAGTAATACCGCAAGAATCAGCGCAATATGGTTATGGCTGCTAAATAAGCGTCCCGGAATCAGACAGGCCGTGAGTACAACAATGGCACTGGTGAGCCAGATTCCTCCAATGGGCAATAATTCATACAGCCAAGTTTCCTGAATAGCGTAGCCAGGTAACAACCAAGGAAAGCCAGTGAAAAGGTGGCTGCGAGCAAATTCGCCCAGCAATAGGCTGAAGGCAATCAGCAGCGCAGGGGAAATATGTTTAAAACGTTGAATTAAGCGCCAAGCCAACCAGCCAGATAAAGACCAAAAGAGGGTGACCACGAGTACAAACAATAGGGTGATCAGGGTTGAGGCGATATCGCCGACCTGACCATAGGTGTCAATACTGACGAAAATCCATGATACCCCAGCGCCAAAAAAACCTAAGCCTACGGAAGTGCTACGCCAAAACGCTGATTTGGCTGTTGAGCTGGATAAAATCAGCGTAGCAAAAGCCATCAGAGTAACGAAGTAGCTGGGCCAGAAATTAAATGGCGCAAAGCTGGTTACACCGATCGCGCCAGTTAACAAACCTATGATAAAAACGATATAGGGTGAACGGTTTTTTAACGCAGAAGGGCGTTTCCGCCCCGCTCGAGTGGTTAAGTCGGGGAGGCGATCGGACATATTATTCCATTGCTTCTTCTGTAAGGGTTGAAACTTGTATGGTTTTTACTCGGCGACCATCTGATTTTAGTACGTGAAAATGCAGTTGGTTGAAGGTGATTTCTTCGCCACGGACAGGAACATGTCCAAATTGCTGAACCAGAATGCCACCAATGGTGTCAAACTCTTCTTCGCTGAGATCGGCTTTAAAGAACTCATTGAAGTCCTCTATGGTACACAGCGCAGGGACTAGGAAAACATTACTGTCATCCGTGCTTTGAATATCGTCGTTTTCTAAACGGTCGGTTTCGTCTTCGATTTCACCAACAATTTGTTCTAATACATCTTCAATGGTCACTAGGCCAGAGACACTACCGTATTCATCAAGTACCAATGCCATGTGATAGCGCTTGGTTCTAAAATCATTCAACAGGACATTGAGGCGCTTACTTTCAGGAATGAAGTTAGCCGGGCGTAGGCGTGACATAATGTCATCGAGTACGATCTCTTCGTCTTTGAACAGTAAAGGCAGTAGATCTTTCGCGAGTAAAACACCCAGAATTTCGTCGGGTTCTTCACCCACCACAGGAAAGCGTGAGTGGGAAGAGTCGATGACTTTTCGGATCGAGGTTTTTGGATCGTCTTCGGATTTGATGATTACCATCTGAGAAGGTGGAATCATAATATCGCGGGCTTGTACTTCAGACACTTCCAAAGCACCCTCTACAATCGTAAAGGCATCACGGTCGATAACATCAGATTTTACCGCCGTTTCTAATAGTTTGACGATGTCTTCTCGGCTACGAGGTTCGTCATGAAACGCTTGCGCTAATCGCTCAAACCAAGATTTATGATCGTTGGAGTTACTCGATCGGTCTTCACTCATGGGGTTGTGAACTCACTCTTTTATCAAATAGGGGTCAGGTATCGCCAGAGAAGCAAGCAGTTGTACTTCTAGCGCTTCCATTTCTTCTGCTTCGTCATCATTTATATGGTCATAACCACGTAAATGCAATATGCCATGAATGGTTAAGTGTGCCCAGTGGTGCAAAAGCGGTTTTTGTTGCTCTTTTGCTTCTTGGTTAACCACTTGAGTGCAAATAACCAAATCACCCAGCAGGGGAACCTCTAAATCCATTGGTGCTTCAAATGGAAAAGAAAGGACATTGGTGGGTTTGTCTTTGCCACGGTATTCGTTGTTCAATGACTGACTTTCTGCTTCGTCTACAAGGCGAATTGTCACTTCAAATTCATCGCCAATGGTGGGCAAAGCCGCGGTTACCCAGCGTGAAAAATCTTCCTCGCTGGGTAAGTTGTCCGTGTCTTGGCTGGCGATTTGTAGATCTAACTCTAAATGGGCCATTATTCTGTATTGCTCTTAGTTTCAGCTTGCGCTTTTAGGCGGGCTTCAGTGCGGGCTTTTTTCTCAACTTCCTCTTCTTCATCAAAGCGCTCATAGGCTTCCACGATACGCTGTACAAGAGGATGGCGAACCACATCGGATGCGGTAAAGTGTGTCAAACTGATGCCGTTTACACCGCGTAATACGTGCATGGCATGTGCTAAACCTGACGATGTTCCACGGGGTAAATCGACTTGAGAGGTGTCACCAGTGATCACGGCGGTCGAGCCGAAGCCAATACGCGTTAAGAACATTTTCATTTGCTCTCGTGTGGTGTTTTGGCTTTCATCAAGAATAATAAACGCATTGTTTAGAGTGCGGCCTCGCATGAACGCAAGAGGGGCGATTTCAATGACGTTTTTCTCGATCAGCTTATCGACTAGCTCAAAGCCAAGCATTTCATAGAGGGCATCGTACAAGGGGCGTAGGTAGGGGTCGATTTTTTGCGATAAATCGCCTGGTAAAAAACCCAGTTTTTCACCCGCTTCAACAGCAGGACGAACCAACATGATACGTTCTACTCGATCCGCTTCTAGCGCTTCAACAGCACAGGCGACAGCCAAATAAGTTTTGCCCGTTCCGGCAGGCCCAATACCAAAGTTGATATCGTTTTTGCGAACTTCGCGGACATAGCCTTGTTGGTTTTTACCCTTTGGCTTGATGTAAGCTTTGCGAGTTTTGATAACCAGCTGGTCACTTTGTCTCTTACTGCTTTTGGTCAGCGACTCAATCGCTGATTCCTGCAAATAAAGGTGCACAGTCTCGGTGCTAATGGCGGCTTCAGCCAAGGCTTCTCGATAGAGGTTTTCGATCAAGGTTTTGGCGGCGGCAACACGCTCAGCGTCATCCCCTGAAATATCAAATAGCTCACCACGATAACGAATAGTGACATCAAGGCGAGCTTCGATAAGCTTAATGTTCTCATCAAGCTGGCCGCATAATGCCGCTAAAGCAGGCGCTTCAGCGGGCATTAGACGGGTTTGTTGTGTTGTCTGTGTTGTATCCAAGGGTAACCTTATTTAGTGAAGAACAAAGTCTGTGTCTAGCTCAGAGCTAATCAATTCACCCAGTAGGGAATTGGGGTAAGCGTCTGTTACGACCACATCGGCAAACTTGCCGATTAGCTGCGGATCAGTTGCGCGGAAATTGACAATACGGTTGTTTTCCGTGCGGCCTTGCAGCTGTCCTGGATCGCGTGGAGAGTAGCCACTGATTAGAATGCGTTGAACCTCGCCAACCATAGCCAAGCTAATATCATAGGCTTGTTGGCTGATGCGACGTTGTAGAATAGAAAGGCGCTCTTTTTTCACTTCTTCCGGAGTGTCATCTTCTAAATTAGATGCAGGTGTGCCAGGGCGTTGGCTGTATACGAAGCTGAAAGAATGATCGAAGCCAATTTCTTGGATCAGGTTCATAGTGTCGATGAAATCTTCGTCGGTTTCACCAGGAAAGCCGATAATAAAGTCAGAGGACAAGCTAATGCCTGGGCGCGCTTCTTTGATGCGATTAATTTTATCAATGTAATATTGACGATCATGACCACGTTTCATCGCGCTTAGGATGTTGTCTGCACCGCTTTGTACTGGTAAATGTAAATGGCTTACCAATTTAGGCTCGTTGCGGAAGGCTTCCACTAAACTGTCCGTGAACTCAACTGGGTGAGAGGTGGTAAAGCGTATGCGTTCTACGCCATCGATTTGAGCCACAGCATGAATGATGTCGGCCAGATCGGTTTCGTCACCTTCTTCGTTTTCACCACGGTATGCATTGACGTTTTGACCCAGTAGATGGATCTCACGCACACCTTGTTCAGCCAGTTGGGCGACTTCCACTAGGATGCTTTCAAATGGACGGCTCACTTCTTCACCGCGAGTGTAAGGCACGACACAGAAAGTACAGTATTTACTGCAACCTTCCATAATGGAAACAAACGCTTCAGCGCCTTCAACTCGAGGAGCCGGTAAGTGGTCGAACTTTTCGATTTCCGGAAACGTCACGTCTGTGATGGGAATATGGCTGCCCGCTGCATTGACCATTTCTGGAAGTTTATGCAGAGTTTGTGGGCCAAAAATCATATCAACATGCTTAGCGCGTTTACGAATAGCATCGCCTTCTTGACTGGCCACACAACCACCCACACCAATGACCAAGTCTGGGTTTTTCTGTTTTAGCTTTTTCCAGCGGCCAAGTTGGTGATACACCTTATCTTGTGCTTTTTCACGGATAGAGCATGTGTTTAGCAGTAAAACGTCAGCTTCATCTGCATTATCTGTTAGTTCCATCTCATGACTTTCGCCGAGTAAATCTGCCATACGAGAAGAATCGTATTCGTTCATTTGGCAGCCGTGAGTTTGGATAAAAAGTTTTTTTGCCATGTAACTTATAAACCTAAAATGTGTTCGTCTTATCGACTTTGCACCCATTATATTGGGGATTGACTCTGAATCACAGAGCTGTTGGACATTCCGCGTACTTTAACGTTGAAATAGTTTGTTAACAAGCCATGATGACTTTGCTTTATTTGCCCTGCGATGCCACATTTATAGGGTGGTTTGGGCAAGGGGACGTTATGAAGTATCTGCTTTCAACTTTCATGATTTTAACCATTTTCAATGGGCAGGCTTGGGCAAATGATGAGTCGCCTAATTTCGAACTTGGTTTGGGTGGTGGATTATTAAACAGCAAAGCGCTGTTTAACCTAGATGTGTTGTTAAATATTCCATTAAATGAGGTGTATTCCACTCAAGTTCTGTTAAACAGTAACTATTTAATGACAGGTCGTTCTAAAGACAGTTTTGCGCAATCTGAACTGGCATCTAACTGGTTTGCTCGAAATGAATACGGTCGGCTTGGGGTGGGAGTAGGCGTTTCGGAGCTAAAACCGAAAGACGACAATAAGGAAACCGACCGCAGCCTCGTTGGTCGCGTCATGGCGGATGCGTTTTGGGATGAAGTGACCTTCTCAGGAAATTATACAAGCTACGACAGCACTCTTAATAACCTCAGTAGTACGCGCTTAGGGGCGAGCTATTATCTAACCGAGGATGTGCGTATTTCTGCTTATCGTGAGCGCTATAACGATGAGTCCGCTTGGCGTATTGAAGCCTTTTTTCAACCAGATAAATACCGTCAATTGGCGAGTGTTGGCGTGATTGCGCGTTCAGGAGAAGATAATGATTATCTTGGTGTTATCGCCCGCTACTACTTTGATACTAAGGTTTCTTTGCAAGAACGCGAGCGCCGCTATCATTAACGCGAGCGGGTGGTTTAAGAAAGAGGGCAGGTGCAAAAGCTTGAGCTTAGGTCGCGTTAGCGTCTAATAGCCACCCCATGGCCTCGATTTCTTCGAAATTTGCCCCCTTCCATTTTGTTTAAGCCTGGTGCGTTGTGTTGAGAATATGCTGCCACTCGCTTGCCAAAACCGGCATCACGGAAAGGCGACTGCCTTTCTTTACTAAGGTCATGTCACTCAATGCCGGGTCCTGTTTGAGACGGCTCAAGGTAATGATACTAGGTAATATTTTAACCAGCTCGATATCCACCATAAACCAACGTGGGCTTTCCTTCGTGGATTTTGGGTCGTAATATGGGCTGCTGGAATCCCAGCTCGTGTAATCTGGGTAAGCGCGGCGAGTGACTTGAGCAATGCCGGCAATGCCTGCGGGTTTGCAGCTGGAATGATAAAAGAAGACAAGATCGCCGACTTCCATGTTTTTCATAAAGTTGCGCGCTTGGTAGTTTCGAACCCCATCCCAAGGCGAAGGCCCTTGCTGTTTAAGGTCGTGGATGGAGAACGCATCTGGTTCCGATTTCATTAGCCAATATTGAGGCATGTTTTTCTCGCTTTAATAAAGGTTGGGGGTGCTTCACGCAGTTTTACATTTTATCTACAATGGTGTGATTAAGCCATGGGATAGGGTTTATACCAAATAGTTTGAGGTTAATTGATTGGTCTTAAGGAAGGCGCGAATAAGTCGCTTCAGCCCCTAAGGGCATGGTCTAAAAGCTGGTGTTTTTTGTTAAGTATCTTGTCTATGGGTACACTATTTTGATCCGATACTTGCCGCGAACAGCAAGCTTTTATCCACCTGTTGAGTCAAGAGAAGTGGTTGTTGCCTCCCTTAAGCAATGGCGATATTTAGTAATGGATGGATACAATGGGTCAATTTGCCTGCAAAGAGTTTTCCGCTCTAGAAAAAGAGCTTAAAGATGACTTGTTAGAGTGCTATCAAGACGCTCAACAAGAAATCGAAAACATTATTAATAATATCGAAGATGAAGGTTTTTCATTCGAGAAACTGGATAATTTATTCCGTTCATTGCATAGCATGAAAGGGAACTGTTCAGTGTGTTTTCTCGACCCTTTAGTGGCAGCACTGCACAGTTTGGAAGAAATCGTTGATGGCATGCGCGGCGGCTATATTGCTTACCACTATGATCTAGGGAGTTTGATCAATGTGGTCTTGGAACAAGTGGGAGAATTGTTGCAGCAGCTGTATCAGTATCACGGTGCTGAACGCCTAATTTTAGCAAAGCTGCAATCGGGATTAGATGGTGTTTATGCTTGTGAAAATGACCAGCACCGACCTCGCTTAGCGCGTTATTTAATAGAAGAAATTGCGATCGAATTAAGTGACGCCCCCATTGGTGCGAAAACCACCTCGCTGTTGGTAAAAGTGCAATACAATGAAGCTCAACAAAAAGACATTGACCATTTTCGTCAGTTGAGCAGCAAGTTGAATCGGCTATTAGGTTATTCAGAAGAGCGTGGTGAGCGAATTTTGAAATTATGCCAACTCATTAATCTAGAATGCCAAACCCAAGAAGATCCAGCGCAACTAAGTGCTGCCGCCTATATGCATAATATGGGGATGGCGGTGGTGTTAAACAGCCAAGATGAAGACGCCAAACAGCAAGCAGAATTTAATCACCCTATGGTAGGGGCGAAGTTGCTGAACAAGCACCAAGGTTGGGACGCTGCCGTTGCTATGGTGGAAGCGCATCAAGAGCGTTTTGATGGCTCAGGCACTCCTAATGGTTTGGTTGGTTCTTTAATTCCTCAAGGGGCATTTATCGTTGCGCTTGCAGTGATGTTTATTGATGTTGTCTGGGGTAAATCTGGTAGTGAGTACCGGGCCAGCTCGATGCGTGCGATTCAGCAAGTGAATTTTGAAAGTGGTAAGAGGTTTCCGCCTCCCTTGGTAGATTCTTTTAATGCCGCGATTCGTAAGGTCATAGTAGCGCGTCGTCAATAATCACTGCTAACATTGTCCTTCAATGTTCTGATTTTGCTGTATTTTTCTATGCCTGATTTGCTTTCAACTGTCACCTCTGCTGCATTAAATAGTAAAAAATTGCCTTTGGTGTTTCACCCTCATTACAGTATCCCGTTCCCAGCGGGGCACCGTTTTCCCATGCACAAATTTCGTCTGTTAGCAGAGACCTTGCGTAAACAGGGGATTTTGACTGCCGAAAACGAACATCAGCCTAGCCCCTTATCTCTGTCAATTTTGATGCAAGCCCATGACAAAGGCTATGTACAACGCTTTATTCGTGGTGAGTTGACGGCTCAAGAAATCAAAGACATTGGCTTGCCTTGGTCGGAATGGCTGGTTGAGCGTACTTTGCGAGCTGTCTCTGGTACGATTTTAACCAGTGAGCTGGCATTGCAGCATGGTTTAGCTTGCCACCTGGCGGGTGGAACCCACCATGCACATCCTGCCCATGGGGCAGGCTTCTGTATTTTTAATGACTTAGCGGTGGCGGCATTAGCTTTGGTGAACTCGGGCAAAGCCAAAAAAGTATTGATACTGGATTGTGATGTACACCAAGGCGATGGCACCGTAGCCTTCTTTCAAGACCGGACTGACATTATACCAATTTCTTGGCATTGCGAAGAAAACTACCCCAGTGTGAAGCAAACAAAAGGCATCAATATCGCCATTCCCAAGGGGGCTGAAGACGAATTCTATTTGTCTATTTTACAGCGTACCTTGCCCGCTTTGTTGGCAGAACATCGGCCTGACTTTGTTTTCTATGATGCTGGGGCCGATGTGCACAAGGACGATCGATTAGGCTATGTCAATCTCACGGATAACGGTGTGTTAGCCCGGGATCACTACATGATCAGTCAGTGTGTTGAGCAAGGCATCCCCGTTGCCTGTGTGATCGGTGGAGGCTACGACCGGCAAGAAGAAAGCGTGGCGTGGCGGCACAGTTTATTGCATCAGGCAGCGAATCAAGTATGGCAAGAAACGGGTCTCTCTTCCTCGTAAGCTTATATCGGGGCAGCTTGTATTGTCTTATCAGGTATTTTGCTAAACGAATGTTCTCGGCTACAAGGGGTCATGATTAAGCGGTTAGGGCCCGGTATTGAATGATGAGATCAATAATCTCGTGATCACTGCTAGTAGACTCAAGGGATTTATCAACAGAGGTTCGTTGCGGTAAATAAATATTAAACTTCGACTGCAGCATGGTTGCGATCTGATCGTCTGCGGTGGGGTCAAACCCTTCACCTGCATAATTCTGAATTCGTTGGAAAATGAAATGCTTATCTGTCATAAAACGCCTGTTTTTTAAATTGCTAGTCAGCTTGTTGTCCCATAGGCAAAACGATGAGCACCTTTAAATAAAAGCGTCGTTTTGACTTGTGGGATAGTGGTGTAATGGAGCGTGTTCAGAATAATGAGGAAACATCGGTCTGTTCTAACTTGTCCTAATTTACATTATAGGATCGTCTGTCGCTTTGATAAACCGCAACAAACGCAATGTAAGTACGCTTATCTTACCTTATAACTCCCGCTGCTTATCACTTTAATTTGATTAAAATTGGTATAGATAGGGTAAAGGGGTTAACGACAGACATTCGTCCGTCGCCTTTATCTAAAATTGTGGCAATTAGCCGTGGCAAAAACCTACAAAAGCCAGTGAAGGCGCATTCTTTATCTGTGCTATCTGGTTATCAAATCCCTTTAAACGCAACGCATTGAGTGCTGATACTCCAGTAGGGTTTTACAGGGAAGTGACCCCTTAGTGAGGAGTTCAGCCTGTTGTGGGCAAGATTGATCGGTGTTGTTGATGAGGTAGGCGGCAGTTTCGAAGAGAAACGCCGATTGATCTAGTGTTATTAACTCACGACAGTGTGAGACAGAAAAGCAGAAAGAACGAATGGCTGTTATTCGCTCTTTCCTGTTAAGAATAGAAATAAGCTAAAAAGGGCAGGGGGCGACAAAAGCGAGCCAAGCCTTAGTAAAAGGGTGACGGAACTCCAGTCGATAGGCGTGCAGCAATAACCTAGGATCCGCTTCGGTGTATTCCGGATCGTAGAATTCATCACCAATGATAGAATGACCAATGCTTTGCATGTGCACACGAAGTTGATGAGAACGTCCTGTGTAGGGGGTGAGCCGAACGCGAGTCGTGTTGCCTTCGTAGCCAATGGGCTGCCAAAAAGTGATGGAATCTTTGCTCCACTCGTCAGTGCAGACAATTTGTCTTGGTCGATTCGGCCAGTCGCAGCGTAACGGTTTACGTATTTCTCCCCGTTGACCTAAAAGTTTACCGCGCAACAAGGCGCGGTATTCTTTTTTGACTTCTCGTTCACGAAAGTGCGCGTACATGCGCTTTTGGCATTCGTGGGTTTTGGCCACCAGAATCAATCCTGAAGTGGCTTCGTCCAATCGATGAATGGCAAAGGCTTCACCAAACTGCTGCTCAGCACGATACAAAATAGAATCTTGCTTGTCTGGACCGCGACCGGGCACAGACAAACAATTCGCTGGTTTGTTGATCACAACAAACCAGTCGTCTTCATAAAGTATCTCTAGCCTAGAGTCTGGTGCTCGTCTAGATAATGGCGTTGGCACGAATAGCTATTCCGGCTTAGTGGTGAGAATGATTCGAATCGCATCCAAACGGATTTGATGCTCATCAATACGTACTAAGCCTTCTTGCATGTTCGTTTCTAGGCGCTCAATGTCTTCTTCAGTAATGGCTGAATTAAACGTTTTAAGCTCACTTAAACGTTCAATTTCACTTTGACAGCGGTGCTGATAAGACGATTTTGCCGCTTGAACAATAGGACGAGCTTGGTCTTGAGCGTTTAGCTGATGGGTTTGTAGTACTTCGATCAGATTTTTGCGCAAGGCTGCAACCCATTGTTCTGCAACACGGTTTGGTACACCTTTAAGTTTTTCAGCCCACTTGTCCGCGGTAAATTGCTGATGCAAGAACTTGCCATTAGAATCCGACAGTTGCCACATTGGTGTCATTGGTAATGACTGCGCAAGCTTCAATCTAGGGTGAGCGGTAGCCTCGATAACAAACATACTTTCAACCAAGACTGTGCCTTCAGGAAGTGCCGCAATCGGCAGAATCGCCGAGGTAAGCCTGCCGGAGTCAAAACCTTGAACTTCGTCCATCAGCATGGTGATCAAAGGGTGCTCCCAAGTGGCGAAAGCAACGTCTTCACGCTGGCTGGCTTGACGGCGGTCTAGCATCAGCATTTTGCCTTCTTCTTCGATCCCAGGTAAGGCCTCAAGCATCATGTCAGTAGATGGGCGAATAAACCAAGCGCTTTGCTCTGGGTTGTCATTCATGCATTCTGCATGGATGTTAAACGCATGAGTGACATCTTCAATGTAATCATGCAGGCCGTGGGTTGCTTGCTCATTGATCTGGGAGATCAGTTCACGAGCGCGTTCTGGGCGGCAAGAGCTCATTTCTAAAAGACGGTTACGGCCTTCTTCCATTTGTTTAAGAAGCGCTTCGTGGTACACATGCGCTTCTTCAAGTAGGGTGGCGTCATCATCTTGGCCATGTAAATAGGCGTACAGGCTGTCGCGGAAAGCTTCTTCGACTTTGTCGCCAGCGCCTGTGGTACGGCAAAATGCATTCAATGCATCGTGGTACCAATGGAAAAGACGCTCTTGTACGCTGTCGGCAAGGTAAGGAACGTGAATCTGTACATCTTCGCGTTGCCCTAAACGGTCCAAACGACCAATACGCTGCTCTAGTAAATCTGGATGCTCAGGTAAGTCGTACATAACTAGGTGATGGCTGAATTGGAAGTTACGTCCTTCACTGCCGATTTCAGAACAAACGAGAATTTGTGCACCTTCTTCGTCAGCAAAGTAGGCGGCCGCACGATCGCGGTGGATTAATGGCATTTGCTCATGGAAGTCGGCGCTTTGGAAGCCGGCAAAGGTAAGTTGGTCATTTAGCCATTGGGCCATGTCAGCGGTATGACAAATAACCAGTACTTTATCTGCCTGACACTCTAGAAATTCTTTTAGCCACACCCAGCGAGGGTCTTTTTCCCATAATCCATCTTGAACCTCAGTTTCCGGCTGAACATGGTGGGTTGCAGAGGCAAAAAACTCGTTATTCTCAAGCGGGTAGCTGTGCAATGCTCGATTAGGGAAACCACCGACGGCCGCACGAGTGTTACGGAACATTTCACGCCCAGTACCATGGCGATCAATCAACCAGCTAATGGCTTCTTTGGCCGCTTCAGCGCGCTGCTCTGAGTCACTGTGGTTAAGTTGTGTGAACCATTCTTTGGCTTTGACTTCGCCTAGGTAGTTGCCAAATGCAGCAGGCCAATCATGATCGCTTGTGTCGTCTTGAGTGGTTAATGGCAACAAAGCTTCGGCTAAGCTGGCCGCTTGTTTGAAGGCGTGTTGTTGCGCTTGGTAGCGTTCGAAGTCGTGGTAACGGTCGGCGTCTAGCAATTGTAAGCGAGAGAAATGCTCGCGCTCACCGGTTTGTTCAGGCGTTGCACTAAGCAGCAATAATGACTCGGTTTTCTCGGCGAGACGGGCAACTACTTGATAGCCAATACTTGGTGTTTCTGGGTGCCAAGCAAGGTGGTGAGCTTCATCGACGATCACCATGTCCCATTCTGCATCCAGCATATGTTGCGCGGCTTTAGGATGCTGGCTGGCCCAGTCGATTGGTGCAATCACGAAAGGCTGCTGCTCAAATGGGTTGTCATCACCGTCCATGAAATCTTCATACACGGCATCGTTAATCAGGCTAAATGGCTGATGGAAACGACGCAGCATTTCAACCAACCATTGGTGTTGCAGGTTGGTTGGAGTAAGAATAAGGGCGCGTTTGCAAAGGCCATTAAGTAGTCGTTGATGCAAGATCAAACCCGCTTCTAGGGTTTTACCCATACCCACTTCGTCACACAAAAGAGCGCGTGCCTGTGGGCGGTTTGCAATGTCGTGAGCGAGGTAAATCTGGTGGGGCAATAGCTCGGCTTTGAGGCCCATCAAACCGCGTACTTGAGACGCAGCATTAGCGGCTTGGTGCTCAAGCGTGTGGCGGCGTAAATCAAACCACATGCGGCGTGCTGGTGATAAGGCAAGAATCGAATCCAATTCGTTTTTGTCGTTACGCGGGAACTGTATTAGCGATTCCTCTAACCAATCGTCATCATCACTGATACGGTATTCGATTAAGCCATCAATTTCTTCGACTTCCAGTACAGTGAAAGTCTCATCTTTAAAGGATAATTGGTCGCCAGGGGTAAGGGTGCGACGTACAAGACTGGTTTGGTCGTTTGAGTATTGACGATCCGCTTCTGCATCAGGGAAATGCAACAAGAAGGATTTGTTTTGTTTTTCAATGATCATGCCGACGCCGAGATCAGGCTCGTTGCGGCTACTCCATCTTTGTCCAGTTTGGTACATAGTTACTCGTTGTCCGGTTCAATTAACGTTAAATTGCCTTGGCATAAGTCAGTCAGTGCTTGTTTCTGCTCGGGCCAAGTGCGTTCTATAACAGCAAGGTCAATGACAATGCTGTCAGTGTAGGTTTTGTTGTGTATTTCGATGTCGCTTTGTTCTAAAAAATATTCGATCTTACCTAGTAGAGAATAGGTGATTTTTAGCTGAACAGGGACGCGCGGATACACATTTTCACTTTCGGTTTGGCTTAATGCCTCTTGTACTGCTTGGCTGTAGGCTCTAACTAAGCCGCCAGCCCCCAGTTTGATACCACCGAAATAGCGTGTCACCACGACCGTAGTTTCACCAAAATCCGAATGTTGTAATACATTTAACATGGGTTTTCCGGCGGTGCCTTTGGGTTCTCCATCGTCACTTTGATCCCATAAATGCACGTTGTTGGGAGCGCCCGCGACAAAGGCCCAGCAATGATGATTCGCGTCTGGGTACTGGGCGCGTATTTGGTCGATAAAGGCTTTGGCGGCCGCGCGACCTTGAGTGCGGCTCACTGTGGTAATGAACTGACTATTTTTGATTTCAAGATCAAAGCGTTGCGTGTGTGTTGGGCTTAAGTAGTAATCCATGTAAACTTATCAATTGAATTCAAGAGTGATTGATTTCACTATAAAAAATAGCGGGTTTTAATTCATATGACAGATTGGCTTTCACAATCAGTTTGGGCGTTATCGGGCTTTTGTGTGGGCGCGATTCTACTGTCTGGCCTTGCCAGTCTTATTGTACAGGCTATGCGTCGTCAGTGGCACCATACACAGCAAAAAATGCAGCAACAAAATGAGGAGTTAATGCGCCTTGTTGAGCAGTCTAAGGAGCAGATTCATTATCTGGAAAAAGAATCCATTACCCTAGAGCAACAATTTGCCGCTGCGCAGAGCGTTTGGCAAGAGAAAGAAGCGTTTTATCGTGAGCAAAAAAAGCAAAATGAAACCGAATTTAAGCAAATGGCCCATGAAATTATGAGTCAGCAGGGGCAGCATTTAGCAAAAGAAAACGAACGTCAGCTAGGCAGTTTGCTCACTCCGCTAGGCAGCCAGATCCAGAAGTTTCAAGAAAGTGTTGATAAAAGTTATCAAGAAGAAGCGCGAGAGCGTTTTTCTTTGGTGCGAGAAATCAAAAGCTTGCAGCAGTTAAATCAGAAAATCAGCGATGATGCGATGAGTTTGACCTCTGCTCTAAAAGGGCAAAATAAGCTCCAAGGTGGCTGGGGTGAGGTTATTCTGGAGCGCCTTCTGGAAAAATCTGGATTAGAAAAAGGCCGTGAATACGATGTGCAAGTGTCTGTGCAAACCGAAGAAGGACGGCGCCTGCAGCCTGATGTGGTTATTCATTTACCCGAGGGCAAGCAGATTGTAGTGGACTCCAAAATGGTGTTAGTGAGCTACCTTGCCTATATGGAAGCAGAGAGTGAAGAGGCACGAAACCGTGCCTTGAAGCAGCATTTAGACGCTGTGCGTCGTCATATGAAAGAACTCAGTGCTAAGTCCTACCATGATTTACCCGGTATTACGTCGTTGGATTTTGTATTGCTCTTTATTCCCATCGAAGCGGCTTTTGGTCTTGCATTACAAGCCGATAACGGTCTTTTCAGTGAGGCCTTCGAGCACAATATTATTATTGTTGGGCCATCAAACTTGTTAGCGACCTTACGCACTATTCAAAATATTTGGCGAAATGAAAAACAGAGTCAAAATGCCATCGAAATTGCGCGCCAAGCGGGGGCTATGTACGACAAATTTGCCGCTTTTGTACAGGATATGGATGATATTGGTAATAAGTTAGATGCCGTAGGGCGTAGCCATGATGCGGCGCTGAAAAAGCTAAGCCTTGGGCGGGGTAATTTATTAGCGAGGGCGGAAAAACTGAAGTCGATGGGGGCAAAAACTACCAAAGCGCTCCCACCAGAGCGCCTTAATGACGCTCTAAGTGATGAGTCAGAAGAGGTTTAAAGTGGGTCTCGTTTAGCCACTGACCAAAGTACCTCTACTTGGTTTGCATAAGGTGCCGCTTGCATGTCCAAATAGATAGCTTGCGTTACCTTTTGCAGGTCTGCCTCTGCTGGTAATTTACTTGAATCTGCGATCAGTTCGATGTCTAGGCTGTGAGCGAGGTAGTGTAGACGAGTCTGATGTACCTTCAGGTAGGCGCTATGGCGACGTAATAAAAAGTTCAAATCCGCTAATACTTGATGCCTTGCAGGGCGTTTTAAGTACTCAGGCTTTTCCCCTTCGATAGGCAACTCTTCATCAATGTCATCTTCAGGATCAATGTGCACTAATACGTCGACCACCTGTGGGTGTGCCTTGCGGATAGTGTAAGACACCAGTTCCCCTAGAAAATGCCCTTCACTAACGCTGGCATGATTTGGCACATAAATATGCATATCAAGGTAAATTTTACCTGCCATCGAGCGAGCGCGAACATCATGGGGTGCCATCACATTCTTCAGGCTGTCGGCGGTTTCTTTTATTTGCGCTATCAGTTTTGGGTCTGGGGCACTGTCGACCAATTCGCTAAGGCTTTCCCAAATCATGCTTAGTGCCATTTTGCCGATTAATAGCGCCACTACAATAGAGGCCAGCATATCAGCCCAGGGATAACCGAAATACACGCCGATGAGGCCAATTAGTACAGCAACAGAAGACAGGGCATCACTGCGGCTATGCCAAGCATTGGCAACCAGTAGTTGGCTGCTGATTGCTTCGCCTGCTTTCTTGGTGTAGTGAAAAATGGCTTCTTTCACACCGATGGTGGCCAATAAAGCCGCCATACCATACCAGGTGAATTGCGCTAGTTTTTGGTTGTCTATCGATTCATAAGCAATGCCAGCGGCAACGATGATCAATACCATGCCTAAAAAGACGGTTGTCACTGTCTCAAAACGCAGATGGCCATAGGGATGCTTTTCATCGGGCCCTTGGCGTGCATTGGATGAGGCGAAATAGACAAATACGTCTGTGATTAAATCTGACAGCGAGTGTATGCCATCGGCCATTAATGCTTGGGATTGAGAGAAATAACCAGCGACAATTTTGGCGACCCCTAAGATGGCATCCCAAATGGCCCCAACTAAAGTGACTCGTTTAGCAATCGCTTGTTCTTGTTGCAGTTTTGTCATGAAGCGCTCATTCGTATGGATTTAACAGTGAGTTTAATAACACTCATTTATGCTTGCTATGGCTTGCTTTTTTAGGAAGCAGCCTTGCTGTCTGGCTTCCCGAATGTTCTCCCCAGTGTTATCCACGATATCTGTGGACAACGTTGGGAGTTGGTTAAAAATTAGGCATGTTTTATGCTTCTGTAATCTCGAACCAAAGACAGTAAGAAGCATAGAATTCACGAAGTGTTAATGACATCAAGGCAAAGTTGGCGTCCATATCTGATAAGCCACCACCTTGTGAGTCATTAAAGGCTGCTTCTTTAAGTGCGTCATCAAATTTGATTTTGCGCAATGTTAGGTCTTCATGCAAAACAAAGGTCAGTTTATCAGTCCAACGTAGCGCGACAGATTTTACTGCCATGCCTTGTGCTAAATGACGGGTTACGTCTTCAGAAAGAGGTTCTAGCGCTTTAAAACGGATGGTTGCTTTGTCTTCTGAACCATCTTGAATTTCGCACTCATCGCCGGTTTCTAGGCTGGCTGGCACTTCATTTTTAGTGAGCCAGTCAGTCATTAATGAGGCAGGGGAGACTTGTGCTTGCAATGGGGACATAGGAAAGCTGCCCAAGGTCGTTTGCAAATGTTTAAACAGCAGTTCAGTCATGCTCGCATTTGTGCTGTTGATAACTAAAATTTTAGCTTTTAAATCAATATATGCCCAGATGTCAGTGCGTTTTGAAAAAGCCTTTGGTCGTAAGCTGAAAACCAATTCATCTTTCATGTCGGTTTTTTCTTTGCGACCCACCTTACGGCCTTCCATTAACTCGATTTCGGCAACCTTAGCTTCGAGTTCCTCACGAACAACGGCCGCAGGTAACACTTTTTCTTCTTTTCCCGCGCGAAATAAAAGGCACTGATCGCTCGCCAGGCTCCACTGTTCGCTGTTACGAATAAGAGGTAACCAGCCAAAAGAGAACTCTTCTTGAGAGCCACATTCTGTTAGTGGGAACTCAGGGATTTTGTTAATGAGTTCATTCGTATCGAGTGACTTTGTGTCTTTTAATTGGAAAATCTGGGCATTCTTAAACCACATAATTATCGTCTCACGGCTTCTTTAAAATGTTTTCGACAAACGGACAAATAGCGGTCGTTGCCACCAATTTCTACTTGGGCGCCTTCTTTTACTGGGTTGCCTTGCTCATCAAGACGAATCACCATAATGGCCTTGCTGCCACAATGACAAACCGTTTTTAATTCGATGAGTTTATCAGACCAAGCCAGTAGGGCATTGCTGCCTTCAAATAATTCCCCTTGGAAATCAGTTCGAATCCCAAATGCTAAGACAGGAATGTTAAGCGAATCAACCACATCAGATAAGGCATAGACCTGTTCTTTGGTTAGAAACTGAGCTTCATCAATTAAGATACAGCTTAGCTTGGTTGCCTGGTGTTGGGTGGTAATCTGTGTCCATAGGTCTGACTCTCGGGTAAATACTTGAGCCTCTGCGCTGATACCAATTCGTGATGCAATTTGGCCGCTTTTGTAACGATCATCAATGGCTGCCGTTAGCAACATCACGTCCATGCCACGTTCTTTATAGTTGTGGGCAGATTGCAGCAGTATGGTGGATTTTCCTGCGTTCATAGCAGAATAATAAAAGTACAGTTTGGCCATAGTAAGTCTGTCAGTCGAGTCGTTGTGTTGATTTTTTCAGTTAAAAAACGTACCAGTGACACCAGTAGGTTAACTGTCTAGCGGGTCGGCTTTTTTAGTTTGCCTGTTTTTGACTTTGAAAAAGACAAGGCAATTTGCATTGTAAGCCATTCAGAGCGCTTTACATCATTGAGCTCACAGAGCTGGTCAAGCTTAGCGATGGTTTCTTCATCGACCAAGAGTTCTAAGCGTTTTAGCCCAAGGGCCTTCTCTTTTTCACGCTGGAGGCGTTTGTTTACTTTTAGTTGGTCTTTTCGATTTAAGGGTTGGCTTCGAGGACGGCCTCGAGAGGAGCCAAATAAGTCGATAGTGTTTCTATCGGCGGACGATTTTGCCATGGTATTCCGTACATACAATCAAAAAGTAAAATAAACCGAGACACTGGATAGGCGATTATCCTAGTCACTTTCTCGTTATGGATTTCAGCGCGCTATTATGTGGGAAATTTACCGCCAGTCCAAGGCCAAAGCGATGAGATTGCGTCAATAAAGAAAAAGGCAGTGTGAAAACACACTGCCTTTTGACGTACCTTAGTCACAGAGGTTCAGTTGTGGCTCGCTTGTTGGTGCTTAGCGGCCTCTTCTGCTTTTTGGTTGATGGCAATAAAATCCAATAGAATTTCAGCGGCTTCATGAGCGTAGGCATCGTCGTCGGCTTTATCAGAAGGCTTGATATCCTCAACGGATTTAACCAGCTCAAGACCAAGGGCTTTACGGCGCGTATTTTCTCGTTCCAGTTCGCGTTTTTTGTTCGCTTCGGTTTGTGCTTCGCGGGCTTTTTCATTCAAAGAAATGGTTTTATATTTCTCTGCCTGCGCTTTGTAATCGTTGATTTGATCCACCACCGCAATAAAGTTGGGGTCCTTTTTAATGCGCGCTTCATGGCGAGGCTCCAGCAAAGGAACGTAGGCGTCCATGTTCCAGTAAACCGGATAGCGTGTTTCATGGATTTTGTCCCATGGTAGCGGGTTATCTAGCGCACTTTCGCCGACCAATTTATCGTCAATCAAAGAAGGGAAGGCCATGTCAGGGATCACGCCTTTGTGCTGGGTGCTTTCCCCTGAAACGCGATAAAACTTCGCTTGGGTGACTTTAAGCTGGCCTTTGTCCATGTCTTGTAGTACTTGCACCGTGCCTTTACCAAAGGTTTGGCCACCAAGAATCAATGCACGACCATAGTCTTGTAGTGCTCCTGCGACAATTTCGGAAGCCGATGCGCTCATGCGGTTGGTTAGTACCGCTAAAGGACCGCTGTAAGTGATGTCGCCATCGCTGTCGCCAAGTGGCGTAACACGGCCTTTTTGGTCGCGAATCTGTACCACAGGGCCAGAAGGGATAAATAAGCCGGCTAATGAATTGGCTTCTTGCAATGAGCCGCCACCGTTGTTTCTTAGGTCTAGAATGAGGGCGACAACATTTTCTTTGCGTAGCTCTTCGATGAGCTTTTTGGTATCACGGGTGGAGCTTTTGTAATTTTTGTCGCCACGTTGAATGGCGGCAAAATCAGAATAAAAAGTAGGTAGGTGAATAAGACCAACTTTGTAATCTTCACCATTACGCTTAATGTGAATAATGTCTTTTTTGGCAGACTGGTCTTCTAGTTTTACTTTTTTGCGGACAATGGTGATTTTTTTGCTGGTTTGTCCATCGCCCTTGCTTGGAATGATTTCCAAATTGACCTTGGTGTCGCGCTCCCCACGAATCATTTCCACCACATCGTCAAGACGCATGCCAACAATATCGACCATGGGCTTACCTTCTTGGCCAACGGCAATAATTTTGTCGTTTGGTGCTAAATCCGTTTGTGTGGCCGCCGGGCCGCCGGGCACGAGGCGAACAATTTTGGTGTAGTCATCGTCTGCTTGTAGAACCGCACCAATGCCTTCTAAGGACAGGCTCATGTTGATGTTAAAGGTTTCTGATGCGCGTGGTGCAAAATAAGATGTGTGAGGGTCTAGCGTTGCTGTGATCGCATTGGCGAATATCTGGTAAACATCAACCGCGTTGGTTTGATCCACTTGACGAAGCTGGTTTTTGTATCGGCGTTCGAGAGTGTCGATGATTTTCTCTTCAGAGTCACCGTTCATTTTTAATATCAGAGCACGGTTCTTTAGTCGTTTGCGCCAGTATTCGTTTAGCTCACTTTCTGTGGTGGCCCATTTTAGTTTATCAGGGTCATTATTGAGTGACTCTTGCTTGGTGTAGTCAAAGCCTTTGACTATTTTGGGAATGTCCTTTTCTACTTGGTTCAGGCGATCTTCGATGCGTTTCGCATAAAGGTTGTAGATGGTGTAAGCCACTTGTGTGTCGCCATTACGTAAGGCGTCATCAAAACTGTCTTTGTATTTTGTTAGTTTATCAACGTCGCTTTGCAATAAAAAACTCTTGGATGGATCTAAAGAATCTAAATAATAGTTGAAAGCTTCTTCTGAAATGCGGTCATCGATTGTAGGTTTGTCATAATGTTCGCTTTCTAGCATACTCACCAGTTCTTTAGAAACTGTGTCGTATTCATGGGGCGGCTGGAGTTCTGTGTAGGCAGCGGCTTGCGTCGAAGCAAAGGTTAGACCCGTGAAAAGGCAAAACAAAAGGTGTTTATAATTCATCCGGTATGGGTTCTCTTGGTCTGTATTTACGTTGTTGAGTAAAATCATATTAGACACAGAGCAGTAAGGCCAGTCTAACTGCTAAAAAGTCACTTTTTTAAGGTATTGTCCTGTCAGGAAATTATGGAATATTCTAACTTTAATCAATCATTGTTATCGTTTTTGCAAGAATCACCAACACCATTCCATGCCACAAACAGCATGCGCCAAGCGTTAACCGACGCTGGCTTTATTGAGCTCTTAGAAGAAGAAAGCTGGGTGATTGACGAAGGTGGCAAGTATTTTGTGACCCGTAATGAGTCGTCATTGATTGCCTTTACCGCTCCGCAGTTGGATTTTCACCATAGCGGCTGGCGCATGATTGGCGCCCACACTGATAGTCCTTGCTTGAAACTTAAGCCAAATGCGCATGTGAAACGTCATGGCCATCATCAATTAGGCGTTGAAGTCTATGGTGGTGTGTTATTGCATACTTGGCTGGATCGCGATCTTTCTATTGCAGGTCGTGTTAGCTATAAAAACCAAGACGGTGACATCAACAGTCGTCTAGTGGACTTTAAAGACCCTATTGCAGTGGTACCTAATTTGGCGATTCATTTAAACAGAAAAGCCAACGAAAGCTTTTCTGTAAACCCACAACAAGAAATTTTACCTATCTTGTGTGGGGCTGAAAATGAGTTTGATCTGCAAGTGTTATTGAAAACACAAGTTGAGAAGCAGCATCCAGAGGTACAGGTTGCGAAGGTGCTGGATTTTGAATTAAGTCTTTACGATACCCAGCCACCAGCGTTAGTCGGATTGCACCAAGAGTACATTTGCTCCGCTCGACTGGATAATTTGTTAAGTTGCTTTGTTGGCATGCAAGCCTTGTTAGACTCTGATATGCAGCGCCCCAGTTTGCTGATTTGCACGGACCATGAAGAAATTGGCAGCTTGTCTGCCTGTGGTGCCAATGGGCCTTTCTTGGACGATGTGCTAAGACGTCTATCACCGAACCCAGAGCAGTATGTTCAGGCAATGCAGCGCTCTATGTTGGTGTCTGCAGACAATGCCCATGCTTTGCATCCTAATTACGCCAGTATGCATGATGCTAACCATGCCCCGACCATTAACCAGGGCGCGGTTATTAAAATCAATGCTAATCAGCGTTATGCCACTAACAGTGAAACGGCCAGTGTCTATCGAGATATTGCAAGCGAAGAGAATTACACTGTGCAGAGTTTTGTTGTGCGCAGTGATATGGGGTGTGGTAGTACGATTGGACCAATTACCGCGGGTGAAATTGGTGTGCCAACGATTGATATTGGTTTGCCTACTTTTGGTATGCACTCCATTCGCGAATTAGCGGGCAGCCATGATGCTCACGGTCTGTATAAAGTATTGGCGCGGTTTACTAAACGCGACAAACTAATAACGCGTTAAGTTTTTAAGCTTATTAAAAGCCAAGCTAAAAAAATGCCGGAAACTGATTTCCGGCATTTTTGTGTGTATTGGGTTGTAACCTAGCAGGCAGTTTTATGCGTTACTGCTAACCAACCATTTATCCAATTCACGAATTTTGTCTTCTGTCAGCTCGCCTGTTACTTCAAGCAGTTGCAGTTGCTGCAAAACAAAGTTGTAACGATATTGTTGAAGGGCATCAATGGCATCAAATAAATTCGATTGCGCGTCTAGCAACTCAACCAGGTTACGTGTGCCTACTTCGTAGCCGGCTTTGCTGGCTTCCAATGCGCTGCGACGAGATTTGATCAGTACTTTTTGTGCTTTGACTTGCGCTACTGAGGTTTGCAGGTTTAGCACTAAACTGCGGATGTTTAGCTCAATGGTCTCTAAAGAGTCATCGCGAGATTCGCGGCTGGATTCGGCTTCAGCAGACGCTTGTCTGATGGCGGCATTGATCGCACCACCGCTGTATAGTGGCATGCTAAGCGCCAAGCCGATGGTGCCATTATCGTAATTGCCATTACCGGATGAAACGTCTTCACTGTAATCGTAGTTTGAACGAGACAAGGAGCCAGTGATAGAGACCACTGGAGTACGGCCACTCGCCTTTTGTAACTTGATGTTGTTATCGGCGCTTTGTACCGCAATATCAAGAACATTCAATTCTTTGTTGTTTTTAATGGCTTTCTGGATGAGAGAGTCCACAGACATATTTGGGTCAATTTCAATAGGGTAGTCTTTGTCTAATTCAGGAATGTCTGTGATGACGCGACCGGTTAATTGCAGTAGTACTTTTTGTGCATAAGCAACATTTGAACGGTCGGTGAGTTCGGTTACCTTAACCGCGTCATATTCTGCTTGGGCATCTTGTAAGTCGGTGATAGACACCAAGCCAACGTCATATTGCTTTTGAACTTGATCCAACTCACTTTTATTACTTTTTACTTGTGCTAGTGTGGTGTTCAGTGTTGATTGGGCCATCAATAGATTGAAGTAATCTGTGAGCGCTGTCAGCGAAAGATCTTCTTTCGTGTTTTCATAAGTCACACCAGCGCTTTTGTACGACAGCTCAACAGAGTCTACGCCGTAATCTAACGCCGGTGAGTAGATTGGGTAATCTAAGTCTAAAGAAACTGCACCGGTTTTTGTGCTGTAATCAGTCGTTGGGTTGTCGTCCTTTGCATAGCCTAAGTTACCACTTAAAGATATGCTTGGGTAAAGACTGCCTTTAGTTACTGTTACTTGTTCGCCTTGGGCTTTATAAGTCGCCGCCGCAGCCCGTAAACCAGGATCCGTTTGCAGTGCTAATTTATATACGTCATATAAGCTCTCTGCATGGGCAGTTGTGCTGCTTATGGTCATGGCGGCTATAAAGGATGAGATAATATGCTTTTTCATGGGTTCTAGTGGGCTCTTAGTATGAAATATAGTGATATTACCCTAGGCACAACTCTTATGGCAGTAGGGTATAGGGTATATCTATTATTACTATTGACCATATCATAATCAAAAAACTTAAAAAGACGTGTATTGTGGAAATTCCATGCATAGTGTTGTTTTTATTTATGAATTTTCGTGATTTTAGATGAAGTTTTATTCCTTTAAGCTAACTTGATAGCGTATGGTTTGGCTTGATTGAGGCTGGATTTCTCCCTCTATTTGAGCGCTGCTAGCGTTTATTTGTTTTACGCCTTTTCCCTCAAGCTGACTTATTATTCCGCGCATAGATTGCATAACACGATAAGTTTTTATCTTGTTAGAGTGATTATGAACGGTTAATTCCCATGTTTGTGTGGTGGGTAATTTTTGCGACGTCTTATTAATAAGTGTTAGCTGGCCACTGATGTCTAGGCTTTTATTGCTAGTCACTTCAATGGGATGGTTTGCTCGGGCAATGTTGATCTGAGTATGGTTGCTTGGAATAAGCAAGCCATCACGTTGCCAGAATGTCTGATATTGGCCAGGAAAGGCATCGGCACTGAGGCGGAAGGTAAGGATGTTAGAAAAGGTTAGCGGAATCTGACCTGCGCTAGTAAGGGAGGTGTAGATATTTGCCCTATGTTCACTCTTCTCAATGGCGGATTGCAGCCGGATAAGCTTGATGAGGGTGTCTGTGCCGGCGGCTAGATGGACGCTGTGAAGTGGGTAGGTGACTTCGTTATCCTGATAGTCTGCTTGGTTACTTTCACTCATTCTGACGGTGTTAGCCAGTGCTTTTGCCTGCAAAGGGAGATTAGGGGAATAATGCAACAGACTTTTCTTAACTTGTATGGCCTGGGTGGCGCTATTGTGGATTTGTGCTGAATTGATTAATGAAACCACACCATCAGCAAAAATAAGAGTGCGTTTCGGACTCCAAGAAAGGTCTGTTGATTGATAGCTGACAATACTGGGGTATTGAGCGCTGGGGTGGTTATCTTGCTGAGGTGTGCTGGATGCCTGTAAATAAAAATCATTGCTTGGTAGCACCATGACACTGTTATTGACTTGCAACGAGAAGGTGCCGGTTCGAGCCTCTTGGCTAAGCAGTTTCCCAGTATAAGAAAGTGCTCTCATTTTACTGTCAACGGTGACCGTTTGACCGATATGATGTGACCAATCTCGATAATCGACGGCACGGGTCTGAGTAATAGGAGAAAAGTTCGCCGTAAGAGGCAATAAGCTGCCTTTTGTAACCGTTAAGCTTGGTGCTTGGTTGGCGGTGATGTTTTCTACAATTTGGCTACTATGGGTATTGATTACGGCGCGCACCGATGTGGTTTGGGCTGCGGCATGAATGCTACCTAAGAGCAAAGAGAGGCAGAGGTAGGGCGTCATACTTTTCATAAAAACCTTCTTAGTGTGAGAGGATTTGTTGTCCTTGTGTCGTGCTGCATCTTGTGTCGTGTTAATCTAACGGAAAAATATGGCATTAATATCACAGCCTGTAAACATAGGGATGAGAGTGGAAAAGCGATTATTAATTATTGATGGACTAAATCTGATACGACGACTCTATGCGGCCTTGGAATCAGAGCAAGATATAACGCGGCGGATAGAGCGTACCCAGAGTGTTTCCATTGATGCCTTGATGAAATTAATCAAACAAATTATTCCTTCGCATATTGTGGTGGTGTTTGATGCCAGTGGGCAAACCTGGCGCCATAAGATTTTCCCAGAATATAAGCTAGGCCGAGTGCCGATGGACGATGCCCTACTGGACGCCTTACCGGATTTCGCCAAGGTGTTTCGCTACAATCGTATTCCTTGTTTACGGTTAGCCGGCTGGGAAGCGGATGACTTAATTGCCACCTTGGCGGTTAAAGCAGCAAATCAAGGGGTGAAATCCTATATAGTGTCCACCGATAAAGGCTTCACCCAATTGCTGGATAATGAAAATATCCTGCAATACGATTATTTTGCCAAACTTGGCTATGACAAGGTTTGGATACCTGCTAAATACGGAGTGCAAGCGACCCAATTGACGGACTATTGGGCGCTGGTGGGGGATACCACTAACCGCATTCCAGGAGTGAAAGGCATAGGACCAAAGACGGCTTTAAGCATGATGGAAACCCATTCCACAATAGAAAGTATTTACCAGCACAGCGATACCTTCAGTGAGCGAATTCAAGGCATGTTGGCTGGCAATTACGAGCAGTGTTTATTGTCACGCCAATTGGTATCGTTAAAAGTCGATGTTGAAATCGGCGTGCGCCTTTCCCAACTGGCTTACCAGCCAGTCTAAACGAGCATTTTCGCAGGCTCTGATGAACCATTCTAAGCCTGAGTGCTTAGGACAAGTGGATTCTTTTCTGCAATCTGTCTACCCCCGTGAAAATAAGTGCAAAGACGCCATCTATAATTAAAGTGGCGTCTTTAAATAAGTCATCCGGTTGACTATTAAGCAATTCTTGGTTGTCTGTTTTTTTGCGAATCTGCGCAACAAAATCTCTTATTTTTTGCTTCTCTTGCACGCTGTGGCTCTGGTCGAGATGGTCAATGTGAGCATCGACTTTTCCTAAGGTAAATAGCAGCTGCAGTTTCTTATCGGAGCTTAAGCTATGCTTGGCCGCTACTTGCACAGACAGGGCACGAATTTGCCCTAACGCTTCGGCCATATTCGGCAGGGTTTTAATGTATTGCTGTGCTAAGGCTCGTACCGTGTCATCCTGGCTTGATGTTAGCGCAAATTCATCGGACATATCCCAAAGGCTATCGAGCAATCTGGCAATCAGGCGTGAGTGAGTTTGAAAGCTTTGGGCGCTGTTGAGCGCTGAATGTCGGATAAGCTTTTGCCATTGAATGTATTGTAATTGGCAGCTTAATTGTTTTGGGTAGTTAAGTGTCTGTTCGAGCCTGAGTAGGGTGTTGTAGCGATGACTAATGTCAGCTTTTAATGAGTCTAGCTTACTTGAAAATTCGCTTTGCCCATTTAAAAATCCAGAATGCATACCGCGATGCTGCTGGGTGAGTTTGATTAACTCGATGAGTTGTTTGCTGCCTTCTAAACCTTGGTAGGAACGCCGTTTAGCGCTTTTCTTTGAATAATGATGGCGTGCTATGGCGAGGCCAATTATGCTGACGCATAAGCCGATAAACAAGAGGATCGAGGTCATTGTGCGGGTTCCTTCTGCTCAAGTCGTGAGGACAGCCATTCTAAATATTTGACCATGTCTTTGGTGTCTTGGCTGGCTTTACTGTGGCGTTTACTGATTAAAGTAATGCTTTGCAAACGTTCGCTCATGGCGGCGTTCGAGAGGCGAAATTCTGAGATTAATTGCGTTGAGACACTAATGTCATCTTGTGTTTCTTGGGCGGCTTGGTAAATCAGTTGCAGTGCGTTATCTGTTTCTTTTGCGCTGCTATTGGCGCTGTTGGCGTAGGCGATTAATTCATCACTGGTTCGTTTACAAGCATTCACTTGTTTTGCAATGGAACCCACTAGCGCCGCAATGTCTTGGGTGGCAAGTTCCGTATTGGCGGCGAGTGTGCGTACCTCGTTAGCCACCACCGCAAAGCCTCTACCCGCTTCCCCTGCCCGGGCAGATTCAATGGCAGCATTCAATGACAGTAGGTTGATTTGTGAGGTGATGTTTTCAATTGTTTCTACAAAGCGTTGGATGTTACTGGCGGTTTCGCTTAAGGACGCCATTTGTGATTGATTGCTGTCCACCTTGTCTTGCATCAAAGTAAGTCGCTCTTTTAATTGAGTTTGTGCGTCCTGACCTTGTTCAGATTGAGATTTGGTGTTGGCGGCCAGTTGCGATGTTTGAGCAATGCGCTCTGCAATAGTAGAGATCTTGTCATTCATCTCTTGGCTGGTGGCTGCGAGGGCATCAATGGCTAAGTATTCTTCCTCTGCGCCTTGTGCCACATGGGTGGACGAGTTTTGCAGTTCCGTGGCTGTGTAACGGTTTTCTTGCGAACAGCTGATTAGCAGCTGTTGGTGTCGCTCTAAGGTGCGCAGTAAAGGATTAATACAGTGAGCTAAGCGGTTAAATTCAGCGTCAGAGTGAATAAGGGGTATGACGCTTGGCTGATCTTTTGTTTCAAGAGCCTGTACTAGCTTTTGTAATCTGTTTTTGGTTATTTGGCTGACCGATAGGGAAAAATAGAGCAGCAATAATACTGACAAAGCAACAAACATCGTTGGAATAGTTGGTGTAAAACAGAGTAAGAGGGTGCCGCAGGCCAGTACGATGAGCAAGGTTTGGCGGCCAAAATAGGGCAATGCTGTCATCAGCAAGGTGCCAGGCTTCAATAGCATAATTGCAATCCTTATAGGGTATCCAATACCGTCACGGTTGAGCTGTTTTCTAACCAGCAATAAATAGGCCAGAGCAGTGATAGCCGGTTTTTGGGCTGATGTTGGGCGTGCCGATTAAGAAATGCACCAATAAAGACAGCGTTAGGCGCCATAAAAGAGCAAACTTTGTGGGTTTGTTTGGTTGTGACCAAACATGAGGTTGGAAAAGATGTAAAAGCGCACTTACCCCATGGCACCAAGCAGATTATAATAGCCGCATTTCACGAACTGGATAAATGAGATTGATATGTCAGAGGTAAGAACTCGTATTGCACCATCTCCAACTGGCGACCCACATGTTGGCACCGCTTACATTGCTCTGTTTAATATGGCGTTTGCTCGTAAAATGGGTGGTAAATTTATTTTACGGATAGAAGATACTGACCAAACTCGCAGTACTCCAGAATCCGAAAAAATGATTCTAGATGCGTTGCGTTGGTTGGGATTAGACTGGGCAGAAGGTCCTGATGTGGGTGGTGAATACGGCCCTTACCGTCAAAGTGAACGCGGTGATATTTACGCTCAATATGCTCTTGAACTGGTAGAAAAAGGCCATGCCTTTTACGCTTTTGAAACGCCAGAAGAACTTGATCAAATGCGTATCGAGCAAAAAGAACAAGGCTTACCGCAAAAATACGACGGTCGTGCCTTGGCATTGAGTGCAGAAGAGGTACAAGCAAAACTAGACGCCGGTGTGCCCTACGTTATTCGGATGAAAATCCCTGAAGAAGGCACCTGTGTTGTTCAAGATATGCTGCGCGGCACTATTGAAATTGATTGGTCTCAAGTCGACATGCAAGTCTTGTTGAAAGCTGACGGCATGCCAACTTACCACCTTGCGAACGTAGTGGACGATCATCTAATGAAGATCACCCATGTTATTCGTGGTGAAGAGTGGATCAACTCTGCGCCTAAGCACATTTTGCTTTACCAATACTTTGGTTGGGACATGCCGACATTGTGTCATATGCCATTGCTGCGTAACCCAGATAAGTCAAAATTATCAAAACGCAAAAACCCAACCAGTATCTTGTACTACCAACGTATGGGTTACATGGCAGAGTCTGTCATTAACTATCTTGGTCGTATGGGTTGGTCTATGCCTGATGAGCGTGAAAAATTCTCATTGGATGAAATGATCGAGCAATTCGATATCCAGCGTGTGTCTTTGGGTGGCCCCGTTTTTGACGTTGAAAAACTGAGCTGGTTGAACGGTATGTGGATTCGTGAAAACTTGAATCCTGAAACTTTTGCTCAAAAATACGTTGAATGGGCGTTAAACCCTGAGTATTTGATGCAAATCATTCCATTAATTATGCCTCGTGTAGAGACTTTCTCAGACGTAGCAGATGTCGCAGGCTTCTTCTTAAAAGGCATGTTGCCGATTACCAAAGAAGATTTTGCTAGCGTTAAAATGGAAGAAGAAACCCTACGTAAAGCCATGCAGTTTTCCTTATGGAAACTAGAAGCTTTACGTACCTGGGAAAAAGATGAGATCTTTAATACATTGAAATCACTTGCCCAAGCGATGGAAATTAAGCCGAAAGATTTCTTCGCGCCTCTATTTGTTGCCATCTCTGGTTCTAGCGCGTCTGTGTCTGTGTTTGATTCGATGGCGATTCTCGGTCCAGATCTTTCACGTGCTCGCATGCGAGCTGCCGTGAATGTATTAGGTGGACCATCTAAGAAAGAAGCGAAGCGTTGGGAAAAAGAGTTTGCAGTCCTATAACGGCTGCCCTTAACCTTAATCGACGTCTTGATAAGTCGATAGGGGTGAACATTTTTAATGCCGCCAGATAAGGCAAAGAAAAAAGGCTTAGTGATATTTTCACTAAGCCTTTTTTTTAGCTCGGTTCAGTTAGGAACGGTGTTGATGCCGCTATTTAGTGGTGAAAACACGGGTCTTACCGTCTAGGTTTGCTACCTGATCATGAATATGGCGGGTATTGCCTTCGATGCTGTTGATGTGGCTGTTGTCTCGTTGCAATTGTTGTGCGATATGGTCCATCTCTTCACTCATGTGCACGGCCGTTTTCGCTACTTCTTGAATAGAGCGAGCCATATCAATGGAAGAGGCTGAGCTAGTTTGAGCATTCTGCTCGATTTCTTGGATAGCCAGCTCGGCTTTCTCACTGAAACTTTCAATTGCATGGAGACTTTCTTGGCCGCTTTGCATGGTTTCAATGGCGGTTTGAGTAGAGGTTTGAATGGTGCTTACGATATCGGTGATCTTGGCAGTAGCATCCACCGTCCTTTCTGCCAAGGAGCGAACCTCATCCGCGACCACAGAAAAGCCGCGACCCGCTTCACCAGCACGAGCAGCTTCAATCGCAGCATTCAGTGCCAATAGATTTGTCTGGCTAGCCAGATCATTGATCATGCCTATCACATTATCAATGTCTTTGGAGAGTTGGCCTAATTCGTTCAACTGGATGCCAGTTTGATTCACCACGCTGATGGTACTGGCGAGATTAGACAGTGCGCCCTTGATGGTTTCGGCCCCAACTTTAGCGGACTCATAGGTGTTTTGAGACTGGTTGCTTAGTTCGTCTGTGGTGCTTGAAATACTCGAAATGGTGGTGGAAATCTCTTCAGTAGCAGCGGCTAATGAATTGGTTTGTTCGCTGACCGAGCGGTTGCTGTCGGCGATGTTTTTCACTGACTGATTGAGCTCAGTAACCATGCCCGACACGTCCTGAGTGGTGCTCACCACATCACCAATAACGGATCCAAGTCCATCCGTCATTTCATTAACCGAGCTGCAAAGGGAATCAAACTCGTCGTTACGTTTGTTGTTTACAAATAGGCGAGCGGTAAGATCGCCGCTTTTTACTTTGCCCAAATCTCGGATAATTTGATTGAGTGTTTTATTAACGCTACGTCCGATGCCCAGCATCATTAAAGCGGCAACAATGGCGACAATAATACTAACAATAATTAGCCCGGCGCTGGCATTCTGCGAACTTGCTGACGCTTGTAAACGCGCATCCTGTACGGCGCTTTGCATGAAATTTGCCGCCGCTAAACGTGCATCATGAAAGGCCTTTTTATTTGCTTGGAACTGATTTTGCAAAGTGACCAATTTGTCATTGGCTTGATCGTAGTTTTGTAGCGCAGCAAAATATTGATCGATCACTTCACCAAAGCGTTCTTGTAGACCAAAGTCGACAATGCGTTTATGGAATTTTTCGTACTTTTCCATGAAGGCGTTTTTGTTGGCGCTGGTTGGCTCAAAGATAAAATTCTTTTCTGCTTCACGAACCGGTAAAAATTCTTGTTTGACCAAGCTTAGGAAAGACACAGTGTCGGTCACTTGTACGCCCAGCTCTGAAATATGTCCTTTAAGGCCAGTAGAGCCATTAAAGCCAACAATTTGTCTTTGGTGAACCAGCTGTTCTAAGGTTTTTGTGTAATCAGCGACGGAGTTTTTCACTTCATTTAAGCGTTTTTTGGCTTCTGGGGAAGAAACCAATTGCAGATTATTATCCAGGGTTTTCATGGATTCACTGGATTCAGTTTCGAGTTTTTTCAAAAAAGGCTGGTAAGATTTGTCATTGATGGTGGAAAGCGTTTCATACTCTTCCATCAGGGTAATAACTAAGGTTGCCAAGTCTTTGTCTACCCGTGTTAATACTTCGAACCTTTCCGATGCAGAAGTCTGGGTATTCAATCCTTGTAAAGCCACTACGGTAACAATAACAAAACCAATAATCGCGGCAGACAATAAGGCTATAAGCTTGGAGCGAAAACTTAGGTTTGACAACATAAATGATACCTATATTTCTTATTATATTTTATGGGCCAATGATAGAGCCGGTCAGCAGCCAGTCATTGGTTAAAGGCGTGCGAACACACTCTTTGGCCTCAACATCTGGATAAAAACTTGCTATTCGTGCATGCATCTCATCTGAATGCTAGTTCTATTGACGAGATGCTTAACAAAGATTGCAAACTTTTAGACCATGTCCTTCAGAGCTTTTAAAGAAAACGCCACTCTGTGTTGCGCTGCTGTAACAGATTCCTTTAGCATCACGACTTAATTGACGATTCCTGTTAAAGCTTGAGGCTGAGACGAGTTATTCGCACTTTCCTTAAAGCTGAAACACTGCTTTGTAGAGATAGATTCAAAACAAAGCCTGATCCTCCTTACATTCTATTTCTAGTTTGTCTTATTTTGCAATTAAATGAGGCCAATAATTGACCCTATTTTAGTCAGGTTGTGTAACTAGGAAGTAGGTGATTAATTTTTTTAGATTAAATGTCGTGAGGGCTTAACCAAATATTACTAATACGGTTGCCGGTAAAAGTAATTCTTCCTTGATAACGCATACGGCCTGTTGAGGTGAATTCAAATTGATAACTGCGTTTGATGCAGGGTTGGTGGTTTTCCCAATAAGGTTTCCAGCCATTACCAGCAACGCTGTCATCTAGAAGTTGAAGGTTGAGCTCTTGGCAGTGTTGCTTAGCGCTAATAACAGCACGTTCGCGTATGGTGCTATTGCGCCACCAACCATAGAAAAGGCTCGCGATAAGTAATAAAAAAATAATGTCGGACAATTGCAGGTTCATGATGTTCTATTTAAAAAGTGGAATGGACATCATAACGAATCGGTTGGCAAAAAAGAAATGCGTGACCACCCCCAAGCAGGAGAGAAAGGAGGAGTGGTCACGTGCTTCACGCTGTTTGAGCGAGCATCATAAATATCCATTAGATAAGGTGAAATTTGGTCATTCGGGGCAGCGAATGTGCAGTCGTCCAAATTTTGAGTCGTGACCCTTTATCTAATGTGCCAGTCAGGTGATATTTATGCGGCTTCTACCGCTCTTTCTGCGTAAAGTTGGATTACCCACTGCTCAACGCGCTGGTCAGTGAGTTCAAATTGTTGATCTTCGTCAATTGCCAAGCCGACAAAATGTTCTTTGTCTTTTATGCAGGCTCTAGACGCTTCAAATTCATAGCCTTCGGTTGGCCATTCACCAATAAATGTGGCTTGTGTCGGGGCTAATTTCTCGTAGAGCCAGCCCATGGCATCGACAAAGTAATCACCGTAACCGAACTGGTCACCTAGGCCGTATAAAGCAATGGTTTTATCCGCTAGAGATAGTTCGCTTAACGCATCTCCTAGTTCTTCCCAGTCTTCTTGTATGCCACCAAAGTCCCATGTTGGTATGCCGAGAATTAACATCTCGTAGTCTTCAAGTTGGCTGACTTCAATGTCTTTGATGTTATGCATTTCTACTTCAACACCTAAGTCTTTCCACTGACTAACGATTTTAGTGCCGACTTCTTCGGTGTTGTTGGTATCTGTGCCATATATTAAGGCAATTGACGGTTGGTCCATGGTATTTCAATATTCCTATTACTAGTGAATTTGTCCGTATTGATGGCTGCTAACGCCAAAGTGTTGAATAAAGATTGCTTCAAATTGAGATTCAGTGAAGCCGCTTTTAGCCACAACGGACGATTTTGAATGAGGGTTTTGGCGAAGCATTGCGGCCGCGTATTGCATGCGGCTGCGCATTCCGTAGTCGGCAATGGATTGGCCAACTAGGTGTTGAAAGCCCAGAGTCAATGCTTCGCTATTTAAGCCCACGCGGTGGGCTAGTATATCTGTTTTTAGCCCCGCATGATCTGGCGTTTCTAATAAATTTTGTGCTTGAAATACTTTTTGTTGACAGCCTTCACAGCGGGCTAAATGATTGAGCATTTTAAGCTGTTCTACAAAGGTACAAATACAAGAGTAAACATGGCCAATTAAGCTGAGTGTTTGTGTTTGATAAGTCAGCATTAATTGACAAATAGCACGGTTTTTTTCTGTTACTGGCAAGCTAATGGTCTGGCTGCCTTGGCTAAGGCTAGTGAATAAGTTGCTAAAGTAATGGCTCACTTGTTCTTCTGTTTCGTTGAATAGCACGGCTAATTGCTCTGTGCCCACATGGATTTGAAACAAGGATCTTTGCTCGCCAGATGCCATCACAAAGTCACCAACAATGTCTTGGGTTTGGTAGCTGACTTGTATGCTTTCAACCTGCTCAATGCTATCAATTGGTTGGCTACCAATAAGTGAGAAATAAAAGCCCTGTTGTGCTTGTTCAGTAAGGCGAGTCTCACTATGACAAGAGAGGTGCTGGTCAATAATCTGCAAATTAGGAAGCAAGCTGATGTGACGTTTGTGGCCATTTATTGACGCTGCGAAATGCGATGAAATATCACCTTGCGCATCATAGGCATCATGTAAATTAATATGCAGCATGTCGTACCTCTGTCCTGATAATGGTTATCATTAAAGAGGGTTTTTTGCTTAAATGCAAGTGATTATCATTAAAAAGTTTGTTTTTTATTGTGCCCACTGAAATCGGGCGAATCGCTTTCTTACATTAGGTTTAAACTGCGTAATATGGTTACCCCAATACTGGTGCTAAGCAGTGATGCGATGGTGGTGATAACAATGATGTTAGCCGCAAGTGTGGCGTTGCCGCCCATTGCTCTTACCATAATGTAGCTGGCTGAAGCGGAAGGGGCGGACGACATCAAAAATAAGACACCCAGTTCCATGCCTCGATAGCCTAGAAGGTAGCCGCCGAAGGTGATAATAAAAGGTATGAAAATCAGTTTCGCAGAGGATGAAAGCACTGCGGTTGTTATGTCTTTTTGCATTGCCTTAAAGCTTAACGAAGCCCCAGCGCAAAGTAGTGCCAGCGGCAAAGTCATTTGTGCAAAATAATCGCCTGCTTTATGCAGGGTAGAAGGCAAAGTGAGCCCGGTAGAAGAAAAGATCAAGGCGGCAATAATGGCCAGGATCAGTGGGTTCTTTGCGAGCCCTTTAAGGGTTTGAGCAATACTTTTTTTGGCATCCATTGAGCGATTTAAGCAAATCACAGAAAGGATGTTGTACAGCATGGTTACTCCGCCAAGGTAAATAGAGGCAACAGAAAACACTTCATCACCGTAGGCATTAACACAATAGGCCAAGCCGATAATACCCATGTTGGAGCGAAAAGCGCCCTGAATGACCACGCCGCGATCCCCTTTGTGCGGGATGAGTTTGATCATTATTACTTCTAACAGTAGATAGGTGGCAACCACCGCAAGCATGGCATAAATAACGAGGGAGAAATCTGTATTGCTGCTGAGCTTGGTCTTCGAAATGCTGATAAAAAGTAGGGCAGGAAGGGTGACGTTAAACACCAGTTTAGAGGCTACATCAATGAAGTTGTCATTGATCAGTTTTACTTGGTAGAGAAGAATTCCTAACACCAATATTAAAAATATAGGCATGGTGATAGAAAAAGAAAAACCAAGTACCTCTAAAAAGCTATCCAACGTCATTCCTTATGATTAAATGGATTTAGATTATCTATTAATCGTTGTTTTCGAATCGGTAACCTGCACCGTAAACAGAATGAATGACATTCAGTTCAGGAGCAACGGCTGAGATTTTCTTACGCAGCTTTTTAATGTGGCTGTCAATTGTGCGATCACTGACGACGCGGCTGTCTGCATAAATGCTTTTCATAATAAGGTCGCGGCCAAACACACGGCCCGGCTCTTTGATAAGCAATTGTAGTAATTGGAACTCAACGGTTGTTAGGTCGATAAGTTCACCTTTATAAGTAGCGCGTAGACGGTCAACGTCTAGGTCAAAGCCATCCGTACGTGGAGATTCGGTTTGATCCAGTTCAACACGGCGTAGATTTGCTTTCACGCGAGCAACAATTTCGCGAGGGCTAAATGGCTTACATACGTAATCATCTGCACCCATTTCTAGACCAATAAGACGGTCAATTTCTTCTGCTTTGGCCGTTACCATAATAATTGGAATGCCACTAAATTGACGCACTTGCTTGCAAATTTCGATGCCGTCTAACCCAGGTAACATAAGGTCTAAAAGGATAAGATCTACGTGATTGTTTTTCACATAGTCTACTGCTTGATCGCCACGATCAATATGGTGGTTTTCATAACCCGCTTGGTCTAGGTAAGCGCCGACTAACTCAGCTAATTTTGGTTCGTCTTCAACAATTAGTATTTTGCTCATAATGCTTTTTGTTCCATATTAATTTAAAGGGAATTCTATTCTTATTCCTAAACCACCCTGTGGCGAGTGATAGGCGCTAATGTTACCCTGATGGCCATCGACAATATTGGTGCAGATTGCTAGGCCTAGGCCGCGGCCACCTGTCGCTCTGTTGCGTGAGTTCTCGACACGATAGAACTGTTCGAAAATTCGATTCTTCTCTTCCTCATTAACTCCTGGTGGAGTGTCTTCAAATAACACAACGGCAGTATCGTCTTCTCTTGATAATACTATACTAAGTTTTCCGGGTGCATTTGTGTATTTTAATGAGTTATTCATTAAGTTAGCAAAAAGCTGGTGCAATCTGTCTGTATCGCCGTTAATTATGATCGGGGCTTTCTTGATAATATCAAGCTCCACATCAAGACCGGCTTCTTTATAGCGTAATGTCATGGATTGGACGGTTTGTTCTAGGATTTCATTTAAATCCGCGTCTTCCATTTCATAGTTCAAGTTGCCTACATCATGCATGGATAACTGGTTTAAGTCATCAATTAGACGCGTAATATGTATTGTCTCTTGTTGCAAAGAAGAGAGGCTTTCTGGTGTTACCTTAATGATGCCGTCCTGCATGGCCTCTATTTCACCACGTAAAATGGCAACCGGCGTACGCAATTCATGAGCGGTATCTGCCACCCAGCGCTTTCTAGATTCACGGGTATTTTCAAGGGTAATCGCAAGGTGGTTAAAATCGTTACCCAAATCGGCCAGCTCATCTGAGCCATGGATTTTAATGCGCGTATCAAAGTGTCCTTTTGCAAGTTTGCGTGTTGCTTCGCGAACGGTGCAAAGAGGGCGGCTTAACCATTGTGCTAACGGCCATGTGAGTAGTGCGGCAATGGCGAGCATAAAGGCAGATATTAATAAAAAGGCTTCACCCTGTTGGCGTACAAAGCGCAAAGTTTGGTCTTGTACCAAGGCGCGCATTGAACTCAAGCCAATATAACCGACGACTTTTTTGTTGACGATCACCGCATGCGTTTCTGCCTTATCAAACGGTACGTCGCCGATGATGCTTTTTTGGTCTTTATCAAAGAGCAAAAAACGCTGGCGATAGTATTGAGAAGGATAAATGAGATCCAAGTTTGGAGTGCTTGGTGGCGGCACGAGATCTCTTAGGTTTTCTAAGCGCTCTTTATGCCAATCTTTTTCCATTTGGCTTTCTTGGATTAAGAAATACCAATCATCGTAATAGATATAGAGGTTGGCCGTTCTATTGGCCATTTGCTCTAAGAAGTCACGATCTCGTTCTGTAGCATAAGACACAAAGCCACGGTCAAAACTCCATTGAAAAACCTGCCACATAGAAACAATAACTAGAATGTTACTAAGTACAAAAATGGCAAACAGTTTATGGCGTATTTTGAATTTCTTGGTAATTCTCATAGTGGAATAAAAGAGATCCTGTTGTAGGTAGACTCATGCGATTGTCGAGAGTCTCAATCTATTGGCTAGAATAACACCGCCAAGAATAAGATATAAAGCCGTGTTATAGAATGTTTATCATACTGTTTTATCAATAATGTTAGCTACTTGGCTGCGGTGTAAACAATGAGGAACTTGTTTTTACAGGCCGCTTTTGCCTCTTTTATACCGAGAATATAAGCATTTTAATGGATAAAACGCGACCTGCCATTTTATTTGCGAAATTCTTGCGGGTTATGTGCTAACCAAGTTTTTTGAAATTTGTGGCTGAGGTAATGGGGAATGCCGTCCCTGTTGCATTGTCATTATCTTTGTCTGGTTGGATTGGTTCGAGGTTTTTCGGCGCTCTCATGTATTGGGAGGAATAGTCTAAATTGGTTTTAAAGGAGGAATCTCTCTCTAGCAGTTCCTTCTTTTTGTCCTTCACGTTAGAATCTGCCTTTTAAGAACCCGTAGAATAGGAAAATGTAATGGGCAGAGCCTTTCAAAACCGCAAAGAGTCCATGGCAAAAACGTCTGATCAAAAAGCCAAGGTTTATAGTAAATACGGCCGTGAGATTTATGTCTGTGCAAAATCCGGTGGTATCGACCCAAATGGTAACTTGGCACTGCGCTCGATGATTGACAGAGCGAAAAAAGATCAGGTGCCAACCCATGTAATTGATAAAGCGATTGATAAGGCGAAAGGTGGTGGCGGAGAAGACTTCGACACAGCACGTTATGAGGGTTTTGGCCCAGGTAACACCATGGTTATTGTAGATTGTTTGTCTGATAACCCAAATCGAACTTTCGGTGATGTTCGTACTTGTTTTAACAAGGTGAAGTGCAAAATTGGTGGTCAAGGCAGTGTGAGCCACATGTTTGATCACAGTGCCATTTTTGTGTTTGATGGCACTGATGAAGAAGCTGTGTTAGAAGCGCTAATGATGGCTGATGTGGACGTGACTGATATCGAGCTTGAAGATGGCAAGGTAACGGTATTTGCCCCCAATACTGAATACGGTAAAGCGAAAGCAGCCTTGTTGGAGGCCTTTGGCGAGATCGAATTTGATGTGGATGAAATTCAATTTGTTGCACAAAATATGACGACAATTGAAGGGGAAGATGTTGAGCAGTTTGAACGTTTTCTTGACCTTTTAAATGATCTGGACGATGTCCAACGTGTTTATCATAACGCTGAATTTTAATTGATAGTAAGTGTTATTGTGCTGCTTTTTATTGCTTAGTGGTAAAAAGCAGCACGCTGTATTTTACGTTTTAATCGCATCTTTATGCGTGCTTTATAGGTAATGATATGTCTGAACGGCCAACCCCTCCAGAAGATTGGGAATGTTGTGAGAGTGAATGTTCTCCATGTGTTTGGGATACCTATTACGAAGAACTTCGTGAATGGAATGCTGAGCAGAAAGCAATGAAATCAGCGACTGCTGAAGCTAATGAGGGTGCTGCTGATGTCAACAAAAGCGACGAAAAAAGCCAGCGTTAAATCTCCATGTGTGAATTTATGTTTGCTCAACGATGATGATGTTTGTGTTGGTTGCTACCGTACTGGAAAAGAAATCAGTAGTTGGGGGCGAATGTCAGCAGAAGAACAACGTCACGTGTTGGTAAAGGTTTCTGAGCGCGAACAAGCCAGTCAATTTGTTAGCTGATACGTTTTTTGGTCATTTGTTGGCGCTCGTCTAGATAATGTCTTAGGGTTACTTCTCCTCTTCTTTTTTATTTTTCAGTTCGATCCATTGTGACATGTATTGTGTGCTTTTTAAGCTATGGTGTCTGAGCATCTTGCCAAGAAAATGCTTTTTTCTTAACGCGTCTTTAAGGGTCAGCTGTCGCTCTATGCGGGTTAGTAACTTCGGTTCCCATGCTCTTTTGTCGTAACGTGAATCAAGAATAGAAAAACCGTTGGCTTGCATTAATTGCCAGCTATCATGGTCTTGATAAAGTGACACAGCGGCATCAACAAAGGTGTCTGGGTCATCGCTAACGACCCCATTCCAAGGTAAGTGACCGTGCATCGCTTCGGCGCCAATCTTGCTGGTAATGCTAGGGGTGCCCATTTGCATGGCTTCGACCAGTTTGCCTTTGATACCGGCGCCAAAGCGTAACGGCGCTAAGCAAAGTCTGGCATGTTTCATCACTTCTTGAGCGTCTTTCGCCCAGCCTTTCACTAAAAAGCCTTCTTTTTCATTGTGCAGCTGTGTGGCTTTTGGCGGAGGGTATGCGCCATAAATATGTAGTTCTGCGCGAGGCAATCTTTTGCGTATCTTTGGCCAAATGTGCTGTTTAAGGTATAGCACGGCGTCCCAATTCGGGGCGTGTCTGAAATTGCCTATGGTAATGAAGTGTTGGCGTTCTTCAAATGTTGGAAGCTGGCCATAATGACCAGAGGGATCGAGCATAAAGGGAAGGTGGAATACATGGGATTCTGGGACGTAAAACTCGTCTACCAGCAAGGCTGTCTCGTATTCAGAAATCATTAAAGTAAGGTCGCAGCGATGTATGGCTGCTATTTCCCGGACGCCTAAATCACTGTATAGATCCTCTTGCTGAAAAGCTTTTTTTTGCTTCAGTGCTTGGTGACGGGCTTCTCTTAATGAGTGGAGGTCCTCTGTGTTTAAAACACGCAGACTGTTAGGGGCGTATTTTTCTACCCGCCAGCCAAACTGCTCTTCCATCATAAAGCGATCAAACAAGGTTACATCTGGGTGCAGTGCCGCTACATATTCGTCGAATGATGAGTCATTCAGTGTGATTTGATCACAATCAATACCGAGCTCATCGAGGTTGCTCATGTGCTCGGTTTGTTGTGCTGGACTGGCGAAGGTGATTTGCCAATTTGCGCTGCGAAATGTGTGTAGCAGTTGCATCATGCGGCTGCCCGCCGCGGAAGAGTTAGGCTCTGGCCATACATAGCCAATCACAAGTAGATGCATTGAGGGTCTCTTTGCAGAAAATAGGGAACGAATGTCCGCTTATTGAAAGTCAGCGAGGACATATGGAATAAGCTATTGTATCATTGTGCGAAGATTTGTCTTGCCTGATAAAAGCAGCTTTTGATCGGGTGAGGTGTAAGCAAAACATGACGTTGAGAAGATAATATGATCATTAAGCCAAAGATTCGTGGATTTATTTGTACCACCACTCACCCGGTAGGGTGTGAGCAAAATGTAAGAAATCAAATTGCTCTGACAAAACAGAAAGGCCAGATAGAGAACGGTCCTAAAAAAGTGTTGGTTATTGGTTCTTCTAGTGGCTATGGCCTGTCTTCTCGCATTGCTGCCGCCTTTGGTTCTGGTGCTGCAACGATTGGTGTTTTCTTCGAAAAGCCTGCTACAGAAAAGAAAACAGGCACGGCAGGTTGGTACAATGCTGCGGCTTTTGATAAAGCGGCGAAAGAAGAAGGTTTGTACGCCAAGAGCATCAATGGCGACGCTTTCTCTAATGAAGCGCGCGAAAAAGTGATCGAGCTTATTAAGCAGGATCTTGGTGAAATAGACATGGTTGTTTACTCATTGGCATCGCCAGTGCGCAAAATGCCAGAAACGGGTGAAGTTGTACGCTCTGTTTTGAAACCAATTGGCCAGCCTTACCGTTCAACGGCGATTGACACCAATAAAGATGTCATTATTGAAGCGGAAATTGAGCCTGCTACTGAAGAAGAAGTGGCGGCAACTACCACAGTAATGGGTGGTCAAGATTGGGAGCTATGGATGTCTGCTTTGCAAGAGGCGGGTGTGTTGGCTGACGGTGTTCGTACTGTTGCTTACTCTTATATCGGCTCTGATATTACTTGGCCAATTTACTGGCACGGTGCATTGGGTAAGGCAAAAGAAGATCTAGATCGCGCTTCTGCAGCCATCAATGAGCAGTTGTTACCTTTACAAGGTGGCGCTAACGTTGCGGTGCTTAAATCGGTAGTAACCCAGGCATCGTCGGCTATTCCTGTTATGCCTTTGTACCTTGCTATGGTGTTTAAGGTAATGCGCGAAAAAGGCCTGCATGAAGGTTGTATGGATCAAGTATATCGCATGTTCGCTGAGCGCTTATACAACAACCATAATCCAGCCGAATTGGCTGATGATGCCAATCGCCTGCGTTTGGATGATTGGGAGTTGCGTGAAGATGTACAGCAAGCTTGCCGTGACCTATGGCCAACGATTACCGATGAAAATTTATTCTCAGAAACGGACTACCAGCTTTACAAAGATGAGTTCTTGAAGTTGTTTGGTTTTGGTGTGGAAGGTGTGGATTACGAAGCAGAATCCAACCCTTTGGTTGAGTTTGATGTTATTACCCTGTAATAATTTTACAAACTCATGATAAGAGGAGGCTGAGTGTTGCTTGGCCTCCTTTTTTAATGGTGCGTTATCTCTTATAGTAGAAGCTTAGCTTCTGGGGGGATTATGAAAAAGTTGGCAGGGTTTGTGTTGGTATTGCCTTTTGTTGCTCAGGCTCAAACCGTTGAGATTCAGCCTGTGGATATTATTTACGGCAATCAAGTGATTCATGGTCGTCATCAGGTTGTGTTGAGCTCTCCAGATAAAGTGGCGGTAATCCCAGCAGACAAAAGCAAGGTGTCATTGCTTGGGCCAAATGTCGTGGTGTCGGCGACGGGGGCTGACCGTTCCTATCTTGAAGAGCAGGCGATTGCGAAAAGAGAAAAAGCCATTTATGACGAAGTGAATAAGCGTACCGAAGAGGCGCCTTTCACTGTGCTTTTTACTGGTCATATACCGGATGATATCCAAGAGAAGCGTCTGCGTATGATGCCGGAAATTGGGGTGTTTGGTGAGCAGTTAAACAAGCTTGAAGAGTCTCAAAGTGATTCGTCTTCTGCGCAAGATGTGATGCCTGATTCTGGCGATTTCTCCGAAATCAAACCCAACTCACCCAATAGTAGCGCTACAAATAATGCGGTGGCGCCTAACGCTAGCCAAGAGGCTAAGTTGGAAAAGCTAATCGGTGGCTAATACCTGAGCGACTTGCTCTTTTGAGGGCGCTTTATTGAGTATTAGGTTGTTGCCTTCCGGGTGTGCTTTAACCCAATGTCCCTTCTGTTTTAATTGCTTATCTAACTTCTTGTTGTGAATGAGAATTTTTGCTGTATTACCGTTCTCAATTTTCTGCTTTATGTATTCAATAAAACCTGCCTGAGTAATGCTTTTTGCTACTTCAACAGCTTGTTTTTTATGGTCGAAATTCTGTTTTTGCTTGGCGATCTCGTGCCATTCATCGTAAGCGTTATCGTCTAGATTTCTAGGTTTCTTGCTTAGTGTGCTGATAAGGTTGTTTTTGGCATACTGAAAATCTGACTGAGGCAGTGTTTGCAATAATACCGCTTGTGTTTTGATAAAGTTTTCGATGGCGTGAACCAGTGTGGTGGTGTCTTTGTCTGGCGATTGAATGACAAAGCCAAGGATCGGTGTGTTGCGCGTGCTTAGGTCTTGGACGCCCACTATATAGCCCATTTGCTGCTCAGTGCGCAGTTGATTGTAAAAGCGACTGTTTAAAATATTGCACAAAATGGCAAAGTATGACATTTGCAGTGAGGCTTGGAATTCCGATTTTTTTTCCGCTTGTGGGCCTGTGTCGAGCAGTGCGTAGAGTACGGTGCTGTCTTGGCTGATGGAAGGGAATCGGTGCTCCAGTCGTGCTTGGGCTGTAAGTTGTTTGGTTTCTATCTTGGTCGATAGGTGTGGAGTCAGTTTGTTTGCAACGCGCTCATGCAGTGTGTTGGCGAGTTTTAGTGCGTTCTTTTCTGATATGTCTCCGGTGCTGTAACCCACAATATCAAAGTGACTTTTTGCTTTTTTAATGTGTTTTTGGAGGTCGACAATCGAGCTTTTGTCGAGCGCTTCTAAGAGTTCTTTGGTTGTAAAGCTGTTCTTGGTGATAAGGGTGTTCAGAGCGGTGTTGGCGCCTTGGTACGCTTGTCGGCTTTTTTGGTTTTCAAGATCTTGTTTTAGTTGGGCTTTTGCACGCTGGAAATCTTGTAGTGTGGGGCGAAATAAAAACAGCTGATCCACTAGCCAAATTAGGTAGTCTCCCTGTTTGTCTGCATAGCCTGTGGTGTTGAAGGAAATGCCATTTAAATGGGGATAAAGGCTGTAGCCTAGTCCTGCAATATAAGGTTCGTAGGTAGATTCACTAATGCTGGCATTTACTGTGCGGGTCCATAGGTGGTTGAGTATGCTGTTCTTAGCTGTGTTGGCGGCTTGGTCAAAGCGAATAGATAAAAAGTTAATGGCGGTAGGTTTTTGGAAGCTGGCGTCCGCTTTATGCCAAAAGGTGAAGTCTTTTTTCTGATAGATGATGTGTGGTTTTTGATCTTGCTCATCAATCATGGAAAAGGAGGTTGGGATAAATGGGTTCTTCTTAGGCAGTGTAACGTGCACGCTTTTGGTGGCGTAATGCACCATGTTTAAAAAGGTTTGACTGAATTGGTTGTTGCTGTATTTGCTTTGATACCAAGGTTCTAGCTGCCATTTTATCGGGGTTTTAGACCAGTTTTTTGGTAAGGGGTGTGGACTGGCAACTTGTACGACAAGGTTTTTGTCTGTGAGTTGTTGCAGGATGTCTTGGATCTCTTGGTTGCTGGCCATTTGGCTGGTTTTAAAGCTGTTTAAGGCGTCTTTCGGTGGCACTGACAGCATTCTGGATGAAAGTAGCTTAGCGAGTGATTGTGGGGGGATGTAGTTGTGGTAGTCGTAGGTCAGCTGGCTAAGAGTGACTTCTTCTTTTAGATAAATAGGGTTGATTGGCGATAGCTTAATGGTTTCTATGGTTGCAAAGAAAGATTTAGCCACATCATCGATGTGCTGAACGCCTTCCTTGGTTAAGCGAATGTCGGTGCAAAACAGTGCGTTGTGTTGGTAATCGGGAGACACGCTGCTGCTGAGGCTGTTGATATAGCCTGCATCTTTTAGTTTAGCGTAGAGCGAGCCCTTGCTTTCATTGCCTAAAATATAAGAAAGGTATCGAGTTGGAGTGGTGTGATAATTTTTTTCTTGGCTATCAATTTGGTAGCAGAAAGACAGAGTGTTGCTGTCAATTTCAGGTCGTGTGAATTGCAGTTGAGGGGCGCCTGGTTTCAATAAGCTTGATGCTTCAGGTCTGGGTTTTACATTGCCTGAAGGGATTGCTGAAAAGTATTTTGTAGCCAGTTCGTCAAGCTGCGCAATGGGAAGATTTGCGATCAGGACTAGAGCCATATTATTGGCCACATAGTTTTCTTTATAAAGCGTGAGTAATTGCGTTCGCAGTGGGTTGCCGGGGCGATCTTTAAGTGTATCTAGGCTACCAACAGTAAATTGGCTCTGGGGGTGCTCAGGGTTGAATAGGGTTTTAAAGGCTTGGTTTAAGCGGCGCCGCTGGCTATTGAACTTTGCTTTGTATTCGGCGTTTACGGCATTTTTCTCTCGCTGTGCCGAGTCTGCTGAAAGCAGGGGGTCGATAAAAAGCTGAGAGAAGCGGTCGAGTGCAGCGCGATAGTGAGTGCCTTCTACGTCAAAGAAAAAATTGGTGGAATTGATGCTGGTGTAAGCGTTATAGCTGCCACCGTGGCGGCTGATGAAAGATTGGTAGCTGCCGGCTTCCGGGTATTTCTTGCTGCCTAAAAGTAGCATGTGTTCTAAAAAGTGAGCTAACCCTTGTTGGTTTTTTGGGTCTTGATAGCTGCCAACATTTACTGCCATTGACGCCGCGAAGCGTTCAGCATGCGGGTCATTTACCAGAATGATGTTAAGGCCGTTTTTTAGTGTTGTTAGGCGGTAGGTGTTGTGGTCTGTGATGGCTTTATCGAGTGGGGTGAGGATGCGGCTAGTTGGTGTGTCTGCTAAAGCAAAGTTCCCGTTTAGAATAAGTGTGCACAGTAATGAGCTGACCAATGCTTTAAAGAGTGTTTTCATATCACGATACTAACCAAAGGATTAGGTAGCGCGCAATGACGAACAAGTCATTGCGCGGTTGTTTATGTTGCTTGGGCGTCCAGTGATTTACCATTGATGCCTTCGCTGTCGTCACCCATAAGATATAAGTAAACAGGCATAATGTCTTCCGGTGTGGGTAACGTCTGAGGGTCTTCTGCTGGGTAAGCTGAGGCGCGCATTGTGGTGCGGGTGCCACCTGGGTTAATGGCGTTACTGCGTATATTTGAGGTGTTCTCCAGCTCATCAGCGAGCAATTGCATCATGCCTTCCGTCGCAAATTTTGATATCGAGTAAGCCCCCCAATAAGCGCGTGCTTTTCTGCCAACGCTGGAAGTGGTGAAAACAATGGAGGCTTTAGGGGCGGCTTTTAACAGCGGTAGCAGTGCTTGATTGAGCATGAACTGGCTCGATACGTTGACTTTCATTACTTGGTCGAAGATTTCGGCGTCGTAATTTTCGAGTGGGGTGCGCTCGCCCAATAGGCTGGCGTTGTGCAATATGCCATCCAATCGACCAAATTCATTTTGCAGTGTGTTTGCAAGCTCGGTAAAGTCGTGCTCGCTGACGCCATCAAGGTTCAAAGGGACAATGGCAGCTTGAGGGTAGCCTTGGGCTTCAATAATGTCGTAAACCGCTTCAAGCTTCTTGGTGGTGCGGCCCAATAAAATAACCGTGGCGCCATGTTGGGCATAGCTGAGGGCGGCCGCTTTTCCGATACCGTCTCCTGCACCTGTTACCAGAATTATCTTGTCTTTGAGTAGTTGCTCTGGGGCTTGATAATCAAACATAACGCCTCCTTAGGTATTTATTATTGGGCTTAGGCACTTGGCTTCTGAGTGTGCATCATATAATTCACTGAAACATCTTTGTCGGTCAGCTTGTAGTGCTTGGTGATTGGGTTGTAAGTCAATCCAGTCATGTGGCGCACTTCCAATCCTGCTTTTCTGGCGTAGTTGTTTAGTTCGGCAGGCTGAATGAATTTAGCATAGTCATGGGTGCCTTTGGGCAGCATGTTTAAAATGTACTCTGCGCCAATAATGGCAAAAAGGTATGCTTTTGGGTTGCGGTTAATAGTCGAGAAAAAGACATGACCGCCAGGTTTAGCAAGCGCCATGCAGGCTTGGATAACGGATGCCGGGTCAGGTACATGTTCTAGCATTTCAAGGCAGGTGACCACATCATAAGTGCCGGCTTCGCGAGCGGCGATTTCTTCAGAGGTGATTCTTTCGTAGTCGATGTCTAGTTTTGATTCTTCTAAATGAAGTTTGGCGACCGCAAGAGGGGCTTCACCCATGTCGATGCCTTTGACTTTGGCGCCGAGTGTTGTCATGGCTTCTGATAGGATGCCGCCGCCGCAGCCCACATCAATGACTTTTTTACCGGACAGTCCAGCGCGCTCGTTAATGTAGTTAACGCGCAGTGGGTTGATGTCGTGTAAGGGTTTGAATTCGTTCTCTGTATCCCACCAGCGGCTGGCTAGCGCTTCAAACTTAGCCACTTCAGTAAAGTCTACATTGTTGTGTTGTTCGGTTGTCTTGGTCATGGTTTATTTCCAGTGGTGTTGTAGGGCTCTGTGCGACATCACGGTGTTTTAAAGTAGGTGTGTGTCGGCCTATTTGTGACGCATTAGCCAAAGTATTCCTTTCATTATAACGAGATCACTAGGGGCAACCAATAGTAAACTTGGCTTGCTCTGTTATTCTTTGTCAGTTAAGTGTCTGATTGCGGCCTTAAAATTTGCCAAATTGGGTTGCTAGGGGCTGTCATTAAATAGCAAACAAAAGATACTGTCGCAGGGGTGTTATTTAATTCCTTATGGTACAATGCAGCGCTTATAAAAAGATATCAGGGCGTCTGTCAGAGTCCGAGGCATAAGGATCGGTTGTATCTATGGGTGAATTAGCCAAAGAAATTATTCCCGTCAGTATCGAAAACGAACTAAAGGGTTCCTATCTAGATTACGCGATGAGCGTAATTGTTGGTCGAGCATTGCCGGATGTGCGTGATGGGTTAAAACCTGTCCACCGTCGTGTTTTGTTTGCAATGAATGAACTGAAAAACGATTGGAATAAACCGTACAAAAAATCCGCACGTATCGTCGGTGATGTAATCGGTAAATACCATCCACATGGTGATGTGGCTGTATACGACACAATTGTTCGTATGGCACAACCTTTCTCCATGCGTTACACCTTGGTGGATGGGCAAGGTAACTTCGGTTCTGTTGATGGTGATAGCGCTGCTGCCATGCGTTATACCGAAATTCGTATGGCCAAAATTGCCCATCATTTATTGATGGATCTCGAAAAAGAGACGGTTGATTTTGTACCAAACTACGATGGCACAGAGTTTATGCCGTCGGTCATGCCGTCCCGAGTACCTGGCTTGTTGGTCAATGGTTCTGCCGGTATTGCGGTGGGCATGGCAACCAACATTCCGCCTCATAATTTGGGCGAAGTGATCGATGGTTGTTTGGCTGTTATAGATAACGCCGACATCACCATTGATGAGTTGATGGAACATGTTCCAGGACCAGACTTTCCGACAGCGGCCTTTATTAATGGTCGTGCTGGTATTGTCGAGGCCTATAAAACGGGTCGCGGTCGAATTTATATGCGTGCCCGTCACCATATAGAGGAGATGGAAAAAGGCAATCGCCAAGCCATCGTCTTTACCGAAATTCCTTATCAGCTAAATAAAGCGAAAGTCATTGAAAAAATCGCTGAGTTGGTAAAAGAGAAAAAGTTAGAAGGCATTAGCGAGCTGCGTGATGAGTCCGATAAAGACGGCATGCGCATCGTGATTGAGCTGCGTCGTGGTGAAAACCCAGACGTGGTGGTCAATAATATTTTCACGCAAACACAGTTGCAGTCTGTTTTTGGTATCAATATGGTGGCCCTAGTAGATGGTCGCCCGCAGTTATTGAACCTCAAACAAATTTTAGAATGCTTTGTGAAGCACCGTCGTGAGGTAGTGACGCGTCGTACTATTTACGAGCTGCGTAAAGCGCGTGAGCGTGGTCATATTCTGGAAGGTTTGGCAGTGTCACTGGCCAATATCGACCGTGTTATCGAGTTGATTAGAACTTCTCCAACCTCAGCGGAAGCGAAAGAAAAACTGGTTGCTGAGTCTTGGCAGCCAGGCAATGTGATGGCTATGTTAGAACGTGCTGGTTCGGATGCATGTCGTCCTGATGATCTTGAGGCTCAGTATGGTTTTGTGGAGGGGGCTTATCACCTGTCTCCAGAGCAAGCGCAAGCCATTCTAGATTTGCGTCTGCACCGTTTGACTGGCCTAGAGCATGAAAAACTCATGGCAGAGTACAAATCTCTGATCGAGTTGATTGCTGAGTTGTTGGAAATCTTATCGAACCCTGATCGCTTGATGGAAGTCATTCGTGAAGAGTTGGAAGAAGTGCGTGACTCTTTTGGTGATGCACGTCGTACTGAAATTTTGACTTCTCGCCAAGATCTGACGATCGCTGACTTGATCGATGAAGCGCCGATGGTGGTGACAATTTCGGATACCGGCTATGCGAAATCACAACCATTAGAAGAATACAAAGCGCAGCGTCGAGGTGGTCGTGGTAAATCAGCCTCAGCCATGAAGGATGAAGACCATATTAGCCATCTGTTGGTAACAAGCAGTCACGATACCGTGATGCTGTTTACTAACTTTGGTAAAGTGTATTGGTTGCGTGTATTTGAAATTCCAACGGCCAGCCGTAATTCGAAAGGTCGCCCAATCGTGAACTTGCTGCCGTTTGCAGAAGGCGAGCATGTTTCTGCTTTATTGCCTTTGACGACGCCAGAAAAATCTGACGCCGACTCAGAAGTGGATGAAGACGCACAGGAAGCAAGCAGCTACATCTTTATGGCGACGGCCAACGGTACGGTTAAGAAAACCGCGATGGAACACTTTGCTCGTCCTCGCTCAACCGGCTTGATCGCGTTAAGTCTAGATGAAAGTGATGCGCTTGTTGGGGTGGCTCAAACCACTGGCAATGACGACATTATGTTGGTGTCCAGCTCTGGTAAAACGATTCGTTTCTCGGAAGGTGACGTGCGTGCCATGGGACGTACTGCAGCCGGTGTCCGTGGTATTCGTTTAGGTGAAGGTGCCAAAGTGGTTTCTTTGATCGTTCCTCAAGAGGGTGCGGCGGTCTTGATGGCATGTGAAAACGGCTATGGTAAGCGCACCTTGATCGACGACTTCCCTGTTTATGGTCGCGGTGGTCAAGGGGTTATCGGCATTCAAGTATCTGAGCGTAATGGCCCAGTGGTTGGTGCAACTCAAGTTGATGAAACGGATGAGATTATCTTGATCACAGATCAAGGTACCTTGGTTCGTACGCGTGTTACAGAAGTGTCTTGTCAAGGCCGAAATACGCAAGGTGTTACCTTGATTCGCCTGACAAACGAGGAGCACCTAGTGGGTGTGGTTCGTGTTGTTGAAGACGATGAAGGTGATGTGGAAGACGGGGAAACGCTGGATGTAGATGAGGCGGCAGCGCCGGCTACTGCTTCTGGTGAGACACCTGATACCACCGAAGACCAAGAGTAATAGAAGCGGCGCACCTTGGTGCGTCGCTTTTGTTTAAGTTAGATCCTGGATACTAGAGGTAAAAAACAGGATGAGCCGAGTTTATAATTTTTGTTCTGGTCCAGCTGCACTTCCTGAAGAAGTTCTAAAAAAAGCGCAGTCTGAATTGTTGGATTGGCACGGTGCTGGTGTTTCTGTAATGGAAATGAGTCATCGCAGTGCTGAGTTCATGTCTATTCTTGCTTCTGCAAAAGCGCGTTTGGCGCGTTTGCTGAATATTAGTGATGACTATGAGATTTTGTTCGCTCAAGGTGGTGCTTCTACTTTGTTCGCACAGATTCCGGCCAACCTAATGAATGGTTTTGACTCGGCTTGTTATCTGGATACAGGCGCTTGGTCAACAAAAGCGATTAAAGAGGCAAAGAAATACGGTCAGGTTAATGTGGTTGGCTCTTCAAAAGAGCAGCGTTACCAAACTGTCCCAGACTTTTCTACTTTGACATTGGACGAGAGTGCGGCTTATTTGCACTTGTGCCCTAATGAAACCATTGGTGGTTTAGAGTTTTCCGACTTGCCAGAAACGTCTTTGCCGATCGTAGCGGACCTGTCTTCGACTATTTTGTCGCGCAAAATTGACGTCAGTAAATATGGCATGATTTACGCGGGTGCCCAAAAAAATGTTGGCCCAGCGGGTGTGGTGATTTGTATTGTGCGCAAAGATTTATTAGCGCGCAGCAGTGATGATCTGCCAACGACTTGGAGTTTTGCCAACTTGGCGAAAAACGATTCGATGATCAATACGCCACCTACTTTTGCTATTTATTTGGCGGACTTGGTGTTTGAGTGGTTGGAAAATCAAGGTGGTGTAGAAGCCATAGAGCAAGCCAATATTCGTAAGGCAGAAGCGTTATACCGAGCGATTGATGAAAGTGATTTTTACTCAAATCCGATCGATCCAGCTTATCGCTCACGTATGAATGTGCCGTTTGTGTTGGCGGATAAATCGCTTGAGGCTGTGTTTTTAGAAGAGTCCGAAGCCGCAGGGTTAAGAACCTTGGCAGGGCATCGTTCAGTTGGTGGGATGCGCGCGAGTATTTACAACGCAATGCCAATGGAAGGGGTGCAAGCCTTGATCGACTTTATGCATTCTTTTGAACAGCGTCACGGATAATTATTATGGCAAACACTAAACAAGCTGTGCCTGATACGTTGCCATTGTTGAGGGATCGTATCGACTCTATCGACTCGCAAATTCAGGCGTTAATTAATGAGCGTGCACAGTGTGCGCAAAAAGTAGCGGAAGTGAAACTGGCGGAGCAGGGTGGTGACGCTGTTGTGTTTTACCGTCCAGAACGTGAAGCTCAAGTGTTGCGTCGAGTTATGGAGCGTAATGAAGGGCCGCTTGGTAATGAAGAGATGGCGAAGATATTTCGCCAAATCATGTCCTCTTGTTTGGCGCTTGAGAAACCAATGCGCATTGCCTTTTTAGGGCCAGAAGGCACCTTTACGCAGCAGGCCGCATTGAAGCATTTTGGTAAATCGATTGTGAGCGCGCCCATGGCAGCCATCGATGAGGTGTTTCGCGAAGTAGAATCGGGTGCTGCCAACTATGGTGTGGTGCCTGTCGAAAACTCAACCGAAGGGGTGGTTAATCACACGCTGGACAGTTTTCGTGATTCGCGTTTGAAAATTTGCGGTGAAGTGGAAGTTCGGATACATCATCACTTATTAATAAGTCCGCACAGCAATGCGGATGAAGTGACGCACATCTATTCTCACCAGCAGTCCTTAGCGCAGTGTCGTGCGTGGCTGGATCGTTATTGGCCTCATGCTGAGCGTGTGGCGGTAAGTTCGAACGCCGAAGCGGCTCGTTTGGCTGCGGAGGCGGGTAAAAATGGTCGTGCTGTGGCGGCGATTGCCGGTGAAGTGGCCGGTGAGATGTATGGTTTGATGACAGTGTCAGCCAATATCGAAGACCGTCCAGATAATACCACGCGCTTTTTGATTGTTGGCAACCAAGAAGTGCCAGCAAGTGGTAAAGACAAAACCTCGCTACTGATCAGTGCTAAAAACGAACCAGGTGCTTTATATCACTTATTGGAAGCCTTTGAGCGCCATGGGGTTGATATGACACGTCTTGAAACACGCCCTTCGCTGATGAGTCGTTGGGGTTATATTTTCTACATAGACTTTGTTGGCCATTATCAAGAAGAAGGTTGTCAGGCTGCGATAGCAGAATTAAGAGATCGCGCTTCTGAAGTGAAGGTGCTTGGTTCTTACCCTGTTGCGGTACTTTAGTTTAATGGTTGGTGTGGTTTGTGAATAATAATGACTCAGGAAATACGGTTGGTGCCCTGCTAGGGGATAAACCATTTGGTAATGTGTTGATTGTTGGGCTTGGCATGATTGGCGGCTCTTTTGCTAAGGCGCTCAAAGAGCGAGGCTTAGCAACTCTTTATGGTGCAGACCGTAGAGAAGGAGAGTTGGCGTTAGGCGTGTCTACGGGGGTTATTGATTACCCGGCAGAGCTAACAGAGCAGTGTATTGCCAACATGGATGTCATTGTCTTGGCGACCCCTGTTAGGGCAATGGAGTCGGTATTATTAGAAATAAAGCCTTATTTGAAGGCCTCTACCTTGCTGACGGATGTTGGGTCAACAAAAGGCAGCGTGGTTGAGGCGGCCAAAAAAGTGTTTGGTGAAGTGCCTGCCAACTTTATTCCGAGCCACCCTATTGCGGGGGCTGAAAAAAGTGGTGTATTGGCGGCCAATTCTCAGTTATTTGAAAAGCACATGGCAATCGTTACGCCTTTGTTCGACAGTGACCCTAGCTTATTAGATCGTTTGCACCAGTTATGGGCGGCATTGGGTTCAGATGTAGTGAGCATGGATGTTAAGCATCATGATCATGTGCTGGCTTCGTCTAGTCATTTGCCGCATTTGCTGGCATATACCTTGGTTGATGCGTTGGCGAACAGCGAGCGTAGCCAGGATGTGTTTAAGTTTGCTGCAGGTGGTTTTCGTGATTTCACGCGAATTGCTTCCAGTGACCCGGTGATGTGGCGCGATGTGTTTTTATCAAACAAAGAAGCGACCTTAGCGACCTTAGATCTTTTTACCGATCGTTTAGCGGTAATGAGAGCGGCAATTGAGCAAGGCGATGGCGCGGGTATGTTTGGTGTGTTTACCCGAGCGAAGTCGGCTCGCGACCATTTTTTGCGGTTATTGGAGCAGCGTACTGCTGGTCAATCCAAAGAAGTAAAGCCGCTGTCTATGACGGTTTCTCCGGCTTCAGCCATTAAAGGTGAGATTTTTTTATCTGGTGACAAGTCATTGTCACATAAGGCAATTACACTAGCGTGCCTATCATCTGGTGTCAGTCATCTAAGCAATATTGACTTGACTGGTGATGTTCGTATCACGATGCAGGCGTTTCGTGATATGGGTGTGGTGATCGAAGAAATTAGCGCGGATCAATTGCGCGTGCACGGTGTCGGTTTGAAAGGCTTAAAAGCGCCTATCGCGCCGATCAATGTGCACCAGTCAAGTGCCGCTTTGCATCAATTGATGCCTGTTCTGGCGGGTCAAGATTTTCCTGTTACCTTGGTGGGTGAAGGGGAGTTGTTGAGCCAGCCGATGAAGGAATTGTTTGATCTAGTGCGTGCTATGGGTGGTCATGTGATGACGGCAGCGGCGGATTGTTTACCTGTATCCCTTGCGCCTTCTGTGCCGCAGACGGTTTCATTGGTGCTGAAGAATGGCTCTAAAAGGTTACATGGGGCCGCTTTGCTGGCTATGTTGTATTCCCCAGAAGCTGGTGAGTTGCGAGCCTGCAAATACGGTATTGCGCAAACCAAGGCGCTGTTTGCCTATTTTGGTTTGCAGGTAACCCTAGATGAGGGAGTAGTGCGCCTTGACTCTGCTGTGCCTCAGGGGGCGCAGATAAAGCTGCCAGGGGATGTGACGCAAACCGCGTGGTTGGCCTTGTCGGCTGCGTTGACGCCGGGTTCTAGGTTGGCCATAGAGAATGCTTTGGTAGGAGATATGGCGTCTCCTTATGTGCCGTTTTTGAAAAAGATTGGCGCTAATGTGCGGCTTTTGGGTGATCATTCGACAGGCTTTGATCAAGGACGTTTAGAAGTGGCATTCGCGCCACTTGTTGGGTTCGATTTAAGCGCTACAGAAGTTTATGGCTTGCGCAATGAATTGGCGCTGGTTTGTGTTGCCGCCGCTTATGCCTCAGGGGTAAGTGTTATTCGTGGCTTATCGGATCTGCCTTATTACTATGAAGATAGGGTCTTGTGTTTGGTTGATGCATTGACTCACTTTGGCATTGTTTGTGAATACAGTGCAGGACAATTGACTATTACTGGGGGGATTCCTCTGGGGGGTGAGTTGGATTGTGCTGGAGATTATCGATTGGCGTTAGCGATGTTAGCGCTGGGGTTGCGAAGTCGCGAAATGACGCGCGTGAATGATTGCCAGGCATTATTAGAAGAATTTACTGAATTAGGGAGTGTTGCGGCGCAGTTAGGTTTTCACTGTGCGGTGGTGCAATAGAAATTGAAGAGGAATGTATATGATAAATCAAGCTCCAGTCATCGCGATTGATGGTCCAAGTGGTGCCGGTAAAGGCACTGTCAGCCAGTTAGTCGCAGAGAAGCTGGGATGGCATTTGCTTGATAGTGGTGCGTTGTACCGTTTGTTAGCGTTGGCGGTATCTCATCATGGGATGTCAGTCGAAGACGCTGACACACTGAAAGTGTTGGCTGAGCATTTGGATATTCAGTTCAAGCAATCAGAAGATAGTAAAGTCGAAATTGTGTTAGAAGGTGAAATCGTCACTCAAGCGATCCGCACCGAAGAAGTAGGTCACAGTGCTTCCAAGTTAGCGGCGATTCCCGAAGTGCGTGAAGGTTTATTGTTGCGTCAGCGCGCTTTTGCTCAAGCTCCTGGGTTGGTGGCAGATGGTCGTGATATGGGAACCGTGGTTTTTCCGAATGCGCCGATCAAAATTTTCTTAACCGCTTCAGCAGAAGAACGTGCTCAGCGCCGTTTGTTGCAATTGCAACAAAAAGGAGAGGCGGTTAATCTAGAAGAACTTGTGCAATCTATTAAAGAAAGGGATGAGCGAGACGCGAATCGAGCGATTGCTCCCCTTGTTCCAGCGGCGGGTGCGCTGGTGATTGATAGTACTAATCTTTCTATTGAAGAGGTTGTTGAGATCGTTTTTGCTGAAACAGTGAAGGCTGGTCTGATATAGCCTGTTCTTTTGTGCGTGTAAAATGTGCTAGAATAGTCTAAATGTTATTCAAGTCGGTGGGAGACCAGCAACGCTTCCATCGCAATAATCATAAAAATTGACCCGTATTTGCTGGTAATACGGATAAGGCCAAGTTCTTTTTGGCCAACTATATAGGAAATACAATGACTCAAAGCTTCGCAGAACTGTTTGAAGAAAGCCTATTAACCGTCGAAATGGCGCCAGGCTCAATTGTTACTGGTATTGTTGTTGATATCGACAGCGAATGGGTAACTGTTCATGCAGGTCTTAAATCTGAAGGCGTAATTCCTCGTTCTCAGTTCCTAACGGAAAGTGGTGAGTTCAACGTTAACATCGGTGACGAAGTTAAAGTTGCACTTGATGCTGTTGAAGATGGTTTCGGTGAGACTAAATTGTCTCGTGAAAAAGCGAAACGCGCTGAAACTTGGGCTGTTCTTGAAAAAGCCTACGAAGAAGGTGCCATCGTCAATGGTGTTATCAATGGTAAAGTCAAAGGTGGCTTCACAGTTGATATCGCAAACATCCGTGCTTTCTTGCCAGGTTCTTTGGTAGATGTTCGCCCAATCCGCGACACGTCTCACCTTGAAGGTGTGGATCTAGAGTTCAAACTTATCAAGCTTGATCAAAAACGTAACAACGTTGTTGTATCTCGTCGTGCCGTTATGGAAGCGACTAACAGCGCTGAACGCGAAACACTACTTGCTTCTCTAGAAGAAGGTCAAGAAGTTAAAGGTATCGTTAAGAACCTTACAGACTACGGTGCGTTCGTTGATCTTGGTGGTGTTGATGGTCTTCTACACATCACTGACATGGCTTGGAAACGCATTAAGCACCCAAGTGAAATCATTGCTGTTGGCGATGAAATCGATGTTAAAGTACTTAAGTTTGACCGCGAGCGTAACCGTGTGTCTCTAGGTCTTAAGCAATTGGGTGAAGATCCATGGGTTGCTATCAAAGCACGTTACCCAGAAGGTACTAAAGTAACTGCTAAAGTTACTAACTTGACTGATTACGGTTGCTTCGCTGAACTTGAAGAAGGCGTAGAAGGTCTAGTACACGTATCTGAAATGGATTGGACTAACAAAAACATCCACCCATCTAAAGTTGTTCAGATCGGTGACGAAGTTGAAGTTATGATCCTTGATATCGACGAAGAACGTCGTCGTATCTCTTTGGGTATCAAGCAGTGCACCATGAACCCATGGGAAGAGTTTGCTACATCTTTCAACAAAGGCGACAAAATCTCTGGCGCAATCAAGTCTATCACTGACTTTGGTGTGTTCATTGGTCTTGACGGCGGCATCGACGGCCTTGTTCACCTATCTGACCTATCTTGGGAAGAAACTGGTGAAGAAGCAGTACGTGCATACAAGAAAGGTGATGTTCTTGAGACTGTTGTATTGTCTATCGATGCAGAACGCGAGCGTATCTCTCTTGGCGTCAAACAGCTTGAAGAAGACCCATTTGTTGGTTTCGTTGCTGAAAACGACAAAGGCACTATCGTAAACGGTACTGTTGCTTCTGTAGATGCTAAAGGTGCGGTTGTTGTTCTAGCTGAAGGCGTTGAAGCTACTTTGAAAGTATCTGAAATCAGCCGTGAGCGCGTTGAAGATGCAACAACTGTATTGAAAGAAGGCGATAAAGTAGAGGCTGCGATCATCAGTGTTGATCGTAAAGCTCGTACTATCACTCTTTCTATCAAGCAGAAAGATGCTACTGAAGAAAAAGCTGCGCTTAAATCTCATTCTGAGAAACAGCAAGTTGAAGCAAATGGTCCAACCACTATCGGTGATTTGATCAAAGCTCAACTAGAAAACCAAAACTAAGTTTTGATTTTCGTTAGTTAGTAAAAAGCGGGCTTAGGCCCGCTTTTTTTATGTCAATTTGATGATAACGCGTTGACAAGAAAACTATACATAAAACATGTGGATAACTGTGGGTATAGACTTTGGGTGACGCCTTAGCGAAGTGATTTAAGTAGGGTTTTTGTGTCTTCTTCGTCCCAATTTTCTTTTTCTAATAGCTGCTTTAATGACTCGTTTTGCTGTGTTTGTTGAAGGTTTTTTTTGAATTTCGCAAAGTGCATTTCTTTGATTAATTTTTCATCGTAAGAAGAGCGGTAAAGTGGTGGTTTTGTGTCGCTTTCTGCTTTCTCAGTTTTGTTTAGCTTATCTATGTTCTGGTAGGTTTTTAAAAACGCTTTTTTATTCATTCGTTTCCCCTATTGGGCTGGGTTCAATATGGAGTACTTCAAAATACTCTGGATGGGCGCGCCATCTAATATTCAAATCCCACAATGTGATGCCGTGTTCTTTGCCTTCTTTTTGTTGCAGGTATGAAGGTCTTGGGTCTTGTTCAATGACTTGTTTAATTAAAGTCTGAATGTCTCGCTTGTGCAATGATTGATAGTGATCGCATTGGGTCTTTGCTAGTGGGGAAAAAACCACAAGAGTAGTGCGATCGGGAAGGGGGGCGAAGCCACCTTTTGCCTCAGGAATACTGTCAGCGTATGGAATATAAGGCTTAATGTCTAAGACTGGGGTTCCATCGAGTAAATCGGCGCCGAGTAACTCAATAAAAATCCGATTGCTTTTTTGGTAAATGGCGCCGAGCTTAATAACGGAAAGTCCAATGGGGTTCGGTCTGTGTGTTGCTCGAGTAGCAAACACGCCGATTTTTTCTTTTCCGCCTAAACGTGGCGGCCTAACTTTGGCTTTCCAGTTTTCTTTCATGGTGGCATGGAAAATAAACTGCACCCAAATGTGTGAAAAATCTTCTAGCCCATCTAGGGTGTCGAGTCGGTTAAATGGTGGTAGTAACTCTATGCTGGCGGTGGACTCTGTAACTAGACCTGGTTGTCTAGGAATGCCAAACTTTTCCTTATAGCAGGAGTGAACAATGCCAATGGGATTAAGGGTGAAGTGCGCTGGAGCAGACAAGGGTGCTTCCTTTTTTTGATCAAATTCAAGGCTAAAGGATTAAATACTTTGTGTTAGTATAATGGCAAGATAGTCGTATGGACGATAAGTTTTTGTGGCTAAGCTATTACTTTTTAACCGAATTAGAGATTAAAAATGTCTTTAGAATCCTATATGAATCAAATTGGTCAGCAAGCCAGAGCGGCGTCACGTCAACTTGCTAAAGCGTCCACAGAGCATAAAAATAATGCCCTATTAGCGATGGCAGATGCGCTGGAGCAAGCACGACCTCGATTGATAGAAGAAAATGCCAAAGACATTCAAAATGGTGAAAAAAAGGGCTTAGATGCCGCTTTGCTTGACCGTTTGTTGCTCAATGATGCGCGCATTGACGGCATGATTGAAGGGCTTAAGCAAGTAGCTGCTCTGCCTGACCCAGTTGGTGAAATCACCGATATGCTGTATCGCCCATCAGGCATTCAGTTAGGCAAAATGCGAGTGCCATTGGGCGTTATTGGCATTATTTATGAGTCGCGTCCTAATGTGACCATTGATGCAGCCAGTTTATGTTTAAAATCAGGCAATGCGACCATTTTACGGGGCGGGTCTGAGGCTTTTTATTCCAACCAAGCAATTGCAGAAGCAGTAACGGCAGGGCTAAATGCTGTTGGCTTGCCAGAACATGCGGTGCAGGTGTTGAATACGACGGACCGTGATGCGGTTGGACGTTTAATTAGTATGCCGGAATTTGTTGATGTGATCGTGCCACGAGGCGGAAAAGGTCTAATTGAGCGTATTAGTAAGGACGCTCGCGTGCCTGTGATTAAGCACTTGGACGGTAACTGCCATGTTTATATCGATGATGAAGCGGATCTAGAAAAAGCCGCTAACATTGCGTTGAATGCGAAAACGCGGCGTTATGGTGTGTGTAATGCCATGGAGTCTTTGTTAGTGCATAAAGCGGTTGCAGCAGAGGTTTTGCCTGCTTTAGCATCAGCTTTTGTGTCAAAAGGCGTTGAGTTGGTGGGATGTGACGCTGCGCGCTCTATTGTCATGGACATGGGGGTAGCGACAGAAGAAGATTGGTTTACGGAATATCTAGCCGCTAAGTTGTCAATTAAAGTGGTTGCGGATATGGCAGAGGCCATTGAGCATATTAACCATTATGGCTCGCATCACTCTGATGCGATTGTTTCGCAAAACTATACTAAGACTCGTGCCTTTATGACGGAAGTGGATTCTGCTTCCGTGATGGTAAATGCCTCCACGGCTTTTGCTGACGGTTTTGAGTACGGCCTCGGCGCTGAGATCGGCATTTCAACGGATAAAGTTCATGCTCGTGGACCTGTAGGGCTTTTGGGTCTGACCAGCCAGAAATACATAGTGTTAGGTGATGGACATACTCGTGACAACTAAGCAAGAGCAGGCTTCAGGTGTGGCGATTATGGGGGGGACATTTGACCCAATTCATAATGGTCACTTGCGCACCGCAGTTGAAATTTTAGATCGCTTCAATTTTAATGAATTGCGCTTAATTCCTTGTTTTCAGCCAGTGCACAAAGGTTTGCCAAGCATTACAGCAAAGCAGCGTTTAGCGATGGTGGAAATGGCCATTTCGAGTGATCCTAGGTTAACGGTTGATGCACGAGAAATTGTTCGTGAAGGTCCCAGTTATTCGATTGACACTCTCAAAGAGGTGCGTGCCATCATTGGGCCGGATGAGCCCTTGATCATGGTGTTGGGAATGGACAGTTTTTTGTCAATTCCTACTTGGGCGAATTGGCAGGAGCTGATTCACTATGCGCATATTTTGGTCGTTTCTCGTCCTGGCTGGGAGCCGGATCTGATTTCAGAGTTAAATGCTTTCTGCGAAAACTATCGTGCCGCTTCATCGCATGAGTTACAATGCGCGCCCTCAGGTTTTATTTGGTTGGAAACGCTGCCGTCCTTGGAGATATCTTCAAGCATGATAAGAGCTCTGTGTAAAAAGCAGGAATCGATAGCGTATTTGCTACCAGAACCCGTACAAACATACATAATAGACAATCAATTATATCAGGATAACGTAACTTTATGAGTCAGCCTAATCTCACAGCGGATCAAATCTTAGCTTTAGCAGTGGAAGCACTGGAAGATGTCAAAGGTGATAAGATCACTGTGTTGAATGTTTCAAAACATACCGACATGATGGATTACATGGTCATTTGTACTGGTACCTCTAAGCGTCATGTAGGTGGTTTGGGTCAAAATGTCATTGAACACCTTAAGACTAACGGACTTCAGCCACTAGGTTCTGAAGGTCGTGGTACCGGAAGCGATTGGGTTTTGGTTGATCTTCATGACGTGGTCGTCCATGTGATGACAGAAGAAGCGCGAGCTTTTTACGACTTAGAGAAACTTTGGGATATTAAACCAGAATCGATGTAAGGTTTTGCAATGCGCGTTCGACTGATTGCTGTCGGTACTAAAATGCCGAAATGGGTGACGCAAGGCTACGATGATTACGCTAAGCGCCTGCCTAAAGATTTTGCTTTAGAGTTAGTGGAAATTCCCATGTCACCACGGGGAAAAAACACCGATATACCAAAAGCAATTCGTAAAGAAGGTGATCTCATGCTCGATGCAATTCCCCAAGGAGATAAGGTCATTGCGATGGAGGTCCTCGGTAAAGAGTGGTCTACAGAGCAGTTAGCGGATCAAACGGGGAATTGGCGCATGGAAGGGTATAACGTCAGTTTATTGGTGGGTGGCCCCGATGGACTGGACCCACGTTGTACCGCGAAAGCAGATCAAGTCTGGTCGCTTTCTCGTTTAACACTGCCACACCCTATGGTTCGGGTTATTCTGGCTGAGCAAATATATCGTGCTTGGACCTTGATGAATAACCATCCGTATCATAGATAGAGGATTGTTCGTTGAGCCGTCGGTATAAAAATTTTCGCAACTACAACCAAGAAAAGTCATTGACGCAATCGCGTATTATTATTGCTGGATTGTTGGTGTTGCTGTTGGCGGGGGTGTTGATGGCTCGCTTATTTTACCTTCAAGTTGTAAATCACCAGCTTTATCAAACCAAAGCCGATGAAAATCGTGTGATGCTGGTGACTGAGCCTCCTCCAAGGGGTCTCATTTATGATCGCAATGGGGTGGTGCTCGCCGACAATCGTCCAATCCATAGTTTGACAGTGACGCCGGAGCGCATCAAAAGTATGCCTCAGTTGCGCAAAATACTGTCAGGGCTGATTGATATTAGCTCTGATGAGTGGGATCAGTTTGATGAGAAGCTCAAAGAGTATCGCCGCCCCTACCAATCTATCACCTTAAAATCTCAACTCACAGATGAAGAGTGGGCCCGTGTGGCGGTTAACTTATATAAGTTAGATGGCGTACAGGTTGAGGCTCAACTCACTCGTTATTACCCTTATGGTAAAGCATTTGCTCATGCGGTTGGTTATGTCGGACGTATTACCACAAAAGATTTAGAGAGAGTAGATAAACAGGCTTACCAAGGTGCCTTGTTTATTGGTAAGACTGGCGTAGAAGGTTATTACGAAAGTACCTTGTTTGGTAAGCCTGGCATTCAAAAAGTGGAAGTAAATGCACGCGGTCGAATCATGGAAGAGTTGGGGCGTGAGAACCCTGTACCGGGTAAAGATGTGCATTTGTATATGGATGCACGTTTACAGCAATACGCTTACGACCTTTTAGGTGACTACAAAGGGTCAGTGGTGGCGATAGACCCAAATACTGGTGGCATTCTTGCCTTAGTATCTAAGCCAGGGTTTGATCCCAACTTGTTTGTTAGGGGGATTTCCTACAAGGACTACTCGCTATTGCGCGACTCGAAAAGCCTTCCTTTGTTTAATCGGGCACTCCGTGGCGGTTACCCTCCAGCGTCTACCATTAAGCCTTTTATGGCGTTAGCAGGCCTTGAGTATGGTTTTTCATCATGGACTGAACGTTATTTTGCCCGAGGTTATTACCAAATTAATCCAGGTGGTCGTCGCTATCGGGACTGGAAGCGTGGCGGCCACGGCTGGATTGATTTAGAGCGCGCTGTGATTGAGTCAGTGGATACTTATTTCTATCAGCTGGCCAATAAAATGGGCATCACGCCGATACATGATTTCTTAGCGCGCTTTGGTTTTGGTAAAAGTGTGCTGTTGGACTTAAATGGCGCGAGCATAGGTTTGCTGCCATCCAATGCTTGGAAAAAAGCCAAATACAATGAGCCTTGGTACCCAGGGGACTCAGTGAATGTGGGGATTGGTCAAGGCTTTATGGTAGCAACACCGATTCAAATCGCCACAGCGGTGTCGGCTATTGCGGCGCGCGGGCATTATTATTTTCCGCGTATGGCACAAAGTATTGGTGATCAAGCGGCACAGTTTGAGGACAAAGAGGCGGGTCTTCATAATATTACGCTGAAGGATCAGCGTAACTGGGAAAAAATTGTCATAGCCATGCGCAAGGTGATAACCGATCCTAAGGGAACAGGGCGACGCTTACAAGGAACGGACTACACCATAGCCGGTAAAACCGGAACTGGGCAAGTATTCAGTCTGCAAGATGGTGAAGAGTACGAAGCGGATAAATTGGCGAAGCGGCTTCATGACCATGGCTTATTTATTGCCTTTGCACCGGCCGAAAAGCCCAAAATCGCCGTGTTTGCTATTTTTGAGAACGGCGGTGGCGCGGCGAAGCCCGCCGACCTAACGAAAAAGCTTTTTGATGCTTATATTGATGGCAAATACCCTAAACGCTACGACTATTTAAAAGGTAACGCCAGTGAGTGATACGGTTTATAGAAGAGTGTTGTCGTTTGCCAATGCTCGCCTGTGGAAATTGATTCACGTTGATATCTTGCTGTTGGGGTCGCTGCTGCTTCTGATGACAGGTGGCTTGGTAGTGCTGTATTCCGCCTCTGGTCAGGATATGGAGATGGTAGAGCGGCAGATTCTGCGTTTTGGCATAGGTATGGGGGTGTGTTTGGGGCTTGCTCAGTTACCGCCCAAATACATGCGTCGTGCCTCACCTGCTTTGTTTGTGTTTTTGGCAATGCTGTTGATTGGCGTGTTGTTGTTTGGGGTCGGGGCAAAAGGGGCGCAGCGTTGGTTGGCTTTGCCAGGCGGGCTGCGCTTTCAGCCTTCTGAGATTATGAAAATTGTTATGCCGATGATGATTGCTTGGTATTTTGCAGATCGTCAACTGCCGCCTAAGTTAAAAGAAGTCTTGTCCGTTTTAGCATTAATTTTTATTCCTGCACTGATGGTCGCCAAACAGCCAGATTTAGGTACCGCTTTGTTGGTGGCAGTGTCGGGTATTTTTGTACTGTTTTTGGCTGGGCTTGGTTGGCGTTATATTATTGGCGCAGCGGTTTCTGCCCCTGCAGCTGGCTATGTGTTGTGGCACTTTATGCACGATTATCAACGTCAGCGCGTGTTGACCTTTCTCAACCCCGAAAGCGACCCATTGGGCTCGGGGTGGAATATTATTCAATCTAAAACGGCGATTGGCTCCGGTGGCTTATACGGAAAAGGGTGGCTAGAAGGCACTCAGGCGCAATTAAATTTCTTACCAGAAAGTCACACGGATTTTATTATTGCGGTGCTGGGCGAAGAGTTCGGTATGTTGGGTTGCGGTATTTTAATACTTTCCTACTTGTTGGTTATTTCGCGTGGTTTGTATGTTTCGGCAACGGCAGAAGATAATTATGCTCGTTTGTTGGCGGGAAGTTTAACACTGACCTTTTTTGTTTATATGTTTGTAAATATCGGCATGGTGTCAGGTATTTTGCCTGTGGTTGGGGTACCCTTGCCTTTGGTCAGCTATGGTGGAACATCCATCATAACGATTATGGCGACCTTTGGTATTTTAATGTCGGTACAAACACATAAAAGGGCGAGATGATGATAAAACTAGCAGTAGGGATGTTTCTAGTACTCGGCTTGGTAGGGTGTAGCAGTGCAGGTCAAATGCAGCAGCACGCGTTGGGTGATAAGCTCGGAGTGAGTAATCAACTGCTGGATAATGCGCCAGATAAAAAGGCTAATTCTTATGCAGCCAACCCACAAGTGCAGGCGTTTATTACGCGTTTGGTCGAGCAAGATGGTTTCGATAAAAATGCGCTGGAGTTGGCTTTCTCACGGATAAAAATACGTGAAAAAGTCATTCAGAAGTCGGATAACCAGCCAGAAGTCATTACCCCTTATTACGAATACAGTGCGCGTTTTGTCAATCCGCAGCGTATTGCCAGCGGTAAAGCATTTGCGCAAAAGAATAAACATTGGCTGTTAAAGGCGGAAAAACAATACGCTGTAGATTGGCATGTGATTGTCGCACTTATTGGGGTGGAGACTTACTATGGTCGTATTACCGGCTCAAAAGATGTCTTTACCTCGCTTACTACGTTGGCGTTTGATTATCCAAGACGCCAAGCTTATTTCCAAAATGAGCTGCGTGCTTATTTGTTGTTAGCACGTGAAAATAATTGGAACATTGGTGCCACAAAAGGGTCCTATACTGGGGCCATGGGAATGGTGCAATTTATGCCAACGAATTATCGCAAGCTGGCTGTGGATTATGATGGCGATGGACACATTGATCTTTGGCAGTCTGATGCGGATGCGATAGGCAGTGTGGCGAACTATTTGCAGCACCATGGCTGGGAATATAACCAGCCGTATTGGGTCATGGCAAGCGTTGAGGATCCGGATGCGATAACCGAGTGGGTTAACCACGATCGCAAACCGATCAAAACAGCGGCCCAATGGTCGGCCCTGAAAGTGCTGCCTAAACAGCACTTCCTAAATAAAAAAATGGGGCTGGTTGGGTTGCGAACCAAAGCAGACGAAGTCACTTATTGGCTCGCCTATGAAAACTTTTTTACGATTATGGATTATAACCCAAGTCGACGTTATGCCATGTCAGTGTTGGCGCTTGCTGAGAACATAGGAAAGAATGATTAAACATTGTAGGTTAGTGTTGTTAATTGGGTCATGTATCGCGATATTGAGTGGCTGCTCGTCTAATACAATGAGTTCTGCTGAGTATGATAAAGCCTCTGCGGGAGGGCGTTACACCATACTGAAGGATCATGCCCCTGACCATGATGTTAAAGTGGATCATTTGCCCGACTTGGTGCCTAAATGGGAACCCAAAAGCCGTGGGGGAAATAAGAGTCCCTATGAAGTATGGGGTAAAAAGTATTGGGTAATGAAGTCGGCCAAGGGGTATGTAGCAGAGGGAACCGCGTCTTGGTATGGCATGAAATTTCACGGTCATACTACTTCAAATGGGGAAACATATGATATGTATGCCTTTTCAGCAGCCCATAAATCGCTTCCTTTACCGACCTACTTGAAAGTAACGAACCTGGATAATCAGCGTTCTGTCATTGTTAGAGTCAATGATCGGGGGCCTTTTCATGGAGACCGATTGATAGACCTTTCTTATGCCGCGGCAGTGCGTTTGGATTATCAGAAAAAGGGGCTGGCTCACGTTAGGATTGAGGCGATAACACCGCCCAAAGGTGGGGTTTATCAAGCCACAACGAAGGTGAATGCGACGCAGAAAAAAGAACTGAGTCCCCCAGTGGTATTGGCTTCACCCACACCACCACTGGCACAAAAGAAAACCACAGTCAGCTCTGTGTTTAGTCATCTGCAGGTGGGGGCTTTTTCGACTTCTGAAGCGGCCGCGCGCTTAAAAAATCAGCTGTTTGCTGTCTTTGATACGCAAATTAATGTCGAGATAGTGCAACAAAGTGATGCTCTTTATAAAGTTTTAGTTGGTCCTTATGGCAGTGATGCAGAGCTGTCTAATTGGCAACAAAAGCTCTATGATGCGGGCTTTGCAAAGCCAGTACGAGTTGCGATGTAACTGTAAAGGCGAATTCCTTAGACTAGAGATTCATTTTTCTCTCTAGTATCATTTGTAAACTTTTTTAACCAGACGATGTTGTAGAGTATGAAACGACTCCTAATTATTTTATCCGTATTCCTTGGTATCACAACCAATGCCGTTCACGCAGAGCCCTCGCTCATTCCTGCGCCACCAGAACTAGCCGCGAGCAGCTATATCCTAATGGATGCTTATACCGGTGATATCCTTGTGTCTCACAATGCGGATGAGAAATTACCGCCTGCGAGTCTTACTAAGTTAATGACCGCTTACATCACCGAGTATGAACTGGCTCGTGGTGATATTTCTGTTGATGATAAAGTGACCATTAGTGAAAAAGCGTGGCGTATGAAGGGATCTCGTACCTTCGTTCGTGAAGGGACAAGAGTGCCTTTAATGACGCTGATGCAGGGTATGATTGTTCAATCTGGTAATGATGCAACGGTTGCTATTGCAGAGCACATTGCCGGCAGTGAGTCAGCGTTTGCTGATTTAATGAACCAACATGCGAAATTACTTGGCATGAAAGGCTCACACTTTGTCAACGCAACGGGCTACCCAGCGGATGATCATTATTCCACTGCCCATGATATTGCGATTGTGGCGCGTGCAACCATTACTCAGTTCCCTGAGAATTACCCTCTTTACGCAGAAAAATATTTCACTTACAACAACATCCGTCAGCCTAACCGTAATCGTCTATTGTGGCGTGATAAGTCTGTTGATGGCTTAAAAACAGGTCATACTGAAGCGGCAGGTTTCTGCTTGGCGGCCTCTGCAGTACGTAATGGTACACGTTTAATTACCGTTGTAATGGGTACCAAATCTGACGAAGCTCGTGCTAGTGAGTCACAGAAGCTTTTGGATTACGGATTTAGATACTACGAAACACGTAAACTTTATAGCCGTGGCCAAGTGGTCAATGACGCTCGTGTTTGGGGTGGCAGTCAAAATACCGTGAAAGTTGGTTTTGCTGATGATGTGTTGGTAACATTGCCGCGTCAAGACGCAGATTCCCTTCCTGCAAGCTTGCAAATGAACCCTGAAATTGAAGCACCAATCAAAGTGGGCGATGTATTAGGCAAGATTGTAGTAGGCACTGCAGATAATATTGTTCTAGAACGCAATGTTGTCGCGCTTGAGCCAGTTGAGCAAGGTGGCTTCTTTAAGCGTATGTTTGATAAAATCAAACTTTTCTTTATGAATTTATTTTAGATCTTAGGATCTAGTGGATGAACGATGGCTCTGATTACAAAAGATGGCGATCAAGCTGAAAATGCAGTTGATGCGCCAAAAATTGAATTTCCGTGTGACAATTATGTGATCAAAGTGGTCGCGCTTGATACCGATAATGGTCATCTAGATATTGTGAAATGCATGCAAGTGCATGCGCCTGAAATGGGCGATGAGGCGACCAATGTCAACCGTTCAAGCAAAGGCCGTTTTGTTAGCTACAGCTTCCGTATTGTGGCCCAGAGCGAAGAGCAGTTAGCAAAATTACACAAGGATCTAATGGCGCTTGAAGCGGTTAAGATGGTTCTGTAATGAATCAACAACTTATTTGCCGTGATTTAGGTGTGATTGGTTATGAGACAACTTGGGAGAGAATGAAATCATTCACCCAAGTTCGCTCTAAAGAAGATCAAGATGAAATTTGGTTACTTGAACATCCTTCTTTATTTACGCAAGGACAAGCGGGTAAAGAAGAGCATTTGCTTGCACCAGGGGATATCCCTGTCATTCAAGTGGATCGAGGCGGGCAAGTTACTTACCATGGCCCGGGGCAATTAGTTGCTTATGTACTGATTGATTTAAAACGCCTAGGAATAGGGGTGCGGGATCTTGTTACAGTGCTTGAGAACGCGATTGTAGAGACGCTTAAGCTCAATGCTATTGATGCTTATGCTAAGCCAGATGCACCAGGTGTTTATGTAGATGGAAAAAAGATCGCCTCTTTGGGCCTGAGAGTTCGCCGAGGTTGTTCTTTTCATGGATTAGCGCTGAATGTGGATATGGATCTATCACCATTTAACCGTATTAATCCATGTGGCTATCAAGGTCTTCAGATGGTCGATATGGCTCGCTTGAGCAGTCAGGTCGATTTTTCTAAGGTTAAAGTTCAGTTGGCTAATCAGCTTGCTGAACAGCTCGGATATCAACATCCGACTATCCAACAAGGGTGGAAATAGAATGACTGCAGAACGCAAACGCGTTGTCCAAGGCGAAAAACTTCGCGGTGCCGATAAAATGGCCCGTATTCCAGTAAAAATTGTTCCTACTGAAGAAATTCCACGCAAGCCAGATTGGTTGCGTGTAAGAATGCCAGCTTCTCCGGAAATTGCTCGTATTAAGCAAACCCTACGCGAACACAAGTTGGCTTCTGTCTGTGAAGAAGCAAACTGCCCTAACTTAGGGGAGTGTTTTAGTAACGGTACAGCGACCTTTATGATTATGGGTGAAATTTGTACCCGTCGTTGCCCGTTTTGTGATGTTGCACACGGTCGTCCAAATGCCTTAAGCCCAAATGAGCCTAAGGAACTTGCTGAGGCGATCCGTGATATGAAATTGAAATATGTGGTGATCACTTCCGTTGACCGTGATGATCTACGTGACGGTGGTGCACAGCATTTTGTTGATTGTATTAACGAAACGCGTGCGTTAAGTCCAAATATTGAGATTGAAACCTTGGTACCGGACTTCCGTGGCCGTATGGAAACGTCGTTGGACATCTTACAGCTTGCGCCACCAGATGTGTTTAACCATAACTTAGAGTCTATTCCTCGCCTTTACCGCCAGGTGAGACCAGGTTCTGATTATCAATGGTCGCTCGATCTATTAAAGAACTTTAAAGATCGTTGCCCAGATGTTCCAACGAAATCTGGCTTGATGGTGGGTTTGGGTGAAACATTCGAAGAAATCGTTGAGGTACTAAAAGACCTACGCGCTCATAATGTTGATATGCTGACGATTGGTCAATATCTACAGCCTTCGAAACACCACTTCCCAATGGCGCGTTTTGTACCGCCTGAAGAATTTGCTCGCTATGAAGAAGTAGCAAAAGAATTAGGCTTTAAACACGCAGCGTGTGGTCCTTTAGTTCGTTCTTCTTATCATGCAGATAAGCAGGCTCACGGCGAACGCGTTTCTTAAGCCATAACAACAGTACTAAAAAGAGCGGAGTTAGGGGTGTTCCCTTAGCCCCGCTTTTTTATTATCTCATGATCATAAAAACGCTATGAGTCAGTAGCGCTAGCTCGACACAGAATCGCTGTCAAAATTTTGTGTCGTTGTAATTATTCGGATGTTAGGAGGCAATATGAAGCCTTGGTCAGTGAAAGATTCTATTGAACTTTATAATGTGACGCACTGGAGTGCGGGTTTTTTCTCTATTAATGATCAGGGTCGTGCCATTGCCTTACCTGACCGAGAGAACAGCATTGATTTGACTGAACTGTCTAAAGCATTGAAACAGCAGGGGATTCCTTACCCTTGTTTGGTACGTTTTCCTAATATTCTGCATTCTAGAATTGAAAAAATCACCCAATCATTTTGCCAGGCAATTGAGCATTATGACTATCAGGCGAATTACGCCATTGTGTATCCTATTAAGGTGAATCAGCAGCGTCGTGTGGTGGAAGAGATCACCGGCTGTCAGCCTGATAACTCTTCTAGTGTTGGGCTTGAAGCAGGCAGTAAGCCTGAACTAATGGCGGTGCTGGCGATGCATCAAAGCCCGAATGGGATCATCGTTTGCAATGGCTATAAGGATCGCGAATTCATTCATTTGGCGCTGATGGCCGAAAAAATGGGGCATCAAGTTTTCATTGTGGTTGAAAAGTTGCATGAGCTCGATTTGATCTTGGACGAGGCGAAAAAAATTGGCGTGAAGCCGCGCATAGGCATTCGCATTCGCTTAGCTTCCACAAGCTCAACCCATTGGAGTAATAGTGGTGGCGAAAAATCCAAGTTTGGTTTAACCACGTCGCAGTTATTACGCGCGGTAGATCGTTTGCGTGATTTGAATATGCTTGATTGCCTTGAGTTGATTCATTTTCATCTTGGTTCACAAATTACCAAAATTCGTGATATTCAGAACTCATTAAAAGAGTGTGCACGCTATTATTCTGAATTGCATCAAATGGGAGTGCCGGTGAAATGGGTCGATGTTGGTGGGGGGCTAGGGGTTGATTATGAAGGAACCCGCTCACAAAATGCCTATTCAGCCAATTACAGTATTAGTGAGTATGCGAACAATGTGGTGTTCGCTTTTCATAATGTTTGTGATCAGTATAACCTGCCACACCCGAACTTGATTTCAGAATCAGGGCGAGCCGTGACCGCACACCATGCGATGATGATTGCAGATGTGTTTTCCCATGGGGCGGAATTATTACTCATTGAACCGCCGAGTGATGACAGTGTCTTGGAAATCCAGCGGTTATGGGATTGTTATCAGAGTTTAAAGCATGATGAGCACGATGATAGCCGATCCTTAGTGGAAATTTATCACGACTTATTGGATGACTTTAATGACAGTTTGACGCTTTATAATCATGGCCAGCTAAATCTTGAGCAGCGCGCTCAAGCTGAGAACTTGTTTGTTGTGGCGTGTCGTAATCTGTTGCCTAAGTTAGACAGTCGCAATCGCGGCCATCGCCCTGTTATCGATGAGCTTAACGAGCGTCTGGCAGAGAAGTTGTTTGTCAACTTGTCTGTTTTCCAGTCCATGCCGGATGCCTGGGGGATTGATCAATTATTTCCGGTATTGCCACTACAAGGCCTACAGCAAGCCCCTTCATTTAGAGGGAAAATTCAAGATATTACTTGTGACTCGGATGGTTGTTTATATCGCTATGTGGACGGTCAAGGGATAGAGTCCTCGTTGCCTTTGCCACCACCACCGGTGAATGAAGATTATCTAATGGGCTTTTTCTTAGTGGGTGCCTATCAAGAAACACTCGGTGATTTGCATAATCTTTTTGGTGACACTGCGTCTGTGGATGTGTACCTGACTGAAGAGGGATTTCGAATTGACCATGTGTTGATGGGTGACAGTGTTCAAGACGTTCTAAAGTACGTAAGCTATGATGAACAGGCACTGCTTAAACGCTATCAAGATAAAGTCTCAGCCAGTGGCTTAGAGGCCGTTGAGCAAGAAAACTTGATCAGCACTTATCAAAAAGTACTGCGCGGTTCGACTTACCTTTCGTGATAATGAGAAAGCAGATCAAGGCGTTTAGCTGCGCTTCTTGGTCTGCTTTAGTTTTAGTGTATTGTTTTCGTAAAGGCCTGTTTTTATTGTGAATTGTAATAGATAAAGCCTTTAACCAGACCTATACTTATGCTGTTTTAGCTTGCCTGCCAATGGGTAAACCTAGGCATCGAATAGGATGCTATCTGGCATATTTAAAGAGCCGTTTCATTAACTAGGATGACTATGACAACGCCTTCTCCAATGAGCGCGCCTTGTTATGCAGTGCTACTGTCTAGCAGTGTGATGCTTGAGAACATGACTTACCGGATAATGGTCGATAAATTGATTGATCTAGCCAAAGGGCAGGATGGTTTTTTGGCGGCTGAGTGTTCGTTAGGTGAAACCGATTTACTGCTGACCTATTGGCAAGACCGTGCTACGGCTGAGCATTGGTTGAATCATCCTACGCTACGGCGCACTTTGTTGTTAGCAGAGCAGTTCTGGTTTGAGTCTTATCATTTACGCTTGTTTGAAGTGCTATCAACTCATTCATTCAAACAAACGAATTCAACGGACCATAGTTCCCGTTTTCCACGTATTACAACCGCCCGTGGTGTGCTTAAAATACTCGAAGAGTCCCAAGCGGACTTGCTAAAGGCATATGTCACCGAAGAAAAGCATTTTTTAGCACCCTGGGAGCCACAACGCGCTGAGGCTTATTACTCAATTGAGCTTTGCCGTTTACGGATTCGCGAAATGCGTCGAGATTTCTTAGAAGATCAAGGGCTTGCCTTATGTTTTCTGTCTCCAGATGAAACGCGAATGCTAGGCTATGCTAATTATTCGCATATTGTACGAGGCGTTTTTCAATCGTGTCATCTTGGCTATAGCTTAAGAGAGTCAGAACAAGGCAAAGGCTTGATGCATGAGCTATTAACAGCAGGAAACCATTATTTACACAAAGAGTGTCGCATTGATCGCATACAAGCTAACTATATGCCTAGAAATGCTCGCAGTGCAGCGGTATTGAGTCGGTTAGGTTTTAGCAAAGAGGGTTATGCAAAAAACTATTTAAAAATAAATGGTCAATGGGAAGATCATGTGTTGACCGCTCTCGTCATGCGCTAACGATTAGCTGCGCTCGGTTAAAGTGCAAGTACGCGGCCTTTTTCTGGGTAAGGCGTGGTGATACTCAATACGGTAATGCTTTTGCGGTTATGGTTAAACAAGGCTTTACGGGTCATCCTAGGTAAATATTGACCAATGCTTGGGCATAGCTTGAAAGCTTGTTTGTTAGTTGAAATGGCGAGCTCGCCTTCTAGGCAAATTAGGTACTGGTCCGTTTTTTTGTGGTAATAAGGGGTGTCTTTGTAATGGGCTGGATAGAGATGGATCGAAATAGCGGCATCCGCTCCCTGATAAAGAGGCCAGGTGGTGATGCCATTTTTATCGGCAAAGGAATCGCTGCTGCCGGAAGAAACTTTATGGAACGCAATAGCTTTTTCGGTGGCGGCATGAGCGTCCGATAAGTTGATGACACAGAGTGTGACCTGTGGTGATAAGAGGGTTGCAACCGTAATCGAATCGCTTGGTAGCCAACTGCCTTGATGTTTTTTTAGTTGTATTTCATTGTCTTGGTTTTTCAGAAACAGATCGCCAGATAAGACAAAAATAAAGCATTTTTCGGGGGCCTGATAAAAACGGCTTGGAGTAGACGATTGTACGAGATACTCATGACGAATGGCGATTCTGTCATCTCGGTGAAGGATTGAAGAGCAACCACCTTTGCCGAGTTCATGCTGGATTGGGTAGGGAGTAAATGCTGTGTGATATTGGTTCATATAAATCCTTTTATCATGCTGCCTGATAGATAGGAAGGAACACACTCCCTAAGATAAACTTCTGAGCTAAGGTTGCAGGTGATCACGAAGTTTCTTTATAGTACGGTCAAACTTTTTTTTCAATTACTGATGTGTGCGAATAACACATCATAAAACGCGGTAGAAGGAAATTCTCCTTGAGTGAGTTATCAAATTTCGAATCGAATGAAACCCTGTCATTAAAAGACTATACAGAAAAAGCCTACTTGAATTATTCAATGTACGTTATTTTGGACCGAGCTTTGCCGCATATCGGCGATGGTTTAAAACCGGTGCAGCGTCGAATTGTTTATGCGATGAGTGAGCTTGGGTTAAAAGCGACCGCTAAGTATAAAAAATCCGCTCGAACGGTAGGGGATGTATTAGGTAAGTTTCACCCTCATGGCGACAGTGCTTGTTATGAAGCCATGGTGTTGATGGCCCAACCATTTTCATACCGCTATCCATTGGTGGATGGGCAAGGTAACTGGGGGGCACCAGATGACCCTAAATCGTTTGCGGCAATGCGTTATACCGAATCTCGCCTGTCTAAATACGCCGATGTTTTATTGCGCGAAGTCAGTCAAGGAACCGTAGATTGGGTGCCTAATTTTGATGGTACTTTGCAAGAGCCTTCCGTGCTGCCAGCGCGTCTACCTAACCTTTTATTGAATGGTACAACAGGGATTGCGGTGGGTATGGCAACCGATATTCCGCCCCATAACCTTCGTGAAGTGGGTGAGGCTTGTATTCATTTACTGAATCATCCGAAAGCCGAATTAGATGATTTACTGAATTATATTCAAGGTCCTGATTTTCCTACTGGCGGTGAGATAGTGACGCCACGTAGCGACATACGAAAACTCTACGAAACGGGTAAGGGGCAAATCAAGTCTCGCGCACGTTATGAAGTGGAAGAGGGAGAAATCGTTGTCCATGAGCTTCCACATCAGGTGTCTGGCAGCAAGATTCTTGAACAAATTGCCGCACAAATGCAGGACAAAAACCCAGCTAAAAAGCTGTCTATGGTGGTAGATCTTCGAGATGAATCCGACCATGAGAACCCAACTCGTTTGGTTATTGTGCCCAAGTCAAACCGGGTCAATATTGAGTCTGTGATGACCCACCTGTTTGCGACCACTGATTTAGAAAAGTCCTATCGCGTTAATATGAATGTGATTGGTCTGGATGGTTTGCCGCAAGTGAAGCCATTAAAAAACTTTCTGGCAGAGTGGCTACGCTTTCGTATTGATGTGGTACGTCGTCGTTTGCAGTTCCGTTTGGATAAAGTGAACAGTCGGTTACATATACTGGCAGGTTTGCTGGTGGCTTTTCTGAATATCGATGAAGTCATTGAAATTATTCGCACCGAGGAAAAGCCTAAAGTCGAACTGATGGCGCGTTTTGGTTTAACCGACATTCAGGCTGAAGCCATTCTAGAGTTAAAGTTACGTCATTTGGCGAAGCTCGAAGAAGTGCGTATTAAAGCCGAGCAAGAAGAGTTAGAGAAAGAGCGCTTACAGCTTGAGGCCTTGCTTTCCTCTGACGCTAAGTTAAAGAAATTGATTTCGACTGAAATTCGCGAAGCCATCGACGCCTTTGCTGACGATCGCCGTACTCCTATTGTAGAGCGTAAGGAAGCGCAAGCCTTTAATGAAGAGGATCTGCTGTCAAATGATCCTATTACCGTGGTGATCTCTAAGCAGGGCTGGATCCGTGCAGGTAAAGGGCATGATCTTGATGTGGAAGGGTTAAGCTATAAAGCGGGGGATGGCTACTTAGTGAGCGCCAAAGGGCGATCAAATCAGACCTTGGTGTTATTGGCTTCAAATGGCCGAACTTATTCTATTAAAGCGCATACCTTGCCTTCTGCGCGTGGGCAAGGTGAACCGATTACTGGGCGCATTAGTCTTGAGAAAGGCGCTACTATTGTCGCAGCGGTGCTGAATAATGAAGAGGCCTATTACCTAATAGCCAGCGATGCAGGCTATGGTTTCGTAGCACAGTTGAAAGACCTTTATGCGAAGAACAAAGCGGGGAAAGCGACCTTAACCTTGCCTAAAGGGGCCCAGGTGATGGCGCCAGTGCTGGTGGAAAATCCAGAGAAAGGGCGTGTTGTTGTGGTGTCGAATGAAGGTCGTATGCTGGCCTTTGATGTTGCATCTTTGCCCAAAATGGCAAAAGGTAAAGGCAATAAAATGTTAAGCATTCCTAGTGCTCGAGCGGCGGAAAGAGAAGAGTTACTGGTCTCAATGGCGTGCGTATTACCCAATGATTTATTGCTGGCTTACGCGGGCAAACGTTTCTTGTCTTTAATGGAAAAAGATTTGCAAGACTACTTAGGTGAGCGTGGCCGACGTGGCTTGAAATTGCCGCGTGGCTTTCAGCGAATAGATACACTGGAAGTCAAAGCAGGGGAAGGAAAGCCTTATCGTGGTGATGACACGCTAGGAGAAGGTTAGGGAAGAGCTAATAAATGGACTAAAGTATAAGGCTTATTAGGTATTTTACTTGGATCATTAGCGGGCTGACGACCTTTCACAAGGGGGGCGTTAGGCTCGAGCGTACAATAGTTCGTTGACATGTAGTGTGTAACGGGTGTCTTTGGTTTTAATGAGGAACAACAAGATGAAAGGTAGTCAAAAGGTAATAGACGGCTTGAACAAGCTGTTAGCGAATGAGCTTGCTGCGATAGATCAATATTTTATTCATTCACGTATGTACGATGATTGGGGTATGGATAAGCTTTATGAGCGACTAAACCATGAAATGGAAGAAGAAACACAACACTCTGATTGGCTGATCAAGCGAATTTTGTTTCTTGAGGGCGTGCCATGCATGACCAAGCGACGTGATTTGTTAGTGGGTTCTGATGTGCGTTCAGCGATGCAGAATGACCTAACCCTAGAGCTTGAAGTCGTGGCGTGTGTGCGAGAAGCCATTGCGCTGTGTGAAGCGGAAGGGGATTATCAAACCCGTGAGATGCTGGAAAAACTCTTGTTTGATACCGAAGAAGATCATGTCTATTGGTTGGAGCAACAGCTGGGATTGATGGACAAAATTGGCATGCAGAATTATATCCAATCACAAATGGGTAAATAAGGGAGCTTACTATGAAAGGTGATCGTGGTGTATTAGCGAGCTTAAATAAAGTGCTAGCCAATGAGCTCGTTGGCATAAACCAATATTTTTTGCATGCGCGTATGTTTAAAGATTTTGGCTTTAGTGCTTTAGACAAAGCAGATTACAAAGTCTCTATTCAGAAAATGAAAAACGCTGATCGATTAATTGAGCGTATTTTGTTTCTTGAAGGTTTACCTAATCTGCAAGACTTAGGTCGTCTGCGTATTGGTGAGAACAGCGAAGAGATGATTGCGGCAAATTTGGCTTTAGAGCTAGATACGCTACAAGTATTAAAAGACGCCATTGCTTTATGTGAAGAGAAACTCGACTTTATGAGTCGTGACGCTCTAGAGAAAATACAAGAAGAGCAGGAAGAGCAAATTGATTGGCTAGAAACGCAGCAAATGCTAATAGCATCCTCTGGACTGGAAAATTACCTTCAGTCTCAGATGTAATGATTTAAGCGGCTTGAAACTGGGTTTCTGCAATTTGCAGAAGCTCATCGTTTAATATCTTCTTTGCGCATTGGCAGCACTTGCCACACTGGTTTCCCAAGTTTGTTTCTTGGTACAGTGCTCTCATTGTGGTTGCACCTTCTTGGATCGATTGTTTAATTTGACCATCGGTGACACCGTTACAAAGACATACGTACATAAATGAAAATCACTCTCGTTAATGTTCCAATAATGCGATTCTAGTTCGAATGCAAATGATTATCAACGGATAAAAATTTATCTATTTAAATTCTTTAATAGATTTTAACTTTGAGTGAATTTTGTACGAATCAATCGTCGATTGATTCGTACAAAGAGAAGGCTTCAGTAGGGGGGGCTTTCTTGTTGGCTATTTGAGCGCTGGGCTTTTGTTGGCTATGTCGGTAAGTATTTTAAGAAAATCTTCAGGAGTGTGGGCGCCATGGACCATATATTGATCATTGATCACATAGGTTGGTGCTGAAGTAATTTCTAAACTCTTCAAACGATCAATTTTTTTCTCCACAATACTGCGCGCCTTATCTTGAATCGCGTATTGCAGCTCGTTTTCTTTCATGCCAATGCTGAGCGCAATTTCTTCCAGCTTGGCTTGTTTGCCAATATCTTGACCTAAAGTAAAGTGCGCGTGGAACAAAGCCAGTGCCAAAGGGGTTGCTAAGTCCACCTTGCTTGCCGCTAAAATAAACTGATGTGCGAGCTTAGTATTAGGTAAGCGATCTTTTTCTGAAAAATTAAAGGTGATGCCATTTTCGATGCCAACTTGCTGCAGCGCGTGAGTGGCTTCGGTTAAGCGCTCTTGGCTACCAAAACGTTTTGTTAGGTAGCTTTCCCTATCTTCCCCTGTAGGGGGAATATCAGGATGCAGTTCAAATGGTTGCCAGCGAATATCGATACGATAATCGTCGCCTAATTGATCAATTGCTTGTTTTAATCTTGTGTACCCTAAATAACTCCAAGGGCACACGACATCTGAAATGATATCGATGCGTAGATCTGCCATATTTTCTCCTAACGGGTAGTGCTGTAACTGTAATTAATTGACGCTCATCGCAATGCATTGGCTGATTTCATTGAGTGATCGACCACTTTCTTTTTGCCAATGATTGAAGGCCGCTTGGGCTGCTAGAAGCGCAGATTTTGTGTCTTTTCCTGTGCTGATAATCTCGTTTAGACGTAAGTAACCCTCGACATCGCGGGTCATTAAAAAGGTGTCCTTGCCCATGATGCGTAAGGTATATGGGCCAGTGTTACCACCAAGTCGCTTTCCATGTTGTTTTAGATAGAGCCATAACCCTATGATGTCATGACTGGGCCAGTCCGCAATAAATTTAGCAAAAGAGCCATGACTGAGTTGGCATTCATGGATCATGAGGGCATTTTCTCGAATCGTCATGACTTTGCCTAAGTGGCGAATAATGCGTGGATCTTTGGCTTTTTCTTCCCACATCTCATCATGAATTAAGAGCATTTTCTCGATGTCGAAGCCAAAGAAGACGCTTTCAAAGCCTTCCCATTTATTTCTTACCACTTGCCAATTAATGCCTGACTGAAAAATTTTCTGCGAAAAAGCCGCCAACCAGCGGTCATCGGAATGTTGGCAAAGTTGTTCTGAGCTGGCAGGTTTAGTGAGCTGCTGCTCTAGCGTGTGTTGTCCGCCATGCCTTAAGGCGGCGCGCTCATAAATTGTTTGAAATGGTTCGTACTGCATCACGGCTCCTTTTTTCTGGCGGCAAGTTTACCACAAGGACTGTAAGCTGAGCGGGGTCGATAAAAGGAATTGATGTGGTAATTTAGTGATGTCTGATACGGCTTTGTCTTATAATGCGATGAAATACATTCAGATGGATCGAGAGAAGTTAAATGACACACTTAAGCGTTAACTTGAATAAAATAGGCTTACTTCGGAATTCTCGTGGCAGAAACTATCCAAACATGGTCGAAATGGCAAAGCGCACATTGGATCTAGGGGCATTTGGTATCACGATTCACCCAAGGCCAGACCAGCGTCATGCGACCTATCAAGATGCCTATGACCTAAAAGAATTGCTAAAAAGCTACCCGACAGCTGAGCTGAATATTGAGGGTTTTCCGGACGAGCAGTTTTTAAATGTGGTATTAGAAGTGGCACCTCATCAATGTACTTTGGTACCTGATGATCCAAATCAGTTGACCTCGGACCATGGCTGGAATATTGCTCGTGATCAAGATGCGCTGCGTCCTGTGATTGCTAAGTTGAAAGACAAAGGTATTCGAGTGGTGCTGTTTATGGACCCTGATGCAGACAATATGGCGCTGGCGAAAGAAGTCGGGGCGGACCGTGTAGAATTGTATACCGAAGCCTTTGCTAACCAGTACGGTGAAGAAGGTTTTGAAACAATAGCACAGGGTTACCAAGAGGCTGCGCAAGCAGCATTAGAAGTCGGGCTTGGCGTGAATGCAGGGCACGATCTCGATCTTACAAACATTGAAATGTTATGTCAGCCAGGGCGTATTACAGAGGTGTCTATTGGGCACGCTTTGACGGTAGAAGCGCTCGACTTAGGCTGGGATAATGTGATCAAAGCTTACTTAGCAAAATTGTCTTAAAGAAGCGGCCTGCGGTTGATTAATGACTAATTCAAAGCGCAAGCGCTGTGCAGGTTGTGGTTTTTTGCAATCACAATGTGTCTGTCATTTGCGGCCTGAACCTCGACAGCTTGGTCTGCGCATTATTGTGCTACAAGACCCTAAAGAGGCAAAGCATGCAAAAAACACGGTGACCTTGCTGACCTTGGCGTTGCCGCAAGTCACGTGTATTGCAATGGATGACAGCACCTTGCTCGCACAGCTGCAGGCGTTAGATCTAAGCCAGTGGCGCTTGCTGTACCCAAGTGAGCAAGCGCAGCCCATCGAGACTTTACAGGATACTGAAGCAACTCAGATTGAAGGGGTGATTCTAATTGATGCGACTTGGCGCAAAGCCAAGCGCTTTTATTTGAGTCAGCCGTTTCTTCATGGAATAAAGGGGCTGTGCTTTGCGTCGCCGCCCCCGGCACAGTATGAAATTCGTAAGTCGCCCGATGCTTATGCGCTCTCTACCCTAGAAGCATGTTGTTATGCTATTGAACAAATAAGCGCGGAAAACATGCAACCAATCAGAGATTTTATGGTCGCATCTATTGACTGGCAATGGCGTCATCAACCGAGCAGCCATAAACACCCACCAGCCACTATAACGAACACATTAAGGTAAGGTCATGGATAAGCAAACAGAAATAGAAGCGGCGGTATTTCGTCGCCTTTTAAAGCACCTAGATGAAAACAAGTCAGTACAGAACATTGATTTAATGAATTTAGCGGACTTTTGTCGTAATTGCCTAAGCAAATGGTATGTCTCAGAAGCTCAAACAAGAGGTGTCGAGATAGAGTATGAAGCCGCGCGTGAATATGTTTATGGTGAGCCTTATGCAGACTGGAAAAAGAAATACCAGCCTGCTGCCACCCCTGAGCAGTTGGCTGCTTTTGCCGCGAAAAACGATAAATAAGGCTTTTCGTGCTGTTGCGCCGCTTTAATCCTCTGTTTTTTTTAGCCAAGACGGCCCGCACTCAAAAGCGGGCCGTCTGTTTGGCGTTGATTCTGTGTGTCATTCCCCAATTTTGGTTGTATGCTGATATTTCAAACAAATATTTTGCCATCGCGCAAAAGGTTGGCAAACAATATGGCAGAGGCGCAGAACAGAGGATTTTTGCTTGGCGAGCAATGATTGATGAATCGAAGGATCTGCCCATTGCTGAAAAGCTGAAGGCGGTGAATAATTTCTTTAATATGATGGACTTTGTCAGTGACATTAAACATTGGGGTAAAGAAGATTATTGGGCTACGCCGATTGAGTTTTTGGCCTCCAGGGGGGGAGATTGTGAAGATTTTACTATTGCGAAATATTTTGCATTGCGTGAACTTGGTGTGCCAGATGAGAAGTTGCGTCTGGTTTATGTTAAAGCGTTAACCCTTAATGAGCACCATATGGTGTTGGCTTATTACCATACTCCAACCTCTGTTCCCGTGTTGTTAGATAATTTGGATAAAGAGTTGAAGCCAGCCTCGAAGCGACCAGATTTATTACCTATTTATTCTTTTAATGCAAAAAATCTGTGGTTGTCTAAAGAAAAAGGGCGTGGGCAGCTAGTAGGAGGTTCATCACGATTAAGTCTTTGGACCGATTTAAATAACCGACTCGCTAAGTACAATAACTAGGAGAATCAGAGTGACGCTATTTCGCCAGTTGATGATGACGATTGTTGTCATTTTTTCAGTAATACTAGTGGTTGTGATGGGAATTAATTTCAATACAACGAAAGGCTATTTGATCAACCAATTAGAGTCGACAACACAAGACTCAGCCACGTCACTTAGTATGTCAGTGTCTGATTTTATGGCCGCCCAAGATTATGCCTCAGTCGACAGTAGCATTAATGCCGTGTTTGATAGTGGTTATTTCTCTGAAGTACGAATTCATGTTTACGCTACAGACAAAGACATCATCCGTTCTAATCCAATGAAAATTAATGGTGTCCCACAATGGTTTATTAAACTGATTAGTTTTGATGTGCCGCAAGCGAATGCGGTTATTTCCAATGGCTGGAATGAATTAGGTCAGGTCTACATAACGGGCAGTGCAGGTTATGGTTATTACCAGCTATGGTCAGCCACTCGAGACTTGCTGTTGTCATTTGTGATTATCGGTGTGTTCACCATCTTGTTTGGCAGTATCGCACTGCGCTACCTATTTAAACCGCTGGCAGAAGTAGAAAAACAAGCGGAAGCGATTCAGCAAAGACAATTTATTAGAATGGAAAAACTGCCCAAAACTCGGGAGTTGAAGTCCGTAGTGCAGTCAATGAATCGACTGACCGAAAAGCTTGAAAAAGATTTTGATGCAGAAGCGGAAACGGTCCAGTGGTTACAAGCAAAAGCCTTTAAGGACCCAGTGAGCGGTCTAGGGAATCGGCACTTTTTTGAAAGCCAAGCCAAGTCCTATTTCTCCAGTAGCGACCGAACCATGGATGGCTTAATGCTGGTAAACCTGTCCGATTTGGGCAAGCTAAACAATGAGCGAGGCTTTGAAGCGGCGGATATGTTTATTCGTGCTTCCGCGCAGATTATGACCGAGAAAGTGAACAGTGTTGCGTCTTCTGTGTCAGTAGCTCGCTTGTCTGGTGCGGACTTTATTATTTTAATTCCGAATATCGACCAAGCAAGATTGCAAAAGGTGGTGAACGATATTTTAGAGGGCTTGATGACCCTGATACCGAATCAAGTTTCTTACGGCGAAGCGGTGGCTAATATAGGCGCTGTCGCCTTAAGTGGTAATGTCAGTCGTTCTAGTGCAATGGCTCAAGCTGATGCCGCTTTACGTGAAGCTAAAGCCAGCGGCCCCAATACAAGTCGAGTGTTTGATGCCATTACAGGCCAAGAGATGGCGATCGGTAGATTGGCATGGAAAGAGATTTTAGAGAAAGCCATTTTGGACAAGGCTTTCTTGCTAAGAAAGCAGAAAGTTGTCTTTTTTGAAAGCGATAGTAACGTCATGCATGAAGAAGTGTTCGCCAGTTTAGAGCACGATGGAAAGCAATATCATGCAGGTTATTTTATTGGCTTGGCAGAGCAGTTTGATCTAGGTGATCAATTGGACAAAGTTATTATTCAGCGGGTGATTGAGTTTATCTCACGCCGAAAAGAGATAGTGAAAACACCTCTGGCGATCAACTTGGCAGCCTCGGCTTATGCAAAAGAAGCCTTTATGACTTGGTTGGACCAAACACTACAGGGGTTAGATCATACTCTGCGCAGTCAGCTCGCCTTTGAAGTCACTGAACAAAGCGTGCTTGGTGCTGAAGAACAGGTGTTGCGCTTGTCTCAAATGCTCAAAAAACACGGCGTGTCTTTTGGGGTAGATAATGTCGGGAAGCAGTTTACTACTTTCCATTATTTGCAGCAGCTAATGCCAGACTATGTGAAGGTTGACCCATCTTATACCAAAATGGCGACAGGGAAGGAGTCAGAATCTTTCTTTATGCATATCCTGTGTAAGATGTTTAGTAGCTTAAATATTCAAGTCATTGCAACAGGAATCGAAAGTGAGCAGCAATTAAGTCGCTTGGCCAAATTTGATATTGCCGCAGGCCAGGGGTTCGTTGTCGCGCGGGCGCAAGACATGTAAGCGAATTGATAGTCTATTTACTGTTTATTGTGTATCTAGATAGAAGTCAGTGAGAAACGCGCTACAGTGACTGATTGAATAGCCTATGTTAGTTTGGCTTATATCAATGAGTCATTGTCACTGCTAGAAAACTCTTCGTCGATAAGGCTCTCGTCGCCACTGCTGTGTACGCCACGTACCCATTTTCGGCTGAGCAATTTTTTCTGTGCCGCTATAGGCAGTTCAGTGAACTGAATAATGCGCTTTTCAGATAATAAATCGATTAAATCCTCGATGATCCGCATCATGTCGTTATCTGAACCAGACAGAAGTTCTTGGGTGTTGGTTTCAGTGCTTTTGAATTTCTCTTCTAATAATGCGGCAACGATTGGGTCATCAGGCGCCACCAGTACCTTGTAGTCATCAGACTGGGTTGTTGCGACATCAATGATAGCGCCATCTTTGTTCACTTTTGCGTAGAGCACGATGTTTCTCCAATGTGTTATTTTGTATAGTTCTTTAATCAGACTTTCTATCTTACTTGATAAGAACTATTCTAGACTATAAATAGGTAAAGTAGATGTTTAAGTCTATGTTTTTTTTATGTTTAAGGGGTAAAAGGAAGTATGTCTGACTCTACCCGTACGGGGCAAGACCACACCACAGCGGAAGACGCAGCCACGAATGCCCAAGTGGAAACTCAGCCCACAGATGACACCACTAAACCTCATAGTGAGGCATCAGAAGAGGCGCCCACCGGTGCACAGCAGGCCCAATGGCAAGTCGCAGGGAGTGATCTAGAATATCCCAATCCTTTATTAGACTGCTTGGTGTTACTGAGTAAATATTTTCATAATCCATATTCTGCCGATTCAATTGCCGCAGGGCTTCCCATTACAGATAACGATATGACACCAGCGTTGTTTAAGCGCGCTGCACAACGTATCGGCATCAGCTCGCGCTTTATTAAGCGACCTTTGCTTAAAATACCTAGCATGGTGCTACCTGCCGTGTTGTTGTTAAAAGATCATCAAGCTTGCGTTTTATTGAGTATCGATCATCAAAATAAAACGGCCACGGTAATGCGACCTGAAGCAGGAGAAGGGGAGTTTACGCTGTCTTTGGATGAGTTGATGGCGGCTTACAGTGGGTATTGTTTCTTTGTTAAGCCGATTTATCAGTTTGATAAACGGTCTGAAAAAGAAAGCGAGAAAGCGAGCAAAAAGCATTGGTTCTGGGGCACGATTACTCGTTCGTGGCGAATTTATCGCGATGTGTTTATCGCCTCCTTATTGATTAATGTTTTCGCGGTCGCTAGCCCTCTTTTTGTTATGAATGTCTATGACCGAGTGGTGCCCAATAACGCGTTTGATACCTTGTGGGTATTGGCGATTGGCGCGACGGTTGTCTATATGTTCGACTTTTTATTGCGCACATTGAGAGCCTACTTTATTGATATTGCAGGAAAAAAATCAGATATCCTGATTTCAGCCTCGATTTTTTCTAAAGTAAACAACATTACTATGGCGTCGCGTCCCCAGTCGGTTGGGGCGTTCGCTAAAAACCTACAAGAATTTGAGAGTATCCGCGACTTTATCACCTCTGCCTCTATTACCACTTTAGTAGACATTCCATTTATGTTCCTAATTGTGGGGGTTATTTGGTTAATTGGTGGGCCAGTAGGGTATATACCTATCATCACGATATTTTTGATTCTCATGTACAGTGTGATTATTCAGGTACCGTTGCGCCGTTCTATTGAAGAAAGCCAAAAAACCGCATCGCAAAAAAATGCCGTGTTGATTGAAAGTTTGTACAACGCAGAAAGCGTTAAGTTGAATAATGCGGAAGGTGTATTGCAACAGAAGTGGGAAACGGCGGTTGGGAATATTGCGGATTGGGGGGTAAAAACACGACAACTGGCTCAATCCAGCTCCTCATTTGCTGCTATGGCACAGCAGTTAACCACAGTCGTTATTGTTATTGTGGGTGTTTATCAAATTTCTGAAGGCAATATGAGCATGGGGGCGCTAGTCGCCTCGGTGATGCTAACAGGTCGAGCTCTTGGGCCGATGGCGCAGGTAGCTGGCTTGGCAACCCGCTATAACCAAGCTAAGTCTGCGTTTACTTCATTGAATGAAATCATGAATTCGCCGGTTGAAAACCCAGACGATGTGAAGTTTGTACATCGTCCAAAATTTGACGGGGCGTTTCAATTCGACGCGGTAAGTTTTGCCTACCCAGAGCAAGAACAAGCAGCGATCAGTGCCATTAATATCAATATCAAGCCGGGTGAAAAAGTAGGGATTATCGGCCGTATTGGTTCGGGTAAATCAACCCTGGGCAAGTTAATGACAGGGCTTTATACCCCTATGGATGGCGCGGTACGTGTGGACGGTGTGGACGTGCGCCAAATTAACCCAACAGACTTACGTCGCAATGTTGGTTCGGTTTCGCAAGACGTCACTTTATTCTACGGCTCTATTCGCGACAATATCGTGATGGGTGTCCCTTACATGGAAGATGAAGCCATTTTGCGTGCTGCTGAACTGTCTGGGGTATCTGAGTTTGCCAACCGTAAGCCTAGCGGGCTTGACAGTATTGTGGGTGAGCGTGGCATGCAATTGTCTGGTGGTCAACGCCAAAGCATTGCTATCGCTCGGGCCCTGCTATTCGATCCGCCGATCCTTATCTTAGATGAGCCTACTGCCTCTATGGATAACACCACAGAGACCAGAATGAAGCGCCGACTCATGAATGTTGTGAAAGACAAAACCTTGATCTTAATTACCCATAAAGCATCCATGTTGGATATGGTGGATCGGATTATAGTGATGGATAACGGTCGATTAATTGCAGATGGTCCTAAAGCGCAAGTTCATGAGGCGCTTCGACAAGGCAAGCTTAAGGTTAGTTAACATGACAAAAAAATCGAACAAGATATCACAGTCTGATCTGGGCTTTTTAAATGACAAAAACTCGGCCCTGATGCTAAAAACCCCACGGGGTGGGCGCATTATTCTATGGGTGATTTTTATTTTTGTGGTCGCGGCTGTTGTTTGGGCTGATAACACAGAGTTTGATGAAATCACGGTCGGTGATGGTAAAGTCATCCCTTCTAGTCAGGTACAGCAAATTCAAAATTTAGAAGGCGGTATTCTTAAAGAGATTAACACTCGCGTAGGGCAGACCGTTGAGCGCGGGCAGATTCTGATGACGATTGAAAATACAGAAGCGCTTTCTTCCCTTCGAGAGCAAGAGGCGGAGTCGGTTAACTTACGAGCTCGAGCCACGCGCCTACAAGCAGAGGCGTTAGGGGAAGAGCCAACGTTTGACTCAGAAATGCGTGCCTTACACCCAGATGTAGTGAACCGTGAAATGGAGCTGTATAAAAACCGCGCAGCATCATTACGCAGTAACCAACTTGTCTTCGATCAACAAGTGGCACAAAAACAACAAGAAATTGTTGAGCAAAAAGCCAAACTCAGTAATCTACAGCGTAGCTTTGAGTTGTCGACCGAAGAATTAAACTTAACGCGGCCTGCTTTCGAGCAAGGTGCGGTTTCACGGGTCGAGTTGCTTCAGTTAGAGCGGCAGGTAAACCAGCTAAAAGGGGATTTAGAAGCAACAAAGCTGGCGTTACCTAGGGCGCGTTCGGCGTTAAAAGAAGCGGAAAATAAGCTTAACGAGAGCAGTGCGAAATTCCGTGCGGATGCGCAGGAAGATCTCACTAAGGTGCGTAGTAAGTTGGACCAACTTCGTGAAGCAAATGTTTCTTTGCAAGATAAGGTTTCGCGAACACAAGTCCGGTCACCAGTGAAAGGGATTGTTAAACAGCTACAGATTAATACGGTGGGAGGGGTTATTACCCCAGGTATGAATTTGTTAGAAATCGTCCCTATTGAAGACTCCTTGCTAATAGAAGCAAAAGTGCGACCAAAAGACATAGGCTTTATTAAGCCTGGACTGCATGCAGTGGTCAAACTGACAGCATATGATTTCTCTGTCTATGGTGGCTTGCAGGCGACGGTCGAAAATATCAGTGCCGACACCATTTTGGATGAAGAAGGTGAGAGCTTTTATTTGGTACGCGTCAGAACAGAGCGTAATTATCTGGGCAGTGATCAACAAAACCTGCCTATCATACCAGGTATGCAAGCCACTGTAGATGTAATCACAGGTAAGAAAACCTTATTAGATTACTTGTTGAAGCCTATCATCAAAGCAAAACAAAATGCTTTACATGAAAGGTAACAAACCGAGGTTGCGTTAGACAAAAGCATAACAAATTTTCACAATTAGCTTTTAGTATCACGAGTAGAATGAAAGCTAAAGAGATTAAAAGGTGAAAGACGCTTTGAATATTTTGTGTTGGAATACCGATGATGCAGTTTGGAATCATTGGCAAAAAGTCGTCGAAAAAGGGATTGTATTAACACGGGTTGTTAAGCTGGAAGAAGTACGCTCTCATCTTGATAGACAAGCAGACAAGGCTTATCAGTACATCTTTGTATTTTTAGAAGATGAAGCCTTCTCGAAAAAAGTAGAAGAGGTGGCTTTACTGCGCCGTAGTTACCCTGATACTAAAATAGTGGTTTTTCCCAACCAACCGAGTCAGGCCGCCGCGCTTAGGTTGCTTTCTCTTGGCGTGAGTGGTCAGTGTGCTCCTTATATTGGTGCAGAGCAGCTTGCTCTTGTTTTGTCGGTTGTTGGTGCGGGTGAAATATGGGGGGGGAAACAGTTTATTGAAAACCTGATCGCACAATCTTTACCCCAAGCTCAGTCTAATGAAGATACCGAGTTGTTGCAGTCTCTATCGGAGCGTGAGCAAGATGTAGTGCGTTATATCGCCCATGGTTTGTCGAATAAGCAAATCGCCAGCGAAATGGACATTACTGAAAGAACGGTGAAATCTCACCTAACGACTGTCTTTAAAAAAACGCACACAAAAGATCGCCTTTCGTTGGCTCTTTTGGTGCAAGGCTCCACTTTTGTGCATTAATACCTTCCTTGCAACATAATCCAATGACGTTAGCGATAGTTTCTATTGCTAACGCATTTGATTTCATTAAAAAAATCTCCTCATCGCTTTTCTAAATGCTCTTTTTTTGGCTCCTTAGGGGCTAACTCACTTTATTTTGTCTCATTATGGCGCACTTATTGCTTTGTATAGGTTGTTTGTAGCGGTTGTCGAGAGACTATACATGTCCCCCCCAGAAAAAGAATTGACTGTCATGCTGGTTGATAACGAGCCTGCCCGAGCGGCTATTGTCGAACAAGCGATGTTGGACAGTGGTTATCGAGTGATTCGTCGCCTTGAAAATGCTCAGAATTTGACTCAAGCAGTGACAGAAAGTCAGCCTGATATGGTGATCATTGATATTGAATCTCCAGATCGAGATATGTTGGAAAATATGTCTCGCTTAACGAAGGATAATCCTAGACCCATTGTGATGTTTGCCGAAGAAGATGACTCAAAATATGTGGAGGCAGCGATCCGAGCAGGTGTCAGCGCTTATGTGGTTGATGGCGTTCAAAGTGGCAGTGTAAAAGCCCTCCTGCAAGTGGCGATTGCTCGCTTCCGAGAATTTCAAGCGTTACGTTTAGAGCTGGATTCAGTAAAAACTCAGCTTGAGGATAGAAAGGTCATCGAAAAAGCCAAAGGACTAATTATGAAACATCAAGTATGTGATGAGCCTGCGGCCTATCAAGCTCTAAGAAAACTAGCAATGGATCGCAGTCAGCGCATGATAGACGTTGCTAGGAATGTTATCTCTGTGATGGAGTTGTTGGGGGAGAAGAGATGAATATAACAGCACCTAATACTGTGAGTTTACAGTCACAGCCTGTGCGCGTTGGTTTTATACCCTTGATCGACTGTGCGCCCTTTGTTGTTGCTCATGAGAAGGGATTTTTCTGCGCACAAGGGGTCCAAGTTGAATTATCAAAAGAAGCATCTTGGGCCAGTATCCGAGATAAGGTGGCGTTTAATTTATTGGATGGGGCGCATATGTTGGCGTCGCTGCCGATCGCTGCCAGTTTGGGTATTGGTACGGTAAAAACATCGATGGAAAGCAGCTTTACTGTGAGTCACAACGGTAATGCAGTGACGGTAAGTAACGCGCTGTATCAAAACCTAGTTAAGTTCAGTAATGATGTGCAAGATATTCGTTCTGGGGCGGCCTTGAAGCGCTTTATAGCCAGTAAAAAACCTACCGATCCAACACTTCGCTTTGCCATTGTTTATCCGTATTCCTCGCACAATTACCAGCTCCGAGACTGGCTTGCTCAAGCAGGTATAGACCCAGATAAAGATGTGCAGATTATTGTTATCACACCTGCCCAGATGATGAGCTATTTAAAACAAAATGAAATTGATGGCTACTGTGTTGGTGAACCCTGGAACAGCTTAGCGGTTGAGCAAGGTGTCGGCCACATTTTGGTAACAGGCTACGACATTTGGGGAAGTACCCCAGAAAAAGTATTTGGTGTGAATTCGTTATGGGCAGCACAGAATCCCGATGTGTATCTGGCGATGATTCGGGCCTTAAACCGTGCTTGCGAGTGGGTGGATGATAAACAGAATCAAAGTGAATTATTGAGTTTATTAAGCCAACCAGATTATCTGAATTGTCCAGCTGAGCAGCTTATCTATGGTTTCAATACGCTAAAGCCAAAAGGACAGTTCGATTGGCCTCTTGAGGCCTATCAACGCTTTTCTGGTGCTGACATTAATCGACCGCTTCCCAATTATGCTTTATGGATCCTAGCGCAAATGTCCCGTTGGCAGCAATTGGCGAAAATTCCGTCATTAAATCAAGTGGTAGAGCAGGTATATCGACAAGAATTGTATTATCAAGCCCTTGGTCTAGTGTGCCCTGAAGGGGGAAGTTGGAAAATCACCAAACAACAAGAGAAGGCGTTTTTAGCTGCAGTCGCTTCAGGAAACGTCAGGCTGCATCCTGATGGGGTATTGAAAGGGATTTGTTTCTAAGTTGACTTGTTATGGTGCAAGAGCGTGTGAAAGCTGCGCTAAAATGATCAAATAATCGATAAAAAACGACACTTAATATTTTTTCATTTGATTAAATTATTATTTATCAATGATTTAGAGTTTTTGGCATAGTCCATGCTTTATGTTTAGAAGCAGAAGATTTACTTGATAGCAAAACGGTGAAATTAGCGACGACTGTTAATTGTCACCCTCAAATTAAGTTGTTCATGACTGAATGACAGAAGAATGGCAAAGGCGCCTGCGGACACATAGATTGTGATTCGCATGCGCCTTTTTTTGTTTTTATAGCCTAAGCGGAGTGTTGATAATGAACTTGAAATCGAAGAAAGCCTGGTTACCTTTAGCGAAGTTAGCAGCAAGCACCCAAAAAGTGACGTTATCACTGCTGGTCGGATCCGCAGTTTTTTCAAGTGTTGTTCATGCAGAGCTGGGCTACCCAGAAAAAGAAGAGCTGAAGTTTGGCTTTATTAAATTGACGGATATGGCGCCGCTTGCCATTGCCTATGAGAAAGGCTATTTCGAGGATGAAGGTTTGTATGTCACCTTGGAAGCGCAAGCCAATTGGAAAGTACTGTTGGATCGCGTTATTGATGGGCAACTTGATGGTGCACATATGTTGGCGGGGCAACCACTTGGCGCCACCATCGGTTATGGTACAAAAGCGCATATCGTGACGGCCTTTAGTATGGACCTCAACGGCAATGGCATTACAGTATCAAATGATGTTTGGCAGCAAATGAAGCAGCATATTCCCAACGGTGCCGATGGTAAGCCCGTTCATCCGATCAGTGCCAGTGCTTTAAAACCTGTGATTGAGAGTTTTAAAGAGCAGGGTAAGCGTTTCAATATGGGGATGGTTTTTCCGGTTTCGACGCACAACTATGAGCTGCGTTATTGGCTAGCGGCGGGGGGCATCAACCCTGGTTACTATTCCCCTAAAACAGGTGATATCAGTGGGCAAATTAATGCTGATGCTTATTTGTCTGTTACGCCTCCGCCACAAATGCCTGCCACCATGGAAGCGGGCACTATTTCCGGTTATTGCGTAGGCGAACCTTGGAATCAACAGGCGGTATTTAAAGGAATTGGTGTGCCGGTTATTACTGACTATGAAATCTGGAAGAACAACCCTGAGAAAGTCTTTGGTGTCAGCCAGGCATGGGCAGATAAGTACCCTAATACGCATATTCACGTTGTCAAAGCGCTTATCAGAGCGGCCAAATGGTTAGACGAAAACAACAATGCTAATCGTCCTGAAGCAGTGAAGATATTGGCGCGCAGTGAATACGTAGGGGCAGATGAAAAAGTCATTGCTAACAGTATGACTGGCACCTTTGAGTATGAAAAAGGCGACAAGCGTGAGATTCCAGACTTTAACGTGTTCTTCCGCCATAACGCCACTTATCCTTATTACAGCGATGCTATTTGGTATCTCACGCAAATGCGCCGTTGGGGGCAAATCCCAGATGCAAAATCGGATGACTGGTATATGGATACCGCGAAGGAAGTCTACCGTCCTGCTATTTATCAGCAAGCGGCAGAGTCTTTGATCGAAGAGGGTCTAATGACAGCGGCGGATTTCCCAGACTTTGCGACAGAAGATGGCTTTAAACCACCTCAAGGTGAGTTTATTGATGATGTGGTTTATGACGGTAAACAACCTAATGCGTATTTGAACAGTTTCACCATAGGGCTAAAGGGGGATGATCAAATTTAATATCAATGGCCTGGCTGTGTGCACGCACAGCCTTCCTTTTTTAGTTGTAGCGTAAGAGTGACGTTATTATGAAAACACCAAATATATCAACCACAGCGTTAAAAGATTGGTTGGCGAGCTTTTCTTTGAAGGCGATATTTTTTCCGATTTTTGGCATTGTGGCCTTCTTACTTCTATGGCAAGTCGGTGCGAGTAAAGTACATACTTCTTTAGGGGAGTTTCCAGGCCCTGTCGTGGTATATCAACAGTGGAACAGCTTGTTGGATGACCATAGACGTGAAAAGGTTAAAGAAACTAAGTTTTACGAACGCCAAGAGGTGCGTATTGAAAAGCGCCAAGCGAAAGACCCAAGCTATGTCGGAAAAATACGCAGTTATACAGGCAAGCCTACTTTTTTTGAGCAGATCTTCACCAGCCTTTATACGGTACTAGCAGGGTTTGGTTTAGCAACCTTGATTGCGATTCCCGTGGGTATTTTGATCGGCTTAAACAGCTCAGTTTACAGTGCTTTAAACCCGATCATTCAGATTTTCAAACCGGTTTCTCCCTTAGCTTGGTTGCCGCTTGTGACCATGGTGGTCAGTGCTACCTATGTTACTAACGACCCGATGTTTTCCAAATCTTTTCTTACCTCCATGTTTACTGTGACGCTTTGTTGTATGTGGCCGACTTTGGTCAATACGGCTGTGGGTGTGGCAGCGATTGATAAAGACCTCTTGAATGTGTCTAAAGTGCTGCAACTTGGTTGGTTAACTCATGTGGTCAAGATTGTCATTCCTTCCGCCATTCCATTGATGTTTACCGGTTTGCGTTTGTCTTTGGGTATTGCTTGGATGGTATTGATTGCTGCTGAGATGTTGGCGCAAAACCCAGGGTTAGGAAAGTTTGTTTGGGACGAATTTCAAAACGGTAGTTCGAATTCTTTAGGCCGCATTATGGTGGCGGTTTTGATGATTGGCTTTATCGGCTTTTTATTAGACCGAGCGATGTTAACGGTGCAACGGTTTGTGTCGTGGGATAAGAGCCAAATATTACGCTAATTAGGAGAATAGTATGTCTACGCACCTTGATATAAGTAAAGTATCGATTGAATTCCCCACTCCAAAGGGGCCATTTAAGGCGCTTGATGAAGTGAGTCTTAAAATCGCCAAAGGGGAGTTTGTTTCTCTTATTGGGCATTCTGGTTGCGGTAAATCCACCGTGTTAAATATTGTTGCTGGTCTTTATGATGCAACAGAGGGTGGCGTGTTGTTGGATGGTAAAGAAGTGCGCGGGCCAGGGCCTGAGCGCGCGGTTGTGTTTCAGAATCATTCTTTGCTGCCTTGGCTGACGGCCTATGAAAATGTCGAACTCGCGGTAAAAAGAGTGTTTAAGGGTAAAAAATCCAAAAAAGAAATGCATGAATGGATCTTACATAACCTGGCTTTAGTGCATATGAGTCATGCCGCAGACAAACGCCCCAACGAGATCTCAGGAGGCATGAAACAGCGTGTTGGCATTGCTCGCGCGCTGGCGATGGAGCCGAGTGTGCTACTGATGGATGAGCCTTTTGGTGCGTTGGATGCGTTAACCCGTGCACACTTGCAAGACTCATTGATGGAAATTCAAAAAGACCTAAACAACACTGTGATCATGATTACCCACGATGTGGATGAGGCGGTATTGCTCTCCGATCGAATTATCATGATGACCAATGGACCTGCGGCCACGGTGGGTGAAATTCTCAGTGTGGACCTAGAACGACCTCGTGATCGATTGGCATTAGCGAATGACCCTAAGTATGTCAATTATCGAGCGCAAGTACTTACCTTCTTATATGAAAAGCAGCGTAAAGTTGAGCCCATTACACAAGCCTCTAAAGTCGTGACGAGCACGGCTAGTCGAGCGGCAAGCGCTTAAATGATGGGTATCAATAGTCGGATGGATTGGCAGCTGCAGAATAAAGAGGAGGTGGTTTATGCGTAGTGTTATAGCCGCATCGTTGCGTAAAGAGCGCATTGTTATCGTTGGTGGTGGTATGGCTGGCAGCAAGTTGGCTTATGAATTATGCCAACAGCAGAATAAGTCGACGCAGATTACTTTGATCGGTGAAGAAAAGCAGCTTGGCTACAATCGCATCATGCTCTCATCCTTGTTAGCAAACGACATTACTCAAGCAGACATGGCGTTAGTGGATACACAAAAAATGATCCTATCTGGTGCTGAAATTGTGTCTGGTGACCCTGTTCAGGGCATTTCAGCCGAGGACAAAAGTCTAAGCTTGCACAGTGGTCGAACCCTTTATTATGACAAGCTTATTCTTGCAACTGGGTCTAGAGCAAGCATTCTGCCGATTCAAGGTGCGTCAGCGGAGAATGTTATTGGTTTTCGTAATTGGCAAGATGTGCAGACCATGTCAGCAATGGCGGGGTCTCAGCCAGTTAGTGTGATTGGTGGTGGTTTGTTGGGGCTCGAAGCCGCCGTGGGTTTAGCCAAACGTGGCCATCAAGTTACCGTTTTTCATCGCTCAAAGTACTTATTAAACCGACAGCTAGATCGAGAATCGGCACGTTTGTTGCAGAATAAATTAGAAACAATGGGGATCACATTTCTTTTAGGGGAATCACCGCAAGCCTTGTTGCATAACGACCAAGGTGTGGTCAGTCATATTGAACGGGCAGATGGCAGCATCATGGCGACAAATTTAGTTGTGATGGCCGCTGGTATTACCCCAGAAGTGAAGGTGGCGAAACAAGCCGGTTTGCAGATTAACCGCGCCATCCTTGTTGATGCACAAATGAGAACCTCTTGCCCAGATGTTTTTGCGCTTGGTGAGTGTTGCGAGTTTGACGGTCAAACCTTTGGTTTAGTCGCCCCAATATGGTCTCAAATTAATGTGTTATTGGCGGTACTGGCTGGAAAACACGCTGACTTTTCCGTGGCGCCAGTTCCCACCAAACTGAAAGTTTCCGGTGTGAATCTTTTCTCCGTAGGAAGGATTCAGCCGACGGCAGATGATAACTGCATCGTTTTTCAGGACGAAGGCTCCAATCATTATCGCAAACTGATAGTCAACGACGGCTATTTAGTAGGCGCAATTCTCTATGGCAACGTCGCCGATGGTAGCTGGTACTTCCAGCTTATTCAAAATAAGACCAATGTCTCTGACATGCTTGATTTACTGGTCTTTGGCGAAGCGTACTGCCAATCCAAAGTTGCCTAAAACAAGCCTTTCTAGACGCGGTCAGCCTGCGGGCGAACTGATACAGGTGAGAGGAAAAAAAGATGATTTTAACGGCATCAGAAAAAACAGCTAAATCCCATCTAGTGGTGGTTGGTAATGGCATGGTGGGTCACCATTTTGTCGAGCAATTGATCGCACAGAAGGGGCATGAAGCTTACCAAATTACCGTCTTTGGTGAAGAGCCTCACCTTGCCTATGATCGTGTCCATCTGAGTGAATATTTTACCGGCAAAGAGGCGGCGGATCTGGCGATGACAGATGGCACCTTGTACGACCAACATGGGGTGCGCTACTTTACCAACCAACAAGTCATAGAGATCAACCGAGAAGACAAAATTTTGCGCCTGAAAGGGGGGGAGAGTCTTTCATATGACAAGCTTGTATTAGCGACAGGATCCTACCCTTTTGTGCCTCCCATTCCGGGGCATCAACGTGACAATACCTTTGTTTATCGAACCCTTGAAGATTTGGATGCGATCCGTGATTGCGCTAAAAAAGTGACCCGAGGCACAGTGGTTGGGGGTGGGTTACTCGGCCTAGAAGCCGCAAACGCTCTAAAAAACTTAGGGCTTGAAACCAGCGTTGTTGAGTTTGCACCGCGACTAATGCCAGTCCAACTGGATGAGAAAGGCGGTGATGTTCTTAAAGGGATGATTGAAGGGCTCGATGTTAAGGTCTACACCAATACCGCCACTCAAGATATTGTCGATGGTGATGATGCCTTCCATCGTATGAATTTTGCCGATGGTACCCATCTAGAAACGGATTTAATCTTATTTTCAGCGGGCATTCGTCCGCAAGATGCCTTGGCAACTCAGTCTGGATTAACCGTGGGAGAACGCGGTGGTATAGCAATTAATAACTTTTGCCAGACCAGTGACGAGAATATTTACGCAATCGGCGAATGCGCACTATGGAATAATCGTATTTTTGGCTTAGTCGCGCCGGGTTACACCATGGCGAAAACTGCGGTTGGACATTTATTAGGAAGCTCCGATTTCACCTTTACCGGTGCCGACATGAGCACAAAATTAAAGTTGTTGGGCTGTGATGTGGGCTCTGTGGGTGATGCCCATGGACAATCTCAAGGCTGTAAGGTCTTTGTCTATCAAGATGAAATCAGTCAAAGCTACCGTAAAATGGTGGTGTCAGAAGATGGTAAGAAGCTGCTTGGTGCGGTCTTGGTGGGCGATAACAGTTACTACGATACGCTATTGCAGTATTTCTTGAATGCCATTGATTTGCCAGAGCAGCCTCAATCATTGATTCTGCCGGCGATGGGTGACGCACCGGTGGGACTTGGTGTAGACGCATTGCCAGCAAGTGCGTCGATTTGTAGTTGTCACAATGTTTCTAAGCAAGATATCAACCAAGCGGTATCTAATGGCGCGGTTTCGGTCGCAGAGGTAAAAGGATTAACCAAAGCCGGTACTGGTTGTGGTGGTTGTGCGGCACTGCTTAAAAAGGTAGTGGACAACGAATTGTTGTCATTAGGCGTTGAGGTCAGTACCGATATCTGTGAACACTTTGCGTATACTCGCCAAGATTTATTTAACCTAGTTAAGGTTGAAAACATCAAGAGTTTCAAGGCGTTGCTTGCCAAACATGGTAAGGGGCATGGTTGCGAAATTTGTAAGCCTGCCGTGGGTTCTATCTTAGCCAGTGTGTGGAATGAATATGTACTGAAAAAAGAGCATATTTCGTTGCAAGATACCAATGATCGCTTTTTGGCTAACATGCAAAAAGACGGCACTTACTCCATTGTGCCGCGTATTCCAGGCGGTGAAATTACCCCAGATAAACTCATTGTGTTAGGTGAAGTGGCCAAGCAGTATGAGCTTTATACCAAGGTAACAGGCGGCCAGCGAATTGATTTATTTGGTGCTACCTTGTCTCAGCTTCCAGCCATTTGGAAACAGCTTATTGAAGCTGGATTTGAAACTGGCCAAGCCTATGGGAAATCCTTGCGAACGGTTAAGTCGTGTGTGGGAAGTACTTGGTGCCGTTATGGTGTAAATGACAGTATGACCATGGCGATTGACTTAGAAAATCGTTACAAGGGGCTAAGATCGCCCCATAAAATTAAATTTGCCGTGTCAGGTTGTACTCGAGAGTGTGCCGAAGCGCAAAGCAAAGACATCGGTGTGATTGCCACAGAAGGGGGATGGAACTTATACGTTTGTGGTAACGGTGGTATGAAGCCTCGCCATGGTGATTTATTTGCGACGGATTTAGATGATGCGACCTTGGTGAAGTACATCGACCGGGTGTTGATGTTTTACACCAAAACTGCCGATCGCTTACAGCGCACGTCTGTTTGGATGGACGGACTAGAAGGTGGGTTAGATTACCTAAAAGCAGTGGTGATTGAAGATAAATTGGGGCTTTGTGATGAGCTAGAAGCGCAGATGCAGCGGGTTGTTGATACCTTCCAATGTGAGTGGAAAACGACTCTAGAAGATGAAGAGGCGTTAAAAACTTTCCGTCAGTTTGTGAATTATGAAGGTGAAGACAGCAATGTGGTGTTTGTTCAAGAGCGAGATCAAGTGCGCCCTGCAACAGACGCAGAAAAACAACAACTTATCGCGAAAGTCGGCTAAGGAGAAGAGCAATGCAGTGGCATTTAATTTGTAAGCAAAGTGATCTCGTTATTGATGCCGGCGTGGCGGCGATGGTGAATGGCCAACAAGTTGCGCTATTTTATGTGCCAGAAGCATCAGAACAAGTGTTTGCAATTGGCAATTGGGACCCTATTGGCAAAGCGAATGTATTATCGCGCGGTTTGGTCACCCATTTAAATGGTCAATGGTCGGTAGCGAGTCCTTTATATAAGCAACACTATGACTTAGCGAATGGGTGCTGTGTGGAGCAGGAGGCAAAAGTGCCAGTGTGGCCAACTAAGTTGGTCGATGGCAAGGTGTATATTCGACAGTCTAACTAATCAGGTGCACGTTGGCTCCTTTATGGTGCGCGAGAGAGAGGTGGTTGCTGAGCGCTCCTTTGCTTTTTTCTCTTGTAACATCTTGAGTTCACATAACTCATTGAATTTTAAGGTTAAAATTTTTTTTGCTTGAGTGGTTTTTAATGTTGGCCTGGTATTTGCTTTTAGTTAGGCATACTGCACCGAGGGCCGATGAAGGCTGTCACATAAAGCAGACGAATATCATAAAAAGGCAACGAAGCCCAATCGCATTGTAACAGATGCGGTTGGGCTTTTTTTCGTTTAGGAGCACGCCATGACAACAACCGTTAGTACAACCTGTCCTTATTGTGGCGTAGGGTGCGGCGTAAATGTAACGCTTCCTGCGCAACCCAATGGGGTTGTCCCTCCGGTGTCTGGGGACTCAGCTCACCCGGCTAATTTCGGGCGTTTGTGTGTAAAAGGAAGCAGTTTAGCGCAGACCCTGAACTCCGATGACCGTTTACTGGTGCCGCATGTGGCAGGGCACGCAACGACATGGGATAACGCCATCGACACCGTTGCGAATAAAATCTCACAAGTGGTCAAAGAGCATGGTGCAGATGCGTTTGCGTTTTATTTGTCGGGACAGATTCTGACGGAAGACTATTATGTTGCCAACAAATTGGCCAAGGGCTTTATTGGTACCGCCAATGTCGATACTAACTCCAGGCTATGTATGGCATCTGCGGTGGTGGGCTACAAAAGGGCATTTGGTTCCGACACTGTACCTTGTAACTACAATGATTTAGAACAATGTGACCTGCTTATTATGGTGGGGTCTAACGCGGCGTGGACGCACCCAATCCTGTTTCAACGCATTGTCGCCGCAAAAAAACAGCGACCTGAAATGAAAGTGGTGGTGATTGATCCACGTGCGACAGCAACCTGTGATATTGCCGATTTGCATCTGGCGATTCGTCCAGGTTCCGATGCCGCGATCTTTAGCTTTTTACTTCAGGAGTCTGCGCGTCTTGGTTTAGTGGACAGGGATTTTATCGCTCAACATACCAGCCATTTTCAAGCAACGTTACAACAAGCGATTGAATCCACCCCAGATTTATCTACCACGGCTGAATTTTGTGGCCTAGAGGAAGCGCAATTGGCCACTCTTTGTGAGTGGTGGGCGAGCCAGGATAAAACCGTGACTTTCTACTCCCAAGGGGTCAACCAGTCGTCATCAGGGGTAGATAAATGCAATGCGATTATTAATTGTCATTTGGCAACCGCTCGCTTAGGAAAAGAAGGTGCAGGGCCTTTTTCCATTACCGGGCAACCAAATGCCATGGGTGGCAGAGAAGTAGGTGGATTAGCCAATCAGCTGGCTGCGCATATGGATTTTGCTACGCCTGGTGCGCTGGATTTGGTGCAGCGGTTTTGGCAGGCGCCAAATATGGCCACGCAAAACGGGCTAAAAGCTGTCGATTTATTTCAGGCGGTGGAAGAAGGTAAAGTAAAAGTGTTGTGGATTATGTCCACCAACCCTATGGTGAGTTTGCCGGATACCGCGCAAGTTAAAAGAGCATTAGAAAAGTGCGAATTGGTGATCGTCAGCGATTGCAAGGCGCACACAGACACCACCGTCATGGCGGATGTTTTGTTGCCTGCCACCGGTTGGAGCGAAAAAAATGGCACGGTGACCAACTCTGAACGAAGAATATCTCGCCAGCGAGGGCTACTGCCACCACCTGGAGAAGCAAAGCATGATTGGTGGGCGATATGTGAGGTTGCCAAAGCGCTCGGTTTTGAGGCGGCGTTTGATTATCAAGGCGTACATGAGATTTTTGCCGAGCATGCCGCCTTATCTGCGTTTGAAAATGAGGGTAAGCGTGATTTTGATATTGGTCATTATCGTCATATTAGCCAGCGCGAATACGATGCGTTTACGCCGACTCAATGGCCTGTTCCTGAGGGGAGGCCTGAGGGAACTGAGCGCATGTTTAGTGATGGTCATTTTTTCACGGGGGATGGACGAGCGCAGTTCATTCCGATAAAACCCAGCTTACCAGTGCAGCAAACCACTGAAAAATGGCCTTTTGTCTTGAATACTGGTCGTGTGCGAGATCAGTGGCACACCATGACCCGAACGGGGGATGCCGCTTCTTTAGCAAAGCACACGGGTCAGCCCTATGTGGCACTGCATCCAACGGATGCCCAGCGCTTAGGGATTAACGAAGGGACACTGACACGGATCAGCTCGGCCTATGGTGAAGTGAGAGTAAAGGCAACCTTAAGCAATGCGTCTCCTCCAGGACAAGTCTTTGTGCCCATTCATTGGACCCAACAATTTGCCAATGCGGCCGTAGTATCCAATTTGATTCCGCAAACGGTTGATCACCTATCCGGTCAGCCTGAATCTAAGCATGCGGTTGTCCAGTTAGAGGCGATACAAGACCTGCGCTATGGGTTGGTGGTGTCAAGGCGCCCTCAATGTTTTCCTGAGGCGCTTTATTGGTGCGCTATTCCCTCTGATAATGGCTTCCGCTATGAGGTTATCTGGCCTAAAGGGGTCGCTATTGAAAGCTTAAAAGCAACATTTACCCTCTTAGAAACAGGGCAAATACAGTGGCTGGAATATAACAATGAGGCGACAGGTCAGCGTCGCTTGGCGTGTGTGTGTGATGAAAAGTTGGACACAGTCATGTATTTTAGCAATCGGCCTGAAGCTGTGTCAGCAGACTGGTTATTGTCTAACTTGGTTGCAAGTGAGCCGTTATCTGAGCCTGATCGAGTCGCGTTATTGGTAGGTTCGCCGGCCAATGTTGAAGATAAAGGGAATATTGTCTGTTCTTGTTATCAAATTGGTAGTAAACAAATCGAGAAAGCCATAGCATCTGGCGCTGAATCAGTTGAAGCGCTAGGCGCTAGACTAAAATGCGGTACCAATTGCGGTTCCTGCATTCCCGAATTGAAACACTTTATACCAAAAGAAATGGAGTTATCTGCATGAGTCAGGCGTTTACGCAATTTGTTAAAATACTAGGTCGTGGCAGAAAAGGGGCTCGTAGTTTAACGGTGCAAGAAGCGGAACAAGCGATGTGGTTGATCCTCACCACCTCAGTGGCGCCTGAGCAGATGGGGGCGTTTTGGATGCTAATTCGGATCCGCGAAGAAACCGTAGAGGAAACCGTTGGCTTCACCCGTGCGACACGTCGATTCTTGGCACAACAAAGCGCGCCTCAACAAGCGGTACAATTAGACTGGCCTAGTTATGCTGGTAAGCGTAATGAGCTACCTTGGTTTTTATTATCCGCCTTGGCGTTGGCAAATAGCGGTGTGAATACTGTGATGCATGGGCACTCGTTCCGCGGCGAAGAGCGTATTTATGTGGACCAGGTGTTAGAGGCATTTAACTGGCCTTTGTGTGAAACGGCAGAGGAGCTGGATCAACAATTAGCAGAGCGTCATTTCGCCTATATATCATTAGCCAATATTCACCCTAAACTCAGTGAAATGATGGATCTTAAATATATTTTAGGTTTGCGTTCACCGGTCAATACCGTGGTGCGTATGATGAACCCATTCTCTGCGACACACAGTGTTCATGGGGTCTTTCATAAAGGCTATGACAGCTTACATTTAGAAGCATCTGAGCAGTTAGAAGACCCGTCCGTGCTGATTTTTCGAGGCGGTAATGGCGAGGCGGAAGTTAACCCTGAGCGTGATGTAGTGTTGGGTAAGCGACAAAAAGGCGTTTCTTCTTGGACTGGCTGGCCAAAAGCCGAGCAAGAGCATAAGCGTCGTAAAGACAATTTAGATTTATCTCGGTTAGCCGAACATTGGCAAGGTAAGTGTATCGACCCCTTTGGTGAGCAAGCGGTTAGGCAGACCTTAGCCTCAGTGGCAGGTTTGGTGTTTGGTGTCGTATCCCATGACGCTTGTTTGAATTTGGCCGATGAAATCTGGTCGCAACGAGATAAATCTGCGCTATCACTTGGGGAGGCAGGCTAATGGCTTGCTCGTTTTCTGGTGTTGTGCTGGCTGGAGGGCGAGCGCAACGCATGGATGGTGTAGAAAAAGGACTTATGCTTTACCAAGGTAAGCCTATGATTGCGCGTGTAGCGCAGGCAATGGAAGGGCTAACAAAGAGTATCGTGTTAAACGTGAATCGTCAGTTCAGGGATTATCAGGAGCTGGGTTATCCGTTGCTGCATGATGCTGATGAGTACGCTGAGCGAGGGCCGCTTTCCGGGTTGTGGAGTGCTCTTAGCCAAGCCTCTTGCGGTCATCTTTTGGTGGCGCCGTGTGATACGCCTAATATTTCAAGCGCGGCGTTCGCGGCGCTGTTAGAGGCGAGTCAGAGTCGACCTGAACAAATACACTGTTTGGCGAGTGCCAGTGGTATCCATCCTCTGCATGCAATTATACCGGTGGAAAGTGCCTTGTTGTGTTTGACCAATAGGCTAGCCGAAAGCAGTCAAAACAGTGTGTTGGGGTTTTATCGCCAGCATGGTTTTGCAGAACTGTTGTGGCACCACGAAGACGAGTTATTAAATGTGAATTATCACGACCAGCTGACTAGGAGTTAGGGTCTGTTTTGAGTGACTCTATGTCCAAGGTGTAAGAGTCGCCGTCTTTTTCTTTATGGGTTAACTTAACCAATAAAAAGTCATGGCTAGGAGCAAACCAAAAAGAGGTTTGCTTGTTTGATTTAGCATCGTTTATACGGGTAACCTTGATCGCTTCAAGACGTCCTAGAGTGGTGTCGATGGTTTCTGTTTGTAAGCGCTTAAAGCGCCAATTCTTCGTGTAACCACCATCTGCAATAAGATAGTTCAAGGTGGTTTTACCCTGTTTTAAATCTTCTCTTATTTGCAATTGAACACTCAGCTTGTCAACGGTTTTGGGTTTGATTGACATGCTCCAAGGCTTGTTTTTTACGTCATTTCTCACGCTCATTTTTGACCAGTCAAAACGCAGTTCTGCTTTGCGCTTTTTACCAAAGGCACTGCTTTCATAACGGTAATGAGATGGGACAATTTGGTATTGATCGACGGCAAAGGTGCTTTGCTCGTTCAGGGAGGCAAAAAGATTGTCGGCAGTAAAAGAAAAATGCCAGTTACCATCGGCTTGTCGGGTGAGGGTTTGTGTGCCTTTTACTTTTACTGTAATGCCTTTTTTCCAAACCGTGCTGTAGACCGCGCTATAGGGTACTAAAAAGCTGTCTTTGGCAGAGCTGGCGCCGTAAGCAGGAAGTATGGGCAAGGCGAGTAAGCTAATAATAGAAGTGATTAGAATCTTATCAATGCCCATACGTTTGGTTCCTACATTATGCTGGCACTTCTTTATAATCTGCGCCACTTTCGGGGAGTGGCTGACCATCAAGAAACGCTTTTCCGTGATTAACTGTGAGTCGGCCTTCGCTAAACCATTTTACCGCCAGTGGATAAATCACATGTTCCAGCTGGTGCACCTTAGTGGCTAATGATTCAGCGGTTTCTTGCGCCTCGATTTGGGTTCTAGCTTGCACGATAACCGCCCCAGCATCAAGCTCAGCACTAACAAAGTGCACAGAGACTCCATGTTCTTTATCACTTGCATCGATTGCACGCTGGTGGGTGTTTAAACCTTTATACTTTGGCAACAGTGAAGGGTGAATATTAAGCATTCTTCCCTCATAGTGACGAGTAAATGAATCGGTTAAGATTCTCATGAAGCCAGCCAGCACAACCAGTTTAGGTTGGTATTGGTCAATCACTTCTTGCAGTGACTGGTCAAATTCCTCTCGACTAGCAAAGCTTTTATGATCTAAAACATGCGTCGGTATGCCTGCTTTACGGGCTCTTTCTAAGCCAAAAGCGTCGGCTTTGTTGCTCACTACGGCGCTGATCGTAATGTCGAGCTTGCCTTGCAAGCTTTGATCAATCAAAGCTTGCAAGTTGCTACCGCTGCCAGATATTAAGACAACGATGGGGAAGCTCATGCATTGGCCTCTAGATCAGAGATCAATACTTCTTTGCCGCCGTTACGTTCGCAAATGTCACCGATGATCCAAGCGTTTTCGCCTTCTGCTTTTAGGATCGCAAGCGCTTGTTCGGCTTTGTCTGCGTCGATCGCAAGTACCATGCCCACGCCACAGTTTAGTACGCGGTACATTTCTTCTTGCTCAACATTGCCTTGTTCTTGTAGCCAATCGAACACAGCAGGGCGTGTCCAGCTAGTCGCGTCGATGCGCGCTGCTGCATTGTCTGGCAATACGCGAGGAATGTTTTCCAGCAAGCCGCCACCGGTAATGTGAGACAAGGCATTTACGGAAACGGATTCCATTAGTTTAAGAATGGACTTCACGTAAATGCGTGTTGGCTCCATTAGAGCGTCTTTTAGGGCAACACCGTCGATCTCTTGCTCTAAGTCTGCTTCGCTTACTTCAAGAATCTTACGAATCAAAGAGTAACCGTTAGAGTGCGGGCCAGAAGAGCCTAGGGCAATCAGGGTATCGCCAGCTTTTACATTGCTGCCATCGATGATGCCGTCTTCTTCAACAACACCCACACAGAAGCCTGCAAGGTCGTAGTCGCCGTCATGGTACATGCCTGGCATTTCAGCGGTTTCGCCACCCACAAGGGAACAACCAGACTGAAGACAGCCTTCGCCAATGCCTGTTACTACGTTAGCAGCAACATCAATGTCTAATTTGCCAGTTGCGTAATAATCTAGGAAAAGAAGAGGTTCTGCTCCAGCGACGATAAGGTCGTTAACACACATAGCCACAAGGTCGATGCCGATCGTGTCATGCTTGTTAAGGTCCATAGCCAAACGCAGCTTGGTGCCTACACCATCTGTGCCGGAAACAAGAATAGGATTTTTGTATTTGGTTGGAAGGCGAGTCAATGCGCCAAATCCACCCAATCCACCCATTACTTCAGGGCGACGAGTTTTTTTGCTAACGCCTTTGATGCGTTCAACAAGTTGATTGCCTGCGTTGATATCAACGCCCGCGTCTTTATAACTAATCGATGTTTTATCCGACTTGGTCATTGCCTATGCCTTATCATGGTACGAGGAAAAAAATGCATTTTAGCATAGTGACGCATTAGGGCTATGGTTCTTTGGTATTAAGACAGTAGAATAAGCAAATAAACGAAGGAAGGGTTATGAATTTTCGTATATTAGTGGTTTTATTCAGTGTTTTGTTTGTGTCGTACGCCAATGCGGTGCCCGTTAAGCAGCTTTATCGGGCAGAAATTAAACTGCCGGTAGAAGAATCTGAAGCAAAAATGCTGAACCAAGCGTTTTCGCAAGCGGTTGAACAGGTGTTGGTGCGCGTATCTGGTGATAAGGCAGCAATTAGTGGTAGCTTATTACAAGAAGCGCGATCCAGAGCGTCTACTTGGGTTGCTCAACATTCGGTGGTTTCATTAAATCAGCTGCTTCCGGTCGATGGTCAGCTGGTGGCGGGCAATCAAGTCAATGTGGTGTTTTATTCTGAGTCGATTGATCAGTTTTTGTCGCAGCATAATTTACCCGTATGGGGGCGTGATCGTCCTTCGGTGTTGATTTGGGCAGCCAGTGAAGAAAATGGTGTGCGTCGTTTGTCAGGGGGAAGTGCGCCTTCTCAGTTGTTGAATGATCTGGCTTCATCTGCTGCCATGTTAGGAGTGCCAATTTATGCCCCTTTGATTGACACAGTTGATAAAAAAGCCATTTCAGCGGCGGACGTATGGGGCTTCTTTGAAGGCAATATTCGTCAAGCGAGCCGACGTTATCAAACCGATGCGATTGCGGCCATGAGAGTGACGAATTACTCAGGTAATGTGACTGGCAGCTTGTTGGTCTTATTAAGTGATGGCAGTTCACAACGCTTTACCCTTTCGGGTGAAAATGTGTCTGCTCTTGCCGATCAAGCCAGTGCTGACATGGCAAAAGTCTTCTCGACGCGCTATGCCGCGGTGAGAAACAATCAAGCAGAGAGTCGTTTTTTAATTCAAGTGTCAGGCATCAGCAGTTATGCAGCGTTAAATAGAGTGCAAACTTACCTAGAGCGAGTTGGTGTGGTGAGAGACGCAGCCATTGCCAGTGCCAAAGGAGATACGGTGACTTTTTCGATTGCTATTAATGGTAGTAAACAGAAATTGATCAACAGCATTTCATTAAACAGTGTTTTGCAGCAAGTAGCGCCGCCTAAACCGGCGCTTGTGGTGACCAATACCGAGGCCACGGATTCGACTGAGGTACCGGTAGGTGAGGCCAGCGCACCAGCGGTTGCAGTAGTGTCTGACGATAATGGCGACGACACTCGTTCGCCAGAGGTTGCAGTAGTGCCTAACGATAGTGGCGACGATAGCCGTCCGCTAGTGGTTGAATATTTTAAATACAATGGAGTTCAATAGTGACAGAGTTAAATGAAGGGACAGTGCAAAAATTGGATTTTTTTGCGCGTCCTGCTGATGAGCAACAAGATTTCCTGCAGCAAACTTGGTGCAACACTTGTATGGAAATGGATTTAGGGATGAAAAACCCAGTCGAATACAGAGATAAAGATAAACTTTGGATTGAAGGTGAGTGCGTAAAGTGCTCTACCAAAGTTGTGACAGAGATTGTTGAAGAAGACGAATAGCTTTATTCGCTCTTGAGCAAACGGATCTGATCATAAAAAAAACCGCGCCATGGCGCGGTTTTTTTTGTCCTGGTAGCGACCAAACTAGCTGTTAGTTGGGTAGTCGCGCTCAGTTTCACCAACGTAAAGCTGGCGAGGACGGCCAATTTTGTATGGCCCTGAGATCATTTCGTTCCAGTGAGAGATCCAGCCGATAGTACGGGACATGGCGAAGATCACAGTAAACATACTGGTTGGAATACCAATGGCTTTCATGATGATGCCTGAGTAGAAGTCTACGTTCGGGTAAAGCTTACGCTCAACGAAATAAGGGTCTTCTAGGGCAATTTGTTCAAGACGCTTAGCAATTTTCAGTAGTGGGTCATTAGACATGCCCAACTCGGCTAATACTTGATCGCAGGTTTCACGCATCACTTTCGCGCGTGGATCGAAGTTTTTGTAAACTCGATGACCAAAACCCATCAGGCGGAATGGGTCGTTTTTATCTTTCGCTTTGTTGATGAATTCATCGATGTTCTCAACATCGCCGATTTCTTCTAGCATAGATAAAACGGCTTCATTTGCACCACCGTGAGCAGGGCCCCAAAGTGTCGCAATGCCGGCTGCAATACAAGCAAATGGGTTAGCGCCTGAAGAGCCTGCTAAGCGTACTGTAGAGGTCGAAGCGTTTTGTTCATGATCCGCATGAAGGATGAAGATTCGGTCCATCGCTTTCGCAAAGACAGGGTTAACCACATACTCTTCACAAGGTGTTGCAAACATCATGTACAAGAAATTTTCGGCGTAAGATAAGTCGTTACGTGGGTACATAACTGGCTGATCTTTAGAGTATTTGTAACAAATCGCCGCCAAGGTAGGCATCTTAGAAATCAAACGGAAAGCCGCAATTTCACGGTGTTTCGGGTTGTTGATGTCCATGTGGTCTTGGTAGAAAGCAGACAAGGCGCCGACTAGGCCACACATGATAGCCATCGGGTGAGCATCGTTACGGAAGCCTTCGATAAATTTGTGCATAGATTGGTTCACCATAGTGTGGTTACCAACCGTTTTTTCGAATTCTTCTTTTTGCGCTTTGTTAGGTAGCTCTCCGTATAAAAGAAGGTAGCAGGTTTCTAAATAATCAGAATGTTCTGCAAGCTGAGCAATAGGGTAGCCGCGATGAAGCAAGATGCCGGCTTCGCCATCGATGTAAGTAATCGCAGATTCACATGAACCAGTAGACATAAAGCCAGGGTCATAAGTAAAAATGCCATTAGAACCTAGCGAACGTACGTCGATAACGTCTGTGCCTAGTGTACCGGAAAGAACGGGTAACTCGATGGTCTTATCGATCCCATCTACTGTAAGTTGAGCTTTTTTATCGGCCATTGTATGGTCTCCTTCATATTCTGATCCGAGGCTAAGAAGTGACGGATTGGTGCGCTTAGCCCAGAAGGTGGGCAAAAAGTACTGTCTACGCACTATAAAAGTCAATCTTATGCATTTGCAAATTACTTGCATAATTGGTCTTTTGCTTGTAATTATCTGACAAAAAAGCGTTGTCCGGCTTGTTTGAAAAACACTCTATTTCGTTCTAACCAATTGATAACAAACAAAAAATTATTATATTTTTTTCGTATTTTTTCTGTAATTTAATACCATTATTGTTTTAGCTTATGGTTACATTCAGCTTGTGAATGATGATCATTGAAAACCCTTACTCTTGTCTATTTGTCTTAGTAAAATTTGCTGGTCTATAATTGCGGCTCCGATGATTTCATTGATTTGCCGACGTATTGCGATAAAGAGTAGTTGCTTTACCAAAACTCGTTTGCAAATCGATGGGATTTTCAAAGCAGGCCTATGATGCAGTAGCACTTTATAACAATGAGTGTGTACCTGCATATAGATATTGGGTCGTGATTGACCATTCAATCGATAAAATGGTGTAAAGAGTCGTGAGTAAAAAAAGACCAGTCAACCTTGATATTTCAACAATATCGCAGCCCGTAACAGCAATAGTATCCATCCTTCACCGTGTAACAGGAATCATTCTTTTTATTGGTTTGATCTTCTTGTTTTATGCTTTCGATGTCTCTTTAGAGTCTCAAGAAGGTTTTGATCACGTTGCTGATATGCTTCAAAACAATTTCTTAGCGAAATTCATTATTTGGGGTGTTGTATCCGCTTTGTTATACCACTTCGTAGCAGGTATCAAACACCTGTTTATGGATCTTGGTTATTTTGAAGAATTAGAAAGTGGGCGCCAAGCCGCTATCGCTAACCTAGTGATTGCCGCTGTCCTAATCGTTTTAGCAGGGGTGTGGATATGGTAACTCAAATCACTAGTTTCGGCCGTTCTGGTCTATATGATTGGATGATGCAGCGTATTTCTGCTGTCGTATTGTCCTTGTACACAGTTTTTATTATTGGCTACTTGTTGTTGCACCCTGATCTAACATTTGATCAGTGGAGCGCATTGTTCGAAACAACTTGGATGCGTATTTTCAGTCTGATGATGTTGCTGTCTATTGGCATGCACTCTTGGATTGGTTTGTGGTCAATTTCTACTGACTACATTAAACCAACCGGTATTCGTTTCTTTTTTCAAGCTCTATGCGGTCTACTGATGTTTGTTTACATCGTATGGGGTATTCAGGTTCTTTGGGGGCTATAAGTAATGGCAAATATTCGTACTATTTCTTTTGATGCCATTGTAATTGGTGGTGGCGGTGCTGGTATGCGCGCCGCATTACAATTGACTGAATCCGGTTTGAACACAGCGTGTGTAACGAAAGTGTTTCCTACACGTTCACACACAGTATCAGCACAAGGTGGTATTACCTGTGCGATCGCAAGTGAAGATCCAAATGATGATTGGCGCTGGCACATGTATGACACCGTAAAAGGGTCAGACTACATTGGTGACCAAGAAGCAATCGAGTACATGTGTTCTGTTGGTCCACAAGCGGTATTCGAGCTTGAGCACATGGGTCTACCTTTCTCTCGTAAAGAGAATGGTCGTATTTACCAACGTCCTTTCGGTGGTCAATCAAAAGACTTTGGTAAAGGCGGACAAGCAGCACGAACTTGTGCCGCGGCTGACCGTACTGGTCACGCGCTATTGCACACGCTTTACCAAGCGAACTTGAAAGGCGGTACTACCTTCTTTAACGAGTGGTACGCGACTGACCTTGTTAAAAACAGCGACAACGCAGTGGTTGGTGTGATTGCGATCTGCATCGAAACTGGCGAAACCGTTTATCTGAAAGCGAAGGCGACAGTACTGGCTACTGGTGGTGCAGGTCGTATTTTCCAATCTACTACTAATGCTCACATTAACACTGGTGATGGTGTTGGTATGGTATTGCGTGCTGGTTTCCCTGTACAAGACATGGAAATGTGGCAGTTCCACCCAACGGGTATCTATGGTGCCGGTACACTAGTGACAGAAGGTTGTCGTGGTGAAGGTGGTTACCTGATCAACAAAGACGGCGAGCGTTTCATGGAACGTTATGCGCCAAACGCGAAAGACCTTGCAGGTCGTGATGTGGTAGCGCGCTCTATGATTCTTGAGATCCTAGAAGGTCGTGGTTGTGGTCCAGAAGGCGATCATGTATTGCTTAAGCTTGACCATCTAGGTGAGGAAACCTTGAACAAACGTCTTCCTGGTATCCTAGAGTTGTCTCGTACTTTTGCTCACGTGGATCCAGTTAAAGAGCCAATCCCAGTTATTCCTACTTGTCACTACATGATGGGTGGTGTGCCGACTAATATTAGTGGTCAAGCGCTACAGCAAAACGAAAATGGCGACGATGTCGTGATTGAAGGTTTGTACGCTTGTGGTGAAATTGCTTGTGTATCTGTACACGGTGCAAACCGCCTAGGTGGTAACTCACTGCTTGATTTGGTTGTCTTTGGTCGTGCGGTTGGTTTGCATGTTAAGAAAGTGTTGGACGCAGGTTTCGATACACTTGATGCAAACGACACAGATATTGCAAAAGCCATGGCTCGTTTGGAGCGTCTGAACAACACCACAGGTGGTGAAGATGTTGCCACCGTTCGTGCAGAGCTGCAAAAAGTGATGCAGTTGTACTTCGGTGTATTCCGCGAAGGTGCCATGATGCAAAAAGGCTTGAAAGCACTGGAAGAAATTCGTACTCGTGTTGAGAATCTTAACCTTAGCGATAAGAGTCAGGCATTTAACACGGCTCGTGTTGAGGCGCTTGAACTTGAGAACTTGTTAGAAGTGGCAGAGGCAACCGCTATTCCAGCTGAGTTCCGTAAAGAAAGTCGTGGTGCACATGCCCGTAATGACTTTACTGAGCGTGATGATGAGAATTGGTTGAAACACTCATTGTTCCATCCAGCGAGCAAAGCCGTTACCAAGCGTGACGTAAACTTTGGACCGAAAACGATGGAAGCTTTTCCACCTACAGTTCGTTCATACTAAGGAGTAATTGGAATGTTAGTTAGTATTTATCGTTACAATCCTGAGGTGGACGATGCGCCATACATGAAGGATTACCAGATTGATCTGCCTGAAGGCAAAGATCTTATGGTTCTGGATGTGTTGAACTTGTTGAAAGCGCAAGATCCTACTATTTCTTACCGTCGTTCATGCCGTGAAGGTGTATGTGGTTCCGATGGTATGAATATGTCAGGTAAAAATGGTCTGGCTTGTATTACGACCGTTTCTGAAGCAGCGAAGAATGGTAAGCTTGTCTTGCGTCCGCTGCCGGGCTTGCCAGTGATACGCGACCTAGTGGTTGATATGGGGCAATTCTACAAGCAGTACGAAAAAATTCGTCCTTTCCTTATCAACGATACGCCAGCGCCAGCCATTGAGCGTTTGCAAAGTCCTGAAGAGCGTGAAAAGCTTGATGGCCTTTACGAGTGTATCTTGTGTGCATGTTGTTCAACAGCTTGTCCGTCATTCTGGTGGAACCCTGATAAGTTTATTGGGCCATCTGGTTTGCTACAGGCTTACCGTTTCTTGGCAGACAGCCGTGATACGGCTACGCAAGAGCGTTTGGGTGATTTAGATGATCCATTTAGTGTATTCCGTTGCCACGGTATCATGAACTGTGTCAACGTATGCCCTAAAGGATTAAACCCGACTAAAGCAATCGGTAATATCCGCAGCATGCTTTTGCAACGTGCAACTTAAGTAATAAATGATTCACTTTGTTAAGATAGAGTGAATTGTGAACAGGCGGCTTGAATTTGCTTTTCAATGCCGCCGTTTTTGCATCTTTTGATGTAGAGAAGTAAGCAAAAAGAATTTAAAATTTGTCCTCTGCTTGCAGGGATGTACTAAGAGAAACCTTCACGGTTATTGCTTCGGCAAACAATGGCACAGAGGTGCATTGTCGAGAGGGTTTGGTATGAAATGCAATAGGACAAAATGTGGTGACAAATTGACAATAAATCGAGGCTTTAACAGCCTTACGGGCCTGATGAAGTGATCGATCGAATATGATGGATTCATACCGGGACCCCGGTAGCTGGCTCGAACATAAGGGTGATCGAGAATGCACGAAAGTTTAATGGAGTTGCTATGGGGCACCTCTCATTTTTCAGGTGGTAACTTGGAATACGTTGAGGGGTTGTTTGAAAGCTACCTAGTCGATCCGAACTCAGTATCGGAAGAATGGAGAAAATGTTTTGATCAGCTGCCTCGCGTTAGCGAAGCACAATCAACCGACCTTCCTCATTCAGTTATTCAAGAGCAGTTCTTGGAGCTTGGCAAAAACAAGTTTCGCTCAATGCCTGCTTCAGCAGGTACAGCAGCCGGTTCTGATCACGAACAAAAACAAATTAATGTACTTCAGCTAATTAATGCATACCGTGTACGCGGTCATCAGCATGCAACGCTTGATCCACTTGGATTGCAAAAGCGTGAAAAAGTTGCTGACTTGGACATTGGTTATCACCAGTTAACTGGTGCGGATTTTGATACACAGTTTAAAACAGGTTCTTTGTTCTTTAATAAAGAAACCATGAAACTTAGTGAAATCATTTCCGAATTAGAAAAAACCTACTGCGGCAGCGTAGGCTATGAATTTATGCACATTGTTGATACGCAAGAAAAAGCGTGGCTTCAGCAACGTGTTGAATCAGTAAGATCCCGCCCTGAATTTTCTCCTGAAACTCGTCGATCCCTTTTAGAGCGTCTAACCGCTGCAGAAGGTCTAGAAAAATATCTTGCGAGTCGTTACCCAGGCGCGAAACGTTTTGGCCTTGAAGGTGGCGAAAGCCTAATTCCTATGGTGAACGAACTAATCCAACGCTCTGGTGCTCTTGGCGCCAAAGAAGTTGTCATTGGTATGGCACACCGTGGTCGCCTAAACGTCTTGGTGAACACCCTAGGTAAAAATCCAAAAGATTTGTTTGATGAGTTTGAAGGTAAGAAACTGGTAAACACTTCTGGTGACGTAAAATACCACCAAGGTTTCTCTTCAAATGTGATGACAGCAGGTGGCGAAGTACATATCGCGCTTGCCTTTAACCCATCTCACTTGGAAATTGTATCGCCAGTGGTTGAAGGGTCTGTACGAGCTCGTCAAGATCGTCGTAAAGACACAACAGGTAAGACTGTCGTGCCTATTTCGATCCATGGTGATGCTGCTTTTGCAGGTCAGGGTGTGGTAATGGAGACATTCCAGATGTCTCAGACTCGTGCTTACCATACTGGTGGTACGGTTCATATCGTGATTAACAACCAGGTTGGTTTTACCACTAACCGTCAAGATGACTCTCGTTCTACTGAGTACGCAACGGATGTTGCGAAAATGATCCAAGCGCCAATCTTCCATGTGAATGGCGATGACCCAGAAGCGGTCTTGTTCATTACTCAGTTGGCACTGGATTACCGTTACGAGTTTGGTCGTGATGTAGTGATCGACATGGTTTGTTACCGTCGTCGCGGTCACAACGAAACCGATGAGCCATCAGGCACTCAGCCATTGATGTACAGCATCATTAGCAAGCTTAAAACGACTCGTACTTTGTACTCAGACCGTTTGATTACAGAAAAAGTAGTGACTGAAGCGGAATCTGCTGGCATGGTCAGCGAAAACCGTGAAGACCTAGATAACGGTCGTCATGTTGCTAAGAGCTTGGTATTAGAGCCGAAATCTGAGTTGTTTGTTAATTGGAAGCCCTACCTTGGTGTTGAATGGACGGATGCAGGGGATACCTCTTACCCGTTAGCTAAGCTTCAAGAAGTGGCGAAAAAATTAACTCATATCCCAGATGGGGTTGTGGTTCAGCGTCAAGTTCAGAAGATTTACCAAGATCGCGATAAAATGACCGCAGGGGCATTGCCGCTAAATTGGGGTTACGCTGAAACCTTGGCTTTTGCTACCTTGCTTGAGCAGGATTACCCAATCCGTATTACCGGTCAGGATTCTGGTCGTGGTACTTTCTCTCACCGTCATGCGGTTATTCACAGCCAAAAAGACGGCAGTACTTATGTTCCTTTGAAACATTTGTCTGATAATCAGCCAACTTTGGATCTGTACGATTCTTACTTGTCTGAAGAAGCGGTATTGGCATTCGAATACGGCTACTCAACGACTGCGCCAAAAGGCTTGGTTATTTGGGAAGCGCAATTTGGTGACTTCGCCAACGGTGCGCAAGTGGTTATTGACCAATTTATCACCAGTGGTGAGCACAAGTGGGGTCGTTTATGTGGCCTAACTATGCTGTTGCCACATGGTTACGAAGGTCAAGGTCCTGAGCACTCATCTGCACGTCTAGAACGTTTCTTACAGCTTTGTGCTGAATACAACATTCAAGTGTGTGTGCCGACGACTCCGTCGCAAATCTTCCATATCCTCCGCCGCCAAGCGATTCGTCCTATGCGTCGTCCGCTGGTTATTATGTCTCCTAAGAGTTTGCTTCGTCATAAGCAAGCGGTCTCAACGTTAGAAGACTTGGCTGAAGGTAGCTTCAAAACGGTATTGCCAGAAACATCTGACACCATTGCAGCAGACAAAGTAAAACGCATTGTTCTGTGTAGCGGTAAAGTTTACTACGACTTGATCAACCGTCGTACTGAACTGGAGAAAGACGATGTTGTTGTGATTCGCTTGGAGCAATTGTACCCGTTCCCATACGATGATTTAGAATCCGTATTAGAACAGTACAAAAATGTTGAGAGCCTAGTTTGGTGTCAAGAAGAGCCTAAGAACCAAGGTGCTTGGCATGCCAATCGTCACCGTATGAACCGAGTATTGGAAAAACTGTACCCAGAGCTGAAAATTCGTTTTGCAGGCCGTATTTCGTCTGCTGCGCCAGCCGCTGGTTATATGTCTATCCATGTTGAAGAACAAGAAGCGCTGGTTAACGACGCATTAGTTGGCTAGCACCATAGCCTGTCAGAGAGATAAGGGTATCAAATGAGTATTGAAATTAAAGCACCTACTTTTCCAGAATCTGTAGCAGACGGCACCGTTGCTACTTGGTACAAACAACCAGGTGAAGCCTGTGCCCGTGATGAGCACATTGTAGACATCGAAACAGATAAAGTTGTCTTAGAAGTAGTGGCACCGGCTGATGGCGTTCTAAAAGACGTACTAAAAGCAGAAGGCGACGTTGTACTAAGTGACGAAGTATTGGCTATTTTTGAATCTGGTGCAGCGGCTTCCGCAGCACCAGCAGCCGAAGCAGCCGAAGCAGCTGCGCCAGCGGCTTCAGCACCTGCGGCAGCGCAAGAAAGCGTACAAATTAAAACGCCAACTTTCCCAGAGTCTGTTGCCGACGGCACAGTAGCAACTTGGTACAAGCAACCAGGTGAAGCATGTGCACGTGATGAGCATATTGTTGATATCGAAACAGACAAAGTCGTTTTAGAAGTGGTTGCGCCAGCAGATGGTGTTATTGGCGACGTCCTTAAAGCGGAAGGCGAAACGGTACTAAGTAATGAAGTCCTAGCGAACTTCCTAGTGGGTGCAACGGCTGCAGCAGCACCTGCTGCGGCAGCGGCGCCAGCAGCGGCTGCTCCTGCAGAAGCTGACGAAGATGGTGTTGCAGGCCCAGCGGCTCGTAAAGCATTGGCGGAAGCGGGTCTAACCGCAGCGCAAGTTAAAGGCACTGGCAAAGGTGGACGCATCACTAAAGAAGATGTTGACGCTGCAGTTAAAGCGAAACCAGCGGCTGCTCCAGCACCTGCTGCTAAAGCGGCAGCGCCAGCTGCTTTGCCTGCTCTAGGTGATGATGCGCGCATTGAAAAACGTGTTCCTATGACACGTCTTCGTGCGACGATTGCTAAGCGTCTTGTTGAAGCACAGCAAACTGCTGCTTTGTTGACGACTTACAACGAAGTTAACATGGGTCCAGTCATGGAACTTCGTAAGAAGTACAAAGACTTGTTCATGAAGACTCATAACGGCACTAAGCTTGGCTTTATGTCTTTCTTCGTGAAAGCGGCGACAGAAGCACTAAAACGCTTCCCAGCAGTGAACGCTTCTATCGACGGCAACGACATGGTTTACCATGGCTACCAAGACATCGGTGTTGCCGTTTCCACTGACCGTGGTTTGATGGTTCCAGTATTGCGTAATACAGAAGCAATGGGCCTTGCAGATATTGAGTCAACTATCATGGATTTCGCACTACGCGGCCGTGACGGCAAGCTTGGTATGAACGACATGCAAGGTGGTACTTTCACCATCACTAATGGCGGAACGTTTGGTTCTTTGCTATCTACGCCAATCATTAACCCACCACAAACTGCGATCTTGGGTATGCACAAAATCCAAGAGCGCCCAATGGCGGTTAATGGTCAAGTTGTGATCCAACCTATGATGTACCTAGCGCTTTCTTACGACCACCGTATGATCGATGGTAAAGAAGCGGTGCAATTCTTGGTTACGATCAAAGAGCTTCTAGAAGATCCATCTCGTCTTCTACTTGAAATCTAATTGATTCGCTGAGTATTTGAAGAGTGAGTGCTTGAAGTATAAGCACTTGTAATCTAAGTGTTCGTACCCATTTTAAAGGAACGAATTGATTTTGTAGCAACCCTTGCAGGGTTGCTACAGTTCAGCAAGATAAATGGAAACACATATGTCTACTAAATTTGATGTTATTGTAATTGGTGGTGGCCCAGGTGGTTACGTTGCAGCTATTCGTGCGGCTCAGCTAGGCCTGAAAACAGCGTGTATCGAAAAATGGTTAGACAAAGAAGAGAAGCCTCGTTTAGGCGGAACTTGTTTGAACGTGGGTTGTATCCCATCTAAAGCATTGTTGGACTCTTCACACAAATACCACGATGCAAAAGCGTCTTACGGCGTACACGGTATTAGTGTTGGCGATGTGGCTATGGATGTAAACACCATGGTTGATCGCAAAGATAAGATTGTAGATCAGTTGACTAGCGGTATCACAGGCTTGTTCAAAGCCAACGGTGTTACAAGCTTTGAAGGTTTCGGTAAGGTTCTAGCGAACAAAAAAGTAGAATTCACTGCACATGACGGCACTGTCACTGTGTTAGAAACTGACAATGTGATTTTGGCAACTGGTTCTGTACCGGTTAACATTCCACCTGCACCACGTACTGGTGACATCATCGTTGATAACGAAGGTGCATTGGATTTCCGTGAAGTACCTAAGCGTCTTGGCGTGATCGGTGCTGGCGTAATCGGTCTTGAGTTGGGTTCTGTATGGGCTCGTCTTGGTTCTGAAGTGGTTGTGTTGGAAGCGCAGGATTCTTTCCTAAGCGTTTGTGACCAAGACATCGCGAAAGAAGCGGCTAAGATCTTCAAAAAACAAGATCTAGACATTCGCCTAGGTGCGCGTGTTACTGGTAGCCAAATCAACGGCGAAGAAGTTGAAGTAACTTACCTTGACGCGAAAGGTGAAGAGCAGAAGCAAACGTTTGATAAATTGATCGTTGCGGTTGGTCGTAAGCCATTCACACAAGGCTGTTTCTCTGACGATTCTGGCGTTAACCTAGACGAACGTGGTTTTGTCTTTGTTGATGAGCAGTGCCGTACTTCTGTTCCAGGTGTATACGCAATTGGTGACATCGTACGTGGTCCAATGTTGGCGCACAAAGCATCTGAAGAAGGTGTGATGGTTGCTGATATTATCGCTGGTCACAAAGCGCAAATGAACTACGATTGCATTCCTTCTGTTATCTACACTCACCCAGAACTTGCTTGGGTTGGTAAAAACGAGCAGGAATTAAAATCAGAAGGCGTTAAATACAAAGTTGGTAAGTTCCCATTCGCGGCGTCTGGTCGTGCAATGGCGGCGAACGACACAGATGGTTTTGTTAAAATCATTGCTGATGAAGAAACAGATCGCATCTTGGGTTGCCACATCATTGGCGGCCATGCAGCGGACTTGATCGCACAAGCGGTTATTGCAATGGAATTTGGTTCTACAGCAGAAGACATCGCTTTGACAGTATTTGCTCACCCAACAGTAAGTGAAGCAGTGCATGAAGCGGCGTTAGCAGTAGATGGCCATGCTATCCACATTGCAAACCGTAAAAAGCGTAAATAAAAAATTAGATTTGCCGGCCTAGTGCCGGTAATTTCTGTCTTTAAAGACAGAGCTTATGTCAATCATTCAGATGAGCGGAAGAATCAAATGAACTTACATGAATATCAGGCTAAACAGCTTTTTGCTGAGTACGGTCTGCCAGTATCTACAGGGTACGCAGTAGACACGCCGGAAGCGGCAGTGGAAGCAGCGAAAAAAATTGGCGGTGACAAATGGGTTGTTAAAGCTCAGGTGCATGCTGGCGGTCGTGGTAAAGCGGGCGGTGTAAAACTTGTTGATTCTTATGAAGAAGTTGCTGCATTTGCAGAAAACTGGTTAGGTAAAAACCTAGTTACTTACCAAACAGACGAAAATGGTCAGCCAGTAGCTAAGATTCTTGTTGAATCTTGCACTGACATCGACAACGAACTGTACCTAGGTGCGGTTGTTGACCGTTCTACTCGTAAAGTTGTATTCATGGCCTCTACTGAAGGCGGTGTTGAGATTGAGAAAGTAGCTGAGGAAACTCCTGAGCTAATCCACAAAGCGATCATCGATCCTTTGGTTGGCGCTCAACCTTACCAAGCTCGTGAAATGGCATTTAAAATGGGTCTTAACCCAGCTCAAATCAAGCAGTTCACTAAGATCTTCCTTGGTTTGTCTCAAATGTTCCATGACTACGATTTCGCATTGCTAGAAATCAACCCACTTGTAATCACTGATGAAGGTAACCTTCACTGCCTAGATGGTAAAATCAACATCGACAGCAACGCGGTTTACCGTCAGAAGAAAATGCAAGAGTTCCACGATCCATCTCAAGAAGATGAGCGTGAAGCACATGCAGCACAATGGGAACTTAACTACGTTGCACTAGACGGAAACGTTGGCTGCATGGTAAACGGTGCTGGTCTAGCGATGGGTACAATGGACATCGTAAACCTACACGGCGGCAAACCTGCTAACTTCCTAGACGTTGGTGGCGGCGCGACGAAAGAGCGTGTAGCTGAAGCGTTCAAAATCATCCTTTCTGATGACAATGTTAAAGCCGTTTTGGTTAACATTTTCGGTGGTATCGTTCGTTGTGACATGATCGCTGAAGGTATTATCGGTGCGGTTGAACAAGTAGGCGTTAACGTGCCTGTTGTTGTTCGTCTAGAAGGTACGAATGCTGATCTTGGTCGTGAAGTTCTAGCGAACTCTGATCTTGATATCATTGCTGCAACAAGTCTAAAAGACGCAGCTGAGCAAGTTGTTAAAGCTGCGGAGGGCAAATAATAATGTCTGTCTTAATTAACAAAGATACAAAAGTTATCTGTCAGGGTTTCACTGGCGGACAAGGTACTTTCCATTCCGAGCAAGCGATTGCATACGGAACTAAAATGGTAGGTGGTGTTACTCCAGGTAAAGGTGGTCAAACTCACCTTGGTCTACCTGTATTCAACACAGTAAAAGAAGCGGTTGAAGAAACTGGCGCTGAAGCGTCTGTTATCTACGTACCAGCTCCTTTCTGTAAAGATTCTATCCTTGAAGCGGCGAATGCTGGTATCAAACTAATCGTTTGTATCACTGAAGGCATCCCGACTCTTGATATGCTTGATTGTAAAGTAGCTTGTGATTCTCTAGGTGTTCGTCTTATCGGCCCTAACTGCCCAGGTGTTATCACTCCTGGCGAATCTAAAATCGGCATCATGCCTGGCCATATCCACATGCCAGGTAAAGTAGGTATCGTATCTCGTTCTGGTACTTTGACTTATGAAGCGGTTAAGCAAACTACTGACGCTGGCTTCGGCCAATCTACTTGTGTCGGTATTGGTGGTGACCCAATCCCAGGTACTAACTTCATCGACGTATTGGAAATGTTCCAAAACGATCCACAGACTGAAGCGATTGTTATGATCGGTGAAATCGGTGGTACAGCGGAAGAAGAAGCGGCTGCTTACATCAAAGCAAACGTAACTAAGCCTGTTGTTTCTTACATTGCTGGTGTTACTGCACCTGCTGGTAAGCGCATGGGTCACGCTGGTGCGATCATCTCTGGTGGTAAAGGTACTGCTGATGAGAAATTTGCAGCTCTAGAAGACGCTGGTGTTAAAACCGTTCGTTCTCTAGCTGATATCGGTGCTGGCCTTAAAGAAATTACTGGCTGGTAAGTCGATAGTTTCTAGGTAATCACCTATAGTAAAATCCCTGCTTCGGCGGGGATTTTTTTTGCCTTTTTATCAGCCTAACCTGGTGCTTAGTTTATGGTAAATTGTCCTTTTTGTATGGCCGCCAACGCCTGTACTGCAAATAACCAATGTTGGTGTTTCATGGTCGAGATACCAGACTCTCTGCTGTCGTTGGTGCCAGAGTCGTATCAGGCTAAAGCTTGCATTTGTCAGGCCTGTCTTGAACAATACACAAAGGATCCCAATGCCTTTATAGAGTCGCTTAATACACAAGCCTAACTTTCCATTACAATAAAAAAGAGACAGTGGATGAACGAGTCAGAAAGTGTCAAATATGATATTACGATAGTCGGCGGCGGTATCGTTGGTTTATCAACCGCTTGGCAGTTGCAACAGCGTTATCCTACCTATCGGATATTACTGCTAGAAAAAGAGCAAACGGTTGCGCAGCATCAAACTGGGCACAATTCTGGTGTCATCCATGCGGGAGTTTATTACGCTCCAGGTAGCTTAAAAGCCTCTTTTTGTAAGCAAGGGGCGAAGGCCACCAAAGATTTCTGTCAGAAGCATCAAATAGATTTTGAAGAGTGTGGCAAATTGATTGTCGCCACAACACCACAAGAAGAGCAACGAATGGACGCGCTTTATGCGCGTTGTCAGGAAAATGAGCTGGAAGTATTTCGCTTAGATCGTGATGCTTTGCAGCAGCGTGAACCTAATGTCAAAGGCATTGCAGCCTTGTTTGTACCTTCTACAGGCATCGTCAATTATCGTGATATTTGTCAAAAGCTTGCCGAGCTCTTTGTTCAGCGTGGTGGCGAAATTCGCTTTGGCTGTCAGGTGTCAGCGCTAGACGAAAGTCATGACAAAATCACCATTCACACAGCCGACCAGCAGATTCATACAGGTTATCTGGTTTGTTGTGCTGGGCTGATGGCTGACCGTTTAACGCGGATGCTGAAGATCCCAACGGACTTTCAAATTATTCCTTTTCGTGGGGAATACTACCGTTTGCCGCGTAAACATAACCAAATCGTAAATCACCTTATTTACCCTGTGCCAGATCCAGAGCTGCCTTTCTTAGGAGTACACCTAACACGCATGATAGATGGCTCAGTGACGGTTGGGCCGAATGCTGTGCAAGGCTGGAAACGAGAAGGTTATGGCGCAATTAATATTAGTCCCCGTGATATTTGGGACATGGTGCGTTTTCCAGGCTTCTGGCGCTTAATCGCCAATCATTGGCAAGTTGGCTTAAAAGAAACCAAAAACTCTTGGTTTAAGGCCGGTTATCTCAGTCAGGTTAAGAAATATTGCGAGCAAATCACACTGGATGATCTACAAGAGTACCCAGCGGGCATTCGCGCTCAAGCAGTCATGAAGGATGGTTCACTGGTGCATGATTTTTTGTTTGCCCAGAGCGCGCGTTCGTTGCATGTGTGTAATGCTCCTTCACCAGCGGCAACCAGTGCTTTTCCGATAGGTCACTATATTGTCGATAAATTGGATGATCTTATGACGACGCTATAATGCGTCTGTGTGAAGCATGAAGCGGCTGAAATTTGCTTATTTTGGTCGCTTCAAGATAGAGTGCAGTAAATGGCGAAACAAGAGTGAGGGTCGAAGATGCGAATATTCCAGTCTAGACAATGGGTGCGGGGTATAGTTGCTGGCTTAGTGGTGACGCAGCTGAGCGCCTGCGGGACCTTACTTTATCCGGAACGAAGAGGGCAAACATCGGGTACTATCGATGTCGGTATTGCCTTGTTGAATGCTCTAGGATTGGTGTTTTTCTTTATCCCTGGGGTCGTAGCGTTTGGCGTCGATTTTATGACAGGCGGTATTTATTATCCGGATGGCCGAGTCTCAACCCTGAGCGAAGAGGAGATGAAGCGCATTAGCCCTGATCATAAAACCATAGACATGAATGCGCTAAAACAAGTCCTTGCTGAGCATGATTCGCTAGATTGGTCTGAGTTCTCTGCAACACAGCTTAACGCACAGCCCATGGCCTCGCATCAGGCGATGATGGAGGCGCTGAATAGCCCATGGTCCAGTCAGCAGAAGCAATTGGCAAAAGCCTATTAATAGGGCAATACTGAGTTTAGTGAGTATGCTGCGCTAAGGCCTGACGCAAGATAGCGAGCTGCTGCTCATTGCTGGTATGGTCAGATAAAGCAACCAATTGCGCATTCGAGGTGATGACTTTGTCTTTTAATGGGGCAGATAACTCAGGGAGCTGGCCTTCAATGGTAACCACCAGTTCGACCTGATGCTTATCGATCAGTGTCATCAGGTCGCTTGGGTAATACACGGTCACACCATGCAGCTGTGTTTTGTTGGTCCAAGGTTCTTCGTCGATAAATGCCATGATCTGGATGTCTTTGGCTTCTTCTTGCAGGTATTTTGAGAAGGAAAAGCTAGGGTAATCGATGCCAATCAGAATAATCCGATGCCTAGTGTGTTGATGTTGCATCAAATCAGTGACCCAACGTTTAATGCTTTTCACTTTGTTTCCTCCATAAATTGATAAGCTAGTTAGCCTGCTATAGTCTATCTTAGAGACTGAGAGAAAGGCTATTTTCTCTCTTTTTGTGGAATGTTTTATGTCAATAAAGGAGACACATTATGGATACGTCATCGCACACCATTGTCGGCTTATTTGCCCAGTTGGGCTTAGGTGATAAGCAAGCGGATGTTGAGCAATTTATTGAGCACCATGGCGGTCTGCCTAGTACGGTAAAACTCACCCAAGCCAGTTTCTTCAATGACGCTCAGAAAACCTTTCTCAGTCAGGAATGGACCCATGACTCCGAATGGGTAGCGGCCATTGATGAGCTTGATGCCTTATTGCGCTAGTTGGCCGAGAGCTTTTTGTAGCGCTGTTTAGGGCGGCCACCTGTCTTGTAGTCTAGGTTCATTTCAACCAAGCCTTGGGCTTCTAAATACTCCAAATAACGCCTAGCGGTAATACGACTCAAATGAATCGCGTTGCCTATTTCTTCCGCGGTAAAGCTTGTGTCTTTTAAGTCTTCTAGGTGCTTGTTTAGCACCTCTAAGGTCTTTTGATCGATACCCTTAGGCGTTTTTCTACTCTTATCTAAATGCGTTTGTTTGCGGAACAGAAGGTCAATGCTTTGTTGGTCGATTTTGGCCGATTTTGACAGTTGTTGGCGCAGCTCAGTGTAGTCGGATAAAGCCTGTAGTACACGAGACATACGAATCGGTTTGACCAAGTAATCCATCACTCCCAACTGAATGCTCTTTTCGATCGTACTGGTTTCACGTTCTGCCGTGGTCATAATAAAAGCACCTTGAAAGCCACTGCTTTTTAAGCTGCGAATTAACTCAATGCCATTTCCATCTGGTAGGGTGATGTCGACCATCACCAGTTCTGGTAAAAACGCCTCGGCTTTAATTTTTGCTTCGGCAACGTTTTCACACACGGCAACCACTTCAAAATCAGCATGTTGATTGATGGTGTTTTCTAAAACATAGCTAGCACGAATGTCGTCTTCTACTATCATGACGGGAATGGTGTTCATTGGATGAGAGCCTGCTTGTCTAAATATACGCTAAATACGGTAGTGTTTGTTTCGCTGCGTTCCCAATCTAAGCTGCCTCGGTATTGATCGACAATTTTCTTCACTAAGTATAACCCGATACCGTGCTGTTCTGAGTTGTGTTTGCTGCTGATACCAAAATCTAAAATACTATTTTCTAAGTCTTTTGCGATGCCTGCACCAGAGTCTTCTACCTCAATCATTATGTGGGCACTACGGTCACTAATGTACAGACTGATCTCAGGGGTATGATTGTCTCGGTTGGTCCAGGCGGCAAGGAGGGCATTGTCTAGAAGGTTACTAACTAGGGTCACAAGGCGTTCAGAAACATGAGATGAATAATGTCCAAGCTGGCAATCATTATCAACGTGAAACTTGATGTTCGAATCAATCGCTTTGCTGTACTTGGCGAGTATTAAGCCTGCGATAGCACTGTTGTCGATCGACTGAATAATTTGGCGCAGTATTTTCTGGTAGCCGTCACTCTCCTGCTGTAAGTACTCAATGGCTTCTCGATAGTGTTCTGCTTGCAGCATGCCAGAGAGAACATTGAGTCGATTAGAATATTCATGTGTTTTGGTGCGCAGTAGGTCGGCGTAGTTTTTGGTGGTGATGAGTTCTTGTTCGAGGGCTTTTTCATCGTGATCTGGGTACAACACGATGACATAGCCAAACTGGCCTTTTTTGTGTTGCATGGGGTATAAGTTGGCAATGAAATTGAGCTTGCCGAGGTTAAATGAACGCTTGCTTATTTGCCCCTTGGCCTCTAATGCGAAATGCGACAAATGTTGAGAATGTAGGCTTAAAGGCTCACCAATAACTTGTTGTCTGCTAGGAATGTTTTTGTCCAGCCACTCGACCGCGGTGCTGTTAATAGTGGTGATCTTTTGGTGGTTATCTATGGCAATAATACCATCGCGGATGCTGTCCAACAGGAGCTCTTGCTCTTTAAACTTTTGTACAATCTCTTCAGGTTCTAGGGAAAGAAACGTTCGATTTAGTTTGAACAATAAAAAAACCGCAATGACGATGCAGAGCAGGTACACGAAGCCGACTAAAAGCCCCGCTTCTTTTAGGTGATTGAAAATCAGTGCGCTGGTAGATTGCAATAAATAGCCGATACTGATGGCGCCAATAATCTCGCCATTATGACGGATGGGTACAGAGTTGCGGATCGCTTTACCTAGGGTGCCTGTCGCCACGCTGGTGTCGTCTTTGCCATGGTGTAAAGCGAGCAAAATATCATCCCCAACAAAGCGTTTGCCGACACGTTTGGCGATGGGGTGACTAAGACGAATGGCGTTTTTATTCACCACCACAATATAAGAAGCGTCGGTTTGAGCGCGCAAGGTCTCAATATAGCCGGCTATATAACTGGCTTTACCTTGGTTGCTTTGTTCTACCGCGTGTACCACTTTTTCATTGTGAGCAATGACTCGACCCAGTTCTAAGCCCCGTTGGCTGATGCCTTCTAAATAGGCGTTTTGAAGAGAGTAACCCAGTACCAATCCTACTACGATAACAATGAGAGTAACGGTTGATAAGGTAATCAGAGCAAGGTAAGACTTAAGCGTCATGGGTGAATCAAGGTCAAAATAATAAGAGACTGATTATACAACATGAACGTAAAAGAGATAAGAGAAGAGGCTTAGCGCCTCTTCTCTAATTTGATTAGGCGATTGCTTGTACCACAAGGGTTGCCAAAATCAGCATAAAGGCTCCACCAATGCGAGAGGAAATCTGCGCAAATGGCATCAGTTTCATACGACGACTGGCAGCAAGCACAGCAACGTCACCTGTGCCGCCCATATTGGCCATACAAAGGCCACCGGTAATAGCCGCTTCGATAGGGTAGAACCCCATCATTCTGCCGATTAAACCAGCACCAATAACAGCACCCAAAACAGTCACAAAGACCAATACGAAGTACATAGGTGTGAGCGCTGCAATGATCTGGTCTAAGTTGGTGTATGCCACCCCAATACCAACCAGCAAGGCCGGTGTTAGGTTACCAACAACAAATTTGTACCAAGCATGCGCCGCTTGCTCAAAGGCTTTTGGCATCAAGCCAGATACCTTAATAAGCGCAATCGAAATGATCATTAATGCATATGGGTGCATTGGAATAACCATAGACAACAGGGTGCCAAAGAAGAACATGGAGATCGCCAGTAGCGCCCCGATAGCCAGCATTTTTAAATCGACGGCGGCTTCTTTTTCTTCGCTTTCCACTTCAGCCGTTGCGCCGCGAATAAGCTCGCCATTGCCGGTCAAACTTGGCATCACTTGCCCTAATTTGTTGAGCAAACCTGCCATGACAATGGCAATCGCATTACCAATTGCCAAAGCCGGTACCATTTGGGACATTAAGGTTTGCGCATCCATCCCTGTTTTACCCGACATGATCTGTACTAGAGGCACCGCCCCTGCACCCATGCCGCCGCCCATAATAGGGAGAGCAATAAGCATGACGGCGTCATAAAAACTTTTGCCAACCAGCATGCCGACTAGGCCAGTTAATAAACAGGCAACGGCGGCTGAGCCTAAAATAACAGGGATGTATTTAAGGGCTGCTTTTTTTAGTGTTTGTGTGCTCATGCCGAAAATCGATCCGGTCACTAGGCTGGCCACGTAAAAAGCAAGAAAACCACCGCTTTTCATAAAGGTGGTGATTTGATCTGCGGTTTCCGTAGGGAAGATACCTTTATGGAAAAGGTAAGAGGAACCAAAGATAACTACGATGGCACCACCACCGAAAAATTGGCTAATAATCGGCGTTCTATCACCAATATAATTTAAGACAAAACCGATAATCGCCATGGCGCCTAGCGCACCAATCATGCCGCCAGGCATTTTATTTTCAAAGGTAGCGAATAATATAATCGCCGCCGCAATGGTTAAGATGACTTTTTGGGCACCTTGACTCGACGCCTGCATAGTATCGTTTGTAATCATGGAGGTCTCACTTTGTGTTTGTTTTATTTGTGCGCCGCAGTCTATCAAGCTTCTTCAGCAGCGGAAGTCGCCTCCTTATTAATGAAACTAAAGAGCTCTTTTGTAACTTTTGAAATCATGGCTTATGTGCTTTTAGGGGAGCATAAAGGGTGAGGAAAGGTTTTTTTTGCAGGCAAAAAGAACGCCTAGGAGAAAAAGTCGCTAGGCGTTTGTCATGAAAAAAACAAAGGGGGATGGAGCGCCAATATCCCGCGCTATTTTTGACTGAGGTTGTGGCTAAAGAAATCGACCATTTCTGACACCATTTTGTCGCCCATATCTTGTTTGACGGCGCCGGAGAATGCTTCGTTGGTGCCCGTAGACATGATGCTTTTGGTTTCAAGGTCTGTTGCCATTTGGCGATAATATCCCACGTCTTTGGCGGCATTTCGGATCGAAAAGCCCAATTTGCTTGGATCGCCATCGACCCCATAAGCTTTAACAAAATCCATCATTGCAGAGCGTAACGGCCCAGCGGACATAACCTCGTAAAGGTCCTGTCGGTCGACGCCTGCTTGGTCAGCCATGGCAAAAGCTTCTGCCATGGCACTGGCGGTGGTCATGCCAAAGAAGTTATTGATTAGTTTTACTGTGTTACCAGAACCAAGCTTGCCAAGATGGAAGATATTTTCGCCAAGATCTTCCAGTATCGGACGAACTTTCTCGAACGCCGTCGCGTCGCCGGAGCACATAATATTTAATAAGCCATCCACCGCTTGAGCGGGTGTTCTGCCTAATGGGGCGTCTAAATAGGTGCCACCTACCGCGGCGACTTCGTTACCAAGGGCGATGGTGGAAGCAGGTAAAGAGGTGCCAAAATCAATCACCACAGCGCCATTTTTTAACCCCTTGATTACACCATTTTCTCCTCGCATACGGCTTTCTACAGATGCCGATGTATCCATACACAGCATCACAATATCGCAACTTTGTGCCAGCTCACGAGGACTACTTGCTTCTACGGCACCCGCGGCAACGGCAGCATCGATTCGCGGACGGGAAACATTGCCCATCACAGTTAACGAATAGCCTAAAGATTGCAAACGACCGACCATGGCCGCCCCCATTAAACCTAGGCCAATAAATCCGATTGTTGGTTTTGTCATTTTATTTCTCCCTATGAAACACATTATTTTTATTCGTTAAATACACATTGATCAGCCGGAGTTCGGTTTCTCAGACATCACCTTGTTAGGTGATGGAGGGTGGATAACACTCCAAAATTTCCACCCCAGCAATCGAGCTAATGGTGAGGCTTTTGATACCAGCAGGGCAGAAGAAACGGTCGAACTGTTGCACATGAGTGACCTCGTCGCCTATTTGGATATGACACTCACCACGCACCACAATCGCGATGTAAAAGTCTTCTTCGGCCTTGTCTATGGTGCCGGTAATGGTGGACTTCTTAACCCGGAACTTGTCGGTGACCGAGTCATCGATCAAGCTTTCTTGGAAAGCCTGAGCGGAATATTGACGTATCTTCTTAGCTTGCTGATAAAAGGTTTGAATGGCGTCTGCCACTGATAGCTGAGTGAAATCAAAAACATTCATGCAGAAATCGAGATCACGCTTCATAAAGCGAGCTTCTTCTGGCATGGTGTAGCCAGCTTTGGAAAACTCAAAGCGCACCGCCCAATCTGATGGTTCCATAATTTCAACCATTAAAATCCCTTCGCCAATGGCGTGAGGTGAGCCGCCCGGAATATACAAACAATCGCCAGGTTTTACGGGGATTTTTTCAAAACAAGCTTCGATCGCGGCAATGTCTTGCTGCTCTATCATTTGTTTAAAGGCGCTGCGCGAAGGGGGATGTTGAAAGCCCACATAAACATAAGGCTCGGTGATGTCTTCACGAACCTCTAAAATGTAATAGCCTTCTGCTTTGCCGTGGTGACTGTTTAGGTGTTCACGGGCAAATTCCGCAGTGGGGTGAGCTTGAAAGTGCAGGCGAACCGAAGAATCCAAAAACTTCACCAGTAACATCGGATTAACACCAAAGGCTTTATGGTGTTGTGTGCCTAAAAAATAATCTGGGTCCAATGCCAGTAGCGTGTCGAAGCGCTGGCTCTTAGTGCCCACCAAGGCGTGGGATAATCCTTCAATCACCTCTTCTCGATCGGGGTTTACCGCTTGAGTGGTGGAGCCGATCCAATCTTCTGGAAAATGCGTGTCTTGAGGGTCGGCTTTCTCTTCAAGTTGATCAAGAATTTTGCCGCCAGTATAGGTGCGCCACACACGGTTTGGGGTGAAACGCACCAGTTTGTTTTTATAATCCATGCTGTTTCCTGTTCATTTATATGGACAGTGTCCATCAAAGACGGGCTTGCCGGTTTTTTTGTTGGACTGCTTTAAGGTCGTTTTATGTATCAGGCATGGCTACCACCACGATGGCATAACATCGTGGTGGTGGCATGCGTCTATTTGAATGAGTTTGGCATTAAGGTACTTGGCAACCAGAGGGAGATCTCTGGGAAGAGGATCACCAATAGCAAAATGAGCAGCATAGGCAAAAGAATGATCATCACCTGCTTTAAGACGCTGATAACATTCATTCCGCCAATGGACGCAGAGATTAGCAAACAGAGCCCATAAGGGGGTGTCACCAAGCCAAAAGCGAGTGAGATAATGCCGATCATAGCAAACACCACAGGGGATATATCTGCTTGAATAGCCACAGGTAATAGCACAGTGCCTAAAATGATAATGGTTGGAATAGCGTCAATAAAGAGGCCAAAAAACAAGAACAAGCAGGCAATAATTAAACCTGTTCCAAAGCTGCCTAATTGCATGTCGGTGAGCACGCTGATGATTAGACGAGGCACATTATAATAAGCCAATAACCAGCCAAAAACAGACGCCGTACCAATCGCAAACAGTGAGATGGAGGCGAAGCGGCCGGTATCGTATAAAATGGTGCCCACTTCACGAGGTGTAACCGTGCGGTACACCACCATGCCTAAAAACAAGGAATAGCCTGCCGCAATAATGGCACTTTCTGTAGGGGTCACAATGCCTGCGACTATCCCCACAATAACAAACACTGGGGTCAACATGGCCAAAGCGGCGCCTTTAAAAGCTTTAAACGAGGAAGACCAAGTGGGTTTTAGAGCAATGGGGTAGTTGTATACCTTAGCGAAACCATAAACAGTGGCCATCAAGGCGCAGCCAATCATGATGCCGGGGATGGCTCCTGCCAGAAACAGGGCGCCGACCGACACTTGCATAACACCACCCCACACAATCATCAAAATGCTAGGCGGAATAATCACCCCCATGACAGAAGAGCAGGCAGTAATGGCAATGGCAAAGCGTCGATCATAGCCTTCTTTGATCATCGCAGGGATCAAAATTTTGCCGCAACCGGCGGCATCGGCTGTTGAAGAGCCGGAAATGCCTGCGAACAACATGGAAACCGCCACGTTAACATGGCCTAAACCACCGGGCATCCAGCCAGTGAGCACTCTGGCAAGATCGATGAGTTTGTCGGTTATTTTCCCCGAGTTCATTAAATTCGCGGCCAATAAGAAGAAGGGCACCGCCAGTAAAATAAAGGAGTTATAAGACTGAAACATTCGGTCGATGATGATAAAAGGCGTTAAGCGGATTTCCAGCGCAATCACAGGAATGGTGGCAAGGCCCAGCGCGAAGGCAACGGGCACACGGACCACCACCAAGAGAATAAAGCTGCCCACTAAGAGTGCGCATGCGAGTCCGGTAGTAAGAATCATGAAGCAATCCTTTTAGAAGTGGCACGATAATGTTCAAAGGCTTCGTACATACGGTAAAGGGAAAAAACACCCCATAAAAAACCGGCAAGAGGAATGGTGATGTGAGTAACCAACAGGTTCGCGTTCATCATAACCGAGTGTTGGATAAAACCAAATTTGGCGTATTCAATGCCATACCAAGCGAACAGTATTCCAAATAAGCCGACGAGCAGGCAGACAATCGCTTGTTGAATAAACAGAATAAGGGGGTTGCTACTATCTGGAATGACTTGGACATCAAAATGCATGTTGTCCCAGACGGCGATCACAGAGCCGATCATTACGACCCAAACAAAAATAAAAGTGGCGAGTTCTTCGGTCCACAAATAGACAGGGATAATGCCAGTATAGCGAGCCACAACTTGCATCACGACAGGAATAACTAATACGCCTACTAGTATCCCTAGCAGCACTCGCAGAATGTTACACAGCGATTCCAAAATGCGTTTAATCATAAAAATCTTCCAAGATAGAATGCGAGAATGAAAATACCCACTCCGTGAACCTATGGGTTACGGAGAGGGTAAGGGCTTCCAGCGCAAGGTATTATTTGTTACGAATTGCCGTCAGCAAATCCGTCGCATTTAAGCTTGCGGCATAGTTATCTTGAACGGGTTTTACCATCTCAAGCAGTTTTTCACGATTGGCAAAATCAGACACCATAATTTGCCCCGCGTCTGCCATTTGTTTCAGCTTGATCGCATCTTCACGAGACTCTAACTCACGGCCATAATTACCGGCTTCTTTACCTGCTTTCATAATGGCGGCTTGAAGGTCTTTTGGTAGTTTGCGGTAACTTTTACCACTGAACACGATAGGGCGAACGGTAATAGAGTGGGCTGTTTTGGTCAGGTAAGGAGCCACTTCATAGAATTTTAAGTTTTGAATACTGGCCGCTTCGTTTTCCAGGCCGTTTACCACACCGGTTTGAATGGCGTTGTACACCTCGTTGTAGGAAATTGCAGAAGGCGCTGCGCCAATCGCATTAAACACTTGAGCCTGAATAGGGGCGCCCATTACACGCATTTTGTGGCCAGCTAGCTCTTGCATATTAGAGATTTTTTCACTGGAAATTAGGTTGCGTGTTCCGCCGCCTGCGTAACCCACAATGACAATATCGGCTTTTTCAGACAGCTCTTTTTCCAACGGTGCTAATACATTGCTCGACAGTACCGCATTCCAATGGTCTAGATCGCGAAATAAAAACGGCATATCCATGAGCGGAATAGAAGGCGCAAAGCGTGCCATGTTAGACGGCGCTAAAATGGTGTAGTCAATGGCAACACCTTGGTTCAAAAAGGTTACGTAATCTTTTTCGACGCCCAGCTCACCATTAAGACGTAAATCAAAAGTCACATCGCCGCTGTAATATTGGCCAACGAGTTCATCGAATTTCATCAAGGTTTTAGTGAAAGCGTGTTGTTCATCAAACATGCTGGCACCACGTAGTGTGGTGTCTGCATTGGCAGAAGTAGCGAGTGCGGCAAAGGCTGCACCAACCAATGTGGCTTTTGCGATTTTCTTTAGGTGTCTATGTAGGGTCATCATTTTTTTTATCCTTATTATATGATCTGATCCAAAAAATCCTATTTGTTATACAATAGTACTTAATGGGGTGAAATAACTATATTTAAAAAAATCCACCTTGTCTATGCGTATTTTTTGCTCAATTTTTTCATTTCTTTGTAGCTTCGCTGGTTTGTCACTAGGTGGTGCGTCTATCAGAAACTGATTGTTAAATAATCAACTGGTTACTCTATAAGGTAGCTGGTGGCTGGCGTTATGGAAAAGAATCAGCGGAGATAATGATTTAGCGATGCGATTTGATTGTGATGAGAATCTATCCCAGTTAGAAAGCATGTAATATGATGGCAAGATAAACGCCGTTTAAACGAGCAAACTCTGTTGCTAATGAAAAAGAAGAGAGCCATGTCTACATACGATCAACTTAGTGCCCATTACCAAACCATTCATCATTTTAACCACGCTCAAGCCATGCTTGGCTGGGACGCCGCGGCCAATATGCCAGCTGGTGGCAATGACGCACGCGCCGCTGCGATGGCGGAACTGTCGGTTCATGTACACAGATTATCTACCCAGCCTCAGCTGGAAGAGTGGTTTGCTAAGGCGGCACAAGAAACATTAACCTTCGAACAACAAGCTAGTCTGCGAGAAATGAAACGCCAATGGCAACAGGCTGCTTTACTGCCAGAAGCTTTAGTGCAAGCGCAATCCATGGCGGGCTCTAAATGTGAGCATGCATGGCGCGCACAACGCCAAGACAATGATTGGGCAGGCTTTGAGAAAAACTGGAAAGAAGTTGTAGCCCTTTCAAGAGAAGAAGCGCAAATCCGTGGCGCCGCGCTAGGATTAACTCCGTATGACGCCATGCTGGATAAATTTGAGCCTGGCACCAGCAGCGCCTCGTTAGATATTTTATTTTCCGATGTGAAGCTTTGGCTGCCAGATCTGATTGAAAAGGCGTTAAACAAACAGCGTTCTGAATCCATCATCATGCCTACTGGCAACTACTCAAGCGCTACGCAAAAAGCCCTTGGCCTTGAAGTCATGAAGCTGCTGCAATTTGATTTTGAACGCGGTCGTTTAGACGAAAGCGTGCACCCATTTTGTGGTGGTGTAGCATCGGATGTGCGCATTACCACGCGCTATGACGAAGCTGATTTCGTGCAAGCTTTAATGGGCATTGTTCATGAAACTGGCCACGCACGATACGAACAAGGATTGCCAAAAGCCCTAGCAGGATTACCCGTAGGCGAAGCGCGCTCCATGGGCATTCACGAATCCCAATCTTTGTTCTTTGAGATGCAAGTAGGGCGTAGCAAAGCTTTCGTATCGCATTTGTCACGACTTTCAAAAGACGCTTTTAACGCACACCAAGACCCTGTATTTGCCGAACAAAATCTACAGAAAATCTACACTCGTGTGGACAAAGGCTTCATTCGAGTCGACGCCGATGAGCTCACTTACCCAGCGCACGTGATCTTACGCTATGAAATAGAACGCGACCTGATTAACGGCTTCATTGAACACACAGACGTGCCCGCCTTGTGGGACGAAAAAATGAAAGCGTCTCTTGGTCTCTCCACTAAAGACAACTACAAAAACGGCTGCATGCAAGACATTCATTGGACCGATGGCGCCTTCGGTTACTTCCCAAGTTACACCCTTGGCGCCATGTACGCCGCCCAATACAAAGCCACCATGACCAACACCGTTGACTGCGACGCCGCCATCCAAAGCGGCGACCTAAGCCCCATCTTCCAATGGCTCAGCGATAATATCTGGTCACAAGCCTCGCTTCATACCACAGATGAACTGGTCAAACGCGCCACCGGCGAAACCCTAAATGCCGCGCATTTTAGAAAACATCTAGAAGGGCGCTACTTAAAATAAGCCGAGAGTATATTAAAGGGGTCAGATCCCTTTACATTAAAATTGTTTAAATTAATTTGAGAGAAAAGTATGACGCAAGCATTAATCAACAATGAGTTATTGAACCGACCATTGGAACTTCCTTGCGGAGCCGTCATTAAAAACCGCCTCATTAAATCAGCCATGTCAGACTCTCTCGGAGATGGTGAAGGTAATGCTACTGAAAGCCAAACTCGCCTCTATGAACGATGGGCAAAAGGCGGTGTTGGCTTATCAATTATCGGGGAAGTACAAATAACGCCTGAATATCCTGAAGCGCCGGGTAATTTGGTATTAGATCATCATGCAGATTACGACGCGTTGAAAGCATTAACCGCCCGAGCATCTGTTAATGATGCTCATATATGGCCTCAATTAGGTCATGCCGGTGCATTGGCGTATGAGCCACTTAGCCAGGCAAAAGGCCCATCAGCCCTTAAAATAGGTGAATTCGAGTGTTTGGGCATGTCAGAGGAAGATGTATCTCAACTACCAGAGATGTATGCAAAAGCAGCGAAAATCGCAAAAGATACGGGTTTTACTGGCGTACAAATCCATGCCGGCCATGGTTTTTTATTGAGTCAGTTTTTGTCACCGCTGTTTAATCTTCGCACAGATCAGTACGGCGGTTCTGTTGAATCTCGTAGTCGAATTATTGTAGAGATTATTGATAAAGTTAGATTAACCCTTGGTGACACGTTTCCCATTGGCATCAAAATAAATTCTTCAGATCAGTTAGAAGGTGGTTTGACTGAGCAAGAAGCGTTAGAAGTCGTACGTATTCTAGATACAACCTCGATTGATTTGATTGAGGTAAGCGGCGGCTCGTATTTTCCGGGCGCAAAATCAAGCTCCGATAGTACATCAAGTGGTCCGTACTTTGTCGATTTTGCTGTTAAAGCAAGAGATATCACCACTAAACCTTTAGCGGTTACTGGTGGTTTTAAGAATCGTGAACAGGTATTGAATGCACTGGCTTCTAATACGGTCGATTGCGTTGGTTTAGGTCGTGCTCTCATCCTCAACCCAGAACTTGCGGAGGAGTGGACAACAGGCACTGAAACACGGCTCAATTTTCCAACATTTGAATCACCACCGAGTGGTGGTGTGACAGCCTGGTACACCATGGCATTAACATCGATAGCTAATGATAAAGAAAGCGACGCGGAGCGGGATTTATCATCAACGATTCAAACATATGAAGGCCGTGATAGAGAGCGTGTTACTAGGTGGCGAGCCAAATTTCAGTAAAGCTTTTCCTATGATCTTAAAGGGGGCAGATCCCTTTAAATAGAATCTAATTGCAAAATTAAGGCCGCTAGGTAGGCAATTCATGATAGAAAAAATCAATAAGCAGAAAGGTTATTTTTAAACGAGTCTATTGTTTTCTTGTTTAGCTATTTTGAATCACCATATTTTTCCCAGTTTACACTGGTATAAAATAAAAATCGCCTTAAGATCAATGACTAATGATTCAGTTTTCTGCGATAGTAGACTGAAGATAAAAGTGATAAAGCACACACTCGTTTAGCTAGTTTTTAATTTTTTGATGGCTTTATAAACTGAATATAATTCAGTGATTTATAAAGGTATTTGGAGAGTTGTAAAAATTCGTACTATTAAGCTTTTATGTCACTGCGAGAAAAAGTGACTTTGAATGGATATCAATGCCTAATAATTTACATGTTGAATGAGAATGAAATGATAAAAAATTCTGAAAGGACTTATGGCAGTATTGCTAAATGGTTTCACTGGATTGTAGTTTTTTGTTTTCTCGCTGCTTATGTGATCATATATTATAGAATTTGGTTTTTAGGCAATGACGATCCCCTATATCGCCCTAGCTTGCATATACATGCAGCCATAGGTTTTAGCGTCATTCTTTGGGCTTCTTTTCGTATCGGGTGGAGGTTGATGAATCCCCAACCCAAAATGTCAGTCATGCCAAAATGGCAAAGTTATACTGCTCACTGGATGCATTGGATTCTCTATTTCTTTATGTTTGCAATGCCAATTTCGGGATGGTTTGGCTTCGGTGGTTCAGTTGACTATGGAATCTTTCAGATACCCACTTTTCGTGAAACAGGGATAGGGCAGTGGATTCTGGAATTGTTCAATACCGAATGGGATATCTGGGAAAAGAAATGGGATTTTTTCCATCAAGACATTAGTGGAGCTTGGGTGCTTTGGCTGCTAATTGCTACGCATGCTAGCGCAGCGCTATATCATCACTTCGTACAAAAAGACGATACGTTAAAACGTATGTTGCCAGGCAAACTAGAAAAATAAGGCAAATTTAAAACACCAGGTTATAGAATCGGGTGTTTGAAAAAATTAAGCTTTATTTTCATCTGATCCCTTTAAATTCCAGATGTCTGCTGGACGAACATGATTGTCTTATGCGTTTGCCTAAAAAAGAGCGGCCAATAACTTATGCCTGCATAAATACTACAGTCAAAATACTGCTTAGGGTCGAGCCCCTTTTTGCCCTACAGGTCTTATTTTAGCCAGAAAACTACTTCAAAAAGGGCTTTGACCTGACCTCGACCTCACAGCTAAATCATCAACAGCAGCTAATCCAGCCCAACTGGCGTTTCTCTTTGAAACTGCCGCCTACCTCATCGAAAACACCGATTGAGCTTGCTTAAACGTAGGCCAGAATGAATGGAGGCACGACGGGAATTTGGCAATGAAAGCCACGGTTTCACAAAGATTTGTTACCGCAAAGACTCTATGAATACGAGTATGAGTTTCTTCCCCTTTTTTCTTCAAGGGGAAGACGGAAAATGGGGGTATTTCTAAACGAATCTATTGCTTGCTTATTTAGCCATTTTGAATGGCTATATTTTGCGTGTTTACACTGGAATAAAATAAAAAACCGTTTTAAAATCAATGGCTAATGATTCACAGTGCAGAGATAAGAGGCTGGGGATAAAAGTGTAAGCGCGCATGCTCGTTTAGCCAGTTTTTAATTTTGTGGATAGCTTTATAAAATTCTTAAAATCATTTAGTTATAGGAATGTTTAGAGGTTTTTTAAAATGTGTTAATGAGTATGCGCACTAAGTAAGATGTTAGCTGTCGAGGAGATTCTTAAGTGAAAGAAAAATTATTTGTATACGGAACACTAGGCCTCGGTCGTCCCAACGAGCATGTACTTAGTGATATTGGTGGTGCATGGGAGACTGCAAGCGTAAGGGGAATTCTGAAGGATAAAGGTTGGGGAGCAGAGATGGGGTTTCCTGGACTTGAACTGGATGAATCAGGTAAAGAGATTGAAGGTTTTGTGTTTACCTCTGAAAATCTGGCAGATCATTGGGCTAGTCTTGATGAGTTTGAAGGAGAGGCATACCAGCGGGTAATAACAAAAGTACTGTTAAAAAATGGACGAACAATATACGCGAATATATACACACTACGTTAAAAGTAGAATGTGGTAGCAGCTAACAAGCGCAATCACACGGGTCAATTTTCCACTGCGCTCCAAATTGTCCGGTGTTGCGGGCGCTATGGCAGACCACAGGGTAGAAAGCACAATGGACTTTGGAATTACTAAACGCCACCTAACCAAGACAGGCATACTAAAAAACCAACGCCACCTAACCAAGACAGGCATACCAAAAAACCAATAAAAACAAAGCATTATTTCGTTTCCTCTAATCTTATCTATGCTTAATCTGTGTGCTTTCAAGCAGGATCAGCACCCGAGTGTCTAAAGAGAGACTTGATCTTAAATCTGACTTTGAAGAAAGTGGGCATTAAAAACATCAAATAAGCGGGAGTTTGTCGGGTACACTCTTTCTTTATGTATACGGTAAGAATGCTAATTGGATCAATCATATGGCTCATAACAACACACCTACTTTAAAAAGCTGGTTTTCTCTGCTGTTACTCATTCTGCTGTGGGGAACGTCATTTATGTTTACCGCTGTCTCACTGGAAAGCTTTAGTCCTGTGGCTATCGTCGCTCTTAGAGTCTTGATTGCAGCGATTGTTCTTACTCTCTTTATGTATGCTAAGGGTTGGCGCTTGCCTACGGAACCCTTGGCTTGGGGGGGATTTTTGTTGCTGGGTATTGCGGGTAACTTGTTGCCATTCTTTTTGATTTCCACCGGACAAAAGGATATTAGCTCAGGCATTACTGGGTTGTTGATGGCATTTATGCCGCTGGCGACCATGATTTTGGCGCATTATTTTGTCTCTGGAGAAAGCCTAAATCGCTTTAAAATCTTCGGTTTTTTGCTAGGTATTACTGGCGTGGTGATTGTGCTTTGGCCGTCATTAGTAGGCGCCCACAGTAACTTACTCAGTGGTTTATTGATTTTACTCGCTACGTTTAGTTATGCGGTAAATGCCATTTTGGTGAGGCGATTACCTTCTTATAATCCTGTTGTCACCGCGGCTGGCATGACGATTGTTTCGAGCATTGCTGTCGTGCCATTGTGGCTCTGGCAAGATTTACCGTGGCAACAAAGTTATTCTTTAAAAGCCACGTTATCCATGTTGTGGTTAGGGGTTGGACCAACAGCGTATGGCACCATTATTTTGTTTAGCGTTATCGCCACGGCAGGTCCGACCTTTCTTTCGTATATTAATTACGTGATCCCCGTCGTAGCGTATTTTACTGGCGCGCTTCTTTTGGGCGAAAGCATTGAATGGCATAGCCTAGCGGCGATGTTATTAATAATTCTAGGGATAGCGCTAACACGCAAGCGGGTTGCTGATCGAATACCGCAACCAAGATAAATATAGTAAAGCAGTCCGCACCCTTTATCTATGATGTGGTTTTATCAGCGGGGCGTTATGATATTGAATATGAAAGTAATGTTAAGTGTATTAAAAAACACCGAAACTCTATGCTGTAGAAAGAAGAAATACTTCTACTTTACTGATTAGTAAAAATTCGATTTTGAAGGTGATGAAGGCTGTATTTTATACAGATATATAGTATTAAATAACTCTGAGGGTTTAAGTCTTATTTTTGTACGTTTTATAAACAATATTATTCGGTATTAAGGTTGCTATGGATATACAAAGCTACTTGTCAAAGAGAGCGAAGGAAATTGCTGACTTATTTTATCAATCAGTTCATGCAATTGATTCTTCTGTCTATTCACCAGAGCTAAAAGACGCTTGGGCGCCTACGCCGGTTAATTATGAGCGTTGGATTAAGCGATTAAACGAAAAAAAACCGTTTTTAGCAGTCATTGAAAATCGTGTTGCTGGTTTTATCGAGTTGGAGGCAGATGGTCACATTGACTGTGTTTATACCCATCCTGACTTTCAAGGGAAGGGGGTGGCATCCACCTTGTATGAGCACTTGCTCAAGGAAGCAAAATCTAAAAATATCAACCGGTTGTATGTTGAAGCATCGCTCATTGCTCGGTCGTTTTTTGAGCATCGTGGGTTTTCTGTGATCAAGCAGAGTAAAGTACAAAGAAGCGGTATTTACTTAGTTAATTTTTTAATGGAAAAGCACTTAAGCCCTAATAATCAAATCTAACCATCCGCTAGCCTGTTGTCAGATTAGAAAGTCATGTTTCTGATCCTGTAAACGGATCATAAATCTGACATTACTTTTCAATTTTTATAGCCGCCCACACCTTCACTCCATATCGCTGGAAGCTTTCAATTTTTTGTAAATAATGAAAGCAAAGTAATGAGCCTAGCGCTAAGCCAGCTAATGCAGCATATTTTTATTTCCTCGAAAATAGTGAGTATTCAATAGGTATATACGATTGCCAAGCTATCGAGTTTGTGAATAGATTTGACCCTATTATTAAATTGTTTATGTGAATTTTTGTGGGGTAAAATTGCCCAAAAACGACTGCCTACAGGTGCACAGATTTGACAAGAAACTGATCACTATAAAATTTACTAATGGTCTATTTTCTGTAAAGAAAGCAACATACAATTATACTGCACATATCATTCGTCACTTAAATAACCTGCTAGTGATATAAAACGACAATTGACATCTACTTGGTAAATAATATGACAAAAAACCGTGCTTTATCCCTTAGATTTAAAATTTTCTTACTCCTTGCCATCAGCTCTATCCTTGTCGGAGGTGTGGTAGCCAGTTTGAGTTACACAAAAATCAATCAGGTTTCTAAGGAAAACAGCTTAGAGAAGCTGGTTAACAATAGTAGAGAGATTTCCTCTTCGGTTGACTTCTATGCACGGTCAGTCAAATCATCACTGAATTTTGCGGCTAATGTTTATGACATAGAAGCAAATTACACAGAGCGCAAGGCGTTCCTTGAGGCGTTAAATTCCAGTACGAATTCACTTGTTTCTTACATTGGATTGGTAGCAAAAGGTCTTGCTGATATAACTGGAGAGCTGATACCACTGTCTAAATTAGATATCACCAAGAGAGAGTGGTATCAATGTGTACTGAGTACCGGCCAGTTCTGTATCACTACCCCTTACAAGTCTATCAACGGCAATATGGTGATTGCTTGGGCTGAGCCGATTAAGCGTGATGGTCAGATTATCGGTATGATGAGCGTCAACAAGCCGATGAATGATTTGTCAAAATTGGTTATTGACCCTATTCAGGACAGCGCCTACCAAACATCTGCTTTTCGAAAAGACGGCTTTATTATTGGTAGCAGCAATCAAGAGGAGGTCGGCAAGAATATTTTTGATTTGACAGGTAGCAACGAACAACACTATCAGTCTTTGCTGAACCACATCGTTTTACAAGATGGCTTTTATCAGTATCTGGTTTACTCTGAAGACGCAAAGCTTTACGTGAGCGTTCAGGTTCCAGAAGAGTATATCCTCGCAGCGGCAAGAAGTGCGGCGATTAACTCGATCATTGCTGCAGTGGTAGTGGTTTTACTTGCTCTGTTGTTTGCTAACTTCTTCTTGCGACGAGCACTTGGCATTCCACTAGAGAAAATGACCACAGTCGCTCAGAACATTGCCTCCGGTAACCTGAATAACAATATTGATCTGAGTAAATACAAAAACGATGAAATCGGCACGTTAGCGCGTTCATTTTCCGGCATGCAAACGTCATTAAGTGAAACCGTTAGTCAGCTAAACCATTCTGCTAAAGAGCTAGCAAATGCGTCAGGTCTGGTAGTAAGTACTTCTCAGCATAATTCCATGAGCATGCAAAGTCAGCAACAAGAGCTGTCTACTCTGGCCTCATCAATGGAGCAGATGCAAGCTAGTGTGAATGAGATTGCTCAAAGTGCCGCGGAAACCCAGACGGTAACTCAGAACGCAACAGACATCTCCAGCGAATCTCTGACCCTAGTTGACCAGACGATAGACTCCATTCGTTCTGTCGAGATAGAAAATAACGGAATTAAATCAAAAATAGACGGGTTAAAAGAGGACAGCACCCAGATCAGCAGTATCTTGGATGTGATAGTCGGGATTTCTGAGCAGACGAATTTGCTGGCATTGAATGCTGCAATCGAAGCGGCAAGGGCGGGTGAACATGGTCGTGGTTTTGCTGTGGTCGCTGACGAGGTTAGGAATCTAGCCCAGAAAACCCAAGAGTCATCTGAAGAGATCAACTCGATGATCAAGACAATCCAAGGAAGAAGTGATGAGCTGACTACAGCGATTGAAGGCAGTGCCAACAAGATAGGTTTTGCCGTTGAGAGCTCAGATAAAGTGGGCGATGCTATCGGGAAAGTCAACGCGGCAATTCAGGAGACCTTCAAGATGAACACCCAAATAGCCAGCGCCGCTGAAGAGCAGAATCTTGTCACCCGTGAGCTGAACAGCAATATAACTGCGATCAATGACTCCTCTATTTCGGTAACCAGTGAGTCGGCCCAGACGGTAGAAACGGCATCGACGTTAAATGATATTACCGGCAAGCTAACAGATATCACCAAACGCTTTACGGTTTAGCGACAACGGATAGAAGCGCCCCTGTAAAAGCAGGGGCTACTTTCTTCCTCAACAACTAACGCCAACAATAACCGACATAAAGTCAGGTCCCTTAAATTAGCGTCCCCTTTCAGTAAGAGAACGCTGTAGGGGTAAGGGAGGCTGTATTATTTATAATAATGCAGCCGTTTTACTGCATTTCATGGCTAATTTGGCCAAGATTATAAACGCCTTTTTGGTGAAACCCCGAGTCAAACAATTAACCGCTTCCGGCCACACTAATTTAACCAAATAACTAGGACAGGCATACAAAAAACCTCGATATTACTGGGTTTTAACTGTGCCTGTCCTACATCAGTTTGTGAAAGTAGTTGACTGTTTCATCTGTGTTACATAAAAAGTATCAATAGCTATTGTTCGGTGAAATGGTAAAGGGAATCACTCATATGTTCGAAGCAACTTGTCATTGTGGCAATCTATCTTTAACAACAAGTAAAGTCCCCGACACTATAACAAGCTGTAACTGCTCCATTTGCTATCGAATAGGTGCACTGTGGGCTTATTATACAGTGGACCAAGTCATGATTGCTGAGAAACTGCCATCAAATGTTTATGTGTGGGGTAATCAACTTCGCAGTTATCACAGTTGCTCAAAATGCGGCTGCACAACGCATTACACGCAACAAAGAGATGATGGTACAAAGAGAGTCGCTGTGAACATACGTATGGCAAACTGGGCACTGTTTAACGATATACCCATCAGGCATTTCGATGGCGCAGACAGTTTTAAGTACCTCGACTAACAAACCAGATTAAAAACAGTGGCCTATCTAGGGGGTTAGTAGGATAGGGGTTAGTAGGACAGGCATGCAAAAAACCTCGTAGTTACTGGGTTTTAAGGGTGCCTGTCCAACAATGGTCTTTTTTAAGGGTTAATAATCCAACGCCATTTTTGCCATTTTCATAGTATTTTCAAACGAGGCACAGCCTGCGATAAACAAGCCGTTATGGCAGAACATGGCATCGTTTAATCCTGTTACGTCTTGCAGCTCTTTATCAGACAAACCTGCCCACGGTGCAGGGAGTTTTTTACGGTCTTCAAATGAGCCAAGCTCAACAGGCACGGTTTGTATCCGCCATTGCCCTGTTTGGGACGGGTAGACCATAAACAAGGCGTCTTGTGATAACTTAAGGACAGTGGTTTTCCATGGCGTGTATTGTTCTAATACTATTACTCTTGGGTCCGCGGCTTTTTCTATGGCGTTGGCAACTATGCTTCTAGCGTTTACGCCGCCACTTGCAGTTGCAATGAATCGAGTGAGTATACGCGATGCAAAAGCAACGGCTTCATCAAAACAGGCATCAAAATCGCTTTCTTCCTGCCATGTAGGGTTAAACATTGAGATGGTTTGACTCAGGCTAATGCCTGTTGCTACGCCTTCTACGTGTCCGCAATCTATTGCATCTATGGTGGATACTAAGTTTTTATCCAATGAATTGGCGACCTCTTGATTGCCTGCGCATATTGCTAGGCCGTACTTTTGCCAGATCAATCCAAATGAAGAAAATGGAATGCCATTTTCTCGTGCCCCTGCGCCGCCTTTTTGGTGATGATCAAAACGGTCTTTTTCTGGGTCGTATATCCCACCTACATCTAACACAATGTCGGCTTTGGCTATGACGTCTAAGTCTCGTGTGCGTATTAATTCTATCGATGGAAAAATCTGTTTAAGCGCGGCTACCGCAAATACGTCGTCTGCGTGAAAGTTGCCATTGTGCGTTGCGATTACTTGAACTTGCTCGGTCATTCTATAGTCTCTTTAATTGGTATCAATTCACTTAACAGCACACACGTACTAAAAATCGGGATTTTACGGGGTTTTGATGTAGGGGGACACCGTTCATTTCGAAATAGTCGAACATCTAAGACAGGCATAGATAAAAGCTAATAAATACAATGCGTTAGATTTTACTGTGTGCTTTCTTAATGCTGTGAGAGTGAGCAGAGCGAAATATCAAGCATTGTTACTTTAGTGGGAGGCAAATACTTTGTTCGTGTTACGGATGATTGGGCCTAAGTTTATCTTCATTTTGTACTTGGCTCCATTGCTTTGGTGATAAGCCATACATTCGTTTGAACTCTCGGCTAAATTGTGACGGGCTAGCATAGCCCACTTCCATGGCAGCAAGGTTCACATTGGTGCCTTCAGCAATTTTCTTTGCAGCATTGTTAAGTCTCATTGATTTGACGAATTGAATGGGGGACATATTGGTTGCTTGCTTGAATTTACGATGGAACACAGCCCGACTCATGCCTATTTGTTCCGCCATGCTTTCGATCGTGACTGTTTGATGTAAATGAGCGGATAGAAACTCAATTGAGCGGGCGATTTCATTACCCACACCAAATGCACTGCTGAATGACTTACCTGCTTCACCTTTTAATATCGCGTAGTAAAGTTCGCGTAACCGGCTTTTTCCGAGTATCGGTAAATCAATAGGGCTTTCATCCAGCTGTAGCAGGCGATACAGCGCATCCGTAAAGTTGTCGTCCCAAGACGCTGTTGATAGACCTTGAGGCTGTGTGGTGTTTTTAGAAATACGAAACGCAGCAGTTGAACTGGCTAACTCCAAGACAAGTTCCGTCATCACACTGGTATCAAGTGCAATATAAACCCCTATTAATGGGGTGTCTGGTGAAGCGTTCGGGGTGCCTGCTTCAATGGGCATAGACATGGTACAGCAGATATAACGATTGTCGTCGTAGAAGCGCTTTTTACCATCCACAATAGCTTCTTTGTTACCACAAACTATCGCCGTCACTGAGGGTTCATAAACGGCGGGCGCACAGCGAATAGGCTCTGTGATTTTAAATAAGTGCACACCTTTTATACCGCTGTCCATCATGCCGCTTGTGTTTATTTTGGCATTAATGAGTTGTTCGATTCGTTGTTTGCTCATCGCTTCATATACGTTAGCTAAAAAGAGAATGATAACCTAACACTTCTTCTTTCCTGAAACAAAAGACTGATACAAATAGGCATATTTTAAAGAGTATTTCGCCTATTTATATCGATTTTTTGATCTTATAGTGCATCTATCTGAATTGAAGTATTTAGCAAAATATACAGGAAGATAGAGATGACAATGCAAAAACAATTTGGTCCTAAAGGCTGGACACCTGACAATTTAAGTGCGTTAACCGGAAAAACTTATCTGATTACCGGGGCCAATACGGGAGTGGGTTTTCAGGGGGCTCGCATTTTGTTGTCTAAGGGGGCGAATGTTGTGATGCTAAATCGCAGCGCAAGCAAGTCTGAAGTAGCTATTGAAAAGCTGAAAAAGGAATTTGGTAGCACAGCAAAAGTGAGCTATATCACGATAGATTTAGCCAAACTTGATTCCATTCGACAAGCGGCAACAGAAATATTGGAAAAAGTTCCTAGCATTGATGCGCTGATATGCAATGGTGCTATTGCACAAATTGCCAAACAACAGCTGACAGCCGATGGTTTTGAAAGTCAGCTTGGAGTGAACCACTACGGCCATTTTTTATTGTCTGGCTTACTCTTCGAACGAATCGAAAACTCACAAGGCAGAATTGTGGTTGTTTCTAGTGAAGGCCATAAGATGGGCTTAAGATGCATTCAGTTTGATGATATGAATTGGGATAAAAACTATCACCCCAATAAAGCCTATAGCCAAAGCAAATTGGCACAAACCATGTTTGCTTACGAGTTGCAGGACAGAATCAAAGCCGCTGGCAAAGCAGTGAAGGTGTATGTGTGTCATCCGGGGGCATCAAAAACCTCTTTGATCAGAGAAAGTGCTAGCTTTATGACTCGAGCTTCTTGGGTATTTATGGTGAAGATTGGACTCGCTCAAACGGCTGAAAAAGGGGCTTACCCTGAAGTAATGTGTGCTACCCAAGAGGGGTTGGAAGAGCGAGCTTATTATGGTCCTACAGGGCTGATGAATTTTGGCGGGCCTGTTGATGGCAGCAAAATTGAACCCTTTGTATTAAATAAAAATGCACAAACCAAGCTATGGGCACTTTCTGAAAAAGAAACATCCCTAAATTGGCCGATTTAATGAACCAATCACCAACAATTACTTAGACCAATTACTAAGACAGGCATAGAAAAAAGGCTGTAAATACGTAGCTTATAGACTTTTCCGGCTTGTTTCTCATCTTTCTTCTATACTTAATCTTTGTTTTCTCAAGGAAGAGGAACGGGATTATGCCCATGCCCAGAAGTCAGCAGGTTTGCTTAGACGATACCCCTTATTATC